>NZ_JAMQGR010000001.1:0-1684382 GCF_023703445.1 Janthinobacterium kumbetense
GTTGGTAGAGCGCAACCTTGCCAAGGTTGAGGTCGAGAGTTCGAGACTCTTCTCCCGCTCCAGAATTCTAAAGGGAAGCTAAGCTGGCTTCCTTTTTTTATCCGCCGCCATGCGCGGCGCGATTATGCGGTAACCAAGCTCCAATGCGGGAGTAGCTCAGTTGGTAGAGCGCAACCTTGCCAAGGTTGAGGTCGAGAGTTCGAGACTCTTCTCCCGCTCCAGTTTTCAAGGTGGGCCGCAAGGCGCATCCAAGCAGTTCCTCTGGCGAGGTAGCAAAGAGGTTATGCAGCGGCCTGCAAAGCCGTTTAGACGGGTTCGATTCCCGTCCTCGCCTCCAGATGAAAAAAATAGCCCACTTTCGAGTGGGCTATTTTTTTTGTCTGCGCTTTGGCCAGACTTTTGCCGGCGGCGCATCTTGTATAATGCCGGCAAGCTCAGCCGCGCCGCCTGGCGCCTTGATGAAACTCCCCCTTTCCGCCATACCGATGTAGTCACTGACGACTTTCCTGTTTCGTTCGACCTCAGCGCCGCGTTTCTGTGACGCCCGCTGGCATGGCCGCGCCTGATTATTCTCCATCCGGCCGGCATTTTCCTGTTCCGACTTTGGATACGCATCAATGATCAACACAACTTTTCGGGATGAGTGGTACTCGAACCTGCAAAAAAACGTTTTGGCGGGCTTGACCACGTCATTTGCCCTGGTGCCAGAATGCATCGCCTTTGCCCTGGTGGCGCAGCTCAATCCCCTGATGGGCCTGTATGGCGCCTTCATCATCTGCGCCATGACGGCCATCTTTGGCGGACGTCCGGGCATGATTTCGGGCGCCGCCGGCTCCATGGTCGTCGTCATCGTGGCGCTGGTGGCGCAACACGGCGTGCAATACCTGCTGGCTACCGTGGTGCTCGGCGGTATCTTGATGGCGTTATTCGGCATCTTGCGTCTGGGCAAGCTGATTCGCATGGTGCCCCATCCCGTGATGCTGGGTTTTGTGAATGGCCTGGCCATCGTCATCGCCATGTCCCAGCTGGAACACTTCCGCCAGGCCACGCCGCAGGGCGAAGCCTGGCTGCAAGGCACGCCCTTGCTCGTGATGGGTGGCCTGGTGCTGCTCACCATGGCCATCGTGTACGTGCTGCCGCGCCTGACAAAAGCCGTGCCGCCGGCGCTGGTGGCCATTCTGGGCGTGGGCGTGCTCAGCCATGTTTTGCACCTGCCCACGCGCACCCTGGGCGACCTCGCGCATATCGCCGGCGGCTTGCCGGCCCTGCATTGGCCTGCCGTGCCGCTGGACATGGCCACCTTGTACATCATTTTTCCGTATGCGGCGCTGATGGCCATGGTGGGCTTGCTGGAAACCTTGCTCACTTTTAATCTCACGGATGAGATAACAGAAACGCGGGGGCAGCCGAACCGCGAATGCATCGCCCTCGGCGCATCGAACGTCGTCTCGGGCCTGTTTGGCGGCATGGGCGGCTGCGCCATGATCGGGCAGACGATGATCAACCTGAGTTCCGGCGGCCGCTCGCGCCTGTCGGGCGTGACGGCCGGCGTGATGATCTTGCTGTTCATCCTGTTCCTGTCGCCGCTGATCGAGCGCATCCCGCTGGCGGCCCTCGTGGGCGTGATGTTCGTCGTGGCGCAGCAGACGTTTGCCTGGGGTTCCTTGCGCGTGCTGGGCAAGGTGCCGTTGCAGGATGCGCTGGTGATCGTCGCCGTGACGGTGATCACGGTATTCACGGACCTGGCGATGGCCGTGCTGTGCGGCATCGTCATCGCCGCCTTGAATTTTGCCTGGCAACATGCGCGCGACATGCGTGCCGACATCGATGACAGCACGCAAGGCATGCGCGTCTACTTGCCGCATGGCACCCTGTTTTTTGCTTCCACCACGCATTTCCAGGAACTGTTCCAGGCAGCGTCGGACCCGGCCCGCGTCATCCTCGACTGCCGCCACCTGCACATGGCCGACCACTCGGCCATCGCCGCCATCGAATCGCTGTATGAGCGCTATGACAGGGCAGGCAAGCATCTGCAGGTGACGCATCTGTCCGCCCGCAACGAGGCCTTGCTGCAGCGGGCCGGGGTGGATGTGGGCGTGGCGTAAAATATTGGATTGCTGAATGTCTGTGGAGTGTGAATGCTGTCGAACGAACAAGAACAATTATTGCAACAAAGCCAAACGGCTTTTGACGCCTACTATGACGCGCTGGGCGCTTCGCTGGTGAATTTCGTCGAGCGCCTGGGCATCCAGCCGGCGCACGAAGTGTTGACGAACGCGGCCGAATACCTGCCGTACATCGATGCGGCCATGCGCACCATCGTCATTCGCGACGAGAGCTGGCAGTGGGTAAAAACCATGCTCGGCTACTTTATCGGCGAATATTTCGTGCAAGGCCATGCGGGTTGCTGGTATGTGGAAACGCGGGCGGAGTCGCCGTATTTCTGCCGCATCATGGTGGGCGGCTTCGAGCATGGCATGCCCGTGGACGCCGCCATTGATCCGGAAGCGCTGGCGCTGGAATTTCTGGGGCAATCCGCGCCGCGCGAGCTGGCGGCACTGATCACCCAAGCGCAAGCCCGCGCGGCGTGATGCCGCACGGCTTGCAGAAGCGGATTTAAAACTCTTCCCACTCGCCTTCGGCCGGGCTTGTTGCCTTGCTGCTGGCGCGCGTCGCGGGCAGGCGCAGGGCGGGGGCCGTAGCCTTGCGAGCCGGTGCGGCTGCTGGCGCTGCCGGCGCGCTGCGTTGCGCCGCCTTGGTGCTGAAACGGTCGGTCGCGGCTGCATTGGCGTCCAGGCGGAAGACGCTGACCACCTGCGCCAGTTCGCTCGCCTGTTCCTGCATCGCTTCGGCCGCCGCCGAGGCTTCTTCCACCAGGGCTGCATTCTGCTGCGTTACCTGGTCCATTTCGGAAATGGCCTGGTTGACTTGCTCGATGCCCGCGCTCTGTTCTTCGCTGGCGTTGCTGATCTCGCTCATGATGGACGTGACGAAGCCGATGCTTTGCACGATTTCTTCCATCGTCTTGCCGGCCTTGTCGACCAGGTCCGTGCCCACGTCGACTTTTTGCACGGAGTCGTCGATCAAGCCCTTGATTTCTTTTGCCGCCGCTGCCGAGCGCTGCGCCAGGTTGCGCACTTCCGTGGCAACCACGGCAAAGCCGCGACCCTGTTCGCCGGCGCGCGCCGCTTCCACGGCCGCGTTCAAGGCCAGGATGTTGGTCTGGAAGGCGATGCCATCGATGACCGAGATAATATCGACGATTTTCTTCGACGAGGTATTGATCTCGCTCATGGTAGCGACCACTTCGGCCACCACGGCGCCGCCGCGGCTGGCGATGCCGGCCGCGTCGCCAGCCAGTTTATTCGCCTGGCGCGCATTGTCCGCGTTTTGCTTGACGGTCGAGGTCAGTTCTTCCATCGACGAGGCCGTTTCTTCCAGCGAACTGGCTTGCTGTTCCGTGCGCGACGACAGGTCCTGGTTGCCGGCGGCGATTTCCGCGGAGGCCGTGGCGATGGTGTCGGTGCCGCTGCGCACCTGGCCGACGATGCCGACGAGGCTATCGTTCATGGTTTTCAGGGCATGCATCAGCTGCCCTGTTTCATCGCGGCCCTGGGCTGTGATGACGCTGCTCAAGTCGCCCGCTGCCACGGTTTCCGCCACTTTCACGGCGGCGCGGATGGGGCCGGTGATCGAGCGCGTGATCCACCAGGCAAAGCCGATGCCCATCAGCACGGCCAGCACGCCCATGGTGATCAGGAAGATGCGGGTGCCGCTGTAAGCTTCGATGATGCTGGCGCCGACGCCGTCGGCCGCCTTGATCTGCATGCCGGCAAAGCGCTTCACTTCGGCCAGGTAAGCCACGGTGATGGGCGCGACTTCCTTGTCGAACACGATCTTGGCGCCCGCCACGTCGCCGTCGGCCTTCATCTTGAAGGCGCGTGCGCGCGTCGTCACGTAGTCGGTGCGCACCTTGCGCACCACCTTGAACTGCTCGATCACGGCCGGGTTGAGCAAGGATGCGATGATGTCGTCCTGCAGCTTGCTGGAACGCTCCGCATCGACCTTCAAGTCTTCCTCGATCTTGGCGCGCACGACCGGATCGGTGATCTCGAACGAGGCGACGCCGCGCACGCTGTTGAGTTCAATGATCTTCGACCATTCGGCCACCATGCGCTGGTTCTTGATGCTGGTATTGATGAGGCGGTAAGTCAGGTCGCTGGCCGTTTGCATGCGCACGAGGGCGGTGATGGTCAAGGCGGCAAGCAACAGCAATACGACAGCAAAGCCGACGCCAAGGCGGCTGCCGATGTTCAGGTTTTTCATGTAATTCCTAACAGTTTAATAGTCATGATCGCCGCCGCCAGCAGGGGCGGACAGGCGCCGCAAGGCGCAGGGGATCGGGGTCTTCGGGTGCCGCGTGATGGCTGTGCGGCGCGCCACGCTGAGCGTGGCGATGGAGGTAAAGCAAGGGGCATATCGGTCAGGCTGACCGCTGCCCAGCAAGCCGCAAGTATAGCATTGACGCAGGGAAATAGTTTCTGGCGGCAATTTTAATTATTTTTTGATATTGATTTCCTGTTGCTTTTTTACGTCAAGTACCTAGTTAATAAGTACTATCACTTACATTCATCCTTACTTTTCCCATCGCTGGCTGATAAAATACTAATGATAATCATTCGTATTAAAACTTCGACCAGGGAATTGTATGCAGCAACAGCGCAAGCCAGGATGTAAACCGATCACCATCGCCGTACTGGGCGCCTTGACCTTGGGCGCCACCCCACTGGCGGCCTGGGCACAGGAAAGCTTGCCCGCCGTCACCGTGACGGCGTCGAAGGACAAGGATGGCTACGTGGCCGCCACCTCCGCCAGCGGCACCAAGACGGAAATGGCCTTGCGCGACGTGCCGCAAACGATCAACGTGGTGCCGGCCGCCGTCATCCGCGACCAGAACGCCATGTCGATCCAGGACATCATGAAGAACATCCCCGGCGTGGGCTTGTCCACGGGCGACGGCCAGCGCGACCAGGTGTTCATCCGCGGCTTCACTGCCATCGGCGACCAGTTCGTCGACGGCTTCCGCGATGATGCGCTGTATTTCCGCGACCTGTCGAACGTGGAGCGCCTGGAAGTGATCAAGGGACCGGCCGCCGTGCTGTACGGCCGCGGCTCCTCGGGCGGCCTGGTGAACCGCATCACGAAGAAGCCGGGCGTGGATATCGCGGATGTGGCCCTGAGCTTGACGAACACAGCAGGGCGCCGCGGCGAAGTCGACGTGGGCCGTGTCGGCGAGACGGTGGACTGGCGTGTCACGGGCGCGCGCGAATTGTCGGACAGCTACCGCGACCAGCAATTCATCAACCGCACGGCGCTGGCGCCGTCCGTGGCTATCCGCCTCTCCAGCGCCACCAAGCTGCTGCTGCAGGGCGATTACCTGGAAGACCGCCGCCTGACGGACTTCGGCATCCCGTCCTACCACGGCCGTCCCGTCGCCGTCGATGCGGGCACGTATTACGGCGCCGCCAACGCCCGCGATGCTGACTTCAGCCAGTCGCGCGTGGTGTCCACGGCCGCTACCCTGACGCACAAATTCAGCGATAGCTTGTCGCTGCGCAATGCCTTCCGTTACTACGACTATCACCTGGACCGCAACAACACGAATATTTCCGGCAACGTCAACGAAGTCAAGGGCACGATGAGCCTGGCTCACGCCAAGCTCAACCGCGACGAGAGCGGCTGGTTCAACCAGACGGAACTGACGCAAAAACTGGTCACGGGCACCATGCGCCACGAAGTGCTGTACGGCGCCGAATTCGGCAAGCAAAACAAGGATGCCAACAGTTGGGCCGCCATCGCTGTAACGACACCTGCGAAGCCCGTGTCGATCTTCAATCCTGTTCTGCCCGTCGTCGATCGCAGCAAACTGGGCGCGCGCAGTGATACCTTCGGTACCTACGACACGGCCGCCGCTTACGTGCAGGACGCCATCAGCTTCAGCGACGAGTGGAAGGCGCTGGCCGGCTTGCGCTACGACCGCTACAAGCAGCAGTCGCGCCTGGCCAATGCGCTTGGTGTGACGACGGCGGATTTGTCGCGCACGGATTCGGCCTACAGTCCCCGCGCCGGCCTCGTCTGGCAACCGAGCGCCGTGCAATCGTACTACGCGTCGTGGAGCCGCTCGTTCCAGCCGAGCGGCGAGAACTTCGCCCTGGCCGCCAACAATGCCGACCTGGCGCCGGAAACCACGCGCAACACGGAAGTGGGCGCCAAGTATGACCTGTGGGGCGGCCGCGCCAACGCCACCGTGTCGCTGTTCCGCCTGGAGCGCGACAATATCAAGACCAGCGACCCGATCACGAACCGCATCGTGCCCGTCGGCACGCAGCGCACGGATGGCCTGGAACTGACCTTCAACGCGGACTTGCACGATGGCTGGAAAATGATGGCCGGCTACGCTTACCTGGACGCCACCATCACCGATTCCATCGCCAAGGACAAGAGCGTCAATGTGCCGGGCGGCACCGTCGCCAGAGAAGTGCCGGTCAAGGGCAAGCGCGCCACCTTGACTTCGCGCAATACGGCCAACCTGTGGCTGACGAAAGACCTGGGCCACGGCTTCACGGTGGGCGGCGGCGCGAACGCCGTCGGCAGCCGTTTCGCCAATCCGGGCAACACGGTGGTGCTGCCAGGCTATGTGACGGCCGACGCCATGGCCGCGTACCGCACGGGCCGCTATGAAGTGCAGCTGAACGTCAACAATATCGGCGACACGCGCTACATCGTGTCGGGCCACGGTTCCAGCCCGAACCTGAGCTTGCCGGGCGCGCCGCGTAATGTGGCGCTGACCTTGCGCTACAGCCTGTAATTTGGCCTGTTAGTTCGGCCGCGTCCCCAAAAACCCGCTCGCGAGCGGGTTTTTTTTCGTGGGTGGGTAGCGATGTGCAAGCGTGCCGGGCAGGCTGGCATTGTTTAGAGGGAACGTTCGGTATCGTCAAATTAATATTGACTAAAGGCAATTTTTTCCAGCGGACTAAGCCTTGTCGGAGTTTGAGGGGTAAAATACTGTCATACGGCACAGGCATGGTGCTTATATCTTGGTGATATGACACTACCACGACGCCGTATGACTTTTTATTTACTCACATCATAGAGGCCTGAATATGGTTCAGATGTCCAGGCGCCAGTTCCTTCGGGTAACTGGCGCGACCATTGCTGGTTCCAGCCTCGCCCTGCTCGGTTTCGCACCGGGCCAGGCGATGGCGGAAGTGCGGCAATACAAGCTGTCTCGCACCACCGAGACACGCAATACCTGTCCCTACTGTTCGGTAGGATGTGGCGTCCTGCTGTATGGACTGGGCGACGGCGCGAAAAACGCCGTCTCCAGCATCATCCACGTGGAAGGCGATGCCGATCACCCGGTGAACCGCGGCACCTTGTGCCCGAAAGGCGCCAGCCTGGTCGACTTCATCCACAGCCCGAACCGCCTGAAAGTGCCCGAGTACCGCGCACCGGGCGGCACGGAATGGCAACCGATCTCCTGGGATGTGGCGCTCGACAAGATCGCGCGCCTGATGAAGGATGACCGCGACGCCAACCTGATCGAAAAGAATGCCGACGGCAAGACCGTCAACCGCTGGCTCTCCACCGGCATGCTTGCCGCGTCCGCCGGCAGCAACGAGGTGGGGTATCTGACCCACAAGACAGTGCGCAGCATGGGGATGCTGACCTTTGATAATCAGGCGCGTGTATGACACGGACCGACGGTGGCAGGTCTTGCCCCGACGTTTGGCCGTGGCGCGATGACGAATCATTGGGTCGATATCAAGAATGCCGATGTGATTTTGGTCATGGGCGGCAATGCAGCAGAAGCACATCCTTGCGGATTCAAATGGGTAACGGAAGCGAAGGCGCATAACAAGGCCAAGCTGATCGTTGTCGATCCGCGTTTTACCCGTACCGCATCCGTGGCAGATTACTACTGCGCCACGCGTACCGGCACGGACATCGTCTTCCTCGGCGCGATCATCAATTATCTGCTGACGAACGACAAGATCCAGCATGAGTACGTGCGCAACTACACGGACATGCCCTTCATCGTGCGCGAAGACTATGCGTTCGAGGACGGCCTGTTTTCGGGTTTCGACAAAGAAAAAGGCAAGTACACCAACAAGGCCACCTGGGATTACGAGATCGGCGACGATGGCTATGCCAAGGTCGACCCGACCCTGGAACACCCGCGCTGCGTCTACCAGATGATGAAGAAGCACTACGCGCGCTACACGACCGAGATGGTCGAGCGTACGTGCGGCGTGTCGGCCGACAAGTTCCACAAGGTGGCGGAAGCCTTGGCTTCGACCGCTGTGCCGGGACGCGCCGGCACCATCCTGTACGCGCTGGGCTGGACGCACCACTCGACGGGCGCGCAAACCATCCGCACGGGCGCCATGGTGCAGTTGCTGCTGGGTAATATGGGTATCGCGGGCGGCGGCATGAACGCCTTGCGCGGCCACTCGAACATCCAGGGTCTGACCGATCTGGGCCTGATGTCGAACCTGTTGCCAGGCTACATGACCTTGCCGAACGAGTCCGAGCAGGATTTCGACGGCTATATCGCCGCGCGCGCCACCAAGCCGCTGCGGCCTAACCAGCTCAGCTACTGGAGCAATTACCGCAAATTCCACGTCAGCTTCATGAAGACGTGGTGGGGCGACTTTGCCACGGCGGAAAATAACTACGCCTTCGACTACCTGCCGAAACTCGACAAGCCGTATGACTTGATGCAAGCCATCGAGAACATGCACCAAGGCAAGATGACGGGCTATATCTGCCAGGGCTTCAATGTGCTGGCGTCCGCGCCGAACAAGCAGAAGGTCACGGAAGCGCTGTCGAAGCTGAAGTTCCTCGTCATCATGGATCCGCTGGCCGTGGAAACGGGCGAATTCTGGAAGGCGCACGGCCAATACCACGAAGTCGATCCCACCAAGATCATGACGGAAGTGTTCCGCCTGCCGACCAGCTGCTTCGCCGAAGAGCGCGGTTCGCTGGTGAGCTCCTCGCGCGTGCTGCAGTGGCACTGGCAGGCGGCCGAACCGCCGGGCCAGGCGCGCAGCGACCTGGAGATCATGTCGGGCCTGTTCTTGCGCATGCGCAACATGTACAAGAAAGAAGGCGGCAAGTTCCCCGACCCTATCGTCAACCTGACGTGGAATTATGCGCAGCCGCATAACCCGCAGCCGGAAGAAATTGCCCGCGAATTCAATGGCAAGGCGCTGGCCGACTTGTACGATCCGAAAGATCCGACCAAGCTGCTGGTGAAGAAGGGCGAGCAGCTGGCCTCGTTCGCGCAATTGCGCGACGATGGCACGACCACCAGCGGTTGCTGGATCTTCGCCGGCAGCTGGACGCAGGCGGGTAACCAGATGGGACGGCGCGACAATAGCGACCCGACCGGCATCGGCCAGACCCTGGGCTGGGCCTGGGCGTGGCCGGCGAACCGCCGCGTGCTGTACAACCGCGCTTCGTGCGACTTGAAGGGCAAGGCTTTCGACCCGACGCGCAAGTTGATCGAGTGGAATGGCACGAACTGGAGCGGGGCCGATATTCCCGACTTCAAGGTCGACGAACCGCCGGAAAACGGCATGGGTCCGTTCATCATGCTGGGCGAGGGCGTGGCACGCTTCTTTGCACGCGGCGCCATGGCCGAGGGGCCGTTCCCCGAGCATTACGAGCCGTTCGAAAATCCGCTGGGCTACAACCCCATGCATCCGAAAAACCCGCAAGCGACCAGCAATCCGGCCGCGCGCGTGTTCGCCGATGACCGGAAGATGTTCGGCACGCATGAGGAATACCCGCATGTGGCCACCAGCTACCGTCTGACCGAGCATTTCCATTACTGGACCAAGCATGCGCGCCTGAATGCCATCATCCAGCCGCAGCAATTCGTCGAAATCGGCGAAGAACTGGCCAAGAGCATCGGCGTCGTTGCCGGTGGGGAAGTGCGCGTCAGTTCCAAGCGGGGTCACATCATCGCCAAGGCCGTCGTCACCAAGCGCATCAAGGCTTTGATGATCGAGGGCAAGCCGGTGCATACCGTGGGCCTGCCACTGCACTGGGGCTTTACGGGCGTGGCCAAGCCGGGGTATCTGATCAATACCCTGACGCCGGGCGTGGGGGATGCGAATTCGCAAACGCCGGAATTCAAGTCCTTCCTCGTGAAGGTGGAAAAAGCATGATGGGAGCTCAATAATGGCACTGCAATCCTTAGATATCCGGCGCCTGTCGGCTACCACGGTAACGCCGCCGCAAGCGCGCAGCCCGGTGACGGGCACCGTGGCCAAGCTGATCGATGTGTCGAAATGCATCGGCTGCAAGGCTTGCCAGACGGCGTGCATGGAATGGAACGACTTGCGTGACGAAGTCGGCGAAAACCATGGCACCTATGACAATCCGACGGACCTGACGCCGCAATCGTGGACGGTGATGCGTTTTGCCGAACACGAAAACAACGACGGCAACCTCGAGTGGCTGATCCGCAAGGATGGCTGCATGCACTGCGAGGACCCGGGCTGCCTGAAAGCCTGTCCGGCGCCGGGCGCTATCGTGCAATACACGAACGGCATCGTGGATTTCCATCAGGAAAACTGCATCGGCTGCGGCTATTGCGTGGCCGGCTGTCCTTTCGACGTGCCCCGCATTTCGAAAAAGGACGACCGCGCCTACAAGTGCACGCTCTGCTCGGACCGGGTGGCCGTGGGCCAGGAACCGGCTTGCGTGAAAACGTGCCCGACGGGCGCCATCGTCTTCGGCACCAAGGAAGACATGAAGGTGCATGCGGAAGAGCGCATCGTCGACCTGAAGTCGCGCGGTTTCGAGAATGCGGGCCTGTACGACCCGCTGGGCGTGGGCGGCACGCACGTAATGTACGTGCTGCACCATGCCGACAAGCCGAAGCTGTATTCGAACTTGCCGGAACGTCCGCGCATCAGCCCGATGGTGGGCTTCTGGAAGGGCTGGTCCAAGCCGCTCGCGGTGGCCGGCATGGCCGCCACGGCGCTGGCTGGCTTCTTCCATTACACGCGTGTCGGTCCGAACGAAGTGAGCAAGGACGAAGAGCACGAGGCGCTGGAAGAGGCCAAACGCATCCGGGAGGAAGACCATGAGCCACAGTGATCTGCATGATGGCAAGCTGCGCGACAAGGATGGCAACCCGCTGATCCAGCGCTACGACCCGAACGAGCGCACGAATCACTGGGTGACCGCCATCACCTTCGTCATGCTGGCCCTGTCCGGCCTGGCCATGTTCCATCCCTCGATGGCGTGGCTGGCGAACCTGTTCGGCGGCGGGCAATGGACGCGCATCCTGCATCCGTTTGCCGGCCTGGTGATGTTCGTCTCGTTCGCGATCCTGGTGGTGCGCTTCTGGCACCACAACAAGTTCGAGGACGGCGACAAGCAGTGGCTGAAACAGATGGACGACGTGCTCAACAACCGCGAAGAAAAGCTTCCGAAGATCGGCAAATACAATGCCGGCCAGAAGATCCTGTTCTTCGTGCTGCTGGCCTGCATGGCGGGATTGTTGCTGTCGGGCATCGTGATCTGGCGCGCGTACTTCGCGTTCTACTTCCCGATTCCCGTCATCCGCGCGGCCGCCTTGCTGCACGCCGTGTGCGCGTTCGGCATCATCTGCGCCATCATCGTGCACATCTATGCGGCCCTGTGGGTCAAGGGCTCGATCGGCGCCATGGTGCGCGGCACCGTCACCTACGGCTGGGCGCGCAAGCACCACCCGAAGTGGTTCGAGGCGGTGATGCGCAACGGCAAAGACTGACCGTTTTTTGCTTAATCAGCCCAAGTGCAAGAGCAGGGGTCAGACCCGCCGGGTCTGACCCCTGTTTTCCTTTGCGGCTTGCGATGACTGTATCGATTAAAATACTTTTACATCCCCTTTTTTGATGGGAACTCCATTGGTACAACGCATTCTTCAGCCAGGCGAAATCGAAGGCCTGGACCACAACGCGATTCCGCGCCTGCTGCTGCCGCAGCCTGACAGCCTGTTCAAGGCGCGCGCCTCGCGCCTGCGCGAACTGGCGCAGGGAAACATCAAGGGCATCCCCGTCGACGCGGGCATGCAGGGTTATCTGGTGCTGATGGCCGCGCTGGCCGACGCGCAGGCCGCCGTGGTGGGAAAACTGGCGCCCGGCGCCGTGCCTGCCGCCGACCCGGACGCGCTGCGCCGCGCGATGCAGCACCGCATGCCGGTGCTGCCCGTCAACGGCGCCCGCCCGCCCGTCTGGCGCGACATCTTCGCCAGCCTGCTCGATGAACTGGCCGCCACGGCGGCAAGCCAGCCGGCCCTGTCCGGCGGCCTGACGCAGGTGCTGGCCCAGCTGCGCGCGCTCGATGCGCCGGCGCTGGACGCCTGCGCCGACGCCGTACTCGATGAAAACGGCGATAACCTGAACCCCATGCATGCGCCGTTCGTCGCGGCCGCACTGCAAATTTTATGGTCGGTGTCGGCCAGCGAACTGCGCGCCGCGCGCGTGCCGGACCTGGAAACGGGCACCCTGTGCCCCGTCTGCGGTTCGCACCCCGTCGCCAGCGTGATCCGCATCGGCGGCGGGTCGCAGGGCTACCGCTATCTGCACTGCGGCATTTGCGAAAGCGAATGGCATATGGTGCGCGTGAAGTGTTCGACCTGCGAACAGAATGGCAAGATCGCTTACCAGGGCCTGGACGCGGCTGACGCGGCGCCGTTCGACCCCGTGACGGCAAAGGACGACAAATTGCCGAACAAGGCGAATGATCCGAAGAAGGTGGCGCGCGCGGAAACCTGCGACGATTGCCATACCTACCGCAAGGTCTTCAACCAGGAACACGATTACAACGTCGAGCCCCTGGCCGACGACCTGGCCAGCCTGATGCTCGACCTGCTGGTGGGCGAAGCGGGCTACCAGCGCGCCAGCGGCAATCCGCTGCTGTGGCTGGGGAAGGGCGACAGCAGCGAGGGCCAGCCAGCATGACGACGGGGCAAACCGTGCGCCTGCCATCGGTAGACCGTATCCTGGGCGACGCGGCTTGCCTGGCCCTGATTGCGCATTACGGTCGCGCGCAAACCCTGGCCTGCGCGCGCGCCGTGCTGGCCGAACTGCGCACGGCCATGCTGGCGGGCGCAGTCTGCGAAGAGGGCGCATCGATCGCCGCCGTCGCCGTGCAGATGGCCGAACGGCTGCAGGCGCAATCGCGTTCGCAGCTGCGCGCCGTCTTCAACCTGACGGGCACCGTGCTGCACACGAATCTGGGCCGCGCGCTGCTGCCCGACACCGCCGTGCAAGCCGTGGTGGAAGCGTTGCAGTGGCCGATGAACCTGGAATTCGACCTGGACACGGGCAAGCGGGGCGACCGCGACGACCTGGTCGAGGAATTGCTGCGCGAACTGACGGGCGCCGAAGCGGCCACCATCGTCAACAACAATGCGGCCGCCGTGCTGCTGATGTTGAACACCCTGGCGCAGGGCAAGGAGGTGGTGGTGTCGCGCGGGGAGCTGGTGGAAATCGGCGGCGCCTTCCGCATCCCCGACGTGATGACGCGCGCGGGCGCCGTGCTGCGCGAAGTGGGCAGCACCAACCGCACCCACCTGGCCGATTACGCGAATGGCGTGAATGCGGATACGGCCCTCTTGATGAAGGTCCATTGCAGCAATTACGCCATTACCGGCTTCACGAAAAGCGTGGAACTCGACGAACTGGTGCCGCTGGCGGCACAACACGGCGTGCCGACGGCCGTGGACCTGGGCAGCGGCACCCTGGTTGACCTGGCACAATACGGTCTGCCGCATGAAACGA
The DNA here is from genome assembly GCF_023703445.1 of Janthinobacterium kumbetense. Lineage (NCBI taxonomy): Bacteria > Pseudomonadati > Pseudomonadota > Betaproteobacteria > Burkholderiales > Oxalobacteraceae > Janthinobacterium > Janthinobacterium kumbetense. Next base: position 13,845 of record NZ_JAMQGR010000001.1, read on the forward strand.
CGGTGCGCGAAACCATAGCAGCGGGCGCCGACCTGGTGACCTTCAGCGGCGACAAACTGCTGGGCGGGCCGCAATGCGGCGTCATTGTCGGGCGCGCCGACCTGATCGCGAAGATCAAGCGCAACCCCCTGAAACGCGCGCTGCGGGTCGGCAAGCTGACCCTGGCCGCTCTGGAGCCCGTGCTGCGGCTGTACCGCGCGCCGGACTTGCTGGCCGAACGGCTGACCACCTTGCGCTTGCTGACGCGTCCCGCCGCCGCCATGCGCGCGCAGGCGGAGATACTGCAGCCGCTGCTGCAAGGGGCGCTGGGCGCCGCGTACGCAGTCACGGCCGAAGCGATGACCAGCCAGATCGGCAGCGGCGCCTTGCCCGTCGACCAGCTGCCCAGCTTTGGCCTGGCGATCCGCAGCGCGCCAGGCTCGCGTCTGAGCAATCCCCTGGGCGCGCTGGAGCAGCGGCTGCGCGCCTTGCCGTGCCCCGTGATCGGGCGCATCGGGCAAGACACCCTGTGGCTCGATTTGCGCTGCCTGGAAGCGGCGCACGAGACGGCCTTCGTCGCGCAGCTCGCCGAGTTGTCCGCATGATCGTCGGCACCGCGGGCCATATCGACCATGGCAAGACGACGCTCACGCGCGCGCTGACGGGCGTGCACACGGACCGCCTGAAGGAAGAGCAGGCGCGCGGCATCTCGATTGAACTCGGCTACGCCTACCTGCCGCTGGCGGACGGCACGGTGCTGGGCGTGATCGACGTGCCGGGCCACGAAAAATTCATCCGCACCATGGCTTCCGGCGTGACGGGCATCGATTTCGCCTTGCTCGTGGTGGCCGCCGACGATGGCGTCATGCCGCAGACGCACGAGCACCTGGCCATCTTGCAGCTGCTGGGCGTGACGCGCGGCGCCGTGGCGCTGACGAAGGTCGACCGCGCCGACAGCGCCCGCGTGGCGCAGGTGGAAGCGGACATCGAGGCACTGCTGGCCGGCACGCCGCTGGCGGGCAGCCCGATTTTCCCCACCGCCGCCAATCGCGACGGCGATGCCGGCGTGGCCGCCTTGCTGGCGCACCTGACGCAGGTGGCACGCAGCTTGCCGCAACGCGACGAGCGGCGCTTGTTCCGCCTCGGCGTGGACCGCGTGTTCACCTTGTCGGGGCAGGGCACCATCGTCACCGGCACGGCGCTGGCGGGATGCGCGCGCGTGGGCGACATGCTGCAGCTGGCGCCCGGCGGCGCGCAAGCGCGGGTGCGCAGCATCCATGCGCAGAACCGCGCCGCCGAGACGGGCACGGCGGGCCAGCGCCTGGCGCTGAACCTGGCCGGCATCGACCGCGAGCGCATCGAGCGGGGCAACTGGATCGTCGCGCCCGAGCTGGCGCAGTGTTCCGAACGCCTCGACGTGGAACTGACCCTGCTGCCCGACGCGGGCGTGCAGCTGAAAGCCTGGTCGCCGCTGCACGTGCACCTGGGCGCGGCGCACCAGCTGGCGCGCGCCGTCATGCTCGATGGCGAGACCCTGTCGCCGGGGCAGACGGGCAGAGTACAGCTGGTGTTCGATGCGCCCATGCACGGCGTGCCGGGCGACCGCTTCGTCGTGCGCAATGCGCAAGCGACCCAGACGGTGGGCGGCGGCATGGTGCTCGATCCGTTCGGCCCCGCGCGCAAGCGGCGCAGCCCGGCCCGGCTGGCCTGGCTCGATGCGCTGGCCGCGTTCGTCGCGCACGGCGACTATGCGGCCCTGCTGGCGCAAAGTCCGCTGGGGCTGCGTGTATCGCTGCTGGTGCGCCTGTCCCTGCTGCCGGCGGGAGCCCTCGCGCTGCCGCCCGACACGCGGCGCATCGCCCTGCGCGCCGGCGACGCCCTGCTGCTGGCGCCGGATGCGTTGCTGGCGCTGGAAACGCGCGTGCTGGCAGCCCTGGACGTCTTCCACGCGCGCGCACCCGACGAGGCGGGACCGGAACTGTGGCGCCTGAAACGCATCGTCGACGCCGAGATGGAAGACGCCTTGTGGAGCCACCTGGTCGAAGGCTTGCTGGCGCGCGGCGAGATCCTGGCGCGCGGCGCCAGTCTGCATTTGCCGACGCACAGCGTGGAACTGACGCCGCAGGAGCAGGCCATGGCCGAACCCTTGCTGGCCGCCCTGGAGCAGGGGCGTGCCGATCCGCCGTGGACGCGCGACCTGGCGCGCGGCTTCGGCCTGGCCGAGGATGAAACGCGCCGGCTGTTGCGCAAACTGGCCAAGGCAGGGCAGATCAGCCAGGTCGTGCACGACCTGTTTTATCATCAGGCGGCGCTGGCCGAGCTGGCGCAACTGGTGCGGCAACTGGCGCACAAGGCGGAAGAGGATGCAGGCTTGCCAGCGGGCAATGGCGCCGTGGGCGCGGCCACGTTCCGCGACGCCAGCGGCCTGGGCCGCAAGCGGGCGATCCAGGTCTTGGAATTCTTTGACCGCGTCGGTTATACTCGCCGTGTTGGCAATGGGCATCTATTGCGCCCGCAAGCGCTGTGGTCCTACACCGCGGCCTTGCCCAACAGCTAAGTACTAGCTCAGGCACCGCGGAAAGCACACTCATCCGGTGATGTGGCCGGGCTTCAAACCCGGTGGAGGGCGTCAGACGTTCTCCCGTAGGTTCGACTCCTACTGTTTTCCGCCAGTTATTCTTCTTTCCCCCTGCACGGTGATCGTCCCGGCGTTGGCCTGTTGTCACGTTGCGGTAAATAAGTGGTGTTATTGATAATATGCAACGATGCCAGGGTGAGCCGATGGTAACATCGGCTTGTATCCCCTGTGGCAGATGAAAGCAAGCATGAAACAAGCAAGCATGGCGTGGCTGCTGGCAGTGGCGCTGCTGATGCCGGCGCTGGCCGCGGCGGTGGACGTGCGCATCGTCGGCGAGCATTTGCCGCCGTCGAGCATGATGGAAGGCAATGTCGTCGTCGGACGTGAAACGCTCAAGGTGCGCGACATCATGGCGCGCGCCGGTCTTTCCTACAGCATCGAACTGCTGCCGTGGAAGCGCGCGTATGCGCAGGCGCTGCGCGAAGCCGACACCTGCATCTTTTCCACCAGCCGCACGCAGGAGCGCGAAGCGCAATTTCGCTGGATCGGGCCCCTGAACGAAGCGGAATGGATACTCTACGGCCTGGCCGAACGGCATTTGGCGCTGCGCACGCTCGATGATGCGCGCGGCCTGGTGATCGGCACGGTGCTGGGCGACGCGCGCGACGATTTCCTGCGCCAGCGCGGCCTGAACGTGGCGCCCGTGACGCAGGAGTGGCTCAATCCGCAAAAGCTGCTGCTCGGACGCATCGACCTGTGGGCCGTCGGCATGGCGGTGGGAAGCAAGCCGTTTGCCGGCAAGGAGTGGGAGGGCAAGGTGGTGCCGCTGCTGACCTTCAACCGCGTGCAGACTTACCTCGCCTGCAACAGGCAGTTGCCCGAGGCGCAGGCCTTGGCCATGCAGCGGGCGGCGGCGGCCATGCGCCGCGACGGCAGCATGGCGCGCGAACATATCCGCTAAGGGCCGCTTCAGCTTTCCAGCCACTGGCGCACGCAATTGCGTCCTTCGCGCTTGGCCTGGTACAGGGCCTGGTCCGCGTGGCTGTAGGCCGTTTCAAATGCCGTGCCGGCGCGGTTCCAGCTCAGGCCCACGCTGACGGTGATGGCGCGCGTGATGGGCGCCGCATGGCGCTGGCGGCCGACGCTCTCGCAGATGCGCTGCGCCACCTGCGCCGCGTCGTCGCGCGAGGAAGTGGGCCAGACCACGGAAAACTCTTCGCCGCCGACCCGGCCGATGGCCGTTTCCTGTCCCAGCAGTGCCTTCAGGCAGTCCACCACGGCCTGGATCACGCCGTCGCCGGCCGGGTGGCCGAAATCGTCGTTGACCTGCTTGAACAAGTCGATGTCGAGCACGATCAGCGCCATGTCGCCCTGCGCCAGGCAGCGCGAGGCGTGGTCGATCACGGCGCCGCGGTTCAGGGCGCCCGTCAGTGGGTCGTGCGTGGCGCGGTATTCGAGCTGGCCGGCCAGGGTTTGCAATTGGCGGTTCAGCAGATGCATGTCGCGCTCGGCGCGGTCGCTGCGGCCAATCAGGCGCCGCGTCTCGCGCATCAGCCGTTCGTAGTGATTGATCAGTTCACCGAGCACGCGCCGCTGCGCCTCGCCGCTGGCGTGAGTATCGGCGTGCATGCGGCGCGCGGCAGCCAGCGCCGCCGCTTCCACGGTGAACAGGTCGGGCTCCAGGTCGGACTCGGAGATGGCGGCGCGCATGCCCTAGCTGCCCTGCACGGGATGGTCGTGGAAGTCCAGCGCCGTAAAGTCCTGCTGCAGCTCCTGGCCGAATTCCAGGATGGTGTCGTCGTCCTCGTCGTGATACCAGTTCAGGCGCACCTGGTTGCCATCGACGGCCGCCTGGTTCAGGGTGTCGAACAGGGTAAACAGCATCTTCGTGCTGGAGCTGTTGAAATAGGCCAGCGAGACGTTGACGGTGATGGCGCTTTCGCGGCAGCCTTCCAGGTAGGCGCGCACGGCGGCGATCAGCGGGCCATAGAAGGCGGCTGCGTTTTCCGGATACGACTCGCCCTTGATCGACAGGGTGTGCTGCTCGAAACGGAAGTCGATTTCGGGCGAACTCGGGGTCGCGGCGATGAACAGTGGTGACGGTAATTGCATATGCTTTCCTGAGTCGGCTCTTTCAAATGATGGCTTTGATGCAGAAGATGGTGTGGCCCGGCTCCTGGGGATCCTGGACGAATTCGAATTCCAGCGGTTCGCTGGCGTCGCGCGCCATGGTCAGAAAACCCAGGCCCGCGCCCTTGCTGTCGGCCGGCGCTTCCTCGCGCAGGGCCTTCTTGTAGGCCAGGCGGATTTCTTCCATCGTCATGGTGTGCAGCGGCTCCAGCCGGGCGCGGATCTGCGCCACGTTGTCCGTCGAGACGGGGTTGGCGCACAGGAGGAAAAAGCTGTCGCCGCGCGTGCCGATGCAGAACGAGCCGCGCCGCATCTGCTGGTCCAGCTGCGCATCGGGCGTCAGGCTGTCGGCGGAATAGTGCATGATGTTTTGCGACATCTCGATGAACGAGGAAAAGATGCGCCGCCGCGTGGGCCCGGCCGCGCCGGCCGTGTCCAGGCGCGCCTTGATGGTTTCGGAAATGGCGCTGACCACGTGCTGCGAGAAATAGCCCACGTAAAAAAAGATGATGTTGCGCTTGCGCGCCACATCCCAAAACTCGTTGAATTCTTCGTACAGCACGTCCGTGCTCCTGGCTAGCCGGTGACCCGGTTTCTTGTTGATAAGGTGGCTCGATGGCGCCCAACTACAGGCGAAAACAGAAAAAGGTCAGGTCGTCGCGGCGCGGCTGCTTGCCTTGCCATGCCGCGCTGTCCTGCAGCAGCGCCGCCGCCACGTCGCCGGCGGGCGCATCGCGCTGCGCCAGCAGCTGTTCGCGCATGCGCCGCTTGCCGTAGGCGATGTCGCGCGCGCCGCCGATCTGGTCGAGCAGGCCGTCGGTGGTGAGGAACAGCAGGCTGCCGGCGGGAATGTCCAGCATCTCGTTGTGCCAGCAGTAGCCGGCCGGCGTGTCGACATAGCCCACGCCCATGCGCGCGCCATCGATGGCGCGCACGGCCTCTTCGCCCGGCGCGACCACGTGCAGCGCCAGTTTCGCCCCCGCGAAACGCAGGCTGGCGCTGGCCGTGTCGTAGCACAGGAAGGCGCAATCCATGCCGTCGTTCGAGCCGGCGTGGCCCGTGGCTTCGCCGCTGCTGGCGCCGTCCTGGCCCAGCAGGGTCTTGATGGCGCGGCTGACGGCGCCGATCAGGGCGGCCGGATCGTGCGGCCCCAGCTCGCGCAAGGCCTGGCTCAGGGCCGACGAGGCGATCAGGGTCATGAAGGCGCCCGGCACGCCGTGCCCGGTGCAGTCGGCGATGGCGGCAAACCAGCCGCCCGCGTGGCGCTCGAAGAAGTAAAAATCGCCGCCGACCACGTCGCGCGGCTGCCATTCCAGGTGCGCGTCGGGCAGGGTGGCGCGCAATTCCGCATCGGAGGTGCGCAGCAGGGCGCGCTGGATCACGCTGGCGTAATCGATGCTGTGCATGATTTGCCGGTTCTTTTCCGCCTGCATGGTGGCGACCACGTTCATCAGCTGCAAGCCGAAGCCCACGCCGGCCAGCGCACCATCCTCTGTGATGATGAAGCCGTCGGCCAGCGCCTTCTCACCCGCTTCCACGGCGCGGAAGGTGAGGTCTTCGATGCTCATGGCGCCATCGACGATCAGCGGCTCCTTGTCCATGAAGGCGATGCAGCTCTTCTTGCCGTACACCTCGTGATAAAAGGGCTTGGACATCTGCGACATGAAGATGTTGCGGCTGATCAAACCGATGGGCTTCTGCTGCTCCGTGACGGGCAAGCTCATCATGTCGCGCCGTTCCGTGAACAATTCCAGCACGGCGAAATTGCTGGCGTCGGCCTGCACGGATTCCGTGGGAATGCACAGATCAAACGCCACGGACGTGCGATAACGGGGAAGATGCAATCGAGAAGCGTTGAACTCCACAGCGGCTACCTTTACATGACGAGCGGACCCTTGTTGTCGCGACGGCAAGGCGACTGACAAACAGGCAATATCATCATGGTAGCCTTGGAATATGACGGCTTGATTACCAGCTTGTCAAAACCGTATGCAAGATGGCTGCATGGCAAGCAACTTACAGGCGCCGGGCCAGCGCCTGTGCCTGGGCCAGCCAGCGCGCGCGCTGCGGCTCGGTGGAATCGAGGAGGGGGCCGAAGCTGGCCACCCTGACGGGCTTGATGCCGCAAAATTCCAGCGTCGTCTTGCGCAACTGGTGGATGCCGGGCATGCGGTAGACCCAGCGGAAATACCAGGGCGGCGTGTCCATCGTCACCAGCAGCTGGGCCGTGCGGCCCTTCAGCAATTGCGCCGGGAAAGCCTTGCCGGGGCGGTACTTGAAAGCGTAGCCGGGCAGGAAGACGCGGTCGACGAAGCCTTTCAGCAGGGCTGGCGCGCCGCCCCACCAGATCGGGTAGGCGAACACCAGGTGTTCGGCCCAGCTGATGGCTTCCTGCGCGGCCAGCAAGTCCGCTTCCAGCGGCTGCACCTGGCGGTAGCCTTCGTGCAGGATGGGATCGAAGTCCAGCTGGCCCAGGCGCAGTTCGCGCGCGGTGTGGCCCGCGCTGCGGGCCGTGGCGGCATAGGCCTCGGCCAGGGCGGCGCAAAAGCTGTCGCCCGACGGGTGGCCGAGGAGTATCAAAATGCGCTTGGGTGTCGTCTTGGTCATGGTGCAGGCTGTCCGTTAAAGAAGAGCTTGCATGCTAAAGCCTGCCCCTGGGGGCAGAGTCAAGCGGCCGCTTGAAGGTATTGGTGCGCCAGGCAGTCGTGGATTTCCGTGTCGATGTCGGCCAGTTGCGCATCGAGCTGGCGCAGGCGGGCGATATCCTGCTGTATCTGCGTGCGCTTGGCGGCGATGTGCTGCGACAGGGCGGCCCAGTCCGTATCGTCGCCGGCCAGGATGGGCAGCAGTTCGGCCAGGCGGAAGCCCAGCGCCTGTGCCTGGCGTATGAGTTTGACTTGCGCCAGGTCTTGCTGCGTGTAGACGCGGTAGGCGCCGGCGCGGCGCACGTCGCCCAGCAAGCCCAGCGCTTCATAGTGGCGCAAGGCCTTGGGCGAGGTGCCCGCCAGGCGGGCGATTTCTCCGATGTACATGGGTGATCCTTTCTCAAGCTTGAGCGAATCTTACCGCAAGGCAGCGGCGCCCAAACGGCCCAGGCATCCTCAGGCCCGGCGCGGCGGCACTTTCTTCGCCGTGCACTCGGCGCAGGTGCCGTACAGCGACAGCGCGTGCTCGTGCAGCACGAAGCCCCGCTCGGCGGCGATCTCGTTCTGGCGCAGTTCGATGCCTTCGTCGACGAATTCATCGACCTTGCCGCAACCCGTGCAGACCAGGTGGTCGTGGTGCTGCCCTTCGTTCAGTTCGAAGACGGCGTGGCCCGATTCGAAATGCCGGCGAAACAGGATGCCCGCTTCGGCAAACTGCATCAGCACGCGGTAGATGGTGGCCAGGCCCACGTCGATCTTTTCAGCCAGCAAGAGTTTGTAGACATCGTCCGCACTCAGGTGCTTGATCGTGCCTTCTTGAAACAGCTGCAGAATCCGCAAGCGGGGGATGGTCACTTTCAAGCCCGATTCACGCAGTTCCCTCAATATATCCATGTCTCCCATTCCTTTTTGTAGTCGCCCGAGCGAGGTATTGCATTATATCGCAAATGATAATCATTACCATTCTCATGTGTGTGCTGTAAATAGTATGCCGCGCGGGCGGCAATCCAGTGACATCGGCGCAAGTGGTGCTTGCGTGGCAGGCAACTGATGCCAGCAGTATTGGTTGCTGCTGAAAAGTGGCGGTCGAATCGCTATACTGTGCAGCAGGAAATAACAATGGAGGAAGCATGGACCGATTTGATGCGATGCGCATCTTTACGCGCATCGTCGAACTGCGCAGTTTTACGCAGGCGGCGCATGACCTCGGCTATCCGAAGGCCACCGTCACGCATGCGATCAAGCAACTGGAAGCGCGGCTGCGCGTGCGCCTGCTGCAGCGGACCACGCGGCAAGTGACGCCCACGCCCGATGGCGACGCGTATTACCAGCGTTGCGTGCGCCTGCTGGCGGACCTGGAAGAAACGGAAGCCGTGTTCAGTTCGGCGGCGCAGCAACCGGCCGGCAAGCTGCGCATCGACTTGCACGCGACCCTGGCCATGCACTTCGTCATGCCCGTGCTGGACCGGTTCTGCGCCCGCTATCCGCTGATCGAACTGGAAATCGGCATGGGCGACCGCCTCGTCGACCTGGTGCGCGAAGGCGTCGATTGCGTGCTGCGCGTGGGCGAACTGGGCGACTCGTCGATGGTGGCGCGCCGCGTGGCGCTGCTGGAACAGGTGACCTGCGCCAGCCCCGCCTACCTGGCCGCGCACGGCACGCCGGAGCATCTGGCGCAGCTGGATGGCCACCGCGCCGTCAATTTCTTTTCCGCCCAGACGGGCAAGGTCTGGCCCTTCGATTTCAAGGTGGAAGGCCAGCGCCGCAGCGTGGCCTTGCCGGGCACCGTGTCCGTCAACAATGCGGACGCGTATCACGCCTGCTGCCGCGCGGGCATGGGCTTGATTCAGGCACCCCGCTATCACCTGGAGCGGGCGCTGGCGGCTGGCGAACTGGTGGAAGTGCTGCGGGACTGGCGGCCCGACCCGCTGCCCGTGTCCGTGCTGTATCCCCACCACCGGCAATTGTCGCCGCGCGTGCGCGTCTTTGCCGACTGGGTCGCCAGCCTGTTTGCCGACGTGCATTGATGCGCTGCAATACGGCAATTTTTGACTTGGGCAAAGGAAAAAATCCCTCTGGTGATGCCATCTAGCACTATTTGATGTGGATCAAAGTTTTTGTTGCACTGCACTCTTAGACTTCGCAGCGTTACTTAACGACAGAGGAAAACATAATGAAAACGTCCGCAACTGCAGCAGCAATCGTCCTGGCCGCCATTGGTGCATTCGCCGGCAACGCCATGGCACAGGAAAGCCCATGGCTGGTCCGTGCGCGCGCCGTGCATATCGATCCTGCCAACAAATCCACGCCGGTCTTGGGCAATGGCGCATCGGACACGATCCACGTCAGCAGCAAGACGATTCCTGAAATCGATATTTCGTATTTCTTCACGCCGAACATCGCTGCCGAGCTGATCCTGACGTATCCGCAAAAGCATGACGTCACCCTGGGTGGCCAAAATATCGGCACGTTCAAGCATTTGCCTCCGACCTTGTCGCTGCAATACCACTTCATGCCTGAAAAACAGTTCAGCCCATACGTGGGTGCAGGCGTGAACTATACGAATATTTCGAGCGTGAAACTGCTGAATGGCGCTGGCCGTCTCGAGCATGACAGCTGGGGCTTCGCGCTGCAAGCTGGCGTCGACTACAAGCTGGACAAAAACTGGTCGCTGAACTTCGACATCAAGAAAGTGCAGATCCGCAGCGACGTCTTCGTCGGTGCCGCCAAGGCCAGCGAAGTCAAGATCGACCCTGTCCTGATCGGCGTAGGCGTGGGCTACCGCTTCTAAGCATGGCATGACAGCGCCCGCGCGGCGCGGACAATAAAAAAGGACGGCCTTGGCCGTCCTTTTTGCATGGCATGCAGCGGTTTATTTTTTCAGCGTCTTTTCCAGCGCCAGCTGGTAATCCGTCTTTTCGTAGCCGGCCAAATACTTGTTCGTCGCGTCGAGGAAGGCGCGCGAGCGGTAGGCCGCTTCCAGGTCCTTGACCCATGGCTTGGCCTTGTCGGCCGTGCGGATGGCCACCAGGTTGATGTAGCTGTCCGAAATCTTTTCCACGCTCAGGGCAGAGGTCAGCTTCATACCGGCGGCCAGGGCGAAGTTGCCGTTGACGAAAGCGTAGTCGGCGTCGGCCAGCGAACGTGGCAGCTGTGCCGCTTCCAGGGGCACCAGTTTCAGCTTCTTCGGGTTTTCCAGCACGTCGCGTTCGGACGCGCGCAGCGGGTCGACGTTCGGTTTCAGCTTGATCCAGCCCATCTTGGCCAGCATCACCAGCGCACGCGCCTGGTTGGTCGGGTCGTTCGGCATGGTGATGGTGGCGCCATTCTTGACTTCCGCCAGCGTTTTCTGCTTGCCGCCGTACAGGCCGATCGGCATGGTCGGCACGGTGATCAATGAGCTCAGTGGCAGCTTGTTATCGGTGGCGAACTTGGTCAGGTAGACGATGTGCTGGAACACGTTGGCGTCCAGCGAGCCTTCGGCCAGCGCGTAGTTCGGCTGCACGTAGTCGTTGAATTCCACGATCTTGACCTTGTAACCCTGTTTTTCCAGGATAGGCTTGATGCCCAGCTTCAGCTGGTCCGAATACGGGCCGGAGCTGGTGCCGATGACGAGTTCTTTCGGGTCCTTGGCGTGGGCGGCGGTGGCGAAGGCCAGGCTGGCAGCGGCCAGGAGCAGGTTGCGGCGAATGTGGTTCATGCTTTTCCTTGTACTGAAATACTGAATATGAATTAACGTTTGTCGAGGCGCTTGGCGATGCGCGTGCCGGCGAACTGGATGGTTTGCACCAGCACGATCAGGATGGCCACGGTGGCGACCATGATGTCCGTCTCGAAGCGGTAGTAGCCGTAGCGGATGGCCAGGTCGCCGATACCGCCGCCGCCCACCACGCCGGCCACTGCCGAATACGACAGGAAGCTGATCGACAGCACGGTCAGGGCCAGCACCAGGCCGGAACGCGCTTCCACCAGCAGCACGCGGAAGATGATCTGCATTTCCGACGCGCCCATGGCGTGCGCCGCTTCGATCACGCCGCGCGGCACTTCGCGCAGGTTCTGTTCCACCAGGCGCGCCAGGTAGGGAATGGCGGCGAACGACAGCGGCACGCTGGCCGCCAGCGGGCCGATCGAAGTGCCCGCGATGATGCGCGTAAACGGCGTCAGGGCGACCAGCAGGATGATGAAGGGGAAGCTGCGCACGGTATTGACCAGCCAGCCGAGGATCGTCGACAGCGGGCGGTTTTCCAGCGACTGGCCTTCCGAGACGAGGAACAGCAAGATGCCCAGCGGGCCGCCGATCAGGATGGCGGCCGTCAGGCCGATGCCCAGCATGGTCATGGTCTGGCCCAGCGCCACCCAGATTTCCGGCAGCAGGTTGATGACGTTATTGATCGATTCTTCAAACATGTGTTGCATCCTTCCATGCGGTGGCTTCAAACGCCTCGGTGCCGTAGTAAGCCAGCTCGCGTCCCAGCGCCGTCTTGCGCGGGGTGGCCGTGTCGCTCAGGTCGAATTGTTCGGCGATGGCGCCGCTTTCCACGACGGCGACCCGGTTGCAGATGGCGCCCAGCACCGACAGCTCATGGCTGACGATGACGATGGTCACGCCCAGGCGCGCATTGATGTCGCGCAAGGTATCGAGCAGGGCGCGCGTCGTTTCCGCGTCCAGCGCGGACGTCGGTTCGTCGCACAGCAGCACGTCGGGGTGGCTGGCCAGGGCGCGGGCAATCGCCACGCGCTGTTTCTGCCCGCCCGACAATTGCGCCGGATAGCTGTGCAGCTTGTCGGACAAGCCCACCAGCGCCAGGCATTCCTCGACGCGGGCGGCGATGTGCTCGCCCTTGGTGGTGCCATGGATTTTCAGGGGGAAGGCGACGTTGTCGAACACGCTGGCGTTTTGCAGCAGGTTGAATTGCTGGAAAATCATGCCGATATTCTGGCGCGCGTCGCGCAGTTCGCCCTTGCTCAAGCTGGTCAATTCGCGCCCGGCGACCGTGATGCTGCCGCTGTCGGGACGCTCGAGCAGGTTAATCAGGCGCAGCAAGGTCGATTTGCCGGCGCCGCTCTTGCCGATCAGGCCGAAAATATCACCGGGATAGACTTCCAGCGTGACCGATTTGACCGCGTGGAATTGTTCGCCCTTGGGCAGCGCGAAGGTCTTGTTTGCGCCATCGATGCGAATCACCGGCGTACGGTGTGGTGTGGTCATGCAGTGTTTCCTTTTTTATTGGACCGTGACAGGCGCGCTTGCAGGGGCCAAATCGCCCAGCCTGTTACGTCGGCTGCGTAGTATACCTCCGATCGTGTTATTACTCCTACGACAGAATCTTGCTTTGAATATGCAAATAATGTCTATATGGGTGTTTGGCGAGAGTAAAAGCGGTTTTTACGCGATCAGCCGATGGAAAATTCGACGGGAATCGATAATTCCAGCGGGTCCGGCCGTTCCTTGGGAATGCGCGGCAGTGGCGCGGCCCGTTGCAAAGTATCGAGCGCGGCCTGATCCAGCGCCGCGGAACCGGAACTGCGCTCGATGGCGGCGGCCAGCACCTGGCCATCGCGGTCGATGCGGCAGCGCAGATACACCACGCCCTGTTCCTGCTTCGCGCGTGACGCCGTCGGGTAGCGGCGGAAGCGTTTCATGCGCGCCAAAACCTTGCCTTCCCAGCTCGATACGCCGCTGCGCAGCTCCTGCGGCGCGGGCGGCAGGGCGGGCGAGGGAGGCGCCGCCGCGACGGATGCCGTGGCCACCGGTGCCGGCGTGACGGGGGCAGGGCGCACCTCGGCGACGGCCGCGACGGCCTCGGCTTGCGGCGGCATGGGCGCGGCATCCGGCTGCGGCGGCACGAATTGCGGCAGGGCTGGCGCTGCTTTTTTGGCAAGGGCGCGCGACGGCGCGGCCGCGGCGCTGGCCTGTTCAGCAAGATTCTGCTCCAGCGGGCGGGGCGGGGCGGCGGCCGGCAGGAACAGCAGCATGGCCGGCTGCGCGGAGTCGGGCGCGATGGCCAGCACGGGCGCTGCCGGCGCGCGGTGGTACACGGCCCATCCCAGCAGGGCGCCATGCATGGCGAAGACCGTGGCGATGGTCAGCGGCTTGTGCCAGTCCGCCGGCGGCGTCTTTTCCGGCACCGGCCCTTCCGGGCGGCGCAGCAGATAGATGATGACGGCGATTTCCATCGTTGCCACGAGGGCGATGACCCACCAGGGCGGATGGCCGAGCCACATGGCGACAAAGCCGATGGCCATGCCCAGGCAAGCGAGGACCTTGCCGCGCCGCGACACGGCGCGGTGTTCGCGCCACTGGCGCAGCGGCGCGCCGAAGCGCGGGTGGTGCAGCAGCCAGTGTTCCAGGCGTGGCGAGGCGCGGCTGAAGCAGGCCAGCGCCAGGATCAGGAAGATCGTTGTCGGCATGACGGGCAGCAGGGCGCCGATCACGCCCAGCGCCACCATCAGCATGCCGGCGGCCGTCCAGGCCCAGCGGCGCAGCCGTGCCGTATGCGCTTCCGCGCCGGCCTGGATTACTGGCTCTTCCATCAGGCGCAAGCCTCCACGTGGCCATGCATGCGCAGGAAGGCGGCGCGCGCGCCGTCGATTACGCGCGCTTCACCGGCGGCGTCAAGGACGGCCGTATCGAGCACGGACGTAAAATCGCGCCAGTGGCGCGCGCGTCCGTCCGGATGGCCGGCCAGGTGGCGCGCGCCGTGATGCTCGTCCAGGCCGATCTTGCCGGCCAGCTTATACAGGATGGCCGCGCCCAGCTTCGAGCCTTCGCTCACGTACAGCCAGCCCAGCGCCGTGGCCAGGTCCAGTTGCGCGTCGAACGGCGGCGTGGCCGCATCGGCCGGCAGGACGGTGCCCAGGTCGCTCAGGTCGGCCGCGATGCTGGCGTAGCGGCGGCGCTGTTCCAGGTCCGGCAGCAGGGCGGCCAGCTGCGCGTTGTCGTACAGCGCGTCGACATCGCGCAGGAACGCGTACTGCGCCTGCAGGAAGCGCGCGTAATTGTCGCGGCTGGAAAACGGCGCGCTGGCCATGATGCGCTGGTCCAGCAAGTCGTGGGTGGCCATGGTGTCGGCTTTCAGGCGCTGGCTGCGGCTAGGGGCCGCGTTAATCGGAACGGTGTTCAAGGTGCTGCTGGTATCGCTTGCTGCATGCATGGAGTATCTGCTCTCTATTATAAGGATGAATCAAATCAGAAACGAACGCCAAGCGTGACGCGCGCCGTGCGGCCCGGCCCCGGCATCAGGCTCAGGGTCAGCGGATCGAGGTAGTAACGGTCCGTCAGGTTGTCCACCGCCACGTCGACGGTGGCGTTGGGCGTGATCTTGTAGCTGGCGAACAGGTCGGCCAGGGTGTAGGCCTGCGTCAGCACCTGCGGCGAGGTGCCCGTCCACGACTGCCACACGGCCTTGTCGTCCTGGCGCGCCAGCGGATGGCCGACGTGCGTCAGGCGCGTGCCGACGGTGAGTTTTTCCTGCAGCCAGCGCGTGCCCAGGGTCAGGTTGGCGCTTAGCTTGGGCTGGATATGGTTGCTCACGTAGGAACTGGAAAAGCCGATGGGTGAGCAGTCGGGCGTGTTCCAGATATCCGATTCCCACTTGCTGGCCTTGCGCAAATAGGCCGCCGTGGCCGCGTCGCAGATCAGGGTCTTGCGGTTCCAGGTGCCGGAAAAATCGGCGAACACGCTACCCTGGTCATATGACGACTGCAGTTCGATGCCCGAGACGCTGTATTTGTCCGTGTTCGCCATCGAGAAATTCTGTGCGTAGGCCGGCAGGTCGGGAATCGGACGGCGCGTGATGTAGCCGTGGGTGACGTTGTCGAAGTAGGAGATGCGCAGGCGCAGCTTGTCGGCGGCGCTCCACACGCCATCCTTGACCACGCTCACGCCCACTTCGCGGTTGTGGCTGCGCTCGGCGTTCAAGGGCGACGAATACGTGGCCGAGAAGCCCATCGTCGATTCGTACAGGCTGGGCATGCGCAAGCCGCGCGCATCGCGCAGGAACAGGCTGACGCTGTCGGACAGGCGCGCCGTCAGGGCAAACGTGGGCGCAAAACCGTGGTCCTTGCGGCGGATCGGCGTGCTGTACTTGAACAGGCCGGGGATGGCGTCGCGGTAGACATAGCCATTGCCGCTCCACTGGTCCACCTGCGAGACGTCCAGCGGCGCCGGCGCGGTGCCGTAGTTTTCCACCATGCCGCCGACCAGCGCGGGATTGGTGGCGGGCGTGAACCGGCCCTGCGCATCCTGGTACCACTTCGCCGCGCCGATCTGATCGCCGTCCTTGTCCCACATGGTGACCCATTGCCAGCCTTGCGGATGGTATTGCTGCTCGGCGCGGCGGTTGCGGTCGCGCGTATCGAAGCGCTGGAAGCGTCCGCCCGCCTCGACACTCAGCCAGTCGCGCGCCTGCCACTGCAGCGAGGCGAAGGCGCTTTGCTCGTGGCGCTTGCCGTTGCGCAGCGTGTGATTGGCGTTCAAGTCTTCATCGAGGATGCGCACGCTGTCGGCCGGGCCGATATCTTCATTTTGCAAGGACAGGCCGTAATCGAGCTTGAGCGCGCCCATGCCGGTGGCGAAGCGCGAGGTATTCGTCAGGTCCGTGCCGACGCGGCGCGCCTGGTTCTTTGCCAAGTACAGCACTTCCACGCATTCCTTGCATTCGTGGTCGCCCGGATTGGTCTTGCCTTCCAGCGGATTGCTGAAGATATCGCCGTTGCGCGACTTGCTCTGCATGTCCGTCAGCCACAGGTTGGCCTTCAGGTCGATCAGGTTCTGGCCTTCCGGCTTCCATTCGTAGCGCGCCGTCAGCGCGTTGGTGCGCACCTGGCTGGGGTCCCATTGCGGGATGCTGCCGGTGCTGTTGCGGTAGATTTGCGAGGGCATGATTTCGCCATAGCTGCTGTCGAAATAGCGGTAGCCCAGCTCCAGCTTCTGTTCGTGCGGCAGGCGCAGGTTGGCTTTCAGCAGGGCCGAGGTGGTGCGGTTGGCCGTGTTCAGCACTTCATCGCCTTTCTTGAAGAACTGCGTCACGCCATCGTCGCCCCATTCGTTGAGCAACTGATAGCGTTCGAAACCGCGCGTGCCGGAAAAATAATTGCCGATGCTGCGCTGGCTGATGGCGGCCACCAGGTCGTAGTCGTCCTGGCGCGTGGCCACGGCGATGCTGCCAAAGCCGCTGCGCGGGTTGCCCAGCTTGTTGCGGTGCGTGCGCGGCGCGCTGCCGAAATCGTCCGGCGCCGAGACGCTGTTGTCCTGGATGCCGCCGCGCAGGCGCACGCCCGTGCGCTGGCCTGGTCGCAGGATGTCTTCGGGGCGCAGAGTCTGCATGCTGACCATGCCGCCGATGGCGCCCGCGCCTTGCGCCGACAGGTTCGGCCCCTTGTCGATGCGGATGGCGCTGATCAGGTCAGGGTCGATGTAGCTGCGGTCGGCGATGCCCGCGTAACCGCGGTAGACGGTGGATGATTGCAGGCTGCCGTCGATCAGCACGGGCACGCGGCCCTGGCCCTGCATGCCGCGCACGTTGACGTCGACGGCGCCGCTGTTGCGGCTGTCGCCCACCTGCACGCCGGCCACGCCCTTGAAGATGTCGGCCGGCGAGGTGCCGCGGAAGCGTTCGATCTGTTCGCGCCCGATGTAGGCGGACGAGGCGGACGTGACGTAGGGCAGGTCGGCCGGGTCCGTGTCGTCCGTCTCGAACGTGCCGCTGCCGCCCTGGCCATTCACGCGCAGGGTGCCGATCTGCACGGCGCCTGCGGCGACGGGGGCGGGCGCGCTGATGATGATGGTCGTGCCGTCTTGCAGCTGCGCCTGCAGGCCGCTGCCGGCCAGCAGCTGGCGCAGCGCCTCGGGCAGCGAATGGCGGCCTTGCAGCGGTGCGCTTTGCCGTCCCTGCGTCAGGCGCGCGTCGGCCAGCAGCACCATGCCGGCCTGGCGCGCCAGTTCGTTCAGCGCGCGGTTCAAGGGCTGCGCGGGGATGTGCCATTCGACCTGCGCCACCGGCGCGGCGGCGGCATGCACGGCGGGCGTGGCGAAGGCCAGGCCGATGGCCAGGAAGAGGGGAGACAGGCGGGCGTGCAAGGGATGGCGCGATGGAGTCATATGCATGTTTTTCCTATGGTGATGTGGTGATCCTTCATAGTTAAAACGAATGAGTCTCATTTACCCTGACGTGTGGATGTATTTTATTTCGCTGCATGTGGACTACATCAGCGGGCGAGAATGTGCAGCTTGCCGTCCTGGCGCAGCAGGCGCACGGGCAAGGCCAGGGGCAGGGCGGCGGCAAACTGCGCCGGCAGCTTCGCGTCGAAGCTGCCGTTCAGGCGCAGGCCGGCCAGGGCCGGGTCGTCAAGCACGAGGCCCGAATCGCCATAGCGCTCGAATTCGGCCAGCGCCTCGGCCAGGGTGGCGTCCTCGAAATCGAGGCGCCCGGCACGCCAGTTGCCCACCGCTTGTGCGCTGACCCTGGCCAGCGCTTGCACGCCCTGCGGCGTGACGGTGACGGTGTCGCCCGCCCGCAGCACTTCGGCATGCGCGCCGGCTTCGCTCTCCACGCGCACCGTGCCTTGCGCCACGCTCACCTGGGTCGTGGCGCCCACGTGGCGCACTGAAAAATGCGTGCCCAGTACCGTCGCCGTGGCCGCTCCCGCGATGACCTGGAACGGACGCGCAGGGTCGGCCTGCACATGGAACATGGCCTGGCCGCGCAGCAGGCGCACGCTGCGCCGGTCGCGGTACAGGGCCACGTCGACGACGCTGCCGCTATCGAGTTCGATGCGGCTGCCGTCGGGCAGGACTTGCGTGGCGAACTGGCCGCGCGCCGTGCTGTAATCGTGCTGGAAGCCGGGGCGCTGCAGATGGCCGGCCAGCGGCCAGGCCAGCAGGCCGCACAGCAGCAGGCAGCCGCCGGCCAGCGCACCGCGCGGCGGGAAAGAGGCCGCCTGGCGCAGCCGCCGCAGCAGCGATGACGGCGTACCCGCCGCCGCGACGGGCTGGCTGAAGGCCGCCACGCGCTGCGCCGGCAGGCTGGCCAGCAGCGCATCGGTGCGGGCCAGCGCCTGCCAGGCCTGCTGGTGCCGCGGGTCCGCTTCCAGCCATTGCTGCAATGCCGCCAGTTCGTGCGCGGCCAGGCCGGCATCGCGGCGCAGCAGCCATTGCGCCGCCAGGAAGTCGATGTCGTCGGCCGTCGTGTCTTGTGATGTCATGTGCTGTTTCATAGCGTATCCCGCTCGGGCAAGCCTTTTTTACAGGCGAGCATGCCGTTGATGATGTGTTTTTCCACCATGTTGACGGAGATACCCATCTGCGCGGCGATCTCGATCTGGCTCAGGCCATCGAACTTGTACAGTGCGAAAGCCTGGCGGCAGCGCGGCGGCAAGCCCTCGATGATGAGCAGCAGGCGTTCCATGGTTTGCCGGTCGTGCAGCCGTTGCTCGGGTTCATCGGCGCGCGGCGCGCGCAGCTGCATGTGCGGCTCGTCGAGCGCGTCATGGGGCCGCCTCTGGCGCAAGCGCTGTTCGTCGATGGCGATGTTTTTCGCCGTCACGTACAGCAGGGCGCGCTGGCCGCTGTCGGGCGGCGTATCGCCATGCAGGGCGCGGGCGCCGCCTTGCGGCTGGCGCGCCAGGAGGCGGGCGTAGGCTTCCTGCACCACGTCCTGGGCCTTGTCGCGGCATCCCGTGGAGCGCGAAATCAGGCGCAGCAATTCCTGGTAATAGCGTTCAAGCACCGCGCATGTCCCCGTGATCAAAGCGCGCCATGATAGCAAGCCCATCAAATAATAACAAGAATCATTCTCATCTATGATGTAATCTGAGGCGCCGGATAACGCTGGATATTTTTGGCAATGCAGACAATAATCGGCAGCAGAAGGCGCTGTCGCAGAGAATATTGCCATGTATTATCGATTTTATCGATGCTAACTAGGTATATTTTCCGTTTTACATCGATCTTCATGCCATGCATAATCTGTTGCAACTGAAGCCAGACAATCAGCCGCATGCGCCAGTCGCCTGCAGCTGGTTGCGGTTTTGACATCCTCCACTTTCTATCAGGAACCTACAATGAAAAAACTGCTCGCTTTTATCGCCGCCGCCGGCTTCTCGCTGTCCGCCGTTGCCGCTCCTGAAGTCTATGTCATCGATGGCAGCCACACTTTCCCCCGCTTTGAGTACACCCACATGGGCTTCTCGACGCAGCAAAGCCGTTTCAATAACACCACCGGCAAGGTCACCCTGGACCGCGCCGCCAAGACGGGCGCCGTCGAAGTGCTGATCGACACCAAATCCGTCGACACGGGTTCGACCCTGTTCAACTCGCACATCCAGGGCGAAGATTTCCTCGACACGGCCAAGTTCCCGGTCGCCACCTACAAATCGACCAAGTTCAATTTTGACGGCGACAAGCTCGCTTCCGTCGACGGCAACCTGACCCTGAAAGGCGTGACCAAGCCAGTCACCCTGACCGTCACCTCGTTCACCTGCGCACCGCACCCGATGCTGAAAAAAGACGCTTGCGGCGCCAACGCCACGGCCAAGATCAAGCGCTCGGAATTCAACGCCGGCAAATATGCGCCAGCCGTCAGCGATGACGTCACGCTGACGTTTGCCATCGAAGCCATCAAGCAGTAATTGTTGGCTGCATAATGCAAAATGGCGGCGGACTTCGGTCCGCCGCCATTTTTTTATCTGCTTGCCCCTGCCATCACGCCAGGTGATGTACCTCCTGCTGACCATACACGGGGGTGGTCAAGCCTTCCATGCGCGCCTTCAGCTGCAGCGACAGGTACTGGGAATAGTGGCGCGACTGGTGCAGGTTGCCGCCGTGGAACCACAGCGCCTGTTGTTGCGTGGGCTTCCACATATTGCGCTGTTCGCCCTCCCACGGGCCCGGGTCTTTCGTCGTGTCTGACCCGAGTCCCCACACCTTGCCAACCTTGTTGGCCACTTCCGGCGAGATCAGGTCGGCCGCCCAGCCATTCATGGAGCCGTAGCCGGTGGCGTACACCACCAGGTCGGCCGGCAGTTCCGTGCCGTCGGACAGCACGATGGAATGGGCTTTCAATTCCTGCACGCCGACGCCGCTTTTCAGCTTGATCTTGCCCTCGGCGACCAGCTCCGAGGCGCCCACGTCGATGTAGTAGCCGGAGCCGCGGCGCAGGTATTTCATGAACAGGCCGGAATCGTCGTCGCCGAAATCGAGCATGAAGCCCCGTTCTTCCAGGCGCGCATAAAAGTCCGCGTCGCGCTCGCGGATGGCCTTAAAGACGGGCTTCTGGAAGTCGGCCAGTATCTTGTACGGAATCGAGGCGAACGTGAGGTCGGCCTTGGCCGTCGTCATGCCGGCGGCCAGCGCCCGTTCCGAATACAGGTCGCCCAGGGCCAGGTCCATCAGGGAATCGGACTTGACGATGTGCGTCGACGAGCGCTGCACCATGGTCACGTCCACGCCCGCTTCCCACAGGGCGGCGCAGATATCGTGCGCGGAATTGTTCGCGCCGATGACGACCACCTTCTTGCCCGCATACGCGTCCGGCCCCGGATGCTGCGACGAGTGCTGCTGCTCGCCCTGGAACACGTCCATGCCCTTGAACTTCGGCATGTTCGCCTTGCCCGACATGCCCGTGGCCAGCACCAGCTGCTGCGGCTTCAGGGTGACGGGCTGGCCGTCGCGCAGCACTTGCACCGTCCACTCGCCGGACGCTTCGTCGAAGCTGGCCGATTCGCAGGAAGTCGAGCCCCAGTAATTGAGTTCCATCACCTTGGTGTACATTTCCAGCCAGTCGCCCACCTTGTCCTTGGGCGTGAAGACGGGCCAGTTGTCCGGGAAGGGGATGTACGGCATGTGGTCGTACCAGACGGGGTCGTGCAGGCACAAGGACTTGTAGCGCTTGCGCCAGCTGTCGCCCGGGCGCGTGTTTTTCTCGATGATGATGGTGGGGACGTTCAGCTGGCGCAGCCGCGCACCGAGCGCGATGCCGCCCTGGCCGCCGCCGATGATGACGCAATAGGGCTGGCGCGCGTAGCCCAGTTCCTTTGCTTCCTGCTCGCGGTACTCCAGCCAGCTGCTGCGGTTGGTGCGCGCGCCGTGTTCCGCGCCCATGGGCCGCCGGCCGCCCTTGGCTTCCTCAAAACCCTTCAATTCGCTCATGGTGGTGAGCAGGGTCCAGATCTTGCCATCGCGGATGCGGATGAAACCCACGCCGCGCGCCGCCTTCGTTTCCACCGTGATCCAGCTTTGCAGCACGCCGCCGGCCTCGCTGGCATGTTCGCCGTCGGCGATGCGGATGGATAGCGGCTGCACGGCGCCCAGCTGGGCGGCCAGCATGGCGGCGATCTGCTCGCGGCCTTCCAGGGTTTTCAAATTCCAGGTAAACAGCACCAGGTCGCGCCAGTAGCCGTCCTGTTCGAACAATTGCGCGGCGCCCGTGCTGTCGCCGGCGCGCAGCGCGCCTTCGAGCTGCTCCAGGATGCCGGCCACGGCCAGGTCGTGCGGGTTGCTATCGGTTTGCATCGGGTCTCCTCCAAGTCTGCTGACTTTATGATGGGATGCGGCTGTGTTGCCGCTGACGATGTTGTAACACTGGCGTTCCGGCGCTGCATTGCGCAGCGCAGCATGGCTGAATTTGAGACGGAAATCTCAGCTTTTCGGATGGCTACTGGCGGTGCGGCGGCACGATGTGCAACTGCTTGAGGCGCCGGTACAGGGTGGCGCGCGAGATGCCCAGCATGGCCGCCGCTTGCAGCGGGCGCCATTTGGCGGCATTCATGGCGTGGGCGATGCGCGTGCGTTCGGCCTGTTCCGGCGCGGTGTATGCCAGTGCGTCCGGCGCGACAGGCGCCTCGCGCGTGGCGCGCACGCCGGCCTGGCGCAGCGGTGCGCGCACGCGGGCGTGCAGCCAGGTGCTGCCGCCGGCCAGGCGCAAGGACAGCAGATTGTGTCCCATGCGCGCATCGAACAGCCGCTCGGCGCGCACTTCCAGCACGTCGCCGACGGGACGCGGCAGGGTGTCCAGGCCCCCGATGACGTCGCGCGCGCAGCGGTTGGCGGCGACGATGTCGCCATGCTCGTCGATGGCGAGCAGCATCTCCGGCTGCACTTCCACGAAGTGGCGGTTGCGGTGCGCCAGCAGGATGCAGCAATGGCCGTAGGACTTCAGGAAAAAGCCATCCTCGATCAGGGTCGCGCCTTGCCGCACCAGTTGCCTGACCAGGCGCTGGCTGTCGCGCGCGTCGGGAGAAGTCAGCGCCGAGGCATCGAGCACGCCGATCAAGTCGCCGTGCGGCGAAAAGATCGGCGCGGCGCTGCAGGTCAGGCCCGTGAACGCGGCGCGAAAATGGTCGGTCTTGTGCACGGTGATGGCTTCGTGGTCGAGCAGCACGGAAGCGATGCCGCACGTGCCTTCCTCCTCTTCCGACCAGCACGAACCGGGATACAGGCCCGCCTTCTTGAAATCCTTGCGCTGGTCCGCATCGACCGCGTAGTCGATGGTCACGCCGCGCGCATTGGCGAGGATGACGCAGTAGCCCGCTTCGCGCACCATGGCGTGCAGGCGCGGCAGGCACTGGCCCGTGGAGCGCAGAAAATTTTCTTCGGATTGCTGGATGGCGCGCAGCTCGGCGCCCGTCAGGATGCGCGGCCCCGTGGTGGAGGCGGGGTCGAGCCGGTAGTCGTCCAGCGAGCGCCGGTACGACGACGCCAGCCTGGCCGTATCGGCCCCTGGATTGACGATGCGGCCGGCGATCAGGTCGCGCACGCGGTCGATATGGCTGGTCTGGCGGACGTAGGGCATGGCGCCCTCCGGTGTCTCGGTATTTTTTATGGTATGCCCGTTTTTAGCACGAAGCGCAGGCATATGCATGCCGCATTGCAGCATGGGACTGCCGTGAGACGTTCGTCTCACTACAGCCGCGTCGCACAATAGGATGCTTTACAACAATAAAAAAGAGCATCTCTGATAACATTCGCTCAAATTGACAGTCAGCCAGCGCAAGGGATATCTATGGCAATGCAAGCGATGTTCCTGGCACGCAGAACGATGGTGCTGGCCTTGCTGGGAGTGAGCGCCTCCTGCGGCGCCGCCGGCCAGCTCGATCCCGATGGCCAGAGCAGCCTGGAAAAGGAAGTGGCCCGGCGCGCCGCCGTCGAACCGGCCATAGTCGCCGACTGGCAAATGACGCGCTCCGTGGAAGCTGGCGTGCAGGTGGCCGGCGAAAACAACTTGTTCTGGAAGCTGTCGAATACGCCAGCGCGTAATCCCGGCTTCGAATTCAACCCCTATTGGTACGAGTTCTATGTCAAGCCGGGCCTTGGCTTCAAGCGCAATCTGGGCGACGGCAAGCAGCTGTATGCGCGCGTGTCCGCCGTCGGCTCGGGCACGGCGCGCCATGATCCATTCGGTGCCGGCGATACGGGCCGCATCTCGATCGAGGAATTCGTCGCCGGTATCCGCATGCCGCTCGGCGGCACGCGCGCCATGCTCGACTTGTCGGCCGGCGCGCAAAATTTCACGCTGGGCACCGGCATGCTGATCGCCAATGGCGGCTCGAACGGCTTTGACCGTGGCGCGCTGAAACTGGGGCCGCGCAAGGCCTTCCAGAATTCCGTGGTGGCGAAAATAAGCCAGGATGCGTTCAGCGCCCAGGCGTTCTATCTCGACCCGAATGAAAACCCCGACAACGATTCGGGCACGCGCGTCGCCGGCGTTGATTTCAGCTACGCGCCAGCAAACGACCGCAAGGCCGGCATTGCATATGGCAAGGTGCCCCGTTCGCATGCCGCGTATCCGCAGGCGGCGCCAGGCGGCATCGGCGCGCCGCTGGCCGTGCCCGAAGGCCGCAAGGACTTGCAGTTCGTGTATGGCTATGCGCGCGTTCCCGTATTGCCCACCGTGCTGCCGAAAGGCTGGTTCGGCGTCGACGCGGCGCGCGAATGGAATACGCGCGAGCCGATGCGGGCCTGGGGCTGGCGCACGGAAGGGGGCTTTTCGCTGCCTGACGTGGCCTGGACGCCGAAGTTCACGCTTGGCCACCAGAGTTTTTCAGGCGACGATCCGCGCACGGCGCGCAACGAGCGCTTCGACCCGCTGTTTTTCGAAGGCACGCCGGGCGCCTGGGCTTCTGGCAGCAAGGCGACCTGGGTCTTCGTCAATGCCAACGTGAATGCGCTGCAGGCTACCATCGAGCTGCACCCGACGCCGAAAGATACCGTGACCGCCTACCTGGCCCAGGTACGGGCCAACCAGATGGGCAGCCCGCTGCAGTTCGGCCAGGCCACGCGCCTCGACGTGCCGGGCGACGCGCCCGTGGTGATCGCCGGCGTGCTGCGTCCGATGCTGGCGAACGATGTCTTCGTCAAGTACGTGCGCGTGGTGAACCCGAATACCTATCTGACCCTGGGCTTCAGCGCCTCGTTCGCGCAGTCGGGCGTCAACCAGCTGGTGAATGGCCAGGCCAGGACGTGGACGGGCTGGCTGGCGAACGTCGTATGGGTCTATTAAGTATTCTGTCTATCAAGGAGAGCATCACATGAACAATTTCCCCAGCATGAAACGCCTGGCCCTGGCCGCAGCCTGCCTGGCGCTGGCCGCCGGCGCCCATGCGGCAGAAGCGACGGCGCCGCTGTCGGCCGCCGCCAGCGACCCGGCCACCTTGCAATGGATGGTGGGCGCGCCGCCGCCGGCCGATAAAATCATCCGCTTCGACGATGGCAGCTATTTCACCTTCCCGCAGCTGCGCTGGAGCGTGTCGCATTTCCGCCAGCTGATGCCGACGGTGGAAGTGGCGCGCGGCCTGGGGGCGCCGCAGCCCCTGCAGCGCGCGCTGCGCAAGGATATCGACAGCCTGCGCTTCACGCCGCTGGGCAGCAAGGACAGCATGACATGGGAGCAGTCGCTGGGTGCCAACTACACGGATGGCATCGTGGTGCTGCACCGCGGCCGCATCGTGTACGAGCGTTATTTCGGCGTACTGAAGGACAGCGGCCAGCATGGCGCCATGTCGGTGACGAAATCCGTGATGGGCACCCTGGGTGCGGCACTGGTGGCCGAAGGCAAGCTCGACCCGAACAAGAAAGTGGCCGAGTATGTGCCGGAACTGGCCAAGTCCGCGTTTGGCGACGCCACCGTGCGCCAGGTGCTCGACATGACCACGGGGCTGAAATTCAGCGAAGAATACGCCGACCCGAAGGCGGAAGTGTGGCAGCACGCGGCGGCCGGCAATCCGCTGCCCAAGCCCAAGGATTACACGGGGCCGCGCAGCTATTTCGAGTACCTGCAGACGGTGCAGCACCAGGGCAGGCATGGCGAGGCGTTCGGCTACCGCACGGTCAATGCCGACGTGCTGGGCTGGCTCATCGCCCGGGTCACGGGACAGAACGTCAACGAGTACCTGTCCGAGCACGTCTGGCGCAAGCTGGGCGCCGAGCAGGATGCCTACATGTCGGATGATTCGACGGGCACGCCGTTTGCCGGCGGCGGCTTGAGCGCCGGCCTGCGCGACCTGGCCCGCTTCGGCGAGATGCTGCGCAACGACGGCCGCTACAACGGCCAGCAGATCATTCCGAAGGCGGCGGTCGCGGACATCCGCCGCGGCGGCGACAAGCAGCTGTTCGCCAAGGGCGGCTACGACCTGCTGAAAGGCTGGAGCTACCGCGACATGTGGTGGGTCACGCATAACGACCATTGCGCCTACATGGCGCGCGGCGTGTACGGCCAGCGCATCTATGTCGATCCGAAGGCGGAAATGGTGATCGTGCGTTTCGCCTCGACGCCGACGGCGGCCAATGCGGCCAACGACCCGACCACCACGCCGGCCTTCGAAGCGCTGGGCAAGCTGCTGCTGGCCAAGCCGAAGTAGGGTGCCAGGCTGACCCTTGCCAGCCGTGCGGCGAAACGGGCACAACTGCAATATACTGTCCTTTCGTCATCACTTGTTGCTTGGGTGATAATTTATTCGCCGCACGCAAGGAGTACGCCCAGTGGAAACCAGCCAGCCAGACCAACCGCGTCCGCCGCTCTGGCGGCGCCTGCTGTGGCCGGTCGCCCAGCTGGGCGCGGCCTTCAAGCTGACCGGCACGCACCTGTTGCACCACGTGATCGGCGCCAGCCTGATCGCCGCGCTGATGCTGGTGCTGGAAGGTTTTCACGTGCTCGAATGGCTCGATGCGGCCATGCTGCGCGCCAGCGCGGAACAGGGGCAGCTGCTGAACCGGGACAAGGACCCGGGCGCCGCCTACCGGCCCGGCATCATCGAAATTGACCAGCCAGCGTTCGAACAGGTCTTCGACGAGCGCGAACCGCTGGAACGCACGCGCCTGGAACAATTGATCGCCAGCGCCGCCGCGCGCGGCAGCAAGGTGCTGGCCATCGACCTGGACCTGGCGCCGGCCGTGTACGAGCAGCACAAGGCGGGCCAGCGGCCGCTGGACAGCCTGCTCGACCGGTTGGCCGCCGATGGCCGGCAATTGGTGCTGATCCTGCCCGAACAATCGGACCGGAATGCGAACCTGCCGTGGATACGCGCGCGCTGCGCGGCCGGCATCCATTTCGCCAGCCCGCGGATCCGCGAGCGCATGGGCGCCGTCACGCGCATCGAGCTGAAAAGCCCCGTGCTGGCGGCCGTGGCCTTCGAGCTGGCGCATGGCGCCGACGAGCAGGAGCAGAAGCAGCCCATGCCGGCCGTCCTGTCCGAGCAAAAGGAAGTGGTGGCGCTGGCCGGCCGCGTGTGCCAGCTGGCCCGGCGCACGGGCAGCGAAAAGGAATTGGCGCGCTGGGCGTTCGAGCCCGTGATACACGGCGACGCCAAGGCGGCGGCCGAACAGAACGCCGTCACGGCGCCGTTTCACCCGGCCGCCGTGGCGCCCCAATTCCTGAACCCAACGCGCACGCGCGTCAAACTGATCGATGGCCAGGCTGGCGTGGATGCGGGCGCGCTGCGCAAGAACGTCGTGTACATCGGCAGCACGTATGACGTGCGCGACCGCTATACGACGGCCGAAGGCGAGCAGGCCAGCCTGCACCTGCATGCGGCCGCCCACACGTCGCTGGGCATCGGCACGGCCGACGTCAACAAATATGCGGTGTTCGTGGCCGATATCGTCATCGGCGTGCTGCTGGGCTGCCTGTTCGGCGGCCTGTGGACCCTGTATGGCCGCGCCGAGCTGGCCATCGACAAGCGCATGGAAGACCACGACTTCAGCCGCCTGCACCGCATGGGCACCCTGGCCGAATTCTATGGCATCCGCCTGATGCTGGTGCTGGTGTGGGCCTCGCCGTTTGCCATCGGCGCGCTGGCCATCTACGCCTCGCGCGGCTTGCTCGAGCAGGGCTGGTGGGTCAATCCCGGCCCCCTGATCGCCGGCATGTTCCTGCACGCGATGTCGCTGCGCGACGAAGCCCACCATCCGCACGAGGAAGTGGCCGGCCTGTCCGTCTGGGCCCAGCTGCGCCGCACGCATCCCGGCATCGTGCTGGTGCAGGCGCCGCTGGCGGTGGTGTTGCTGGTGGTGGCGCTGGTGTAGCGAGATGGCAGTTGATTAATTGATCAGCTTCAACCCCGGCGGCAGCGCCTCGCCCAGCATGCGCTTGGTATTCGCTTCGTCCAGCTGCGTCACTTCGCTGACCATCGCTTGCCACAGGGGCGGGGCGCCCACGGCTTTCAGGCGGGCGAGGATGGTGGCGCGCAGTTCGTCGGCGATGTCGCGCGAGCGGTCGCCCGTCATGCGCGCCAGGTGGGTGGCGGCGAAAGCGGCCGGTTCCACCTTTTTCCAGTCCAGCGCCAGCAGCACCTGCAACCATTCGGCCACGGTGGCGCTGTCGACCACTTCGTGCGCGCTGCCGTGGAAGGGCTGGCGCGCCCCGACCCTGGCCAGCGCCCACAGGGTGTTCGTGTCCGCCGCTTCCCCCTTCTTGCCGGCTTTCTCCAGGCGTTTCAGCAGCCAGGCGCCCACTTCCGCCTTGTAGGCGCCAGGGATGCGCTCCAGCGAGGCGCCCAGGCGCAGCATGTCGTCGTCGCTGCCGTTCACGAGGGTGACGGGGCGGCTGCCGCGCTGGGCCGCATCGGCTTGCAGGTTGAAGGCGAAGTCGTCGAGCAGGCGCAATTGCTGCTCCGTGTTCAAGCCGCCGGCCACCCGGCGCCACAGGGTCCACCATTCGGCGCACACCTGGCTATCCTTGTGGTGCTGCACGCCCGTGTCGAACATCGCCCACAGCTGCTCGATGCGCCACGGGTCCAGCGCGTCGCCATAGCCGGGCCGCAAACAATAGCCGGCCAGGTTCAGCCAGACCCGCTCATGCTCGGCGGAGCGGCGCCGGCCGCGGGCGCGCAGCAGGAGGGTGTCGAACAGCTGGCGCAACAGCGGCGTATCCCAGCTTTCGCGCCCGCCCAGCCCCCGTTCCAGGTGCTGGCGCAGCTGGCGTACTTCCTTGACGTCGACCTTTTGCGCCTTGCCGCCGAAAATGCGCTCGATTTTCTCGATGGCTTCCTTCATGCGCGGCGACACGGCTTGAACCTCGCCACCGCCTTGCTCTTCCTTACCAGCGCGCAACTGGAATTCCAGCAGCCAGCGCGCACAGGCATCGGCTGCGGCCACGCAATGCACTTCCAGCGTACCCACTTCCGTCATCACGGTGGCCAGTTGCACGGTGATGTCGCGTTTGTCGTTACCGCCGTCTTTGGCGTGCAGCACGCTGGCCAGCGGCGGCAGGCGCAAATACTCGCCGTCGTCCAGGTCGACGATCTCGCCCAGCTGCGGCGGCGTGCCCGCCTCAAAGAGGGACGTGGCCAGGTGGAAGCGCACGGGCCGGCCCAGGCGCAAGGCGAACAGGCGCTCCGTCAGGCGGATTTCTTCGCCGCTGGCGCTGCCACGGGGCAGGATGCAGACGGCGCGGTGGTCCTTGCCCGCCTCGCCCAGCACGAGGAAATAGCTGCGCGGCGAACCGCCGCCGATGCGCGGCGCCTGGCCGCGCCGGGCCAGCGCGTAGGCGACGGCGCCACGGGCCACGGCCACGTCGGGATTGTCATTGTGCAGGATGGTCAGCGGCTGTCCGCGCCAGTGTGCCAGGGTGTCGGCCAGGCGGCGCGCCAATGCGTCGGCGCGGAATACGCCGCCATTCAGCAGCAAGGTATCGGGCAGAGCGCCCGCATGCTGTTGCAGAAAGCTGGCCAGGTGGCGCGTGATGGCCGCGTCCTGCGCATATGGCAGGCCGAATTCGACGATGCCGGCGCGGCCTTTTTTCGCCGTGTCGCCCAGCTCCACCTTCGGAAAGAAGCCGTCGACCACCATGGCCGCCACTTCCTCGCGCGTGACGTCGGCGGAACGGCTGCCGCCGATCAGGCGCGAACCGGCGCCCAGCAGGGTGACGGTGGCTTTCTCCGGCGCGTCGGCGGACAGCAGCAGCTCCTTGGCGGCGCGGCAGCGTTCCATCAGTTGCGACAGGCGCGCGGCGGACAGCTTCATGCCGCCTTCCTGGCCGGCGGCCAGGCGCGTTTCCACCAGGTGGGCCAGCGCCAGGTCCATATTGTCGCCGCCGAGTATCAAATGGTTGCCCACGCTGCTGCGCGTGAGCTGCGGTTCGCCGTCGTCATCGAAGGCCACGTCGATCAGGCTGAAATCGGTGGTGCCGCCGCCCACGTCGCAGACTAAAATGCGGCGCGTGTCGGCCAGGTCTGCGCGCAGGGTGGCGCGCCGGCGCTGCAGGAAATCATAGAAGGCCGCCTGCGGTTCTTCCACCAGGCGTAGCGCGGGCAAGCCCGCCATGCGGGCCGCTTCCAGGGTGAGTGCGCGCGCACCCTCGTCGAACGAGGCGGGGATGGTCAGCACCAGTTCCTGCTGCGCCAAAGGAGCGTCGGGAAAGCGGTGGTTCCAGGCGGCGCGCACGTAGGCCAGGTAGCTGGCGCTGGCCGCCACGGGCGACACTTTCGCGACATCGGCATCCGCGCCCCAGGGCAGGATGGGCGCCTGGCGGTCCACGTTCGCGTGCGACAGCCAGCTCTTCGCGCTGGCCACTAACCGGCCCGGCACCTGGGCGCCCAGCTGGCGCGCCAGGGCGCCCAGTACGGCATGGTCCACGCCGGCCACGTCTTGCTGCGGCCAGGGCAGCTGCAAGTCGCCCGCCGCCAGTTCGCCGGCGGCGGGATGGTAGCGCAAGGAAGGCAGCAGGGGGCGTGCGCCCACTTCGCCGGGAGCGACCAGCTGCTCGATGGCGAACATGTTTATTCCTGCCTGCGCATCGCCAGCCGCCGCATATGCCACCACCGTGTTGGTGGTGCCCAGGTCGATGCCGACCAGGAAGGCCGGCTTGCCCACAGCGCTGCGCATGCCTATGGCTGCGGCGTGCCGCGCACGTCGAATTCCACTTTCCAGCGCTCGGCGCCATCAGGGGAAACGGCCAGCAGTTCCAGGGTACCCGCTTCCGTCACGCGCGCGTGCAGCTTGACCTGCACCACGTCGCCGGCCGACCGGCCTTCGGCGGACAAGGTCGCCTGGATTTCGCTCAGTTCCTGCAATTCGTCGGGACCCCAGAAATCGAGCAAGTCGCCGATCTGGTCGTTGCGGCGCGTGGACGAGGCGAAGAAGCGGAAGTGCACGGGTTCGCCCACCACCAGGCCGAATTGCTGGCCCGGCAATTCCAGTTCGCTGCCTTCTTCCATGCCGAACGGCGCCACGCACAGGGCCTGGATCGGCGGTTCCATGCCGGGGATGGCGGGCATGGCCGATTCGATGGCGACATAGAAGGAACTGGCCGTGCCGCCGCGGATGCGCACGCCATGGCCGCGCCGCACGTAGCTGTAGTAGGCGGCGCCGCGCGCCACGGCCAGGTCCAGATCGGCCCCGGCCAGCATGCGCGCCGGTTCCGCGCCTTCCATGTACAGCCAGTCGTTGACGGTGGCCATGATGCGCTGCACCAGCAGGTCGGACTTGAAGACGCCGCCGTTGAACAGCACGGCCGTCGGGTGCAGGAAGCTCGCGTCCTGCGACTGGCGGCCTGCGAAGCCTTCCAGTTCGGACGTCGCCGCCACTTGCCGGCCCAGGAAGGCGGCCAGGTGGCGCGTGATGGCCGCGTCCTGCGCATACGGCAAGCCCAGTTGCGTCAGGCCGGCGCGCGTGCGCACGGCAGGACGGCTCGATGCTTCCACTTGCGGGAAGAAGCCGTCGAGGATGAAGGTGGACACTTCCGCGCGCGTCAGTTCCGTACGGATGGAGCCGCCGATCAGTTTCGAGCCGCGGCTCGGCACGACGATGGGCGCCGTTTCCAGGCCGCTGTCGGCCAGCAGGCTTTCCTTGGCGCTGCGGCAGCCATAAGTGAGCGCGCGCATCTGCCAGGCGTCCAGCTGGGTGCCGTTGGCGGCCAGCTTGCGGGCCACCAGGTGGGCCAGGGCCAGGTCCATATTGTCGCCGCCCAGCAGGATGTGTTCGCCGACGGCCACGCGGTGCGGTTCCAGCACGCCGTCGCGTTCCAGCACGGCGATCAGCGAAAAGTCGCTGGTGCCGCCGCCCACGTCGACCACTAAAATGATGTCGCCCGGCTTGACTTCCTTGCGCCAGCGGCCTTCGCTGGTCTGGATCCAGCTGTACAAGGCCGCCTGCGGCTCTTCCAGCAGGGTCAGCGAAGCGTAGCCGGCCGCCTGCGCCGCTTCCATCGTCAGCTCGCGCGCGGCCGGATCGAACGAGGCGGGAATGGTGACGGTGATTTCCTGCTCGGCGAACGGTGCTTGCGGGTGGGCGTTGTCCCACGCCTGGCGCAAATGCGTCAGGTAGCGCGTGGCGGCCGTGATGGGCGAAATGCGCGCGACTTCCGCCGGCGCATCGTTCGGCAGGATCGCCGCGCGGCGGTCCACGCCCGGGTGGCACAGCCAGCTTTTCGCGCTGGAGACGAGGCGGATCGGCGTGGTGGCGCCGCGGCTGCGGGCCATTTCGCCGACGACGAACGGCGCTTCCGCTTCCTCGGTCACCCAGGGCAGGGCCAGGTCGCCCGCCGCCACTTCATCGGCATGCGGCAGGTAGACGAACGACGGCAGCAGCGACAATTCTTCGACGGTGCCCGGCGCCGACAGCTGCGGCACTTTCAGCACGTCGTGGCTCGATTGCTCGCCGTCGCTCTCGACCAGGTTCACATACGACAGGGCGCTGTGGGTTGTGCCCAGGTCGATGCCGATGGCGTAGCGCGGGGTAGGGTTGATCGTGTCGTTCACAGTTCCACCTCGGCCGGTGCCAGGATGGCGGCGTCGTGCTGCTCGCTCAGTTTCGGCAGGCGCACGCTGGACGCGCGCCAGCCGCGGTGGCTGAGGGTGCCCGTGAACGGCGCGGAGCCGACCACGTTGCCCGTCAGGCGCACTTGCGCGGAATCAAAACCTTCCTGCAGCACGATGCGGCTGCCTTCGGCTTCCTGGCGCACGGCCTCGATGGTGAAGTATTCGCGCATGACCTTGGCGCAGCCTTCATGCACGACGCGGGCGGCCGCGCCGATGTCGGCATCGGCATGGCTGCCCAGGTTTTCCTGGGTAAAGTCGATCAATCGCGCTTCGCGTTGCAGCAGGGCCAGCAATTGCAGGGCCGCATCGGGCGTCGCTTCCTTCAAAATGACGGGCGCGGCGGCCGGCGTCGGCACGGGGGCGGGCGCCGGAGCCGGGGCCACTGGCGCCACCGGGGCGGCTTCGGGCAAGGACAGCTTTTCCACGCGGGCCGCATAGGCGGCGTCCGACAGGGTGCTGAAGAAGGCGCCGAAAGCCAGCGGGACTCGGCGCCAGAACGATGGGTGGGACGATGAAGTGCTCATAGGGAACTCGTTTCTCTGATCTGTAGGGAGGCGTCGGCGGCGGGGGCCGCTTCGCAAGGTAGTGCCATGTGCGGGGCCAACAGGGCCGGCTGCGTTTGCCCGCATGATACCAGCTACCGGGCCGCCGCCAAAGTCGCCGCCCCCCTGGCAGGCAGGCCGAAGCGTGGATTTTCTTTGTTCCTGCGCAAGGAAACGTTTGATTTCGTGCCGCTTCGACTAGAATCGCGCATTATCTTTTTGCATGACCTCGATGCCATGTCTATCGACTTTTCCCTGTATTTAGCCAGCAGCACTTACATCGACAGCGACCATCCGGCCGTGCGCGCCAGGGCGGCCGCGCTGGCGGAGGGCGCGGTGGGCGACGCCGCGATCGCGGCCCGCTGCTTTGCCTTCGTGCGCGACGAGGTCGCCCACAGCTGGGACTACCAGCGCAATCCCGTCACCTGCCGCGCGTCCGACGTCTTGCAGCATGGCACGGGCTACTGCTATGCGAAGAGCCATCTGCTGGCCGCGCTGCTGCGCGCCAACGGTATTCCTGCGGGCCTGTGCTACCAGCGCCTGGCCGTGGGCGAGGTGGGGCCGCCGTTCTGCCTGCATGGCTTGAATGCCGTGTATCTGCAGGAGTTTGGCTGGTACCGCATCGATGCGCGCGGCAACAAGCCCGGCGTCGACGCGGCGTTTGTGCCGCCACGGGAACAGCTGGCCTTTCCCGTGCTGGCGCCCGAGGAACGCGATTTGCCGGAAATCTGGCCGGCGCCGTTGCCGCAGGTGATCGCCTCCCTGACGGGCCATGCGACGGTGCAGGAAGTGGCGGCGCATCTGCCCGATGTCGAGATGCTTCCGTTGAACAAGTAATTCATAGAAAGAAACCATGAAAAAAATCCATATGGGTCTGATTGGCCTGATGCTGCTGGCCGGTTGCGGCAGCAAGGGCGAGAGCGGCGGGCAATCGAGCGCCGCGCGTCTCGATGGCAAGGAAAAGGGCAGCGAGTTTCTTGCCTATGAACATAATGTCAGCGTCGATACGCACGAAGCGCAAGTGCGTCCCCTGTATGAAAAAGTGGTCGCTGCCTGCAAGGCCGATACGGAAAACGGCTGCCTGCTGCTCGATTCCAGCGTCGACAGCGGCCGCTACGTGCATGCGCGCATCAGCATGCGCGCCAAGCCGGCCGGCATCAGGAAGCTCGTCGCGCTGGTCGCGGCCGAAGGCGACGTCACCAGCCAGGGCACCAAGGTGGAAGACCTGGGCCGTCCGGTGCTCGACAGCAAGAAACGCCTGGAAATGCTCAAGCAATACCAGGCGCAGCTGCAAGACCTGGAAAAGCGCTCGGGCACCAACGTCGATGCCCTCATCAAGGTGACCAAGGAGCTGGCCACCGTGCAAGTGGAGCTGGAGCAGGCGACGGCCGCCAACGCGCTGTTGATGCAACGCATCGATACGGACTTGCTGAACGTGGCCATCAGCGCCGAAGGCAAGCAATCGTTCTGGCGCCCCGTCAAGCGCGCGCTGGGCAATTTCACGGAAAACCTGTCGGAAGGCGTGGCCAACGCCATCACGGCCATGGCCTATATCCTGCCGTGGCTGATCGCTTTCGTGCTGCTGTTCCCGCTGGGCCGCAAGGGCTGGCGCCGTTTGAAAGGCGTGCCACGCAAGAATTGATGCGTATGGATTAACTGCTTCGGCGCACCGTTTTACGGCAATTTGAAACCTGGCTGCACAGTCCTTGTGCAGCCAGGTTTTTTTTCGTGCGGCGCCGGCCCCGTGCACCATGGCGGACACCTGCTGGCGCTGGCATGCATTCTGCTTTAACAACATCGCAGGCCCAGCTCGACCCCCACGAACCCATCACAGGAGTCCCCATGTCACGACGCATCATCCTGAAAGCGGCCGCCGCCGGCGCACTGGCCCTGGCCACCTCCACTTATATGCAGGCAGCCTTGGCCGCCGATACGATCAAGGTGGGCATTTTGCACTCCCTGTCGGGCACCATGGCCATTTCCGAAACGTCGCTCAAGGATGTGGCGCTGATGACGATTGCCGAAATCAATGCCAAGGGCGGCGTGCTGGGCAAGAAGCTGGAAGCCGTCGTCGTCGATCCCGCATCGAACTGGCCCTTGTTCGCGGAAAAAGCGCGCCAGCTGGTGGCGCAGGATAAGGTGGCTGTCGTGTTCGGTTGCTGGACGTCCGTGTCGCGCAAGTCGGTGTTGCCCGTGTTCAAGGAACTCAACAGCCTGCTGTTTTACCCGGTGCAATACGAGGGCGAGGAGCTGGAAAAGAATGTGTTTTATACGGGGGCCGCGCCGAACCAGCAGGCGATACCCGCCGTGGAATACCTGATGAGCAAGGATGGCGGCGGGGCCAAGCGCTTCGTGCTACTGGGCACGGATTACGTGTATCCGCGCACCACCAACAAGATCCTGCGCGCCTTCCTGAAAAGCAAAGGTGTCAAGGACAGCGATATCAGCGAGGTCTACACGCCATTCGGCCACGCCGACTATCAAACCATCGTCGCCAACATCAAGAAGTTTTCCACGGGCGGCAAGACGGCCGTCATTTCCACCATCAACGGCGATTCCAACGTGCCGTTCTACAAGGAACTGGGCAATGCGGGCTTGAAAGCCACGGACGTGCCCGTCGTCGCGTTTTCCGTGGGCGAGGAAGAGTTGCGCGGCATCGATACCAAGCCGCTGCTCGGTCATCTGGCGGCCTGGAATTATTTCGAATCCGTCAAGAATCCCGTCAACACGGCTTTCATCAAGCAGTGGAAGGCGTATGCGGTGGCGCAAAAGCTGCCGAACGCGGGTTCGGTCGTGACGAACGACCCGATGGAGGCGACGTATGTCGGCATCCACATGTGGGCGCAAGCCGTGGAAAAGGCGAAATCGACGGATACGGACAAGGTGATCGCCGCCATGGCCGGCCAGAGCGTCAAGGCGCCATCGGGCTTTACCCTGACCATGGATGCCACGAATCACCACTTGCACAAGCCCGTGATGATCGGCGAAATCAAGGCCGATGGGCAATTCAATGTTGTGTGGAAAACCAAGGAAGCAATACGCGCCCAGCCGTGGAGCCCGTTTATCAAGGGTAATGAGGGCAAGCAAAAGCTGTAAAAGCCACGCCGGCGCCATCGGGCCATGCGTCCGATGGCGCCGACCATCAACGCTTTCCCGGGATATCAATGAGGCTATTCACATCGCTGCTGGTCTTCGCCTGCCTGTGCCTGTCGTCCATGGCGCAGGCCACCATCCCTCCCGACTTGCTCAAGCCGTTGGCCGGCGATGATCCCGACGCCAGGGTCGCCGCCGTCGCGCAGATCGCCGCCCTTGCCACGCCCGAGGCCGCCCGTGTGCTGCAAGCCTTGCAGGACGACGCGTTGTACGCCACGCCCGACGGCAAGGTGTACATCGTCGACGGCGAGCAGGCGCTTGACCCGGCGCTCGGCAAGAGCGTGCCGCTGCCCGACGGCATCGATGGCGTGATGGTCAACAACCGCTTGCGCTCGGCCGTGGCGGGCGCCTTGTCGGGGCTGAAACTGCTGGCGCCGGAACGGGCCGAACGGCTGGCGGCCGCGCAAGCGTTGCAAAAGGCGGTTGATCCCGCGCAGCTTCCCTTGATCCGCGCGGCGCTGGCGCAGGAAAACGATGCTGAAATCACACAGATATTGCAGGTGCTGATCGCCAGCGCCAACCTGCATGCGCCCGACGTCGCCACGCGCAAGGCCGCCGTGCAGGCGCTGGCCGGCAGCAGCGATGCGCGCCTGCTGCCCGCGCTGCAAGCCATGCTGGAGAAAGGGCCAGATGGCAGGGCCGGCGAGCCGGACGAGGCCGTGCAACTGGCCGCCATCGAGACCATGCGCCAGATCAAGGGACGAGTGGCGCGCATGGAGTTCGCCGGCAATGTGTTTTACGGCATTTCGCTGGGCAGCGTGCTGCTGCTGGCGGCGCTGGGCCTGGCCATCACGTTCGGCTTGATGGGCATCATCAACATGGCGCATGGCGAACTGCTGATGATAGGCGCTTACACGACGTATCTGTGCCAGCTGTTTTTCCGCCACTTCCTGCCCGGCGTGCAGGACTGGTATTTGCTG
The DNA here is from genome assembly GCF_023703445.1 of Janthinobacterium kumbetense. Lineage (NCBI taxonomy): Bacteria > Pseudomonadati > Pseudomonadota > Betaproteobacteria > Burkholderiales > Oxalobacteraceae > Janthinobacterium > Janthinobacterium kumbetense. The sequence goes on from NZ_JAMQGR010000001.1 coordinate 51,043, forward strand.
ACCGCCTTGCCGGCCGCTTTTTTCGTCTCCGGCCTGGTGGGCGTAGTGCTGGAACGCACGGTGATCCGCTGGCTGTATGGCCGGCCGCTGGAAACCCTGCTGGCCACCTGGGGCATCAGCCTGATCCTCATGCAGGCGGTGCGCACGATCTTTGGCGCGCAAAACGTGGAAGTGGCCAATCCGGCCTGGATGTCGGGCGGCGTCACCGTGCTGGGCGGCCTCGTGCTGCCGTACAACCGCCTGGCCATCATCGTTTTTGCCATCGCCGTGGTCGTGGCCGTGTGGTTGATCTTGAACAAGACGCGCCTGGGCCTGTTCGTGCGGGCCGTCACGCAAAACCGGCGCATGGCCGATTGCGTGGGCGTGGCCACGGGCAAGGTGGACATGCTGACCTTCGGCCTCGGTTCCGGCATCGCGGGGCTCGGCGGCGTGGCCCTGTCGCAGCTGGGCAACGTGGGGCCGGACCTGGGCCAAAGCTACATCGTCGATTCCTTCATGGTGGTGGTGCTCGGCGGCGTGGGCCAGCTGGCCGGCACAGTGATCGCCGCGCTGGGCCTGGGCGAAGTGAACAAATTCCTCGAACCGGTGGCGGGCGCCGTGCTGGCGAAGATCGCCATTTTGATATTCATCATCATTTTCATCCAGCGCCGGCCGCAGGGCCTGTTTGCCATGAAGGGACGCAGCGTCGAATGATTACCTCCCATCAAATCAAGCCTGGCCTGTTCACGCGGCCCGTGTGGCTGGCGATTGCCGCCTGCACATTACTGGCGGCGTTGTTGCCGATTTTTAACCTGGCGTTTGCCGAAGGGCATGCTTTGCACGTGTCCGCCTATACGGTGGCGCTGGTGGGCAAGTTCATGTGCTATGCGCTGGCCGCGCTGGCGCTGGACCTCGTCTGGGGCTACACGGGCATATTGTCCCTGGGCCACGGCGTATTCTTTGCCTTGGGCGCGTATGCGCACGGCATGTATCTGATGCGCGCCATCGGCGACCAGGGCCAGTACCACAGCAGCTTGCCCGACTTCATGGTCTTTCTCGACTGGAAAACCTACCCCTGGTACTGGGCTTTCACGGAACATTTCTGGTATTGCATGGCCCTCGTCGTGCTGGTGCCGGGCGTGCTGGCCTTCGTGTTCGGTTACTTCGCGTTTCGCTCGCGCATCAAGGGCGTGTATTTTTCCATCATCACGCAAGCGATGACGTATGCCTTCATGCTCTTGTTCTTCCGCAATGACACTGGCTTTGGCGGCAACAACGGTTTCACGGACTTCAAGACGATATTGGGCCACAGCATCACGGCGCCCGCCACGCGGGCCGTGCTGTTCCTGCTGACCCTGGCCTTCCTGTTGGCCGCTTTGGTCGGTGCGCGCGCCATCGTCCGCTCGAAGCTGGGACGGGTGTTGCAGGGCATGCGCGATAGCGAGGCGCGCTTGATGTTCCTCGGCTACAACCCGCTGTGGTTCAAGCTGTTCGTGTGGACCTTGTCGGCCGTGCTGTGCGGCATCGCCGGCGCCCTGTACGTGCCGCAAGTGGGCATCATCAACCCGTCCGAGATGTCGCCCGCGAACTCCATCGAGATGGTCGTGTGGGTGGCGGTAGGCGGGCGCGGCACCTTGCTCGGCCCGATTTTGGGCGCCTTCACCGTCAACGGCTTGAAAAGCTGGTTCACGGCCGCCATGCCGGAACTGTGGCTGTTCGCGCTGGGCTTGCTGTTCATCGTCGTCACCCTGTTCATGCAGCAAGGCATGCTGGGCGTGTTGAGCAAGCTCAAACGTAAAAAAGCCGCCGTCGTGGCAGAGGAGGCCGCATGAGCATCCGCATGCTGCCCGGCATGGCCAGCGCCGAAGCGGGCCCCACGTATGCGCGCGTGAAGGGCGAGGGCGTCGACACGACGCATGGCGCCATTCTGTATCTGGAAGATATCAGCGTGTCCTTCGACGGCTTCAAGGCCATCAACAAGCTCAGTCTCGATATTTCCGTGGGCGAATTGCGCTGCATCATCGGGCCTAACGGCGCGGGCAAGACGACGATGATGGATGTGATCACGGGCAAGACGCGGCCCACGTCCGGCACGGCCTGGTTCGGGCAAACCATGAATCTGGCGACCATGACGGAAGCGCAGATCGCCCACGCGGGCATCGGCCGCAAGTTCCAGCGTCCCACCGTGTTCGAGCAGCACACGGTGTTCGACAACCTGGAACTGGCGATGAAGATGGACAAGCGCGTGGCGCCCACCCTGTTTGCGCGCCTCACGTCCGAGCAGGCAGGCAAGATCGAAGCGGTATTGCGTTTGATCCGCCTCAATGGCCACGAAGCGCGGCCGGCCGGTTTGCTGTCGCACGGGCAAAAGCAGTGGCTGGAAATCGGCATGCTCCTGATGCAGGAGCCGCAGCTGATACTGCTCGATGAACCCGTGGCCGGCATGTCGGATGCGGAAACGGCGCGCACGGCGGAATTGCTCAATGAATTACGGGGCAAACATTCGATCATGGTGGTCGAGCACGACATGGGCTTTGTGACGGAAATCGCCCGGCAAGGCATCGTCACCGTGCTGCACGAGGGTTCCGTGCTGGCGCAGGGCCGCATGGACGAGGTGCAAGCCGACGAGCGGGTTATCGAAGTCTATCTGGGAAGATAATAGGGGAGATCGCAGACCATGCTGGAAGTGCAACAGTTAAATCAATACTATGGCTCCTCGCACACCTTGCGCGGCATCAATCTGTCGGCGCGCAAGGGCGAGTGCCTGGCCTTGCTGGGCAGGAATGGCGTGGGCAAGACGACCTTGCTGAAATGCCTGATGGGCGTGCTGCCCGTGGCGCAGGGCCAGGTGGTCTTCAATGGCCGCGACATCACGAGGCTGGCGCCCCATGCGCGGGCCAAGCTGGGCATCGCTTACGTGCCGCAGGGGCGCGACATCTTTGCGCGCCTGACGGTCGAGGAAAACTTGCTGATGGGCATGGCGGTGAAGCGGGGCAGGCAAGCTGCGCGCATCGATCCCCACGTATATGAACTGTTTCCGGTATTGAAAGAGATGCTGCAGCGGCGCGGCGGAGATTTGTCAGGCGGGCAACAGCAGCAACTGGCCATCGCCCGCGCCCTGCTGGCCGAGCCGCAGCTGATCATCTTCGACGAGCCGACGGAGGGCATCCAGCCGTCCGTCATCAAGGATATCGGCAGTGTCATTTCCTTGCTGAAACAGCGCGGCGACATGGCCATCGTGCTGTGCGAGCAATATTTCGATTTCGCCCGCGAACTGGCCGACGAATTTATCGTGCTGTCGCGCGGCAGTGTCGTGGCCAGCGGCAATGCAGAACAGATGGATGGCGAGGAGGTGAAGCGGCACCTTGCCGTGTGAGGTCAGATGAGCTGGAACCAGCCCAGCACGGCGCCCGCCGCCAGCAGCCACAATAAATGGATCTTCGTGCGCCAGATGATGAGGCCAGCCACGATGGACAGGGTCCACAGGGGCCAGTCGGTGCGCCATTGGTGGTTGGCGCCGCCCAAAATCATGCCCGTGGAAATCAAGAGGGCGACGACGATGGGCGCCATGCCTTGCTTGAAGGCGCGCACGGGGCGCAGGTCGCGGTTGCGGTAGCCCCACTGGGCTGCCACGTAGGTGAGGGTGGTGCTGGGCAACATGATGCCCACCATCGTGATGAACACGCCAAGCCAGGCGGCCGTGTAGCTGCCCGCGTTCATGCCCACGTTCCAGCCCATCAGGGCGACGAACAGCACGTTCGGGCCGGGTGCGGCCTGGGCGATGGCGATCGACTCGTTGAATTGCGCCTGCGTCAGCCAGCCATGCTGCTCGACGAGGAAACGGTGCATTTCGGACGTGGTGGAAATGGCGCCGCCGATCGACATCAGCGACAGCATCAGGTAATGGCCGAACAGGTTCAGCCAGTCGCCCGCGCTCAGCACCAGTTGCAGGGGCGGCGTCATGCGGACAGCTTTCGATACGTGAGCAGGCAGCCGATGCTGCCCAGGCCCAGCAGGATGTACAGCAGGGGCCAGCGGAAGATCGCCACCATCAGCACGCCCAGCACGGTGATGGACAAGGTCAGCCACAGGGGCAGCGGATGCCTGACCAGCGCGGTCGCCAGTTTCACGCCCGTGGCGGCGATCATGCCGGCCGAGACGGCCGCCATGCCGCGCAGGGCGCCCGCCATCTGCGGATTGTCGCCGAAGCGCGTGTACAGCACGCCCAGCACGAGCACGATGACGAGGGGCACGGCCAGCATGCCGGCCAGCGCCGTCAGCGCGCCTTTCAAGCCGAAATAGCGCCCGCCCACCATCAGGGACAGGTTGACGACATTGGGGCCGGGCATGATTTGCGCCACGGCCCAGTCTTCCAGGAATTCCTCCTGCGTCAGCCAGCGCTTGCGCTCGACCATCTCGCGCTGGATCACGGCCAGCACGCCGCCAAAGCCTTGCAGGGCCAGCCAGGTGAACGAGAAGAACAGGTCGGCAAGCGAGGCGGGCTGGGGACGGGGGAGGTCGGGCTGGGTGGCGGCGGGGGCAGGCATGGCTGATTATCGCCGTGGCCGCTCGGGCTTGTCCATCGCTTTCGGCTGCGGTTGTGCCTGGAAGAAAAAAACCGTGGCTCATGTTTCCCTGCCATTGACATCGAGAGTTTATCGGCAATACTTTTATCGGCACCATGATCGCTGTCCCTGTCCGCGCTGTCGCGGTTCGCACCGCTACGCCGTCTCCTCCCTCCGTCCCCTTCGCAGGAGTTGTCCATCATGCCTCAATCCACAGAAACGCTGCATATGCCCGTCAAAACCGTGGTGCCGCATGCCCGGGTCGACCAGAAGATGTGCGATATCGTCAATCTGGGCATCGCCGTGCAGGCGGCCTTCAGTACCTTGTGCGCACTGGAATACCTGAAGTCATACAATGTCGCCCCGGAACTGATCGAGCGCGTGCTGCTGCACCCGGAGCAGCGCCGGCAGACCGTGCATTGAGTATCCGCACGGCAACTGTGTTGCCGGCGGCCGCGATCCGCTGTTGTCGGATTGATCATTACGGCTCAGTTATGCACAAATGATGAGTTAACGAAATTGGCGAAATAATTTTCTTGTGATTATGTGTGAGTTTATAAGTGATTGATTTTAAAGGGTTTTATTTTTGCTGTTTGATTGAGCAGTTTATTGAAAGCCGCACGGGCTGTGGCTTTGAAGGCTGTCAATAGGCGCTTATCCACAAAGATATCCACAGTCCGTGTGGATATCTGAAAAAGCGCTTAACAATCCGCCACTTAGGAAATTGACGCCGTTCAGCCCATGCAATCGGCGGGCAAGATGGGCCGGAATGGGGCATGCAGCAAGCCTGTATGCCTATCCAGTGCTCTTGTTTTTATGACTGAAAGTAGCGGCGCAGGGTCAGGGCGTGCCGCCGGCCGGCGCCGCTGGCGTATCGCCGCACTGGGCCAGGGCTGCGGCCAGTTCGGCGACCTGTTGCTGCGCTTCGCGCAAGGTGGCGTAGGTGCGCAGCGAGGCGATCACGGTGGTAAACAACTTGCGCGTGGTGAGGTCCGTCTTGCACCAGAAATCGTTGATGTCGTAGTCGATGATGATGCGGTGTTCCAGCGCCTGGCCGGGCTGGCCCGTGCGCAGGATGATGCGCACGGCGCTGTTGTGCAAGTCTTCGCGTACCTGGCGCGCCACTTGCAGGCCGGCATCCTGAGTTTCCATGATGACGTCGAGCAGCACCACGGCGATATCTTGCGTGCCGCGCAGCAAGGCCAGCGCCTCGGCGCCCGAATACGCGTGCAAAAAGCTCAGCCGGCGGCCCTGGAAGCTGGCCTGGCTGAGGGCGAACTTGGTCACCACATGCACGTCGACATCGTCATCGACGATCAGCACGCGCCAAGGCGCCGCGTTGGCGGGTTCCGCCGCCGCTTCTGCCCGTTCCAGCGGTTCGTCGACCAGCCAGTCGGGTTCGTCCGCCCCCTTGGCGGAATTATCGCTATCCATATTCATGCGTTTATCCACCGTTGATCGTCGTCGCTACTCCACACTATGCCAGTCTGCGGGGTTTGTCAAAACAATGCTGTTCAAGCAAGACGGCCTGGGCCAGGGATTGCCAATGCACCGCAAAATATATTTTCATGGTGACAGAGAAAGTTTGTTCTAGCGCAAACTCCTGATTGCAAGTCATTGATTTCATTGGGGTAAAAAATTGCCTGTGAAATCAGCAAATTGTTGAAACCCGCATCAATACTGGTGTTGCGGCTTGTCAAGAGGGGCTTATCAACAACTTTATCCACAGTTGCTGTGGATATCTAAAAAAGCCGTGCAAAAACCGGGGCTTAGCGCCCGTTCGTGCGGTTGGGGCAAGCATTCATGCGGCGACCCCGAGGCCGCCCAACCGGGCAAACGCCTGCAGGAAGCGCTGCTTGGCTTCGGCCGGACCCATGGCCTCGATTATACCGGGCAAGGGGGCGATGCCGTCAAGGTAAGCCCAGCGCTCGGCCGAGTGCGGCATCAGGTCGCGCTTTTCCGTGGCCAGCGCGATCAGGTCGGCCCGTTTGATGGGGGCGTAATCGGAAAAGTCCAGGCCATACGTGGCGGCGATGATGGCGCTGACCTTGTCTTCCAGCACGGAAAACTCCGGCAACAGCACTTTCAGGGGCTTCACCATGTCGCCCAGGTAGGCTTCGGCCGCGTCGTGCAGCAGGGCGGCCAGGCGCAAGGGGGGCGGCACCAGCTCGGCGACGATCAGGCTGTGCTGGGCAACCGAGTAAAACACTTGCGTCTGTCCATTGAAGCGGCACTGGTAAGCAAGGCCGTGGGCGATGTCTTCGATGGCGACCTTGTCGATATGCGGGCGCAAGGGATAAAAACGGTTGCCTGAATAAGTGGATACGTAGTCGGTAGTAATCATTTCTGGATCAGCTCGCCTGCTTTGCACGGATGATCCATCCTACACCGGATGGCCGCCGCTTGCCTCCCGCCCGTCCTTCGCCCTTCCGGCCGAGCCTATGCATCTTGGCAAATCCTTTAATTTATTTCATATCATTCATTGATATTTCTCAAATACACTGTGGAAATCTTGTTTGTCTGAAATTTAAATTTGGGGGCAAGGCAATGACGGCGATACCTACGGCAAGACCTTCTTATATCTATCAGGGCGGTTCGGTGATGATGCACTCGCCGCTGCAATTGAAACAGTCGGAAATGTACGGCTATTTCGTCCGGGGCGACCTGGCGAAGCTGCAAGCGACCGTGAATACCACCCTGAACCAGGTGGCGGGCAGCAAGATGACACTGAAAGCCCTGTCGCCGTATGTGATGCTGACGTTTACGCGCGTCAACCATGCGGATTCCGCCAACCCCGTCGACCAGGCCAAGGGCTGGATCACGGAAGTCGATATCGTCACCTGGATCATGGTCGGCCAGATGGATGCCGCCGGCAAGCTCGCGCATATCTACTGGTATCCGTGCCATATCTTCGTCGATGACGCCATGGCCCTGATCAACGGGCGCGAACTGTTCGGTTATCCGAAGTATCTGTGCGACTACGAGATCCCCGCCGCCGGCAGCGAACCGCTGCGCTGCTCCGTGGCCGCCAAGGGTTTCCAGCATTTTTCGCCGGAAACAAAACTGGCCCTGCACCCTTTGCTGGAAGTCAACGCCACCGTGCAGACGGGGCAGCACAAGCCCATCAACAGTTTCCTGGAACTCATCGAGCAGGCGTTCCAGATTTTCCTGTCCATCCCCGATTTCTTTGACATGGATCAGGCCGGCTGGGCCGATGTTTTGTCGCTGCTGCGCAACCCGCGCATCGACCAGATTTTCCTCAAGCAATTCCCCGACAGCGCGGGCGTGAAAGCCGTGTACCAGGCCCTGGTGGCTGCGCCGGCCGAGATCAACCGCCTGCACAGCGCGCGCCTGCTTGGCTACGAATACGAATGCACGCTGCACGCCTTCGACAGCTTCCCGCTGGATCAGACCCTGGGCCTGAAACTGGGATCGCAGGCGGCGATCTTGCCGTTCCAGGTGAATTTCGATTTCACGGCCATGCCGGGCGAGGAACTGGTCGACAATTCCCGCATCGCGCCGGAAAAGATCGCCATCCTCGGCGGCGGCGTGGCGGCCATGACCACCGCGTACTATCTGACGAACCAGCCGGGTTGGCAAAACCGGCACGCCATCACCGTGTACCAGCTGGGCTGGCGCCTGGGCGGCAAGGGCGCCAGCGGACGCAATGCGCAAGCGGGCCAGCGCATCGAGGAGCACGGCCTGCACATCTGGTTCGGCTTTTACGCGAACGCCTTCAGGATGATCAAGGAAGCGTATGCGAGCCTGGACCGTCCTCCCGGCGCGCCGCTGGCCACCTGGCGCGACGCTTTCAAGCAGCACGATTACGTGGCCCTGTCGGAAGACGTCAAGGGCAAGTGGCGCAACTGGTCCATCGTCTTTCCCACCTTGCCGGGCGAGCCGGGCGAGGGCGGCGAAGACATCACCCTGTGGCAGATGGCCGTCGCCATGGTGGGCTGGATCGAGCAATGGATACGCCAGATCCGGCAAGTGGCGGACGCCGATGCGCGCATCGTGCGCGCCAGCGCATCGCAAGGCGAGGGCGTGTGGCCGGGCTGGCTGCGCCGCCTGGCCGATGAAGTGGTGGGGCAGGCCGACGAGCTGGGACTGGACGTGGGCCTGTCCGTGGGCGCGCTGGCGGCGCTGGTGGCCGACCTGGCGCCGGACTCCACGCGCCACGACCAGGCCCGCCACCAGCTGCTGGCCAGCACCCTGAACGGCATCCGCGCCTGGCTGCGCCTGCGCTACCGGGCCCTGATCGATGGCGACGACGAATTGCGCCGCCTGTTCATTTGCCTGGACCTGGGCATCACGGTCATGAAGGGCATGTTCCAGGATGGCGTGTTCAAGAACGGCTTCGACGTCATCAACGATATTGATTTCCGCGACTGGCTGCGCAAGCATGGCGGCGACGAGCAGTTCAGCGTCAACTCGGCGCCCGTGCGCGGCTTCTATGACCTGGTGTTCGCCTACGAGGGTGGCGATTTTTCGAAACCGAACATCGAGGCGGGGACGCTGTTGCGGGCGATGGCGCGCATCGGCCTGGCCTACAAGGGCGGCATCATGTTCAAGATGCAGGCGGGCATGGGCGACACGATCTTCACGCCGCTGTACCAAGTGTTGAAAAAAAGGGGTGTGGAATTCAAGTTCTTCCAGCGCGTGGAAGAACTGGTGCCCGGCGCGGGCGACATCGACAGCATCCGCATCACCGAGCAGGTGCAATTGAAGGACCCCGCCGCCGGCTATGCGCCGCTGGTCGACGTGAAAGGCCTGGCGTGCTGGCCCAGCGCGCCCGATTACGCGCAGATCGAAGCGGCGCAGGCGCTGCTGCTGCAGGAGAAAGGGGTCAACCTGGAATCGTACTGGAGCGACTGGCCGCAGCAGTACCAGCAAGCGTTCGGCCGCGCGCTGCCCGCCACGGTATTGAAGAAGGGCGTCGACTTCGACAAGGTGGTGTTCGGCATTTCCATCGGCTCGCTGCCCGCCCTGTGTCCGCAACTGCTGGCGCAAAGCCCGGCCCTGCAACTGGCGGCCGACAAGGTGAAAACCGTGGCCACGCAAGCCTACCAGGTGTGGCTCAACAAGGATTTGCGTCAGATGGGCTGGACCACGCAACCGAAGGGCCAGCAGCCCGTGCTGTCGGCCTTCACGGAGCCGTACGACACGTGGGCGCCGATGGATCAATTGTTGGCGCACGAGGATTGGCCGGCGGGACTGGTGCCGAAAAACGTCTCCTATTTTTGCAGCGCCTTCCCCGTCGACAGCTATCCGCCAGTCACCGATACGGATTTCCCCGCCCGCTGTGCGGCCAGGGCGAAGCAGGGCGCGCTGCACCAGCTGGAACGCGAGATCGGTGCGCTGTGGCCCGAAGCGGGCGGGCCGGGCGCGTTCCCGTGGCAATGGCTGGTGGACGCCAAGGCGGCCACGGGCGCGGCCCGTTTCGACAGCCAGTACTGGCGCGCCAACGTCGATCCGTCTGAGCGCTATGTGATGTCGGTGGTGAACAGCACGCAGTACCGGCTGGCCACCGACCAGTCGGGGTTCAGCAATCTGTTCCTCACGGGCGACTGGATCAAGACGGGCATCAACGCGGGCTGCGTGGAGGCGGCCGTCATGGCCGGCATGCAGACGTCGCGCGCCATGACGGGTTATCCGGCCGTGATCCAGGGGGAGACGGATTTTTAGTGATTTCGCTATGATGGCGTTTCATTGTTCCCTGCGCGAGCGAATCATGCAACGCCTGCTGCTGTTGTTTCTGATCTGTATCAACCTGCACGCGGTCGCCGCGCCGCCGGGCGCGATTGTGCTGTGGCCCGGCGCGCCGCCCGGTGGCGCGGCGCCGGGCCCGCAGCGCGACAGCGCCAAGGGATCCATCACGCAGGTCGAACAACCGTATCTGATCGCGCACCGCCCGGCGCAGCCGAACGGTATCGCCATGCTCCTGGTCAGCGGCGGCGGCTATGCGCATATCGAGGCGGGCAAGGAGAGCGGCCCCACCGCCCGCTGGCTGCAGGCGCAGGGCGTCACGGCGTTTGAACTCGTGTACCGCCTGCCGCAGGAGGGCGGAGGCGTCAGCGCGCCGTTCCAGGATGGCCAGCGTGCCATGCGCGTGATCCGTGCGCGCGCGGCCGAATGGGGTATCGACCCGGCGCGCATCGGCATGCTGGGATTTTCCGCCGGCGCCCACCTGGCCGGCATGACGGCCGTGCAGCCTGACGCGGCCCGCTACGCGCCCGTCGATGCGGTCGATGCCGTTTCCGCGCGCCCCGACTTTGCCGTGCTGCTGTACCCCGTGCTGACCATGCAAGCGCCATTCGACACGACGCATGCGAAAAAGCAGTTGCTGGGACGTCGCCCCGTGCAGGCGGCGCGCGACGCGCTGTCGGTGGAATTGCACGTCGATGCGCGCACGCCGCCGATGTTCATTGCGCAGGCGCTCGATGACCCGATTGCGCCGCCCGAGAACAGCCGGCTGATGGCGGCCGCCCTGCGCCGCGCGGGCGTGCCCGTCGAAGTGCATTTGTTCCAGCACGGCGGCCATGGCTGGGGCCTGGGCAAGCCGGGCAGCGAGCCGGCCGCCTGGCCACGGCTGTTGCTGGCGTGGCTGCAAGCGCATGGCTGGATGGCTCAGCCGGCGGGCTGAGTTTCCAGGTCGCGCCGCGCCACGCTCAGCGCCTCCTGCAACTGCGGCAGGAACTGTTCCACGTTATCGAGCTGGCCGTTCGAGGCCAGGGTTTCCATCTGGTGGCACAGGCCGTGCAGGGTGGGGCGGCTCAGGTAGCCGGCGCTGCCCTTCAGGGCGTGGAAGGCGGCGGCCGCCGCGCTGGCATTGCCATCGCGCACGGCGTGGCAAGCCAGGTCCAGGCGCCGCGGCGCTTCCGTCAGGAACGCTTGCGCGATGCGCTGCAAATGCTGCGGCGACAGGCCGGCCAGCGGCAAAATGTGCACGGGCGCCGTCATGGGGTCGGCCGGCGTCTCCGCCTGCGCCGTGCCGGCCTCGTCCAGGCCGAACTGGCGCGCCAAGGTGTCGTCCCCGATGGGCGCGGCAGGCGGCAGCGCGTGGCCGCGCGCCAGCAACAGGTCGATGAGGGCGTCGATTTTCTCGAACAGCAGCGCTTCGTCGACGGGCTTGCTGAGGAAGTCGTCCATGCCGGAGGCCAGATAGCGTTGCCGGTCATGTTCGCTGGCGTTGGCCGTCAGCGCGAGGATGGGAATGTGCGCGTCGGGAATGGGGAATTCGGCGTTGCCGCCGTCGCGGATCAGGCGCGCCGCCTGTTCGCCATCCATCAGCGGCATGCGGCCATCCATCAGTACGCAATCGTAGGCGCCCGCACCCAGCGCGCGCAGCGCCTGCTCGCCGTTTTCCACGATGGTCACGGCATGCCCCATGCTTTCGAGCAGGGTGCCGATGATGATCTGGTTGGTGCGCACGTCTTCCGCGCACAGGATGCGCAGGCGGCAGGCGTGGCGCGCGTGGCGTGCCGGCCGGCGCGCGTCGGCCGCCGGCGCGCTGCCTGGCGTCAGCGGCAAGGTGAAATGGAAGCGCGAGCCGATGCCGATGCGGCTTTCCACGCCGATCGTGCCGTTCATCAGTTCGACCAGCTCCTTGCAGATGGCCAGGCCCAGGCCCGTGCCGCCGTAGCGCCGCGTGGTGGAGTGGTCGGCCTGCTCGAATTTCTGGAACAGGCGGGGCAAGGTGTCCGCGTCGATGCCGGGGCCCGTGTCGCTGATGATGAATTCGATCTCGCTGCGGCCGTCGCGGCGCGGCGGCGTGCGGGCGCGCCGCACTTCCAGCAGCACTTCGCCATTCGCCGTGAATTTCAGCGCATTGCCCAGCAGGTTGATGAGGATTTGCCGCAGGCGCGTGGGATCGGCGCGCACGTAGCGCGGCAAGTCCAGCGCCAGTTCGCGGCGCAGCAGCAGGCTCTTGGCGTCGGCCTGGCCCTGCACGATGCCGGCCGCGTCGCCGATCAGCGCCAGCAGGTCGAAGTCCACGGTTTCCAGGGTCAGCTTGCCGGCGTCGATCTTCGAGAAATCGAGGATGTCATTGAGAATGGTCAACAGCGACACGCCATTGTGCAAGCCGATGCGCAGGTATTCCTGCGTGCGGCCTTTGACGGACTGGTCGCGCAGGGCGAATTTCAGCATGCCGATCACGCCGGCCAGCGGCGTGCGGATGTCGTGGCTCATGGCGGACAGAAAATCGATGCGGTGGCGGCTGACCACTTCCGCGTGTTCCTTGGCCTTCAGCAGGGCGTCGTTGCTGAGGGTGAGCGCCAGGGTGCGCTCCTGCACGCGCTGTTCCAGGTTGTTGCGCAGCAGGCGGATCTGGTCGGCCAGGGCAAAGGCCAGCAGCAAGCCGTCGAAGGTGCCGCCCAGCAGGGTCACCAGCTGGGCGTTGGCCACCATGGCCGGCATCAGGCCCAGGTTGGCGGGCAGGATCAGGAAGCCGGGCAGCATCAGGGCGACGAAGGCCAGCACGAAGAAGCGCGCCGGCTGGTAGCCGCGGCACCAGACGACGATGCCGCAGACGAGCGCCAGCAGCATCCAGATGCTGATGACGATGGTGGCCAGCGTGTGCGCATACGACAGGGCGAAGAAGCAGCTGGGCAGCAGCAGCAGGGGGAGCACCAGGTTGACCTTGCTGATGCGGTGCAGCAGGGGCGAGTAGTCGCGCAGGCGCAGGAAATGCGTGTAGAACAGGGTGCTGAAGACGGGCAGCAGGAAAAACGGCACGTAATGCAGCTGCAGCAGGCGCCAGTCGAACAGGTCGGCAAAGACGTGGAAGGTCATGGCCCAGGCCAGGCCATAGGTCAGCACGTACAGCGCGTAATAGGCCGAGGCTTTTTCCAGGGTGATGGAAAAGATGAAGAAATTGAACAGGCCCAGCGCCAGCAGGGCGCCGATCGACGCCACCATCAGGAAGTTTTCCTTGCCCACCAGCTTGCGGTAATCCTGCTGCGTCTGCACGCCGAACAGCGGCGCGCGCGCGTAATAGGGGCTGGAAAAGCGGATCAGGATGTCATACGTGGCGCCGGGCGCCAGTTGCACGTTCCTGCCGTAGTGCAACAAATATTCGTGCGGACGCTGGTAGCCCGTCAGCAAGGTCTGCGGCGCCGTCTGCGGCCCGGGGCCATACACGTACACGTCGACCAGGTCGATCAGGGTGTCGTTCGGGTCGATGACCCAGGACGTTTCGCCGCTGTCGTTGCGCACCTGCGCGTGCAGCCAGTAGGCGCCGCCGAACAGGTCGACCTGGCTGGCCGGGCGCTGTTGCGCCAGCCAGGCGGGCAGGGCGGCCGCATCGGCGGGTGCGGCGTCATTTCCGGCGAGAAACAGTTGCCCACCGTTGCCCAGGTGCTGGATGCCTTGCTTGCTCAGGGGCAAGGGCGCCGCCTGCGCCCCACCCGCCAGGCCCAGCAGGCCGATCAGCAGGCCGACCAGGAGCGGCCAGCCGCATAGCCAGGCGCAGACGCGGGAGCTGGAAGCGCGGTGGCGGGAAAGGGGCGGGTGGGCTGGCATCGATGGGTTTGGTGATGGTCGCGCGGGGAGCGGCGGCAACGCCGTTTGCTGTGGAGTGCCCATTTTAATCGACTCTTGCTGGCATACGGACAATTTCATGTCCTGCCGGCATGACGCCCGCTCCGGTATCATGGCGCCTTTGCCCGCGAGATATTCATGCTCAGTCCCGACCAGTTCCTGGCCTTCCTGGCCGCCGCCGTTCTCATTACCGCCAGTCCCGGCCCCGACAATTTGATGGTGCTGGGCGTGGGCATGTCGCGCGGACGCCGCCAGGGCATGGCGTTCGGCCTGGGCTGCGCCCTTGGCTGCCTCACGCACACCGTGCTGGCGACCATCGGCGTATCGGCCCTGCTGGCCGCCTCGCCCACGGCCTTTACCGCGCTGAAAGTGGCCGGCGGGCTATACCTGGTGTGGCTGGGCATCGGCGCCTTGCGCAGCCGCGGCGGCGCGAAAGTCGATGGCGCGGCGGCCTTGCCGGACGAATCGCTGCTGCGCCTGTTCGGCAAGGGCTTGTTTGCCAACAGTATCAATCCGAAAGTCGTGCTGTTTTTCCTGTCGTTCCTGCCGCAGTTCATCGTCGCGGGCCAGGGCAATGCCAGCTGGCAAACGGCGCAGCTGGGCCTCGTCTTCACTGCACAGGCTTGCGTGCTGTTCGGCTTGCTCGGCTATTTTTCCGGCGCCGTCGGACACTGGCTGAACCGCCGCCCGCGCGCCGGCCTGTGGCTCGACCGGGTGGCCGGCACCATCTTCATCGGCCTGGGCTTGCGCCTGATCCTGGCGCGCTGAGCTCTTGCCTGGCGGTAATGCGAAACGCCAGTTCCATCTGATCCTGCACGGCCATGGCGCCGCCCAGGACGGCGAAGGGCACGATGCCGAAGTCGCTCTGTTTCAAGAGCAGGCTGCCGCTGGCCTGCAGCTGGCGGCCACCGGCCGATTCCTCAATCCGCACCGGCAGCTGCAGCGTGCGCGTCACGCCATGCAGGGTGATGTCCGCCTCGAGCACTTCCCTGTCGCCCGTGCGGCGCGCTTCGATGTTTACCCACGGATAGCGTTCCGCCTCGAGCACGCGCACCAGCATGTTGTGGCGCGTGCCGGCGATGGCGTCGGCCGACGGCGTCGTCGTCAAGCCGGCCGCCTGGCGCAGGCCGGCTTCATCCACACTCATCTCGTCGAGCCGGAAGCGGAACTGCGCGCGTCCCGGCGCGGGCGCCACCACGCCCTGCAGGCTGCGGCTGGCCACCACGTGGTCATGCCCGAGCCGCGCCAGCGCGCCGCCGCGGCGCACGGTGATGGTCAGCAGGGATTCCTGCGGGGCGATGTGCAGGATGCGCACGCCCGGCTGTTGCCAGGGCGGCGCCTGCATGGCCGGCACCGCTGCCGGCGCGGCCGGGAGCGAGGCGGCGGGCGGCGGGGCAAACGGGCTGCAGGCCGCGAGCAAGGCGCAGGCGCAGGCCAGCAGCAGGCGGCGGTGGGCAAGTGGCATCAATGAGGACTCCTGGCAAAGGGATGGCGCAGGGCGCGATGGGGCGATAGTAAGCGATCCGGGCACCGGTGCGATAGCCGCGACGCATGCGCCCCCGTTTTGCAAGACCAATTCCTTCAGCCGCATGCCAAGTCTTGCAGGGAAATGGACGTGAATGCAATGGAATTGGTATTAACAGCAGGCGCCAGAAAATGAATGTGCGGCAGTGAAAAATCGAATGGCGGTATTGCCGCGCATGCCGGGAAAAGGCAAATTCGAATTAATGCTGTTAATTAGCATTAATAGTTTCTTTTGAAAAACAAACTACGCGTTTGATAGTTTCGCACGATTATGTAAATGATAATTTAAATATAATGCCGAGCTAATCAGTATGCGGTAAAAATAGAATGTCGGCGTGACTACACGATGAATTCGATGAATGTGTTGTGAAATATCAACGAGATAATTTAATTTCATTGTTGGAAACAAAAAAACCACTGTTGTCGTACGCTTGAAGTGTTACTTGTTCATATAATCATGACAAATAAATGTCATTTTTATATTTGTCTGCATCTTGCAGCGGTACATTTCTTAGCGAACAACATGATCAAAACACACCAGGAAACGGCAGGCCGTTCCGGCCGCCACGCAGCTTTTTCGTCCGCCGGGCGCTATCTGGGGATGCTGGCCGCGCTTGTCGGCCGCGCCCGCCTGCCTCATTTTTCCAAGTGTCATGTTGCGCCGCTGGCGCTCGCTTCCCTGCTGCTGGGCGCCGCCGCGCCCGCCGCCGCACAGGTGTTGTGGGAGGATTACCGCGGCATCGAGCGGGTGCCGGCCAATCCGCCCGCGCCCAATTACAACAACGGCTTCAACGCGGGCAGCACGGGCCGGCTCGCCAGCCTGGCGGCGCTGGCCGCCAATCCCGCCGCCAACGCGGCGCGCACGGGGACGTCGGCGCAGCTGGACTGGGCCAATGGCACGACCGCCAATCCCGGACAGTTATGCAACTTCGATACGCAGCAAACGTCGGCCGCCTGCCGGGCCTGGATCATGGGCCGCGTGATGTACACGCTGGTGGTATTTCCCCAGGCGGGCAATTACAAATTCAGCGTCGCGCACGATGACGACGTGAAGGTGGATTTCTCGACCCAATATTCGACCAATTACCGCAATACCGTGTACAACGTGGCCGTGGGCAGCGTGGCCGAATATTCGAATAATGAAACGGATTTCCAGAATTTGGCCGGCAATTTCAATAGCGCCACGCCCGGCGGCTGTTATCTGGCCCGCGTCCTGTGGAATAACGTGGGCGGCATCAATTATCTGCACATGCGCTGGACGCGTCCTGACAATGTGACGGAAATTATTCCCGCTGCGCAATTGCGCGATCCCGGCCTGGCCAGTTCCTATGCCGACTGTACCAATAGCAAGACGGACCTGGCCGTCAGCAAGGTGGGACCGGCGCAGTTTTCCGTCGGCAAGCCCCTGAGCTACACCATGAAGGTGTGGAACCGCGGCCCGGCACTCAGCACGGGCGCCACCTTCAGCGACGTGCTGCCGGCTAGCCTGAGCAATGTCAGCTGGACCTGTGCCGCCAGCGGCAGCGCTTCCTGCGGCACGAAAACCTCGGGTTCGGGCAGCAACAACGTGAGCATTACCATGGGCAACCTGCCCGTGAATGGCGCCGTCAGCGACCCTGCCGCGGGTGCCTACCTGACGGTGACGATCACGGCCACGCCGGGCGACGCCGCCAGCATCGTGAATACGGCCAATGTGACCGTTTCGCCCAACGAAACGGATAGCGATCTGAGCAACAACAGCAGCAGCACCACGGCCACGGTCAGGACGAATACCTTGACGGTGCTCAAGGTGCTGGCACCCGTTGGCGACAGCGGCCTGTTCATCATGAATGCTAACGGCACGGCCGGCGTGCAGGGCGGCAACGGCGCCACGGCCAGCGCCGTGGTGCGCGTGGGCAACCTCGTCACGTTTGCGGAAACCGGGGGCACGGCCACCGTGCTGGCCCAGTACCAGAGCAGCTACAGTTGCGTGCGCACGGATACGGCGGCCGTCATTTCCAGCGGCGCGGCCAACGCGGGCAATTTCACCATGCCCGAGGCGCCCGTCACGTGTACCATCAGCAACCGCCGCCTGCAGGCGGACATGCAAGCCGTCACGACGGTGCCGGCCGGTCCCTACAATGCCGGTTCGCCCGTGACGGTGACGGGCGTGTGCACGAACAACGGTCCCGACAGCGCGGCCGCGCCCACCTGCGTGATGAGCGGCTTGCCCGCCGGCGCCACGGCCAGCTGCAGCGCGCCCGTGTCGCCGTTCATTCCCGGCTCGCGCATCAATTGTAGTTCCACTTTCAACCTGCCCGCCAGCGGCAGCCTGACGATCACCACCACGGCCGGCGCGAGCACGCTGGACCCCATCCCCGCGAACAACGTCGACAGCGACACCCTGGGCATCGTCAGCCCCCTCGTGCGCGTGCAAAAAAGCGTCGACAAGACCAGCGCCTTCATCGGCGACACCGTGCAGTGGACCTTGACGGCGAACAATACCGGCACGGGCGCCACCACGGCCATCCTGACCCTGACCGATACCTTGCCAGCCAACCTGGCCGGCATCGTCGTCACGCCCACGGCGCCCGCCACCTGCGCGCCGCTGGCCGGCAATACGCTCAGCTGCAGCGTGCCGGCCGGCCTGGCGCCGGGCGCCAGCGCCGTGGTCAGCCTCACTGGCGTGCCGACGGCGGCCGGCAATTTCGTCAACAGCGTGGCGCCGTCCGGCGGCAATGGCGCCAGCTGCGCCACGGCCGGTGCCTGCCAGACCACCACCGTGGTCAGCAAGGCGCTGGTGGACGTCACCACCACCCTGAACGGCTTTCCCGGCTCGACGAATGCGGGCGATGCCATCAGCGGCACGGTCACCTACCGCAACATGGGACCGGGCGCGGCGGAAAACGTCACATACACGCTGCAATTGCCGCCTGGCTTGACGGGCGTGTCCGTCGGCGGCGTGACGGGCGTTTACAACGCGGGCACGGGTTTCATCGTCCTGTCGGGCCTGCCGCCGAACTTGGCGGCCGGGCAGGGCGTCACCTTCAATCTCAGCTATACGCAGCCACCCACGAACAGTTCGTTTGTCACCAGCGTGATCGGCACCTCTTCGGTCGAAGTGGCCAACGATTTGCCGAATACGGCCACCGTGATGGTGCCGGGGCCGAACGTGCGCGTCACCAAGGTGGCCGACAAGCTGACGGCCAACGTGGGCGAAAACATCACGTGGACGATTACGGCCAGCAATACGGGCAATATCGCCAACCAGGGTGTCGTGAGCCTGGCCGATCTGCTGCCGCCCAACCTGGTCGTCACCAGCGTGCTTCCCGGCCCCGGCGTGAACTGCCCGCCGCTGGCGGCCTGGGTGGCGTCGAGCACCCAGACGTGCACCATCGCCGCCGGCCAGCTGGCGGCCCTGAACGGCAGCCGCAGCGTCAGCGTCACGGCGCATGCGACGGCGGGTGGCAGCCTGGCCAACCGCATCATGCCGAACGGCCCCGATAATCCATCCTGCGCCACGGCGGAAAATTGCAGTACGGTCACTGCGATCACCAGCCCCAAAGTGGCGGTGACGAAAACCGTCGACCACGCCAGCATCAATATCGGCGCCACTCTGACCTGGAGCGTCACGGCGACGAATAGCGGCGATGGCGTGAGCACCGCGCCCATCACGCTCACCGACACCTTGCCGGCCAACCTGACGGGCGTGAACGTGGCGCTGGTCGGCAGCGCCACCTGCGCCGCGCCGGTGGGCAATATCCTCACGTGCACGGTGCCGGCCGGCCTGGCCTCGAATGGCGGCGTGGCCGGTTTCACCGTCACGGCCCAGCCTGCTGCAGCGGGCACCTACAACAACAGCGTCGTGCCGTCCGGCGCCGACAACCCGGCCTGCGCCACGCCTGCCGCCTGCGCCACCACCAGCACGGTGACCAGCCCCAGCGTGGCCGTGACGAAAGGCGTCGACAGGACCACCGTCAACCTCGGCGACACCATCACGTGGACCCTGAAAGCCATCAACAGCGGCAGCGGCCCCACGAATGGCCCGATCACCCTGACCGACACCTTGCCCGCCAACGTGGGCGCGCTGCAGATCCTGCCCGTGGCGCCCGCCAGTTGCGGCGTGCCCGCCGGCACCACGCTGACGTGCACGGTGCCGCCAGGCCTGGCCAGCGGCATGCAGGCAACGGTGACCATCAAGGCCGTGGCGAATGCGGCCGGCACGGTGGCCAACAGCCTCGTGCCGGGCGGCGTCGACAATCCTGCCTGCGCCACGCCGGGCGATTGCCAGACCACCACCACCGTTACCAGGCCGAACGTGGCCGTGAAGAAAACCGTCGACAAGGCCAGCATCAACGTGGGCGACACGCTCACGTGGACCTTGACGGTGAGCAATAGCGGCACGGGCGCCAGCACGGGCGCCGTCACCTTGGCCGACACCTTGCCGGCCGGCCTGGCGAACGTCGTCGTCAGCCCGCAGGCGCCTGCCAGCTGCGCGCCCGTGGCGGGCCAGAACCTCGCATGCAGCGTGCCGGCCGGCCTGGCCCCAGGCGCCTCGGCGAAAATCGTCGTCAGCGCCACGGTCACCGTGGCTGGCGCCGCCGTCAACAGCGTGCTGCCATCGGGTCCCGACACTCCCGCCTGCGTACTGCCCGGCGATTGCGGCACCACCACCACGGTGGTCAAGCTGCTGGTCGACGTCACCACCACCCTGAACAATTTCCCGCCGAATACCCTGGCGGGCGACATGATTTCCGGCACCGTTACCTACGCCAACGTGGGACCGGGCCCGGCCGAAGGCGTCACGTACACCCTGCAACTGACGCCCGGCTTGAGCAATGTCACCCTGACGGGCGCCGTGGGCAGCTACAATTCCGCCACGGGCGTCGTCACCCTCAGCGGCTTGCCCGTGGGCCTGGCGAATGGCCAGAGTACCAGTTTCAACGTCAGCTACACGCAGCCGGCCGACAACCTGTCGATGGTGACGTCGAGCATCGCCACCACGTCCGTGGAAGTGGCGAACCACTTGCCGAACACGGCCACGGCAACCGTGCCCGGCCCCATCATTCGCGTGACGAAACTGGCCGACAAGACGACGGCCAACGTGGGTGAGACGATCACCTGGACCATCACGGCCACGAACACGGGCAGCCTGGCCAACCTGGGCGTGCTGACCCTGACCGACATCCTGCCCGCCAACGTGGCGGTGCTGTCCGTCACGCCGGGCGCGGGCGTCAGCTGTCCGCCGCTGGCCAGCTGGCTGGCCAACAGCGCGCAAGCGTGTACTATCGCGCCAGGCCAGCTGGCCGCCGTGAATGGCAGCCGCAGCATCACCATCACGGCCAGGGGCACGGCCGGAGGCAGCCTGGGCAATAAAGTGCTGCCGAGCGGGCCAGACAATCCCGCCTGCGCCCAGGCCGCTTCGTGCCAGACGACGACCACCATCCTCAGCCCGCAGGTGGCCGTGCGTAAAACCGTCGACAAGAGCAATATCAACATGGGCGAGGCGCTGACGTGGACGATCGCCGTGGCCAATACGGGCACGGGCGCGACCATGGGCATCGTCACCCTGACGGACACCTTGCCGGCCAACCTGACCCTGTGGCAAGTGTTGCCCGCGTCGCCCGCCACGTGCGCGGTGCCGAGCGGCAACCAGCTCGTGTGTTCCATTCCCGCCGGCATGGCGGCGGGCGCCACGCTCAATATCGTCGTCAAGGGCGTGGCCAATGCGGCCGGCGCCTATGTCAATACGGTGGTGCCGAGCGGTCTTGATAATCCCGTCTGCCCGCAGCCCGGCGATTGCAGCACCACCAGCACGGCCGTGAAACTGCTGGTCGACGTGACCACCACCCTGAACGGCTTTCCTGGCAGCACGCATGCGGGCGACACGATAGCGGGCACCGTCAATTTCAGCAATATCGGCCCCGGCCCGGCCGAAGGCGTGACGTACAGCCTGCAACTGGCGCCCGGCCTGACCGGCGTCAGCATCGGCGGCGTGACGGGCAGCTACAACGGCGGCTCCGGCCTGGTGACCTTCAGCGGCGTGCCCGCCACCCTGGCGGCGGGGCAGGGCTTCAGCTTCCAGCTCAGCTATATCCAGCCTGCCAGCAACCTGTCGACCGTGGTCAGCCGCATCGCCACGACATCGGTGGAAGTGCCGAACGACCAGCCCAACGTGGCCACCGTCACCATGCCCGGTTCCATCATTCGCGTCAGCAAGACGGCCAACAAGGCCGTGGCGAATGTCGGCGAAGAAATTATATGGACGATTACGGCCAGCAACACGGGCAGCCTGGCCAACCAGGGCGCCGTGATCCTGACGGACTTGCTGCCAGCCAATATCGTCGTGACGAATGTGGCGCCCGACAGCGGCGTCACCTGTCCGCCGCTGGCCAGCTGGGTAGCCAACAGCAGCCAGAGCTGCAGCGTGGCCATCGGCCAGCTGGCGGCCGGCAACGGCCAGCGCCAGATCGTGCTGACCGGCAAGGCCAGCGCGGGCGGCAACCTGGCCAACCAGGTCATGCCGAGCGGTCCGGACAATCCAGCCTGCTTCCAGGCCAACAGCTGCCAGACGCAGACCACCATCACCAGCCCCAGCCTGGCGCTGAGCAAGAGCGTCGACAAGCTGGCCCTGAATATCGGCGACAGCCTGACGTGGACGGTCACCCTGGCCAATAGCGGCACGGGGGCCAGCACGGCCGTCGTCACCCTCACCGACACCTTGCCGGCCGGCCTGGCGAATATCGTCGTCACGCCCGCCGCGCCCGTCACCTGCGCGCCGCTGGCCGGCAATGTGCTCACGTGCAGCGTGCCGGCCGGCCTGGCCGCCGGCGCCAATGCCACGCTGCAAGTGACGGCGCGTGCCGCCGCCGCTGGCAGCCTGGTGAATGGCGTCAGTGCCAGCGGCACGGATAACCCCGTCTGCCTGCAGGCGGGCGATTGCAGCACCACCAGCACCGTCAGTTCGCCGCTGCTGCACGCCAGCAAGACGGTCGACAAGACGGCGGCCAACGTGGGCGATACCCTGACGTGGACCTTGACCTTGCGCAATACCGGCACGGGACCGAGCACGGCCATCGCCACCCTGGCCGATACCCTGCCTGCGGGCCTGGCGAACGTGCTGGTGACGCCGGTGGCGCCCGTCACCTGCGCCGCGCCGGCGGGCAATGTCGTCAACTGCAGCGTGCCGGCCGGCCTGGCCGCCGGCAGCGCCGCCACCGTCAAGCTGAGCGCCACGGCGACCCTGTCGGGCAGCCTCGTCAATGCGCTGCTGCCGGGCGGGCCGGACAATCCCGTCTGTGCCGTGCCCGGCGATTGCCAGACCACCACGGTGGTGTCGAAACTGCTGGTCGACGTGACCACCACGCTCAACGGTTTTCCCGCCAGCAGCAATGCGGGCGACGCCATCCGCGGCGTGGTGACGTTTGCCAACGTCGGGCCGGGCGTGGCGGAAACGGTGACTTACAGCCTGCAACTGGAAGCGGGTCTGGGCAGCGTCTCCGTCAGTCCCGTCAGCGGCGCGCCCGGCATCAGCGGCGTCTACAACAGCGCCACGGGCTTGTACGTGCTGAGCGGCTTGCCGGCCACCCTGATCGCGGGGCAGAGCGTCAGTTTCAACCTGTTCTATACCCAGCCGGCCAGCAACAGCTCGCGCATCACCAGCGTGGTGGGGACCAGTTCCACGGAAATCGTCAACGACTTGCCGAATACGGCGACGACGAACTTGCCCGGTCCCGTGATTCGCGCCAGCAAGACGGTCGACAAGGTGAACGCGGCCGTCGGTGATATCCTGACCTGGAGCATCACGGCGACGAATACGGGCAACTTGCCGAATCAAAACGCCGTCGTCATCGCCGATGTGCTGCCCGCCAATATCGTCGTGCTCGGCGTGACGCCCGATGGGGGCGTGAGCTGTCCGCCGGCCGCCAGCTGGACGGCAGGCAGCGTGCAGTCATGCACGATTGCGGCAGGTCAATTGGCCGCCGGCAATGGCAGCCGCAAGGTCGTCATCACGGGACGCGGCACTGCGGGCGGCAGCCTGTCGAACCGCGTCGTGCCCAGCGGTGGCGACAATCCCGCCTGCGATACGGCCAGCGCCTGCCAGGCCACGACGACCCTCGTCGCGCCGCAAGTGACGGTGCGCAAGAGCGTCGACAAGAGCAATGTCAGCGTGGGCGACTTGCTGACCTGGACCATTACTGCCAGCAATGGCGGCACGGGCGCGACCAAGTCCGCCATCGTGCTGACCGACAACCTGCCAGCGGGCGTCAGCGGCGTGCAAGTGCTGTCCACGCAACTGGCCACCTGCGCGCCCGTGGCGGGCAATATCGTCACGTGCAGCGTGACGGCCGGCCTGGCGCCGGGCGGACAGGCGCAAGTGGTGCTGCGCGCCACGGCCAGCGCGGCCGGCGTGCTGCAGAACACGGTCTTGCCTGGCGGCCCGGACAATCCTGTCTGCGCGCAGGCGGCGGACTGCACCACCACCACCACGGCCATCAAGCTGCTGGTCGACGTGACCACCACCCTGAACGGTTTCCCCGGCACCACCAGCGCCGGCGACCAGATCAACGGCATCGTCAGCTACAGCAACGTGGGTTCCGGCACGGCCGAGAACGTGACGTACAGCCTGAAACTGGCGCAAGGCCTGATGGGCGTGACCCTGAACGGCGCGGCCGGCAGTTATGACGCCGTCAGCGGCATGCTGACGGTGACGGGCTTGCCCGCCAGCCTGGCGGCCAACGAACTGCACAGTTTTGGCCTGTCGTATATCCAGCCGGCCAGCAATGTGTCGACCATCGTCAGCATCATCGCCACCAGCTCGACGGAAGTGCAGTACGACTTGCCGAACACGGCCACGGTGACCATGCCTGGTCCCGTGATTCGCGTCAGCAAGACGGCCAACGTCGGCAATGCCAACGTGGGCGACAGCCTCATCTGGACCATTACCGCCATCAACAGCGGCGGCGTGGCCAACCTGGGCGTGGTGACCCTGGCGGACATCCTGCCGCCGAACCTGACGGTGCTGGCGGTCAACGCCGATGCGGGCGTGACGTGCCCGCCACTGGCGAACTGGGTGGCGAACAGCGTGCAAAGCTGCAGCATTGCTGCTGGCCAATTGGCTATCGGCAATGGCACGCGCAGCGTGCGCGTGACGGCCACGGGCACGCTGGAAGGCGTGCTGTCGAACCGCGTCATGCCGAGCGGACCCGACAACCCGGCTTGCGCGCAGGCGAACAGCTGCGAATCGAGCGTCGTGCTGACAGGGCCCAAGGTGGCGGTGCGGAAAAGCGTCAACCGCGCCAGCGCCAATGTGGGCGACACCGTCGTGTGGACCATCACGGCCAGCAACACGGGCACCGGCCCCACGCGCGCCGTCATGACCCTGGTCGACACCTTGCCGGCCGGCCTGGCGAACGTGGTGCTCACGCCCGTGCGCGCCACTTGCGCGCCCGTGGCGGGCAATGTGCTCACGTGCAGCGTGCCCGCCGGCCTGATCGGCAATGGCGGCGAAGCCAGCGTGGAAGTGTCGGCGACCGTCACCCAGGCGGGCGCGGCGCTCAACCGCGTCGTGCCGTCCGGGCCCGATGCGCCGTTGTGCTTGTCTCCGGCCGATTGCCAGACCACCACCAACGTCACCAGCCCCAGCGTGATGGTGAAAAAAGTGGCGGACAAGGCCAATGCCAGCATCGGCGACACCGTCAGCTGGACCATCACGGCCACCAACAGCGGCAGCGGCGCCACCACGGCGGCCATCACCTTGACGGACGACCTGGCCGCCAGCCTGGCCGAGATCGTCGTCACGCCCGCCGCACCGACCACGTGCGCGCCGCTGGCGGCGAATAAACTCGTCTGCACGGTGCCGGCCGGCCTGGCGCCGAACGCCGTGGCCGCCGTCACGGTGAGCGCGAAAGTGGCGGCCAGCGGCACCCTGAGCAACACCATCGTGCCGACAGGTCCCGACTTGCCGCGTTGCGCACAGGCATCCGACTGCACGGCCGTCACGGAAGTGGCGAATCCCGCCATCGGCGCGGCGCTGGGCGTGGGCAAGGTGACCCAGCTGTCGGCCAAGGTCTTCAACGTGCCGTACACGGTGGTGATCCGCAACGTGGGCAAGGGCGCGGCGCAAAACGTGCAGGCGCTCGACAGCCTGCGCGCCGCCTTCCCTGAACCGGTCGCGTGCCGCATCGTCGCGCCGCCTGCCGCGCCCGCCATTGGCGGCAGCCGGCAGCTGGCCGTCAATCCGGGCTTTACGGGCGGTTGCGGCGGCAGCGACTTCCGTTTGCTCAATGGTGATGCGGCCTTGGGCGAGGGCGAGTTGAGCGTCATTACTTTCACCGTGGAAATCACGGTGCAGGATACGACCTTGCCGCAGTACAACAACAGCGTGTTTGCCAGCGCGCTGGGCGGCAATGTCGCCAACGGAGGCGGCGCCATCAGCGTGCCGCCCGCCCCGGCGGCAGGCGTGATTGCCGCCAACCCCACGTACACGCCGCCCGTGGGCAGCCTCGTGTTCGATGCGTCCAACAATGGCGGCAGCCATGCGGGCGCCGCGGCGACGGCGGCGGAGGTGGCCGCGCTGGCGGACAAGGTCGATCCTAACCGCAACGGCAATGCCTCGGATACCGTGGGCGGCGTCGCCTTCACGGGCGAAGACACGCCCACGCCCGTGGTGTTGCTGCGGCAAGTGGTCGATGTCATCAAGGCTGTGTCGGCGCAGCAGCAGGTGGACGCCAGCAAGTTCGAGATCAGCTACACGGTGCAGGCGGCCAACCGCTATCCTGCCGGTTATCCGACCTCGACCATGGTGCAGGTGGCGGAAAACCTGAAGGCCGTCTTCCCCACGGCCACGAACGTCACTTTCAAGCCGGGCAGTCTGGCCGTTACGGCGCGGCCCGCCGGCGCCACGGCTTGCGCGGCGAATGCCGACTTCAACGGCGTCACCGTGTTTGGCTTGCTGAGCGGCCAGGGTGACTTGCAGCCGCAGGAAAGCTGCAACATCGTCTTCACGGTACTGGTCGACTTCGGCAGCGTGGCGGCGATTCCCACCGTGCCGCAATTGAACCAGGTATATGCGAGCACCATGCCGGGCACGGATGGGAGCGGGCGCAACATCGGCCACAGCTACAGCGGCGCCGGCGGGATCAGCACGCCGGTGGCGCCGGCCAGCGTGCTGGCCCTGGCCAGTTCGGCCGACACCTTGCTGCTGCCGGCCACGCCAGGCGCCACGCCGCCCAGCTTTACGCCCGTCGTGTTCAACACGAAGGACAAACCGATGTTGTTGATCAGCAAGAGTGTCAACAAGACGCAGGCCGAGATCGGCGACAGCCTGCAATACACGATCGAGGTGAAGAACACGGGCCTGGCGACGGCGTTCGGCGTCAGCGTGCTCGATAAACTGCCGGCCGGCTTCCGCTACATCGACGGCACGACCACGCGCAACAATGTGCTGCAGCCCGATCCTTCCGGCAAGCCCGGTCCCCAGCTGAACTTCAAGCTGGAATCGCTGGCCCCGAACGCCAGCGCCAGCTTCCGCTACCGCCTGCGCGTGGGCGTCGGTTCGCTGCAGGGCGACGGCATCAACCGGGCCCAGGCAACGACCACCAACGGCCCGCCCTCGAACGAGGCGCGCGCGAAAGTGAAGGTGATGGGCGGCGTGTTCACGACGGATGCCTGTATCGCCGGCAAGGTGTTTGTCGACTGCAACAACAACCACGTGCAGGACGGCGAGGAACTGGGCATCCCGGGCGTGCGGCTGTATATGGAGGATGGCACGAACTTCACCACGGACGTGGAAGGCAAGTACAGCTATTGCGGCATCACGCCGAACAGCCATGCGATCAAGGTCGATGGCGCAACCTTGCCGCGCGCCAGCCGCATGATGGAAGCGTCGAACCGCAACCTGGGCGATCCGCACAGCCTGTTCCTCGATACCAAGAACGGCGAGCTGCTGCGCGCCGACTTCATCGAAGGTTCGTGCTCGAATCCCGTGCTCGAGCAAGTCAAGGCGCGCCGCGCGCAGGGCGAGGTGCGCAGCGTGGAAAGGGAGGGCGGCAAGGGAGGGGGCTTGAGTTTCAGCAGCCAGCCGGCCGCCGCGCCGGCCCAGGCAACGGACAGCGCCAACCAGCCTGTCGTCGCACCGCGCGTACCTGCCGCCGCGCCAGCCGCAGGAGGCAGCCATGCGCAATAAGCCCCTGTCACCTTACTTGCCGCTTGCCAATGCTGCTAAAGAGAAACAAGCCATGAAGAGAACTCTCCCCGCGCCCCGGCGCATGGCCGCCGCGCTGGC
The DNA here is from genome assembly GCF_023703445.1 of Janthinobacterium kumbetense. Classification (NCBI taxonomy): domain Bacteria; kingdom Pseudomonadati; phylum Pseudomonadota; class Betaproteobacteria; order Burkholderiales; family Oxalobacteraceae; genus Janthinobacterium; species Janthinobacterium kumbetense. The sequence continues at coordinate 78,916 of NZ_JAMQGR010000001.1, forward strand.
CCTGCTGGCCTTGCCGGCGGCCAGTCTGGCGCAATTGCCCTTGCCGGACCATGCGGCAAGCTCTGCTGTGGCGGCGCCATCCTTCCTTGCCGGCAAGGTGGGCGCCACCGATTACGCCATCAACCGGGGCGTGGCGCGCATCGCCGTCGAGACGGACGGGAACGGCGTGCCGGCCGATGGCCAGAGTCCCGTCAAGGTGACGGTGAGCCTGTTTGACGAGCAGGGCCAACCCCTGACGGGCAAGGCCTTGCTGACCATCGAGGCCAGCGGCGGGCGCATCCTGCTGCCCGGCGCCCGCACCGATGAACTGGGTCCGGAACGGCGCGACGCCGACAAGGTCACGCCCGGCACGCAGCTGGCGGTGGAAAACGGCGTGGCGACGTTCAGCCTGCTGGCCCCCGCCACGCCGCAGGACGTGCTGTTGCGCGTCTCGGCCGGCAAGGTGGCGGCGCAGGGCACGATCAGTTTCTTGCCGGAATTGCGCGACATGCTGGCCGTGGGCTTGATCGACGGCATCATCAGCAAGCGCAGCCTGTCGAGCAGCGACATTGCGCCGTCGCGCTTCAATGACGGTTTCGAGCGCGACATCCAGCGCTGGAGCCGGGCGTTCAACAATGGCAAGGCCAACGTGGCCGGCCGCGCGGCGATGTTTTTGAAGGGAACCATCCGAGGCGACGCCTTGCTGACGGCCGCCTACGATTCGGACAAGGACACGCGCGCGCGCCTCTTGCGCGATGTCAATCCGGAAGAGTTTTATCCCGTGTACGGTGACAGTTCCGTGCGCAATTTCGACGCCCGCTCCAGCGACCGTTTATATGTGCGCATCGACCGGCAAAAAAGCTATGTGCTGTATGGCGACTTTGCCACGGGAGACGGCTTCAGCCAGATGACGGGCGGCGGCGCCGTGGCAAACTTGCAGCAGAGAAAACTGGGCCAGTACAACCGCACGGCCACGGGCGGCCGCGGCCACTATGAACAGGATGGCATCGTCGCGAATGCGTTTGCCATCAACGATAGCCTGAAGCAGGTGGTCGAGGAATACCGGGCGAACGGCACGTCGGGGCCGTTCGCCGTGCGCAACAACAACGCCATCGAAAACTCGGAAAAGATCGAGATCGTCGTGCGCGACAAGAATCAGAACGGCAATATCGTGCAGGCGACGCAGCTGCGCCGCTTCGAGGATTACAGCTTCGAGCCGTTCAGCGGGCGCATCCTGTTCAAGCAGGCGATCCCCGCGCTGACACCGAATGGCGACCCGCAATCGATACGCATCAGCTACGAGGTGGACCAGGGCGGCGAGAAATTCTGGACCGTGGGCGTGGATGGGCAAGTGCAGCTGGGCAAGATGGTCTCGCTCGGCGGCTCGGCCGTGGAAGACAGGAATCCCTTGTCGCCGTACAAATTGCATAGTGTCAACGCGGGTGTGCGCCTCGGCGAGCACAGCCTGCTGGTGGTCGAGGTGGCGCGCACCACGTCCACCAGCTACAGCGCGGGCGGCAGCATCTACACGACGCCGTCGGGCCAGGCGGGCGAGTTGCGCGATGAAGTCAGCGGCAATGCGGCGCGGGTCGAGTTGCAGCACAAGGATGAGAAGCTGGAAGCGAAAGCGTTCTGGAGCCGTTCCGACCAGGATTTCAATAACACGGCGGCCGGCATCACGGGCGGGCGGGGCGAAGCGGGGCTGAAAGCGGGCTACAAGCTCAGTCCCGCCGTCACCGTGTATGGCGAGGCCATCCGCAGCGACGAGCGCAGCACCGATGCGCGCCGCGATGCGCAGCGCCTGGGCGTGGCGTGGAATGCCAGCGAGCGCTGGCTGCTCGATGTGTCCGTGCAGCACATGAAGGAGAGCGGCGGCATGCCGTCGACGGCTGGCATCGCGCCGAACACGTCGCCGCTGGGCACGGGCTTGAATCCCACGGGCGGCTTTTTCGGCAACGGCACGGCGAACACGGCCATCGACCCCGTCACGGGCGGCAGCATCACCACGTTTGCGCCGATCAATCCCGGCGTGGGCGCGGGCGCGACGGTGCCGCTGGACGCCACCACCGTGCGCCTGGGCGCGCAATACAAGGCCACGGACCGCTGGACACTGAATGGCGACGTGGAAAAAAGCATCGCCGACGCGGACCAGCACCGCTACGGCCTGGGCGCGCAATACCAGCTGGCCGAACGCAGCCGGCTGTATGCGCGCTATGAAAACCAGACGGGGCTGGCGTCCGCGTATTCGCTCAATCCGGCCGACCGCAGCACCAGCTTTGTCGCCGGCGCCGATACGGGCTACATGCCGGGCGGCACCGTGTTCGGCGAGTACCGCATGCGCGACGCCATGGATTACAGCCTCAGCAACCAGCGCGACTTGCAGCTGGCGTCCGGCTTGCGCAACACGTGGAACCTGGGCGAAGGGCTGGCGGCGAACACGAATGTGGAATACCTGAAAGTCATGAACGGCCAGCAACAGCAAGCCGTGGCCGTGGCGGCAGGCTTCGACTATGCCGTCAATCCCCTGTGGCGCGGCTCCGTCAAGCTCGAGTACCGGCGCCTGTTCGACAGCGACATCGCGCCGGGCAACCAGCGCCAGGATCAATGGCTCAATACCATCGCCTGGGCGCGCAAGCTGAGCCGCGACTGGACTTTGCTTGCACGCAATTATCTGCTGTACACGCGCAACAACGACGACGCCAGCGGCGCGCCCGTGGGCAACGTGCTGCAGGACCGGGCGCAGCTGGGCTTTGCGTGGCGTCCCGTGGACGACAACCGTTTCAACGGCCTGGCCCGCTATGAGTACAAGACGGTGCGCGACCAGTCGCAGATCGATGGCGACAATTACCGCGCGCATATTGTTTCCACGCACCTCGATTACCACCCCAGCCGTCCCTGGTGGTTCACGGGCAGGGTTGCCGCCAAGCATAATAACGACAGGAACCTGCCCGCCGGGCAAGAGAAATACACGGCGTGGCTGTTTTCCGGGCGCACCGTGTACGACATCAGCAAGAACTGGGACATCGGCGTGCTGGCGGCCGTGATGGGCAGCCCGCAGGGAGGCAGCCGCCAGTGGGCCAACGGCGTCGAAGTGGGCTATCTGCTGGCGCAAAACCTGTGGCTGTCGGCCGGCCACAACTGGTCGGGCTTTTCCGACCGCGACCTGACGGGCGCCGACTACACGGCCCGCGGCCCCTATTTGCGCCTGCGCTTCAAGTTCGATGAAAACTTGTTCAAAGGCAAAGACGCCACCATCAACCGTACCCTGGCCCGGCCATGAAAGCTACCATGACTTCCTCACTGATACCGACGATGACACCGATGATGACCACGACGATGAAACTGCTGCCGCTGGCCGGCCTGCTGGCCATGGGCCTGGCCCAGGCGGCTACGCCGACCCTGCCAGCGCCGCCGCTGGCCATGCCCCAGCTGCGCATCAGCGACCAGGCCGTCTCTGCCGACCAGCAGGCGTACCGGCTGCTGCAGGAGCGCATCAAGAAGCTCAACGACGGCGGCGTGCGCGTGGGCGACTATTACCTGTCCAAGGCGCAATGCTGGCTCGACGTATCGTTCCACGAATACACGCGCAACGACCGCTCGGCCTTTCCCCTGCAGGCGCTGCAGGAATCGGCGAAGATTGTTGCCGCGCTGGAAGACGGCAGCACGCCCAATCCCGGCGATGCGACGCCGCTGGTGAACGACGCCACGCGCTTGCGCGACGACCTGTGGGCCAGCTTCGGCAAGTTGCGCGCCTCGCCCGGCTTTGCCTGCGCCGCGCAAAAGGTGGCGTGCGGCGAAGTGGAGCTGGTACATGCGGGCAATGAATACAAGCAGCAGGGCTGGCGCCACGCGAACCCGTACGTGCAACTGGCCGAGGATGCCCAGTCCGCCGCCCAGTCCGCCGCGGCATCCTGTCCCGCCGAGCAGCCGAAGCGGGTAACGCCGCCGGACATCCTGCCGCCGCGCATCGGGCATGAACGCATCACCCTGGACATGGACGCCCTGTTCCGCTTCGACAAGGCGGGCGCGGCCGACGTGCTGCCGCAGGGCGTCGAGAAAATCCGCGACCTGGCGGCGCGCCTGAAGCAGGGCTATGTGCAGATCGATACGCTGTCCGTGACGGGGCACACGGACCGCCTGGGCTCGGACAGCTATAACCAGGCCTTGTCCGAGCGGCGCGCCTTGACGGTGAAACAGTTGTTGCGCGAACAGGGCATCGCCAATGTCATCAGCGCGTATGGCAAGGGCAAGGCGGAACCCGTCGCCGCTTGCGAGAAGGTGGCGCCGGGCGCGGCCCTGATCGCCTGTCTGCAGCCGAACCGCCGTGTGGAGATCGAGTTGACGGGTATCAAGAGTTCCGCAAAGGAGGGCGGCGCACCTTAGCGCTACGTCATAAGGCGGTCATATGCCGCTGTTATGATGCTTTTGTTGGCACACAGCATGCGGTGCGCAAATCACTACGTTCCGGGAGCGATAGGATGCAGGCATGACTCAACAGCTTAGCCGGTGAGCTCAACCATCGGCACCAGACAGGCCGGCGCAGCGTGAAATTGCTGCGATGGCAAGGCATGCAGGGTGAAAGCGGGAAAATGAAGGGGCTTTAATGAAGTCCTAAGCCTGACTAAGTGAAGGGCTGGCATAGTGGATACATGGCGCACGGAAACCCCGGGCGCAAGGTTGCCGGACACCTCAATGACCGGCACGATTTCCACTTTTTCATGTGTTTTCCGTTTTATCCCTGCGCTCTGAAACAGCGTTTCAACCGGCTGCCGCGACTTGCGAAGCCGGTTTTTTTTGCCCGGATTTTTGTGCTGGGCCGGAAAATGCCCGGCGCCGCCATACTGCGGCGCCGGGCGCGGGCGCTTAGCCCGTTTGCTTGGCCAGCCATGCATCGACGGCCGGCAGGCGCTCGGTACGCACCTTGATGCGGTACTTGATGCCGGCCACGGAACTGTCGGCGTCGCCGCGCGCGCTGGCCGGCAGGTTGGCCTGCGCATACGCTTCCAGCTTGGCGATCATTTCCGGCTGCGCCGAGCCGGCGGCCAGGCGCGGGAAGTAGCGGCTGCGCGAACTGGCGTCGATGCGCGCATTGACTTGCTCCAGGTGGGCCAGCGCGAAGTCGAACGCCAGTTCCGGATGCCTGCGCGACACGCGCGAAATCATGGCCGGGCTGTTGGTCACGCCAGGTTCATCCGTCAGCGCCAGCGCCAGAGCGCGCTGCGCCAGGGCCGCGTCGTCGGTCGAGGCCAGCAAGTCGTACAGCTGGTTCTTGACCAGCGGCGTCTTTTCCTGCTGCGCCCTGGCGTGCAGTTGCTCCCAGGTGGCGGCGTCCGCATGCTGGGCCACGACGCCCAGGATGGTGCGGCGCAGCGGCGCGGGCATGGCGGACGGATCCTGTTCGCTGGCCGCGTAGCGGCGGCGCGCTTCCGCGATCACGCCGGGCTCGCCCATGTCGCCGAGGATGGCAATCAGGCGTCCGCGCAGGGTCGCCACGCTCGATGCTTCGCCCGCGTGCGCTTCCCAGCCCGTCTGCGCCATCATCGGCGCCAGGCGCGCCATGGCAAAGCGGGCGAAAGCCTGCTGGCGCGCCGTGTCGCCCGCATACTGTTCATACAGGCCGTTCAGCGAGCCGGCCACGCGGCCCAGCACTTGCGGGTCGGCCGACAGGGGCGTGGCCTTCACCAGTTCCAGGAAAGCGGCCGGGTCTTGCAAGCCCGCCATGCCCAGCGACTGGCTGTCCGCCAGCAAGCCCAGCTGGTCGATCGGCGCCAGGCGCGCGAAGCTGCCCGCCAGCGCGTGCGTGCCGGCCGGCGCATACAGGGTGCGGTAGTAGCCGCTCTGGCCCGCGTTCACCAGCAGGGCGCCGCAACCGGGCACGTTCAGGGTGGCCTTGCCATTCTTGACCAGCACGCGGGCCAGCTTGCCGTTGCCGACCGTCGACGCGATGACGGGCACTTTCCACGACAGCGGTTTCTTGTCCGGCTGGTCCTTGGAAAATTCCGTCTGCGTCAGGGTCACGCGCGTATTGCCCTTCCTGCACACGGCGTCGCCCACGGTGATCATGGGCACGCCCGGCTGCAGGGTGAAATCATGGGCGATGGCGCTGACAGGCTTGCCCGCGGCCGCGTCGACTTCGCGCCACAGGTCGTCGGATACCGTATTGCCATACGCATGCTTGCGCATGTAGCTGCGCACGGCCGTGCGCCACGTGTCGGCGCCCACGTACGCTTCGAGCATGCTGATCACGGCCTTGCCCTTCTGGTAGGTGATGCCGTCGAAGGCCTGGCTGGCCTGTTCCACGGTGGCGATGCGCTGCACCACCGGATGCGTGGTGCGCAGCGCATCCTGGCTCATGGCCGATTCGCGCCCGCCCACCTTGGACAGGGTCGTGTTCCATTCCGGGTGCAAACGCTCCGTGGTGCGGCTTTCCATCCACGAGGCAAAGCCTTCGTTGAGCCACAGGTCGTCCCACCAGCGCATGGTGACCAGGTCGCCGAACCACTGGTGCGCCATTTCATGCGACAGGGTGGTGTAGATGTTTTCCTTGTCCGACTGGGTCGAGATGGCCGGGTCGAGCAGCAAGCCGTATTCGAAGGTGAACACGGCGCCCCAGTTTTCCATGGCGCCGAAGAACTGGCTGCGGCCCGGCGCGGCGATGTTGTCGAGCTTGGGCAGCGGGTAGCGCACGCCGAAATAATCGTTGTATTCGCGCAGCAGGGCGGCCGACTCGTCGAGCGCGAAGCGGCTTTGCGCCAGCGCGCCCTTCTTCGTGATGACGCCCAGTTCCGTGCCGTCGGCCATCTTTGTCGCCCGCTCGAAGTCGCCCAGGCCGAAGAACAGCAAATACGTCGACATGCGCGGCGTGGTGGCGAAATACACGTGTTTCATGCCATTGCCCAGTTCTTCGCTGCTGGCGATCGGCATGTTGCCGACGGCCATCTGGCTGCTCGGGACGACCACGTCCAGCGCGAAGGTGGCCTTGTAGTCCGGTTCATCCCACGACGGCAGCATGCTGCGCGCGTCCGAATTTTCGAACTGCGTGTACAGCGCGCGCTGGCGTCCTTGCGGCGTGTCGTAGTCGAGCGAGAACAGTCCCGTGGCCTGCGTGCCGATCTTGCCGGTGTAGTCGATGCGCAACAGGTACTCGCCCTTGGCCAGCGGCTCGGCGAAATGCACGGTGGCCGTCTGCTTGTCCGCGTCGATATCGATCTTGCGCGTCACCTGCTTGCTGCCGCCCGCGCCTTCGATGGCGGCGGCGGCAAACGCCAGGTTCAGGGTATTGAAAGTGATGCTGGCCGTCGGCGTGTCGACGGCCACCTTGATGGCGGCTGCGCCCTTGAAGGTGGAGGCGGCGGCGTCCGGCGTGATCGACAGGATGTAGTGCAAGGGCGTGACCCCGCGCGGCAGCTGCGTGGTGGTGCCAGGGGAGTGGCTGGCCGAGGCGTACTTGGCGGCGGGTGCGGCGTGGCCAGCGCTAAAGGCCGTGACGGCGGCCAGGGCCAGGACGGCGGCGGCCAGTTGGCTGCGGCGGAAACGCGGAGTCGGTGTGCGATGCATGGTATGCCCTTCGTTCATGGGTAAAACGCCCGCCGGCCGGGTAGGCTGCGAGCGTTGATGGCGGTTGGGGGACATCGCTGGAACTGGAAGCCAGCGTTCCCGTACAGCAATCTAAGTGGAAACGGGGGCAAAGTCAACGCGCCGGGAGCGCCGCACCATGGCGGTGCGCTGGTATGATGGGCGCCTGACCGCCTTGCCACAGGCCGGTGCCGCACCTGATTGTCAACCACCCTAACGAGACGAGACTTGCACATGAAACTGTATATCAGCCCCCGCACGCCGAATCCACGCCGCGTCACCATGTTCATCGCCGAAAAAGGCATCACCGGCATCGAGGAAGTGGCGCTCGACCTGATGGCGGGCCAGCACCGCGATCCCGCCTTCCTGGCGAAAAACCCGCTGGGCCGCGTGCCCGTGCTGGAATTGGCGGACGGACGCGTGCTGACCGAGACGCGCGCCATCTGCACCTACCTGGAAGGCTTGCAGCCGCAGCCGAACCTGATGGGCGAAGGTTTCGAAGAGCGCGCGTTCATCGAAATGGCCGACCGCCGCGTGGAACTGCATTTGTTCAGCGCCGCCGCCAACTGGGTGCGCCACGGCCATCCGGCCCTGGTGGCGCTGGAAAACCCGCAGTTTCCCGATTTCGCCACGGCGCAGGCGGGCAAGCTGCGCGAGACGGCGCAGTGGCTGGACCAGGTGCTGGCGCAGCAGCCGTACATCGCCGGCGAGCGCTTCACCATTGCCGACATCACGGCCTTCTGCGCGCTGGAGTTTGCGCGCGGCCTGATGAAGTACCGCCCCGGCGCGGAAGGCTTGCAGCACCTGCAGGCCTACCGCGACCGCATCGCCGAGCGCCCCAGCGCGCAGGCGAAGTAGGCCCATGAAAAAAACGCCTGCGCCGGAATCCGGTGCAGGCGTTCTGTCTTGCGGGGGCCGTCAGGCCGGGTTTATCGACTTCCTTACTTCAGCTGCTCCAGCAGGAAGGTGTAGGTCAGTGCCCACATCAGCGCCTGCTGGTCGTTATTGGCGGCGCCCGCATGGCCGCCTTCCGTGTTTTCCCAGTACAGCACGTCGTGGCCTTGCTCTTCCATCTTCGCCACCATCTTGCGCGCATGGCCGGGATGGACCCGGTCGTCGCGCGTCGAGGTGGTAAACAGCACGCGCGGATATTTCTTGTCCTTGAAGACGTTCTGGTACGGCGAGTACTTGCTGATGTACGCCCATTGTTCCGGCACGTCTGGGTCGCCGTACTCTCCCATCCACGAGGCGCCCGCCAGCATCTTGTTATAGCGGCGCATGTCGAGCAGCGGTACCTGGCTGACGACGGCGTTGAACAGGTCGGGACGCTGCACCAGCACGGCGCCCGTCAGCAGGCCGCCATTGCTGCCGCCCATGATGCCCAGGTGGCGCGGACTGGTGACCTTGCGCTGGATCAAATCCTGCGCCACCGAGATGAAATCGTCATACGCGCGCTGGCGGTTTTCCTTCAGCGCCGCCTGGTGCCAGCGGGGGCCGAATTCGCCGCCGCCGCGGATATTGGCCAGCACGTACACGCCGCCTTTTTCCAGCCACGCGACGCCCGTGGTGCCGCTGTAGCTCGGTTTCAGCGACACTTCGAAGCCGCCGTAGCCATACAGCACGGTGGGGTTGCTGCCGTCGAATTTCGTCTTCTTGCCCATGATGGCGAAATACGGCACCTTGGTGCCATCCTTCGACGTCGATTCGAACTGCTCCACCTTGTACGGCGCCGCGTCGTAGTAGGCGGGCAGCGACTTGATCTTTGTCCGCTTGTCGCTTTGCGCCGTGGCCAGGTACAGGGTGGTCGGGTTGAGGAAGTCGGTCACCGTCAGGAAGTACTGGTCCGAGTCGACGGGATCGAGCGCGCTGACGGCCAGGGTGCCCAGCTTGGGCGCATCGACGGCGCGGCGCTGCCACTTGCCGTTCACGTGGCGCAGTTCCGTCAGGCGGTTCTTGACCTTGTCCAGGGTGGTGACGAGGATGGCCGATTTCGTCGCCGTGACATTGTCCAGCGACGACGTGGCCGTGGGCGCGTACAGCACTTCCAGCACCTGCTTGCCCTGCATGAAGGATTTGAAGTCGGTCGCCAGCAATGAGCCTTGCGCATAGGTCTTGCCGTTGACTTTCCAGTCCGAGCGCAGGGTGATGACCAGCTGGTCGCGCACCGTGAAGGCCGTCGCATCGTCCGGTTTCGGCACCTTCTTCAAGTCGGTGCCGTCGCGCAGGAACATTTCGCCACTGTAGAAATCGATTTGCCGCTCGATGAACTGGTGTTCGTGGCCGGGCGTGAAATCCTTGTAGGCGCCAGCGCTCAGGTCGTCGGCTTTGGCTTCATACAGCGTTTGCGCCTGCGCCAGCGGCGTGCCGCGCTGCCACTGCTTGATGATGCGCGGGTAGCCGGAGCTGGTCATCGAGCCGGGGCCGAAATCCGTGGAGACGAACAGGGTGTCCTGGTCGATCCAGCTGGCGCTGCCCTTCGCTTCGGGCAGGGTGAAGCCGCCCTCGACGAAGGCGCGCTTGGCCACGTCGTATTCGCGTACCACCTTGGCGTCGCCGCCGCCGCGCGACAGGGAAATGAGGCAGCGTTCGCCCTTCGGATACAGGCAGGAAGCGCCGCCCCAGACCCAGTTTTCACTCTCGCCGGCGGCCAGCTGGTCGAGGTCGATCACGGTTTCCCATGCGGGTTCGGCCTGCTGGTACTGCGCCAGCGTGGTGCGGCGCCAGATGCCGCGCACGTGCTGGGCGTCGCGCCAGAAGTTGTAGTAATACTCGCCTTCCTTGCTGACGTAGGGAATGCGTTCCTTGGAATTGAGGATGGTTTTCAGGCGCGCCTGCAGGGCCGAAAAGCCGGGCTGGGCTTCCAGTTCCTTGGTGGTGACGGCATTGTGCTGCTTGACCCAGGCCAGCGGCTTGTCGCCGAGGACTTCTTCGAGCCACAGGTGGGGATCGGTGTTGGCGGCGGCGGGCGCGGGGGCTTGTGCATGGGCGATGCCCGCTGCGGCCAGGCCGAGCAGCATGCTGCTGGCGAGAATGCGATATGACGACATGTAGGGTTCCTGGTTGGTCCGATGGAGGCCGCGTTGCAGGCAAAACGGCGCAGCCATGGTGCCATGGATTGCTGTGAGGAACCAGTGTCTATGGGCGACTACTTAAAAAATAGCATGCTTTTCCAATATTGTTTGCTGGAATGGACGCCGGCCGCAGAATCTGCGGCGTGTCGCGCCTTTCAGCATACGCCAGGCCCGATCAGCGAGGTCAAGGTGAGCCGCGTCGGTTCGACATCGCCGCCGTCGCAGTGATAGATCCACAGTGCATCGTTGTCGCGGCTGTCGATGAACAGGATGCGCGTGTTTTCCTCGCCGATGGCCAGGCAAGCCGCCAGCTCGGCAAGGCTGAACGGTGCTGCCTGCTTCGACCCCGTTCCCGCCGCTTGCGCCAGGGCCTGCGCAAAGCCGGCCAGCTGCCTGACTGCCAGGTAGCTGGTTCCATCCACATCGACGTCTTGGCACAGCGCGTCCAGGCTGCACAGCGTGAAGGGCTCTTCGTCCTTGAAAATCGCCACGCCGGGTAGTGACGTTGCGCTGCGAAGGTGCGCGAGATAGGTCCGGGGCACGGTCACTTTTTCCCTGGCCAGCAATTTTTCCAGCTGCTTGCCGTTTTTCTTCGCGACTTTGGCGGCCCTGGGCGCAGCCGTCTCGCAAGCCTGGGCTATCCAGGCGACCGGATTGAACTGGAACATCCTTGCACATGCGGGGCAGTGCAGGAACATGAACGTCATTTTCTTGCCGATAGCCGTGTTTAAAAACGCAGCATCCGGGGCATCCATGGCGCTGCTGTCGAAGCGGCGCCCGCAGTCGCCGTCGTAGGGACAAGTAATTTCGGTCATGGCGTAGCGTGTTTAGGCATTGAAGTATTTCTCCATCCGTAAAGCGATTGCTTCTTTTTCTTCGGGAAAAGAGGCGCCGGGATTTTTCTTCCAATAGGCAAGGCCCTCGTTCAGTGCCCACAGGGCTTTTTCCTGCTGGCCCGCCATCAGATAAAAATCGCAGGCCCTGGCATGCGCGTCTTGCGCTTCGACCAGGCTCAGGGCGGCATTTTCCCAATTGGAAAGGCGCTCAAGCCAGGGCAGGGCCAATGTGTGCAGATTGTGCCGCAGGCAGTGCATGACTGTCGCACTCCGGGCCGGATCGACGAGCTGGTGATGCGCTTCGCCGTTCACGCTCGCGCATTGCCAGTTCGGAATATTCCAGTCAGCCACGGCGCCAACGATGGGATTGGCAGGTTCATGACCGTAGCGCGCCTTGTGCCATGAGGTGTAGGATCTGGATGAAACCTGATAGTGGCTCCAGAATGCCACGCAGACATGCTCTTCGTTATGGCGGTTGGCCTGGAAATGGATGGTCTGGACGAATTCGTTCCGCGCGCGCTTGAAGGTCAGCTGGCCTGGCGAGAACTTGAAGCCCGCTGCGGTCAGCGGTTCCAGCAAGAACGCTTCAATATTGGCGATGATCAGCGCTTTTGGCTTCATTCCGTTTCCTGGCATTCGTCGGTTGCGCCGCCTTGCTGTCAACATGCTGTCCAAACGGCGCTGCCATGTTGCCATAGATCAGCGCCAGCGCACCTTGCGGCGGGCAATCGTGCGAGGGGAAAACCTGCCGCTATTTTTCCTGCGCGCTTCCGGGGGCAGTGTGGTGGCCAGGCAGCCTGGCCACTACCTTGATCTCGAACTGGAAACCATACAGCCACGTCACGCCAACGGCCGTGACGGTGGGGTGGGGGGCTTCGCCCCAGTAACCGGCTTGCACGATATCCCAGATGCGCTGGAAGTTGGCCTGCGGGTCGACGATAAAGATGGTTACGTCCTGCACGTCGTCGAACGAGCAGCCGGCCGCTTGCAAGATGGCATTCAGGTTGTCGAAGGCGCGCCGGACCTGGGCTTCGAGCCCGGGTTCGGGCGAACCGTCTTCGCGGCTGCCGACCTGTCCCGACACGAACAGCAGGCCGTTGGCGCGCACGGCGGGCGAATAGCGGTTCTGCTCATACAGGGCTTGGCGGCCCGGAGGGAATACGACGTCGCGTTTCATCAGCTTTCCTTTGTTGATGCAGCGAAGTTGCTGCCTGGAGAACACTTTATCTGCTGCCAGCTTGCTGATAAAGCGGCCAGAATCGCCTGCACTGTTTGTATAATCCAAACAATCGGGTGGCGGAGGTGTGGATGGACAAGTTGGATACGATGCGGGCATTCGTGCGGGTGGTCGAGACGGGCAGTTTTACGCGGGCGGCCGCGACCTTGCATATGAGCCGCACGACGGTGACGCAGCTGGTGCAGCAGCTCGAGGCGCGGCTGCGCCTGAAGTTGCTGAACCGCACCACGCGCAAAGTCAATGTGACGGCCGATGGCGCCGTCTACTACGAGCGTATCGTGCAGGTGCTCGACACCCTGGAAGAAATCGAAACGAGCTTGCCGCATGCCGCTGCCTTGCCGCGTGGCCAGTTGCGCGTGGACGTGCCCAGTCCGCTCGCCGCTTTGCTGCTGGTGCCGGCGCTGCCCGGGTTTCATGCGCGGTATCCCGATATTGTGCTCGACATGGGCGCCAGCGACCGCATGGTCGACGTGATCGGCGACAATGTCGATTGCGTGATACGTGGCGGTGACATCACCGACCAGTCGCTGATGGCGCGCAAGCTGGCCGACTTGCCGCTGGGCGTGTATGCGGCGCCTGCCTACCTGCAACGGGTGGGCACGCCCTTGCATCCGCTGGACTTGCAGGACAGCGCGCACCGCATCGTGCGCTTTCGCTGGGGACGCAGCGGCAACGGCTTTCCGTACGTGATGCACCGCGAGGGCAAGAGCGTGAAGATCCACGGCCAGTACGTGCTGTCGATCGATGATGGCAACGCCTACCTGGCGGCCGGGGTGGCGGGGCTGGGCGTGCTGTGGCTGCCCGATTATATGGCGCGGCCGCACGTGGCCAGGGGCGAGCTGCTGCCGCTGTTCCCCGCATGGACGGTCGACGCCATGCCGCTCCATCTCGCCTATCCGCCGAACCGCCATGTCAGCAAGAAACTGCGCGTCTTCATCGACTGGGTCGCCGAACTGATGGCCCGGCATTCCGCCCCCGCTGTCACCGTCACGGCAACTGATTGACCCACACGGGCGCCGACCAGACGATATTGCCGTCGTCCTGCGTCAGCCGCGCGTAATAGAAATGGGGGCCGGGCGCGGGCGTGAGGGTGAGCTCGGCCTGCTCCGATACCTGTGTGACGGAGCCATTGCTTCCCGGCACGCCGTGGAAGATGGCAACGGCGGCCGCTTGCCGCCCCGCGCTGTTGCTGAAGCTGATGGCCAGGTGCAAGGGGCCGTGGTTGTCGAAGCGCTCGCCCATCAGCTTGCCGTTGGCCGTGAACAGCAGTTGCGCGTGCTTGTCCATGGTGGCAAACACGCGGCGCGCGCGCAGCGCGTCGAGGAAGCGGTCGCGTGACACGGGCATGCCGGCGGCCGGGCTGGCCACCAGCACGGCCGTGCGGTTGCCGTAAGCCGCGCCCCAGTTGGCGCAGTGGTTGTCCTGATTGCTGCTGAAGGCCACGTGGTAGCCGGCCGCCAGGGCCCGGTTGCAGGCCGCCTCGTAGTTGCTGCGCCGCGTTTCCGTTTCCTCGTCGTTGGTGGAAAAAGCGGACGTGTTCATGACTTCGCACAACACCATGGCCGCGTCGCCATCCGGCGTGTAGCCCAGCGGCTGCCCATCGACGAGAAACTGTCCCGCATAGGCTGGGTGGTTGAATTGCCCGATCCAGCCCCGTTCGCGCATCAGCGCGTACAGGCCAGCGTAATCGCTTTTCGGCGTTTCCACGTCGGCCAGCAGCTCGCCCAGGGCATTCCTTTCCCAGCCCAGCAACTGGTCGCTATTGAAGATGTTCAGGTGGCCGCCCTTGTTGATGACGCCCCATTCCATGCCGTACAGGGCCAGGAAGCCGGGATGGGCGGCGGTATACGCGGCCGCTTCGGCCAGCCCCGTCTGGTACAGGGCTGTCGCTTCGGCCGGGATGGCAGCGGCGTTGGTGCCATCGGAACCGTCATACATATGGTTGTGCTCGGATGTCAGCAGGGCGTCGAGCCCATGTTGCTGCGCATACTTGTAGGCATCGATGGGACCGAAGGGCGCCGTCTGCGGTTCCTGCGCGCCATGGCAGGCATCGAGCGCCGCGCCGCCGTCGCTGTGGCGCGTCTGGCTGTGCAGGTTGGCGTAGACGATGCGGTACGCAAGCTGGCCATCCAGGCTGGGCAGTTGCTGCAAGCCCGCCTGGAAGGCGGGCACCCTGGGCGGCGCGCCGGCCCCTCGCTGCACCTGGATGTGCCATTGCTGTTCCACCTGCGCTTCCTGCGGCGTGCCCGCATCGGCCACGGCCAGCAGGCGCAGTTCATATAAACCGTCCGGGACCGGCACGCGCCGTGCGCGCGCATCGGCGTCGGCGCGGCCATCCCAGGGTAAGGCGACGCTCTGGCCGCCGGCCCCTACCTGTTCCGTGCCCGACCAGTGCCGCAGCACGGCGCCTTGCGGCCCCGGGCCGGACAAGGTCAAGGTCCAGCGCACCGCATGCGCGCGCCCCGCGTCGGGATAGGCGAGGCGGACCAGAAAGGTGCGCGCCTGCGTTGTCCGTGCACCGAGCGCGGCGCGGAAGGGTGCGACGACAGTGGCGTCGAGTTCGCTGTGCTCCTTCGGCTCTTGCGCGGCGACACTGTTGCTCCACGTTATGAGCAACACGCCGGCACACACGCAGGCGAGCCATGGCGGCCAGGGTGGCCGCCAGCGGCGCAGTGTCTTGAGCATCGTGGCCTCCCGCAACTGCTTCAGATGGTAAGTTAGACAAGAGTTGCCACGTGCCGGTTCCCGCATGCACCAGCAAGTGGCGTGCTTGCACCGTGATTGGCCATGATCTGGCGCAAAGCCAGTGCAAATGGCGTCGCGTACCCCTGCAAAAGCTGGCACGGCGCTTGCTACACAAGAGATACGGATCAACGGCGATCCCCTGAATAAACGCACAACGGTCCAACGACGGACCACATGGACAACGGCGTCCGCCCAGGCTGATTTTTCTCATCGGCGGGGGCGGGCGCCGTTTTGTTTTATCAACGGGATACTTCGGGAACCATCATGGCCAGCCAAAAAGCAACGCGCATCGCGCTCTTCTCCCTCGCCACGCCGCCCATGCGCGCATTCCACCTGACGTGGATGGCATTTTTCGTGTGTTTCTTCGCCTGGTTCGCCTGCGCACCCCTGATGCCTGTCATCAAGGGCGAGTTCGGCCTTTCCTTGGCGCAAGTGGCAAATATCAATATTGCGGCCGTCGCCATCACCATCCTCGTGCGCCTGATCGTGGGGCCCTTGTGCGACCGCTACGGCCCGCGCAAGACCTACACGGGTTTGCTGCTGCTGGGCGCCATCCCCGTGCTGGGCGTGGCCGCGTCGCAAAGCTATGAAAGCTTCCTGTTCTTCCGCCTGGGCATCGGCGCCGTCGGCGCCAGCTTTGTCATTACGCAATATCACACCTCCGTGATGTTTGCGCCCCGCGTGGTGGGCACGGCGAATGCGGCCGCCGCCGGCTGGGGCAATGCGGGCGGCGGCGCGGCGCAGGCGCTGATGCCCTTGCTGCTGGGCGCCGTGCTGATGCTGGGCGTGTCCGAATCGCTGGGCTGGCGCATCGCGCTGCTGGTGCCGGGCGTGCTGATGCTGGTGATGGCTGCCCTCTACTGGCGCTATACGCAGGATTGCCCGGAAGGTAATTACGCGGACTTGCGCGCCGCTGGCGTGGCTATCGAGGGTGGAAAGGCCGGACATGCTCCGGCCGGTGGCTGGGACAGCTTCAAGGCCGCCAGCAGCAATTATCGCGTGTGGCTGCTGTTCGTCACCTACGGCGCCTGCTTCGGCATCGAGATTTTCATCCACAACATCGCCGCCGTGTATTACGTCGACCATTTCGGCCTGTCCTTGAAATCGGCGGGACTGGCCGCCGGCAGCTTCGGCTTGCTGGCCCTGTTTGCCCGGGCTTTGGGCGGTTGGATGTCGGATAAATTGGCCCTGCGCGGCAATTTGAACAGCCGCGTGACCCTGCTGTTCATGCTGATGATAGGCGAAGGCGTGGGCTTGCTGTGGTTTGCCAAGGTCGACAGCGTCACGTATGCCGTCATCGCCATGCTGGTCTTCGGCCTGTTCACCCACATGGCGTGCGGCGCGACCTATGCGCTGGTGCCCTTCATCGACAGCCGCGCGCTGGGCGGCGTGGCCGGCATCATCGGCGCGGGCGGCAACGTGGGCGCCGTGGCGGCCGGTTTCCTGATGAAGGGCACGGGCGATATCCGCCAGACCTTGATCATCCTCAGCGCGCTGGTGGTGATCTCGGCCCTGTGCGCCATCGCCGTGCGTTTTACGCGCGAAGCGGCCGAACCGAACATGGCCGCGGCCTGAGGAGACAGCAATGAACCACCCCTTGAACATCGTCGTCCTTGGCCATGGCATGGTCGGGCATAAATTCCTCGAACGCCTGGCCCTGGAAAACGCGCCGCACCTGCACGTCACCGTGCTGTGCGAAGAGCCGCGCCCCGCCTACGACAGGGTGCATCTGTCCGAATTTTTCAGCGGCAAATCGGCCGACGACCTCTCCTTGGTGGCGCCCGGTTTCTTCGACAAGGGCAACGTCGTGCTGAAGCTCAATGCGCGTGCCGTGTCCATCGACCGCGCCGCGAAAACCGTCACGGCCAGCACGGGCGAAGTCTTGATCTACGACAAACTCGTGTTTGCCACCGGCTCGACGCCGTTCGTGCCGCCGCTGCCGGGCAAGGAGCGCGACGGCTGCTTCGTCTACCGCACCATCGAAGACCTGGAAGCCATGCTGGCCTGGGGCGCCAAGTCCCGCACGGGCGTGGTGATCGGCGGCGGGCTGTTGGGCCTCGAATGCGCGAAAGCCTTGCGCGATCTGAAGCTGGACACCCACGTGGTGGAATTCGCGCCGCGCCTGATGGCCGTGCAGGTGGACGAGGGCGGCGCGCGCGTCCTGCGCCGCAAGATCGAGGAACTGGGCGTGACCGTGCACACGCAAAAGAACACCCTGGCCATCCTTGACGGCGAAGCGGCCACGCACCGCATGCAGTTCGCCGACGGC
This sequence comes from Janthinobacterium kumbetense, assembly GCF_023703445.1. Taxonomy (NCBI): domain Bacteria; kingdom Pseudomonadati; phylum Pseudomonadota; class Betaproteobacteria; order Burkholderiales; family Oxalobacteraceae; genus Janthinobacterium; species Janthinobacterium kumbetense. The sequence goes on from NZ_JAMQGR010000001.1 coordinate 96,628, forward strand.
AGCCACCTGGAAGCGGACATGATCGTCTTCTCGGCCGGCATCCGCCCCCGCGACGAGCTGGCGCGCGCCTGCGGCCTGGAGGTGGGGCCACGGGGAGGCATCGCCATCGACGACAGCTGCGTCACCTCCGACCCGGATATTTACGCCATCGGCGAATGCGCGCTGTGGGGCGGCCTGGTCTTCGGCCTGGTGGCGCCCGGCTATGAAATGGCGCGCATCGCGGCGCGCCATGTGCTGCAGGAGGAAGAAGGAGAAGCGGGCGAAGCATCGTTCAAGGGCGCCGACATGAGCACCAAGCTCAAATTGATGGGCGTGGACGTGGCCAGCCTGGGCGACCCGCACGGCAATGCGCCGGGCAGCCGCTCCTACCAGTTCATGGACGAGCGCAAGCAGATCTACAAGAAGATCGTCGTCTCCGATTGCGGCAAATACCTGCTGGGCGGCGTGATGGTGGGCGACGCCAGCGAATACGGCACCTTGCTGCAGATGATGCTCAATAAAATCGAGCTGCCGGCATCGCCCGAATTCCTGATCCTGCCGCAGGCGGACGGCCAGCAAAAGGTGGGCCTGGGCGTGGACGCCTTGCCCGAATCGGCGCAAATCTGCTCGTGCAACGACGTGTCGAAGGGCGTGCTGTGCGCGGCCGTCGCCGGGGGCGCCACGACCATCGGGGCACTAAAATCCTGCACGAAAGCCGGCACCGCGTGCGGCGGCTGCGTGCCGCTCGTGACGCAGATCATGAAGGCGGAAATGCAGAAGCAGGGCCTGGCCGTCAACAACCACGTGTGCGAACACTTTGCGTACTCGCGCCAGGAATTGCACCACCTGGTGCGCGTGGGCAAGATCCGCAGCTTCGGCGCGCTCCTGGGTGCGCATGGCCAGGGTTTGGGGTGCGACGTGTGCAAGCCCGTGGCGGCGAATATCCTCGCCTCTTGCTGGAACGATTTCGTGCTCTCTCCCGTGCACGCCAGCTTGCAGGACAGTAACGATTATTTCCTTGGCAATATCCAGAAGGATGGCACCTATTCCGTCGTGCCGCGCATGCCGGGCGGCGAAGTGACGGCCGACGGCTTGATCGCCGTGGGCATGGTGGCGAAAAAATACGGTCTCTACACGAAAATCACGGGCGGCCAGCGGGTCGACCTGTTCGGCGCGCGCGTCGACCAGTTGCCAGCCATCTGGGAAGAACTGATCGCGGCCGGCTTCGAGTCGGGCCACGCCTACGGCAAATCCTTGCGCACGGTCAAATCGTGCGTCGGCTCCACCTGGTGCCGCTACGGCGTGGCCGACAGCGTGGGCTTTGCCATCCAGCTGGAAAACCGCTACAAGGGCTTGCGCACGCCGCACAAGATCAAGTTCGGCGTTTCCGGCTGCACGCGCGAATGCGCCGAGGCGCAAGGCAAGGATATCGGCCTGATCGCCACGGAAAAGGGCTGGAATCTGTACGTGTGCGGCAATGGCGGCATGAAACCGCGCCATGCGGAACTGCTGGCGTCCGATCTCGACGAAGCCACCCTGGTGCGCTACGTCGACCGCTTCCTGATGTTTTACGTGCGCACGGCCGACCGCCTGCAGCGCACCAGCGTGTGGCGCGACAACCTGGAAGGAGGTCTCGATTACCTGAAGTCCGTCGTCGTGGCCGACCGCCTGGGCATCGCCCACGAACTGGAGGCGGACATGCAGCACGTGGTCGACACCTATGCGTGCGAATGGAAAGCGGCCGTCACGGACCCCGCCGTGCGCCAGCGCTTCCGCCATTTCGTCAACAGCGAAAAGAACGATGAAAACGTGGTGTTCGTCGAAGAGCGGGGCCAGATCCGGCCCGCCACGCTTGACGAACGCCGCGGCACCGTGATCCCCATCCTTGCCGTGGAGGCTTGAGCCATGAATGCGATGAATGAACTTTCCGGCGCTACCGCCGACAACTGGGTGGCCATCTGCCCCTTGACTGACATCGTGCCCGACACGGGTGTGTGCGCCTTGCTCAATGGGCGCCACGTGGCCGTGTTCCGCGTCGGCGACGCCGCGCCGCGCGTGTACGCCATCGACAATATCGACCCGAACGCGGGCGCTTCCGTGCTGTCGCGGGGCCTCGTGGGCAGTATCGGCGAGCGCGTCGTCGTCGCCTCGCCCATCTACAAGCAGCATTTCGACCTGGCCAGCGGCGAGTGCATCGAAGCGCCGGAACACTCGGTCGCCGCCTGGCCGGCGCGCGTGTTTGCGGACATGGTGTGGGTGGCCCTGTGAATCCGCCAGTCAGGGCCACTGCGCGTCCCTCGCTGGTCGTCGTCGGCAACGGCATGGCCGGCATGCGCACGGTCGAGGAACTCTTGAAACTCGCGCCGGACCTGTACGACATCACCGTGTTCGGCGCCGATCCGCACGGCAATTACAACCGCATCCTGCTCTCTCCCGTGCTGGCCGGCGAAAAGTCGGTGGACGATATCATGCTGCATACGCGCGACTGGTATGCGCACAACGGCATCACCCTGCACGCGGGCGACCCCGTCGTGCGCATCGACCGCAAGGCGCGCACGGTGCAGTCGCTGTCCGGCATCACGGTTGCCTATGACCGCCTGCTGCTGGCCACGGGATCGACGCCCTTCATCGTGCCCGTGCCGGGCCATGCGCTGCCCGGCGTGATCGGTTTTCGCGATATCAGCGATGTCGACACCATGCTGCAGGCGGCGCGCCAGCACCGCCACGCGGTGGTCATCGGCGGCGGCTTGCTGGGGCTGGAAGCGGCCAACGGCTTGCAGCGCCAGGGCATGGACGTCACCGTGGTGCACATGAGCGGCGCCCTGATGAACCAGCAGCTGGATGCACCCGCCTCGATGCTGCTGAAAACGGCGCTGGAAGCGCGCGGCCTGCGTTTCCTGATGCAGGCGCAAACGTCTTCCATTCTGGGCAGCACCCGCGTGGAAGGCGTGCAGTTTGCGGACGGCAGCAGCATTCCCGCCGACCTGGTGGTGATGACGGCCGGCGTGCGCCCCAACATCGCGCTGGCGCAAGCGGCCGGCCTGCACTGCGAGCGGGCCATCGTCGTCGACGACTGCCTGCAAAGCTATGACCCGCGCGTGTACGCCGTGGGCGAATGCGTGCAGCACCGGCGCGCCACCTTCGGCCTGGTGGCGCCCATCTGGGAACAGGCGCGCGTGTGCGGCGCGCACCTGGCCGGCGCGGGCCACCGCCGCTACGTGCAGCAGGCCAGCGCCACCAAACTGAAAGTGACGGGCATCGACCTGTATTCGGCCGGCGACATCATCGGCGGCGAAGGCAGCGAAGACCTGGTGCTGCGCGATCCGCGCCGCGGCGTCTACAAGCGCCTGGTGGTGCAGGGCAGCCGCCTGGCCGGCGCCGTGCTGTATGGCGACGTGCAGGACGGTCCCTGGTATTTCGACCTGATCCAGCAGCGCCGCGACATCAGCAAGCTGCGCGCCCATTTATTGTTTGGCCAGGCGCTGTGCGCCCAGGCCGCCTGACAGCGACCAACAGGATACTTTCATGACTAGTTGCACGCCCGTGAAAACCACTTGCCCGTACTGCGGCGTCGGCTGCGGCGTGGAAGCGACACGCCTGCCCGACGGCGCCATCCGCATCGCCGGCGACACGGCCCACCCGGCCAACCAGGGCCGCCTGTGCGTGAAAGGCTCGGCGCTGGGCGACACCCTGGACCTGGACCAGCGCCTGCTGCAGCCGCAGGTGCGCGTCGACGGCGTGCTGCGGCGCGCCTCCTGGGACGCCGCGCTGGACCAGGTGGCCGGCGGCTTGCGCGCCATCATCGCCGAGCACGGCCCCGACGCCGTGGCCCTGTATGTCTCGGGCCAGCTGCTGACGGAAGATTATTATGTTGCCAACAAATTCATGAAGGGCTATGTGGGCAGCGCGAATATCGACACCAATTCGCGCCTGTGCATGTCGTCCGCCGTGGCTGGCCACAAGCGCGCGTTCGGCGAGGATATCGTGCCGGGCTGCTATGACGACCTGGAACTGGCCGACATGGTGGTGCTGGTGGGCTCGAACACGGCCTGGTGCCACCCGATCCTGTTCCAGCGCATCGCCCGCATCCGCGAAACCCGGCCGCACATGAAACTGGTGGTGATCGACCCGCGCCGCACGGCCACCTGCGAGCTGGCCGACTTGCACCTGCCCGTCAAACCGGGCACCGACGTGTGGCTGTTCAACGGCTTGCTGTGCTATCTGGCGCGGGAAGGCGCGATCGACGACGCTTTCGTCACGCAGCACAGTGCGGGCCTCGACGACGCGCTGGCGGCCGCCCACGTGGATTGCAGCGACCCCTTGCAGGTGGCGGCCATGTGCAAGGTCGACCCGCACGCCTTGCTGGCGTTTTACCAGGCGTTTGCCACCACGCGCAAGGTCGTCACCGCGTTTTCCCAGGGCGTGAACCAGTCATCGAGCGGCACGGACAAGGTCAACAGCATCATCAACTGCCATCTGGCGACGGGACGCATCGGCCAGCCCGGCATGGGGCCGTTTTCCCTCACGGGCCAGCCGAACGCCATGGGCGGGCGCGAAGTGGGCGGCCTGGCCAACATGCTGGCGGCGCACCTCGACCTCGACAAGGAGGCGCACCGCGAGGCAGTGCAAACCTTCTGGGACTCGCCGCGCATGGCCGACAAGCCTGGCCTGAAGGCCGTGGAACTGTTCCACGCGATCGAATCCGGGAAGGTCAAGGCCGTGTGGATCATCGCCACCAATCCGCTGGTCAGCATGCCGGACGCGGACCAGGTGCGCCGCGCGCTGGCCAAGTGCGAACTGGTGGTGGTGTCGGACATCAGCGCCGGCTCGGACACGAACGTCCATGCCGACGTGCTGCTGCCAGCCCTTGGCTGGGGTGAAAAGGATGGCACGGTGACCAATTCCGAGCGCCGCATCTCGCGCCAGCGGGCGTTTCTGCCGGCGCCCGGCGAAGCGCGCGCCGACTGGGACGTGCTGTGCGACGTGGCGCGGCGCATGGGCTATGCCGGCTTCGATTTCGCGTCGCCGCAGGCCATTTTCGACGAACACGCGCGCCTGTCCGCCTTCCGCAACGAGGGGGAATTGGCGCGCCTGTTCAATCTGTCGCACCTGGCGGCGCTGAGCGCCGCGCAATACGACGCGCTGGCGCCGCAGCAGTGGCCGCAGGGCCAGGCGAGGTTGTTCGGCGACGGCCGTTTCGCGCATGCGGACGGGCGCGCGCGCTTCATTCCCACGGCGCCGCGCGCGCCGCGCAACATGCCCGACGAGGACTATCCGCTGATCCTGAACACGGGCCGGGTGCGCGACCAGTGGCATACGATGACGCGCACGGGCAAGGCGGCCAAGCTGTCGGGCCACGTCGCCGAAGCCTTCATCGACCTCCACCCGCAGGATGCGCTGCTGTACAGCGTGCGCGAAGGCGAGCTGGCGCGCATTTCCAGCGCCTGGGGCGCGATGGTGGCGCGCGTCGTGCATGGCGGCGGCATCGCGCGCGGCCAGGTCTTCGTGCCCATCCACTGGAGCGACGCGAATGCGTCCGACGCGCGCGTGGGCGCCGTCGTCAACCCCGTCGTCGACCCCGTCTCGGGCGAACCGGAATTCAAGCACACGCCCGTGCGCATCGAGCAATTCCGCGTGCACTGGCATGCGTTTGTCCTGAGCCGCACGCCCTTGAACCTGGACGGCGTGGCGCACTGGACGCGCATCCAGGGCGAGCAATTCCTGCGCTACGAACTGGCCGGCCGCCAGCGCATCGACGACCTGGGCGCCTGGGCGCGCGCGCTGCTGGGCGTGACGGACGAGAATGCCGACTGGCTCGATTATGCGGATACCAGCGCGGGCGTGTACCGCGCCGTGCACCTGGACGAGGGGCGCATCGCGCAATGCGTGTACGTGTCGCCCCGTCCCGACCTGCCGTCGCGCAGCTGGCTGGCTGGCCTGTTTGCGCACGCGCAGCTCGATGCGGCCGACCGCGCCGGCGTGCTGCTGGGCCAGCCCATCGGCAAGGGCATGGACGCCGGCCCCACCGTGTGTTCGTGCTTTGGCGTGGGGCGCAATACCATTTGCGCGGCCATCGTGGAACAGAAGCTGACGACGACGGCGCAGGTGACGGCCTGCGTCAAGGCGGGCGGCAATTGCGGCTCCTGCGTACCGGAGATACGACAGTTGCTGCTTGAGGCGCGCAGCGCGGCCTGAAAATCTGTCCTTTCCGGCACGGCTTTGTTATATTGCCAGCTCTATAACAGAGAGGCAGTGTGATGACAGCAGTACAACACCCGACGGTCTGGCTGACGGGCTTGAGCGGCGCCGGCAAGACCAGTATCGCCCTGTCGCTGGCGCAGGCGCTGAAGGCGCAGGGCCGCGCCGTGGCCTTGCTCGACGGCGACCAGCTGCGCCATGGCTTGAACCGCGACCTGGGTTTTACGCCCGAAGACCGGCATGAAAACATCCGCCGCGTGGCCGAAGTGGCGCGCCTGATGAACGGCGCGGACCTGACCGTCATCGCCGCCTTCATTTCCCCCAGCCGCGCCGACCGGGCCATGGCCGCCGCCATCATCGGCACGGCGCATTTCATCGAAGTCCACGTCAGCACCCCGCTGGCCGTGTGCGAGGCGCGCGACGTCAAGGGCCTGTACGCGAAGGCGCGCGCGGGGCAGATCGCCGAATTCACGGGCGTGTCCGCTCCCTACGAAGCGCCGCTGGCGGCCGCGCTGACCCTCGACACGGGCGCCCTGGCGCTGGAAGAGTCGGTCGGGCGTCTGTGCCGGCATTTGCAGCAGCGGCCGTGACGACCTGGCGCAAATGGCTGCGCCGGCACGTGCCCGCCAGCCTGAAGGCGCGCATGAGCGTGGTCGTCTTCCTGCTCGTGCTGGGCGCGGTCGCCTCGCTGGCGCTGGCCACCCTGGCCGTGGCCGAGCGCGGCATGCGCGACGTGACGGGGCGCCAGCAGTACGTATCGCTGTCCAGCGCCGCCGTCTTCATCGATGAAGAACTCGACGCGAAGCGCAATGTGCTGCGCGCGATGGCGGACAGCCTGGCGGCCGGCGGCGCGCACGACGGCGCCAGCCTGCAGCGCTTCCTGGCCGCGCAAACGGTGCTGAGCAAGGAGTTCTATTCGGCCGGCGTGGTCGGCATCGACGGCGTTGTCCTGGCCAGCGTGAGTCCCTTCAAGCCGCAGGCGGGGTTGAACGTCAAGGGCCGTCCTTACTTCGAACAGACGCTGGCGACGCGGCGCTCGGTGATTTCCGCGCCGCTCAACGGCAGCATTTCCGGCATGCCCATCGTCGTGGTGACCCAGCCCGTGTTCGACGCGCAGGGCGGCGTGCGCTATGTGCTGGCGGCCAGCGTGAACCTGCGCCAGCCCGATTTCCTGGGGCGCCTGGGCGCGCTCAAGCCGGGTCCGGGCGGCTACCTGTACATCATGACCAGCGCAGGCGTGATCGTCGAGCATCCCGACAAGTCGCGCATCATGCAGCATATCGAAGCGCATGGCCCGATCAGCATACCGACGCGGCGCGCCATGCAGGGTTTCGAGGGCTGGCTGACGGGCACCACCTCGCAAGGCGTCGATGCCCTGTTTGCCTACCACCGCATCGCCTCGACGGACTGGATACTGGCTTCCGTCTATCCCATGAGCGACGCGTTCGCGCCGCTGCACGCCATCCGCAGCAAGATCCTGCTGGCCGCCGTGCTGCTGGCAGCGCTGGCGGGCCTGGCCGGCTGGCGCGTGGTGCTGCGCCTGTTGCAGCCTTTGGCGCGCTTGCGCCACCAGGTGCATGAGATCCGCCGTCATCGCCTGGGCATCGATGTGCTGCAAATTGAGCGGCGCGACGAAATCGGCGACTTGAGCCGCGACTTTTACTCGCTGGTGGCCGAGCGCGAAATCGCCGAGGCGCAGACGCGCGGCAGCGAGCGGCGCCTGAAACTGCTGACGGACCACGTGCCCGTGGTGATCGTGTATATCGACCGCGAGCACCGCTACCAGTTCATCAACGCCACGTTTGAAAAATGGTTCGGCAGGTCGCAGCGGGAAAGCCTGATGCAGTCGATCCGCGACGTGCTCGGCGAAGAGGCGTATCAATTGCGCGAAGCCTACCTGCGGCGCGCCTTCGCGGGCGAGGAGGTCGAATATGAATTTACCATCGGCGGCGAAGGGGAGGCCGGCCCGCGCGCCTTCCAGACCAGTTACGTGCCCGACGTGGGCGAGAGCGGCGCGGTGGAAGGCGTGTATGGCCTGATCCACGAAATCACCAAGACCAAGGCGGTGCACACGGCGCTGCAGTCTGCCGCCGCCACCGATACCCTGACGGGCATCGCCAACCGGCGCCGCTTCGACGAGCAGCTGGCGCAAAGCATGCAGCGCACGCGGGCCGCGCGCGCGCCGATGGCGCTGGCCTATCTCGATATCGACCGTTTCAAGGCCATCAACGACAGCCTGGGACACAAGGCGGGTGACGAGGTGCTGAAGGAATTCGCCGCGCGCCTGGTGCGCAGCGTGCGCGCCAGCGATCTGGTGGCGCGCCTGGCCGGCGATGAATTCGTGATCATACTCGAAGGCGTGAACGGCGCGGCCGAAGTGCGCCAGGTCGGCGCCAAGATCATCGACGCCATCCGCCAGCCCTTCGCGCTGGCCAGCGGCCCCCTGCCGGTGACGACCAGCATCGGCATCGCCATCTTCCGCGAAGGCGCGCTGACTCCGGCGCAGTTGCTGGACCTGGCCGACCAGGCCCTGTATGCCGCCAAGGGGCAGGGCCGCGATGGCGTGGCGCTGCTCGAGGCGGCGCCGTAGGTTTTACTTACAGGGTGGCGCTCCAGTGGTCGAGCTGCTGCGTGGTGGCCGTCACGCCGCCGCAGACGATGACGAGCACCTTGCGGTAGGGCGCCAGTTCCGGCGCCTTGCCGTAGACGGCCGCCAGTGCCGCGCCGCAGGCCGGCTCCACCACCAGGCGCTGGTCGGTGATGAAGCGCTGGCAGGCGTCGACGGCGGCCCGGTCCGACACCACCACGCTGTGCAGCAGGCGCGTCTGGCTGATGGCAAACGCCTGCGCGCAGACCTGGCGCGCGGCCAGCGACGTGGCGATGCTGCTCACGGCCGGCAGGGCCACGTGTTCGCGCGCGGCCACGGCCGCCGCCAGCGAGGCGGCGCCTTGCGTTTCCACGGCCACCAGGGCCACGTCATTCCAGCCATTGCGCTGCAAGCCTTCGGCCACGCCGGCCAGCAAGCCGCCGCCGCCCACCGACAGCACCACGGCGTCCGGCTTCAGGCCCGCGCGCGCCACTTCATCGATCATGCCCGCGTGACCCTGCCACAGCAGCGGGTCGTCGAACGGATGCAAAAAGGCGTCTTGCGGCGTGAGCATCGACTGCGCCAGCGCGTTCGCTTCCTGCCACGCGGCGCCGTGCACGATGACTTCGGCGCCTTCCTGCGCGATCAGGGCCTTGGCCCGTTCGCTGGTCGTTTCCGGCACGACGACGATGACGGGGATGCCCAGCTGGCGTCCCGCATAGGCGACGGCGATGCCGGCATTGCCGCCGGAAGAGGAGATGAAACGGCTGGCGCCGCGCCGCGCGTATTCTTCGCAGGCCAGGCCGATACCGCGGATCTTGAAGGAGCCGGGCGGCTGCAAGGCTTCGAGCTTGAGCCAGATGGCGCGTTCGCTGTGCAGGCTCAGGGCGCGCGAGTTGAGCAAGGGAGTTTCGATGTGCAGGGCCATGCGGGTTCCTGGTAAACGGTCAGGCCAGCATCATAGCCGAAGCGCCCGCGCCACCGTGTCACCCTTGCTGATACATGACTGCTGCTAGTTCAGCGGGGCGTTCTTGAGCTGGTGCGTGCGCGCCACTTCCTTCATCGCTTCGAGCAGGTCGTCGCGCAGCTGGCGCGGCAGCTTGCCGAAGAATTCCTCGTCGTTCTGGTCGGCCATCCCGGCCAGCACGGGCACCAGCGCCTCGCCTTCCGTGGTCAGTTCGATCGAATGCTGGCGGCGGTCGGCCAGCAGGATCGACTTGCTGACCATGCCCTTGCTTTCCAGGCGGTCGATCAGTTTCGATACGGCGCCCTTGCTCATGCCGGACACTTGCGCCAGCACCGTGGGCGAGGTGCAGCCCAGGCGGAACATTTCGCGCAGCACCACCCATTCGGAGACCGTCACGCCATTGGCCTCGGCTTTTTTCTGGAAGCTGTGGGAAACGTGGTTGGAGACGAAACGCAGCCAGTAACCGAGATGGGCTTCCAGCTCGCTGACGGGGATGCTGTTCGGGTGGGCGGCTTGCGGCATGGCGGCCGTTTCAAAATTATGGCTCATTTCTTTTCCTTCACTGGGCGGCGTTGCCGGCATGGTTAAGGCCTTCACGCTTGCTGTCGAGTGGTTTGTTTGGGAACAATCATCGTGCTTGAGGTATTTCTAACACTGTTTTCACAGGAAATCACTTACCGGCAAAGAGTTTTTCCTTTTTTCTTGCTCTGGATAGATAAAAAACAATATCAAGCGAATAATCGTATTGCCAGAGAGGAAGATTAAAAAAATAACTCATGTTGCATCAATGGTAACAGGATTTTTGCCGAATTGATAAATATTTCATATCATTCCGTGTGCTTGCCCACATACGACGTATTGCCCACGCGACAGTGCGAGGTTTTGATGCAGAAATGCGGCCCGCTCAGGCCAGCACCACCTTCACGCCCGCTTCGCGCAGTACTTCGGCAAAGCGGGGCGGCGGCGGCGCATCCGTAAACAGGATATCGACTTGCGCCAGGTCGGCCAGCCGCACCAGCGCCTTGCGGCCGAATTTGTGCTGGTCGGCCACCAGCCACACTTCGCGCGACTGCTCGATGATGGCTTGCGCCACCTTCACTTCGCGCGCGTCGAAGTCGCGCAGGCTGCCATCCTCGTCGATGCTGGAAATGCCGATGATGCCGATGTCGACCTTGAACTGGCGGATGAAGTCGATGGTGGCTTCGCCCACGATGCCGCGGTCGCGCCCGCGCACCACGCCGCCGGCCACGATGACTTCGCAGGCGGCGTTGTCGGCCAGGATGGCGGCCACGTTCAGGTTGTTCGTCACCACGTGCAAGCCCGTGTGCCGGCCCAGCGCGCGCGCCACTTCCTCCGTCGTCGTGCCGATATTGATCAGGAGCGAGCAGCCGTGCGGCACTTGCGCGGCGACGGCGGCGGCGATGCGCCGCTTGGCCTCGCTGTTGAACACTTGCCGCTGGCTGTAATCGATGTTTTCCACGGACGAGGGCAAGCCGACCCCGCCGTGGTAGCGGGCCAGCAGGCGCGCTTCTTCCATCTGCTTGACGTCGCGGCGCACGGTTTGCGGCGTCACGCCCAACTGCTGGGCCAGCTCTTCGACGGACATGGTGACCTTCTGGCGCACCACTTCGAGCAGGCGGCGCTGGCGGGGATTCAAAATCATGGGCTTGTCTCTTTAAAAATCAAAAACGAACAGAAACGAACAAATAGTGATGAAAATATGTTGCTATGAGTTCGCATTCTGGCGTATCTTATTCATATTGCATGCGTATTACTAGATGGTGATCTTAACGACAGTCGCCGGCGATGCCTAGTCTTTCCTCGCCGCCCTTTCCCCGACAGACACGGAGTCCCGATGGCCGCAGCACAGCAAGGTGTGGAGACAGCGATGGCATACGACGTGCTGGTGGTCGGCGGCGGCATCAATGGCGCCGGCATCGCGCGCGACGCGGCCGGACGGGGCCTGTCCGTGCTGCTGTGCGAAAAGGACGACCTGGCCGCGCACACCTCGTCCGCGTCCACCAAGCTGATACACGGCGGCCTGCGCTACCTCGAATACTATGAATTCGGCCTCGTGCGCAAGGCGCTGATCGAGCGCGAAGTGCTGCTGCGCTCGGCGCCGCACATCATGTGGCCGCTGCGCTTCGTCATGCCGCACGCCAAGGGCCAGCGCCCGGCCTGGCTGATACGCGCCGGCCTGTTTCTCTACGACATGCTGGCGAAGCGGGAAATCCTGCCGGCCTCCAGCGGCATCGACCTGACCCGTCACGCGGCCGGCACACCGTTAAAACCCGAGTTCAAGCGGGGTTTCGTGTATTCCGACGGCTGGGTCGACGATGCGCGCCTGGTGGTCCTGAACGCCATCGACGCGGCGGACAAGGGCGCGCAGGTGCTGACGCAGACGCGCTGCACGGCCCTGTCACGCGACGGTGCGGGCGGGGACGCTGCCTGGCTGGCCACCTTGCAGCACGCCAGCGGGCGGCAGAGCACGGTGCGCGCGCGCAGCATCGTCAACGCGGCCGGGCCGTGGACGGCCGAGTTCCTGCAGCAGGCCGCGCCCGGTGGACAGGGCCGGCATTTGCGCCTGATCAAGGGTAGCCATATCGTCGTCAAGCGCCTGTTCGAGCATGATCATGCCTACATCTTCCAGCATCCGGACGGGCGCATCGTGTTTGCCATTCCGTATGAGCACGATTTCACCCTGATCGGCACTACCGACCTCGACTACCACGGCGACACCGGCAAGGTGGAAATCGATGACGAGGAAATTCGTTACTTGTGCGAGCTTTCCAGTTACTATTTCAGCAAGTCAATCTCGCCGGCCGACGTGGTCTGGACGTATGCGGGCGTGCGCCCGTTGGTGGAAGACGCGGCGGCCGACGCCAAGGCCGTCACGCGCGATTACCGCTTCGAGCTGGACCAGGAAGGTGCGCCGCTGCTCAGTGTTTTCGGCGGCAAGATCACCACCTTCCGCAAGTTGGCCGAGGAAGCCATGGACATGCTGGCGCCCTTGCTGGGCAATACGCTGCCGGCCTGGACAGCCAGCGCCTGCCTGCCCGGCGGCGATGTGTTCGGCATCACGCCGCAGAACCGGTCCGTGCGCGAGTTCGGCCAGTTCGTGCAAGGCTTGCAGCGCGAGTACGCGTGGCTGCCGGCGGCGCTGGTGGCGCGCTATGCACGCGCCTACGGCACGCGCATCCACGCGCTGCTCGCCGGGCGCAGGGATGTGGCGGCCATGGGCGAGGAAATCGCCGCCGGCCTGTACGCGGCGGAAGTCGATTATCTGCGGCGCCACGAATGGGCCTTCAGCGCGGCCGACATCCTGTGGCGGCGCTCCAAGCTGGGCCTGCACCTGCCGCGCGATACAGCGGACACGCTCGACGCCTGGCTCTTGCAGCATCCGTTGTCATAAGCAGCACCCTTTGCCGTAAGCAGCAGCCGTAAGCAGCACACGTTGGCGACCGCGCCCCGCAGAGGGTGCGGCGAAGAACAAGAAACCATCACTGGAGGAGAAGCGCGTGCAACTGGTACTGGACAAGATCAGCAGGAAGCAGGGGGCTGACGACTTTTTATATCCGATGTCGCTGGCCCTCGTGCCGGGCGCCATCAACGTCTTGCTGGGCACCACGCGTGCCGGCAAGACGACCCTGATGCGCGTGATGGCGGGCCTGGACAAGCCCAGCGGGGGCACGGTGACGGCCGATGGCGTCGACGTGACGGGCGTGCCCGTCAGCAAACGCAACCTGGCCATGGTGTACCAGCAATTCATCAATTATCCCGCCTTCACCGTCTACGACAATATCGCTTCGCCCTTGCGCTTGCGCAAGGAACCCGAGGAACAAATCCGCACGAAAGTGCTGGCGCTGGCCGAGCGCCTGCACATCACGCCGTATCTGCAGCGCACGCCCGGAGAATTGTCCGGCGGCCAGCAGCAGCGTACGGCGCTGGGGCGCGCGCTGATCAAGGATGCGTCGCTGCTGCTGCTCGACGAGCCCTTGGTGAACCTCGACTATAAATTGCGCGAGGAATTGCGCCGCGAATTGACGGAACTGTTTTCCGGCGGCAGCACGACGGTCGTGTACGCCACCACGGAACCGCTGGAAGCGCTGCAGCTGGGCGGCCACGTGGCCGTGCTGCACGAGGGCCGTCTGCTGCAGCAGGGACCGACCCTGGATGTCTTCAACGCCCCCAATTCCATCGATGTGGCGCGCACCTTCAGCGATCCGCCCATCAACCTGATCCCCGCGCGCGTGGATGCGCACGGCGTGGCGCAGGCGGCTGACGGCCTGGCCATCCACTTGAGCGGCGCGCAGCGCGCCCGCCTGGGCGACAGCACGGAGGTGATCCTCGGCGTGCGCGCGCACAGCCTGCATCTGTCTCCCCAGTCCGATGGCGACGTGCCCATCGCGGCGCAGGTGGACCTGGCGGAAATCAGCGGCTCGGAAACCTATGTGCATGCGCGCCGCGGCGAGCTGGCCCTGGTGGCGCAGCTGGGCGGCGTGCACAACCTGGAGATCGGCAGCGCCTGCACCGTGTATTGCCAGCCGCACGCCTTGCTGATCTTCGCGCAAGACGGCGGGCTGCTGTTTGCTCCAGAACAAGGAGGAGCTTGACATGGCGCGCATCGAACTGGTCGACCTGGCCCACGCCTACAAACCGAATCCGACGGCGCCAAGCGACTATGCGCTGCGGCCCATGAGCATGGAATGGCATGACGGCGGCGCGTATGCCTTGCTGGGGCCGTCCGGCTGCGGCAAGACGACCTTGCTCAACATTATTTCCGGTCTGGTGAAACCGTCGCATGGCAAGGTGCTGTTCGATGGCAAGGACGTCACGCAGCTGCCCACGGAAGCACGCAACATCGCGCAAGTGTTCCAGTTTCCCGTCATCTACGACACCATGACCGTGCACGACAATCTGGCGTTTCCGTTGCGTAATCGCGGCTGGAAAGAGACGGAAGTCAAAAAGCGCGTGCAGCAGGTGGCGCAGATGCTGGAATTGACGGGCGACTTGAAATTGCGCGCCAGCGGTTTGTCCGTGGACGCCAAGCAAAAGATTTCGCTAGGGCGCGGTCTCGTGCGCCCGGACGTGGCGGCCGTGCTGTTCGACGAACCGCTGACGGTGATCGACCCGCATTTGAAATGGCTGCTGCGCCGGAAACTCAAGGAAATCCACCACGAACTGAAGTTATCCCTGATCTACGTCACGCACGACCAGGTGGAAGCGTTGACCTTTGCCGACCAGGTGGTCGTCATGACGCAGGGCGAAGTGGTGCAGACGGGCAGCGCGCAAGCGCTGTTCGAGGAACCGGAACACACGTTTGTCGGCTATTTCATCGGTAATCCGGGCATGAACTTGCTCGATTGCACCCTGGACGATGGCGGCGTGCGCGTGGCGGGGCAGGCGCTGGCCGTATCCGCCGCCGCCCGCGCGGCGCTTTCCGGGGCGCAAGGGAAAATCACGGTGGGCGTGCGGCCCGAATTCGTCGAGTGCGTCAAGGCGTATCCGGGAGAAGAGGGGGGCGACCATTGCCTCGACGCCACGGTCACGGCCGTGCGCAACATGGGTACGCATTACCTGGCGGAATTCCAGCTGGGCGGCGCGACGGTGGCGGCCAAGCTGCGCGCCATCGACACGGTGGCCGGGAATGCCGTGCGGCTGCGCTTCCCGCCGCAACGTACCTTGTTCTATGTCAACGATAAGCGGGTGGCCTGATGATACATAACGGTAAAACCGATAACAACCGCCGCGCCTGGCTTTTGATCTTGCCCGTGCTGCTGTGCGTGGCCTTTTCCGCCATCCTGCCGCTGATGACGGTGGTCAACTATTCCGTGCAGGATATTCTGAGTCCCACGCAAAAAGTGTTCGTGGGTACGGAGTGGTTCCGCATGGTCATGCTGGACGGCGACTTGCACAGCGCCTTGCTGCGTCAGCTGCTGTTTTCCGGCTCCGTGCTGGCGATCCAGATTCCGCTGGGCATCTTGATTGCCCTGTGCATGCCGGCCGATGGCTGGAAGGCGTCGCTGGCGCTGGTGCTGATCGCGCTGCCCCTGCTGATTCCCTGGAACGTGGTGGGCACCATCTGGCAAATCTTTGGCCGCGGCGACATCGGCCTGATGGGCTATACCTTGAATCAATTGGGCTTTGACTACAATTACAACGGCAATTCGCTCGACGCGTGGCTGACGGTGATGGTGATGGATATCTGGCACTGGACGCCGCTGGTGGTGCTGCTGTGCTATGCGGGCTTGCGCGCCATTCCCGACGCGTATTACCAGGCGGCGCGCATCGACGGCGCGTCGCGCCTGGCCGTGTTCCGCTACATCCAGCTGCCGAAACTGCGCAATGTGCTGATGATCGCCGTGTTGCTGCGCTTCATGGACAGTTTCATGATCTACACGGAACCGTTCGTGCTGACGGGCGGCGGTCCCGGCAATGCGACCACCTTCTTGTCGCAGTATCTGACGCAAAAGGCCGTGGGCCAGTTCGACCTGGGGCCGGCGTCCGCGTTTTCCCTGATCTATTTCCTCATCATCCTGCTGTTCTGCTTTGTGCTGTACACGTGGATGCAGAGAGTTGGCACGGGAGACCAGAAATGATGCACAAGAAAATGAGCAGCGCCATCCTGATCGTCTTCCTGCTGGGCTCCTTGCTGCCCATCTACTGGATGCTCAATATGTCGCTCAAGACCAACGAGGAAATCGTCGGCGTGCTGAGCCTGTGGCCCCAGCAATTGACGTTCGCCAACTATCACACGATTTTTACGGACCGTTCCTGGTACAGCGGCTACATCAATTCCATGATTTACGTGGCCTTGAACATGGTGATGTCCGTCACGGTGGCCTTGCCGGCAGCGTATGCTTTCTCGCGCTACAACTTTGTCGGCGACAAGCATCTGTTCTTCTGGCTCTTGACCAACCGCATGACGCCGCCCGCCGTCTTCCTCGTGCCGTTCTTCCAGCTGTATTCGACGGTGGGCCTGATGGATACGCATCTGGCCGTGGCGCTGGCGCACATGGTCTTCAACGTGCCGCTGGCCGTGTGGATATTGGAAGGCTTCATGTCCGGCGTGCCGAAGGAAATCGACGAGACGGCGTATATCGACGGCTACAGCTTTCCCCGCTTCTTCATCCGCATCTTCTTGCCGATGATCAAGTCTGGCGTGGGCGTGACGGCCTTCTTTTGCTTCATGTTCAGCTGGGTGGAACTGTTATTGGCGCGCACCTTGACGTCCGTCAATGCCAAGCCGATTGCCGCCACCATGACGCGCACTGTGTCGGCGGCCGGCATGGACTGGGGCGTGCTGGCGGCGGCGGGCGTGCTGACCATCGTGCCCGGCGCGCTGGTGATCTGGTTCGTGCGGCATTACATAGCCAAGGGTTTCGCGATGGGGAGGGTGTGACATGGAAAATACCGATAGCACAGCCAGCCTGTTCGGCTGGATGGCCTGGACGCCGGAAGTGGCCATCTTCTTCATTTGCATCGGCTTGATGCTGGCCGGCATGACGGTGTGGCAAATCCGTTCGCCCAGCATCGAACGAAAAGGTTTCCTGCCGATGCCGACCACGCGCGGCGACCGTTTGTTCATCGGGCTGTTGACGGCTGCGTATGTCAATCTGGCGTGGGCGGGGTTCACGGAAATGCAGCAAGCCATCGGGGCTGGCATCAGTTTTGTAGTGTTGTTGGTGGTAATGCGTTGGGGATAAGTCGTAGATGAGAATACCGGCCCGCCACCGCAGGCCGGATGACAACTAAAAAGGAGATTCACGATGAAATTGAAGTTCACGGTCTTCGCGGCTGCGGCCATGCTCGTGTCGAATGCGGCCCTGGCGGACGCCAAGCAGGCGCAAACCTGGATCGACAAGGAATTCCAGCCATCCAGCCTGAGCAAGCAGCAACAGCTTGCTGAAATGAAATGGTTCATCGATGCGGCGGCCAAGCTGAAAGCCAAGGGCATCAAGGAAATTTCCGTGGTCTCGGAAACCATCGACACCCACGTCTACGAATCGAAGACCCTGGCCAAGGCCTTCGAGGAAATCACGGGCATCAAGGTGCGCCACGACATCATCCAGGAAGGCGACGTGGTGGAAAAGCTGCAAACGTCCATGCAGTCCGGCAAGAGCATCTATGACGGCTGGATTTCCGATTCCGACCTGATCGGCACCCATTACCGCTATGGCGCCGTGGAACCCCTATCCGACTACATGGCCGCCAAGGGCAAGGAATTCACGAATCCGGGCCTGGACTTGAAGGATTTTATCGGCATCAGTTTTACGACGGCGCCGGACGGCAAGGTGTATCAATTGCCCGACCAGCAATTCGCCAACCTGTACTGGTTCCGCGCCGACTGGTTCGCGCGCAAGGATTTGCAAGCCAAGTTCAAGGCCAAGTATGGCTACGAGCTGGGCGTGCCGCAAAACTGGTCCGCGTATGAAGACATCGCCGATTTCTTCACGAATGACGTGAAGGAACTGGACGGCAAGAAAGTCTATGGCCACATGGATTACGGCAAGAAAGATCCATCCTTGGGCTGGCGTTTCACGGATGCGTGGCTGTCGATGGCTGGCGCGGCCGACAAGGGCATTCCGAACGGCATGCCTGTCGACGAGTGGGGCATCAAGGTGGCGGCCGACAAGTGCACGCCCGTGGGCGCATCGATGTCGCGCGGCGGCGCCACCAATTCGCCGGCGGCCGTCTTTGCGCTGACGAAATACATCGACTGGATGAAGAAGTACGCGCCGCCGCAGGCGAACGGCATGAATTTCTCGGAATCGGGCCCCGTGCCGGCGCAGGGTGAAATCGCCCAGCAAATCTTCTGGTACACGGCGTTTACGGCCGGCATGACGAAACCGGGCTTGCCGGTGGTGAACAAGGACGGCACGCCGAAATGGCGCATGGCGCCGTCGCCGCACGGCCCGTACTGGAAAGAGGGCATGCAGAACGGCTACCAGGACGTCGGTTCCTGGTTCCTGTTCAAGTCCACGCCGGACGACCGCAAGGCCGCCGCCTGGCTGTATGCGCAATTCGTCACCTCGAAAACCGTGTCGCTGAAGAAATCCATCGTCGGCCTGACGTTTATTCGCGATTCCGACATCCGCCACGATTATTTTACAAAGCACGCGAACGAGTACGGCGGCCTGATCGAGTTTTACCGCAGCCCCGCCCGCGTGGCGTGGACGCCGACCGGCAACAACGTGCCCGACTATCCGAAGCTGGCGCAGCTCTGGTGGAAGAACGTGGCCACGGCGATTACGGCGGAAAAAACGCCGCAGGCCGCCATGGATAACCTGGCCGAGGAAATGGACCAGGTCATGGCGCGATTGCAGCGGGCCGGCATGAAGGCGTGCGCGCCCAAGCTCAATCCGAAGGTCGATCCGAATCAGTATCTGTCGGACCAGCATGCCCCATGGAAAAAGCTGGCGAATGAAAAGCCGAAGGGTGAAACGATTGCCTACGATAAATTATTGCAGGCTTGGAAAGAAGGCAAGGTAAGGTAGTCGTGTAAGCTTCTGCCGGGGCTGTCCCGAGGGCACGGAGCGAATCGGCTCCGTGCCTGTTTTTACCCGATTTTCGCACCACCAGACAATGACCAAATACATACTTGCTTTAGATCAGGGCACCACCAGTTCGCGCGCCATCCTGTTCGACCATGCTGGCCGACCGCACGCCAGCGCGCAGCGCGAGTTTCGCCAGATTTTTCCCCAGCCGGGCTGGGTCGAGCATGACGCGAACGACATCTGGGCTTCGCAAGAGGGCGTGCTGCAGCAGGTGTTGCGCGACAGCGGCGTGGCCGCATCCGACGTGGCCGCCATCGGCGTGACCAACCAGCGCGAAACGACGGTGCTGTGGGACCGCGCCACGGGCGAACCCGTCGCCAACGCCATCGTCTGGCAAGACCGCAGAAATGCCGCTTACTGCGAGCAACTGGTCGAGCAGGGCAAGGCGGACGTGATCCAGCGCAAGACGGGTCTCGTGCTGGACGCGTATTTTTCCGCCACCAAGCTCAAATGGCTGCTCGACAACGTTCCCGGCGCCCGCGCGCGCGCGGAACGGGGAGAACTGGCCTTCGGCACCGTCGACAGCTGGCTGATCTACAAGATGAGCGGCGCCCACTTGACGGACACGAGCAACGCGGCGCGCACCATGCTGTTCAATATCCATACCTTGCAGTGGGATACGGACTTGCTGGCGCTGCTCGACATTCCCGCCTCCCTGTTGCCCGACGTCGTGCCATCGAGCGGCGTGGCGGCGCACACGCATGCCAACTTGCTGGGCGTGTCCGTGCCGATTGCCGGCATCGCTGGCGACCAGCAGGCGGCCACGTTCGGCCAGGCATGCCTGAAGCCGGGCATGGCAAAGAATACCTACGGCACCGGTTGCTTCATGCTGATGAACGTGGGCAAGCGCCCCTTGCCATCGAAAAACCGGCTGTTGACGACGGTGGGCTGGAGCCTGGGCCCAGGATCGGATAAAACTGACTATTTGCTCGAAGGCAGCGCCTTTATCGCTGGCGCGGCCGTGCAATGGATGCGCGACGGCATCGGCATCATCCGCGACTCGTCCGAAGTGGAAGCCTTGGCCACCAGCGTGCCCGATTCGGGCGGCCTCGTCTTCGTGCCCGCGTTCGCGGGCCTGGGCGCGCCGTACTGGGACCCGTATGCGCGCGGCACCTTGATCGGCATCACGCGCGGCACGGGCAAGGCGCACATCGCGCGCGCGGCATTGGAGGGTGTGGCGTACCAGAACGTGGATGTGCTGTCCGCCATGCAGGACGACGCGGGCATCGCGCTATCCGAGCTGCGCGTCGACGGCGGCGCAGCGCGCAACGACATGCTGATGCAGTTCCAGGCCGACATCTTGAATGTGCCCGTGGTGCGTCCCGTGGTGACGGAAACGACGGCCCTGGGCGCCGCCTACCTGGCGGGCCTGGCCGTGGGTTTCTGGGACTCGCAGGAAGAAATCGCCGCCCAGTGGCAGGTGGGACGCCGCTTCGAACCGGCCATGGCGGCCGACGAGCGCCTGACGCGCTTGCATAAGTGGCAGCGCGCCGTCGAGCGCTCGCGCGACTGGAGCGAGTGATTAACGGGAATTTTCCCTTTCGCCGAGCTGTTCATCGCGTGCAGCGTCCGTCAGCATGGCAATAATCTGATCGAACTCCTGTTTTGATCCAATGCTGCGTCGATATTGTGTTGCCATCATATTCCGGAAACCAGGCAGATCAATCAGGATTTTCTTTGCCAGTTCCAACGGTGTTTGATGAAAAGAGTTTTCCATTGCTGCCAAGTGTGCGTGATGTTCCATCACAAGGGCTACGATGTCGGCGTAGCCCATACGCACGGCCGTATGGAACGCGGTGTTCGCCTCATCGTAAGTTCCCTTGGATGTGTCCGCCTGATGTGTCAACAGCGTGGAAACACAGTTTTTTGACCGCGCAGTAACCGCGGCATGCAAGGCGGTGCGCCCCAGATAATCCTGGGCATTCACATCGGCGCCGGCAGTCAGGAACGCCAGCATCAGTTGTTCATCGCTTGCGTCGGCCACCATCATCAAGGGCGTTTGTCCTTTGAAGTCTGCAATGTTGACCTGTTTGGGCCAGGCTTCAGCCAGCAGATGAATGGCGTGGCGCCAATGGGCCACGAGCTTTTCGACCTTGCTTATTTCCCCTAGTAGATCGGACGAGGCTGCGGCACGCAGTATGGGCAGCTGTTTTGCAAGATCACCCTGTAGCTTCAGCCATGCCATGAGCACGGAGTTACTCCGCACCTCACGAATAGTGCCTTGCCTGAAGGTTTTTGCATGGTGTTTCATCCAGACCTTCAGGGCATCCCAGCGGCCTTCGATGATGATAGGAAGAGCCTCCTGGATGAATGCCTGAGATTGATTTTTTGATAATGGCTGCACTCTTTCCGTTCCGGAGTAGGGTTGGTAGAGTTTGTCCCAGAAGTAGTCGGAAACGCATATGGCGGTGTCTTCCAGTGATGTCACCTGATTCTGAAACATGCCATAGGCAAGCATATTGCGATGGTATTTTTCGTGGTTGCCAGGAATTAAACCCAGATTGGCAACCTCGATGGCAAACGCATCCCTGGCGACTTCACCGCGCAGAGTGCCAAAATTTCCGTCGTTGCAAGCGTCGAGAGCCGCCCGCATCAGCTTTGCCGCGTCGTCGAACGCATTTTGCGCCAACAAGTGTTTGGCGCGGTATTGCAGCAAGGGCGCCTTCCATGTCGCATAACCAGCGCTGGCTTCTGCTCCAGCAAGTAGTGCTTCCACCCTTTGCTGCATGTCGTTTGACTTGCTTGTATGGCGGCAATTCAAAAGCTCGCCCAGTTCCATGACGCTGGCGCCAACTATTTCGGCAGGCGTTGCAGCCAATTCCCGCAACCGTTGAATCGCCAGCAATCTGGTTTTCACGGGCAAAGAAGTCGATTGCGCAACGTGGCTGACGACGGCATAGCTAGCTTCACCCAGGAGCGTCCGCCACGGAGAGGCGGTACGAACTCGTTCCAGCAAGCGCTGTAATCGGATGTTCTCTTCATATTCTTCCTTTATTCGCCGGCATTTGCTTGCTATAAGGGGTGTGGCAGTGTGCATATCGAGCGCTACGAGGTCTTGCAGAGCATCGCCTTCAGCGAGTTTCGCGAACCGGCGCGTCAGCAGTTCGGCCACGGGGAGATGGGATTCATTTTTAATGGAAGGCAAGATTGAGAGAAAGATATCCGCCTTATCCCAGGGCGCCAGTCGTGACTCGAACAGGATGTCTTCCTCCTCACGCGTGTCGGAATTTTTCCAGGCATCAATGGTCAGGTTGTAGATGGTGCCGAAGATGCCCGTCAACTGCAGCAGCTTGTTTTGAGACGGGTCTGTACAAGTTGCCTGTACCCCCGGACAGAGGAACTTCAGTAATCTGATGTATCCATCCTGCACCATGCGGGCGACACGTAATCGTTGCCGTATCATGGCCATGCTTGGTCTTGCATAGCGTGTCAACAGTGCCTGTACGAAAATCTGCTTTTCGTCATCGGTGGCGGATTTATCCATGACAGCTTCAAGCCGTCCGGGCTGCGTCATCGGAATCTGATCGCGCAGGTCGTCTGCAGATAAATCCCTGGATTGAACGAAGGCGAGAGCAGCGTCAAATTTCACTTGCTCAGCAAGGTCTTCTGCAAGTTCAAATACGCCTTCAAACACCAGTTTGGCGCCGTCCGAGAAGTAATCATTAATCGAATTGACGCGAGGGAGGGATGCATTTTTCCAGTTGTACAAGTTCCTGACGATAGAGTCCTTGTCGGTATTGCTGGCACCAGGCGATCCTGCCCCGACGCCTGCTTTGCCGATGGAACTGTCCAGCAGATCGATGAGCCAGTCGACAACGTGTGGCACAGGTAGTTCCATTGTTCCCGTGGTGACATTCACGTGAGGCAAGAACCAGAATGCTCCGCCTGGCATTCCCTTGTCGAACGCGCCGTCGAGATTCCAGAACGCGATTCTGCGGGCCAGGTTTGGAACATAGCAGTATCCGAGAAGATGCCATACGACCTGACGCTGGTCTGCATTCGAGGTCCATGTGTTGAGTTCAACAGCCTTGTGGTATCCCTCCCATTCGCTCATTCCCCGGACCGCATCGCGGCATGCTGCCGCATCCATACCCAGGCTATTAAAGATGGCGCCGCAAACGTCAGCCATCATCTCCTGATGGTTTTTGTTACGCATGCCGAGATTGGCGAATTTGTCCTTGACCTTGCTTGAATAGGGAACTAAATCAAGACTTTGATGAATTTCAAGTAACAGCGCTTCGAAGGTAGGAATGGTTGCCATTGTTTTTCAGCTTTCATTGGTTTGATTGCAACAATGGTCACACAGCGTTCGTGCCAGTGTCACGGAAACTTCTCGTCCCCCCCCCATCCCCGCATGGATATTTGCGATAAATGTCAAATCCAGAGGGGAGGGGATGGGCTTTTTCATGGATTTTTAGTAACTTCTTGGGCAAAGTGAGGGCCTATCAAACAACCGGAGTGTGCCGTGAGTCTTCCCCCCAGCATGTGTGTACGCGAACTCGTCGTCAATTGGCATGTTACCGAAGTGTGTAACTATGGCTGCCGCTATTGCTATGCAAAGTGGGAGGATGGCGGTTCGACGCAGGAATTGATACACGACAGTAGTGCTGTCAAGGCATTGGTCGAGGAGGTCGGACGTTTCTTTAAACCTGGCAATTCGAACAATCCGCTGTGGCCGGGCATGCGCTGGGCATCGCTGCGATTGAATCTGGCTGGCGGGGAACCTCTGCTGTATGCGGAAAAAGCGCTGGACGTCATCCTGCATGCCCGGCGATTGGGTCTTGAGACCTCCGTTATCAGTAATGGCAGTCGTCTGACGCCTGCCTTGATGCAAGCGCTGGCCCCCCATCTCGCCATATTGGGGCTGAGCCTGGACTCATCGGAAGAGAAGACCAATCTGGGCATCGGACGAGTTGATCGCCAGTTGCGCACGCTGTCGATGCCTGAGTTGGTTGACATGATTGCTTTGGGCAGGCAGATCAATCCACGGCTTCGGCTAAAGATCAATACTGTCGTCAACGCATTGAACTGGCAGGAGGACATGAGCAAGTTGATTGGCCGTTTGGCGCCGGAGAAATGGAAAATCCTTCGCATGCTGCCCAAAATTACGGATGACCTGTCCTTGTCTGACGCGCAGTTTGACACCTTCGTCCGGCGCCATGCCAACCTCGACCATGGCGTCCGAGTGGAGGATAACGCCGACATGACCGAATCCTACTTAATGATTGATCCATATGGCCGTTTCTTCCAGAACAAACCTGGGGAAAAAGGATATCAATATAGCGACGCCATTCTCGATGTCGGTGCCGCCCGGGCCTTTTCTCAGGTCAATGTGTCGACAAGGAAGTTCTGCTCCCGCTATGCAGGCGAATTGGGCGAGCTGCAGGCATGAAATGGAGGCCGGCCTGTCCTTGCGCAGTACTTACTCTGGTGCAGGGGGGATGAACGCCCTGGTTGGCCATGCCGGCCACCACAGGCGCCTGGGGGCAGGCAGGACTCCATCTCAAGAATGCGGTAGTGCTTATTTATGGCCGCGCGAAATACACGGCATAGCCCACCGTTTCGCGCGGCACGGAATACAGGTCGCGCAGTTCAAAATACGGCGCGTGCACCTGGCCGCTGACGGCGATGCCGCTGCGCTCCAACGCCAGCTTGAAGCGGGGCACGTGAAAATATTGCGTCGCGACCATGGCCGTCGTCCAGCCGTGCTCGTGCATCAGGGCCGCCGCGTTGCGGGCCGTGGCCTCCGTGGTCCAGCCTTGATTATCCTCAAGGATGGCGCTGGACGGCACGCCGCGCGACTGCAGGTAGCGGGCCATCGATGCGGCCTCGTCAAAACCTTCCTTGCCCGTGGCCCCGCTGACGAGGATGCGCGGCGCCCGGTGTGCCTGGAATTGCTGGAGCGCCACGTCGAGCCTGGCCTGCAGGCGGGGGCTGGGTGTGCCGTCGGGCAAGATCGTATTGCCGGGCACGACGATCACGTCGGCGGGCGCCAGCTTGTCGTTGAGTCCGGCCAGTACCAGGGCGGCGGTGGCCAGCAGGAACAGGCCGGCAACGCTTGAACCCAGCAGTATTATTTTTCGCATTGCGCATCATCAAGTAAGGAATGGACGCATGATACCCGTCCATTCCCGCCGGCGTCAGTTCGCCTGCGCCTTGCGCGCGCGCTGGTTCGACAGGTAGATATTGTCCTTTTCCAGCGGCTTGCCCTCGCGCACGGCAGCGAGCCAGTCCTGCGTGCTGGTGACGGCGGCGAAATTCGAGTGGAATACGGCGCTGAAGACGCGGTGGATTTCCTCGGCGCTGGCCGTGCCGCCCGCATTGGCGTAGGGCAGGGTGCCGGTGGCGTCCTGCAGGAATTCGACCTGCAAGCCGTCGTGCGCGGCGTGGAAGATCGTGGCGGCATCGCAATTGTGCGTCATGTAGCCCACCACCGTCAGGGTGTCGATGCCGTGGCTGCCCAGCCAGGCCTGCAAGTCCGTGCCCGCAAAGGCGCTGCCCATGACCTTGTTGATGCGGTGGTCGGCGGTGAAGGCGGCCACTTGCGGATGCAGTTGCCAGCTGTCGCTGCCCTTGGCAAAGATGGGGGAGGCTTCCGGCGCATCGTGCTGGACGACGATCACGGGCACGCCGGCGGCGCGCGCGGCGGCCATGGCCGTGACGATGTTGGGTAGGGAAATATCGACGGATGGATATTCGATGGGCATGTCGCCCGTAAAGTATTCATTTTGCACGTCGATGACGAGCAGGGCGCGGCGCGGGGTGGTGGTCATGGGTTCTCCTGGCATAGTTGAAAGAGGATGGACTTCCTCGATACCGCCATTCTCAGGCCGGACCTTGCAAACAAAAAGTGGCCTGAAGGCATATCTGCGATAAAATCGGGCCATGCCTATTCTCTCTTCCACTCCCCTGACCATTGCCGTGATTGCCTTCGACGGCATGACGCCATTCCACTTGTCCGTGCCTTGCCTCGTGTTTGGCGCCCAGACGGACGAGGCCGACCTGCCGCCTTTCCACGTGCGCGTGTGCGCCGCCGATCCCGCGCCCTTGCGCACGGCGGCCGGCTTCGGCATCACGCCCGAGTTCGGTCTGGAAGGGCTGGACGGCGCCGATATTGTCATCATGCCGGCCTGGCACGACGATTGCCGCGATGCAACGCCGCCCCTGGTTGCGGCGCTGCAGGCGGCCAGCCGGCGCGGCGCGCGCATGGTGGGGCTGTGCCTGGGTGCGTTTCCCCTGGCGCAGGCGGGCTTGTTGGATGGCAAGAATGCGGCCACGCACTGGGGCATGGCGGAGCGGCTGGCGGCCCGCTATCCCAGAGTCAGAGTGGACCGGGAAGTGCTGTACGTGGACTATGGCGGCGTGCTGACGTCGGCCGGCGTGGCGGCAGGCCTCGATTGCTGCCTGTATCTGCTGCGCCAGCTGGCGGGCGCCGAGGTGGCCAACCGGGTGGCGCGCCGGCTGCTGGTGGCGCCGCACCGCCAGGGCGGGCAGGCGCAATTCATCGAGCGCCCGCTGCCCGTGTCCGGCAGCGAAGGGCGCTTCGCCGAGGTGCTGGCTTGCGTGACGGCCAATCTGGGCATACCCCACAGCATCGATGCGCTGGCCGAACGGGCCGCCATGAGCCGGCGCAACTTTACGCGCCATTTCCGCCAGGCGACGGGCACGTCGTTCAAGCAGTGGCTGCTGAACCAGCGTCTTGCGCATGCGCAAGGCTTGCTGGAAAAGAGCGGGGCGTCGATCGACGTCGTGGCGCAGGAGGCCGGCTTCGGCACGGCCCTGTCCTTGCGCCAGCACTTTCGGGCGAACCTGCAGACGTCGCCTTCGGCGTACCGCAAGCTGTTCCGGCAGCAGCTAGGCCAGGTCGCTTGACCAGAGCAGCGCCGGGTCCCGGCTGCCTTGGGGCAGCAGTGCGCTGACGGCGATTTGCCGCGCAAGGAAGGCGGCCGGCTCGAAGGCATGGCGCTCCTGGAAGGAGACGGTTTCCGCGCTCATCAGTTCGGCATAGGTTTGCATCAGGGTCGCGGCGCAAACATGCTTGCCCTGCGCCAGGTAGGCATCGATGGCGGCCAGCAGCACGGGGTAATCCGCATTGTCCTTGCTGCCGCCAAAGTTGAACGACAGCTGTCCGCAGGCGCGCCAGATGGGGTCTCGTTCATTCTGCGGCACCGGCTGCGTGCGCAGCCATTGCAAGGCTTTCAAGGGCGGGCCGCCGAACGAGGGGGGCGAGATGATGGCCTGGATCGCCACCTTTACGGCGTCGTCGATTCTTCCCGCGCGCACATACTGGCCGTGCAGCAGCGCCAGCGCATCCGTATATTCGGGCAGGAGGGCCAGCGCCGCTTCCAGCAGCGCGATGGCCACGTCCGGGTTGCGCTGGGCGATATGCTCCTTGGCCGCCAGGAAGGCGGCGCGCGGCGAGGCGGGGTCGTCGGCCAAGGTGGGCGGCGCCACGTAGCCTACTTCGTCTTCGTCTTCAGCATCGCCGGCTGCCGCGTGGGCGCGCAGGAAAGCGGCCAGGCTGGAAAAGTGCGGCTGGATGCGCCATTCGTCATGCCACGTTTCGACGACGATGGGTTCGGACGCTTCGCGGCCGATGGGCCAGTACAGGCCGAACGTGTCGCCATTGCCCAGCGCGCCTTCGAAGAAGGGATTGAAGCCGAGCGGCGGGTAGGGTGCGCTGTGTTGCCAGTCTTGTTCCACCGAGATGTGGGCGAGTTGTGCAGGTAGTAGCATGGAAGTGGCAGAGGAAAAAACGTCAGTGTAGAGCAAGCGGGCGCTACTGGCGCGCACCGTCGGAGCGTGTGGCGGCACGCCAGGCCTGGAGCATTGCCGTGCTGATAATCGCCATGCTGATAAAATAATTGCTTCTTCGCCCAGGCCGGCCCCATGTCCAGCACCCCCCATCCTGCCATCGACCTCAGCTTTCGTAGCTACGCGGAAATCGGCGCGCCGAACCGGCATGACTTCGTGCAGCTGGTGCTGCCCCTGCACGGCCAGTTGCTGCTGGATATCGACGGCAAGCAGGGCAAGGTAGATGCGCAGCAGGGCGTGGTGATCCCGGCCAATACCTGGCACGCCCAGCATAGCCGGGTGGCCAACCACTCGATCATTCTCGACGTGGATGCGGCGGCCGTGGAGCAGGGCAGCTGGGGCCGCCTGCTGGAGCGGCCGTATGCGGCGCTGGGGCCGGGTGCCCGCAAGCTGATCGAATACCTGGGCATCATGGCGGGGCAGCAGGCGCTGACGCCGGCCGTCATCCAGGGCTGGACACCGCTGCTGCTGGACACCTTGCTGCAGACCGCGCCGCAGGTCCGCTCGCGGCTGGCCGCGCTGCTGGCGCGCGTGCAGGCCGAGCCTGGCTTGCCCTGGTCGACGGCATCGATGGCGCGCTTTGCCAACCTCAGCGTCAGCCGCCTGCATGCACTGTTCCGCGAAGAAATGGATACCAGTCCGCATGCCTGGCTACAGCAGCAGCGGATAGGGCGGGCCTGCGACTTGCTCACCGCCAGCGACGCCAGCATTGCCGAGATCGCGCTGGCGGTCGGATTTTCCGAGCAGAGCGCGCTGACGCGGGCCATGCGCGACAGCATCGACGCCACGCCAGCCGCTTACCGGCGCCAACGTCGCGAGAACCGGTCAAAAACGCAGTAGATGGCGCCAAGAACGGGCGCGCCGCAGCGGCCACAATCTCCTTTTCGGGAGATTGAATATGTTGCAAAAGAATAAGACACGCCTGGGCATGCTGGCCGGTATCGCTGCGGGCGCGCTGTGGGGCCTGGTGTTCCTGGCGCCGGCGCTGCTGCCCGCGTTCCAGCCGCTGGAATTGTCGGTGGGTCGCTACCTGGCCTACGGCCTGATCGCGGCCGTTCTGGTCGCGCCGTCGTGGCGGCGCCTGCTGCGCAGCCTGGGTTGGCGCGAATGGCGGGGCTTGATCTGGCTCAGCCTGACCGGCAACATCATCTATTACGTGCTGCTGGCCAGCGCCGTGCAGATGGGCGGGGTGGCCATGACGTCGATGGTGATCGGCCTGCTGCCGCTGGTCGTCACCGTGGTTGGCAGCCGCGACCACGATGCCGTGCCGCTGCGCAAGCTGCTCCCTTCGTTGCTGCTCAGCGGTGCCGGCTTGTTGTGCATCAGCTGGCAGTCGCTCGCGCATCCCGGCCATGCATCGCTGCTGGGACTGTTGTGCGCGCTGGCGGCGCTGCTGTCGTGGACGGTGTATGCCGTCGGCAACAGCCGCTGGCTGGGGCGCTTGCGCGCGGTGTCGGCGCAGGAGTGGAATCTGTTGACGGGCGTGGTGACGGGCGCCGCCGCATTGCTGCTGGCGATTCCCGTCGCGCTTGCGGCACCGGCCGCGCATGGCGGCACGGCATGGCTGCAGTTCGCCGGCCTCGTCACGGGTGTGGCGCTGCTGTGTTCAGTCGTCGGTAACGGCTTGTGGAATTACGCCAGCCGCGTGCTGCCGCTGACCTTGATGGGGCAGATGATCGTCTTTGAATTCCTGTTTGCCCTGTTGTACGGCTATGCGTGGGAGCAGCGCTGGCCCACTGCGGCGGAATTTGCGGCGACGGCGCTGCTGCTGGCGGGCGTGCTGGCTTGCGCGGTGGCGCACCGGTCGCAGCGGACGGCCAGCGCGGCGACGGCCCGGGCGGCATAAGGCGCGGCGCGGGCCAGGCCCTTCAGTCGCGTTCCGGCACCGGCACGTTAAAGCCGTTCAGCGTCGTCGATACCAGTGCGTACAGGCCCACGAGGTAGATCAGCTCGTTGATGCCATGCTGGCCGAAGGTGGCCAGCGCCAGGCGGTACAGCGGCTCCGGCAGCGTGCCGCCACGGCTGAGCGCGTAGGCCAGGTCGTAGGCCACGCTTTCCTGCTTGTCCAGGTCGAGCGGCTTGACGTCCGCTACCAGCGTGGCGAGGCGCTCGGCAGGCATGCCTTCGCGTTCCGCGACGGCGATGTGGGCGTAGATTTCATAGGCGGCGTTGTAGCGCGCGCCGACCACCAGGATGGCAATCTGGCGCACCTTGTCGGGCAGCGTGGCGTTGGCCGTCATGGCCAGGGTCAGGTTCCAGATCGCCTTGCCGATGGCCGGTTCGTGCAGCCATGGATTCCACGGCCCCATCAGGGCGCCATCTTCGCGCACGGCGATGAAATCGTTGAAATTGCTGGTGATGCCTTTGCGCATATCGTCGTACAGCGGCTTTTGTTCGGTCGTCAGGTCTTTCGGAGCGATCAGGGGCAGGCGCATGGAAACTCCTTGCAGGGTAGGTGGGCGGTGGGCGGCGGGAGCCAACAGCCAGTATAGCCATCTGGCTGGCGGCTGCCTTACGCTGTCGCACACGTGCGCGGCCTGCGCCTACCTGCGCGGCTCGTGGATGCGGAATTTCTTGACGATGCCGGCCTGGTCGAACATGACGGCCACTTCGCGCGTGCCTTTTTCGCCCAGCAGGGGGATCAGCCGCGTCACGCTGGGCGTTTTCAGCTGGTTCTTGTAGACCCAGACTTCATAGCCGGGATCGAAGCTGACGACGGTGGCGTTGCCCAGGGCCGCGTCGAGGTCGAGGCGGGTGGTCTTGCCGACCTTGATGTTTTGATAGATGGCGCCATTGTCCGGCGCGCGGTTGACCTTGTATTCACTGGCGGTGCACATGGCCACGGCCAGGCCCGCGAGGCAGGAAGCTGCCAGTTTTATCAATGTGTTCATATGGACTCCCAGTGTGCATCACTGCTTCCAATCTCAGAGGGGACGGGCGTGATGTCAGGAGGGAGTGTGCTTGTGTCGCCGCGAATGTGCTACAAGATTATACAAAGGTGCAAAATTTGATGCTGTCGGTACCGGCAGGCGGTACCTTCAGCGATTTTGCAGCACGTCGGTCGACAGCGCCAGGGTTTCCTTGATTTCTTCCATCACCACATAGCTCTTCGATTGCGCGGCGCCCGGCAACTGCAGCAGCATGTCGCCCAGCAGCTTGCGGTACTCGGCCATTTCATGGATGCGCGCCTTGATCAGGTAATCGAAGTCGCCCGACACCAGGTGGCATTCCTGTACTTCGGGAATCTGCAGCACTTCGCGGCGGAATTGCTCGAAGGCGGACGCGGATTTTTGATTCAGCGTAATCTCTACAAAGACGAGCAGCTTGGCGCCCAGCGCGGCCGGGTTCACCTTGGCGTGGTAGCCCGTGATGACGCCGTCGCGCTCCATGCGCTTGACCCGTTCGATGCAGGGCGTAATGGACAATCCCACCTGTTCGCCCAAGTCTTTCATCGAGATGCGGCCATCCTGTTGCAGGATGCGCAGGATGTGGCGATCCAGCTTGTCGAGGCCACGTGCCGATTCTTTAAGGATTCTCATGATTTATTGCTGAATATCTCGATTTATACGTGAACAAATACTGGCTCTTTCCCAATATGATAGCGGTTAATCTGGCGTCAGCCTAAAAAAATATAATGAGGAAACTATGCGTATTGTGATTCTGGGTAGCGGCGTCATCGGCGTCACCAGTGCTTACTATCTGGCCAAGGCAGGACATGAGGTGACCGTCATCGACCGCCAGCCGGGCCCGGCACTGGAAACCAGCTTCGCGAATGCGGGGCAAATCTCGCCCGGCTACGCTTCGCCATGGGCTGCGCCCGGCATTCCCCTGAAGGCCGTGAAGTGGATGATGCAGCGCCACGCGCCCCTGGCCATCTCGCTCGACGGCAGCGCCGCCCAGCTCAAATGGATGTGGCAGATGTTGCGTAATTGCACACCGGAAGCGTATGCCGTGAACAAGGAGCGCATGGTGCGCCTGGCCGAATACAGCCGCGACTGCTTCAAGGTGCTGCGCGCCGAGGCCGGCATCACGTATGAAGGCCGCCAGCAAGGCACGATGCAATTGTTCCGCACCGAAAAACAATACAACGACGCCGCCAAGGATATCGAAGTATTGAAAGACGCGGGCGTGCCGTATGAAGTGCTGCAGCGCAACGAACTGTCGCGCGCCGAGCCGGCCCTGGAAGCGGTCAAGGATAAACTGTTCGGCGGCTTGCGCCTGCCCAACGATGAAACGGGCGATTGCCAGCTGTTTACCACCCGCCTGTCCGAGATGGCCGAGGCGCTGGGCGTGAAGTTCCGTTATGGCGTGTCCATCGATGCCTTGCTGACCCAGGGCGACGAAATTGCTGGCGTGCAATGCGGCGCGGAAATCGTCAAGGCCGATTCCTATGTCGTGGCGCTCGGCTCCTACTCGACGGGCTTCATGAAGCCGCTGCTGGACATTCCCGTGTATCCATTGAAGGGCTATTCGATCACCGTGCCTATCGTCAACGCGGCCAAGGCGCCCGTGTCGACCATCCTCGATGAAACCTACAAGATCGCCGTCACGCGTTTCGACGACCGCATCCGCGTGGGCGGCATGGCGGAAATCGCCGGCTACAACCTGAATCTGAACCCGCGCCGCCGCGAAACCCTGGAAATGGTCGTCAACGATCTGTTCCCCGGCGGCGGCAACACGGCCGAGGCTACCTTCTGGACGGGCTTGCGCCCGATGACGCCGGACGGCACGCCGATCGTCGGCCGCACGCCGCTGCGCAACCTGTTCCTGAACACGGGCCACGGCACCCTGGGCTGGACCATGTCCTGCGGTTCGGCGCAATTGCTGGCCGACCTGATGTCGTCGAAAAAGCCGGCCATCCTGGCCGACGACCTGTCCGTCAGCCGCTACAGCGGCGCGCAGGGCAATGGCAAACTGCAACACGCGGTGGCCTGAGATGGGGGCCAGCATGCCTCCGAAAGAGCGTAGCGGCGCCATCCTGACGGTGGACCTCGATGCCGTGCGCGCCAACTACCGCTTGCTGCGCGACAAGGCGCACCCGGCCGCCTGTTCGGCCGTCGTCAAATCCGACGCGTATGGCCTGGGCGCCGCGCAAGTGGGCGCGGCCCTGTATGAGGAAGGTTGCCGCCACTTTTTCGTGGCGCACCTGGAAGAGGGCATCAGCCTGCGCCCGCACGTGGCGCCGGACGCGTCCATCTTCGTGCTGCACGGCCCGCCCGTCGGCACGGAAGGCGAATTCACGGCCCATGGCTTGACGCCCGTGCTCAACAGCGAGCCGCAGGTGGCGGGCTGGCGCGCGCATGCAAAAGCGCTGGGCAGCACCCTGGACGCCATCGTGCAGGTCGATACGGGCATGTCGCGCATGGGCTTGTCGCCGCAGGAAATCGACGCCTGGCTGCTGGACCCGCACTTTCTTGACGGCATCAAGGTGCGTTACCTGATGAGCCACCTGGCGTGCGCCGACGAGCGGAGCAACCCCATGAATGGCGAGCAGCTGGCCCGTTTCATCGCCATCCGCGCCCGTTTGCCGCAGTACCGCGCCAGCCTGGCCAATTCCTCGGGCATCTTTTTGTCGCCCGATTATCACTTCGACCTGGTGCGCCCGGGCGCTGCCCTGTACGGCATCGGACCGCAGGGCGGCGAACCGAATCCCCTGCGCTCGGTCGTGCGCCTGCAAGGCAAGGTCTTGCAGACGCGCACGATCGCCGCCGGCGACCACGTGGGCTACAGCCGCCGCTACACGGCCAGCGAGCCGCGCCAGGTGGCGACGGTGTCCGTCGGCTACGCCGATGGCTGGCTGCGCAGCATGAGCAATCAGGGCCTGGCCATCGTCGACGGCGTGAAAGTGCCGCAGATCGGCGCCATCTCGATGGATTCCATCACCCTCGACGTGAGCGCCATCGCCGGCGACCGCGTCGCGCCGGGCAGCCTGGTCGACCTGATCTGCGCCGAACACCCGGTCGACGCCGTGGCGGCCATGGCCAATACCATCGGCTACGAGGTGCTGACGAACCTGGGTGGGCGCTATTACCGCGAGTACCAGGGCTTGGCTGGCGGCGCACGCTAAGCAGCGCAAACCCCATGATTGTGTGGCAAGATAGTCCTGCAGTGAAGTTCACTCCAGGGCTATTTTTTCACCATCATCGGGGATATATATGAGTCAATATAACGTTGCTATCATCGTCGGCAGCCTGCGCAAGGATTCCTTCAACCGCAAGCTGGCCGACGCCATCATCAAGCTGGCGCCGCCCGAGTTTTCCTTCAAGCACATCGAGATCGGCGACTTGCCGCTGTACGACCAGGATGACGATGGCGCGCAGTCCGAGCAAGTGCTGCGCCTGAAATCGGAAATTTCCGCATCGCAAGCCTTGCTGTTTCTCACCCCCGAATACAACCGCTCGATTCCCGGCGTGCTGAAAAACGCCCTCGACCAGGGCTCGCGCCCGTACGGCCAGAGCGTGTGGGGCGGCAAGCCGGGCGCCGTGCTCGGCGTTTCCGTCGGCGCCACGGGCACGGCCCTGGCGCAGCAGCATTTGCGCAATGTGCTCGCCTACCTGGACGTGCCGCTGCTGGGGCAGCCAGAAATGTTTATCCAGGCCAAGGAAGGCTTGTTCGACGAGCATGGCGGCATCGGTCCGGCCAGCCTGGGTTTCTTCCAGGGCTGGATGCAGCGCTACGTGGACTGGGTCCGCAAACACGCCATCCACGCTTGATGCATGTCAAGGCGGCAACGCTCGGCGTTGCCGCTTGTACACATTCTTTGACCATTGATGCCAAGATTTCAATATTGGCACGGGTGTCTCGGTATAATGCGCCCTTTCTTTAGCGCAATACTTTCCCGACCATCCCATTTCTTGTCGACCCCATGTGGACTAAACCTGTTCTGCGCATGAATTTGCGCCGCTTGATCGTGCTCGTGGCCTTTACCAGCGCCCTGGTGTCCCTGGCCAATACCTTCTACGCCAGCTACAGCGTGCAGCGCCAGCTGCTGATCGATACCACCCTGGAAGCGAACCACGCCTACGCCAGCAAGCTGGCCAGCACGGCCGAGGATTTCCTGCAATCGGCGCGCCAGCAACTGGCCTACAGCGCCGGCAGCCTGCCCTCGCGCATGGGCGACGAGCAATGGCTGACGGACGAGGCGCAACGCCTGCGCCTGCAAACGAACAGTTTCAATTCCGTGCTCATCGTCGATGCCCAGGGCAAGGTGCTGGGCGTGTCGCCGGAAACCCTGGCCCTGAAAAACCGCACGCTCGATTCGGCCGGCGCCATCCAGGCGCTGCGCGAGCGGCGCCCGCTGGTGACGCAGCCGTACGTGTCGTCGGTCGGCAATCTGGTCGTGTTCATCTCGCATCCCATCCTGGGCAAGGATGGCCGCTACCTGGGCTACGTGGGCGGCAGCATTTACCTGAAACAGAAAAACATCCTGTACACCATGCTGGGCCAGCATTACTACCGCGACGGTTCCTACCTGTACGTGGTCGACCAGAACCGGCGCCTGCTGTACCACCCGGACCCCGACCGCCTGGGCGACGTGGCCGGCAGCAATGACGTCATCGACGCCATCATCGCCCAGCAGGGCGGCGGCAACCGGCGCATGAACAACAGCCTGGGCGTGGACATGCTGGCCGGCTACGCCATCATGCCGTCGACGGGCTGGGGCATCGTGGCGCAGCGCCCGACGGCCATGACCCTGGCCCCGCTGAACCAGCTGATGGCCAATACGGTATGGCACTCGCTGCCGATCGCCTTGCTGAGCCTGCCATTCATCTGGTGGCTGGCCAGCCTGATTTCGCGCCCCCTGGTGCAGCTGGCCGAAGGCGCGCGGCGCATGGATGCGCCCGGAACGGCCGAGCACATCGCCGCCATCCGCTCGTGGTATGTGGAGGCGGCGCAAATCAAGAAAGCCCTGCTGAAAGGCTTGGCATTGTTGCAGAACAAGATCGGCAAGTTGAAGACCGACGTGCAGACGGACCCGCTGACGGGCCTGTCGAACCGGCGCGGCATGGCGGCGGCGCTGGAAGGGTGGCAGGCGCAGGCGCGGCCGTTTTCCGTCATCGCCATCGACATCGACCATTTCAAGCAAGTCAACGACCGCTGGGGCCATGCCGTGGGCGACGAAGTCATCCTGCGCCTGGCGCAGCTGATGCGCGCCTGTTCGCGCGATGCCGACGTGCTGTGCCGCAATGGCGGCGATGAATTCATCATGCTGCTGCCCGATGCCGACCTCGACGTGGCCATGCAGGTGGCCGAGCGCTTGCGCGCCAAGGTGGCCGCCGCCGTGATTCCCGGCGCGGGCCTGGTCACGATATCGCTGGGCGTCGTGTCGTCGGAACAGGAAGCGGGCAGCACGGACGCCGTGCTGCGCGCCGCCGATGCAGCCCTGTACGTGGCCAAGGAAAACGGCCGCAATTGCGTGGGCATCACGGAGCCCGCCTGACGCGGTTTTCCGTTGGACCGGTTCGATCTTGTCATTCGGCAAACGTCAAACTGATCCTATGTTTTCTCCCGTTTCTGAGTCTGTTATGTTTTACCCGGAAAGCCTAGAGTGGAGGCCTGGGTAAAACAGACGTCACACGTCGGGAAGGCAACACATGTTAGGGCTTACGGCACTGGAACTGGCGCGCGTCCAGTTCGGCTTCACCATCTCGTTCCACATCATTTTTCCTGCAATCACGATCGGCCTGGCCAGTTACCTGACGGTGCTGGAAGCGGCGTGGCTGCGCACGCAGGACGCCGTGTACCGCGACCTGTACCATTTCTGGTCGAAGATTTTCGCCGTCAACTTCGGCATGGGCGTCGTTTCCGGCCTCGTCATGGCTTACCAGTTCGGCACCAACTGGAGTTTCTTTTCCGATTACGCGGGCAGCATCACGGGGCCGCTGCTGGCCTATGAAGTGCTGACGGCCTTCTTCCTGGAAGCGGGCTTCCTCGGCGTGATGCTGTTCGGCTGGCACCGCGTGGGGCCCGGCCTGCATATGTTCGCCACGGCCATGGTGGCGCTGGGCACCCTGATTTCCGCCACGTGGATCATCGCCTCGAACAGCTGGATGCAGACGCCGCAAGGCCATGAAATCATCGACGGGCGCGTCGTGCCCGTGGACTGGCTGGCTGTCATCTTCAATCCCTCGTTCCCGTACCGGTTGCTGCACATGAGCGTGGCCGCCTTCCTCGCCACGGCCTTGCTGGTGGTGGCGTCGGCTGCCTGGCATTTGCTACGCGGCAATGACAATGTGGCCATCCGCAAGATGATGACCATGGGCTTGTCCATGCTGCTGGTCGTCGCGCCCATCCAGGCCGTCATCGGCGACGTGCACGGCTTGAATACCCTCGAGCACCAGCCGGCCAAGTTGGCCGCCATGGAAGGCCACTGGGAAAACACGGGCAACGAAGGCACGCCGCTGATCCTGTTCGGCTGGCCCGACATGGCGCGCGAAGAAACCCTGTACAAGGTGGAAATTCCCCGCTTGGGCGGCCTGATCCTCGCGCACGACTGGAATGGCACGATTCCCGCCCTGAAGGAATTTGCGCCGCGTGACCGGCCCCCTTCCGCCGTCGTATTCTGGTCGTTCCGCCTGATGGCGGGGCTGGGCATGCTGATGATCGCGCTGGGCATCTGGAGCGCATGGTTGCGCTGGCGCAATACCTTGTGGCGCTCGCGCCTGTTCCTGCGCTGCGCCCTGTGGATGGGACCGAGCGGACTGGTGGCCATGCTGGCCGGCTGGTACACGACGGAAATCGGCCGCCAGCCGTGGACCGTGTACGGCTTGCTGCGCACGGAGGATGCCGTCTCGGCCCACGGCGCCACGCAGCTGGGCATCACTTTGCTGTTGTTCATCGTCATCTATTTTGCCGTGTTCGGCACGGGCATCGGCTACCTGCTGCGCCTGATCCGGGTGGGGCCGCAGCCGCACGAGGGGGAGAGCGTCGAGCATGGCGGCCCCGGCCAGGAACGCACGCCTGCACGGCCGATGTCGGCCGCGCATCTGGAAGAGCAAGCGCAAGGAGGACATTCGCATGGGCATTGATCTGCCACTACTGTGGGCCATTATTATCCTGTTCAGCATCATGATGTACGTGGTGATGGACGGCTTCGACCTGGGCATCGGCATCCTGTATCCGTTTTTCCGGGACAAGAGCGAGCGCGACGTGATGATGAATACGGTGGCGCCCGTCTGGGATGGCAATGAAACCTGGCTGGTGCTGGGCGGCGCCGGCATGCTGGCGGCCTTTCCGCTCGCGTATTCCGTCGTGCTCAGCGCCTGCTATCTGCCGCTCAGCTTCATGCTGATGGGCCTGATCTTCCGCGGCGTGGCCTTCGAATTCCGCTTCAAGGCGCGCGAGCACGAGCGCCACGTGTGGGACAAGGCCTTCATCGCCGGCTCGGTGGCGGCCGCCTTCTTCCAGGGCGTGACCCTGGGCGCCTACATCCAGGGCATGCCGGTGGTCAACCGCAGCTATGCGGGCGGCGCGCTGGACTGGCTCACGCCGTTTTCCCTGTTCACGGGTGCCGGGCTGGTGGCGGCGTATGCCTTGCTGGGCAGCACCTGGCTGATCATGAAGACGCAGGGCCGCCTGCAGGCGCGCGCCGTGCGTCTGACGCGCGTGCTCGTCTGGCTGCTACTGGGCGTGATCGCCGTCATCAGCGTCTGGACGCCGCTGGTCGACCCGGCCATCGCCGCGCGCTGGTTTGCGCTGCCGCAATTGTTCTGCTTCCTGCCCGTGCCGCTGCTGGTGCTGGGCGGGGGCTGGCTGCTGCTGCGCTCCCTGCGGCAGGGGCGGCAGGCGGCGCCGTTCCTGTGCACGCTGGCGCTCGTCTTCCTCGGCTATACGGGCCTGGGCATCAGCGTGTGGCCGCACATCATCCCGCCATCGGTCTCGATCTGGGAAGCGTCGTCGCCGCCGCAAAGCCAGGGCTTTACGCTGGTGGGCGCGCTGTTCATCATTCCCGTGATCCTGATGTATACGGTGTGGTCATATTATGTGTTTCGTGGCAAAGTCCTGCCGGAAGATGGGTATCACTGATGCAAGGACAAGGACAACAGACATGGTGGAAACGACTGGCCTGGATGGCCGGCCTCTGGCTGGCCAGCGTGGCGACCCTGGGCTTGGCGGCCTGGGCGATGCGCCTGTTGATGCGGGCGGCGGGGATGGGCCGCTGATGGCGGATGGGCAAGCATCCGGCATCCGCTGCGAGGTCGGCGGCCGGCGCCATCCGCTGGCCTTCCTCGGCTGCCGCGGACTCAATTACGGCCAGCACAGCGCGCTGCCGCTGCATCCGTTCCGCCTGAGCGTGCCGGAAACGGCGCTGGCGGGCTTGCTCGACGAGCCGTTCAACAGTTTTCTCCAGACTTGCCGCGAAGACGATTTGCAGTACGAGGAAAGCGACTTGCCCGAGCTGATGCATGCCGGCTATCCCGACATCACGGCCATGCTGGCGGGCCACCGGCCGCTGCTGGCCGGGATGCTGCTCGACTTCATGATCGGCGATGTGATGGACGCGATCGGGCGCGCCAGCGGCTACCGGCCCCTGCACGCACGCTACTGGGGCGATGTCGAGGCGGCGGACGGCCGCGCGTACTTCACCGTGAATCAAGTGCAGACCGTGTCGTTTGCCGATGGCCAGGTCATCTTCGAAGGGCAGGGCTACTACGGCGTGTACGTGATCTGGCTGACGCACGGCCGGCGAGCGTGAATAGGGACTTGACCTTCCTCATGTGGGAAGGTTTATAGTGGTGTCATGAACCGTGCCTTTTCCCGCTTTCTCGCCCGCTCGCTGCTCTGGCTGCTGGCCGTCACGCTGCCCATGCAGGGCTTTGCGTCGGCCATGCGCAGCTGCTGCGTGGACGAGCTGGTGGCGGTGGTCACGGTCGCCGTCGAGGCGCTGCCAGCGCCCCAGTGCCACAGTATGGCCGACATGGCCGACATGCGGATGGCGGACCAGCCGATGAAAATGGCCATGGACGATGGCGGCGCCATGCACCATGGCCACGATTGCAGCAACCATGGCGCTTGCACCGTGGGCGCTGCGGCGCCGCCCGGCATGCCGCCCCTGCATGCCTTGACCCTGCGCGCGCCGCCCCCGGCGCTGGCGCCCGATTCCCTGTTCGCCGGGCATATCCCGTCCGGTCCCGAACGTCCTCCGAGAAGCACGCGCTCCGCCTGACCGCCCGTTGAACCTGGCGGTGCCGCCGTCGCACGTCCCTGCAGCTTGTATCGTGCACCGTGTTCCGGCCGCGCCAGCGTTCCAGTCGCGCGCCCGCCGCGCCATACCCTGTTCTTCAAGGAATACCATGAAATACCTGTTCAGCTTTGCGCTGGCTGTGCTGCCGCTGGCCGCCGCAGCGCAGTCACAGCCCGCCCCGCAAGAGGCGCAAGCCTCCGTGCCGGCCACCACTTACCGCTCCGCCTTCGCCGGCTACCGTCCCGCCGCCGAGGAAGACGCCACGCCCGATCAGGCCTGGCGCGCCGTCAACGACAAGGTCGGCAAGGCCGGCGGCCACATGGGCATGATGAAGATGGACGGCCACAAGATGGAAGGCCATGCCATGAAGGGCCACACGATGCCGATGGATAAGCCCAGCCCCAAGCCCGATGCCCAGCCCTCCCCGCAACATCAGCACGAAGGACACTGACATGCCACGTTTCACCAAATCAACTTGCCTCACGCCGCTGGCGCTGGCGGCCGTCTTGCTGCTCAGCGGCTGCGCCAGTTTCAGCGCCGATGGCGGCATGCAGGCCGTGTCCGCGCTGGCCGACGCCCGCACGGGCGCGCCCGACGCGCTGGCCGACAAGGGCGGCGAGGAAAAACTGGCGGCCTTGCTGGCCCAGCCCCTGGACGCGGACAGCGCCGTGCGCATCGCCCTGATGAACAACCACGGCATGAAAGTGGCGCTGGCCGAACTGGGCGCGTCCGAGGCGGACCTGGTGCAGGCGGGGCGCTTGCGCAATCCCGGCCTGTCGTTTGGTCGTTCGCATGGCAGTCACGGCAATGAAATCGACCGCGGCGTCAGCTTCGACCTGGCCGGCTTGCTGACCATGCCGATGCGCGTGAACATCGAACGGGGCCGTTTCGAGCAAGCCAAGCTGCAAGCGGCCGGCAGCGCCGTGCAACTGGCGTCGGATACGCGCCGCGCCTACTTCAACGCGGTGGCTGCCGTGCAGACGGAACAGTTCATGCAGCGGGCGCTGCTGTCGGCCGAGGCGGGCGCCGAACTGGCCACGCGCTTGCAGCAGGCGGGCAACTGGAGCCGCCTCGACCAGGCGCGCCAGCAAGTGTTTTACGCGGACGCCGTCGGCGACCTGGCCCGCGCGCGCCACCAGGCCACGGCCACGCGCGAGCACCTGACGCGCTTGCTGGGCCTGTGGGGCAAGCAGACGACGTTCACCTTGCCGTCGCGCTTGCCCGATTTGCCGGCCAAGCCAGCCGAGGCGGGCAATATCGAGGCGCAAGCCATGGAGCAGCGCCTCGACGTGCAAAGAGCGAAACTCGACGCGCATGCGACGGCCAGCGCGCTGGGCCTGTCCAAGGTGACGGGTTTCATCAACGTGCTCGACGTGGGCTACACCAACAAGAGCACGAGCGAGGCGCCCCGTGAAAACGGCTACGAAGTGTCGCTGGAGCTGCCCCTGTTCGACTGGGGCTCGGCGCGCAATGCCAAGGCACAAGCCTTGTACGAGCAGTCGCTGCAGCGCACGGCAGGCACGGCCGTACGGGCCCGCTCGGAAGTGCGCGAGGCTTATTCGAGCTACCGCACGGCCTATGACCTGGCGCGCCACTACCGCGATGAAGTCGTGCCGCTGCGCAAGACGATTTCGCATGAAGTATTGCTGCGCTACAACGGCATGCTGGCCAGCGTCTTCGAACTGCTGGCCGATGCGCGCGAGCAAGTTGCCAGCGTCAACGGCGCCATCGACACCCAGCGCGATTTCTGGATTGCGCAAACTGAACTGCAAGGCGCCATCAACGGCAGCGGCCCTGCCAACAAGGAATAATGATGATTACACGTAGAAACTTTTTCATGAATGCGGGCGCGGTCGCCCTGAGTGCGGCAGCGGTGAGCCGCGTGGGCGCGGCATCGTTGCCGGAAGCCGTCAGCATGGCTGGCGCGGAGACGAAGGCGCCGCCACCGCCGCCGAACGGACGCCCGTACAACCCCGTCGTCACCCTGAATGGTTGGTCCTTGCCCTGGCGCATGAACAACAACGTCAAGGAATTCCACCTCGTGGCCGAACCCGTCGTGCGCGAACTGGCGCCTGGCATGATGGCGAATCTATGGGGCTACAACGGCCAGTCGCCCGGTCCCACCATCGAAGTGGTGGAGGGCGACCGCGTGCGCATTTTCGTCACCAACAAGTTACCGGAACACACGAGCGTGCACTGGCATGGCCAGCGCTTGCCCAACGGCATGGACGGCGTCACGGGCTTGACCCAGCCGGGCATTCCTCCCGGCAAGACCTTCGTCTATGAATTCGTCGCCAAGCGGCCCGGCACCTTCATGTACCACCCGCACGCGGATGAAATGACGCAGATGGCCATGGGCATGATGGGTTTCTGGGTGACGCACCCGAAAGACCCGAATTTCATGAAGGTGGACCGCGACTTCGTCTTCTTGCTGAGCAACTACGACATCGACCCTGGCAGCTACACGCCGAAGATCATGACCATGAC
This sequence comes from Janthinobacterium kumbetense, assembly GCF_023703445.1. Lineage (NCBI taxonomy): Bacteria > Pseudomonadati > Pseudomonadota > Betaproteobacteria > Burkholderiales > Oxalobacteraceae > Janthinobacterium > Janthinobacterium kumbetense. Next base: position 139,401 of record NZ_JAMQGR010000001.1, read on the forward strand.
GGATTTCAATCTGTTCACCTTCAATAGCCGCGTCTTCCCCGGCATCGACCCCATGGTCGTGCGCCAGGGCGACAAGGTGCGCGTGCGCGTGGGCAATCTGACCATGACGAACCACCCGATCCACATGCATGGCCATGAATTCGAAGTGACGGGCACGGATGGCGGCTGGACGCGCCCCGAATCGCGCTGGCCCGAAGTGACGACCGATATTGCCGTCGGTCAGATGCGCGCCGTCGAGTTTACTGCCACGGACCTCGGCGACTGGGCTTTCCACTGCCACAAGTCGCACCACACCATGAATGCCATGGGACACGACGTGCCCACCATGATCGGCGTCGACCACCAGGGCGTGGCGGCGAAGATCAACCAGCTCGTGCCCGGCTACATGGTGATGGGCGAACGGGGCATGGCCGACATGGGCGAGATGCAGATGCCGATTCCCGACAATACCTTGCCGATGATGGCGGGCGACGGCCCCTTCGGCGCCATCGGCATGGGCGGCATGTTTACGACGGTCAAGGTGCGCAAGGATCAAAAAACCGGCGACTACCGCGATCCGGGCTGGTACAAGCACCCGGCCGGCAGCGTGGCCTATGAATGGACGGGCGCCTTGCCGGAACCCGTGCGCGGCCAGGGTACGGGCAAGCTGCCGGCCAAGGGCAGCGTCGAGATGACGGTGCGCAAGCCGGCCAGCCATAGCGGACATTAATTGTCGGCATTTCCGAGATGACAGCGAACGGCTTGCCTAGCATGGCAAGCCGTTTTGCATGTTGCTATAAATCAAGGAATTGTTGTTTGGTGACAATCCGAGCATTTTTTTCCGTGTTTTTTCTTTATATTCAAGCCAGTACGCTCCAGTTGCATCGAGTATCGGCCAGTCTATGGGAGAAATCATGTTGAACCGGATGAAGGTGGGAACGCGCTTGCTGGCGGCATTCTTTTGCGTCGCGCTGATGGGGGCCATCGTGGCCGGCATCGGCATCTTCAACATGGGCAAGATCGATACCATGGCGGGGCAGATGTACAACCATGAACTGTTGGGCTTGTCGTACATCAAGGAAGCCAACATCGCCTTGATCAAGGTGGGCCGCGCGCGCAGCAATTTCTTGCTGGCCACGACCGCCGAGGAGCGCGCCACGCGCCAGGCCGATATCGCCAAATTCCTCGAGTTGAATAAAAGCTATTTGGCCAAGGCGGAACCGCTGTTCGTCACGCCGGCCGCCAAGGAACTGTTTGCCCGCTTCGCCGCCGTCGAAGCGGAATATATCGCCACCATGCAGCAGGCGCTGACCCTGGCCGCGGCCGAGCCGCTGGCCCAGCGCAGCGCGCAACTGACCGAGCTGCTCAACAAGACGCGCCAGCATGCCGATGAACTCGACGGCGTGCTGGACAAGCTGTCGCAGCAGAAGGAAGAGCGCGCCAAGGCTGCTTCCGAGCAGGCGTCCGGCGTGTATCAGGCCAGCCGCAGCTTCATGATCGCGCTGGTGCTGGGCAGCGTGGCGGCAGGCCTGGCGCTGGGGGCGCTGATCACGCGCGGACTGACGCGCCAGCTCGGTGGCGAACCGGGGTATGCCGTCAAGATCGCCGGCGCCATCGCCGAGGGCGACCTCACCGTCGATATCCGCACGGCCAGCCACGACAGCGCCAGCCTGCTGTTTGCCATGAAAACCATGCGTGACAAGCTGGTGGGCATCGTCAGCCAGGTGCGCTCGGGCACGGACACCATCAACACGGCCTCGGGCGAAATTGCCCAGGGTAACCTCGACTTGTCGTCCCGCACGGAAGAGCAGGCCAGTTCGCTGGAAGAAACGGCGTCGTCGATGGAAGAGCTGACGTCGGCCGTGCGGCAGAATGCGGACAATGCGCGCCAGGCCAATGCGCTGGCCGGCGCCGCGTCCGACGTGGCGGGCAAGGGCGGCGCCGTGGTGGGGCAGGTGGTGCAGACGATGGAATCGATCAATGCTTCGTCGCGCAAGATCGTCGACATCATCAGCGTCATCGACAGCATCGCCTTCCAGACGAACATCCTGGCCTTGAACGCGGCCGTGGAAGCGGCCAGGGCGGGCGAGGAGGGGCGCGGATTTGCCGTCGTCGCATCCGAAGTGCGCAACCTGGCGCAACGCTCGGCCAGTGCCGCCAAGGAAATCAAGATTCTGATCGGCGACTCCGTCGAGCAGGTGGAAATCGGCTCCAGACTCGTGCATGACGCGGGCAAGACGATGGATGAAGTGGTCACCAGCGTGCGCCAGGTGGCCGACATCATGCAGGAAATCACGGCCGCCAGCGCCGAGCAAAGCGCCGGCATCGAGCAAGTCAACCAGGCCGTGCTGCAGATGGATCAGGTGACGCAGCAAAACGCGGCCCTGGTGGAAGAGGCGGCCGCCGCCGCCGAATCGCTGCAGGATCAGGCGCAGACCCTGACGGAACTGGTGGGCGTGTTCCGCCTGCATGCACAGGCGCAACAGATGGCCGTGCCGGCGTCCAGCAATGTCACGCCGCTGCGCCGGCCGGTGCCGGCCGCCAGGCAGGGCGTGCGGCGCCTGGCCTGAAATGGGGCGGGTCCGGGCGCAATCGGCGCGGCGGTGGTAGGCTGTCGTTATTGCGCGTTTGCCACTTCCGGGTTTCCCATGCCGTCTCCTTCCCTGCCGCTGTTGTGTTTCTCCGTGTTATTGCTCTCCCTGCCGCCGCTGGCGCAGGCGCAGGAGGGCGATCCCGTGCTGCCGTACCGGCCTTCCGTGGCCAGTCCCGCCCAGCTGCCCGTGCCGGGCCAGCTGGAATTCGAGGCGGGCGGCCTGCTGTCGAAAACGGACGACACGCGCCGCGCCAGCCTGCCGTACACGTTCAAACTGGCGTTCAGCCCGGAATGGGGCGTGTTGCTCGAAGGCGAGGGCTTCGTGCGCGCGCGCGACGACACGGGGCGCCGCGAAACGGGCGTGGGCGACACGACGGTCGTGCTCAAGCGCGCCTTTTTGTTCGACAGCGCGACGGCGCTGGGCCTGGAACTGGGCTGGAAGTTGCCCACGGCCAAGGACAGCATCGGCAGCGGCAAGAGCGACGTGTCGCTGAACGGCATTTTCAGCCGCGACCTCGGCGCCGTGCACATGGACGCCAACCTGAACGCCACGCGCCTGGGCGCAGCCGACCCGCATACCGGCAGGGTGCAAACGGGCTGGGCGACCTCCTTTTCCACACCCGTCAGCGAGCGCTGGGGCGCCACGGCGGAAGTGTCGGGCACGCGCTTGCGCGGCGCGCCGGCCACGGCGCAGCTCTTGCTGGCCGCCACCTACAGTCCCACGCCGCGGCTGGCCATCGATATCGGCATGGCGCGCGGCTTGACGGCGGCGTCGCCGGACTGGTCGCTGTTCAGCGGCGTGGTCGTGCCTTTAGGCAAGCTGTGGTGAGATTGCCACGGCAATCCTTATGTGTCCTTGCGAACAAACAGTTGGTTGCACAAGGTCTACAATTGCGGCATAACTGATAAAAGGAGTGTCCCCATGAAAACCCTGATTCTTGCCGCCGTCTTGCTGTCGGCCGCTACCGCTGCCGTCGCCCAGGTGGGCGTCTCCGTCACCGTCGGCCAGCCGGGCTTTTACGGACGCATCGACATAGGCGACTATCCCGCGCCGCAATTGATCTATGCCCAGCCCGTCATCGTGCAGCGCCCGCAATACTATTCGGCGCCCCCCATCTATTTGCGCGTGCCGCCCGGCCATGCGAAACACTGGTCCAAGCACTGCCGCAAGTATAATGCCTGTAACCAAGAGGTATATTTCGTCCAAGATAGTTGGTATAACAACCAATATGTGCCCCGTTACCGCCAGCAGCATGGCGACCATGGCCGTCCCGACTACCGGGACCATGACCGTGATCGTGGCCACTATGATAAGCATGATGACAAGCGCGATAAACATGAAGGCAAGCGCGACAAGCATGATGACAAGCCAGGCAAGGGCCATGGCAACGGTCACGGCAATGGCAATGGCAACGGGCACAGGGATTAACAAGCAGGAGGATCTTTGCATAGTAAAATCGTTATCGTAGGGGGAGGTGCAGGCGGCCTGGAGCTGGCCTGCAAACTCAGCCGCAAGCTCGGCGCCGGCCAGGTCACCCTGGTCGACAGCCGCCTGTACCACATCTGGAAGCCATCGCTGCATGAAGTGGCGGCCGGCACCCTGGACATTCATCAAGAGGGCCTGTCGTATCAGATGTTGGCGCATGACAATGGTTTTACCTATGTCTATGGCCCCCTGATCGCACTCGACGCCGCGTCGAACAGCCTTACCGTGGGCGCCATCGCCACGGACAAGGATGAGCAGCTCTTGCCGCAGCGCACTGTCAGCTACGACCAGCTGGTGCTGGCCGTGGGCAGCACCTCGAATTACTTCGGCGTGCCCGGCGCCCAAGAAAACACGATTTCCCTGAATGCCACGGAAGACGCCGAACGTTTCCGGCTGACCCTGCTGAAACTGCTGGCCATGGCCGAGCAGCGCCAGGGCGACGCGGGCCATCCCGGCGTCGACATCGTCATCATCGGCGGCGGCGCCACGGGCGTGGAACTGGCGGCCGAATTGCGCGAAGCGAGCGGCGTGTATGCCGCGTATGGTTTCCAGAATCTCAACGCCATCAAGGATGTGCGCATCACCCTGCTGGAAGGGGCGCCGCGCATCCTGGCGCCGCTGCCCGAGCGCGTTTCCATCGCCGCTTCAAAATTGCTGCACCAGCACGGCATCACCGTGGTGACCGATACGCGCGTCACCACCATCGAAGCCGACAAGGTGACGGTGGCCAGCGGCACCAGCTATGCGGCCGACATCTGCGTGTGGGCCGCCGGCATCCGCGCGCCGGAATTCCTGTCCACCCTGGGCTTGCCGACCAACCGCGCCGGCCAGCTGGAAGTGACGGGCATGCTCAACGTGCAGGGCCATGCGAATATCTTTGCGCTGGGCGACTGCGCCGCCTGCATGGGGCCGGATGGCAAGCTGGTGCCGCCGCGCGCCCAGGCTGCCCACCAGCAAGCCGATTACCTGCTGAAAACGTTCCTGCTGCAAGCGAAGGGCAAGCCGCCGCAAACCAAGCCGTACGAATACCTGGACTACGGTTCGCTCGTGTCCTTCGGCCGCACCACCTCCGTCGGTACCCTGATGGGTTCGCTGAAGGGCCTGAGCTGGTTCGTCGAAGGCTTTGTTGCGCGCATGATGTATGTGAGCCTGCACCTGATGCACCACAATGCCGTGCTGGGCAGCGTGCGCACGGCCGTCATGGCCATGGGCCGCTTCCTGATCAAGCGCAGCACGCCGCAAGTCAAGCTGCACTGATCGCGCTGTAGTAAACGGTTTGCGCCGGATCAAACAAGGGGCCTTGCGGCCCCTTTTTATTTGCCGCGCGCGACAGGCGCCGCTTCGCAACGGCCCCGCGTCATGGGAAAGTCGATGGTGGTGAATTTGCCCTTCAAGGTGCCGACGATGCTGGCATGCAAGATGCGCTCGCTGTCGCGGCGGTAGATGATGCGGCTCGGAAAGTCATTGTCCAGGTTGGCGAAGATGAATTCATTCGGCTTGTCCTGGCGCAGCAGGTTGAAGATGACGGGCGGCTGTCCCGACGGCTGCACGATGTAGGCCAGCTGGCCCGGTTCCGTGAGGCGGATCTGCACGAATTCAAAGGCCGTCGTCTTGCCGCCCTTGACGGTGCGGCTGGTGCCGAGGATGGTGCCGCCGGCGGCCGTGCTCCATTGTTCGCCGGAACCGGGTTCGGCGCCGTCGACGTTCCAGCAGCCGGCCAGCCAGGCCAGCTTGTCCACGGTTTCCGGCGGCGGCACGGTATTGTCGGCGGCCTGGGCGGCGCCCATGGCCAGCAGCGCTGCCAGCAAGGTCGTTGCGAGTCGTTGCATGCCATCTCCTGTCGTTGCGATGTTAGCGGTCACCGGGGCACGCCTGCGGCGCGCCTGCCCAGTGTAGCCGATGCTGGGCTGCACACGGCAAACACTTTATACTCGGGAAAGATGCCGACCGTCACCACCATCACGCCAAGGACAATCATGCACGATACTTCCACGCAGCCGCGCGGCGCCGCCAGGCCGGGCCAGTTCGACGACCGCTACATCAGCTTGAAAAGCCTGGGCCTGGACCCGGAGCAGCTCGATTTTTACCAGCTGCTGCTGGCCTGCAGGGCCAGGGGGGAAGCCGGGGAAAGCCTGCGGCAGGTCGTGCGTTTCCGCACGGATGGCTATGGCAAGTCCCGCTTCATCAGCGGCCTGGACGCGTTGCCGGCGCCGTTGGCCACGTTTCCCCTGTGGTGTGCCGAGCTTGATGGCTTGCCCGGCGAGCTGGCGCGCGAGGACTTGCTGGCGCGGGCCAGTGCAGCGCTGGAGCAGCCGGCCGGCGTCTTTCTCGCCTCGGCCGGCTGGCGCACGGCATTGCCCGACATTTGGCAAACCCTGCTGGCGCTGGGATGGCGGCAGCAGGGTTCCCCGGCCGATGCCGCTCTGGCGGCGCAATTGACGGATGTGTTGCGTGTTGGACATTTCTTGCAGGTGCTGGAAGGCGATCGCACCAGCCTGGCCGGGCATGGCGCGCGCCGCGATGTGCTGGGGGCGCAACTGCTGTTGCCGGAAGAGGGCATGCCGCTGCCCCGTTGAGGCGGGCAGGGCGCCCGCTGCGGGAAATTATTCTTTTGGCGTAATGCGCGGCAAGACGACGGTCAGGGCCGTGCCGCCTTGCGGATTGGCCGTCAGGCTCAGGGTGCCGCCCAGGTAATGCACGCGCTCGCGCACGGAGCGCAGGCCGTGCTTGCTCATTTCGACGGGCTCGTTGGCTGGCAAGCCGCTGCCGTTATCCTTGACCGTCATCATCAGCGCCTCGTCATTGTCGTCGATGATGATGTCCACCTGCGTGGCGTGGGCGTGCGCGGCGATGTTGCCGAGCGCTTCTTCCAGGGTGCGCAGCAGGGCCACGCCCACGTTGCGCGGGCAAATCAATTCATCTTCGGGCAGGCTGCAGCGCACGGTGATCTTGTGCTGTTCGGCAAATTGCGCGGCCAGCTCGCCCAGCGCGACATTTACGCCGAGAAACTCGAGCTTGTCGTTCCACAGCTTCATCTGCATCTGACGGTTGGTCTCGATCACATTCAGCAGCAATTGCTTCATCGTCGCCGCGCGGTCGAGCAAGGCGGCTTCCTGCGGCATCTTTTGCGTCAGCAGCGACAGGTGCATGGTGAGCGCCGTCAGCGAGGAACCGAGGCTGTCGTGCAGCTGGCGCGACAGGGCGCGCCGTTCATTGTCCCAGCTGGTGTTGACATGGCCGAGCAATTCGCTGAGGTCGGCGGCGCGTTCCGCATCGGCCTGGGACGCTTCCTTGTTCGGATCTGTTTGTGCGGACATAGCGCCCCGTGAATGGTGAAAGGTGAGGACCAAATTCAAGTTGTGGATCATACATGAGGATTTCATCGCGGGGCGCATGGATGAAAAATTTCTGTCTTTTCGGCAATTTTAATCTCCTTCCATTATTTTTATGTGATAGACAATATTATCGTTTGCGCCAGCCGTCGCCGTTCCCGTCGTTACGTACGGCTGCGCACATACCGGGGCGCGCTACGCTGCCATAGTAGGGCCATGCCTCCCCCATGCAGCACTGGCCCGCTTACCGAAACGAAAGGACATGCCATGAATATCGATACCATCGTCGACAAGGAATACCTCGACAAAAGCTTCCGCGACATCGTCAATGCGCCCATCAGCGCCCTGCGCGGCGTCAGCGCAAAAGACGCCAAGGCCTTGCAGCAGGCGTTTGGCGTGACCACCGTGCGCGAATTGTCCAACCTCAACTTCGTCAAATGGGCCAGCGCGCTGGCCATCCTGGCCGATGAAGAGGGCATGAGCGGCGAAGAGCGGGCCAAGGAAGAATTGCTCGACGACGCCGTGGAAATGACCTTCCCCGCCAGCGACCCGATCTCCGTCGATGCGGGCATCACGCGCATCGAAGTGTCGCCCGACACCGTCAATGCGCAAACGGACCACCAGCATGCGGGCCAGCATGAAGTGACGGCTGGCAAGAAATAAAGCCTGCTGGACATGAAAAAACCGGCTGGCCGCGAGGCTTGCCGGTTTTTTTACGCGCCGTGCCGCGTCACCGTCAGGCGATCGATGGAATGCTGCTTTTCTGCATGTTGACCTGCGCCGCGATCACTTCGTGCGGCGTGCAGCAAAAGCGGTTCTTGCCGGCGCGCTTGGCTTCATACAGGGCCGTGTCCGCCGCGCCGAGCAGGGATTCGACGGTGCTGGCGTCGTCCGGGTAGATGGCGATGCCGATGCTGGTCGACAGGCGCAGGGTCAGGTCGTTGATGAAATACGGCTCGGAAATGACTTCGATCAGCTTGGCGGCCGGTTCGCGCGCGTCGCCCTTGCCGGCCAGGTTGCCCAGCACGATGACGAATTCATCGCCGCCGATGCGCGCTACCGTGTCTTCCTTGCGCGACGCGCCCACCAGGCGGGCCGCCACCATTTTCAGGATTTCGTCGCCATAGCCGTGGCCGTAACTGTCGTTGATGGCCTTGAAGCCGTCCAGGTCCAGGTACAGGATGGCCGACTTGCCGCGGCTGCGGGCCGATTGCTGCAGCGTATGCTCGATGCGGTCTTCCAGCAGGCGCCGGTTCGGCAAGCCCGTCAGCGGATCGTGCAGCGCCAGTTCCTGCTGCTGCTTGCTGTATTGCGCCAGTTCCTTGTACAGCAGGCGCACTTCCAGCATGTTGTGGATGCGCTTGTGCACTTCCATCAGGTCGAAGGGCTTGCTGATGAAGTCGCGCGCGCCCGCTTCCAGGGCGGCGATCTTGAAACTCGGTTGCGCCGTGAGGGCCAGCACGGGCAGGTAGCCGCCATGTTCGATTTCTTTCAAGCCTTTCATGACCTGGAAACCATTGAGTTCCGGCATTTGCAGGTCGAGCAAGATCAGGTCGTAGCAATGCTCCTGGTGCAGGGGGCAAACCTGTGCCGGACGCATGGTGGCCGTGACGTTGGTATAGCCGGCATCGCGCAGGATTTCCAGCATCAGGTCGACATTGTCGGGTGAATCGTCGACGACCAAAATTTTGGCTTTCAAAATCTCATCTTGGCTGGGCATGTAAGGTCTCGGTTATACGGTCTATGCAACGCTGGCTTCTACCGCAGATGATGGGCTGACGGCGGTGGAAAAGATAGTAGCGCCTTGCAACAAGATAGGGCGCACAACTGCGCATGAACTCGCTTCTGCCGTTCTCCCCGGCCAAGGTCGCCGCTTCCAGCCTGCCGTGCAGGTGTGCTTCTGCATTTCAGTGTAGCAAACTTCAGCTTAGTTGCTTGTAGGACAGTGCCGCGTCTGAAAGTAGGAAGGCTGACCCATGAAAATAGTCATTTTGTACTGCACTATTTATTTCTTTGCATCATCTTTTTAAGATGGTGTTTTGCGCTCCCGTCCCGGGCGCGCAGCGGCCAGCTGCGCCACGGCCGCCACCAGTCCGGCCGGGTCGAGCGGCTTCGAGATCCAGGCCTGGAAGCCGCTGTCGAGCGCCCGCTGGCGATCTTGCGGTTGCGCAAACGCCGTCAGCGCCAGCGCGGGCAGCCGGGCCAACTCCGGGGCGGCGTGCGCGCGCACTTGCGCCAGCAAGTCGAAACCGTCGGCCTCGGGCATGCCGATGTCGCTGACCAGCACATCCGGGCGCACCTGCTCCAGCAGTTGCAGCGCTTGCGCCACGCCGCCGGCGCCGTGCACTTCGGCATTGTTGTCGCGCAAGATGCGTTCCGTCAGTTCGCGCGCATCGGCGTCGTCATCGACCAGCAGCACCTTGACGCCGCGCAAGTCATGGCTGGAGGGTAGGGCGCTGCCCGCCTGGCGCGCGGCGGCCGGCGTGCCCAGCGGCAGGCGCACGGTAAAGCTGGCGCCCTGCATGTCGCCGGCGCTGCTGACGGTGACCGTGCCGCCATGCTGCTCCACCAGGTGCTTGACGATCGCCAATCCCAGCCCCAGGCCGCCGTGCCGGCGCGTGGTGGAGGCATCGGCCTGGCGGAAGCGGTCGAACACGTGCGGCAGGAAATCCTTCTTGATGCCGACGCCGTTGTCGGCCACCGTGATGGACAGGCGCGACGTCTCGCGGCGCACGCCGATATCGACCCGCCCCCCTTGCGGCGTGAACTTCAGCGCATTCGACAGCAGGTTCCAGATCACTTGCTGGATACGGCTGGGGTCGCCCGTGATGGTGCCCGCATCGCTGGCGATGTTGCAGTGGATGGCGATGTGCTTGGCGTCGGCCGCCGGGCGCAGGGTTTCGATGGCCGAGGCGATGATGCTGGCGGGCGCCAGGGTTTGCAGGTCGAGCAATACCTTGTCGGAAGTGATGCGGCTCATGTCGAGCAAGTCCTCGATCAGCTGCGCCTGCGCGCGCGCATTGCGTTCGATGCTTTGCAGGCCGCGGTGCAGGTCGGCCTGGTCGCGCGTGCCGCGCCGCAGCACCTGGGCCCAGCCGAGGATGGCCGACAGGGGGGTGCGCAGTTCATGCGACAGGGTGGCGAGAAAATCGTCTTTCAGCTGGTTCGTGCGCTCGGCTTCGGCGCGCGCCTCGCGTTCGCTGTCGAGCAGTACCTTGCGCTCTTCGGCGGCGCGCGTGGCGGCCGCGTACAGGCGCGTATTGTCGAGCGCGACGGCGGCCTGGGCCGCGATGGCCGAGACGATGCGTTCGCTGCGCGCGCTGAACATGCCCGCTTGCGGATGGCCGAGCAGCAAGCGCCCCAGCAACAGGCCCGAGCGGGAGCTGACGGGCAGGCTCAGGCAGCTGCGCAGCGGCGGCGCGCCGTCGGCGCTGGCATCGGGCGCGGCCAGCAAGTCGTTCTGGCGCATGGCCGGCCCCTGGCGCAGTTCGGTGGCGATGGCTTCGGCCTGGCGCAGGCTGATGCCGTTGACGGCGCGCGCCGAGGGCAGGGGCGCGGCGCTGTCGGGGATCTCGCCCGCATCGTCATAATAGAAGGCGCCGAAGCGCGCGCCGCTGATGCGCGTGGCCGCATCGACGGTTTCCTGCAGCAGGGCGGGCAAGTCGAGGGTGCCGGCCAGGGCCGCCCCTGTATTGTTGAGCAATTCGAGCACGCGCGTTTCATCGCGCAAGGCTTCCTGCGCGCGCTTGACCTGGTCGACGTCGGTGCTCGTGCCAAACCAGCGCAGCAGCTGGCCGCCCCGGTCGCGCACGGGATTGGCGCGCGTCAGGAACCAGCGGTACTGGCCGTCGGCGCCGCGGATGGGAAATTCCATTTCGAAGGGCGTGCCGTCGCGCAAGGCGGCCTTCCACGCGTGCAGCATGGGCGGCAAATGCTGCGCGTGATAGGCGATGCTCCAGCCGTCGCCCGCCATCTGTTCGGCGCTGGTGCCCGTGTAGTCGTGCCAGCGCTGGTTGTACCAGGCAATGGTGCCGTCGAAGCTGGCGATCCAGGCCAGTTGCGGGATGGAATTGGCCAGCGCGCGCAAGTCTTCCTCGCTGTGGCGCAAGCTTTCCTCGGCCTCCTTGCGCTGGCTGATGTCCTGGATGTACGTGGTCAAGCCATCGCTGGAAGGGAAGATGCGCACTTCCAGCCAGCGCCCCAGCGGCCGGTACAGCAGTTCAAAGCTGCTGCTGTGCTGCTGCGCCATGGCGCGCCGGTATTGCACTTCCAGTTCCGTCCCCTGCAGGGAGGGGCAGGCTTGCCACAGGCTGCTGCCTGCCAGGCTGGCGCCGGGCGGACGCTGCGGTGCGAGCATGTCGGCGCCGCGCGTATTGATATAGCGGATGGTCCAGTCGCGGTCGAGCAGGCAAAAGCCATCGGTGATGCTTTCCATTAAGTTTGCCAGGCGCTCGCCGGAGAGGCTCAGCGGCGCTGATGGGGGCAGCAGATCTTGCGTGCGGTCAGGCTTGGCCATCGGAAATCCTGCAACAGTGAGTCTGCCGCACGGGCTCTTGCCCCGCCGGGCCGCCGCCGCTAAGCTCAGTTAAATGGGTCATGATGGTCAATGCCCGCGCCATGAATGAGGGGAGGCACAAGCGCCCCTGTCTGGCTGGTATTGTAGCCCCAAGCGGCGCAGCGCCACCGCACGCTTGCGCGTTGCCTGCAGATAGCACTGGACAGGCTGGAAAGCAGTCCCTATAATCCCGCTTCTTTCGAGACAGCAACTTCTCGATTCGCTGGAAGCTCCTGTGAAAGCAGAAGTGTCCATCGATAAAAAGGCGTCAGCTTTTTAGCAGTGAAAAGGTAGTCGATCATGCGGGGCGGTATTCTGCAAAATCAGCTAAGCGATTGAAAAATCGAACTTTTCAAAGCGAAATGAATACGCTATAATGTTTGCCTGCGCGGCTGTAGCTCAGCTGGATAGAGTACTTGGCTACGAACCAAGGGGTCGTGGGTTCAATTCCTGCCAGCCGCACCAGAATACTGAAAATCAGACTTTGCCTGGTTTTGTTGTAACAAGTTTCACCTCCATGTTGTTAATGGAATGTTGTAGAAGTTTTGCGGCTGTAGCTCAGCTGGATAGAGTACTTGGCTACGAACCAAGGGGTCGTGGGTTCAATTCCTGCCAGCCGCACCAGTATTGCCAGCATCGGGTTTTCCCGTGCTGATGAAAGTTTCAAGCTTCGCGCCGTCCGGCGAAGTGTGTCAGAGTTTGCGGCTGTAGCTCAGCTGGATAGAGTACTTGGCTACGAACCAAGGGGTCGTGGGTTCAATTCCTGCCAGCCGCACCAGTATTTGCAGTAAAGAAAAACCCGGAAAGTTCGCTTTCCGGGTTTTTTTTCGTCCGGCGCAATTGCAGCGGGCCGCCGATGGCGCGGCCTGCCGCAGTTGCGCCAATATCCCATCAATTCGGATACGGCTGGCCCGAGGACGCCTGGTTGCCCAGGACGATGGTGGTCACCCACAGCCCGCCATTCGTCACGGGGCCGGTGAACTTGAACAGCGAGCTGCCCGATTGCGCCGGGTCCGCCACATTCGACGCCAGGCTATTCAATCCCGAAGTCGTGAAGGTGCACGCGGTTTCTTGCCCAACAGCATTTTGTTCCGCGTTCAGCACGGGCGTGGCGCCATTGAACAGGTACAGGCCGCAATTGTCCATTTTCGATCCGTAGGTGGCGGACTGCGTGTAATTGAAGGTCACCGCGCCATCGAGCAGGGTGGCGGCCGGGATGGACGACAGTTTCGCCGGCGTGATGCTGGTGATCGTGGCGAACAGGCTGGCCTGGTTTGCCCGCGCAAACGCTTTCGACAGGGGCACGGCATTGATCTGGAACGGGAAGGCGCTGACGGGGCCGTTCGCTGTCTTCAGGGTCCAGACATACACCTTGCCAGGCGCCACTTTCGTCTCGTCGATGCAGGCCGTGCCGGCGCCCAGGCCCGGCGTGCCGGCGGGCAAGCTGGCCAGGTCCTGGCAGCTCTGGATCGCTTCCGCGTTATTGTAGAAGGCGCTGGCAGCGCCATTGCTGTCGGCAATCCGCATGTGGGTGTAGCCCGTGGCTGGCAGGATCAGCTGCAATTTGCTGCCGGCCGTGCCCGGTATCTGGAAGTCGCCGAATGTCGTCAGGCCCGGTCCCCGCACGTCGATCTTGTTGATGGCCGGATTGTCCTGCAGCACGGTGTCGAGCTCGACGTGCGCGGCCCATTCGCGCGCAAAGGTGGCCGCGCCCGCACCGTCGAGGCTGCGCTGGATGCGCGCATTCATGTGCATGTCCAGGTGGCCGCTGCCGGCCAGCTTCCAGCCGCCGGCGCAGGCGCTGGTATCGCTCGTCTTGACCAGCTTCCAGTTGAGCATGCCCGCATCTGTTCCTATGCGCAACTGTACCCATGCGCTGCTCGGCTTGCCTGCGGTGAAGCCGATGGCCGTCGCCCCGGCGCCCAGGCGATTGTTGATGAAGTCGGCGACGCGCGATGTCGAAGTGCTGCTCGACGACGTCAGCGTGGCGATTTCATCCGTGCTCAACGGTTGCATGTTGACGCTGGCCAAGCCCAGCGCTTCGATCGTCAGCCCGGCATGGGCGGCCTGGTCCGTGCTGGTCAGGGCCGACACGATTTCCGCCTGGCCCACACCCGTCCCCATATTGAAGGCGCTGTCGATGAACGGCGACACGGCCGCCGTCGACGGCGCGACGAAGCCCGTCTTCGGGTACAGGGCGCTGAGCGAGGCCATGCAGGCGCGGATTTCCGGCAAGACGCTGGCCGCGGCGTTTGCCTTGAGCAAGTCGGCATCCGATGGCGGCGTCGCTGCGGGGATGGTGGCGGCGCCGCCGGCGGCGGCAGGCAAGGTCACGCTGCCCAGCGTGCTGTTGGTGGCAATCAGGGTGACCGTCGCCATGGCGCCTTGCGCTTCCGCGGGCGCGACGAGAATCTGGTCCAGCACGGCATCCATCCCCGTGCCGTTGGCAACAAAGGCGCCCGTCAGCGGATTGGTGTTGCTGGTGTTAATCGGTTTGATCATGGCGACGACTGCGGCGATGGCCGCATCGAGCCGTTGCTGGGTCGCGGCATTGGCCAGCGCCGCGGTGCAGGCGGCCGGGACGGCATTGGCGACGGGCGCGCAAACGCTTGCCAGGGCGGCGCCGCCGGGCTGGCCCGACGCCGTGGAAACGATCAGGTCGGTCAGCGGCGTGATATTGACGGTTTGTCCCGCTGCCGTGGCGATGGAATTCATGGTTACTTGCTTGCCGCCGGCCGTGCCGGTGATGCTGAGGAGAAAGGGCGCCGTCATGCCGCCCACGTCGAGCGTGTATGCCCCGCCGGCGCCGGTACTGACGGCCACGGAAACTTTGCCCTTGCTATCGATGGCAATCACGCTGCCCGCGACGGGCGCGCCGACGGCGGCGGTGCCGCTGAGCGTCGTGGCTGGCGGCGGTGCAACGGGCACGACAGGAGGGATGGGCGCAACGGGTGCGACCGGGTCGGCGGGGGTGCTGCTGCCGCCGCCGCACGCGGCCAGCATGAGGGTGGCGGCACAGGCGGCAGCCAGAGGCAATAATTTGTGCAAGTTCTTCTTCATGGTATCCCCTTAGTATTTTTATTAAAATTACTGCTAGTAAACATTCTCAAAGTTTTCCATGAATTGCAATTTATTTTTCTTGGATGCATTAATAATGAGCAACAAGTAACAAAGCTGTCGGTTTCGCGCCGCAGTCTGGAAAGAAATGTGATGAAATGAGCAAGAGTGCGGCGTGCGTGTGCCGCCGCAAGACAGGAGTGGCCGCCAATTGTGAAATATCGCCGCCACGGCTTTGCCATTCTGCAAAGCCCTGCTATAATCTTGTCTTAGGCGGCTGTAGCTCAGCTGGATAGAGTACTTGGCTACGAACCAAGGGGTCGTGGGTTCAATTCCTGCCAGCCGCACCAGAATATCGGGGGTCAGATTGTAAAATCTGATCCCCTTTTTCGTTTCTGAATGGATTTATGCTGCGCCAGTGGCGCCACGCCGGTATTGCAGGCGAAACGCGCGCGGCGTCACCTGCCTGGCGGCGCGGAACTGGCGGTTGAAATGCGCGAGGTTGCGGTAGCCAGCCTCTTGCGCGATGACGGCGATGGCGAGATTACTTTCGATCAGCTGTTGGCAGGCGCGGCCGATACGCAGCCGCGCCAGGTATTCGCCGGGCGTGCAATGCGCGTGGCGCTTGAAACAGCGGTGAAAGGCGCCCAGCGACAGGGCCGCCCGCTGCGCCAGCGTTTCCAGTGCAAGCTCTTCCCGGAAATGCGCGTGCATGTAGTCAAACACGATTTCCATGCGCTTTTGCTGGCCATCGGCATGCACCGGCGCCAGCGCTTCCGAGGCCAGCGGCTGCGCACCGCCATCGCCAGCCAGGTCCAGCAGCACGTCGAGCAACAGCGGCAGGCGCTGCGGCACGGGCAGCGCATTCAATTGCAGCAGTTTCTCTGCGCTGCGCGCGCTCGTTGCCGGCGAAAAATGCAGGGCAGGGCCGGCGCGGCGCGCCAGTTGCCGCACGCCGTGCAACTCCGGAAAACAGGCCGCCAGCTGTTCCACCCATTCGAGGGAAAACCATACGACGACGGCCAGCATGGGCTGCGTGCCGTCGATGCGTTCGCTGGCCGACCATGTGTGCGGTAAATTCGGCCCCAGCAGCACCAGGTCGCCCGGCTCGAAATCGCCCAGGTGGTCGCCGATGTAGCGTTGCCCCTGCGCATTGACCGTCAAGGTCAGCTCGAATTGCGGGTGGTAATGCCAGAGGAAGGGAATCGCATCGAGTTCGCGCCACAGCAAGCCCCAGGAGTGGCCCGTCGGAATCGTGACTTGTTCAAATAAAGGCGTCATTGTGACGTTTTAAGGAGGGTGGTGGTCAGGATAGTATCAGTTTTGGTTGCTGTGCACGCATTTTACGCGGCACTGCCGGAGCACAATCTGTCCACACCAACACAGGAGACAGCGATGCAAAACCGATATCAGTACGGCGAAGACCGTCCCGGCAATCCATCCGTGGCTTACACGGAACAAACCCAGTTGCGCGACATACAAAAACAGTTGCCCTTGCGCGTGCTGTCCGACAGCGATTTCCTGCACTGGCAAACCTACGGTTACGTCATCGTCAAGGATGCCGTGACGCCGGAACAGGTGCGCCGCACGACCGATTTCCTGTGGGAATTCCAAGGACTCGACCAGCACGACCCCTCCACCTGGAACCACGGCCAGTTGCGCGACCACGCGATGAAAGAGCTCAACGGTTCCGGCATGGTCGAGGCCTATCACAACCAGACCCTGTGGGATAACCGCCAGACCCAGCGCGTGTACGACTCCTTTGTCGACATCTGGGACCGTCAGGATCTGTGGGTGACCATCGACCGCGCCAACCTGAACACGCCGAACAATGGCAAGCGCAAGTTCGGCGGCTTCATCCACTGGGATGCCGACACCACGCTCGACCCGCTGCCCGTCAACGTGCAGGGCGTGCTGGCCCTGTCCGACACTTCGCCCGACAGCGGCGGCTTTCAATGCTATCCGGAATTGTTCAACAACTTGCTGGCGTGGCGCAAGACCGTGCCGCAAGAGCGCAACCCGTGGCAGCCGGATCTGGCGACGGTGCCGTATCCGATGGAATTCATCGCCATGAAGAAAGGGGAGTTGTTGATCTTTAACAGCCTGCTGGCGCACGGCATCCGCCCGAACACATCGACGGACCAGGTGCGCCTGGCGCAATACATTTCCTTCACGCCAGCCCAGGAAGACAATCAAGCCTTGCGCGACTGGCGCGTGCAAAGCTGGCGCGAGCGCAGCGCGCCGCAAGGCTATGCGTTTCCCGGCGACCCCGAGGAAAAGGAACAGCTGCGCTATCCGCAGGCGCAGCTGACAGCGCTGGGCGAGAAGATCCTCGGCGCGCGCGGCTGGTAAGCGTGGCGCCACGTCCGATGGCATTGCCTGCCGGATAGACAATTGCCGGCAAATGCACGATCATGGCTTGACTTGCCATCGACCGAGGAAACGCATGAGTATCATCACCTGCATCGAAGACTTGCGCGTGCTGGCCCAGAAACGGGTGCCGCGCATGTTTTACGACTACGCCGATTCCGGTTCCTGGACGGAATCGACGTACCGCGCCAACAACAGCGATTTCGCCAAGATCAAGTTCCGCCAGCGCGTGGCCGTCAACCTGGAAAACCGCAGCCTGGCTTCGACCATGGTGGGCCAGCACGTGTCGATGCCGGTGGCCCTGTCGCCCACGGGCTTGACGGGCATGCAGCATGCGGATGGCGAAATCCTCGCGGCCCAGGCGGCCGAGCAATTCGGCGTGCCGTTCACCCTGTCGACCATGAGCATCTGCTCGATCGAGGACGTGGCGGCGAACACGACGAAACCGTTCTGGTTCCAGCTGTACGTGATGAAAGACCGCGAATTCATCAACCGCCTGATCGACCGCGCCAAGGCGGCCAAGTGCGGCGCGCTGGTATTGACGCTGGACTTGCAGGTGCTGGGCCAGCGCCACAAGGACTTGCGCAACGGCCTGTCGGCGCCGCCGAAACTCACCATCCCCAACATCCTCAACATGGCCACCAAGCCGCGCTGGGTGGCGGGCATGCTGGGCACGAAACGGCGCGGCTTCGGCAACATCGTCGGCCACGCCACGTCCGTGTCGGACATGTCGTCCCTGTCGGCCTGGACGCAGCAGCAGTTCGACCTGAGCCTGTCGTGGGCGGACGTGGAATGGATCAAGCAGCGCTGGGGCGGCAAGCTCATCATCAAGGGCATCATGGACCCGGAAGACGCGCGCCTGGCCGTGGAAAGCGGCGCCGACGCGCTGATCGTCTCGAACCACGGCGGACGCCAGCTCGACGGCGCGCAATCGTCGATCGAAGCCTTGCCCGCCATCGTCGACGCCGTCGGCAGCCAGATCGAAGTGCACATGGACGGCGGCATCCGCTCGGGCCAGGACGTGATCAAGGCCGTGGCGCTGGGCGCGAAAGGCGTGTACATCGGCCGCCCGTTCCTGTACGGCCTGGGCGCCATGGGCGGGCCGGGCGTCACCAAATGCCTGGACATCATCCGCAATGAACTGGACTTGACGATGGCGTTTTGCGGCTTGCGCGACCTGCAGCAGGTGGACAAGAAAATCCTGCTGCCGGGGACGTTTTAAGCGGCAATCCGCACGATTTCAAAACCTTCCGATGCCTGGGGCGGCACGAAGTGGCGCGTGATGTCATCAAATTGCGCGTCGCTGGTGGAAAACGGGTGCAGCCCGCTGGCATTGCGCTGGTGCAAGCGCGCCTTGCATTCCTCATCCGTCACGTCGAGGTAATGCAGCACGTGCGGCGTGCCCGCCTGCTGGAACAGGTCGCGCATCCAGGCGCGGCTGGCTGGCGTATTCGCGGGGAAATCGAGGACGACGGACACGTCCGCCTGCAGCATCTGCAGGCACAAGGGGGCGATGGCCGCGCGCAGCCGCGCCGCGCAAGCCGCGTAGTCGGCCAGGCTGGCGATCTGGCCCGGATACAGCTGCGCCAGCAAGCTGTCTTCGCTGATGCGCACGGTGTGCGGCGCCTGCGCAAGGCGGGCGGTCAGGGTGGATTTGCCCGAGGCAATCTTGCCGCACACGAGGTGCAGGGTGGGGGAGGCGGTGGTGCTGGAGGTAGGGGACATGGTCGCTCGCTAGAAAGAAATAATGCCTGCGAGACGTCTTGATCTATTGTTGCAAATCAAAGCCGCCTCCCGGGCGGCTTTGGCAATCACAGTTCTGCTAAGCCACCATCGTTGGAATGGCGGCAATAATCGATGGCAGGGGCGGGAATGGCGATTGCATGACTGAACGATGCCATGGAATGGCGGGCGCTGTCAATTGCCCAGGCGCGTCCATGGCTCGCGGAACGTGGCCGCATCGAGCGGCTGCGCATGCGGGTCGTCTTGCTGGAACAGGCCGCCGATCAGCATATCCTGGATGGCGTCCGTGAAGCCGCCGTATGGCGAGGCGCTACCCCACTGGCGTTGCGTGTGGGCGAAGACGACGGCGTCTTGCTGCGCCGCCAGCTGCGTCAAGGCGTGCCGCAAGGCGGCGGCCGCTTCCGGCCCCATGTCCGTGGCGATGGCGCACACCAGGCGCTGGCCAAATTGCAAGGGTTTGTCTGCTCGTCCCAGCAGCGATTCGTTGGCCAGGGCGAGGAACACATCGGGCGCCTGGTCGCCCTTTTCGCAAATGGTCCAGGTGGGCGCCCACGCTTCCAGGCTCATGAAGCGGGCGTCGCGTGTTTCCGGCGTATGCGTCCACTTCGCGTGCGACTTGTCGTCCCAGTCCAGGCGGCCAAAGGAAATCGGCTTGCCCTTGGGATTGTATTGATGGCTGCGCACGCCGGGCTTGCCCCTCGCGCTTGCCTGCGCCATGAGGCCATCGAGGCTGGCGGCGAACGGCATCCATTGCGCCGCATCCCACAGCGGCGCCGCAGCGGGCGCGGCCAGCAGCAGGAA
The DNA here is from genome assembly GCF_023703445.1 of Janthinobacterium kumbetense. Lineage (NCBI taxonomy): Bacteria > Pseudomonadati > Pseudomonadota > Betaproteobacteria > Burkholderiales > Oxalobacteraceae > Janthinobacterium > Janthinobacterium kumbetense. Next base: position 159,317 of record NZ_JAMQGR010000001.1, read on the forward strand.
TACTTCGTAATCACGTGAAAAAAACGCCATGCAGCTTCCTCGGCAAGTGGATGGAAAATTGTGTCGCAATATTATAGTTGCGCTTGCGACAGGACGGCGCGCTGGCTGGGGCGCAGCAGGTAGACGCCGTACAGGCACAGGGGCAGCACGGCCAGCAGGGCGATATACGGCAGGATAGACGCGCCGTCTTCGGCCGGGTTGGGCAAGGTGGCCGTCACCAGCGCGTAGTCCCACAAGCCATGCACGAGCACCATGGGCCAGATGGAGCGGGTGCGCAGGCGGATGGCCGCGTAGCCGACGCCTTGCAGGGTGGCGGCCACGGCTTGCCACAGGGCGCCGCTGACGTCGCCCGTGGCCAGGCCGTTGGCCGTATGGGCCAGGCCGAACAGTGCCGAGGACATCAGGACGGCGGGCCAGACGGCGTAGCGCTCCAGCATGCCTTGCAGCAAGATGGCGCGGAACATCAGCTCTTCCGAGACGGCCACCAGCGCCGCATTGCAAGCGACGATCAGCAGCACGCGCGGCTGCGGCCAGCCGCCGGCCCAGGCCAGCAACAGCATCAGCAGCGCATACAGCAGGGGCGGCGAGACGAGCCACAGCGTTTTCCATGGCTGCGGCGCGCACAGGCCCGCCGCGCGGCGCCGGCTTGAGGCCAGCAGCAGCGCCAGCGCGAACAGGGCGGCCAGCGCCCACGACAGGCCGATACGGCCGGTGACGGCGGCGCCCGGCAAGGCGTAGCCGGCCGCTTCCAGCCAGCGGCCGCCCAGGCTCAAGCCCAGCCAGATGGCCAGTGCGATGAGGGTGACCGGCATGGTGAGGGCGATTCTAGGGAAGGGCATGGTTGGCTTCGGTGTTGGCCGCGTCGGCTACTGCGTATATGGGCGAATCATGAAGTTGCATCAATGATATGGTGGAAATATTGCCATACTACATTAAAAGCAGGCGTACAAAATTGCCACATCGTTATAGTTGCATGGAATAATAAGCCTTCGTCCGTTTGCCGCCAGACTGGAGAGCCATGACCTACAGCAAGACCATCACCACTGAACGATTGATCCTGCGCAAGCCGCAACCATCGGATGAGGCGGCGCAGTTCGCCATGCATTCCGATCCCGAAGTGATGCGTTATTTCAGCGAACCGCCATGGGAAGACACGGGCCGCGCCACGCGCCAGATTGCCGAGGACATCGCCGCTTTCGAGAAAGAGGAATTCTTCCGTTTCGCCGTCGAGCTGAAGGCGACGGGCGAATACCTGGGCAGCTGCAGCCTGTTTTCCGAGCACCGCCAGAATCGCCGCGCCGAGATCGGCTACGCGCTGGGCCGCCCGTACTGGGGCAAGGGTTATATGCACGAAGCGCTGTCGGCGCTGCTGGAATTCGCCTTCATCGAGCGCGACCTGAACCGCCTGGAAGCCGATATCGACCCGCACAACGCCGGTTCGGCCAGCGCCCTGGAACGCCAGGGTTTCAACAAGGAAGGTTTTCTGCCCGAACGCTGGATCGTCGGAGGCCAGGTCAGCGATTCGGCGCTGTATGGCTTGCTGCGCCGCGAATGGGAAGCGCGGCGCAAGGGGAGCAAGTGAATCTGCTTGTCAAAGAGTAGTAAAAGCTTTATAGAAAGAATTGATATTCATGGGGAATTTCAAGTTAATTTAAGTGGTTGTTGGATAAGTATAGTAAATTGAATAAAGTACATTATTTTAAATATTTCGTAATGGGTGAATATTTTGAAGCCACAAATTGAGTTTAAACATGTGTTGGGTGAGTTGTCTGTTAATAGACATGATCCATGTGAAGTATTGCGTGAACTGGTATCAAATTCATATGATGCAAATTGTAATAAAATTTATTATGCGCCGCTGAATACGGAAAGAGGATTCGCTTTTCTTGATGATGGAAGTGGTTTATCTACGACAAAAAAAATTAACGGGATAACACCGTGGGAAGCTTTTTTCTCAATAGGAAGATCAACAAAGAAAAAAGGAAGTGCAATTGGTTATAAGTGCCAGGGGACCAAATTATGTTTTGCATGCTCAAGAATACTTGTTGCCACAAAAACATCAGCAAAATCGGAATGGATTTTTAAAATAATTGACAACCCAAGAAGTAATTTGGATGTAAGTTTCGATATCTCACCCCATAAGAATGAGCAGGATCTTGAAACGATAATTAGAAATTTTTTGCCTGATCCATCTAGTGATACAGATGCGGCAATTACGGATTTGGTTGATTATGCTTCAGATTTTAAGACCGGAACCTTGGTTTTTATTGATGGGCTCGATACTGAAAATTATGCAAAGTATTTTACGTTAAATAAAAACATCGAAGAGTCATATGTTTTTAATTATATTCGATTTTTTACTCGACATGGTGACGTACGTCGACTTGATAAATTGCATGGATTTACTCAAAATCAAATTACACAAATTGCAAGCAAAATTGGTGAGGCTGAATTAAGCTGTTTTTCAAATAAAAAGAGATTAATAATTCCTCACGGATTCCCGTATTTGGAAAAGCCTAATGTTGAAGATGCAAAGTCGCCAGCTGCAGTGTCTCGTTTGCGTGATGGTCGTTTTTTTAGTCGGGCAGCTAAAGCAATTCAAGTTGGTGGGAAAACATATTCGTTGATACTTGCAATTGATGGAAATCGACGCGCCCATGAAGAGTATCAAAATCTTGATCGAAAAGGAAAAACTAGATCAGGTGTACGTCTTGGTGATCAGCGCGGTTTATTTATATCCGTAAACGGTATAAAAATCTGTAAATATCTAGAGTTGCTTGAAAATATTGATGATTACGGTGTCCTTGCTGATGCGGAAAGCTCTAGTCATTTTTGCATCATAATTGATGGTGAATTTGATTTGGTTACTAATAGGAATTCACTTAGTAAAAAAGCATTCGACACTCTTACTGACCCTGAATTTTTAAAGGAGTTTAAAAAATTTCTTGATGTGCAGAAGAAAACTGACAGTGTATTTAGCGAGCTAATTTCTCGACTTAAGAAGGAAAGTACGGAAAATAAATTAAATGAGCAAATGGAAATATTGGAGACGGCTCGGAATCGGTTGAAAAAAAGAGAAAGATTTAGAATTAATACTACGGGAAAAGAACATTTATTTCTATCTCCTTTGCCGGGTGAGGAGTATTTGGTTGGGGTTCTTTATGCGACATTGGCAAATATGCTGCCGCCTAATTCGCCGTATGTTGATTATTGGAAGAAAATCGTTACATTTTCCACGCAGGGAATCGATAGCTTGGGTATTGTAGATGAGTCAATTTCCTCTCCCTTAAAAGAGTCCAATGTCGTTACTGTTGAATATAAGTATGATTTTAACAATTCCGGTCCTTTCAATCATGCATTGGCTGTAGTTGATTATATTGTGGCTTGGGATGTTGGGTTGAAAAATGAATGTAAAATACATGACAGTTATACTTGCTTTGGAGATGTCAAGAAATCCACAAAAAACGACTTTGAATGGATTATTTCTGATATAGAAAGTGAGGATGGAGCGGTATATAAAAATACTGTTCGAGTAATTTGCTTGAAGGATCTTATAAGGAAAACATTTTCTATAAAATTTAGTACTCCGGATAGTAAGATTGGCTAGTAATTATTTTGTTCTTATAATGGTATTGAGAAATGCCATTTTCATTTGGTAAGTCATAATTATTCCAAGAATTTAAAATTTGGCTGTTTTTTTATTTTTTCATGAGCGTTTTTTTTTGCTATGAAGATTGATTTGGTGTATTTTAATTTCTACTGATGAATAATGAGCAAGCTACCCCTGAGTATCCTGCTGGTGGAAGACCACCTGGCCATCGCGCGCCAGGTGCTCGATTTCCTCGACGGCTTGCGCTGGCAGACGGATCATGCGGGCACGGGTGCGCTGGCCGTGCAATTGGCCACGCGCAACAGCTATGACGTGGTGCTGCTGGACCTGAACTTGCCCGACATGGATGGTTTGCAAGTGTGCCGCGCCATCAAGGCGGCCGCGCCCAGCAATGTGCCGATTTTGATGCTGACGGCGCGCGACGCGTATGAAGACAAGGCACGCTGCTTTCGCGACGGCGCCGACGATTACCTGACCAAGCCGTTCGACTTGCGCGAAGTGGCCTTGCGCTGCGAAGCGCTGGCGCGCCGGCAGCAGTTGCACGTGCACCAGGAAATGCGCGTGGGACCGTTCACCTTGCAGACGCGCGCAGGGCGCGCCCTGTATGGCGACGCACCGCTGCCATTGACGCAGACGGGTTTTAAAATTCTGTTGCTGCTGTGCCGCGAATACCCGCACGCCGTCTCGCGCTCGGCCTTGCTGCAACAGCTGTGGGGCAGCCAGCCGCCCGACAGCGATGCGCTCAAATCGCACATCTATGCGCTGCGCAAGCAGTTGGAGTTGCTTGGCGGGGTTGGCGCGGCAGGCATGCTGGTGACCATACCGCAGCTGGGCTATCGCCTGGCCTTCGACGCGGCGGCATCGCCATGAGCAAGTCGATCCGGCAGCGCCTGTTTGCCGCCCTGGCCGGCTTCACCATCCTGCTGTGCCTATGCTACACGGGCCTGGCGCTGGTGATTGCCTACGTCACGGAAGACATGCTGGTGCAGCGCCTGCTCGAGCGCGAAGCGGCGGCCGTCAGCATGCGCTGGCAGCAGCATGGCAAGCTTACGCCTTCTGGCAGCGACCTCATCACGGTTTATGGCAGTTACCTTGACTTGCCTCAAGCGGTGCGTGCGCAAGTGCCGCCGTCCGCCCCGCGCGGGGAAGTGTTTACGACGACTGGCCAGCATTATCACGTGCTGGCGCTCGATGTCGTTGCTGCTGGCCAGCCGCAGCGCGCATACCTGCTGGCCGATGTGGCGCCCGTGCTGGTGGTCTCGCGCCTGGCGCGGGAAGTGGGCGGCGTCGTGGCTGGCGTGGCGCTGGCGCTGATCGGCCTGGCCCTGCTGCTGGCGTACTGGCTGGCGCGGCGCCTCGTGCTGCCCTTGCAGAGATTGGCCCAGGAAGCGCGCCGGCTGGCGCCCGGCGGCGCCGTCCATTTCAGCGAGCGCGACCGCCCCGATGAGATCGGTTTCCTGGCGCGCCGGCTGGAAACCACCTTTGCCGAATTGCAGGCGGTGTTGCGGCGCGAACAGGCTTTTGCCCGCGACGTCAGCCATGAATTGCGCACGCCGCTGACCTTGATGCACAACACCCTGGCGCTGGACGATGCGCAGCCGCTGGGCAAGCAGGAGCAGGCGCAGCTGCGGCAATCCACGGACGAGATGCGCGCCACCATCGACGTGCTGTTCGCGCTGGCGCGGGCCGAGCAACTGCCGGGCGACGTGGTCGAATTGCGCGGCTGTATCGAGCAATGCCTGCTGCGCCTGCTCGACGAACACCCTTGGGATGCCAGCCTGCTGACCCTGGACTTGCCGGAGCGGCTGGAGGCGGTCGGCAACCCGCAACTGGTCATGTTGCTCCTGAATAATTGCCTGGCGAATGCCCTGTTCCATGGCGGCCCCGCTTGCCGCATCAGCATTGCGTTTGCGCAAGGCCGCCTGAGCATCGTCAATACGGTGACTGCGGGGCAGCCGCGGCGCGTCCACGGTTTCGCGCATGGCCAGAACCTGCTGCTGCGCCTGGCGCAAGCCATGCACTGGGACATCGTTTTCCATCCGGGCGCGGCGCAGTACCGCGTCGACATCATTCCCCTCCAGAAACAGTAAAAAGCAGGGAGATTTCACCGCGATTTCACCGGCGCCTGCGTAAGCTGCAAGCTCTTGATCAACGGAGAAAACCGCATGAAATGTCTTATCAGCCTGCTGGTGCTGGCCTGCACCAGCATCCCCGCGCTGGCGCAAGTGACCAGCATTGTCCACAAGGACGAAAAGCGCCGCTACATCGTCTACACGCCGGCTGCATATCAAAGCCAGCCTCAGAAGACCTTTCCCGTCGTCTTCAATTTCCATGGCGGCGGCATGAGCATGGCGGAACAGATGTTGTACACGCAGATGAACAAGACGGCCGAGCGGCACCAGTTCATCGTCGTCTATCCGCAAGGCATCAAGCAGGACTGGAACGTGGGTTTCGGCATGGATTACCTGGCGGGCACGGACGACGTAGGCTTTACGCAAGCGATGTTGAGCAAACTCAAGCAGGATTACCGCATCGACGAGCAGCGCGTGTATGCCACGGGCCTGTCGCGCGGCGGTTTCTTTGCCCTGCGCCTGGCGGCCGAGCTGCCGCAGCAGTTCGCCGCCGTCGCCGCGGTGGGGGCGCCCATGCCGGAACCCGTGGTGCAGCATCACCAGAAAACGGACAAGGTCGGCATGCTGTTGATACAGGGCACGGCCGACAAGGTCGTGCTGTTCGAGGGCAAGGCCGCCAGCTACCTGTCGGCCGAAGGCACCTTCGATTACTGGCGCAGGCACAACGGCATCGACGGCGCCAGGCCGCAGCCGCGCCTGCTTCCTGGCCCCGCTGGCGACGCCACGCAAGTGACCTGGCAGGAACAGGGGAGTGGTACGGGCGGCGCCAGCGTGGCCTTGCTCACCGTAAAGGAGGGCGGCCACACGTGGCCGGGCGCCGATGCGTTTAATATTGGCCTGCCCATCGGCAAGACCACGCGCGCCATCGATGCGAATGAGGTGATGTGGGAGTTTTTCAGCCGCCATCGCCGTTGACGCCATGCTAGGATAGCGGCGCAGGGCGTAATCATCAGGCAATAGGAAAGGCAGGCACAGTGGGATTATCAACAGCAGGTATCGCGGCCATGGCCGAGGCGATCTTTGCCAAGCCCGGCGCGGCCGTGGCGCAGGCGTATTCGGAGCCGGAACGGGAAACGCTGCATTTCCACTCGCCTGCCGAGCTGTGCGCGTATGCCGCCAGGCTGGAAGCCGAAGGGGCCGGCGAGGTGTTCCTGGCCGTGCATTACCCGGACATGGCCGGGCAGTTTGCCCCGACCCGCATCGCCCTCGACCCGGCCCAGTGCGGCGGCCTCACGTATCGTCATGTGTGCGAAGGCTGGGGCGTCATCCACGTGTATCTGCGCCTGTCCAGCGGCAAGGGACTGGCGTCGCAGGTGAGCGCCAATTCGCAGAAGCGCGCGGAAAAATGGCAGCGCCATTACCCGGCATTCGGCCCGACCGACGCCTGGGACTGGGACGCCGTGGGCCGCCACGAACGCCGGCTGATCCGCGTGCTGAAGAAGGCCGTGGCGCACGATATGGCGGCAGGGGGCTTGTCATGACGGACATGATGCAGATCAATCCCATCATCATCTTTTGCCGTTCCCTGGCGCAGCTTTCCGCCATGCTCGACAAGACCGGCACCGCGCCGCACATGCTGGCGGCGCGCCTGCACCCGGACATGCTGCCATTCGCCCAGCAAGTGCGCGCGGCCGTGAGCTTTTCCCTGCGCGGCTGTTGCCCGCTGGCAGGGTTGGAGGTAGCCGATTTCAGCGCCGTCGCCAGCCTGCAGGAACAAATCGCACACACCATGCGTTACCTCAAGGACATTCCCGTGGAGCGCTTCGACGGTCCGCCGGACCGCATCTGCCGCGACCGCGCCGGCTTCGCCGACATCGCGCTGCCGGCCGATGAATTCTTGCAGCTGTACATACTGCCGAATTTCTACTTTCACTTCAGCATGGCGTATGCGATTGCGCGCAGCGCCGGCGCGGCCATCGGCAAGGGCGATTTCGACGGTTATCACGCGTATGCGCCGGGTTTCAGCTTTGAGCGGCCTGCAGCGACGTAGTTCCTACAAGCCCGCGTCTTTCCACGACGCCAGTCCCAGCCGCTTCAACAGCCGGCCCGACAGCCCGCAGCTCCAGCAACTGATCTGGATTTGCCGCTGCCGCGCCGGGTCCGCATGCCAGGCTTGCTCGGCGTAGTCGAGCAGGGCGTCGCTGAGGGCAGAGTTGTCGGCGACGGGCGGCAGGCGCGACATCAATTCAAGCACGCCGTGGGCGGGCTCCTTGATCTGCAGCAAACCCGCCAGCAGGGCGCGCAGGACGGCGCCGTCGATGTTGCTGCTTGCTTGCGTGAAACGCTGCTGCCAGTACGGGCTGCGCGCCCACCACAGCGCCAGCAGCGGGGGCACGTCGGCGGACTGCAGTTGCCCGATCAGCTCGTCCGCCTCGAGAAACAGGTCGAGGCGGTCGTATTCATCGTCGTCGCTGCACAGCAGTTCATCCAGCTCGTTTAACAAACTCATGCCACCACGTTCGTGGGCGCACCCCGTTCGAACGCTTCCACGTTGCCGATCAGGATGTCGGCCAGTTTCTGCATGGCTTCGCCGCTGGCCCAGGCCGTGTGCGGCGTGAGGATGAAGTTGGGCAGGCGCAAATTGAGCAGCGGGTTGTCGGGCGGAGGCGGCTCCTTTGATAACACGTCGAAACCGGCGCCGGCGATCACGCCGTTCGTCAATGCCTCCGCCAGCGCCGCTTCATCGACGAGGCCGCCCCGCGCCGTGTTGATCAATAGCGAGGTCGGCTGCATGCGCGCCAGTTCCTTTGCTCCGATGATGTTGCGTGTCTTGTCCGTCAGCGGCAGGTGCAGACTCAGCACGTCGGAACTGGCCAGCAATTCGTCGAAGCCCACTTCCTTCACTCCATCTTCATTGATGGGCGAACGGTTGTGCACGATCACCTGCATGCCGAAGGCGCGGCCCAGCTGGGCCACGGACTTGCCCAGCGCGCCGTAGCCCAGCAAACCCAGGCAGCTGCCGGCCAGGTCGCGGATCGGGTGGCCGAACAGGCAGAAGCGGTCGGACGCCTGCCACAGGCCCGCTTCCACGTCCGCGCGGTAAGCAACGAGCTGGCGGCGCAGGGCCAGCATCAAGGCCAGGGTATGCTCGGGCACGGTGGCGCGCGCATAGTCGCGGATATTCGCCACGACGATGCCCCGCTCGCGGCAGGCGGCCAGGTCGAGGATATCCGTGCCCGTGGCGGCCACGGCGATCATTTGCAGGTCCGGCAATTGCGCCAGCTCGGCCGCGCGCAGCGGCACCTTGTTCGTGATGGCGATCGTGGCGCCTTGCAGGCGAGCCACCGTCTGTTCGCTGCCCCTGGTGTGCGCATGTTCTTCCCAGCTGTGTGCAAAGGCGGGTGGGCGCACGGTGGCGATCAGGCTGTCGCGGTCGAGAAAGACGATGCGGTGCGGGTGCGGCGATGTGCTTGCTGCGGTCATGGCTGGGCCTCGGTCTGGGTGGCGCGCGCGCTGGGAAGGCTGCTCTTGCCCTTGAGCTGCGTGGCCGGGTGGTTGGTAAACATGTCGGCGACCCATTCGACAAACACGCGCACCTTGGCGGACAGATGGCGGTTGGGCGGATAGATCACGTGGATGGGCAGCGGGTCGGATTCCCATTCGCTGAGCAATTCCACCATTTTGCCTTGTTCTATCAGGGGCGCAAGCATGAAATGCGTCATTTGCACGATGCCCAGGCCCGCCAGTCCGGCGGCCGTGTAGGCATTCGAGTCGTTCAGGGCGATATGGCTGGGCATGGCGATCTGGATGCGGTCGCCGGCGCGCGTGAAATCCCAGTCGAAGGTCTTGCCCGTCTTGGCAGAGAAAAAATTCACGCCCCGGTGCTGCGCCAGGTCGTCCGGGTGCAGCGGCGTGCCGTGCTGCGCCAGGTAGCCGGGCGAGGCGCACGTCATGAAATGCAGCACGCCGACCCGGCGCGCGATCAGGTTCAGGTCGCCCAATTCGCCGCCGCGCACGGCGCAATCGACGCCTTCCTCGATCAGGTCGACGGGGCGGTCGCTGCAACCCAGTTCCAGCGAGATGTCCGGGTAGCGGGCAAAGAAGTCGGGCAGGGCGGGGATGATCAGTTCGCTGGCCAGGGCCGTGGGCGCATCCACGCGCAGGCGTCCGCTGGGACTCAGGCGCGTGCGCGACAGCGATTCCTCGGCCTCGCGCACGTCCGACAGGATGCGCACGCAGCGTTCGTAATAGGCGGCGCCGTCGGACGTGATGCTGACATGGCGCGTAGTGCGGTTGAGCAACTTAACCGACAGGCTCGCTTCCAGCGACTGGATCAGGGTCGAGACGGTGGCTTTCGGCAGCTGCATGTTTTCCGCCGCGCGCGTAAAGCCGCCCGCATCGACGACTTGGATGAAAACTTCCATGGCTTGCAGCTTGTTCACTTGATTCCTTATCACTTTATGCTTGATTATTCATAATCCTGAACAATCAATTCGTCATTGCACTCTTTATCAGATTGTAGATCAAGTCTATAGTTGTTGTACTGCAGCATAAATGTGATTGCCGCAGGAAGTTCACAGGAGAAAAATCATGGGTCATCGGAATGGAATCTTTGCAGTGCTCGCTCTCGCTATGAGCTCGCTCGCTTTGGCCGCGATGGTATCGACGGATGCATACTCGATGGCGGCGCAAAGCGAAGCCAGCGGTTATAGCGCCCTGACCCATGAAGTGGGCGGCGTCGCCCTGTTGTGCCTGAACGACACGGTGCTCGATGCTGCGGTACCGCCGGTGGTGGCGCAATGAGCTTTGCCGACACCGCTGCCGAACTGGCGCCTGGCCAGGCGCTGAAGATACGCGACATCCAGGTGCAGGGCGCGCAGGATGCGCTCGGCGCGCGCGTATACACTGCCGGCGTGCCGGGCGCCAAGCAGCCGAACCTGATGGTCTTCTTTCATGGCGGCGGCTTTGTCGACGGCGACCTGGACGATGCAGACGACTTCCTGCGCTGCCTCGTGCTGAGCAATCCCGACCACGTGGTGCTGGCCGCGAACTACACCTTGGCCCGCGTGCGGCCATTTCCCGCCGCCGTGGAAGACGCGCATGCCGTGCTGCTGTGGGCAAAAAAGAACAAGTCCAAGCTGGGCTGGACGGGCAAGCAGATGGTGGTGTCGGGCATCGAAGCGGGCGCCAACCTGGCCGCCGTATGCGCCATGATGTCGCGCGACCGGGGCGGACCGCCCCTCGCGGGCCAGGTGCTGATCATGCCCATGCTCGACCCCGGCCTGTCGACCTGCTCGATGCGCTCCTTGCCGACCTGTCCCGACCTGGCCGAAGTGGCGGACCAGTGCGCCGCCGCCTACCGCGGCTACCTGCCGAATGCCGCTGACCGTACCCACCCGTACGCGTCGCCATTGCAGTCGAGCCGCCTGAAGAACCTGCCGCCAGCCTTGATCTTGTCCAGCGAAGACGACCCATTGCGCGACGAGGCTGAACAATACGGCAGCAAATTGATCGCCTGCGGCATCAAGACGACCGTGCGGCGCATGGCCGCCGCGCCGCTGCAAGACGCCACCGCCCGCAATGAGTGCGCGTGCAAGGTGCAGGTATTGAGCGAAATTAGCAGTTTCGTCGCCGGACTGGGGCAGGAGCCCGAGTCATGACGCCGCCATCCGCAGCACCGCAAAAAAACTTACACTAATCAGTTTACTTTTTGAGTTTTGGTTGCTACACTACGCAGTGTAGTTCCCTTCCTGCCTGAGTTGTGCGTTCGCACAGCCAGCTTCGTCGTCCCCGTCCGCTTTTAAGCAGCTGGCGGCCTGTTTACCTTTGATCGAGCGCCGTCGGGCGCCATGGCACCACCATTCACTTTTTAAGCTGGGTTGCTTCCTGCCGCCCATACCATTAGAAATTTTCATAAAACAGGGAAATAAAATGAAAAACGTTCAACAATTTTCCACTCTGCTGAAGCCCCTGGCTGCCTCGCTCGCGCTGGCAGGTCTGGTGGCTGTGAGCCTGGCCGGCTGCGATTCGGCCAACAGCAAGGTGCCCGACGCGCCAGCGGCCGGCGGCCCGCCCATCTCGGCCGCCGCCGTGGTGGAAAAACAGATTACGGAAACGCAGGAATTCTCGGGTCGCCTGGAAGCGATCGAGCGCGTGGAAATCCGTTCGCGAGTCGGCGGCTTCATCACGGCCGTCAATTTCAAGCCGGGCAGCGAAGTCAAAAAAGGCGACGTGCTGTTCGTCATCGACCCGCGCCCATTCCAGGCCGAAGTGTCGCGCGCCGAAGGCACGGCCGCCTCGGCCCGCGCCAAGGCGGAACTGGCCAAGCTGGAACTGTCGCGCGCTGAAAAGCTGCTGGCTGAAAAAGCCATCGCCCAGCGCGAATTCGATGAAAAGGCCTCGGGCTTGAAAGAGCTGGACGCGAACGCCCGCTCGGCGCAAGCCGCGTATGAAGCGGCCAGGCTGAACCTGTCGTACACGCAGGTGCAGGCGCCGATCAGCGGCCGCGTCAGCAAGGCGGAAATCACCGTCGGCAACCTGATCGACGCTTCCGCCATCCTCACCTCCGTGGTGTCGACGGACCGCATCTACGCCAGCTTCGACGGCGATGAAGATACCTACCTGCGCGTGGCCGGCACGGCGCAAAAGGGCACGCCCGTCACCGTCAAGGTGGGCCTGGCCAACGAAACGGGCTTCCCGCACGAAGGCAAGCTGGAATTCGTCGACAACCAGCTCGACCCGGCCACGGGCAGCGTGCGCATGCGCGCCACCTTCGCCAACGCCGAGCGCCAGCTGGTGCCGGGCCTGTTTGCGCGCATCCAGCTCGACGGCGGCAATGGTCCGCAGGCGCAAAGCACGGCGCTGTTGATCAGCGACCGCGCCGTCGGCACGGATCAAAGCCGCAAATACGTGTACGTGGTGGGCGCCGACAACAAGGCCGAATACCGCGCCGTCAAGCTGGGCCCGACGTCGGACGGCTTGCGCGTGGTGCGCGAAGGCTTGAAGGCGGGCGAAAAGATCGTCGTCAACGGCTTGCAGCGGGTGCGTCCAGGCGCCCCGGTGACGCCGCAGATGGTGGCCATGGATTTTGACCCGACCGCGCCTGTCGCTCCCGCAAAACCTGAAGTAAAAGACGCCAAGATCGCCGCGAAAGCAGCATCGACTTCCAAGGAATAAACATGAATTTTTCCCGCTTTTTCATCGACAAGCCGATTTTCGCGGCGGTGCTGTCGATTGTCATATTCGTGGCCGGGCTGCTGTCGATTTTCGGCCTGCCCATCTCCGAATATCCCGACGTCGTGCCGCCATCCGTGGTGGTGCGCGCGCAATACCCGGGCGCCAACCCGAAAGTGATCGCCGAAACCGTGGCCGCGCCGCTCGAAGAGCAGATCAACGGCGTCGAGAACATGCTCTACATGTCCTCGCAAAACACGTCCGATGGCGCGATGATGCTGACCGTGACCTTCAAGATCGGCACCAACGTCGAGCAGGCCGAGACGCAGGTGCAGAACCGCGTGCAGCGCGCCTTGCCGCGCCTGCCCGAGGAAGTGCGCCAGATCGGCGTGACGACCGTCAAATCGTCGCCCAACCTGACCATGGTGGTGCACCTGGTCTCGCCGAACAAGCGCTATGACGACATGTATCTGCGTAACTACGCGGTGCTGAACGTCAAGGACCAACTGGCACGCTTGCCCGGCATGGGCGACATCCAGATCTTCGGCGCCGGCGACTATGCCATGCGCATCTGGCTCGACCCGCAAAAGGTAGCGGCGCGCGGCATGACGGCCAATGACGTCGTCGACGCCATCCGTGAGCAGAACGTGCAGGTGGCTGCAGGTGTCATCGGCGCTTCGCCGGCGAAAAACTCGGACTTCCAGCTGACCGTCAATACCCAGGGCCGCCTGCAGACGCCCGAGGAATTCGGCGCCATCATCGTGCGCACGAATGCCGACGGCGCCGTCACGCACCTGAAAGACGTGGCGCGCGTGGAAATGGGCGCCAACAGCTACTCGCTGCGTTCGCTGCTGAACAATAATCCGGCCGTCGGCATGGGTATTTTCGAAGCGCCGAATGCCAACGCGCTGCAACTGTCGTCCGACGTGCGCGCCAAGATGGACGAACTGAAGAAAGACTTCCCGCAAGGCGTGGAATACCGCATCGAGTACGACCCCACGCAGTTCGTGCGCTCGTCCATCGAAGCCGTAATCCATACGCTGCTGGAAGCCATCGCCCTGGTGGTGCTGGTGGTGATCATCTTCCTGCAAACCTGGCGCGCCTCGATCATTCCGCTGCTGGCCGTTCCCGTCTCCATCGTGGGCACCTTTGCCGTGATGCTGGGCTTTGGCTTCTCGATCAACACGCTGTCGCTGTTCGGCCTCGTGCTGGCCATCGGTATCGTCGTCGATGACGCCATCGTGGTGGTGGAAAACGTCGAGCGCAACATCGAGGAAGGCTTGTCGCCGCGCGACGCCACCATCCAGGCCATGAAAGAGGTCAGCGGTCCTATCGTCGCCATCGCCCTGGTGCTGTGCGCCGTGTTCGTGCCGATCGCCTTCGTGCCCGGCCTGTCCGGCGAGTTCTATCGCCAGTTCGCGCTGACGATCGCCATTTCGACCGTGATTTCCGCCTTCAGCTCGCTGACCCTGGCGCCAGCCCTGTCGGCAGCGCTGCTGAAGCCGCACGATGCGCCGAAAGACGCGCTGACGCGCGGCATGGACATGGTCTTCGGCCGCTTCTTCGCCTGGTTCAACCGCTTCTTCGGCCGCGCTTCGCACCGCTATGAAGCGGGCGTGAAGGGCGTGCTGGGCCGCAAGAGCGCTTCGCTGGGCGTGTATGCGTTGCTGGTCGTTGCCGCCATCTTCACCTTCAAGTCCGTGCCGGCCGGCTTCGTGCCGGCGCAGGACAAGCAATACCTGGTGGGCTTTGCGCAATTGCCTGACGCCGCTTCGCTGGACCGCACGGAAGATGTCGTGCGCCGCATGTCCGACGTCATCAAGTCGGTGCCTGGCGTCGAATCGACCATCGCCTTCCCCGGCCTGTCGATCAACGACTTCACCAACGCGCCGAACGCCGGCATCGTGTTCGCCACCCTGAAGCCGTTCGATGAGCGCAGCAGCAAGGAATTGTCGGGCGGCGCCATCGCGGCCGAGATCAACAAGCGCCTGGGCGGTATCCAGGACGCCTTCATCATGGTTTTCCCGCCACCGCCCGTCAACGGCCTGGGCACCATCGGCGGCTTCAAGATGATGATCGAAGACCGCGGCAACCTCGGTTACGACGCGCTGTACAACGCCACCCAGTCGCTGGCCGCGAAAGCGTACCAGACGCCGGAACTGGCGGGCGTGTTCTCGGGCTACCAGATCAACGTGCCGCAGCTGTTCGCCGACGTCGACCGCGTGAAAGCCAAGCAGATGGGCGTGCAGCTGCAAACGATTTACCAGACCTTGCAGATCAACCTCGGTTCGCTGTACGTGAACGACTTCAACCAGTTTGGCCGCACCTACCAGGTGCGCGTGCAAGCCGATGCGGCGTTCCGTTCACATGCCCAGGATATCGCGCAGCTGAAGGTACGCAATGACAAAGGCGAAATGATCCCGCTGTCGTCGTTGATGCGCGTCAAGGATAGCTATGGTCCGGACCGCGTGCAGCGCTACAACGCGTATGCCGCAGCCGATTTCAACGGCGGCGCCGCCCCTGGCGTGTCGAGCGGCCAGGCGCAAGCCGCGCTGGAACGCATCGCCAAGGAAGTGCTGCCGCAGGGGATTTCGTATGAGTGGACGGAGCTGACCTACCAGGACAT
Organism: Janthinobacterium kumbetense; assembly: GCF_023703445.1. Classification (NCBI taxonomy): domain Bacteria; kingdom Pseudomonadati; phylum Pseudomonadota; class Betaproteobacteria; order Burkholderiales; family Oxalobacteraceae; genus Janthinobacterium; species Janthinobacterium kumbetense. The sequence continues at coordinate 174,798 of NZ_JAMQGR010000001.1, forward strand.
CTTGTCCGGCAATACGATGATCTATGTCTTCCCTCTGTGCGTGCTGCTGGTGTTCCTCGTGCTGGCCGCCCAGTATGAAAGCTGGACCCTGCCGCTGGCCGTGATTTTGATCGTGCCGATGTCCATCCTGTGCGCCTTGCTGGGCGTCAAATTGACCGGTGGCGACAACAACGTGTTTACCCAGATCGCGCTGTTCGTGCTGGTGGGGCTGGCGTCGAAGAATGCGATCCTGATCGTGGAATTTGCCCGCGAACTGGAAGAGCATGGCCGCACCGTCGTGCAAGCGGCGCTGGAAGCGTGCCGCCTGCGCCTGCGTCCGATTTTGATGACGTCGATCGCCTTCATCATGGGCGTGGTGCCCCTCGTGTTCTCGCACGGCGCCGGTTCGGAAATGCGCCATGCGATGGGTGTGGCGGTCTTCGCCGGCATGCTGGGCGTGACCTTCTTCGGCCTGTTCCTGACGCCCGTGTTCTACGTACTGCTGCGCACCCTGGCGCAGCGTTTTGAGAAAAAACCAGCCGATGCTGCCGCCAAGCCTGCCGCCGCGCCAGCATTGAACCTGGAAGGAGATATATATTGAAAACCAAGGAAATCATCTGGCGCGTCAAGCCTGTGCTGACCGCCATGGCCGCAGCCGTGCTGCTGGCGGCCTGCGCGGCGCCGGAGTTCAAGCAGCCGCAGATCGAGACGCCGACGGCGTTCAAGGAAGCGCAAGCCTTGCCCGCCGTGCAGACGGCGGCCGACGGCACGCGCTGGAAGCAGGGCGTGCCGGCCGAGCGCCAGGCGCGCGGCGAGTGGTGGCTGGCCTTCAATGATCCGGCCCTCACAAGCCTGATCAACGAAGCCACGCAGGCCAATGCCAACCTGGCCGTCGCCGCCGCCCGCGTCAAGCAGGCGAGGGCGATTGCCGGCATCGCCGAAGCGGACCGCATCCCGCAAGTGGGCGTGAACGTGGGCGGCCAGCGCAACCGCGCTTCCGCCGTGTCGCTCGGCTTGCCGAACGGCGCGCCGGTGGCGGCCACGAATGTCTACCAGGCGAATCTGACGGCCAGCTACGAAGTCGATTTGTTCGGCCGGGTGGCATCGAACGTCAGCGCCTCGCGCAGCGATGCGCTGGCCGTGGAGGCGACCTATCGCTCGGTGCTGCTGTCCTTGCAGGCCGACGTGGCGCAAACCTACTTCCAGCTGCGCGCCACGGATGCGGAACTGGCGACATTGGCCCAGACGGTGAGCCTGCGCGAGGAAAGCGTGCATGTGAACCAGCGCCGCTATGACCTGGGCGATATCGGCGAATTCGACTTGTCCCGTGCCCGCACGGAGCTGTCGACGACGCGCGCCGAAGCCATCGGCCTGCAGCGCCAGCGCGCGACCAGCGAACATGCGCTGGCCGTCCTGCTGGGTAAACCGGCCGCCAGCTTCACGGCGACCGTCAACCCGCTGCAGGACAGCGGCTTCCTGCCCGTGATCCCGGCCGGCATGCCGTCGTCCCTGCTGGAGCGCCGTCCCGACATCGCATCGGCGCAGCGCACCATGGAAGCGTCGAATGCGCGCATCGGCGTGGCGAAATCGGCCATGTTCCCTGCGTTGACCCTGAACGCCTCAGGCGGCGGTGCGTCCGATACGTTCTCGGACATCTTCAAGTGGAGCAGCCGCTCCTGGCTGCTGGGCGCCCTGATGTCGATGCCCATCATCGACGGTGGCCGCAACAAGGCGGCCGTGAGCCGCAGCGAAGCGCAGCTGGAAGAGTCGGTGGCGACGTATCGCCAGAGCGTGCTGGTGGCGTTCGCCGAGGTGGAAGACAACCTGGCCGGCCTGCGTATCCTGTCGGGCCAGACGCAGCAGATCGACGAAGCCGTCGTCTCGGCGCGCCGCTCGGCCGACCTGGCGCAAAAGCTGTACGACGCGGGCCGTTCCAGCTACCTCGATCTGCTGGACGCGCAGCGCAACCTCGCGGCCATCGAGCGCAATGCCGTGCAGCTGCGCGGCAACCGCGCCGTCACCACGGTGGCGCTGATCCGCGCCCTGGGCGGCGGCTGGGGCGAGACGGAGCCGCAGGTGGCGGCCAACTGATTTCCGGCACCGCGGGCTGGCATGTCCGGCCCGCGACAAGGAAAACATCGTCAAAACGGCGTCGTGCGCTTGCACGGCGCCGTTTTTTTGTTTTCAGCGAGTTGAATCCGTTTGCGGCAAGGCCGCGTAAGTACTCCTGCAATCACGCAAATGCAGTCATCCAGGAGATACCATCATGCGCACCTTTATTCCCGCAGCACTGTTTGTCACCGCCTTTACTTCCCTGCTGGCCGCCAGCGCCCCGTTTGCCGCCGACATGACGACCATGGTGGGCGGCCAGAGCATGTACCCGAGCAAGGACATCGTCGACAACGCCGTCAACTCGGCCGACCACACGACCCTGGTGGCTGCCGTCAAGGCGGCCGGCCTGGTCGACACCCTGAAAGGCAAGGGTCCATTCACCGTGTTCGCGCCGACGAATGCGGCCTTCGGCAAGCTGCCCGCAGGCACCGTCGAGACCCTGGTGAAGCCGGAAAACAAGGCGACCCTGACGAAGATCCTCACCTACCACGTGGTGCCCGGCAAATACGACTTCAAGGCGCTGGCGAAGGAAATCAAGATGCACGACGGTAAAGCCACCTTGCCCACGGCCAGCGGCGGCAAGCTGATGTTCGCCATGAACGGCATGCACAACATCGTCTTGATGGACGAGGGCGGCAACAGCGCCAATATCAGCACCTATGATGTGTATCAATCGAATGGCGTGATCAATGTCATTGACACGGTGCTGATGCCAAAATAAACGGACGAAAAAAAAGACAGGGAAGACCCTGTCTTTTTTGCCTGCATGGCGCCGATTACTTGGCTGGCGCTGCTGCTGGTGCGGAAGCTGCCGCTGCGGCCGGAGCTGCTTGCGTTGCCGGTGCTGCTTTCTTCGCCTTGTGATGCTTGGCTTTCTTGTGCGCGGCCGGTTTGACGGCGGCTGGCGCTTCAGCCTTGGCTGCTGGTGCAACGGCGGCGGCGGAAGCTGCTGGAGCGGCCGGTGCTGCAGGTGCGGCTGGCGTCTGGGCGAAAGCGGCGGTGGCGAACAGGCTGGCGATCAGGGTGGCGATAACGTTTTTCATGATGAAATCCTATAAGGTAATGGCGCGAATGAAAATCGGGTGCTGATGGACTGGATTACTTGCTTGCTGCAGGCGCTGCTTCAGCGGTGGCCGACGCCAGTTTGGCATCTGCCTTGGCCTTGGTTTTTTTCGCAGTGTGATGCGCCTTGGCCTTGGTGGTGGCAGCTTCCGTTTTTGCGCTGGCGACTTCCGTTTTCGCGGCGACGACAGCTTTCGCTTCTTTGGCGTCCGCTTTCACGACGGCTTGCGCTTCCTTGGCATCCGCTTTCACGACGGCCTTGGTGTGGGCTGCTTCCACTTTGGCGGGAACCGAGGCTGCGGGAGCTGCTGGCGTTTGAGCAAAGGCAGCGGTTGCGAACAGGCCGGCGATCAGGGTAGCAATTACTTTTTTCATGGTGCAGTCCTCAGTGGTGGTTTGTCTGGTATGTCTGTTGGTGCCGGGATGATTCCCGTGTCACTGAGCATAAAACGCGCCCCCGGACGCTTGCGTTGACGGTCATTACAATCGCTTACATCTGCGTGGCATCCGCGGCCAAAATGGCTTTCAGGATGTCTTCCGAACGGCGCTGCCCGTAGCCCTTGCCGTACGCGCTCGATGCGATGCTCACCACCATGCGGCGCGCCGGTATCACGTAGATCTTGTTGCCGCCATTGCCCGAGGCGAAATGCACGGCGATCTTTTTCCCGGCCACGTCCTGCGTCTTCGCGTACCAGAAATAGCCGTAGCTGTCGGCATAGCGGTCGACGGCGCCGATGGCCACGCGCGGCGCCAGCGCTGCCTTGAGCCAGGCGGCGTCGATCACCCTCTTGCCGTCAAATACGCCGTCGTCCAGCACCATCTGGCCGATTTTTGCCGTGTCGCGTGCGCGCAGCGACAGGTTGCCCTGGCCTTTCGGGTGGCGTGCCACGTCGCGGCCCCAGCTCCAGCGCGTGATGCCCAGCGGCGCGAACAGCGCCTTGGCGGCGTAGTCTTCCAGGTCGGCGCCGCTGGCGTTTTCCACCACGCGCCCGGCAATGTAGGAACCCAGCGAGTTGTAGCGGTAGATGCTGCCCGGCTTTGTTGCGGCCGGCACGCCGCGCACGAAGGCGGCGGGGTCGGGCGCTTCATCGAGCTTGTCTTCATTGCCGGGCGAGTGTTCGTCTTCATCGAAGGCGGCCAGGCCCGAACGCATGGTCAGCAAGTCGTCGAGGACGACCTTGCCCGCCGGGCTGGCAGCGACTTCGGGCCAGTAGCCGCCCACCGTTTTTGTTGTCGCCAGCTGGCCGCGCGCCACGGCCGCACCCACCAGCAGCGCGGTGATGCTCTTGCCGGCCGAGCGGATGTCGTGCAGGGTGTCGGCCGTCTCGCCGTTGTAATAGCGCTCGGCGACGATGGCCCCGTCGCGCAGCACGAGGACGGCGCGCAAGTCGCCATGGCTGTCGCCGTCCCGGGCTTGCAGGACTTGATCGAGGATGGCGGGGGCGCTGTCCTGCGCCAGGACAGGGCATGACAGGAAGAGGGCACTCAATAGTGAGAACGGCAGGCGGCGCATGGACAGCTTTCGTGGCGATGGTCGGATTGCCAGTGTCGCCCAATTGCGCCGTTTTGTCGCGCGCAAGCTGGCCTGTTCGATGAAGTTTGCGTGAAGGCGCGCCGGACGAGCACCATGCAAAAGGGACAGCCGAAGCTGTCCCTGGTACGCGAAGTGGCCAAGCAAGCGCAGACCCGGCGGATGCGCTTGAGTGGCTACATTTGGCTTACTTTGCCGGTGTGGCAGCAACTGCGGCGTCCGCTTTTGCCGCATCCGCTTTTGCCTTGGCTTTGCCGGCCTTGTGATGGGCCTTGGCCTTGGTGGCTTTGGCGTCGGCCTTGGCGCTGGCGACATCGGCTTTCGCATCGGCTGCGACGACCGCTTCCTTGGCGTCCGCTTTCACGACAGCCTTGGTTTCCTTGGCCTCTGCCTTGGCGACGGCTTTCGTGTGGGCTGCTTCCGCCTTGGCGGGAACCGACGCTGCCGGGGCGGCAGGGGTTTGGGCGAAGGCTGCGGTAGCGAACAGGCCGGCGATGAGGGTAGCGATAACTTTTTTCATTTTATTTTCCTGGCAAGTGGTAAGTGATGGTGTGTCGATGATTACTTGGCGGCTGCTGGCGCTGGTACAGATGCTGGCGCTGCAGCGGTGGCTGAAGCCAGTTTTGCGTCCGCCTTGGCCTTGGTTTTCTTGGCTTTGTGGTGCGCCTTGGCCTTGGTGGCAGTTGCTTCCGTTTTTGCGCTGGCCACTTCCGTTTTCGCGGCGACGACGGCTTTCGCTTCTTTTGCATCCGCTTTCACGACGGCTTGCGCTTCCTTGGCGTCGGCTTTGACGACAGCCTTGGTGTGCGCCGCTTCCACTTTGGCGGGGGCCGACGCTGCCGGGGCGGCAGGGGTTTGGGCAAAGGCTGCGGTAGCGAACAGGCCGGCGATCAGGGTAACAATTGCTTTTTTCATGGTGCAGTCCTCTGTGGTGGTTTGTCTGGTATGTCTGTTGGTGCCGGGATAATTCCCGTGTCACTGAGCAGAAAACGCGCCCCGGAAGGTTATGGTTGACCTTGTTTACACTTTCTTACAATCAGGTGATTTAAGCGATGTTCATTGAAGAAGGCGGCATGAAAATGCAAAAAGACAGCCGAAGCTGTCTTTTTGTGTGGCGCGGAAAAAGCGCGGAGGGACTTACTTGGCTGCTGCTGCGGTTGCTTCAGTCTTGGCTTCGTCAGCCTTGGCTTTGGCTTTTTTCGCTTTGTGATGGGCTTTTGCCTTGGTGGCGGCTGCGTCGGCCTTGGCGCTGGCGACATCGGCCTTGGCATCGGCGGCGACGACTGCTTCTTTCGCATCGGCTTTGACTACGGCTTTGGTTTCCTTGGCTTCCGCTTTTGCCACTTCCTTGGTGTGCTTGGCTTCGGCCTTGGCAGGCACGGCTGGCGTTTGAGCAAAGGCTGCGGTAGCGAACAAGCCGGCGATCAGAGTAGCGATTACTTTTTTCATGGTGCAGTTCCTCGAGAAGTGGGGTTGTAGTTCAGGAGATGCATTTCCCCTGTCACTGAGCCAAAAACGCGCCGTATGGCAATCGCGTTGACAACGATTTGATCTAATTACAAACACTTACATTTGCCGGGGCAGGCGCTCTGTTAGCTGGCGTACCGCGCCAGGTGCCGCGGCGGCCTAGACTCAAGGCCACGCGCCGTTCCGGGGACGGTGTCAAGCTCAAATGCGGGCTGCGCCAGGAATTCGTCACCGGCGGCGGCCCGATCGACAGGGAGAAGACGATGCAGAACACCTCCACGCCGGACGGCGCCTTGCCGGCCAGTTTCAGGGTCAGCCATGCGGACCGGGTCATCGACAGGGACAGCGGCGCCAGGAAGATCGACCTGGTGCGCTATTACGCGCTGGTGGGCAAGCTGATGCTCGTGCACCTGCGCGGCCGGCCCGTGTCGCTCGTGCGCGCGCCGGCGGGCGTGGGCGGCGAGCTGTTTTTCCAGAAACATGCGGAGTCGTCGGCCATGCCAGGCGTCAAGCAGCTCGATGCCAGGCTGGACCCCGGACACCCGCCCATGCTGGCCGTGGCCAGCCTGCAAGGCTTGCTGGCGGCGGCGCAGTGGAATGTGGTGGAGTTTCACACGCAAAATGCGCTGGCCAGCGCCTACGACACGCCGAATCGCCTGGTGTTCGACCTGGACCCGGGCAAGGGCGTGGCCTGGCCCGCCATCCGGGAAGCGGCCGTGCTGCTGCGGGCCTTTTTGACGCAGCTGGGCTTGCCCGCGTTCCTGAAAACCAGCGGCGGCAAGGGCTTGCACGTGGTCGTGCCGATCCGCCCGCAACACGACTGGGAGACGGTGAAGGCGTTTTCGCAAGCCATCGTGGCGCACATGGCGCAGCACATCCCGACGCGTTTTGTCGTCAAGAGCGGTCCCGCCAACCGGGTCGACAAGATTTTCATCGATTATTTGCGCAATGGCCGGGGTGCCACCACCGTGTGCGCCTGGTCGGCCCGCACGCGTTCCGGGCTGGGCATTTCCGTGCCGCTGGCCTGGGAGGAACTCGACCAGCTGAAAGCGGGCGACCAATGGAACGTGGGCAATGTCCACAGCCGCCTCGACATGGGCAACGCGCCGTGGAATGGCTATGCGCGCAGTGCGAAGGGACTCGATGCTGCGATGAAAAAGCTGGCCTTCAGTCCTCCTGCCTGAACGGCACGACGGCGCGCGCCAGCTGCAGCGCTTCGTCGATGGCCGCGTTGAGCTGGGGAATCTCGACGGGTTTGGTCAGGTAGCGGAAAAAGCCCGCGGCCAGGCCATGCCGGATATCGCCCTTCATGGCATTCGCCGTCAGGGCGATGACGGGGATGTGCGCCGTGCGCGTATCGTTGCGCAGGATGCGTTGCGCCTGGTTGCCATTCATGCCGGGCAGGTTGATATCCATCAAGATCACGTCCGGGCGGCGTTCCAGCGCCAGCGCGATGCCCTGGCGCGCATCGGTGGCCGAGATCATGCGCAGGTGGGGCAGGAAGCTGACGATGTCTTCCACCAGGCGCAGGCTGGCCGGATTGTCTTCCACGTACAGCAGCAGCGCCTGGCCGCCGTCGGCATCGCCCCCGGCATCGCAGGCAGGCTCGGGCAACCCTTCCGTCTCCAGCGGCATCCTTTCGGGCGGCGCTGCCATCGTATCGAGTTCAATCCAGAACACGCTGCCCACGCCGAGGCAGCTGTGCACGCCCATGCTGCCGCCCATCAGCTCGACCAGGCGCTTGGTGACGACCAGGCCGATGCCCGTGCCTTCTTCGCTGCCCGCCTCCTGTCCCAGGCGGTTAAACGGCTGGAACAGCTCGGCCATCTGCGCATCGTCCAGTCCCTTGCCCGTGTCGCGGATGGCGATGCGCACGCGTTGCGCCTCGGGCTGCGAGACTTCCAGCTCCACCTTGCCGGCCGGCCGGTTGTACTTGATGGCGTTTGACAGCAGGTTCAGCAGCACTTGCTTGAGGCGCGTATGGTCGGCCCTGAGCGTCAGCGCCTCGCAGGCCGGAAACACCAGGTGAATCTGGCGCTGCTGCGCCTGGTCTTCCACCATCACGCGCACTTCCTCGATCAGCGCGGGCAGCGTCACCGCTTCCATCGACAGGCTCAGGCTGCCCGATTCGATCTTCGCCAGGTCGAGGATTTCATTGATCAGGGTGAGCAGGTGGCGGCCCGAGGTGACGATGTTTTGCACGAAGGTGCGCTTTTGCAGCGCGGTCGCGGGCAGGGCTTCATTGGCCAGCAGCTGGGCGAAGCCGAGGATGGCGTTCAGCGGCGTGCGCAGTTCGTGCGACATGCTGGTGAGAAAGCGGTCCTTCGCCTGGCTGGCCCGTTCGAGTTCGATTTTCTGTTCGTTCAGCGTGCGCTCGATGCGCTTGCGTTCCGTGATGTCGCGGATGGCCGACGAAACCAGCATGCCTTCTTCCGTTTCCAGCGGCGACAGGCTGATTTCGACGGGAAATTCGGTGCCGTCGCGGCGCAAGCCGTACAGTTCCAGGCCCGCGCCCATGGAGCGGGCGCGCGGCGCCGCGGAAAAGGACTGGCGGTGATGCGGATGATCGTGTGCATAGCGGGCCGGGATCAGCACTTCAACATTGCGCCCGAGCAACTCCGCGCGCGAGTAGCCGAACAGGCGTTCCGTTTGCGAGTTGACGAGCACGATCTCGCCATCGCCGTTGACGATGACGATGGCGTCCGGCGCCGATTCGAGCAAGCCGCGGAACTTTTGCTCGGCCCGGCGGCGGTCGCTGACGTCGCGGATGGCGCTGATGACGAAGGTGCCGATTTCCGTCTGGATGGGCGACAGGCTGATTTCCACGGGGAATTCGACGTTGTCTTTGCGCAAGCCCAGCAATTCCAGGTCGGCGCCCATGGTGCGCGTGCGCGGCTGGTCGAAATAGCGCGCGCGGTGCCCCACGTGCGCATGGCGCAGGCGTTGCGGCAGCAGGCTATCGATTTGCCTGCCGCTCAATTCGCCTTCCGCATAGCCGAACAGGCGCTGCGCCTGCTGGTTGGCCAGCACGATGGCGCCCGTCGCATTGACCATGATGACGCTGTCCGGCGTCGATTCGAACAGCACGCGGTAGCGCACGTCGACGAACTGGGCGTCGCGCGCCGCCTTCAGCAAGGTCGTGTCCTTCATGGTGGAAATCAGGTAGCGGGGGCCGTCCGGTGCGCGCTGTGCGGCCTGGCAAGCCACGTCGACGTAGATGAGCTCGCCATCCTTGCGCCGCCGCAGCGATTCGCGGTCGTAGCTGCCGTGCAGGGTCAGCTGCTCGGCGATCAGCGGGCCAGCTTCGGCCTGTCCCGGCAGCGAGATCAGTTCCCACAGCGTGCGGCCCAGCGCTTCGTCGCTGGCATAGCCGAAAATGCGCTGCGCCCCCGCCGTCCAGCGCACGACGACATGGTCTTCGCTCGTGATGACAACGCCGCCAGGGGCGCCGCTGAGGATAAGCTGATCTAACTCGGCATCCATTTTTTCCGCACGCATGACAGGGCTTGCCGGGCGGCAGGCTGTGTGCATAACGTAGCGAGAAGCTTGACCAAAGTCAATGCATTTATCTTCCTGGCGATGCTGCCGCAGCGGGTGCGTGGTTCAGGCCGTCTTGTGCAAGTTCCCGCGCGCCATCGCTCAATCCCCTGCGCTGCCGGTGACGGGCAGGACGATGCCGCTGATATAGCTGGAACAGGCGGGCGAGGCCAGGAAGACGTAGGCGGGCGACAGTTCCTCGGGCTGGGCCGGGCGGCGCATGTCCGTGTCCGCGCCGAATTGCCGGATGTCCTCGGGCGACTTGTCGGCCGGGTTGAGCGGCGTCCACACGGGGCCGGGCGCGATGGCGTTGACGCGGATGCCCTTGTCCAGCAAGTTGCCGGCCAGCGCCATGGTGAACGCATGGATGGCGCCCTTGGTGGTGGAATAGTCGAGCAAGTGCTTCGAGCCGTGCAAGCCCGTCACGGAGCCCGTGTTGATGATGGACGCACCGCGCTGCAAGTGGGGCAGCACGGCCTTGGCCATGTGAAAGTAGCCGTAGACATTGGTTTTCATGGTGAGGTCGAAGCGTTCCTCGCTCAGCTCCAGCAGCGATTCGGCGTGTTCCTGGAAGGCGGCGTTGTTCACCAGCACGTCGATATGGCTGAACTTGTCCAATACCTGGCTGACGGCTTGCTGGCAAAAGCCCTGGTCGCGCACGTCGCCGGCAATCAACAGGCAGCTCTGGCCTTCCGCTTCCACGTAGCGCTTCGTTTCGTGGGCGTCCGCGTGCTCGTTCAGGTAAATGATGGCGACATCGGCCCCTTCGCGCGCATACAGCACGGCCACGGCGCGGCCGATGCCCGAATCGCCGCCCGTGACGATGGCCACCATGCCGGCCAGCTTGCCGCTGCCGCAGTAGTCGGGCGCCAGGAAGCGCGGTTTCAGCTGCATCTGCGTCTCGCTGCCGGGCTTGTCCAGGTGCTGGGCGGGCAGGGGAGGTGCCGGCTGGCTGCGGCTGCCCGTCTGCACGGGGGATTTGCTGTCCCGTTTGTCTTGCCTGGCGGCATCGGGCTGTTTATCTTTCTGATCTTGCTCCTGCTGGATGCTGCGCTGCAAATTGCCGGCGGACTGGTCCTTGTTCTCGTTCATGCTGGCCTCCCTGGAAACGACTATCCAGTATCGGCGCGCCACCCGCATCGCACGGTGCGCTTGCTAACAGAGTGGCGCAAACGGGCGCAAAGTTATATGATGGTTGACATAAATGTGGGAGGGCAGCATGAAAGTGAGCAGGGAGCAGGCGGCGCTGAACCGCGAGCGCATCGTGGAGGTGGCGGCAAGGTTGTTCCGCGAAAAGGGTTACGACGGCATCGGCGTGGCCGACCTGATGAAGAACGCGGGCCTCACGCATGGCGGCTTCTATGGCCATTTCGCGTCCAAGGAAGACTTGATGATCGAGGCGTGCCAGCATGCCCTGGAGAAATCGCTGGAAGGCTGGCAGGCGAAGGTCGCCAGCGACCCGCAGCGGGCGCTGCCGGCGATTATCGACAACTACCTCACCCCGAAACACCGCGACCAGCCCGGCGGCGGCTGCCCGGCGGCGGCCATGGGCGTCGACGTGGCGCGCATGTCGCCCGGCGCGCGTCCCGCGTTTACGAAGGCCACGCAGCAGCAGTTTGCCTTGCTGCAGGGCTTGCTGCCCGACGGCGCGCCGGATTGCACGCAAGAGCGGCGGCGCCAGCAGGCCATCGCCACGTTTGCCGCCATGGTGGGTGCCATGGTGCTGGCCCGTTCCGTCGATGACGAGGCGCTGTCGGCGGAAATCCTCGACGCCGTGAAGGCGCAATTGCTGCAAGACTGATCCCGTGCCCCCTGTCAACCGGCCTCGTCGCATGATAGGCTTCGGTTTTCAGATTTCGGGATCATTCATGCTGCTCTGGCTCAGGCAATACCGGCGTCCTCTGTTGGCCGGAGACATCACCGCCGGTATCGTGGTCGCCATGATGATGGTGCCGCAAGGCATGGCTTACGCGCTGGTGGCCGGCTTGCCGCCCGTCGTGGGTATCTACGCCAGCATCCTGCCGCCCGTGCTGTACGCCCTGTTCGGCAGCAGCATGACGCAATCGGTGGGTCCCATGGCCATCGTTTCCCTGATGACGGCCGCCGCCCTGGCGCCGCTGGCCGACCCCGGCTCCTCCCTGTATATCGTGCTGGCCGCCCAACTGGCTTTCATCAGCGGCCTCGTCCTGCTGCTGTGCGGCGTGCTGCGCCTGGGCTTCATGGCCAGTTTCCTGTCGCGCCCCGTGATCAGCGGTTTCAGCAATGGCGCCGCGATATTGATCATCTGGGGGCAGATCACGCCCTTGCTGGGGGCGACGCTTCCCCACTGGCATGCGCCCAGCCTCGTGCTTGGATTGTCCGGCCTGCTGTTCCTGTGGCTGTCCAAGCGCTACGCGTCGCGCCTGCTGCGGCGCTGCGGCCTGAACCCGGTGGCGGCCGACGTGGGCGCGCGCCTGGCGCCGATGGCGCTGGTGCTGGCCGGCATCGCGCTCGTCGCCTATGGCGGCCTGGAAGCGATGGGCGTGCAGACGACGGGCCACGTGCCCAGCGGCTTGCCGGGCTTGAACCTGGCCACCTCCGGCGCCCATTGGCGCACTTTGCTGTCGCCAGCGCTCTTGATCGCCTTCATCATCTTCCTGATGAGCATGTCCGCCGCCCAGACCCTGGCGCAAAAACGGGGCGAAAAGCTGCATACCAACCGCGAACTGCTGGGCCTGGGCGCGGCCAACGTGGCCAGCGCGTTGTCGGGCGGCTTCCCCGTCACGGGTTCGATTTCGCGCTCGGCCGTCAATTTCCAGGCGGGCGCCAACACGCCGCTGGCCAGCATCATCACGGCCGGCCTGCTGGCGCTGGCGCTGGTGGCGCCCACGGGCTGGCTGGCCCTGCTGCCGCTGCCCGTTCTGGCCGCCACCATCATCTTTGCCGTCAGCAGCCTGCTGGACTGGGACACCTTGAAACTGTCGTGGCGCTACGACCGCAGCGATGCGCTGGCCCTGCTGGCGACCACGGCCGGCGTGCTGGTGCTGGGCGTGGAAGCGGGCGTGGTGATCGGCGTGCTGTTGTCGATGGGCACCCTGATCTGGCGCGCCAGCCGTCCGCACATCGCCGTGCTGGGCCGCATCCCGAACAGCGAGCACTTCCGCAACGTGGAGCGCTATGAGGCGCAAACCTTGCCGGACGTCTTGCTGTTGCGCATCGATGCGGGTCTGTTCTTCGGCAACGTCGAAGCCGTGACGGAGCGCGTGGAAGACGAGCTGCGCGGCCACCCGACGGCGCGCCACCTGGTGCTGGTGCTGTCGGCCGTCAACCAGATCGACAGCACGGCCTTGCTGGGCTTGATCGAACTCAATGGCGCGCTGGCCAAGCGCGGCATCAGCCTGAATCTGGCCGAAGTGAAGGGCCCCGTGATGGACCGCCTGCGCCAGAGCAGTTTATTGAAAGACTTGAGCGGCAAGCTGTACCTGAGCACGGCGCTGGCGACAAACGATTTGAGCGGGAAAAAGAGTGGAGAACCGGCATGACGATGGAATTGAATCTGCATGGCGAACCGCGCGCCGTTGACACCATCGCTGCGCTGGAACAGGCGCTGCAGGAGGCGCGCGCGCTGGCCCAGTGCGAACTGTGGCTGACCCTGGCCATGGATGCGGAGCAGGGCCCGGCCCTGTGCATGCTGCGCAATGGCGGCAATGCCTGGCTGATGTATCTGTCGGGACAGGACGACCTGAGTTTTCACTCGCTGGGCGACGAAGAGGCGGACGGCGCCTGCAGCTACCTGCTGGCCAATGGCCAGGTGGACGAGTATCCGGAAGCGTGGTGCATTGATGTGGAAGAATGCCAGCGGGCGTTTGTCGCGTTCTTCAAGACAGGCGGGGCGCGGCCGGCCGCCATCGAATGGGAGGCGGATTGACATGCCGCAAACCATCATCGCCGATATCGACAAGGACTTGCGGGCCGCGCTGGACGCCAGGGCAGAGTTATTGACGCTGCGCGCCATCCTGCTGCGCTACAAGGCCGGCGGCGTGACGGCGCAGCAAGTGGCCGCCTTGCTGCAGGAATTGCGCCCGTCTATGGAGGACGGCGCGCAGGAGGGGCCGCTGGAAGACGTGATACTGGACGCCCTCGACATGGTGACGGGCTGGTGCACGCCGCAACTGCGGGTATGGGACGAGGCAGGGGACGAGCATGCATCCTGACAAGTTCAAGCAGGTGGCGGGGCTGCCGTCCGCCGAGCGTCATGCCTACTTTGTGCGCAAGGTGGCCGATACGCAAGAAGTGTGGGGCTTGCACCATGACGGCTGGGCCACGGCGCAGCTTGACGGCAAGGTGGCGATACCGTTCTGGCCGGAAGCGGCATTCGCGCAAGCGTGCGCCAGCGGCGACTGGGAACATTTCCAGCCGCGCGCCATCGGGCTCGATGATTTTCTGGCTAAATGGCTGCCCGGCATGGCGAACAATAAGCAGCTGGCTTTCGTGTTTCCCGTGCCGCAAGGCAGCGCCAGCATCGCGGCGCCAGATGATTTGTTGATGGATTTGCAATGCGAATCGGAACAATATGAATGAGGAACGCCTGGACGCCTGGTACGACGGCTCGGCCATCTGCCTGATCGCCGTCGGCGCGCAAGGCGACCCGCTGGACCTGGGCGGCGACGAGGTGCGCGCCCTGATCGCGAAACTGCAGCAATGCCTGGCCGAGTCCGAAGCCGGCCAGGACTGAAGGCTCAGGCGGCCGCCAGCGCCTTTTCCATCGCCACGCTGGCCAGGCTGATGCCGCTGGGGTGCGCATACGCTTCCTCGCGCAAGGAAATAAACCCTGCGGCCCGGTAAAACGGCACGGCATTGAGCGATGCGGACAGGTGCAGGCACGCAATGCCGTGGCCGCGCGCCAATTGCTCCAGCGCCGCCAGCAGCCGCTTGCCGATGCCGAGTCCCGCACGCGCCGGATCGACGAACACGGCCTCCACTTCCTGCTTGTCCGCATCGAGCATGGCGTAGCCGGCAATGGCCTCGTCCTGCATCGCCACGACGCCGCCACCCGCGGCCAGCATGGCGCCATACGCCCGCGGCACAGGCGTAGCCGTCCACGCAGTAATTTGCTCCGGCGCATAATGCATGGCGCAACTGACGCGCACGGCCACCGTGCGCAGGGCCCACAGGGCATCGATATCGGAATCAAGGGCGGGACGCAGGGTGATGGTCATGGACGCTTTCCGGGCAAAAGGCCATGCTAGCGCAATGGCTGGCAGCACGCCAGCAAGAGTTCATGCTGCGCTCAGCCAGCCGTCACTGCGCCGGCTTGTCCGGATCGATATAGTAGGACCCCGGCGGTGCACCCGGTACTTTTACCCGGAACTTCAGGCCGGACAGCAGCTTGTCCCACAAGGCGATAGCCTCCTCGTCGGTCAGCGATGATGCTTCGGCGGCACCGACCATGTTGTGGGCGACTTTGGTGTACATCTTGACTTCCAGTACGGACGGATTTGCGATGTCTTTCGGTTTGCCTACCAATGCCCATTCAAAATCATGGACACCATCGGTACGCCGTATCAGCGACTCTTCGCCTTTCCAGTGTTGAACGGTGCGCTTGCCTTCGCGTAGCAAGGTGCGCTTGGGATAATTGCTCCCCTGTATATCTTTTGCACTTTGTATGCGGTTAAGCAAAGATAACTCTTCCCGTTCCTCTTTCTCAAACTGTTCGGGTGGATAATCGCCGTATGCATCCTTGTTTGAGCTGATGGAAAAACGCACATCTGGAAGACTTGGAATATAAATACCTGCACTATCGATTTCTTGCGTCTTATATAATTGTTCCGCCAAAAAACCATGTTCGAGGCAAAGCCCTGGATCTTCAGGAACCTCCTCTTCATCACGCAATCGAATATTTTTGGCGAGAATATGCTGACGTTTAGCCACATCTTCCTCTCGTTGCCCATTCGATACGGCATCTCCTGCGATGAATGTGAAATTTCCTTTGGTGATATAGGTTCGAAAAAAGAAAAGATTAAATTCCTTGGCTATGCTGCTTTCATAATAGCGTAACTGCCAGCTATTTTCGATGGGGCCTTCTTTGTTGTAAGTTATTTCCGCAGTTTCATCTTTAAAATATATTCTTTCTATGTCCTCATTAATTATAGATGCGACTTTTTCTGAGTTTGCTTCAATTATGTCAACATTCCCACTTCCAATTATTAATTTTGTTCCTATTGGAACTTTCAAGGCATAGCGACCAAAGCACAATAGTTTTGTTTTTGAAAATATGGTTGTCAGGCGATCATTTAATTTTACAGTTCCAGGCACGATTTCCTCCTTGTCTGTGTAGGTTTGTGTGCAAGCGTTTATTGAGGATGTAATAATTGTGAAAATAAATATTTTTCTAAATAGGGTTTTCATTTCAAGACCAATCTGCTTTTTTTGCGATCTGAACTATGGAATAAATCATCGATGCCAAGACTTTTTTGTCTGCGTAGCTATCCTGATGTTTATAGCCGGTGCCTTCTTTCTGCCCGTGGCGGAAAAGATTGCCTTTAATATGTTGAGCTGAATGGGTTGCGGGAACAGTGTCGTCGCCGGGTGATGCCGCTGTTTGTAGTTTTAGTTTCAATACGCGTGATCCAGCTTGAACGGTCAGTGTTCCCTTCGCATCGTCACTAAGTAATTTCCATTTTTCTGCCGAAGGGACTTGATCTTTTTTTGAAAAGTCAAATAGTCCTTCATTCATTCCGTCAATGACTTTGAAAACTATTTCTCCGTAACTAAGAAATTCTTTTGAGTCGCAATAACTGGCATAGGTTAAGTTGTGAAATGAATTTTCTATTGATTTTGAAAAAATAGAAGCTTCTGTTAATCTTTTCTTTACATTTCCCAAACCGCCGCCTCGGCCATCAGGGATATTTGCGGGATTTATCCATAGTGGATTGATGAGGCGCCACCAGTTACTGGCCGGCTGCAGATAAATACTTTCCAATGCCGTTTGTTTTTCAGAAGGCCAGCTCCACAGTACTTGGTCTTTTGCATCGATCACTTTAAGCCAGTTCGAACCATAGGCTGTGCCTGGCATCATTTCTAATGGAGCAGGTGCGTTCGCCAGGACGGCTGTGGCATGTTTGCCATCGATGCCAAGAATTTTTGCTTCGACGTCCGCCTTAAAGCCAGACTTTTCCTTGAATCCGAACCGCATGCGTTTATACGCGCCTGCTGCTCCTGTCGATGGCATGACGTTGTGATAAATACCTAGTATATTGATATTTTTATCATTAACTAGGTTGCCATAGTTTGGATGTATCAAGGCACGCGCTAATAACCCGCCCATACTATGCGTGACCAGGATTACTTCTTTACATTTAAAACCGCATTTTTCGTATCCTGCGACAAGACCACGTATTCGGTCCGCAATGACTTTTGCGGAGTCTGCATTGCTCTTCAAGAAATTGTAGCCCATGGCATGAACGGGGTACCAGCACGGAGCTATTGTTTTAAGATCTGCCTCGGTAATGGTCGCGCCAGAGGATGCCCCAAATTCCTGAGGATTTTTCATCAACAGCGATGTAATTTCAGGATGTGAACTTTTTTCACTTTTTGATGATTTTTGTCGCCAGTTAGGTAATACTTCTCCTTTTTTTATTATGTTGTTCATGAAAAATTCTGTAGTTTTTAGCATTTCTCCATAGGCACCGGTAAAAAGTACTTCACTCCAACCTCGCCAACGGGCAATTTGTGCCGGTGTTTCACGCACATCCGGAGAAAGGTAGGTGTCCAGTACGCCTGGTGACTTGTAGGATGCATTTTCTGCTCGTTTTTTCTTGCTGATAGTAATTAATGGCGGAACTTCAGGGAGATCATACGGAATGTTTTTATGCCGTGTATCAGAAGTCACTGTAATGCTTCCACTAGGTTCAAATCTACCTTTGTTTTCGGTGTATATATAGTATTCAACCTCGGTTTCATTTGGATCTAGGGCCATTTGGCGCTGCGCCGGTGATGCAGTTCTAAACCACCCGCCAATTCCATTGCCTTCGACTGCATTAATTTTTCCTACAGCATCCAACATATCATCTGGCCTCCAGGCGATGTTGTCGGTTTTATCCAGTTCTTTTTGACGTGTCTTGCTCATGCGTAAATTGCTACCCATAACCCCAGGTAGAAATATGATAGGAATTATTTTCTTGGGTGGAATAGTTACGTCATGACGAATCGTATCTTTTATTTCAGTCATATTAACTGTGTATTCCGCCCATCCGCCAACAGTCTGCCGAAACTCGCCTTGGTGATTGCCGTGCTTATTCAAGTCCGTATCGTCACTCATGGAAGTTCTCCCTTGTAGCGTATTGTGTAGCTATCCATGCCATCCCCTTTCTGTACAGGGGTGTGTCCATCACTGCTACTCTTTTCGCTGATTTTGTGGCCATCTTCGCGTATTAACTCAAAAGCTATATCAGGGGCAGGTGTACCATCGACTTGCAGTAGCCGCACGGCCTGATCAAAACGAGTTATTGGCCTCTCATTAAATTCCTGCGACACGCTCTTTGGCGCCAAGGTTTCCAGGTTGCCGTTGAAGAGCACAGGGGAGGACGTAAAGAACTGCACTTTGTCGCTGATTTCCAGCATGTGGTTGGCGCCGTGCAGGCGTACGCCTTTCTTGCCCTTGATGTTGACCCAGTCCGCTTCGCTGATCAGAGACAAGACTTTCTGGGCGAGGATTTCCACCTCGTCGCTGTGGGCCTGGATGGACACCTTGCCGCTGGCGGCGATCAGTTTCATGCCAGCCTTGTGCACGAACAGGCTGAAGGTCTTGGCGATGCTGGCAAACAGGCTGTCGCCGCTGGCGAGTGAAATATTCTTGCTGCTGGTGAGCGCCACATGCTCGCTGGCGGCCAGGTGAATCGACTGGGCCGTGCTCAGCTCGATGCCGGCCGGACTGGCCAGCAGTAGATGCGGTTCAGACAGCTCAGGGAAATCGCCGGCGCTCCCCTTGATGGCAGCGTTTTGCCGCTGGATGGATTCGGCCACGGCACCTTGTTGTGCTGCGCTGTCTTGCGCGCCGGCGTCGACGGCCACGCTGGCCAAGCCTTGCTGTAACTGGCGTGCTTGCGCCAGGCGAGCCTGTGTTTCGTCGAGTTGTTTGACCGAGCCACCGCCTGTCGGCGTTTCGGTAGTGATCAGCATGCCTTTGGCCGCGCGCAGGGCGCCCCAGGCGTTGCTGGCCAATTCAAAACCCACACCGCGCGCCTCCTTGCGGCCTGCGTTGTCGTCGATGCGGGTGATGTTGCCCAATGAAAGCCGGCTATCCTGGTGCTCGCTGCGCAGCTGCGCCTGGATCGCCCCCTTGGTATCGTCGAGCACGAGATGGTTGGCGCTGCGGGCGCCCAGTTCGCGGCTGCGCAAGCCGGACAGGGCACGTTGCTGCGGCAATTGCCACGGCGGCGGATTGGCGCTGTTGTAGACCACGCCGATGACGATGGGGTGGTCGATATTGCCGTCCTGGAATTGCACGACGACTTCCTGGCCCACGCGCGGCAAGGCGATTTGCCCCATTTGCGGTCCCGCCATCGGCATCATGACGCGTATCCATGGGGAACTGTGCTCATCGAATTCACCCAGGCGGTCCCAGTGGAATTGCAGGCGTATGCGTCCCAGTGCATCGGTATGGATTTCCTCCCCGGCCGGCCCGACGACCAGCGCCGTCTGCACGCCGGCAACGATGCATGGCGTGCTGTTGTAGCTGCGGCCCGGCCGCCAGCGGATGTCCCGACGTGCGCATACCAACTTGTTGACATAGTGGGAGAGTGCGCCGGGGCCAAGCTGATAATTATTGCTGGCGCTATGCACGACTGACAGGATCAGGTACTCGCGTTCGGCAATGCTGTCAGGGCGTTCCTGGCCGGGCTGGCAGCGTTTTTCCTCGGCGCTGAAATGTCCATCGAGCCGGAAACAAAGGCCTGGCTGTGCGCCACGGTGATTGCCGGCCGCCTCGAAATACTGGCGCAAATGGTCGCTTTCTTCCATGCGGCGTTGCGCCAGGGATTCTCCCTCATCGATATTCCTATAGCCATAGGCGCCCGTGTTTTCATATAGCTCGTGGGCAAATACATCACCCTGGCGATTCAGTGAGTAGCCGCTGGCAAGGCGCGGTTGGGGATTTTTATAGTCGAAACTGGCCAAGGTCAGCTGCCCGGAGCCGAGCCGGCGCACGGCTTGCCACTGTTGCAGGCCATCGTCTTCCATGGATCCCGACTCGGAGTGGAAATGTATGGCGCCTTCGCCAGATGCCGTGGCGATCATGTCAGCCAAGGTGCTGTTGTCTGCGAGCCAAAGCGTATGGCCATCGGCGCGGTGCTCGTACCAGTAATGCCAGCCCAGCGCCTCCCAACGCCGGTGCAGGTGGTTGTAGTCGGTTTCATTGTGCTGGTTGGCGCAGGTGATCTGCGGATCGGCGCCATGGATGCTGGTTTTCCAGTCGCGTTGATCGTAATGGGCAAAGGTCGTCTCGGTCAGCTGCATCACGCTTTGGCCATGAAAGGACACGTTGTCCTGACGCAACCGGGCGAAGGCCAGCCATGGTTGCAGCACCATGCGGTACCACGCAAAGCCGCCATCGGCGCGCAACAAGCAAAACTCGCCCACGTAGCCGTTAAAGTGGCGCAGCGTGCCATCGTCGCGCACCATGGAAATGGTGACCATGCGGCCCATCATGGCTTTGAGCGCAATATGCGCGTCATCGGACAGCAGTTCGGCCTCGAAACGGAAGTCGCGCGACACCTCCTCCCTGGCAGTCAGCGAATTGACCAGCAGGATGGCGCCGGCTGGCCCATCTTCATGGGGGAACTCGATCTTCAGCAGGCGCCGGTCTTGCGCGGCGAGGTCGAAGGCCGACAGTGCCGCCTGGATGCTTGCATGCATGGCCTGCCTCCGTTACAGGGATGTGATCAGGTGGGCGCCGCAGGCGGTGGCATCGCCGTCATAGGCGTACGGCTTGCCCATGTGTTTTGCGCCGGCGCCATCCGGCGTGATCGGAAAACTGCCCTTGCACTTGGGGCAGAACGTTGTGTCGTCAGCCAGCGCCGCAGTCTTCCCCATGACGGTGCTGCCGGACGATGCGCTGGTGACCTTGCCACCGTGATCGGTTGCGTCTCCGAGCCGGATGACGCCGCGTCCCGCATGTTTCATGCTTGCCTCACTTTCCAGGTGTGAGCTGCTCAAGCCCGCTGCAGCAAATAGCGCACTTCCGCGCCGTGTACCTTGTTTTGTGCTGCCTGCAGGAATGTCGTCCAGCCCAGGCGGCGCCTTTCCGCAGGGTTGGAGCTCAGAAGCAGGGGAGTAATGCATGGCGGACTCAATATCAGCCGTATTTCAAATTGCAAGTCCGGTACGCCAAACAGCGCCAGCATCTTTGCCAGTGCCACCGCCCCTGCACTGCGCGGCAGGAAGCGTTGCAGGCCGGCGGGATCCAGCGGGCCGATATGCAGGCACACGCGCATGTCATGACGCCAAAGCCGCAGGCCAAGCGTTGCGCCGCGCGCTAGGGTAAAGTTGACATTGCCTAGCAGGCTGCGCCGGTTTTTTTCCAGGTAGTCCCAGCCACCGACAAATTGTTGCAGGGCGACTTGTACGCCGCAGTACTCGGCCAGCACGGGGCCGATCGCTTGCGCGGAGACGGGACGGCAGCGCAGCAGACCCGCGTACCAGGCCGCAACATCCTGCGTCACGGCATCAGTTTCGCCACTCGACGGCAGCGCAGCGCGCCGCACCCCGGCCAGTGCCGTCAGCAAAGGCAATTGTGGATCCGTTGCCCGGGTCTGGAGCGGAGATTCCAGTCGATACTTTTCCCACGCCTGGTAATACAGCGCGACCATGCGGTGCGAAAAGATATCGAGGAAGGCCGAGACGCCAGCGTCTTGGCCCGACAAGCGGTAGGCGGCGATGCGTTCCGAGTGGTGCAAGGGCAAGGTGCCGCCGACGCCCAGAAAACGCATGAACGTCGGTATCAGAGTCAGCTGTTCATTGTCGTCAAGTGAAAGCCGTTCGATTTCACTGGCCGGAAAATTCAACGACAGGCTGTTCTTGAAGCGCAGCACCTGGTCGAAGGCTTGCGCATGGGACACGTTCTGCCGACTTAGCCAGCACAGCAGAATACGCACCGCCTGCACGAACTGGTAGCGGTAGGGCTCGGCCAACAAGCCGAGCATTACACCAGATTCTGCAGTCCGCTTCTTGGTTTGCATCGGATCAGCTCCTCTCCGCTTTGCCTTGACAGCACCACCAGTTCGATGAAACTGTTGATTTGCACATACAACCCAAGGAAATGATCGATAACCTGCACAAACAGGTATATGCCGCTGCCGACGAACGCTTCCTCGTCAAGTGTGATGCGTACCTCCACGCCATGCGCCAGCGAGGTGCCGCGCTTGTGTCGCAGCCATGTCGTGGTCGGCGAGTGCGACAGCGCGACGATGCCGCCGATCTGGCGTTGCGAGCTTGCCGATTGGGACAGGTCATACAGCGTCAGCATTTCACGTAGTGCCGGCAGGCCCTCCTGGACCAGCGCGTGATGATTCAGCGTCAGGTGCGAAATCAGTCGCCAGTGCAAACCCGCGCCCGGCGAGAAGCGGCGCGGCTGGCTGGGGCGTCGCAGCATGTGCAGTGCAGATCCTCCGCCGCACGGTTGCAAGTCTCCTTGCGGCTGGCCGTATTTGAGTGCAAGGGGAAGATCGCGGTTACTGCAGGTCAGCGACAGCGACAGGCTGGCCTTTTCATGGATCAAGGGATTGAAGTCGCTATCGACCAGCGTGATTTTCTTTTCGTGGCCAGGACTGTTGATGGCCAAAGCCATGTCGTGGCGTACGACCCAGTAATGGCCCTGTTGCGCCGCGCCCTCGCCATGGCGCAGGCTGTACAGCGGGCGAAATTCGGTCAGCGTGCTTTCCCCTCCCCGTTGGCGCAGCAAACGCACAGCATCGACAGTGACGACTTCGTATCCATGGGCATGGGTGGCATGGGCTAGCACGGAGTAGTCGGTTTTCTGCCGGGTAACGGCGATAGGCACGCCTTCTTGGCGGAAGAGATTGACCGCCGGACTGCAGCCCAGCCTTAAGTTTTCGCTGGAAATACTGGACAACATGCGCGCCGCAGCGGAATCGGGTCGCAAACCGGCCATGCACAGATGCAGGGTAAAGCGCTGGCAACCAGGCGGCAGGGCCGCACTCAGCGCCGCGATATCGATGTCAAAGAAGTTGAATTTTTCCGGATACGCAAAATACTCGCACAGGATGCGGTAGGCCGGCTGCGAACGGGCACCGAAAGGTATCAAGGCATCCGTGTCGCCGAAGCCGACGGGCGTCAGAGGCAAGGCGGGCAAGGCTATCCATTGCACCGCGTCAATTGATACAAAAGCGCAGACGGTCTGCATGAACAAGGCATCGCGCAAGGCGGCGGAAAAAGAAGCTTCGCCATCGATGAAAACGCGCAGTGATGCGGGCGCCGTATCGAGATGCCGGATGCCGATGTTCAGCGAGGAACTGGCCGATGCTGGCAGGCGCACGCCTGGCGGCGCCTTGATCATCGCATCGAAAACTGCGCTTTCCAGTAACGATACTCCTGTCGTCATGTCGTAGACCGTCTTGAAGCGGCAGCGCACGCCGCGCACAGGCGTTGCGTCCATTTCACTGCCGGCCGACAGGCGCAAGACACCCGCTCCAGCAGCTATGGTGGGCTGGTGCACGATAGTGCACGATGGAAAGGGGCGCAGATAATGGGGGAACAAGGCTTCGAACAAGGCTTCGGTAAATTGCGGATAGTCGTCATCGAGTCGTTTCGAGATACGCGCCGCCAGCATGGCCACCGATTCGATCAAATGTTCGACGTGCGGGTCTTCGCAAGATTCGCCGGACATGTGCAATTTGCCGGCGATTCTCGGATAGCGTTCGGAGAACTCACGGCAATGTCGCCGCAGCATCACCAACTCGCGTTCGAAATACGGCAGCAAGTCCTCCATCTCTCATTTCCTGTGTCTTTGCGGCGGAATGGCCAGTATCCGAGCGTTTGCTCAAAGGTAAATTGCGTTTGCGCAAATAATTGAACAGGGTTGCTGCGCAACATCAATAACTTCCAGGCTGGCAACATCAGACTGGCAAGGTAGCAGGATTCCAATGGTCAACATGGAGAACGCAATGACTTTGCCATCCAAATTACTTTGGTCCGAAGGGCTGGCTATCGGTCCCCAGCAATTCCAGCAGCTGGACCGCTACCATGAAGCGCGCCTGCAGCGTCTGGTTTCATTGATTAATCCACATTTGTGGGGTGTGCATGGCGTCTGCTGGAATGCGGACGCACTTGCCAACAATAGCCTGCGGGCGGATGCCATGTCGCTCGTCTTTCAGGATGGAGAAGTCTTTGAAGCACCGCTTGGCGATGTATTGCCCAGTGCGGTTGACCTGTCCAAGCTACCTTCCAGCGAACATAGTTTTACGTTTTATGCCGCGCTGCCCGTATTGCAGGCACATGGCGGCAATTTGCATTCTGCGGGTGCGCGCTATGTCCAGGCGGATATCGAAACCCCGGATCTGTTCAGCGAGGCAGTCAGCATAGACGTGGCTTACCTGAAGAAACGTGTGTACCTGCTATCGCAACTGGACCCCCTGCATGATTACCTTGCCATCCCGGTGATCCGCTTGTACCGCGCTGGCAACGGCGGCTTTGAAGTCGATACTTCCTTCATTCCACCCGGCCTGACCATCAGCGCCGAGTCTTCGCTGCAGAAAATGCTCGAGTCACTGATCGACCGCATGGGCGCGAAAATCGAGGCGCTGTACAGCCGTCACCGTCAGCCCGGAAAAAATACGGTTGAATTTCATGGCGGGGATGTTTCCTCGTTCTGGATGCTCAATACATTGAGCACGGCCAGCGCCACGCTCAGTCATTGCGCCAGTTACCGACGCCACCATCCCGTGTATCTGTTTGAGAAATTGATGGCGTTGGCCGGTGGCTTGATGACGTTTTCGAAAAAATACACACTGGGCGACTTGCCGGCCTATTGTCACGATGACGCCGCTCCCGGTTTCGGCAAGCTCGATGGCATCATTCGCGACCTGATCGATACTGTGCTCCTGTCGCGTTACTTCCCGATTGCGTTGTCCAATGACACGCAACAAAATACCCACTATCACGGCTTGCTCGATGCCAAGCGGATTGACCGCCAGACCGAACTTTATCTTGCGGTAAACGCCGATATGCCGGCGCTGGAATTGGTCGCCACGGTGCCGTTGCAGTTCAAGATTTCATCTCCGGACAATATCGAACTATTACTCGGCCGTGCCCTTCCGGGTGCCGAGTTGCGCCATATGGCCCAGGTTCCTGCCGAGGTGCCAATACGGCCCAATACGTATTACTTTTCGATCGATAACAAGGGCAGTATTTATGACAGCATGATCAAGGCCCAGGCGATTGCGATTTATGTACCGTCTGGCATAAAAGGGTTGAAGCTGGAATTGTTCGGTATCAGCGGCACCGCCGCGTAACGATGGCTGGCGTTACGCGAGGGTGTATTGTCAAAAGATTGCCCTAAGGAATAGACTTGCCCCTGCAGTTGACGTTATCATGTTTTTGTAAGTGTCGGTGGCTGAGCAGTCAGCGCATAGTTGAAACATGGTGACAGGCGGGGGTGAGCATGGGCATGGCGAAGGATGCGTGAGGTGCCTGGCGGCGGGCTGGGCAGGGCAGCGGTGCGCCGCTGTGGCTGCGCATTGCTGCTGGTATGCTGTGTTGCCGCGGCCCCTGCCGCCGTGCCGGCCGCGACGCCGGACTTGGCGGCGCCGCACCAGGGGCAGCGCGTGCTGTTTCTCAACGCCTACGATTACGGCCGCGCCGGCGTGGAATCGTACACGCGCACCTATGTGGCCGCCATGGCCGCCGCGGGCCTGGCCAGCGAAGACATCATGGTCGAGCACCTGAACCTGAATACCCAGGGCGACCCGGCGCTGCGCAATGAGATGCGTGATTTGTTGCTTTTAAGATACACCAAGATGATGGGCCGCAAGGCCGACCTGATCATCGCCATGCAGCAGCCAGCGCTCGATTTGCTGCTGTCGGACCTGGCGCCGCTGGCGCGCGGCGTACCCGTGCTGGCGATTAACACTTCGGGCAAGGCCTTGCCGGCCGGCAGCCCGTCTTCCATCTGGCAGCAAAAGGTGAACGTCGATTTTGCCGGCACGCTGGCGCAAGCCATGGCGCTGTTCCCGGAGACCAAAACCATCGTCATGGCCGTCGGCGCCAGCGAGGCCGACCAGGCCCTGAAGCGCAACATGCAGCAGGCGGCGCAGGCGTGGCAGGGCAAGGTGGCCATGCGCTACCTCGATGACCTGACCCTGGAACAGATGCGCGCGGCCGTGGCGCACTTGCCCGCCGATACGCTGCTGGTGGCGGGCAATGTCAACCGCGACGTGGACGGCAATATCGCCACGCCGGTGCAGTTTGCCGCACAGCTGGCGCGGCTGGCCAATGTGCCCGCCTTTGGCATGTATAACGCGACGGTCGGCAAGGGCATCCTGGGCGGCTCCATCCTGCACATTGAGCGGGCCGCGCAGCAGGTGGCGCAGATGTCGCTGGCCGTGTTGGCCGGCAAGGCGCCTGCCGCGCCGGGCGCCTTGCTGCCGCCGGCGCATCCGGTGCCCATGTATGACTGGGAACAGCTGCAGCGCTGGGATGCGGATATCAGCCGGCTGCCGCCGCACACCCTGTTCTTCAACCGTCCGCCGCAGCTGTGGCACGAGCACCGCGTCGCCGTGCTGTCGGCCGGCGCCGTATTTCTCGCCATGGCGTGCATGCTGAGCGCCTTGCTGCTGCAGCGCCGCCGCCTGCGCCGCGCCGAGAGCGATGCGCGCGAAAGCGAGCAGCGCTTCCGCATCCTCGTCGAGCATGCGCCCGAAGCCATCGTCGTGTATGACCTGGACCTGGACCGCTTCATCGACGCCAACAGCAGCGCGCAGCGCATGCTGGGGATGTCGCGCGAAGCGCTGCTGGCGCGCGGGCCGTTCGACCTGTACACGGGCGAGCAGCCCGATGGCCTGCCGCTGGGACTGATGATGGAAGAGCATCTGCGCCGCGCCATGCTGGGCGAACCCATCCTGGTCGAGCGCAATGTGCGGCGCGCCGACGGCAGCATCTTTCCCTGCGAAGTGCGGCTGGTGCGCTTGCCGATGGAAGGGCGGCGCCTGGTGCGCAGCGGCATCGTCGACATTTCCGAGCGCAAGCACAGCGAGCAGGAATTGCTCGGCTACCGCGACCACCTGGAAGAGCTGGTGCAGCAGCGCACGGCGGCCCTGTCGGTGGCCGTCACCGAGGCCGAATCGGCGAACCGCGCGAAAAGCGTCTTCCTGGCCAACATGAGCCACGAATTGCGCACGCCCTTGAATTCCGTGATCGGCTTTTCGCAGATGATGGCCGATTCGAGCAGCATGTTCGAGGAAGAAAAGCATAACCTGGCCATCATCAACCGCGCCGGCCATCATTTGTTGACCTTGATCAACGATATCCTCGAATTGTCGAAAATCGAGGCGGGCCGCATGCAGCTGCAAGCGGGGCCCGTGGACTTGAACGGCTTGCTCGACGAGGTACTCGAGATGGTGCGCATGCGCTCCGGCGACCAGGGCATCGCGCTGCGGCTGGAGCGTTCCGGCGTGCCGCCGCTGGTGCGCCTCGACGGCGCCAAGCTGCGCCAGGTGCTGCTCAATTTGCTGTCGAATGCGCTCAAGTTCATCGAGCAGGGCAGCGTGACCCTGTCGCTGGCCTGCCAGGCAGACAAGGATGGGCAAGTGGCGCTGGCGTTTGCCGTGCGCGATACGGGCAGCGGCATCGCGCAAGAGGACCTGGAACGCATCTTCGAACCGTTCGTGCAGGCCGACAGCGCCGTGGCGCAGGCCGGCACGGGACTGGGGCTGACCATTTCGCGCGAATTCGTGCGCCTGATGGGCGGCGAGCTGCGCGTCGAGTCGACCTTGGGGGCCGGCTCCGTGTTCCACTTCGACTTGCGCGCCCCCTGCGTGCAGTGCCCTGCCGCCGCACCGCTGGCGCCGGGCCGCGTGGCGCGCCTGCCGGCGGGCCAGCGCGGGCGCACGGTGCTGCTGGTCGACGATGACGACAACTGCCGCAAGCTGCTGGCCGGCTTGCTGGCGCCGCTGGGCTTCCAGCTGCAGGAGGCGGCGGGCGGCGTGCAGGCGCAAGCCATGCTGGCGGCGCAGCGCTACGACATCGTGCTCAGCGACTGGCGCATGCCGGACATGGACGGCCTGGCGCTGACGCGCTGGCTGCGCGCGCAGTCGGCGCTGGTGCAGCCGCGCCTGGTGATCATGACCGCCTCCGCCTTCGAGGAAGAAAAGCAGGAGGCGCTGGCCGCCGGCGCCGACGGCTTCCTGCGCAAGCCGATCGAACAGGAACACCTGTTCGCCATGCTGGAGCAGCAACTGGGCGTGCGCTTCCAGCGCACCGCCGCCGCGCCGCCGCGCGTGCCGGCGGCCGCCTTCGACCTGCAGCAGGCGCTGGGCCAATTGGGCGCGGCCGAACGGCTGGCACTGCTCGAATCCGTACGGGCCCTCGATTTGCGGCGCAGCGCCATCGTGCTGGCCGGCGTGGCGACCAGCCTGCCGCAGCTGGCCGCGCACATCGCCGCCATGCTGGAACAGCATCAGTACCAGCCGCTGTGCGCCTTGCTGGCGCAGCTGGCCAGCGAACCGCAGGGCGAAGACGCATGACGGTTCACGCATCCAAGGGCGCGCGCCTGGGCGGCGTCTCCATCGTGCTGGCCGTCAGCGTGGCGCTGACCTTTGTCGTCACCGCGCTGCTGCTGGTGTTTGCCGTGCTGTTTTACCAGTCCGAACGCGAGCAGCGCTGGCAGCAGCTGCACCGCAGCCTGGCCCTGAGCGCGGACCAGCTGGCCGTGGCCATCGAACTGCCCTTGTGGAATCTCGATGAAAAGCAGATGCAGGCCATCATGCGCAGCACGCTGGGCAAGCGCGATCTGGTGGCCAGCTCCCTGACGCCGGGCATCGGCAAGGAAGCGCTGGTGCTGCGCCGCACCGCGGCCGGCGCCATCGGCAGTTTTTCCTCGCTGTCCGCGGAACCCGGCTGGCTGGTGCAGCGGCGCCCCGTGACGATCGGCGGGCAAGTCATCGGCAACGTGGCCGTGTATGCGACGCCGGCCCTGCTGCACGCGCAGCTGCGGCAACGCGCGCTGGGCATCGGCGCCATGATCGTGGCGCTCGACGTGATCCTGGTGGCCAGCATCTGGCTGCTCATGTGGTGTCTGATGCTCAAGCCCCTGAAGGCCATCGGCCAGTATGCGGCCGGCGTCCAGGCAGGGCAGAGCGAAGCGGCCGGCACCCCGCCGAAAGCGTGGTTCCTGGGCGAGTTGCGCACGCTGTACCGTTCCATCCGCGACATGGTGGCGCTGCTCGACAGCCGCTACCGCGCCTTGCAGCGCAGCGAGGAGCGCGTGCAGATGGCCACCGGCGCGGCCAGCATCGGCATCTGGGACTGGAACGTCATCAACGATGCCTTGCAGTGGGACGAGCAGATGTATGCGCAGTTCAAGGCCGATGCGGACAGCGCGATGGCGCCGGCGGCGATCTGGCGCGCGGCGCTGATGCCGGGCGACGTGCCGGCCGCCAAGGAGGCCCTGCGCGCCGCGCTGAGCGCCGGCCAGGCCTTCACGCACGAGTACCGCATCCTGTGGCCCGATGGCGCCATCCGCTACATCAAGGCCGATGCCGTGATCTTCCGCGACGGGCAGGGGCGGCCCATGCGCCTGGTGGGGTCGAACTACGACATCACGGCGCACCGCGAGGCCGAACTGGAACTGCTGCGCCACCGCCATCACCTGGAAGAACTGGTGGCCGAGCGCACGAGCGCCCTGTCGGTGGCCGTCAGCCAGGCGCAGGCGGCGAACCGCGCCAAGAGCACCTTCCTGGCGAACATGAGCCACGAACTGCGCACGCCCTTGAATTCCGTGATCGGCTTTTCGCGCCTGATGGCCGCCTCGCCGAACATGCAGGACGATGAAAAGCGCAACCTGGCCATCATCCACCGCTCCGGCAATCATTTATTGACGTTGATCAATGAAATCCTCGAACTGTCGAAGGGCGAGGCGGGGCGCCTGCACGCGCAGACGGCCGTGGTGGCGCTGGCGCCCCTGCTGCAGGAAGTGATGGACATGCTGGGCATGCGCGCCGAGCAGCAGGGGCTGGCCTTGCGCCTCGATTGCGCCGACGTGCCGGCGGCCGTGCTGCTCGACGCGACGCGTTTGCGCCAGGTGCTGCTGAACCTGATGTCGAACGCCGTCAAGTTTGCCGGCGGCGGCGAGGTCGCCTTGCGCGTGCGCGGCGAGCGGCGCGATGACGCCACGTGGCGCCTGTCGTTCGCCGTCAGCGACACGGGCATCGGCATCGCCCCGGAAGACCAGCAGCGCATCTTCGAGCCCTTCGTGCAGGCCGACAGCGCGGGACCGAAGGATGGCACGGGCCTGGGCCTGGCCATCTCGCGCGAATTCGTGCAATTGATGAAAGGCGAACTGACGGTGGAATCCATGCCGGGGCAGGGCGCCACCTTCCGTTTCAGCATACCCGCGCAGGCGGCCGAGGCGCCCGTGGCGGCGCCCGTGCCGCTGCCCGTGGCGCCGGCGCCCGAGGCGCCGCCGGCATTGCGGGCGCAAGACTTGCTGCTGCTGGCCGGGGAAGAGCGCGCCGCCTTGCTGGTGGCGCTGCGCGAATTGAACCTGGCCAGGGTGGCCCTGCTGCTGGGCGCCTTGCCGCCGGCGGCCGCGCCCGTGCTGGCGCCGCTGCAGGCGATGCTTGACCAGCATCAATACCGTCAGCTGTGCGACTTGCTGGAGAATGAGGGCGCGCTGGCGCACGCTTGAAAAGTGTGGGCTGACAACATCGGATTCGCTGAAAAGACGGACTAAGTGCCGCCGATGGATGGTGCTAAATTGCAATAAAGATTATGATGATAGTACGTAGTTCATCGCAAAGAAATGTCTTGTCCAGCGCGGCAACGGACCGCCGCGCCTCATCCAAAGCTGAGAGAACTGCTACATGCACCGCGATTTTTCGGAAGTGAATTCGAAGGGCGAAGTACTGATCGTTGAAGATACGCCGGCTTCGCTGAAGCTGTTGAGCGATTTGCTGGGCGGCGCCGGCTATGCGGTGCGCCAGGCGCCGAACGGCGAACTGGCCCTGTGGACGGCCCAGGCGCGCCCGCCCGAGCTGATCCTGCTCGACGTACGCATGCCCGGCCTCGACGGCTTTGAAGTGTGCCGCCGCCTGAAGGAGATACCGTCCTTGCGCCAGGTACCGGTGATCTTCCTGTCGGCCCAGTACGATACGGACGACAAGGTGCGCGGCTTCGCGCTGGGCGCCGTCGATTTCATCGCCAAACCCTTCCAGGCCGAGGAAATCCTGGCCCGCACGGACGCCCACGTGCGCCTGGCGCGGGCGCAGCTGCAGCTGGCGCAGGAGCGCGCCAACCTGGAACGGCGCGTGGCCGAACGCACGGCCGAACTGGAGCAGGTGGCCAGCACCTTGGCGCGCGAAGTGCAGATCCGCCGCGCCAATGAAGAATTGCTGCGCCTGTCCGGCCAGGTCTTCGAAGCGACGCAGGACGCCATCCTGATCACCGATCCGGCCGGCGTCATCGTCACGGCCAATCCCGCCTTTACGCGCATCACCGGCTACGCGGCGCAGGAAGTGGTGGGCACGGACATTTTGCGCCTGCACGCCGAATACACGGGCGAGGCGGTGCTGCTGGCCCTGCGCCAGGGCTTGCGCAGCAGCGGCTGCTGGTCGGGCGAGGTGCAGACGCGGCGCAGGAGCGGCGACACCTATCCCTGCCTGCTCAGCGTCTCCACCGTGCACGGCCCCGACGGCGCCGTCGTCAACTACATCGGCGTCTTCCTCGACATCAGCGAGCGCAAGGCGGAGCAGCATCTGATCGATTTCCTCTCCTACCACGACGCGTTGACGGGTTTGCCGAACCGCGTGCTGCTGCGCGAGCGCTTTGAACAGGCGCGCGCGAACGCCCTGCGCGACAGCCAGCAAGTGGTGCTGATGTGCCTGGACCTGGACCGCTTCAAGAACATCAACGATTCGCACGGCCAGGCCGTGGGCGACAAGGCGCTGCAAGTGGTGGCGCGTTTCCTGTCCGGCTGCGTGCGCGAAGGCGACACGGTGGTGCGCCAGGGCGGCGACGAATTCCAGATCCTGCTGCAGGACGATGCCCTGCTGGGGCGCACGCTTGCGCTGGCGCAAACCATCCTGGCCGGCTTGCGCGAGGAACTCAGCGTCGATGGCGAGCGTCTGGCGCTGACGACCAGCATCGGCATCGCCATGTGTCCGGCCGACGGCGACAGCCTCGACGACGTGCTGCGCCACGCCGACACGGCCCTCGTGCGCGCCAAGGAAATGGGGCGCGACCATTACGCCTTCTTCACGGAGCGCATGGGCAGCGACATCCGCGCCCGCCTGGCGATGCAGCAGCAGCTGCGCGGCGCCATCGGCCGCGATGAATTCGAAGTGCACTACCAGCCGCAGATGTGCTTGCGCACGGGCGCCTTGCTGGGCGCGGAAGCCTTGCTGCGCTGGGATAACCCGGTGCTGGGCAAGGTGCCGCCCGGCCTGTTCATCGCGCTGGCCGAGGAATATGGCTCGATCACGGCCATCGGCGAATGGGTGCTCGAAAGCGTCTGCGCGCAAATCCGCGCCTGGCACGACGCGGGCCTGGGCAGCATCAAGGTGGCCGTCAACCTGTCCGGCAAGCAGTTCGCGCAAGACCGCACGGTGCCGTTCGTCGAGGCGGCCCTGCGTAAATACGCCATCGCGCCTGCCTGCCTGGGCATCGAAATCACGGAAAGCACGGTGATGGGCGACCCGGACAAGGCGGTGGCGGCCCTCACGCGCCTGAAGGATATCGGCGTGGGCATTTCGCTTGACGACTTCGGCACCGGGTATTCCAGCCTCGGCTACCTGAAACGCTTCCCCATCGACGTGCTGAAGATCGACAAATCGTTTGTCGACGACGTCACCACCAGCAGCAGCGATGCGGCCATCGCCCGTTCCGTCATTTCGCTGGCGCATAACCTGGACATGCGCGTCATCGCTGAAGGCGTGGAAACGCGCGAGCAGGTGGATTTTTTGACGGAACACGGCTGCGACGAAATGCAGGGCTATTATTTCAGCCGCCCCCTGGCCGCGGAAGCCTTCACGGCCTTGCTGCGCGAACGGCGCGTGCTGACGGTGGCGCCGGCAGCCGTGTCGGCATAAGCACACCCCGCGCCGTGCCTGCACGATAACTGCACTGATATGGTGCGGGCGCCGCAATGCGGTGCATGATTCTCACGTTTCTTCCCTCTGACGCTGGCATGCATCCTGCTTTGTAGATCGTTATTTACACGATTGCAGTGCATGCCAGACAGCCCACATTTCGCAACGCCTTCTGCCGCCAGCGCGCACAGCGCCTGGCAGGCGCATTTGCGTCTGGGCTTTGCGCTGCACGATGGCGTCAGCCGCCTCGTCGAGCGCACGCACAGCGGCCCCCTGCGCGTGCAAAAGCCCCTGTATCCGGAAGGCGATGCCATTTGCCACGCCATCATCATCCATCCGCCCGGCGGCGTGGTGGGCGGCGACCAGCTGGCCGTCGACGCCACGGTGGGCGAGGGCGCGCACGCCTTGCTCACGTCCCCCGGCGCCGCCAAGTGGTACCGCGCGAACGGCCATGTCTCGGGCCAGCACCTCGTGCTGCGCGCCGGCAGCGGCGCCGCCATCGAGTGGCTGCCGCAGGAAAGCATTTTCTTCGACCAGGCTTGCGTGCGCCTGCGCCACGAGGTGGAACTGGCGCCGGACGCCGGCTACATCGGCTGCGACATCGTTTGCCTGGGCCGCGGCGCCTCGGGCGAAATGTTCAATACGGGCAGCATCAGCCAGCAGGTGCAGATCCGCCGCGGCGGCAAGCTGCTGTGGTGGGAGCAGGGCGTGCTGGCCGCCGGCGGCGCCCTGATGGCCAGCCCGCTGGGACTGGGGGGCCACACGGTGTGCGCCACCCTGATCGCCGTCGGCATGCCCGTTTCTCCCGCCGTGCTGGCGGCCGTGCGCGAGATCGCCGTGCCGGCCGGCGCCGCGTTTGGCGCCACCCACATGAAAGCGCTGGTGGTGGTGCGCCTGCTGTGCGGCGACAGCGAGGCGGCGCGCCGCATCATGCTGGCCGCCTGGCAGCTGCTGCGTCCCGCCATGCTGGGACGCGACGCCGTTGTGCCCCGCATCTGGAACACTTAGCATCTGGAACACTTAATCAGGAAAGAAGCGTAAGGAAAACCATGGACCTGACTCCCCGCGAAAAAGACAAGCTGCTCATTTTTACGGCCGCGCTGCTGGCCGAACGGCGCCTGGCGCGCGGCTTGAAGCTCAATTATCCGGAAGCGGTGGCCCTGATCAGTGCCGCCATCATGGAAGGCGCGCGCGACGGCAAGTCGGTGGCGCAGCTGATGTCGGACGGCACGAAGATTCTGTCGCGCGCCGACGTCATGGACGGCATCGCCGAGATGATCCCCGATATCCAGGTGGAAGCGACCTTCCCCGACGGCAGCAAGCTGGTGACCGTGCACCACCCGATACCGTAGTTTTGATTGCATGGCAGGGCGCCATCCGCGCCGTGCCTGTGTGGCGCCGGCGATCCGCCGGCCAGCGTAGAGCGCTTTGACGAAGGAAAACATTATGACCCCAGGCGAATACAAATTGGAAGAAGGCGAAATCAGCCTGAATGCGGGCCGCGCCACGGCTACCGTGGTGGTGGCCAACCGGGGCGACCGGCCGATCCAGGTGGGCTCGCACTTTCACTTTTTCGAAGTCAACCCGGCGCTGGCCTTCGAGCGCTGGCGCGCCTACGGCATGCGCCTCAATATCACGGCCGGCACGGCCGTGCGCTTCGAACCGGGCCAGCAGCGCACGGTGGAACTGGTGGCGCTGGCGGGCGAACGCAAGGTCTACGGCTTCAATGGCGCAGTGATGGGTGAACTGCAAGACACTCCACCGGGAAAGGATTGAGATGGCCAGCATTCCCCGCAGCGCGTATGCCGAAATGTTCGGCCCCACCAAGGGCGACCGCATCCGCCTGGCCGACACGGAACTGTTCATCGAGATCGAGCATGACTACGCGATCTACGGCGAAGAGGTGAAATTCGGCGGCGGCAAGGTGATCCGCGACGGCATGGGCCAGTCGCAGCGCTGCGCGGCCGAGGTGATGGATACCGTCATCACGAATGCCGTCATCCTCGACCACTGGGGCATCGTGAAGGCGGATATCGGCTTGAAAAACGGCCTGATTTTCGGCATCGGCAAGGCGGGCAACCCCGACATCCAGCCCGGCGTCACGCTCCCCATCGGCGGCGCGACGGAAATCATCGCCGGCGAAGGCATGATCGTCACGGCTGGCGGCGTCGACACGCATATCCACTTCATCTGCCCGCAGCAGATCGAGGAAGCGCTGATGAGCGGCGTGACCACCATGCTGGGCGGCGGCACTGGGCCGGCCGTGGGCACGGCCGCCACCACCTGCACGCCGGGGCCGTGGCATTTGCACGCCATGCTGGCCGCCAGCGACGCCTTCCCGATGAACCTGGGCTTCATGGGAAAAGGGAATGTCAGCTTGCCGCTGCCCCTGGAAGAGCAGGTGCGCGCGGGCGCCATCGGCTTGAAACTGCACGAAGACTGGGGCAGCACGCCGGCCGCCATCGATAATTGCCTGTCGGTGGCCGACCGCATGGATATCCAGGTGGCGCTGCACAGCGATACCCTCAACGAGGGCGGCTTCCTGGAACACACCTTGGCGGCCTTCAAGGACCGCACCATCCACACGTTTCACACGGAAGGGGCGGGCGGCGGCCATGCGCCCGACATCATCGCCGCCGTCGGGCAAGCCAACGTGCTGCCCTCGTCAACCAACCCCACGCGCCCGTTCACCGTCAACACGCTCGACGAGCACCTGGACATGCTGATGGTGTGCCACCACCTGGATCCGGCCATCGCCGAAGACGTGGCGTTCGCCGAGTCGCGCATCCGCCGCGAAACCATCGCCGCGGAAGACATCCTGCACGATATCGGCGCCATCTCGATGATGTCGTCCGACTCGCAGGCGATGGGCAGGGTGGGCGAAGTGATCATGCGCACCTGGCAGACGGCGCACAAGATGAAGGTGCAGCGGGGCGCGCTGGCGCCCGACACGGCGCGCAGCGACAATTTCCGCGCCAAGCGCTATATCGCCAAGTACACGATCAATCCGGCCATCACGCATGGCATTTCGCACGTGGTGGGCTCGATCGAGGCGGGCAAGATCGCCGACATCGTGCTGTGGAAGCCGGCCTTCTTCGGCGTCAAGCCGTCGATGATCTTAAAAGGCGGCATGATCGCGGCGGCGCAGATGGGCGACCCGAACGCCTCGATTCCCACGCCCCAGCCCGTGCACTACCGCATGATGTTCGGCGCCTTCGGCGGCGGCCTGAAAAAGTCGTTTACGTTTGTCTCGCAGGCGGCCTACGAGCTCGATATCGGCCACCAGCTCAAACTGAATAAATCCGTCATCGCCGTGAAGAACATGCGCGGCTTGCGCAAGCACGACATGGTCCACAACAGCGCCACGCCGCACATGGAAGTAGACCCGGAAACCTACGCCGTGCGCGCCGACGGCCAGCTGCTCGTGTGCGAGGCGGCCGCTGTGCTGCCCATGGCGCAGCGCTATTTTCTATTTTAAGCGGGAGACAAGCATGCTCACTTTGCATACCAAACTGACGGCAGACGATCATCGCGCCGCCGTTGCCCAACTGGTGCTGCCCTACGACCAACGCGAAAAATGCCGGCTGCGCGCCGTGCTGTCGAATGGCGAGGACGTCGCCGTGTTCACCGTGCGCGGCACGGTGCTGCGCGACGGCGAACGCATGACGGGGCCGGATGGCCAGGTGGTGCAGATCGTCGCCGCGCGCGAACCGACCTATCTGGTGCAGTGCGCGGATGCGCATACCCTGCTGCGCTGCGCCTTCCACCTGGGGAACCGGCACACGCAGGCGCAGGTGGGCGACGGCTTTTTGCGCATCCGCAAGGACGTGGTGCTCAAGGAGATGCTGGAAGGCTTGCAAGCGACTGTGACGGAAGAAAGCGCGCCGTTCGAGCCCGAGGCGGGCGCGTATGGCGGCGGCCATGGTCACCACGATGGTCACGGCCAGCACTTGCTGGCGCCCGTGCCGCTGCGGCAAAAGATCCACCGCCCCGGTGACGCCGCATGATGCAGGCGTCGGCCCTGCTGCATTTGCTGCAGTTCGCCAGCCCGGCCTTGCCGATCGGCGCCTACAGTTATTCGCAGGGGCTGGAAGCGGCGCTAGAATCGGGCTTGGTGACGGATGCGGCCACGGCGCGCGAATGGATCGCCCAGCATCTGGCGCAGGTGGTGGCGCGCTGGGAGGCGCCCCTGTGCTGGCGCTTGATGCAAGCCTTCGAAGCGCAGGATCTGCACGCCGTGCAGCGCTGGAGCGAGCGTTTCATCGCTTCGCGCGACACGGCGGAATTTCGCGCCGAAACCATCCAGATGGGATATTCGCTGACCAAATTGCTGGCCGAGCTGGGCGTGGCCGACGGCGTGCTGATCGACATGCTGCAGGGCCAGCCGGAAGTGGCCCTGCCCACCGCGTATGCTTGCGCCGTGGCGGCGCTGGCCATTCCGCGCGAAGAGGCGCTGCTGGCCATGCTGTTCGCCTGGGCGGAAAACCAGGTGCTCGTCTGCGTGAAATCCGTGCCGCTGGGGCAGGTGGCGGGCCAGCGATTGTTGCTGTCGCTGCGGCCGGACCTGGAAGCGGCGGCCCTGACGGCGCAAACCTTGCAAGACGACGAGATGGGCAACTGGGCGCCCGGCCTGTCGCTGCTGTCGATGCGGCACGAAGTGCAGTACAGCCGGCTGTACCGCTCCTGAACACTACCACGAGAGACTACAACATGACATCGATTACCTCAAACCCCCTGCGCGTAGGCATCGGCGGCCCCGTCGGCTCGGGCAAGACGGCCCTGTGCGAAATGCTGTGCAAGGGCATGCGCGAGCGCTACGACATGGCCGTCATCACGAACGACATCTATACCAAGGAAGACATGGAAATCCTGCTGCGCGCCGATGCCTTGCCGGCCGAGCGCCTGATGGGCGTGGAAACGGGCGGCTGCCCGCACACGGCCATCCGCGAAGATGCATCCATCAACCTGGAAGCCATCGCGCGCATGCAAGCAGACTTTCCGAATCTCGACTTGATCCTGGTCGAATCGGGCGGCGATAACCTGGCCGCCACCTTCAGCCCGGAATTGTCGGATTTGACGATTTACGTGATCGACGTGGCTGGCGGCGAAAAGATCCCGCGCAAGGGCGGGCCCGGCATCACGCGTTCCGATTTGTTGATCATCAACAAGACGGATCTGGCGCCCTACGTGGGCGCCAACCTGGACATCATGGCGCAGGACGCCAGGCGCATGCGCGGCGAACGTCCCTTCGTGTTCACCAACCTGCGCAGCGGCGACGGCGTGCAGGTCGTTATCGATTTTATCCGCGAGCAAGGTTTGCTCGATCAACCAGGCAAGGAGCTGCAATGAGCGCAAGATTGATGAAGAAAACGGCCGCCGTGGCGGCGCTGTGCCTGCTGGCCTTGCCCGCCATGGCCCATCCCGGCCATGGCGAGAACGCCGGCTTCCTGGCCGGTTTCGCCCATCCGTTCACGGGCATCGACCATTTGCTGGCCATGCTGGGCGTGGGTGTCTGGGGCGGCCAGCAGCGCGGCGGCCTGGCCCAGCCCGCCACTTTTCTCGGCATGATGCTGCTGGGCGCGCTGGCCGGCATGGCGGGCATGACGGTGCCGGGGCTGGAAACGGGCATCGCCGCCACGGTGGCGCTGGTGGGGCTGGCCATCGCGCTGGCGCTGGCCTTGCCGAACTGGCTCGGCATGGGCCTGGTGGGCGTGTTTGCCTTGGCGCATGGCAATGCGCACGGCCAGGAATTGCCGGCCGCCTCGGCCGCGTGCGGCTTCATGCTGGCCTCGGCTGTCTTGCTGGGGGCGGGACGTTTCCTGGGCCAGGTATTGGCCGAGCGCATGCTGCGCGTGGCCGGCGTGGCCTTGACGGCCGCCGGCGTGGTGTTGATGGGACTGAATTAAGAACCGGGACGGCGCTCCGACAGCACGATGGGCGCCGCCTTTTCCGGGTGCAAGCCCTGGTGGCCCGCATACACGGCGGCAATGGCGGCCATGTCGGCATCCTTGTCGCCCGTCAAATATAAATGGTCGACGACGCCCAGCACCTTGTTCGGGTAGTCGATGTACACCAGCAGCAAGGGCACCTTGGCCGCCACGGCCAGGTGATAAAAGCCGCTTTTCCAGTTCGGACGGTAGCTGCGCGTCGCTTCCGGCGTGATGGCCAGCCAGTACCAGTCGGCGGCCAGCATGCGCTCGGCCTGGCGCTGAATGGTGCCGCTGGTGGTGCTGCGGTCGACGGGTTCGCCGCCCAGGTAGCGCAGCACCTTGCCCATCGGGCCGCGGAACAGGGAATCCTTGGCCAGCCAGCGGAAGGGCAAGGACAGCGCCCATTTGCCGAACAGGCCCACCATGAAATCCCAGTTGGACGTGTGCGGGTAGACGACGGCGATGCCGCGCGGCCCCGGCAGGGGACGGAAGCGCATGCGCCAGCCAAACAGGTGCAGCACGCGCAGCGCGCAACGCTGGTGCCAGGTCGGCAAGTCGCCCGCTTGTACAAATAAATCGTCCATTGATACCCTTCAGTGACACTGTTCTTAATGGGATGGCGCTGGTGGCCATTTTCCTTGAAGCAAAATTCTGCGCAGGCATTCTATACGGGGCTGGCGATGGCGACAAGCAGCCGAGGCCGCTATTCATGCGGTGTCGGGGCCGTTGCTGCTGCTATTTTAACGATGCTTGACCTCCGTGTCGGGCACTAAATGCGCACAATGTGGTCAAAACTTCATGCAGTGTTGATCCACCCGACAGGGAGCCATGGCATGAAAAACAGCATCGACGAGGTGAATGGGGAGAATGTGCGAACGGACAAGGTGATGGCCGAGCTCGTCGAGCGGGGCGTCGCCTTCCACCACGCACTGGGGCGGACGGTGGCGACAGCGTATTTGCGCGAGCACGCGGTACCGGTCGAGGTGATACGCCGCGTCTTCAGCAGCGTGCAGGCGCGTCGCCCGGCCCGGCCGGCACGGCGCCGATGGCGCTGAAGGTGAGGGAACGGCGCGGCGGCGTCAATAAAAAAGCGGCGGACGCGGCGATCGTCACGCAGTCAGTGCGTTGGTATCGTCGTGTCCGCCGCCAGGGGGGGGAATGGGCGGCGCAGTGCCGCTCAGGGGGCTTTCAGGGTGCCGTGCAGCTTGCCGCTCAGGCTTGTGCCGCCAGTGCCGGGTAGTCCGTGTAGCCGGCAGCGTCCGGCGCGTACAGGGTGTCCGGGTTCAGCGGATTCAAGGGCGCGTCGCTGTGCAGGCGGGTGGGCAGGTCGGGGTTGGCGATGAACCACAGGCCAAAGGCGACGGCATCGGCTTCGCCCTTGGCCAGCAAGGCTTCGGCCGCCGCCTTGTCCATTTTCTCGTTGGCAATGTACACGCCGCCGAATTCCTGCTTCAGGTACGGCCCCAGGCGGTCTTCACCCAGCGCTTCGCGGGCGCAGATGAAAGCGATGCCGCGCTTGCCCAGCTCGCGTGCCACGTAGCCGAAGGTGGCGTGCGGGTCCGAGTCGCCCATGTCGTGCGCGTCGCGGCGCGGCGCCAGGTGCATGCCCACCTTGTCGGCGCCCCAGACTTCGATGCACGCGTCCGTCACTTCCAGCATCAAACGGGCGCGGTTTTCAATCGAACCGCCGTAGTTGTCGGTGCGCAAGTTGGTGCTGTCTTGCAGGAATTGGTCGAGCAAATAACCATTGGCGCCATGGATTTCCACGCCGTCGAAACCCGCTTTTTTTGCATTTTCGGCGCCCAGGCGGTAGGCTGCCACGATGCCGGGAATTTCTTCCGTATCGAGCGCGCGCGGCGTGACGAACTCCTGTTTCGGGCGCACCAGGCTCACGTGGCCGGCCGGTTTGACGGCGCTGGGCGCCACGGGCAAGTCGCCATCGAGGAAGACGGGGGCGGAAATGCGGCCCACATGCCACAGCTGCAGCACGATCAGGCCGCCAGCGTCATGCACGGCCCGGGTGATGTGTTTCCAGCCTTCCACCTGTTCCTCGGACCAGATGCCCGGCGTGTCGGCGTAGCCCACGCCCTGCGGCGTGACGGCCGTCGCTTCCGAGATGATCATGCCGGCCGAGGCGCGCTGCGTGTAGTACTCGGCCATCAGGGCGTTGGGCACGCGGCCCGGATTGCCGGCGCGCGAACGCGTCAGCGGCGCCATGATGATGCGGTTTTTCAGTTGCAGACTGCCAATGGTGATGGGGTCGAATAAAGTTGCCATGATTGTCATTTCCTTGTTGGGGCCGCTCGAGCGGCGTTGAGACGGAGTGATCGAGATGAAAGCTGTGCTTACAAACCTTGCTGCATGTGATCGAGAAAGGCCTGGATGGTGGCTTCGTTGCGGCTGAAGAAACTCCATTGGCCCACCTTGGTTGCGGAAATCAGGCCCGCCTTTTGCAAGCTGGCCAGGTGCGCCGAGACCGTCGATTGCGACAGGTTCAGGCGGCGGTCGATCAGGCCGGCACACACGCCCAGGTGCAGCGGGTGATCCTGCTCCTGGAAATACTGTTCCGGTTCCTTGAGCCATTGCAAAATCTGCCGGCGCACCGGATTGGCCAGCGCCTTGTGGATGGCGTCGATATCCATATCGTTTCTCCTGAACATACAATTCGCTTTTCAACGATGTATATATCGTAGTTGTTCAATTCTAATATCGCTGTTTTGCGATATATCTATCTTACGATATAAATGAAAAGCGTGCTGGCGGCGCGCGTTTTTGAACGGATTCAGGCGGGAAGGGGATTGCGCTGCAGCACGGCCGGGCCCGTCAATACGATGCGCACGAGGTCCACCTGGCGCTGGGCGCCGGCCTTGGCGGTGGCGCTCTTGATCTGCGTGCGCGCCGTGTGGATGGAAATGCGCTGGCGTTCGGCGTATTCCTGCAGGGAATAGCCGTTGACGAGCGCTTCCGTCAGGCGCGCCTCGGCCACCGTCATGCCATAGAAATTGCGCAGGGTGGCGGCCAGGGAGGTGATCAGGTCGCTGCTGTCGCTGAGAAAGACGGCGATGGCGCTGGCCGAGCCGAACGGACTGTGCCAGGAGGGCAGGGGCGTGACGCGCAGGCGCAGCTGTTCTCCCGTCAAGCCGCTCAGGTTGAGCACGCCGCCGGGGCCGCCTGCTGCCGCCGTGCCCGTTTGCGCCGCCTCGTGCAGCATGCGCCGCAGCGCGCCGTTGTCCGCTTCGCGCGGGCAATACAGGGGCGCGCCTTCACGCAACTGCAGCAGCCGCGTCGAGGCCGTCATGGCCAGCGCCCGCTCGTTGGCGTACAGCAATTGCGACGTGGCGTCGAGCAGCAGCACGCCAAACGGCAGCAATTCCAGCACCTGGGTGGAACTCCGGGACAGCACTTCCAGCCGGCGCAGCTTGCGCTGCAGGGCAAAGGCCGTCTGCAAATGCGGCATCAGGCTGCGGATCAGCGCCAGCTCGCCCGCCTCGTAGGCGCCCGCCCGTTCGCGGCGCACCACGGTGACGTTGGTGGAGCGTTCGGCGCGCAATTCGACGATGGCCGCCGCCGTATAAAAGATGTCTTGCGGGCGCAGCCAGTCCGCCCAGTATTCGGTTTTCTTCAGGCAATGGTCGGGAAACAGCATGGAGCCGGTGACGACGGCGCCTTCGTGGTGCAGGGTGGCGTCTTCCAGCCAGACATTGCGCGCGCCGTAATAGCTGGCAAAGCTGGCCATGGCATCCGTTTCGAAGCCATAGGTGGCGGACAGGCCGCTGCCGGGCAGCTGGACGTCGACCGAGCGGTTGTTGAAATCATTGGCCCAGATCAAACCCGCGTGCGATTTCAGCTGGCGTGCAAAGGCGGCAAGGAAATCTTGCCATTGGATATGTTGTGTGGCCGCTTCATAGATCAGGGTAATCAGTGCCTGGCTGGCGACGGCGAGCGATGGCGTCATTGGCGATCCTCATGGCGGCAAGCGGTGGACAAGGCATGGCGCGGGCGGCCTTGGCAGCGGCCGCCCGGCTTCCCTAGCGCGATTCCAGCCAGCTTTTGCCGCCGGAGGTGCACGTGCTGAGGCTGGCGTACTGGCTCACATAGTTGTAACCGCTGCCGCAGCCCCCTTCGCCGGATTTGACGGGGCCGTAGCAAGCGCCTTCATAGCTGAGCTTACCATTGACGGTGGTGCTTTTGACACAGAAATTGTAGTTGCTGGCCACGGTGTTGTTGGGCAAGGTGGCGCCGTTGCTTTGCCCGCAGCCGAGTTCCTTGCTCACGGAGCGCGCGTAGTCGACCATTTTCTGGTACGTGCCGCTGTAGTAGGTATCCGCCTTGGCCTTTTCGCCCTGCTTGCAGGCGGCGATCACGCTGTCATAGCCGGAATCGGCCTGGGCGTAGTTGCCCGATACCTGGATGCCGCAGGCGCTGGCCTGCTTGCGTTCCGTATCGCTGATCAGATTGTTGTACTGGCAGGTGGACGAGGTGCCGCCGCTGGCGCTGGTGGAACCGCCGCCCGAGCCACTGTCGGCGCTGCCGCCGCCACCGCAGGCGGACAGCATGAGGCAGCCGAGCAAAGTGACGGCAAAGGTGGTTGGATGTGCTTGCATGATTTTCCCTGTGGACGGTGACTTGCCACCATGTGTCTGGTGGTATCTTTGCTACAAGGAATTGTATCGGGCATGTTTTTTGGAAACATCACCCATTTGGGGTATGCGCCGGCGGCGCGGAGTGGGGTAGGGCGGCCGGCAGGCCGCCCCGGCGGGGATCAGGCGAAGTGGAACAGCAGCAAGGCGATGACGGCAGGCACCGTTTGCAGGTAGAGGATGCGCGTCATGACGGTGGCCGCGCCCCATGCGCCGGCCACGGCGATGCACGCCAGGCCGAACACGGTAAACGCATGGGCGATGGCCGCGTCCGGGTGAAAAAAGCCCAGCGCCAGCGCCGCGACGAGAAAACCGTTGTAGCAACCCTGGTTCGACATGGCGGGACGCACGATCTCCGCTTTTTCCTTCGACAGGCCAAACACCTTGCGTCCGCGCGCATCGAACAGCACGGTTTCCAGCAGCACGATGTAGGCGTGCAGCAGCAGGATGAGGGCGGTAAGAATCTGGGCCAGAAGCAGCATCATTGTTCCCGAGAGTGAATGGATGCGGCAATTATGCGGCCATCAGCATGTTTTTTGGCAACTTTCGATTGGAGCGGCCGCACTACGCACTAGAAAAATGTGCTGGCGGCAAGCCTTTTCACCCGGTGGTATACTTTTCCTTTTGCTCCTGTGGGGACGACCCCGCTCGATGACGGGGCTGCATGGCGGGGACGACCCTGCCGCCTCAGGAGAGTACGATGGCGTGGATTATTTTGGTATTGGCTGGTTTGCTGGAAATCGGCTGGGCCATCGGCCTCAAATACAGTGCCGGCTTTACCCGCCTCGTGCCATCCGTGCTGACGGCTATTTCCATGCTGGGCAGCGTGGTGATGCTGGGCCTGGCCTTGCGCACCTTGCCGCTGGGCACTGCGTACGCCATCTGGACGGGCATCGGCACCGTCGGCACGGCCATCTTCGGCATCATGGTGCTGGGCGAGCCGGCCAGCGCCGCGCGTATCGCCTGCATCGCCCTGATCGTGTCGGGCATCCTGGGCTTGAAATTGCTCAGCCCCCAATAAAGGACGCCAGCATGAGCCTCGC
The DNA here is from genome assembly GCF_023703445.1 of Janthinobacterium kumbetense. Lineage (NCBI taxonomy): Bacteria > Pseudomonadati > Pseudomonadota > Betaproteobacteria > Burkholderiales > Oxalobacteraceae > Janthinobacterium > Janthinobacterium kumbetense. The sequence continues at coordinate 219,393 of NZ_JAMQGR010000001.1, forward strand.
CATGACATATTTCTACCTTGCCATTGCCATCATCGCCGAAGTGATCGCCACCAGCGCCTTGAAGGCGTCCGAGGGCTTCAGCCGCTTGTGGCCCAGCGTCATCACCGTGGTTGGCTACAGCATCGCTTTCTGGTGCCTGTCCCTGACCTTGAAGGTCATTCCCACCGGCATCGTGTACGCGATCTGGTCGGGCGTGGGCATCGTGCTCATTTCCGCCGTCGGCTGGTTCTGGTTCAAGCAAAGCCTGGACACGCCGGCCCTGATCGGCCTGGGGCTGATCATTGCCGGCGTGCTCGTCATTAACTTGTTTTCAAAGTCCGTCGGCCACTAAGAGCCTATCCCAGTAGATGAATACATCCCCTGCCGGCGCCCCTCAGAAGCGGGGACTGCGTTGATCGTCGTCGCGTGGCTCGCCACGCGTCCTCCTCACGCCTTGTCCGCGCTCCTGATGAACTGCCAGCAGATGACGCTCCCTACTGGAATAGGCTCTAATCAAAAGCTGCTGGCCACCCGCGCCAGGTAATACCACTCGGCATTGGCTGCCGCATTGACGTCGGGGAACAGGATATAGGCGTCGAATTCGGCCGTCACGGGCGTGCCGTCCGCGCGCACGCCGATTTGATCGCCCTGTTTGACCTTGTCAAAACTGGACCAGGTCTTGATAAAGCGGTCGCTTGCATGCAGTTTGTCGTGCACGACGACCATGTTCAGCGCTTCCATGTCGGCGTCGGCGATGGCTTCCGGCTGCGGCGCGTCAATGAAACCGAGGAAAGCCAAGGTGTTCATGATGGCGCGGTAAGCGACATCCGGCGCGGCCGGGTCCGCATGCTGGCCGCATTCCAGGGTGAGCGCATAGCCGCCCGTCGAGCGCATGTATTCCGTCGTGCCCACGCCGTAGCGCAAGACCAGGCCCACCTGGTCGCTATTGCCCAGGCGGCGCTGCACGCCCTGGCCATACGCATGCAGCCAGCCGTCGACGAAGCGGCGCACGCCCAGGCGGCGTGCCAGCGCGCGTTCCTTTTCTTCATGTTTGAAAGGTTGCAGCGGGCCGTCGTTGTTGCGCGGCCCCACCATGACGAAGGGTTGGCTGTCGGCATTAAATGAATGCAAGTCGAGCAGCACGTCGTGCTGGCCCAGCAGCGGGCACAGCCAATTGGCGATGCGGTCTTCGAAATCTTGCGGATCGTCGTTCGGGAACAGGTTGCGGTTCAGGTTGCGGTCGCCGCTGCGCACGCCCTTGGCGTAAGCGAGCGGGTTGGTGATGGGCACGAAAGTGACGCTGCCGGCCACGATGGACAGGGCGCCGCTGTCGAGTTCAGCCATCACGCGGTGGATGCCCTTGGTGCCGCAGGTTTCATTGCCGTGCACGGCGCCGGTGACGATCAGGCGCGGGCCGCTGCCCTGGCCCGTGTAGTTGATGGACTTGAAGTGGAGTGCGCTGCTCATGCTGGACATATCCTATTGGTATCAGGGAAGGGAAAGCGGGGTCGGCATATTTTAGCGGGATTCGCGGCAGCACCCGTAAAAATGTCGCCAGGAATGTACCCATCGCCCACCCCGGCATGGCATGATCGGCGCCAATGTTGTTTTCCCTTGCCGATTCCATGTCCAGTACGTCCCATCCTTCCCGCCTGTACGGCCTCGATACCTTGCGCGCGCTGGCCATCGTGCTGGTCTTCATGAACCATTATTTGTTGTTCGTCAGCGAGGGCGGGGCGTTTGGTTTCTGGGGAGAAATCGGCTGGACGGGCGTGGACCTGTTCTTTGCCCTCAGCGGCTACCTGATCGGCAACCAGATCTTTGCGGCCTTGCGCAGCGAGCAAGGCTTTTCCTTGCCGCGCTTCTATGCGCGCCGTTTCCTGCGCACCTTGCCCAGTTTTTATGCCGTGCTGGCCCTGTATTATTTGTGGCCCGCGTTTCGCGGCGATAGCGCGCGGCTTCCCTTGTGGAAATTCCTGACCTTTACGCAAAACATCAATCTGACGCCGGGCACGGCGTTTTCCCATGCGTGGTCGCTGTGCGTGGAAGAGCAGTTCTACGTGCTGCTGCCGGCCGTGGCGCTGGCGATCGCGGCTTGCCGCAAGTCGCTGCTGTGGGCGTGGGTGGCCGTGGCCGCCAGCTTTGTCGTCGGCATGCTGCTGCGTGCATATCTGTGGGATGAATATGTGCACGTGCCGCGAGGCGGCCTCGGCTATTACAAATACATTTATTACGCGTCGTGGTGCCGTTTCGACGAGCTGGTGGCGGGCGTGGCGCTGGCGCTGCTGAAAAACTACCACCCTGGCGCCTGGCTGCGCCTGACATCCTATGGCAATCGCACCTTGCTGGCGGGAATCTTTGGCACGGCGCTGATGTTTTACGTGTTTCTCGCCGATCACTATGGTTATTGGGTGACGGTGTTCGGCTATCCGGCTCTGGCCGCCAGTTTTACCTTATTGCTGATCGCCGCGCTGAGTCCTGCCAGTGCTTTGTATCAATTGCGCGTGCCGGGCGCGGCCAGCCTGGCCCTGTGGTCGTATGCGATTTATTTGCTGCACAAGCAGCTGTGCATCCTGCTGCGGCCCTTGTTGCAAGACTTTGGCTACGGGCCGGATGGCCTCACAGCCATACTGGTCAGTATCGCTGTCAGCATCGTCACGGGCTGGCTCTTATATAGATTGGTGGAAACGCCGTTCATGCGCTTGCGGGCGCGCTACTTTCCCGCGAATCATGCGTGACGATTACATGTCGATTACATGTCGATTACATCGAGTCCCCGTGGCGTGCCCACCAGTAATTCCAGGATAGCATGCACGCGCAGATTCGTCTCTTCATGTGCCGTGTTGAAGATCAGGGCGCGCAGGCCGGGCACGGCTTCCATGATGTGCTCGCTGGCGTAGGCATTGATCAATAACAAGACCAGGTCCGTGGCGCCCGCGCCGGGTTGGCGCCGCAGCCGGTCGTGGATCACGTTCAGCAGCGCGCGCTGCATGCGCGGCGTGGGATTGGTGATATAGGCGAAGACGCTCGGCGTGTTGGCGATGGCTGCGCAGAGGCGCCGTTCCATCTCGTCGGGTTTTACGTCGGAGGCGATATCGAAATACGCGGCATCCCAGCGCGTGCGCGCATACGGGTGGCCGGGCGGGAAAGAGTCGGCCGTTTCAAAACCGCAGATGCGGCTCAGGGTTTTCAGCCAGGCGAATAGGGTGGAGTTCATGCCGCGATTCTAGCGGCATTCCGCGTGTGCCGGGCCCTCTCCATATAAAGGGGGCTGACGCCCCGAGAAATGATTAAAGTTTCCTGTAAAAGAGCCCTTGTCATTCTGGGAAAGCCTCTCTATAATGCTGGTCTTCGGGGCGGTTAGTTCAGCTGGTTAGAATACTTGGTCGACATCCAAGGGGTCGGGGATTCGAATTCCTCACCGCCCACCAGAATTTAGCAGTAAGCAGTTTTCAAGAGTTTTAAGCTGGCGCAAGCCGCAAGCGGTCATTTGAAATACAATGATCAACAAAAGTTTTACGGGCGGTTAGTTCAGCTGGTTAGAATACTTGGTCGACATCCAAGGGGTCGGGGATTCGAATTCCTCACCGCCCACCAGAATGCAGTTAGAGAGAAAGGTAAAACCGGTTATGACACCGCGAACTACTACCAAGCTTTGGGAGTGACGCTAGTCGAACGGGTTTCCTTTGTCTCAAGAAAGTGAAAAACGCGGCTAGTCCGCGTTTTTTTGCGTCTGCGTTTTCCTTTCAGTTATTTACCCATCACATTGCAGTTTTACCTGGCGCCAGCGCCGATATGGAGATCAATATGCTTACAATCCGACTTCCCGATGGTTCCGCCCGTCAATTTGACGGCCCGGTCACCGTGGCCCAGGTTGCGGCCAATATTGGTACCGGCCTGGCCAAGGCTGCCCTGGCCGGCAAGGTCGACGGCAAGCTGGTCGATACTTCCTATCTGATCGAGCAAGACGCGGAACTGGCGATCGTGACGGACAAGGACGCCGATGGCCTGGAAGTGATCCGCCACTCGACGGCCCACTTGCTGGCGTATGCCGTCAAGGAATTGTTCCCGGAAGCGCAAGTGACCATCGGTCCCGTGATCGACAACGGTTTTTACTATGACTTCGCCTACAAGCGCCCATTTACGCCGGAAGACCTGGTCGCGATCGAAAAGAAAATGGCGGAACTGGCCAAGAAGGATGAGCAAGTCACGCGCAAGGTAGTCGCGCGCGACGAAGCCATCGAATACTTCAAGGGCATCGGCGAAGCTTACAAGGCTGAATTGATCGGCTCGATCCCGGCCGACCAGGAAGTGTCGCTGTATTCCGAAGGCAAGTTCACGGACTTGTGCCGCGGCCCGCACGTGCCATCGACGGGCAAGCTGAAAGTCTTCAAGCTGATGAAGCTGGCTGGCGCCTACTGGCGCGGCGACTCGAAAAACGAGATGCTGCAGCGTATCTATGGCACGGCCTGGGCCAAGAAGGAAGACCAGGAACTGTATCTGCACAACCTGGAAGAGGCGGAAAAGCGCGATCACCGCAAACTGGGCAAGCAGCTCGATTTCTTCCATTTCCAGGAAGAGGCGCCAGGCCTGATCTTCTGGCACCCGAAAGGCTGGTCGATCTGGCAGCAAGTCGAGCAATACATGCGCAATGTCTACCAGGTCAATGGCTATCAGGAAGTCAAGGCGCCGCAAATTCTCGACCGTGGCCTGTGGGAAAAAACCGGCCACTGGGATAATTACCGTGAAAACATGTTCATCACGGAATCGGAAAACCGCGCTTATGCGCTGAAACCGATGAATTGCCCTGGCCATATCCAGATTTTCAACAATGGCATGCGCAGCTACCGCGACTTGCCATTGCGCTACGGCGAATTCGGCCAATGCCACCGCAACGAGCCGTCGGGCGCCTTGCACGGCATGATGCGCGTGCGCGGCTTTACGCAGGACGATGGCCACATCTTCTGCCTGGAAGAGCAGATCGCCGGCGAAGTGACGGCGTTCCACCAGCAGGCGATGGATGTGTACACGGCTTTCGGCTTTACGAATATCGACGTGAAACTGGCCTTGCGTCCGGATAACCGCATCGGCACGGAAGAATCGTGGGATTTCGCCGAGGAATCTCTGCGTTCGGCCTTGCGCGCCTGCGGCGTGGAGTGGACGGAATTGCCGGGCGAGGGTGCATTCTATGGTCCGAAGATCGAATACCACCTGAAAGACAGCCTGGGCCGCGCATGGCAAGTGGGTACCGTGCAGATCGATCCGTCGATGCCGGGTCGCCTGGGCGCCGAATATGTGGCCGTGGATAACACGCGCCAGGTGCCGATCATGCTGCACCGCGCGATCGTCGGTTCGCTGGAACGTTTCATCGGCATCCTGATCGAACACTATGCGGGCGCCATGCCGCTGTGGTTGTCGCCGGTGCAAGTGTCGGTGTTGAATATTTCCGACGCTCAAGCCGATTATGTACAGGAAGTTACAACAAAACTGCGCAAAGCGGGGCTGCGCGTACAGGCTGATTTGCGTAACGAGAAGATTACCTATAAAATACGTGAACATTCCGTACAAAAATTGCCTTACATCTTAGTGATTGGCGACAAAGAGCGGGATGCGAATACAGTGGCCGTGCGGGCGCGGGGCAATGTCGATCTGGGCGTCATGTCCGTCGATGCCCTGATTGAGCGACTCAAACATGAAGTCGACACCAAGGCCTGACGAGGAAACTCGCTGCACGACCGTCTTACAAGATTTTTAAAGGAAATTACAATAGCTACTGACAAGTCACATCGCATCAATGGCGAAATCACTGCCCCTGAAATGCGTTTAAGCGGGGTCGATAACGAGCCACTCGGTATCGTAAGTTTGGCTGAAGCCTTCCGCCTGGCGGAAGAGGCAAACGTCGACCTGGTGGAAATTGCGCCTACCGCGCAGCCACCGGTGTGCCGTTTGATGGACTACGGCAAATTTAAGTATTCGGAGCAAAAGAAAGCTCACGAAGCCAAATTGAAGCAAAAGATCATCCTCGTGAAGGAAGTCAAATTCCGTCCGGGGACTGATGATGGTGACTACAATATCAAGTTGCGTAATCTCATCAAGTTCCTCGAAGATGGCGATAAAACCAAGATTACCTTGCGTTTCCGCGGTCGTGAGATGGCGCATCAGGATATTGGCTTCCGCATGCTGGAACGTCTGAAAGCCGATCTGGAGCCGTACGGCCAGGTTGAGCAGTTCCCGAAGATGGAAGGCCGCCAAATGATCATGGTTCTTTCGCCTAAGAAGAAGAAGTAAGATACAATAGCGTTTTACTGTGGGTGGAAACTGCTCGCGCCGGCATTGGCGCGGTGTCAAACCCCAGGCAGAATTTGCGCGGCCCGGTCAGCAATGTCCGGGCCGCGTGAACTGTAGTGGACTCGCATCCGCTGCACAACATGTGAAAGCAGGCATCTAAGCGCAGCGTCGTGTTGCCACCTGCAATCCTGTTATAAATGGAGCTGTCCGTAAGAGGACAGATTGCTATGCCTAAAATGAAGACCAAAAGCTCCGCGAAAAAACGTTTTCGCGTGCGTCCAGGTGGAACAGTCAAGTCGGGTCACGCGTTCAAACGCCACATCCTGACCAAGAAAACCACCAAAAACAAACGTCAGTTGCGCGGTACCCGTAACATCAACGCATCGGATGTCACATCCGTCATGCGCATGATGCCGACTGCTTAATCTCACACTCAATTTAAGGAGTTACTATGCCTAGAGTAAAACGTGGGGTTACAGCTCGTGCCCGTCATAAGAAGATTCTTGTTCAAGCTAAAGGCTACCGTGGTCGCCGCAGCCGTGTATACCGTGTTGCCAAGCAAGCAGTTATGCGCGCTGGCCAATACGCTTACCGCGATCGCCGCAACAAGAAACGCGTTTTCCGCCGCCTGTGGATCGCCCGTATCAACGCCGCTTCCCGTGAGCATGGCGTAACGTACAGCGTATTCATGAACGGCTTGAAAAAAGCAAATATCGAACTGGACCGTAAAGTCCTGGCCGATATGGCTGTGATGGACAAGCCAGCATTCGCTGCGATTGTCAACGCAGTTAAAGCAAAAATCGCTGCGTAAGCATCGGTCATTGCACAACGTCATCCGTAGGGTGACGTCATAAAGAGCGGGGCAGGGGTTTTAACACCTTATGCCCCGTTTCCGTTTTTGATTGTTGGATTTTAGATAACTGAGTCCAGAATTGATGTCCAAAACAGGAAATGCCGCATGAACTCCCTAGAAGAACTCGTCGTCTCGGCCCAGGCTGACTTTATCGCCGCCGCAGACGCTGCCGCACTTGAAAACGCCAAAGCCCGCTACCTGGGCAAGACTGGCCAGATTACTGAAATGATGAAGGGCCTGGGCAAGCTGGACCCGGACGCGCGCAAGGCGCAGGGCGCCCTGATCAACGCCGTCAAAGTGCAGATCGAGGACGCGCTGACGGCGCGCCGTGATGCACTGGCCGATGCCCAGATGCAAGGCCGCCTGAACGCCGAAGCGATCGATGTGACCCTGCCAGGCCGTGGCCGCATGCCCGGCGGCATCCATCCCGTGATGCGCACGTGGGAACGTGTCGAGGAAATCTTCCGCTCCATCGGTTTCGACGTGGCCGACGGCCCCGAAATCGAAAATGACTGGACCAACTTCACGGCGCTCAACAGCCCGGAAAACCATCCAGCCCGTTCCATGCAAGACACTTTCTACATCGACGGCAACGATACCGATGGCAAGCCCTTGCTGCTGCGCACGCACACGAGCCCGATGCAGGTGCGCTATGCGCGCACGCACACGCCGCCGATCAAGGTCATTGCGCCGGGCCGCACTTACCGTGTCGACAGCGATGCCACCCATTCGCCGATGTTCCACCAGGTCGAAGGCCTGTGGATCGCCGAAGACATCAGCTTTGCCGACCTGAAGGGCGTGTACCTGAACTTCGTCAAGGCATTCTTCGAGACGGACGACCTGCAAGTGCGCTTCCGCCCGTCGTACTTCCCGTTTACGGAACCGTCGGCCGAGATCGACATCGCCTTCGGTTCGGGCCCGCTGAAAGGCCGCTGGCTGGAAGTGTCGGGCGCCGGCCAGGTGCATCCGACCGTGGTGAAGAACTTCGGCCTCGATCCCGAGAAATTCATCGGTTTTGCTTTCGGCTCCGGCCTGGAACGCTTGACGATGTTGCGTTACGGCATCAACGACCTGCGCCTGTTTTATGAAGGCGACCTGCGTTTCCTGAAGCAGTTCAACTAAGCATTGTTCCGTTTGATTCATGGCGCTTGAGCGCCTGTGCGCTCGCGCTGTGAGCTTTGACCCTTTGAAGGCTTGATTATGCAATTTTCCGAAAACTGGCTCCGTACCATGGTCGATCCGAAGATGACTTCGGACGAACTGGCCCATCTGCTGACCATGTCCGGTCTCGAAGTCGAGGACGTCGATCCTGTCGCGCCCCCGTTCTCGAACGTGGTGGTGGGCCTGGTCCTGGAGATGGAAAAACATCCGAATGCGGACCGCCTGAATGTGTGCCAGGTCGACGTCGGCACGGGCACCATGCTCAACATCGTTTGCGGCGCGCCGAACGTGCGCCCAGGCTTGAAAGTCGTGTGCGCCATGGCCGGCGCCGTGCTGCCGCCTGGCGCCGATGGCAAGCCGTTTGAAATCAAGGTAGGCCAGCTGCGCGGCGTCGAGTCGCAAGGCATGTTGTGCTCCGCGCGCGAATTGAAATTGTCGGAAGAAAACGCCGGCTTGCTGGAATTGCCGGACGACGCGCCGATCGGCCAGAATTTCCGCGATTACTTTGCGCTCAACGACTTGAAATTCACCATCAAGTTGACGCCGAACAAGGCGGACTGCCTGTCCGTGCTGGGCGTGGCGCGCGAAGTGTCGGCCTTGACGGGCGTGCCCCTGAATGCGCCGCAGTTCCGCACCGTGCCTGTCACCAGCGATGAAGTGTTGCCAGTGAAAGTCAGCGCGCCGGACCTGTGCGGCCGTTTCACGGGCCGCGTCATCCGCGGCTTGAACGCCCGTGCCGCCACGCCGGACTGGATGAAGCAGCGCCTCGAGCGCAGCGGCCAGCGTCCGCTGTCGGCCCTGGTCGACATTTCCAACTATGTCATGCTGGAACTGGGCCGTCCCAGCCACGTGTTCGATCTGGCAAAGATCCACGGCAGCCTCGACGTGCGTTGGGGCAAGGCGGGCGAATCCGTCAAGCTGTTGAACGGCAACACCATCGCCGTCGACGAGTGGCTCGGCGTCATTGCCGATGAGCAGGAAATCGAATCCTTGGCCGGCATCATGGGCGGCGACGCCAGCTCCGTATCGGACGATACGGACAGCATCTACCTGGAAGCGGCCTTCTGGTGGCCGAACGCCATTCAAGGCCGCGCGCGCCGCTTGAATTTCTCCACCGATGCGGCGCACCGCTTCGAGCGCGGCGTGGATTTCGCCACCACCGTCGAGCACATCGAGCGCATCACGGCCCTGATCGTGGAAATCTGCGGCACGCCGGCCACGACCGTCGGCCCCGTCGACGACCACGTGGTGAACTTGCCGCAACGCCAGCCTGTGTCGATGCGCACGGCGCGCGCGCAAAAAGTCATCGGCGTGCCGCTCACCGATGAGCTGATCGCCGATATCTTCACGCGCCTGGCCCTGCCATTCACCCTGGCGGACGGCGTGTTTTCCGTGACCTCGCCCAGCTACCGTTTCGACATCGAGATCGAGGAAGACTTGATCGAGGAAGTGGCGCGCGTGTACGGCTTTGAAAACATCCCGACCTTGCCGCCCGTGGCAGCGAACGTGATGCAGATTGCACCAGAAAATACCCGCTCCTTGTTTGCGGTACGTCATGAGCTGGCCGACCTGGGCTTCCAGGAAGTGGTTAACATGAGCTTTGTCGATACGGCATGGGAGCGCGATTTCTCGGGCAACACGAATCCGATCAAATTGCAGAACCCGATCGCCAGCCAGATGAGCGTGATGCGCTCCTCGCTGATTGGCAGCCTGATCGCCAATGTGCGTTATAACCTGAACCGCAAGACGAACCGCGTGCGCATCTTCGAAGTGGGCGCCATCTACCAGCGCGACGACAGCGTGGAAAACGGTCCCCTGTCGGTGGCCGGTTACGCCCAGCCGAAGCGCGTGGCGGCCATGGCCTACGGCGCGGTGGCCGACGAGCAGTGGGGCCAGGCTGCGCGCACGGTCGACTTCTTCGACGTGAAGGCGGACCTGGAAGCGCTGTTCGCGCCGCTGGTCTTGCGTTTCAGCAAGGCGGAACATCCGGCCCTGCATCCGGGCCGTTCGGCCAACGTGGAGCTCGATGGCAAGGTCATCGGTTTCATCGGAGAACTGCACCCGCGCTGGATGCAAAAGTATGACTTGCCGCTGGCGCCTGTGCTGTTCGAAGTCGATGCCGCTGCCCTGACGCAACGAGTCGTGCCCGTGTACCAGGAAATCTCGAAATTCCCTGGCGCCAGCCGCGACCTGGCCGTGGTCGTCAAGCAATCGGTGGCCGTGCAGGATCTGCTCGACAGCTTCCACGCCGCCGCCAAGTCGAGCCCGGCAGCGCGTATCGTGCAAGCCATTGTTTTATTTGATGAATATCGTGGAAAAGGGCTGGAAGCGGATGAAAAAAGCCTTGCTTTCCGGATTAGCTTGCAAGATACTCAAAACACCCTGCAAGACGATGTTGTCGATGGCCTGATGGCTGTCCTCATCGATGCGGCCAAGCAGGGCCACGACGCGAAACTGCGTTCGTAATTACCGGACTGGCCGTCGCCTTGCGTGACGGCCTTTCCGTCGTCAACCGTAGACGAGCTTGCCATGTGGCGAGCTCGGGCGCACAGAAAAGGCAGGGCAGGAAAATTAATAACAGCGACGTTGATTCCGCCGTACTGCAGTCCGCACTGGCCGCAGATCTGCATCGGGCCATGCTGGTTGCCAAAGTGCGCCAGGAAGCGGAAAAAGATTTACCCACCTTGACCAAGGCGGAACTGGCCGAACTGTTGTTCGAGCAGGTGGGCCTGAACAAGCGCGAAGCGAAGGATATGGTCGAGACCTTTTTCGACGAGATCCGCAATGCGCTCGAACGGGGCGAGGCTGTCAAGCTGTCCGGTTTCGGCAATTTCCAGTTGCGCGACAAGCCGCAGCGGCCGGGCCGCAATCCGAAGACGGGCGAAGAGATTCCCATCACGGCGCGCCGCGTCGTGACCTTCCATGCGAGCCAGAAGCTGAAAAGCATGGTCGAAGAGACCAGTCCGCTGGCACGTGCTGCCTGAGTGAGTGGCGATGAACGAGCGCATCAGTAAAACCGAGTTGATCGCCTTGCCGCCCATTCCGGCGAAACGCTATTTCACGATCGGCGAGGTGAGCGAATTGTGCGGCGTCAAACCGCATGTATTGCGCTACTGGGAGCAGGAGTTTTCCCAGCTCAAGCCGGTCAAACGACGTGGTAACCGCCGTTATTATCAGCACCATGAGGTGCTGTTGATACGCCGCATCCGCGAATTGCTGTACGAGCAGGGCTTCACCATCAGCGGCGCCCGCAACAAGCTCGACAGTCGTGGCGCTTCGCATGCCATCGCCGACGAGCTGCCAGTGCTGCCGGCCGTGCCCGTCGTGCCGCAGGAAGCGCCGCTGGACCGCGTGTGGATACGCAATGAATTAATTGCGATTTTAAACTTGCTAAAATAAGATTTGTACCAATATAGGTGGGGTTGTCCGGTAGCAGCTGACTAAGTTGACTATACTGCATGGGCGCTCGGCCTTGGCGCTGACGCTACCGTACTGCGCGCCATATTTTGAATATAATGTTAATGTTGCGTTTTTGTTAGTGACGCTAAGCCGGAGCAGCGTTCAGGTTCCGGTAGTCTTTCCCAGGCCAGGAAAATTTAAGGGGAAACAATGATACGCGTTGCCATTTGTGATGATCACCAAATAGTACGAGCTGGATTCAAACAGATTTTTTCGTCGTCGAGCGATTTCAGTGTGGTGGCGGAAGCCGGTACGGGGCGCGAAGCGCTCGATATCGCCCGCCGCGAAATTTGCGATGTATTGCTGCTCGATATAGCCATGCCCGATCAGAGCGGCATCGATACCTTGCGCACGATCCGCCAGGGTCAGCCGGAATTGCCCGTGCTGATACTCAGCGGCTATCCCGCGCAGCAATACGCGTTGAACCTGTTCAAGATGGGTGCGAATGGCTATCTGAACAAGGAATGCGAAGCCGACGAGCTGATGACGGCCGTGCGCACCGTGTTCCAGGGGCGCCGCTATGTCAGCTCCACCGTCGGCGAGTTGCTGGCGCAATCGTTCGACCGCGACACGAATGCCGCGCTGCACACGGAATTGTCGGACCGCGAGTTCCAGGTCTTCCTGCGCCTGGCGCGCGGCGCCACCGTGTCCGATATCGGTGTCGCCTTGTCGCTGAGCATCAAGACGGTGAGTACTTACCGTACGCGCATCATGGAAAAAATGGGCTTGCAATCCAACAGCGACTTGACCTATTACGCAATGAAAAACAATTTGCTTGACTAGCGCTGCGGTGCGATCATGGAAACATGATCGCTCAGCCAGCCAGCCGGCACGACTTGTGCAGTGCAGCAGTTTGTGGCGAGGACTATAATTGGCCGGCGCCGGCGCTCTTTCCCGCGCCGAACCTTGCTAAGGATGCACATCAGGATGTATTTCACCGCTGAACCGGCCCCGAATCACCGCCTGCCCCTCTACAAGACGATCCTGTGCGTGACTTGCGCCTTGCTGCTTGTACTCAATGGTTTCAGTCTCTATCATAATCTGCAGTCGCTGAAGGGCACGAACGCCCTGCTCAGCCAGAGCGCCCGCGTGGCGGACCGCCTGCAGTATTTGAACGTGCTCGTGCTCGATGCGGAAAGCAGCTTGCGCGGCTATTTCATTTCCGGCTCCGAAACCTATCTGGGGCCGTCGAAGACGGCGACCACGGAAATTGAAAACGAATTCAACGAGCTGCAAACCTTGCTCGCGGGCAGTCCTACCCAGTTGAAAAACCTGGGCCAGCTGAAAAGCTTGATCCGTCGCAAGATGTCGATGCTGCAACAGTCGATCGATGTCTACAAGCAGGGCGGGCTGGCCGAGATCGTCAACATTTCCCGCGTGACCGATGACCGCGCCACCATGGACGAGATCCGCCTGCAAGTGGTGATCATGACGCGCGAGCAGAATGAAGCGTTGTCTTCCGGCAGCGCCGCCTTTTACCATGAGTACCAGAAAGCCGTGCTGCTCGGCATCGGCATCAATGCCCTGGCCATCCTCGTGCTGATCATGTTTTACCAGCTGGTGCGGCGCAGTTTCCAGAATCGCGCGGCCGTCGAGTATGCATTGCAAAATGCCAACGACACCCTGGAGTCGACGGTCAGCAAGCGTACGGAGCAGTTATCCGTGCTATCGCGTCATTTGATCAGCGTCAATGAAGTGGAAAAGGCGCGCCTGGCGCGCGAATTGCACGATGAACTGGGCGCCAACCTGACGTCGATCAGCATGGACCTGGGCGCCGTCACGCAGCAACTGGCGCACACGCAGCCGGAACTGGCCGCGCAATTGCGCCGCGCCAAGGCTACCTTGCTGGAAACGGTGGAACTGAAGCGCCGCATCGTCGAAGACCTGCGTCCCAGCCTGCTGGACAACCTGGGCCTGTGCGCCGCCATCGAAAGCTATTGCGAGGATTTTGCGCGCATGAGTTCCGTGCGCTGCGAAACGGATGTGGCCATCAATATCGACAACCGCGAAGCCACCCTGACGATTGCCCTGTTCCGTATCGTGCAGGAATCGCTGACCAATATCCTGAAATATGCGCGCGCCGGCATGGTCAGCGTGACCTTGAAGCGCAATGAACACGGCCTGGTGCTGCGCGTGATCGACGACGGCATCGGCATCACGGAAGATGCGCTGCAAAAACCCATGTCGCACGGCTTGCTGGGCATGCGCGAGCGGGCCTTGTTGCTGGGCGGCACACTCACCGTGCGCCAGGGGCCGGAAGGCAAGGGCACGTGCGTGGAAGCCGTGATTCCCCTGCCGCTGACGCCGGAGCCGGAAGACATCGATGCGGATGCCGAAGCGTAATGGACGTTGATGCAAGAAAAATGGCCGGGCATGCAGCCCGGCCATTTTTTTATCTGTCTTGCCTGATCAGCAGCGGATCAGCAGCGTGATACGTCGCGCAGCAAGCGGTCGTATTCCGTCTTGGCCACCTTGTAGCACTCGCCCGCATAGCATTCCAGGCCGGCGCGGTCCAGCACCGTGATATTGCCGCGGCGATAGTGGATCAAGCCTTCTTCCTGCAGCTTGCCGGCGGCGGCCGTGATGCTTTCGCGGCGCACGCCCAGCATGATCGAGATCAACTCTTGCGTCACTTTCAATTCGTTCGATGGCGAACGGTCCAGGCGGTCCAGCAGCCAGCGGCACAGCTTTTGCTCGATCGAACTGTGACGGCCGCCGACGGCGTTCTGCGCCATTTGCGCAAACAGGGCGTTGGTGTAGCGCATCAGCAACTGGGGCAGGGCGCCGCCCTGGTTGAAGGCGACGCGCAAGCTTTGCGTTTTCAGGCGGTAGCCATAGCCGGCGCTTTGCACGACAGCCGTGCACATGGCGCGTTCGCCTGCCAGCAGCGAGGCGCCCGCCACGCCTTCATGGCCGACGACGGCGATTTCCGTCGTGGCGCCGTCTTCCATGACATACAGCAAGGAAATGATGGCGGTGGTGGGGAAGTAGCTGTATTCCAGGTTGTTACCGTAGGCATACAATTCCTTGCCGAAAGGCAGTTCGACCAGTTCCAGGTCTTCGAACAGCGATTCGAGCGCGGCGCGCGGCAGGGCGGCCAGCAATTCATTTTGTTGGGCACTGCTGAGGCTAACCCGCGACGCAAGCTTGATTTCCCGACCGGCCGCCGGCATGGCGCGCGGCAGCAACTGGTTCTTCTGGACCGGGGCGATAAGTTGAGTATGGCTCATAGTATTCCTCACAGGCTTTTTACATCGGAGTGCGACTGCCGCGTTGCTGGTCAAAAAAGTTGCTGCATCCATCTGGGAACAGCGTTTTTTTTCGACCGCGCGGTGCAGATCGCGATGTAGCTACTTTAAAAGCTTATGTAAGTGGCGAACATAAGATTAGCAGTCGCCACTTTGTAGTCTCTTTTGAGGCGAAATTGTAGTCCTTGTCCTACGTGCACACTTTTGACTAGCTAGCCTTGCGCCGTTCTGCGCGATTTTGTGATATGACGCGCGGCTTGTTGGCGCTCCACAGGCCGGCCGGACGCACGCTGGGCAAGCCGTCGCGCACGGTTGCGGCGCTCGTCTGGCGCGCGGCAGGCGCCTCGTGCTCCCCCAGGCGGAAGCGGCTGACGGCCTGCGTCAGCGCCTCGCCTTCCTGGTGCAGGCGCTGCGAACCGGCGCGCGCCTCGTCGACCAGGCTCGCATTCTGGCGCGTCATGTCGTCGATTTGCGCCAGCGCGCCGTTGATGCGGGCGATTTCGCCATTCTGCTCGGCGCCGGCGCTGCTGATGCGCCCGATGACGACGGACACTTGCTGCACCGCGTCGACGACTTGCCGCATGGTGCTGCCGGCCGCGTTGACCAGGTCGCCGCCCGCGTCCACGGTGGCCACGGAGTCGCCGATCAGGCGCTTGATCTGCTGCGCCGCTTCGCTGGAGCGCTGCGCCAGGCTGCGCACTTCGGACGCCACGACGGCAAAGCCGCGCCCCTGTTCGCCCGCGCGCGCCGCTTCCACGGCCGCGTTCAGGGCGAGGATATTCGTCTGGAAGGCGATGCCGTTGATCACGCCGATGATGTCGACGATCTTGTGCGAGCTGGCCTTGATCGAGGCCATGGTCTCGACCACGGCGCTGACGGTCTCGCCGCCGCGCAGGGCCACTTCGGCGGCCGAGGCCACCAGGGTGCGCCCCTGTCCTACGTGGGCTTCGTTGCGGCCCACGGTGGCCGTCAGCTCGCGCATCGAGTCCACGGTGGCGCCCAGCGCGTCCGCTTGTGTGGCCGTGTGGCCGGACAGGGCGGCGTTGCCCTGGGCGATATCGGCGCCGGCCGCGGCGATGACGGCCGCGCCGCCGCGGATTTCCTGCACCAGGGTGGCCAGGCCGTGCGTCATGGCGCCGAAGTCGCGCACCAGGTCGCCGATCTCGTCGTGCGCCTGCGAGGTGATGCGCTGCGACAGATCGCCCGCCGCCGCGGCGCCCACGGCCACGCGCAATTGCTGCACGTCGCGCGCGAAGGCGGCATAAAAGCCCGCGCACAGGTAGGCGGCGGCCAGCAGCACCAGCAGCATGGCGGCCAGGATCAGGGCGCGGCGCGCCTCGTCGCGCGCGATGCGCTGCGCCAGCAAGCCGTCCAGCGCGGTGGCGGAGGCGCCGGACAGCGCGTGCAGGGCGTCGATGGCTTGCATGCCGGCCGCGTGGAATTGCGCGCCCGACGTCTGGTCGTAGGAATTCGTCACTTCATTCTTCGTGCGTTCGAGGAAGGCCAGCGCGGCCGGCACGGCTTTCAGGGCCGGCTGCAGGCTGGCGCGCAATTCCGGCTTGGCCGCGATGATTTCGTCGAAGCGGGCCGGCAGGCGTTCCAGTTCGTGGCGCGCGATCAGGGCGTTGGCGTTGACGAGCTGATCTTCATTCGCTTCGAACAGGCCCGTGTCGATGTAGGCGGCGCCGCGCCCGCCGATGTCGGACAGGCTCTCGGCCAGGTCGGGCAGGGTGGCGGTGAAGGCGGCGCTCAGGTGGTTGGCGCCCGCGTCCGGGTCCAGGCTCAGGTGCGAGCGGTCGGCCACCAGCTGGCCCAGCTTGGCCGCCTGGCGCAGCAGCGCCGTGTGCGCCGCGTAGCTGTCGCGCGCCGCGAGGCTCGCCTGGCGGCCCAGCAGGGCTTGCCACTGTTTCGTCAGCTCGGCCGCCTGGGGCAGGCCGGCGCCCGCCGGCAAGCGCGCCAGGGCGGCCAGCGCGGCCGTGATGCGCGCATTCAGGGCCGTGTTGTCCATGCCCGCCTTGCCGCTCAGGCGCAAGTGCTCGAGGCCGCGCCGCTGTTGCAGCAGCCGCGTGCCTTCCTGCAACTGGCGCACATAGGCCACGCCCCGCTGCGCATCCTGCGCCTGGGCCAGCGACTTGCCCAGTTCCGAGATCAGCAGGGTGGTCGCCAGCGCCAGCGGCAGCAGGAAGACCAGGCAGACAAGCATGAATTTGGGCAGCAGGCGCAAGCGCTGCATGAGGCGGATGGCGGGGGTGAGGAGCATTTTCATCGGGTTTCCAGGGTAGGGTGACAACATTTCTGCAGTGCAATGTTGCCTGCGGATTGTGACCCCTTGATGAAGTGCGCCGCGATGCAGTCAGTTTTGCCGTTCGCCAGAGTGAAGCAGTTCACACGGAAGGCCGATCCTTCTGTAAAATCGAGGGTTTTTTGCGAGGGCCATATTATGGTCACCAATATGGCCAACGAGAACGACATCAACACCCCCGATTCCAGCGACAGCGCGGACAACGCCGCAGCGCCAGTGAGCAGCAAGGCGCCGGCCGTGATCGCGCGCGAAGTGCAGCGCCGCCGCACCTTCGGCATCATTTCCCACCCGGATGCCGGTAAAACCACCCTGACGGAAAAACTGCTGCTGTTCTCGGGTGCGATCCAGATGGCCGGTACCGTCAAGGCGCGTAAATCGGGCCGCCACGCGACGTCGGACTGGATGGAGATCGAGAAGCAGCGCGGCATTTCCGTCGCTTCCTCGGTGATGCAGTTCGAATTCCGCGACCACGTCGTCAACCTGCTCGACACCCCGGGCCACCAGGACTTCTCGGAAGATACCTACCGCGTGCTGACGGCGGTCGACTCGGCGCTGATGGTGATCGATGCGGCCAAGGGCGTGGAAGCGCAGACGATCAAGCTGCTGGCCGTGTGCCGCATGCGCAATACGCCCATCGTCACCTTCATGAACAAGATGGACCGCGAGACGCGCGATCCGCTGGACCTGCTCGACGAACTGGAATCGGTGCTGAAGATCCAGTGCGCGCCCGTCACCTGGCCTATCGGCATGGGCAAGAACTTCCGCGGCGTGTACCACCTGCTGAACGACGAAATCATGCTGTTCAAGGCAGGTGAAGAGAAGGCCGACGGCGCCTTCGAAATCATCAAGGGCATCGACAATCCGCGCCTGCAGGAGATGTTCCCGCTTGAGATGGATCAATTGCGCATGGAAGTGGAACTGGTGCACGGCGCGTCGAACCCGTTCAACCTGGAAGAATTCCTCTCCGGCGTGCAGACGCCCGTGTTCTTCGGCTCGGCCATCAACAACTTCGGCGTGCGCGAGATCCTGTCCGCGCTGGTCGACTGGGCGCCGGCGCCGCGCGAGCGCGACGCGACCGTGCGTTCGGTGGCGCCGTCCGAGCAGCCATTTACCGGTTTCGTCTTCAAGATCCAGGCCAACATGGACCCGGCCCACCGCGACCGCATCGCCTTCCTGCGCGTGTGCTCGGGACGTTTCGAGCGCGGCATGAAGGTCAAGCACTTGCGCCTGGGGCGCGAGATCAAGGTGTCGAACGTGGTGACCTTCATGGCTTCCTCGCGCGAACAGGTGGAAGAAGCGTACGCGGGCGACATCATCGGCTTGCCGAACCACGGCAACATGCAGATCGGCGACAGTTTTTCCGAAGGCGAGATGCTGACCTTTACGGGCATCCCGTACTTCGCACCGGACTTCTTCCGCTCGGTGCGCATCCGTAATCCCTTGAAAATCAAGCAGTTGCACAAGGGCTTGCAGCAGTTGGGCGAAGAGGGTGCGGTGCAGGTCTTCAAGCCGGTGCAGGGCGGCGAGCTGGTACTGGGCGCCGTCGGCGTGCTGCAGTTCGAAGTGGTGGCCAGCCGTTTGCTCAACGAGTATGGCGTGGACGCCGTGTTCGAAGGCACCAGCATCAGCAGCGCCCGCTGGGTCAGCTGCGACGACAAGCGCATCCTGCAGGATTTCGAAAATGCGCTGGGCCACAACGTGGCCTACGATGCGGCCGGCAACATGGCCTATCTGGCGACATCCGGCGTGAACCTGCGCCTGACGGAAGAGCGCTGGCCGAAGCTGACATTCCACGCCACGCGCGAGCATTCGGCCAAGCTGGCCTGATGACTCTGAGGTAGCGACGAGGGGCAGAACCACTGGTTCTGCCTTTTTTTACGCCGGCAGGATCGTGCGCGTACTCCAGTCGCGCCGTTCCAGCAGCAATGCCGTCAATTGCGCCGCCGTCATCGGACGCGCGAAGAAGAAGCCCTGCACATTGTCGCAGCCCGCTTTGCGCAAGAACTCCACCTGCTGCAGCGTTTCCACCCCTTCGGCCACCACTTTCAGGTGCAGGCTGTGCGCCATGGCGATGATGGCCGTGACGATCGCTTCGCCCTCGCCGGGCAGGTCGTGCACGAAGCTGCGGTCGATCTTCAGCTGGTCGATGGGCAGGCGTTTCAAGTACGACATCGAGGAATAGCCGGTGCCGAAATCGTCGATCGACAGGTGGATGCCCGTTTCCTGCAGGCGCCGCATCAATTCCACATTGGCGTGGACATTGTCCATCAGGACGCCTTCCGTGATTTCCAGCTCCAGCAAGCCATGCGGCAGCTGTGTTTCGTCCAGGATGGCGCGGATATCGTCCATCAGGCCCGGATCGCGCGCCTGGCAGGCCGACAGGTTGACGGCCACGTGTTCGAGCGAATCGAGCAGGCCCGCCTTGCACCAGGCAGCTGCCTGGCGGCAGGCGCTTTGCAGCACCCAGCGTCCCAGGTCGACGATGATGCCGCTTTCCTCGGCCACGGGGATGAATTCGGCGGGGCTCAGCTGGCCCATGTCGCGGCAATGCCAGCGTATCAGCGCTTCCACGCCGACGATGCGCCCGCTGCGCAAGTCGATCTGCGGCTGGTAGTGCAAATACAGTTCCTCGTTCTGCAGGGCGCGGCGCAGGTTCGCTTCCATGCGCAGGCGGCGCTGCGCGCGCAACTCCATTTCGGCCTTGAACACGGCGTAGCGGTTCTTGCCCTGGTGCTTGGCGTGGTACATGGCCGTATCGGCATTGCGCGTCAGGGTGGCCACGTCCTGCGCGTCGAACGGATACAGGCTCACGCCGATGCTGGCGCTGACGTACAGCTGGTGGCCTTCGAGGGCGAACGGTGCGGCCAGCACGGCGAGGATCTTGCGCGCCACGCTGGCCATCTCCGAGGCGTCGTCGGCCGGTTCCACGATGACGACGAATTCGTCGCCGCCGATGCGGCAGATGATGTCGGTGCCGCGCAGGATGGCCACCAGGCGCTCGGACACGAGCTTGAGCAGCTGGTCGCCGCAGTGGTGGCCCAGCGTATCGTTGACGATCTTGAAGTTGTCCAGGTCCAGCAGCAGCAGGCCTACGCTGCTGTCCTGGCGGTCGGCGCGCGCCAGCGCATAGGCCAGCGCATCGTTGAATTCATGGCGGTTCGGCAGCTGCGTGACGGGGTCGACGTGGGCCAGGTAGTGCAAATGGCGCTCCGCATGCAGGGCGGCGGTGCGCGTGCGGCGCACCATCAGGAAGGTCAGGCCGAACGCGCACAGGCAGACCAGCAGGGTGAAGGCGGCAAATTGCGCCAGGCTGGCGTACAGCGGCGCCAGGCTGGCGCGCAGGTACAGCGCGCCGCCGCCGGGCAGGGCCGTCAGGATGGCAGCGCTGCCGTCCAGGTAATCGATCTGCAGGCCGCTGCGCGGCGCCGTGGGCGCGGTATCGCTGCCGCTGCGCGCGTAGCGGGCAAACGGCGTGCCATAGGGGCTGTAGAGCAGTGCTTGCCGGATATGCGGGGCGGCGGCGAGGGAAGCGAGGAGTTGTTGCGCTGCAAGACGATTGTCCTGGCGCATGGCCTGCGTGGCGGCGGGCGCCAGCATGTCGGCCTGGATGCGCAGCGTGCGCTGGAAGGATGCCTGGAGGGAAAACAACTGGAAGAGGATCAACAGCAGGCTGGCCATGGCCAGCATGGCCGCGGCGGCCAGCAAGTTCAGCCTGGCAATGCGGTCGCCGCGCAATTGCGCCGACGGCAGCATCAATGGCGCCATCATGACGCTTTCTCCTGCCGGCCCCGCTTGCCGCCGCCCCGTGTGATCCCGCCTCGCCCTGCCATACTTTACGTTCCAGTCTGATGAAAACCGAAGTGAGCCGGAACTCTCGACGTGTTGTTAAGGCCGACATATTGTCATTTTGCAGCGTGAAAGTACAGGGCGCGCGGCAATTTTGTCTGCATGCCACAGGCCGGTGGCAGCAGGCTAAGTAGGTCATAATAAATTATTGTGATTTCTGACTTCCATAACCGGCGCTCTGCGGCGTTACCCGCTGCTGGCAGTGCCTGCACTGCGTCGCAACGGGCGCCTTGCAGCGCATCCGGTTCTGTTCGTCATAACTTCACAATAATTTCCCACGACCTACTTAGGCGACAAGTCAGGCGGAAAAGGTGGGGCGTGTCTTTCTAATAATAATCCAAGCTGAATTTTAATCCTTTTTTTGCCGGCTGTTTTTTTCCTTTAAAAACATGCTGACAATAAACAAAATGCCATCAAGAATAACTTCAATGGCCCCAGCATCGCGCGCGGATTAACTTTTTGCCTGCATAGGCCATTGCAAGTCATTGATTTTAATAAATTTTAATGAAGAATGCGAGAACGCTATGGCCTTGCTCCGCGAGTTCGTCCATAATCCGCAGATGATGGACGTCCTGATGCTGTTTGTTTTGTCTGCCGCGGCCAGGCAAGCTGCCGCCAGCAAAACCGGACGTCGCCCTAATGATCAATAGTGAGGATATCTTGGAAAAAAAACCAAAAATTATTTTGTCGTCACAAGACCTGGAACGACTGGAAGCGTTGTTGTATGCCTTGGGTAATAATCTGTCGCCGGACAAGGCTGCCTTGCTCGACGAACTGGGCCGCGCCGAGGTGCTCGAACCGCAAGAGATTCCCCCGACCGTCGTGACCATGAATTCCACCGTGCGCTTCACGGTGGAAAACAAGGAGGAATTCTGCCTGACGCTCGTGTATCCGAAGGATGTGGAAGGCCAGGCCGACCGCATTTCCGTGCTGGCGCCCGTCGGCAGCGCGCTGCTGGGCCTATCCGTGGGCGACAGCATCGCCTGGCCTATGCCGGGCGGCGTGGTGAAGGTCAAGATCGAGGAAATCGTTTACCAGCCTGAACGGGCTGGCGAATACCACCGCTAAGCGTAGCCAGCAGTAATGGCGGACGGCGCCCGCCGTTCGCTTGCCAGGCCGTGCCGGGAGCGGATCTAACTGTTCCTCTGCACGCGCACCACCAGCCATCCCGCCACCACCGTGAACGTGACGATGATGGCGACGATGATCCAGAAGCCTTGCGGATGCTGGGCCAGCGGAATTCCCCCCACATTCATGCCCAGCATGCCGGCGATGATATTGATCGGCAAGGCCAGCACGGTGACGATGGTCAGCACGAACAGGCTGCGGCTGTTTTCCTCGTTGACGCTGGCGGCGATCTCTTCCTGCAGCAGCTTGATGCGTTCCTGCAGGGACGACATATCGCTGAGGACCACCGAAAATTCCTCCGTCGACTGGCGCAATTCCAGGCTGTCCAGCTCCGACACCCACGCGGGCGGGCGTTGCAGCAGGCGGAACAGGGCGGCCGGTTCCGGCGCCAGCAGGCGCTGCAGCCGCACCAGCACGCGCCGCATGGCGCCCAGGTCTTCGCGTTTCGGCACCAGGCGCCCGGCCAGCAAGTGATCTTCGATATCGTCGACCCGCGCCACGGCGTCGCGCACGATGTTGACCAGCACGTCCGCCTGGTCGCGCAGCAGGTGGATCAGCAGCTCCACCGACGAGCGGATCGGCTCGTGGTTCTTGATGACGGCCTGGCGCAGGCGCTCGATCGACTGCAGCGGCGCGCGCCGCGCCGTGATGACGAGGTTTTGCGCCACGCTGGCCCACATGGTGGAAATGTCGGATGCCTCGAACGAGAAATTGTGCACCACATCGTTGACCACGGCGATCAGGGTGTTTTCCGCCTGTTCGATGCGCGTCGAGCGGGAACCCTGGTGCAGGGTTTCATAGAATTCGTCGGCCAGCTGCGTATGCGTCATCAGCCATTTTTCGCTGGCCGCATGCGACAGGTTGAAATGCAGCCAGACGAATTCCTGCGCCGGGCGCGCCGTGCCATCGGCCAGCCAGGCCAGCGCGGCCGTCGAGTCGAGCGCCAGCGGCTGCGCCTCGCGGCCAAACAGGAAGCCCCAGACCAGGCCCGAGGTGTCCGAGCCGTAGGTGAAACCGGCAGTTTCCATCGCCATCGTGAATCTTTCTCGCGCAGTGTGATTGATCGTCGCGCGATTTTAATACACGGATGTGTCGGGAAAATGACAAGGCCACCGCGAGCGGTGGCCTTGGTGCTACTTGGTGCTGACTACAGCCGAGTATTAGCTGCGGTTCGGGTTGTCCGGACGCCGGTCGTCGCGGTTCGGCACGCCGTCATGGTCGCGGTCGTGGCGGTTGCCATTGTCGCGGTCATAGCGGTTGGGTATGCCGTCGCGGTCGCGGTCGCCGTTCGGGCCCCGTGGCGACCAGCGGCCTTGCTCCATCTGCCAGCGGCCGTCGCGCTGGTTCCAGGCGGGCGGCGCATACGCATAGCCGGGGCGTTCGGCGATCCACACGCCTGGCGTCCAGGCGTAGCGCTGGCTGCGCCATTCCCAGTGGCCGGGCGCCCAGATGTAGCCGTGGCGGGCGCGCGGGATGGCTTCGCGGCGCGGCGGCGGCGGGGCGATGCGGATCTCGTCGTAGCGCACGGGCTGCACTTGCGCGGCGACCCAGCCGCCGCGGTCCAGGCGCCAGCGGTTGTTTTCCTGTATCCAGGCGGCGCGGCGGTACTGATTGCCGCCCCGTTCGCGCAGCCATTCGCCATTGTTCCAGACATGGCGCTGGCCATCCCAGTTCCAGTAGCCGGGCGCCCACACATAGCCGGCGCGCGGCGCTGGCACGCTTTCAAACCGTGGCGGAGGCGGGGCGTTGCCGACGACAATGCTGACGCCGAGCTGATTCTGGGCCATGGCCTGCGCGGGCAGGAAAGCCGCGGCGCTGATGGCAAGCATGGCTGCTGCGTAGAGTGTGATGGGTTTCATGGGTTGCTCCATTTCGGTGATTGCGTGAAATGGACTATAGGCGCTTGCCGGCGATTTTTCGCCTTTGATTCAACTTATTACAATTGACACAATGCTGTGTGTCCGTGTATCCGTTGCGGATACAAATCAGATGCCTATGGCGGCCTGGCGCGGCGACTGTCCGCTGTGTGCCAGGCGGCGTGGTGTCAGCATCGGCGGCTCACAGGGTGCTGGCGCTGGCGTTGCCCAGCATGGCTTGCCGCTCCTCGATCAGCGAGATTTTCTTTTCCTGTTCCGTCAGGCGCTTGGCGCTGACCACGACGACGGGGATGGCGCCCGCTTGCGCCACATCGGCGGCCTTGGCGGCCGATGGCTGCATGAAGCTGGCATAGCTGGCACCGCAGGCGATGGCGACGGCGACGGTGAAGATGGCTTCCATGTTTTTCAAGGCTTTCATGATGTTTCCTTTCGGGTGGCGGGTGGGTATGCATGCACTGTAGCCAGGTGCGGGCCGCTGCGCCATGCGGATGCGACCAGCCGTGGTTTTGGCGGGATGGCCTGCAAAAAAACGGCGCTGAAATGCCTGCGCACGGGGCTGGCAAGCCGACCGCTTGAATTGAGGCCTAAATTGCCCTGTATCCGGGCATATGAATGTAATTGCCGCGTGGCATTATTTGACGCTGCACACTGCCGCGCGCGGCAAGTGCAGGGCCAGCTGTCCTGCTAGAATTGGCATGGCGGCCCCGTCGCGTGGATAAAAATATCATCAGGAGTCACACATGTTCCAATTGTTTGGTTTTGGCGGCGCCCGCTGCCCGCGCTGCGAGCACAAGAACGGCGCTGCCGCCGGCTATTGCGCGCAATGCGGCTTGTCGCTGGGGGCACCCGACAGCGACGCGGTGCTGCATGCCAATCAATGGCATCTTGCCGATGGGCAACTGGCCCTGTTCTTCGGCGTGCGCGAACTGTCCTCGCTGTTCGGCAGCGCGGCGCGCCGCCTGCAGGTACCGGCCGAGTCGCGCGCCTGGATCGTGCAATCGGACGCTTTCACCTTGATACCGGCCGGCGACTACGACAGCGCCGCCTTCTTTGCGCGCCTGCCCGCGCTGCTGCCGGCGCGTCCGGCCGAAGTGCTGATCGCGCGCGCCGACGCCGTCAGCCTGGAATTCGACTTGCCCGGCCTGGCCAGCACGGAGTTGCTGAACGTCGCCGCGTCCCTGCGCGTGGATATCGCCCTGGGCCAGCCCGACGCGTTCGCGCGCCAGTTCATGCGCGCGCCGGGCGCCGTCACGCGCGCCCACCTGCACGCCTTGCTGCTGCCATCCGTGCGCCAGATCGCGCTGGAATTCATCGGCAGCCGCGCGCTGGGCGAGATGGATGCGAATGCCGACCTGCGCCCGGAACTGAACGAGCGCCTGCAATCGGCCCTGACGCAGCGCCTGGCGCCCAGCGGCCTGGCCGTGACGCGCGTGGAAACCCTGGCGCTGCGCCACGACAAGCGCGAAGGCGACGCTGGCGTCAGCATCGGCACCCTGTGGCTGGGCGGCTTGCCGGCGCAGGAACTCGAGCAGCACAGCCTGGAGCGCATGAAGCAGCTCGACCAGCTGTATGACGAGGAAGAGTGGCAGCGCATCCGCCGCGAGGAACTGGCGGCGCGCCATGCGCACCGCCGCGCCGAGCTGCAGCAGGACGCGACGGTGGAAAAGGCGGCGCTGGGCCACCAGGAAGCGGAGCGCCTGCAGGCGCTGCGCGGGCGCCAGATCGACCTGTACGGCCGCATCCTGGAAGCGAAATCGCGGCGCCAGGCGCTCGACCATGGCGCCGCGCTGGCGCTGGGCGAGCTGGAACAGGAACTGGCGCAGAAGGGCGCGCAGCGCGCCGACGAAACGGCCAACTGGGAACACGTGCGGGCGCTGGCCGCCATCAAGATGCGCAGCGAGCTGGAATTGTCGCAGCTGCATGGGCGCGAACAGATCCAGCTGGCGCAGCAGCGCTTTACGCATCAGGTGCACTTGCAGTCGATCGCGCAGCAAGTGGAAAGCGCGCTGCTGATCGATGACGAGACGGGCCGCCGCACCCAGTTGGCGCGCCTGCGCCAGGCGGAAGCGGATGCGGCCCAGCGCGAGGCGCAGCTGGAGGCGGAGCAGCACCAGGCCGCCTGGCAGGGCCTGATGCTGGCGAATGCGGCGCGCAAGCGCGAGGCGGAGCGGGTGCAGGAGTGGGAAGACCAGATGCAGCTGGCGCGCCAGCGCGAATTGCTGCGCGCCGAGGCGCACAAGGATGAAGCGGCCCAGGTGCAGGCCGCGGAAATCGCGGAAAAAGTGGCGGCGCTGCGGCGCGGCGGCGCGCGCGAAGACGCCATCGCGCAGCAGGAAAAGCTGCTGCGCACCATCGAAGCCGACGGCGTGCACGCGCGCCAGCTGCAGCAGCAAACGCAGCTGGCGCAGCTCGACGCGCTGGCCATCGAGGAACAGCGCCAGCAACTGCGCCAGCTGGAACAGGAAGCGCAATGGCAGCGCGACTTGCTGGCCATGGCGCAGCAGCGCGAAAGCGATTACGCGCGCTGGAAGGGCGAGTACGAGGCCCTGCTGGCGCAGCAGGCGCATGCGGCCGAACTGGCGCGCATCGACATCGACCGCATCGAAAAAATCGGCTCCCTGAGCGACACGGGCAAGGTGGCCATGGCCGCCGGGCAGAACGCGGCCGCGCTGGCGCAGGTGCTGAAGGTGCAGCTGCAGGCGGGCATGAGCGCCGAACAGATCCACGCGCTGGCGGCGCTGGCGGCGGCCGAGAACAGCGTTTCTCCCGCCGAGGCGCTGCGCATGGCGCAGGACAGCGCGGCGCAGGAGCGCAGCTACCTGGAAGGCCAGGCGGAACGCGAACGGCGCCAGCAGCTGGACTTGATCAACCTGCAGAACGCGGCGCACGCGCATGGCCTGTCGGCGCAGGCGCAGCTGGGCGTGGCCGTGGCGCAGGCGCTGCAGCCAGGCGCGGCGTCTGCTGCCGGCGCGCCGCTGCGCTGCAAGAACGGCCATGCGCAGCGCGCGGGCCATCCGGAAGATAAATTCTGCGCCGCCTGCGGCGTCGCCTTGCAGCCTTGATGGAAGCGTTTCACCCCAGATGATGCAAAAAGCACGAGACAAACTGCGGGAACTGCGCGCCCTCCACGACGACGGGCTGCTCAGCGAGCAGGAATTTGAACGCCGCAAGAACGCCATCCTCGACGCCGAGTACGCGCCGCCCGGCGCCGCGCCTGTGGCCGCGCCGCTGCCCGTGCGGCAGGGCACGGAGCTGGGCTTCATGACGGGCCAGGAAATCGGTCCGCAAAACCGCCGCTACCGGCTCGAACGCCTGATCGGCACGGGCGGCATGGGGCAGGTGTGGCAAGCCACCGACCTGGCTACGCACGCGGAGCTGGGCAGCAGCGAAATGGTGGCGCTGAAGATCTTGCCGCCGCAGCTGACGCAAAGCGCCACGCACGCGAAACTGCTGATCGAGGAAGCGACCCAGGCGAGAAAACTCGCGCATGAAAACATCGTGCGCGTCTACGAGTGGGCGCAGGACCCGGCCACGGCCAGCTATTTCATCATCATGGAATGCCTCGATGGCGAAGACCTCGAGCACTATCTGGCGCGCGAGGGCGCGCTGCCGCTGGCCGCCGTGCAGCAGCTGCTGCAGCCGGTGGCCGAAGCCCTGGCGTATGCGTGGGAGAAGCACAAGCTGGTGCACCGCGATATCAAGCCGGGCAATGTCTTCCTGACGGCGAAGGGCGACGTCAAATTGCTCGACTACGGCATCGCGTCGCGCGTGCGCAATGCGGACAGCAGTCTGGCGCTGGAGATGCCGAATGCGGGCACGCACGGCTACCGGGCGCCCGAGGCCGGCGCCAACCAGCGCCAGCCCAGCCCGCGCCTGGACGTGTATGCCGTGGCCGTGATGATTTACCAGATGCTGGAAGGGCGCATGCCGTTCGACGACATGCGCAGCGCCAGCCACCTGCCGTCCGCGCCGCAGGCGCTCAACGCGCAGCAGTGGCAAGTGCTGCAGAACGGTTTTTCGCTGACGGCGGAATTGCGGCCGCTATCCGTGCAAGCCTTGCTCGAAGGGCTGGAGCGGGCAGCCGGGCCGTCGCCCGAAGAACTGGCGGAACAGGCGCGCCAGCAGCAGGCGCGCCTGGCAGAGCAACAGCAGCAGGCGGCGCTGGCGGCGGAACAGGCCCGCGAGGAAGAGATCAAGCGGGCCCGGATACGCCAGGAAGAACTGGACCAGCGCCGCAAGGCGGAAATCCAGGCGGCCGCGCTGGAAAAGCAGCGGCAGGATAAACTGCGCCGCGAGCAGGAGGCGCAGCGCCATTTCGAAGCGGAAGAGGCGCGCAAGCTGCGCAAGGAAGCGCTGCGCGGCCAGCTGCGCGCGCGCCGCGAAGCCGATGCCGCCACGGCCTTGCAGGAACACCAGGAATTGCAGCGCAAGGCCATCGTCGCCAAGGCGGAGGCGGCGTATCGGGCCGAGCAGGAACGCGCGCGCCGCGAAGAGGCCAGCCGCGCCGCGACCGCGGCTGTCCCTGCGCCGGCATCCGCGCCGGCGCCAGAACTGGAACCGGAACACGCGGAACCGGTGGCCAATGCCGAAGGCATCTTGCGCGATGATTGGCTCGATGGCTCGGGACAGGGGCCGGAACTGGTGCTCATTCCCAGCGGCCGCTTCCAGATGGGCGCGCACGAGACGGAGCACAAGGCGGCCATCCAGGCCGGTTCGCAGCAGTCATGGCTGGACCGCGAAACGCCGCAGCACTGGGTCGGCATCGAGCGCCCGTTCGCGCTGGCCCGGCACCCCGTCAGCGTGGGCGAATGGCGTGCCTTCGTCAAGGCGACGGGATGGGCGGGCGGGTCGGAGACGGACTGGGATAATCCCGGCTTCGTGCAGAACGACCAGCACCCGGTGGTGGGCGTGAGCTGGAATGACGCGCAGCTGTACCTGGCGTGGCTGTGCGAGCGCACGGGCCGGCAGTACCGCCTGCCCAGCGAGGCGGAATGGGAATACGCGTGCCGCGCCGGCACGCGCACGGCCTTCAACGTGGGCGACACCATCAGCACCGAGCAAGCCAATTACGACGGCTTGTACGTGTACAACGGCGGCCCGCGCGGCGTGTACCGGGGCGGCACGACGCCCCTGGGTACCTTCGCGCCGAATTCCTGGGGCCTGTTCGACATGCACGGCAATGTGTGGGAATGGGTGCAGGACGTGGTGCACGACAATTACGAGGGCGCGCCCGTCGACGGCAGCGCGTGGGAAGAGGGCAGCGACAGCAGCCGGCGCATCCTGCGCGGCGGCTCCTGGCTATACCATCCGCGCTATTTGCGCTCGGCCCTGCGCAACGGCTTTTCCACCGTGCTGTCGAACGACATCGTGGGCTTCCGGGTGGCGCGCACGCTCGATTAGCGCGTTGTCAAATCGGTCATCTTGGCGGATACTTCATGCGCCTTAACCGTGCCGGAGTGTCGAAATGGCCTGCCGTCATGCGTCCGCTGCTGGCCATGCCCAACCTCGATGCGTTTGCCGTCACCTTCGGCGCCACGGAGCGCATCCGCCTGGAAGAGGAACTGGTGGGCGAAGCCGTCAAGGATGCGCAGCGCAAGGCCGATGCCATGGCGCGCGGCTTCGGCAAGCGCGCGGGCGCCGTGGCCGGCATCTCGTCGGACCAGCTGAAAAACCTGGGCAGTGCCGTGGGCCTGGTGCCGTCCGACCGCTACAACCGCGCGAACAGCCGCCAGCGGCAAAATCCCGACGACATGCTGATGGTCACCAGCCTCAAAATGGCGCAGACGGTCGACGCCCTGTTCCGTATCAAATGACCAGGTGGCAGGGGCACAGGCTGCGCAAAGCGGGCAAACGGTGTAAATTGTGGCTTTCCAAACGCACCAAGGAATGCCATGACCATCAAAGCCATCCGCGACCAGTCGCAACCCATGCGCCACATCGTGCACGTGCGCGACCACATCATTTCCGCCGACGCTTCGGTGGCGGAAGGGGGCGGCGATGCCGGTCCGTCGCCGCACGACCTGTACGACGCGGCCCTGTCGGCCTGCAAGGCGCTCACCGTCGTCTGGTACGCCAAACACAAGGGCATCCCGCTGGAACACGTGGAAGTGAGCACGGAGCGCGATGCCAGCGAAGAGCGCAAGGGCGTGTACCGCCTGGCCGCCACCCTGCACCTGACGGGCGAGCTGACGGATGCGCAGCGCGAGGAATTGCTGGCCGCGGCCGGCAAATGCCCGCTGCATAAATTGATGACGGCGGTGACCACCGAAGTGACGACGGTGCTGGCATGAGCGCGGCCATCCTGAAAAGCCACGAAAAAGACCTGGGCGGCGGCTTCGTCGTGCGGCGCCTGCTGCCTGCCGCGGCAAAACAGGCCGTCGGCCCCTTCATTTTCTTCGACCATTTCGGCCCCATCGACGTGGCGCCCGACGCCAACCACGACGTGCGCCCCCATCCGCATATCGGCCTGGCCACCGTCACCTATCTGTTCGAGGGCGCGATCGACCACCGCGACAGCATCGGTTCGTACCAGCGCATCGAGCCGGGCGCCATCAACTGGATGACGGCCGGGCGCGGCATCGTGCATTCCGAGCGCACGCCGCACGACCTGGCGGGCCAGCCGCACCGCACGCACGGCTTGCAGCTGTGGGCCGCGCTGCCGAAGGCGCACGAGGAAGACGAACCGAGTTTCACGCACACGCCGCAGGCCGACATTCCCGTCGTGCCGCTCGATGGCGCCGTCGTGAAAGTGTTGATTGGCACGGCGTTTGACCGGACCTCGCCCGTGCGCACCTACATGCAGACGCTGTACCTGGACGCGGCGCTGGAGGCAGGCAAGGAGCTGCGGCTGGAAGGCTTGCCGGCGGAAGCGGCCATTTACCCGATCAGCGGGGAAGTGCTGGTCGATGGCGTGGCGCTGGTGCCGCACACCATGGCCTTGCTGGAAGCGGGCGCCGTGCCTGTCGTGACGGCGGGCAGCGGCCCGGTGCAGTTCGTCGTCATCGGCGGCGAGCCGCTGGACGGCCACCGCTTCCTGTTCTGGAATTTCGTCTCGTCGAGCAAGGAACGCCTGTCGCAGGCGGCCGACGACTGGAGCGCCCAGCGCATGGGGCAGGTGCCGGGCGAGACGGAATTCATCCCGTTGCCGAAGGCGCCCCTGCGCCCGGCGACCTGAGTCCCCCTTAGAAACGCGCGCGCAAGGTCAGTTGCGCCTTGCGCGGTTCGCCGTAGAAATTGCCCCACGCAGGTGCGCTTACCGTCTGGTAGTAGCGCTTGTCGAGCAAGTTCGTCACGGACAGCGACGCCGTCCAGTTGCGGTCGATCTGATAGGCGGCGCGCGCGCTCCACAAGGCGTACGCGCCTTGCGCCACCTTCACGTCGCGCGTGGTGCGCGAGCTCTCCGTCTGGAAGTTCACGCCGCCGCCCACGCTCCACTTCTGCAGGGCGCCGGACAGGCGGTAGTCGCTCCACGCGCGCAGCATGTGGCGCGGCGAGTAGGTGCTGGCGAACATCACGCCCGCATTCGACGTCTGCTCCAGGTACTTGAAGTTGTTCAGGGTATAGCCGGCGAACAGCTGCCAGCCCGGCGCCACTTCACCGCTGATTTCCGCATCGACGCCTTCGCTGCGCACCTTGCCCGTCGAGAAATAGCACTCCGTGCCGGACGAGCAGGTGCTCACCAGGTCGAGTTCCGCGCGGTTGCGCTGCTCGATGCGGAACAGCGCCAGCGAGGTATTCACCTTGCCGTCGAACAGTTCACCTTTCACGCCCACTTCCAGGTTGCGGCCTTTCAGCGGGTCGAGCAGGGCGCCGTCGGCCGTGCGCTGGTTTTGCGGCTGGAAGATGTCGGAGATGCTGGCATAGCCTGACCAGCGCTTGTCGAACGCGTAAATGACGCCGCCATACGGCGTGACGACGCCGTTTTCGCGATACGGGTCGATATACACCTCGCCCGTGTCGCGGTACACGCTGCTCGATTTGTAGTTCGACACGCGCGCCCCCGCCACCACGGTGAGCGGGTCGCTGACGCTGAAGCGGGCCACGCCATACGCGCCCGTCTGCGTCATGCTCGTCAGGCTGTGGGCGCCGCCATACTTTTCCTTGCGTATCCAGGCATCGCTCGGTTCCGCCACGCCGTGATTGGGTTGCAGCGCGCTATTGGGCAGCTTCATCATGGCCAGGCTGTAATCGCTGTCGCTTTCCAGCCGGTTCGTGCTGATGCCGGCGCTGAAGCCGTGGCGGCGGCCGAAGGCGTTGAATTTGCCGTCGAGCGACAGGTCGACACCCTTGTTGGTGGTGCCGTAGTCGAACACGCCGGTATACATCATCATGCCGGCCAGGGTGGCGGGATGGAGCGCACCCAGGTTGAACATGTATTTCACGTCATGCTGTTCGCGCGTGTAGTTGGCGCTGGCCTTGAGCGACCAGTCGGCATCGAAGCGATGTTCGAATTCGGCGAAGGCGGCCGTCTGGCGGCTGTCCCAGCGATTCCAGTCCGCGCCCAGGAAGGTCGAGCGGGGCAGCTTCGGGTCGCTGCCATCGAGGTAGCGGGGCATGCCGGAGAAAAACGGCGTCGACTTCAGCTTTTCGTAGCTGGCGCCCGTCGTCAGCTTGCTGCCCGGCGCCAGGTCGAATTCCAGCACGCCGTACAGGACGTCCGTGCGGCTGTCGGCCACGTCATAAAAATAATCGCGCTGGTCATGCGCGGCCACGGCGCGGCCGCGGATGCTGCCCGACTCGTTCAAGGGGCCGGTGACGTCGACTTCGCCGCGCACGTCATTCCAGCGTCCCGCGCCGAGCGCCAGCTGCACCTGCTTTTCCGCCAGCGGGCGCTTGCGCACCATATTGATGGCGGCGCCCGGCGAACCCGTGCCCTGCAGCAGTCCCGTGGCGCCGCGCACGATTTCCACCCGGTCCAGCATGGCCGTATTGCTGGTAAAGCTGTTCGCCTGGGGGTAAAACATGGCGCGGTTGACGCCGTCGAACTGGTACGTTTCGACCATGAAGCCGCGCGAATACACATAGCGCCCGCCCATGGGGCTGTCGTACATGGTGATGCCGGTGGTATTGGCCAGCACGGCGTCAATGGTGTTGAGGTTCTGGTCGTCCATCTTCTGGCGCGTGACGACGCTGACGGATTGCGGGATTTCGCGCAGGGTTTGCACGCCCTTGCCGACGGTGACGGCGCGCGCCGCGTACGAGTTGCTGTGTTCACTGACGGGGTCGCGCTCCATGCTGGCGCTGACCGTCACGGGCGCCATGGTCTTTTCCGCGCCGCTCGCCGAGGCGGAAGGCACGGCCGCCAGGCGCAGCACATAGGCGCCGTTCGGCAGCTGCACGGCTTCCATGCCGCTGCCGGCCAGCACCTGGGCAAACCCCTGCGTGACGTTGAAGCTGCCGCGCACGCCGGGCGAGCGCAGTCCCCGCGTCTGCGCGGGATCCGTCGACAGGCTGACGCCTGCGGCGACGGCGAAGTCGTTCAGGGCAGTGGCCAGCGGGCCGGCCGGCACGGCGTAGGCTTGCGGCGCCGTGGCGGCGGCCTGGCCTTGCGCCAGGGCGGGCGCGGCGATGAAGGCGGCGGGGGCGGCGCAAGCCATGGCGAGGACGGCCAGGCGGATGGCGCGCGCGGCGGGATGGAGGACGGGGGTGGTCAGCTGCATGCTCGGTCTTTCTGCTCAGAGGGATAAGAAAATGGCCAATGAATCGGCTTCTTACTTGTCAAGCCGAAGCAGCGCATCGAAACACCAACCCCAAACGCAAAAAAACTGAAAATAATTATGCCGGCCGGGCCGATACCGTGGCCCAGTAGCGCGTGAAGTACGTCACTTGCAGCCCGTGCGAGGCGCACAGGCTTTCCAGCACGGCGTCGATATCGTCGAGGCGGTAGGTGCCCGTGACGGGGCGCCGCGCCACGGCGGCATCGCAGGCGAGACGCCCGCGCCGGTAGCGCGCCAGCTCCGCCACCAGCTGTTGCAGGGGCCAGTCGGCGGCCACCAGCATGCCGCGCAGCCAGCTGTCCTGGTGCGCGGGCGTGCTCAATACCTCATCCGCGCCGGTGGCGCCGAAGCGCAGCTGCTGCCCCGTTTCCAGGCGGTGCACGGCCTCCGGACGCGCCGCGCAGCGCACTTCCACGGCGTGTTCGAAGACGCTGACGGTGCTGTCATCGTCGTCGCAGCGTATGCCGAAGCGCGTGCCCAGCGCGCGGATCACGCCGTGCGGCGTATCGACGAGGAAGGGGCGCGGATCGGGCGCCGTCGTGATCATGATTTCGCCACGGTGCAGGCGGATGCGGCGGTGCGTGGCGCTGTAAGCGACATCCAGGGCGCTGGCAGTATTCATCTCCAGGCGCCCGCCATCGGCCAGCGTGACGTGGCGGCGCTGGCCCGGCGCCGTGCGCAGGGACGCCGTCAGGGTTTGCCATGGGCCGGATTGCCAGCCCGCCTGGCCCAGCGTGATGCCGCCGCCGGCCGCCACCAGCAGGGCGAGTATCTTGGCGGCCGAGCGCCGGCGCTGCTGCGCCGCCTGCAGCGCCGGCATCGCCAGCGCTGCAGGTATCGCGCCCAGCTGGCCGTCCATGCGCAGCAGCAGATCCCAGGCCCGTTCATGTTCGGCGCTGGCGTCGCGCCATGCCTGCAGGGCGGCCGGGTCGGCGCTGCCGCACTGGAGCTCCACATGCCAGTGGGCGGCGGCGGCCAGCACCTTGCGGGCGATGGGGGCGGAAGGTGAGGTCGCGGGGCCGAACATCAGGCGGCCGCCAGCATCAGGCATTCCGTGTAGGCGCGTACCAGGTGCTTCTTCACGGTCGGCAGCGAGATGCCGAGGCGCCGGCTGATGTCCACGTAGCTGAGTTCTTCGATTTGCGCCAGCAGGAAGATGGCCCGCGTGCGCGCGCCCAGGCTGTCGAGCAGGCGGTCGACGGCGAGCAGGGTTTCGATGATGATGGCGTGCGTTTCGGCGCACATCGATGCTGGCTCGGCTTGCTGCGCCAGCGCTTCCAGGTAGGCCTGCTCCAGCGCTTGGCGGCGGTAGCGGTCGATCAGCAAGCCGCGCGCGATCGTCGCCAGGTAGCCGCGCGGTTCGCGCAGGGGCGCCAGCGGTGTCACCTCGCGCTTGCCCAGCAGGCGCAAAAAGGTGTCCTGCGCCAGGTCGGCCGCCTCGGCGCGGTTGCCCAGCTTGCCGCGCAGCCAGCCATACAGCCAGCCGTGGTGCTCGCTGTACAGGGTGCTCAGGTGGTTGGCATGGACGGGACTGACGGTGCTCACTGCGTTCTCCAGGCAAGGGAAGGGCTGGGCTGACGGAACGCGGGGTGCCGGCTGGCTGGGCTGTTTGAGAATGATACTCATTATCACATTGCCACGCCGCCGGCGTCAATTGGCGTGGGCTCCCAGGCGCCAGCGCTCCTGCCACTGTTGCAGATCCGCCCAGGCTTGCTGCAGCGCGGTGGCGGACCAGTGCAGCAGGCCGTCCAGCGCCAGCACGGTGCGGCGCAGGTGGATGCCGTCAAAAAACACGTGGTCGGCCACGACGGTGGCGGCCAGCCAGGCGGCGATGATGACGATGATGTCGTGGCGGCCGCTCTTCCACCAGCGCAGTGAGTGGCGGCGGAAGATCCATGGCACGCCCAGCGGATTGGGCCAGTCGGCCAGCAAATGCATGATGCCGCCGGCCGCAAAGCCGAACAGGGGCGGCGCCCACAGGTGGTGCGGCAATTGCATCCACGTGTAGACGAGCAGGGCGATCCAGGCCAGGCCCCAGTGCGTCCACGTGCGGTGCGTGATCCATAGCCGGTGCGTGCGCGCCCACCAGGCCACTTCCAGCCAGTCCGGCGCCGTGCCGCCCAGCGCGCCCATGACAAAGGCGAGCATGCTCAGCACTTGATACGGGCCGCCGGCGCCAGCGTGCGCGACCAGGGCTGCGGCGATCACGCCGGCAGCCCAACCGGTCGCATGATGCGCTTTGTTGGAAGCCATAGGAAATGTAAAACGCCGTGCGGGCGCTGTGTGAAGTGCAGGGAAATATTAACTGGATGAATATACAGTATGCAAGGGCAGGAAGGGGTGCTATTTGCAGAATATCGGCGATTGAATTGTTAAATTGTGTGTCGGAATGGCCTGGCCAGCGAACCCGGCAACTCATGCCGGCCGGTCAAGTGTGTTGTTGGGCTGATAATGTAATCGGCGCCGGGCGCGCTATGCTGAAAGCAGTCCTGCGTTTTGAAGAGGTTTCGCCATGAAAATCCCACGCGAATTACAGATTCCCGCCATCGTGTTCACGCTGGAAGCGGTGTTTATACTCGGCCTGTCGATGATTTTTCTCGTGCTCGTGCCACGCTAGCGTCCGAAAAAAGGCCATAGCTGCGTTGCACTGCCTTGCCGTACATTCGTACTGTCTTCGGCAGCGCGCCTTGCTCTGACCATTTTTCAGGCGCTAGCGGTCAGGTGGCGGGAGGCGTTGTATCAGGCAGTTTGCATGGTGCTATCGCACAGGGCGGCGCCTTCGGTGCGGATGATCCAGCATTCCGGATACGGTTCGCTGGCGAAGCGGTTGTGCCGCGCGAAGCCGCTGAGCTTGTCGAGCGCGGTGGCGGGCGCCAGCGCGGTTTCCTTGCCGCTGGCCGTGTCCAGGTGCCAGAAACCGCCATTGCGGTGGAATAGCACGGGCAGGCAGCTGGCTTGCGGCGTGGCAAGGTGGCTGGCCGGCGCAGGCTGGGCTTCCGGCAGCAGCAGGTAAAAACACTCGGCACGGGCGCCGTGGTCGATGCGGTGCAGGATCACGCCGTGCGCGAGCAGGGCCGTGACGCTGAGCACGACGATGCCCTTGATGCTGGCAGACAATTCGATGCGCATGCCCAGGCGCAGGGCCACGGGCTTGTGCTTGCCTGGCCACACGCCATCGAGCAGCACGCCGTAGCGCGACACATCCTCGATTTCAAAGCCTTGCTGGCCGCGCCGGATGATGGCGTGGCGGCCAGACAGGCGGCGCGTCAAGCCATTGTTGTCCTGGCCGTCGGGGCTGAAATGGCTGAGCAGCACATCGGCTTCCGGATCCACCAGCTCAAAACGCCCCAGCATGCATTCTTCCAGCGCGAACAGGCGGATCTGGCGCTGTTCGCCCGCTTCCGGCGCCGCATTGACGAGGCAGGCGGCCTGGCTCGGGTGCGGATGGCAGTGGCTGGCGGCGGGCAGGTCGACTTCGATCAATTCCTCGTCCCAGGCGATGGTGGTAAAACCCATGTCGATCTTGCCCTGCGGCGCAGACAGATCCACGTGGGCGATGCCGGCATTGCGCGCCGTCACGTCGAGGTTGCAGCCGTCGCCGCCCGTCACGCGGGCGATCGAGGCGTCGTCGGCCATCACGCGCACGTTTTTGTGGGTGCTGAGGAAGATCTGGTGGATTTCCGTCAGGGTCGCGTCGCGGCGCGGCACGAGGATGACGAAGGTGCACACCCATTTCTGCGCCACGGCGCCATCGACGTGGCTGTGCACCTCGACTTCGATCTGGTATTGCCCGTGTTCCTTGTTGCGTGAGGAAAACTCGACAAATACGGGACGCCAGTCGCCGCGCGTGGTGCGCACGAAATCATGCTGCACCTGGCCGCGGGGGATCAGGTCCGAGCGCAGACGCAAGGTCAGCTGCGGCGCGCAGGCGGCGCTCATGCCGCGCAATTCCATCTTCAGGGTTTGCCGTCCGCCTGCCGCGCGGGGATCGAAGCCGCTGATGTGCAGGTGGGCTTGCACGGGCTGGTAGGCGGCGTGGGCGGCAGCGGTGGCAGCAGGCGTGGAAGCCGGCATCGCCGGGGAAATGCGGGTGGGCAGCGCTGGCGCGACTGCGCCCGTCAGCGGTGCGGTAACAGCGTCAGCAGCAGGGGCGTGCGGAAGCGCCGTTGCCGATGGCTCGGAACGGGCGCTGCGCAGTGCGGTCAACAGGTCGTAGCTGCTGGGGGCGGTCGTCGCTTGCGGGTGGTTGCCCGCGCAGACTGTTTCCCCAGGCAAGACCCAGAACGTACAGTGCGGGTGCTCCGGGTTGCTGCATTTTTTCATGACATTCTGACTCGAATCGAGCGGGGACATTTTGCCCTCTGTTATACATGAGAGCTTACGCGCTTTTGCGCTTGCTTGGCAACTTTCACGGCAGCGGAATGCGCTCTTTTTGTCCAAATTCATGTCCCTGGTCACACCTCGCAATACATGCCATGGAAACTATTGCTCAAAAACACATTTTATATCTTTCTGGATATGTTATTTTGATATTGTATGAACAGGTTTTCCAGCCATGCGCGTGGACGCCGGTCGCGCATGGTGATGCCTGCGGCAAGAGCTGGAAGGCGTTTTGTATTATGCTGGCACAGCCGTTCCCCCGATGCCACCCGACTTCGAAAGACGACCATGCCTGCCCAACGCCCGCTCCAGCTTGCCATAGCCTATGGCGCCACCTTGTGCGTATTCCTGGCCATCGATGCCCTGTGGCTGGCGGTGCTGATGAAGCCGGTGTACGCCGCAGCGCTGGGGCCGCTGCTGGCGGAGTCTCCCCGCTGGGCGCCGGCGACGCTGTTTTATCTGCTGTACGTGGCGGGATTGCTGGTTTTCGCCATTTTGCCGGGCTTGCGTGCGCGCCGCGGGCGCACGGCGGCAGTGCTGGGCGCGCTGCTGGGCCTGCTGGCCTATGGTACCTATGATTTGAGCAACTATGCGACCCTGCGCGACTGGCCGCTGGCCTTGACGGCGATCGACATGGCCTGGGGCGCCGTGCTGTCGTCCGTGTCGGCGACGGCCGGCTACCTGGCAGCTAGCCGGCTGGGGCGGTGAATTCCGCATCGAAGCGCAGCGCCAGCACGGTAATGTTGTCGCTATGCAAGCCTTTGGGTGGATGCGAGAGAAAGTCGTCGAACAGGGCGCTGACGGCTTGTGCCGCAGTCTTGCCGGCGCACAAGGCGGGCCAGCGGGCCGTGAGGGCCAGCGGGTCCTCGCAGGCCCAGAAGCCGTCGCTGGCCAGCAGATAGTGGGCGCCGGGGCGCACGCGCAGCACGCGGCGGTCGCCCAAGTGCGCCAGGAAGGGCGGCAAGATGGCCGCATCAAGGCCGCGCAAAGGCTTGTCGAGCTGCAAGCTGTCGCCGATGGCGTTGCCTAAAATGAATGCCTGCGAGATTTGCGGGTGGTGTTCGCCGTGCACGGCGGCCCGCCAGCGCGCCTCGTCGAGTGCGCCGCGCATGGCGTACACGGTGGCCGGCACGTGGTCCACGGTGAGGATGTTGGCTGTCCCGTCGGCAATTTCATACAGGCGCGAATCGCCCACGTGATACAGCAGCGGCGCTTCGCCGGGCGGCACTTCCAGCAGGGTCAGGGTGGTGCCGGGCGGCCGCGCCTGGGCTGGCGCTGCCTCGGCGAAACTGTCCTGCAGCCGCGTGTGCAGCGCGTCGAGCCTGGCGGCCAGGCTGGCCGTGTCAAGGCAGGCGGGCATGGCCAGCAAGCCTTGCACGGCCGCTTCCGCCGCTTCGCGTCCGTGGCCGTGGCCGCCCATGCCGTCGAGCACGGCTGCGCGCACGTGGCCGCGCGGCCAGCCCGGCACCTGGCAGTGGAACGGCGCCTGCCGCGACAGGCAGACGGCGTGGCCGCTGGCATCGATCAGCAGGAAATTGTCCTGGTTTTCGCGGCGCGGCAGGGGGCCGGCGCCCACGCTGGTGCCGGCGGCGGCGTCGAGCCAGGGGCCGAAGTCGAGCTCGTCTTTGATTAAATGCATCGGTCGGTGCGGTCCAGGCGGCCAGCAATGTTGATCATAGGACACAGCTTAGCCGATATTGTGCAGGGGCGATACCTTGCCTTTCACGCAAAAAAACCTGCGGCAGCAGGCTGGCGCAGGTTTTTCATTGGGCAGGTGCAGGGCGTTGCTTAACGGCGATGGCCCCAGCCGTGACCGCGGCCATGGTCATGGTAGTCTCCGCGGTCATAGTAGTCGCGGCGGCCATGGTCGCGGTAGTAGCCGCGGCCCGGTTGCACGTAGACGACAGCCGGCGGGCCGTAGTAGCGCGGTGGCGGTGCGTAATACACGGGCTGCGGGGCAGGGGCGTAGTACACGGGCTGCGGCGCCGGCGCATAATAGGTTTCGCGGTAGCCGCCGCGATAGCCGCCACGGTCGTAATAACGGTCATTCGTGCTGATGCTGTTGCCGACGGCCGCGCCCAGCACGCCACCGACGATCGCTCCATTGCGGCCGCCGGTGCTGTTGCCAATGGCCGCTCCGACAACGGCGCCTGCAACGGTATTGAAGTCGCGGTCACCGGCGACTGCGGCCGAAGACACAGCCACTGCCGCTACCATTACCGCACCCAGGAGTTTCTTGTTCAACATGGCATTTCCTTCCATTCCGGCGAGATCACAATGATCTGCATGGACTGGACTATATCTGCTGTCGCAACCGTGTTCCATGTCTAATACAACTTATTACAATCCTGCCCCGGCCGTAACAAGTCAGCGCAGGCGCGCCTGCCATTCCGGACGCAGCAGGCTGTACATTTTGACATCGCGCATCACGCCATTGATAAAGAAGGCCTGGCGCAGCAAGCCTTCCTGGGTAAAGCCGTTCTTTTGCGCGATGCGCTCGGAACCGATGTTCAGCGGGTCCATCAGCAGCTCCAGCCGGTGATACGGATAGGCGTTGAACAGGTAGTCGACCAGCAGGCGCGTCGCTTCGCTGATGTAGCCGCGTCCATCCCGCTGCCGGTCGAACAGGCGGTAGCCGATCTCGCGCGAGGCTGGCGTGCGGCTCTTGAAGTGCGTGATCGTGCCGATGATGTGCTGGGCGTGGTCTTCGATGAGGAACAATTCGCTGTCCTCGGTCACGAAGCCCGATTGCAGGAAGTCGCGCCGCATGGCCTCGGGCGACTTGAATTGCATCGAGAAAAACTCGCCGCGCGAGGGCAGGTCGTTGACGAGGGAAATATAGGTATTCAGGTCGGCGGCCTGCAGATGCCGGACGGTACAGAGTGTTCCCTTGAGCATGGCGGTTTCCGGTAGCGATCACGATTCTGATGGTAATCGAGTCTGGGGGGCGAGGCAATCGATCCCGTAAAAGTTGCTGCAATGACAGAATAAATACGCTATCGTAGAAAAAGTCGCGCCTTGCCCATGGCCACGGCGTACCCGCTTCGACCTCGTTGACTGGATTTGAACACATGCATAGCATCCTGACTGGCGCGCCATTGCGCCGTTCCGCCGTATCCCTTGCCCTTGGCTGCATCGTCAGCGCCGGCGCCTTTGCCGCCGCGCCAGGCAATGCGCCGCAAGCGCTGG
The DNA here is from genome assembly GCF_023703445.1 of Janthinobacterium kumbetense. NCBI lineage: Bacteria > Pseudomonadati > Pseudomonadota > Betaproteobacteria > Burkholderiales > Oxalobacteraceae > Janthinobacterium > Janthinobacterium kumbetense. Next base: position 260,819 of record NZ_JAMQGR010000001.1, read on the forward strand.
CGCAGGTGCGCGACACCGCGCTGCAAAGCGACTGGGCGTACGCCCGCCTGGCCGACATGACGGATCTGATCGGCCCGCGCCTGTCCGGTTCCGCCGGCGCGGCGGCCGCCGTGCAGCAGGTGGCCGACACCATGCGCCGGCTGGGCGCCACCGTCACCTTGCAGCCCGTGAAAGTGCCGCACTGGGTGCGCGGCGTGGAAACGGCGGAAATCGTCGATTACGCGGGCCGTCCGCAAGGCGTGTCGCAGCGCGTGGTGCTCACCGCCCTGGGCGGCTCCGGCGCCACGCCGGCCGCCGGCCTGACGGCGCCTGTGATCATCGTCAAGAGCCTGGATGAACTGAAGGCGCGCGCGTCGGAAGTGAAGGGCGCCATCGTGCTGATCGACACGCCGTTCGACCAGGAGATGGCCGAGCGGGGCCTGGCCGGCGTCACCTATGGCCAGGGTTCGCGCGCGCGCTTCCTCGGGCCGAAGGCTGCGGCCGACCTGGGCGCGGCGGCCGCGCTGGTGCGCTCGGTGGGCGGCGCCGATTTCCGCATCCCGCACGCGGGCGCCACGGGCCTGGACGAGAATAAACGCATTCCCGCCGCCGCCGTCACCGTGGAAGACGCCTTGCTGATGGGCCGCCTGGCCGCGCGCGGCCCCCTGAAAATGCACCTGACCCTGACGCCGCAAAACCTGCCGGAAGCGGACAGCTACAACGTCATCGCCGACTGGCCGGGCACGGACAAGGCCGACGAAGTGGTGGTGGTTTCGGGCCACCTCGATTCCTGGGACCTGGCGACGGGCGCGCACGACGACGGCGCCGGCGTCGTGGCAGCCATGGGCGTGGTGGAAACCCTGAAAAAGCTCGACTACCGTCCGCGCCGCACCATCCGCGTAATCGCCTGGATGAACGAGGAAAACGGCGGGCGCGGCGGCCAGGCCTATTTCGAGGCCCACAAGCAGGCGCTCGGCAAGCAGTACGCGGCCATCGAGATGGATAGCGGCGCCGGCCGCCCGTTCGGCATCCTCGCCAGCGTGGGGCCGAAGTCGGAAAAACTGTTCGCGCCCCTGCGCGCGGCCCTGCTGCCGATGGGCGCGCATGCCTTCACGCGCCGCGACGCGCTGGGTACGGGCGACTTGCACCGCCTGGAAACGGGCGGCGTACCGAGTTTCGAGCCGCTGGTGGACAGCCACAGTTACTTCCACTACCACCACACGGCGGCCGACACGCTGGACAAGGTCGCCCCGGAAAACCTGAAGCGCAACGTGGCGCTGATGTCGTCGCTGGCCTGGTTCCTGGCCAATATCGACGGCGAGATCGGCCGCGCGCCGGAGCAGGCCGAGTAAGCGCCAGTGCTGGCGCCGGCAACTTGGTGCCAGCACTGCATGCCAAGGTAAACACCATGTCGCTACCCGATCTGAATCTGTTGATCACCCTCGATGTCCTGCTGGCCGAAGGCAGCGTCACGCGCGCGGCGCGGCGCTTGCGTTTGAGTCCATCGGCCATGAGCCGCGCCCTGGCGCGCCTGCGCGAGACGACGGGCGATCCGCTGCTGGTGCGCGCCGGCCGTGAACTGGTGCCCACGCCGCGCGCGCTGGAGCTGCGCGCAAGAGTGGCTCCCCTGCTGGGCGAAGTGCTGGCCGTGCTGGGACCGGCGCAGCAGCTGGATCCGCGCCAGCTGGCGCAAACGTTTACGCTGCGTTCGAGCGACGGTTTCGTGGAAAATTTCGGCCCGGCGCTGCTCGCGCATATCGGCGCGCAAGCGCCAGGCGTGCGTCTGCGTTTCGTGCAAAAGCTCGACCGCGAAAGCGTGCAGCTGCGCGAGGGCAGCATCGACCTGGAAACGGGCGTGATCGGCAGCCTCACCAGCCCGGAAGTGCGCACGCGCAGGCTGTTCGGCGACCGTTTCGTGGGCGTGGTGCGCAGCGGCCATCCGCTGGCGCAGGGCGACATCAGCGCCAAGCGCTATGCGGCCGGCCGGCATGTGCTGGTGGCGCGGCGCGACCAGGAGACGGGGCCGATGGACGACGCGCTGGCCGCGCTGGGATTGCAGCGCACGATCGCCAGCATCGTCGGCGGCTTCACGGCGGCGCTGGCGCTGGCCGCCGGCTCCGACCTGATCGCCACCGTGCCGGAACGGCATACGGGCAATCTGCGCGCCGGTATGTTCAGTTTTGCGCTGCCGCTGCGCATGCCCGACCTGACCGTGTCGCTGATGTGGCATCCGCGCATGGATGCCGACCCTGCCCACCGCTGGCTGCGCGGCTGCGTGGTCGACGCTTGCGCGGCCCGGATCAACGCCGGCTGACGCCGCCGGCGCGCCAGCTCAGGGCCAGCAGCAGCCGGACAGGGTGGCGCCGCAGGCCAGGGCCAGCAGCAACAGAGGGACAGGCAGGGATGGGATTGCACGGGTGCGTATCATGTGGGGTCTCCAGTTTTGCTCAGGGTGCGGCCAAGCACGAAAATGACTAGCGCGGCGAGTATCAGCGCGCTGGCCACGCCAAAGGTGGCGTGCATGCCGCCGACCATGGCGGCTGGCCGGGCGCTGGCGATATCGCCGGCGCCGGCAGCGAAGACGGCACCCATCACGGAGGCACCCGTGACGAGTCCCAGATTGCGCGACAGATTGAGCATGCCGGAAATGACGCCGCGCTGATCGGCAACGATATCGCCCATGACGGCCGTATTGTTGGCTGCCTGGAACAGCGCATAACTGGCCGTGAGCAGCATGATGGGCGCGACGTAGCCGGGAATGCCCAGGCTGGCGGGCAGCAGTGCCAGCGCCAGGCAGGCGCCGGCCGCGCCGCACAGGCCCGCGCCGCCCATGCGCTGCGCGCCGTAGCGGTCCACCAGCCAGCCGGACGGCACGCCGCAGAACGCCGCCACCAGCGGCCCCGCCGCCAGCACCATGCCGGTAACGGCCGTGCCCAGGCCTAGGCCGCGCGCCAGGTAGAAGGGGCCGACCACCAGCGTGGACATCATCACCGTCGCGACCAGCATGCTGGTCGCCAGGCCGGCGCCGAGCGCGGGCGCGCGCAGCATGGCCAGGCGTATCAGCGGCGCCGGCGCCTTCAGCTCGACCCGGACGAACAGGATGGCGCCGACGCAGGCGGCCAGCAGCAGCGCCGCGTTGCGCACGCCGAAATGGCCGCGGCCCAGGGTCATGGCCAGCGCATAGGCACCCAGGGTCAGCGCCAGCAGCGCAGTGCCGCGGTGGTCGAACACGGGCCGTTTGGCGTGCGCGTCGCGCTGGTCCGCCGGCAGGTAGCGCCAGGCCAGCAGCAGCGCCAGGCCGGCCAGCGGCACGTTGATGAGGAAAATGGCTTGCCAGCCGAAGCGCGCGATCAGCAGGCCGCCCAGCGCGGGGCCCAGCGTGGTGCCGACGGCGGACATGGTGCCGAGCAGGCCCATGGCGCCGCCCGTCCTGGCCTTGGGGACGGTGCTGCCGACCATGGCCATGGTCAGCGCCATCATGACGGACGCGCCCAGGCCTTGCAGGGCGCGCGCGGCAACCAGCAGCCACAAGGTGGGCGCCAGCGCGCACAGGATGGAAGCCATGGCAAACAGCGCGATGCCGGCCAGCAGCAGGCGGCGCCGGCCGACCATGTCGCCGAGGCGGCCCACGCTGACGATCAGGGCGGTGATGGCCAGCAGATAGGCGAGCACGATCCATTGCACATCCTGGAACGGAGCCTGCAGGGCCCTGGCCATGTCGGGCAGGCCGACGTTGGCGATGCTGGTGCCCAGCGCGGGCAGCAGCATCGCCAGGGACAGGCTGGCAAGCGCGCCGCGCACGGGCATCGTGGCGCTGCCGGCCTGGGACGCCTGCTGGCTGGGTGAAGCGGGTTTTGACGGTGCATGCATGGCGTGGCTGATCCTCGAATGGGGTCATTACATGGTATCGAGGGATATGGCATGGCGGAAGGCGCATCATTTGCATTGTGTTGTTGCGTTTGACGCCATGTGTGCGGCGCGGCCGGTTCGCCTGGAAGCTCGCTGCGCGCCGGCGGCCAGTACTTGGACTTTATTTCGAGTAACCCTGCAAATTGTCCGCCGTGTCATGCCGGATGCCCCACCACGGCAAATACGCATTGTTTTCGCCGCGCGCGCGGAACCACGGTTTGTCGTGGGCGATGGGCCGCACCGTGGCTGGCGGCAAGACCAGCACGCCCGTGACGCCGTCAGGATCGCTGGTGCCCGCCACCAGCACGGGCTTGCCGACGTGGTTCGCATGGGCGATACCCAGGGCGACATTGGTCAGCGCCGTGCCGGCGCCCATTTCGCCCAGCAGGGCCGGCGTATTGAAGGTCTGCGGCAGGAAGTCGAATCCCGGTACTTCCAGGGTCAGCGCTTGCGCCAGCTGACCCAGACGGTCGGATGACGAGGGCAGGTTCTTGCTGGCGTCGTGGATGACGTAGCCGATGTCTTCTTCCGTCTTGCCGCCATGGCGCGCCGCCTCGGCAAATACCGCCTGCCACGCCTGCACGGCGCGCGGCGGCTTGTCCTTGCCCGCTTCAAAATCGGCCACCTTGCGCGTGGCCGGATAGCCTATCCACGCCAGCGCCGCGCGCTCCGTCTTGTAATCGGGGCCGGCCAGCACCAGCAGCACCAGGTTTTCATTGATCTGCATGGTCTTCGGCCGGCTCGGCGCATCCCAGTTCATCACCCACACGGTTTCCTTCGGATGCGCTTCCAGGTAGGCCAGCGCGGCTTTCAGTGAGGTAAAACCCGCGTTGTTGCCGCCCAGGGTGATGCGCACGTCGGGTGGGGTGGCGCGGGTCCAGAGGGTGGGGAAATTGACATTGCCGATGCTGAAGGTGTCGGTGATGGTTTGTTGCGTGAATTGGTGTACTTCTGCCAGATCGAATTTTTCGTCAGGCAGGGCATATTCCACGCGGATACCGGCCAATTCGCGCCAGTTCTGTTTTTGATCCTTGGGGTAGACGTGGTAGAAGTAGGTGGGGCTGGAAAAATAGATATCGTGAAAATTGGTCATCAGTTCGAGTAGATATTTATGGTGATAGCCCTTGAACGTTTCCCTTCCATTGATATCGTGGGCAATGGGGGCGACTGCCTGCAAGGTACTGAAACCCCTGGGATCCGTCCTGACCATATCGTCATTCTTGTTGGGTTTGGCCAGGCCAAGCGTCCAGAGCAGCTGCCACTCGGTGGGATAGTCGAGCCGCTGCAGCGGATTAAGCCACTGCAGGCCCACGACCTGTGCCCGGAAGGGAGCTTGGACAGTGGTTTTTGGGAGACCGTCTTCTTTCTGCGCCGGCTTCACGGCGCAGGCCGTCAATAGCGCAAACAAGGAGAAGGCGGCGAGCGTGGGCAGCGCGAGGAACTGTTTCATGAAGTCTCCAGGTGAATGGACATGCTGGTGACCGGCATAGTCCGACCAGATAGACCAACATGCCAGGGAAATGACGAAGAGAAATGTGGCGAGGGCCCAGGTCAGTCGCTGGCGCGGCGTGGCAATGAATTTATGCACCGTCAGTCCTCAGCGCAAAGTTGGTGGATGCCGGAAGGTGCTGGCGTTGCGCTTGGGATTGAGGAAACCGTCATTCGTCAATTCGCGCGCGTAGGTGGCGGCCTGCATCTGTCCGGCCGCCGGGCCTGGGATCGCCAGGTCCTCGTCGCGGCGCTTCAGACGCGCATTCAGGCCAGCGCACAGCCCTTGTTCGGCTTGCTCATACCATTCGCCATCGGAATTGACGCCATGCACGAAGATGACGATGCCGGGACGGGGCAGGCGCGTGACGGCCTGGAGCAGCGCATGGCTGAACAAGGTCGTGCCTTCGGCTTCGGCGAGCAGGATGCAATTGCCAGCTAGCGTAGGGTCGGGCGACATGCGGGCGCTCCGTCAACGTTAAAGATGAAAAGCGGCGCCTAAGCGAACTCAGGCAATCTGCACTGTATGCGGATTGCCTGAGGTGGGACTTGCTTGGTGTCAAGAAAGAAAGCGCGGCGGGCGGGGAATGCCGGGGGAATCAGATCGCGTTCAGCGGTATTTTGAGGTAGCGCACGCCGTTGTCTTCCGGCTCGGGCAGCTTGCCCGCGTTGATGTTGACCTGGATGGCGGGCAAGATCAATGTCGGCATGTCCAGGGTGGCGTCGCGGCTGGTGCGCATGGCCACGAATTGTTCTTCCGTGATGCCGTCGCGCAAGTGGATGTTGCCGGCGCGCTGTTCGGCCACCGTCACTTCCCAGCGCGCCTCGCGGCCGTTGGGCGGGTAGTCGTGGCACATGAACAGCCGGGTCTGCGGCGGCAGCGACAGCAGGCGCTGCGCGGAGCGATACAGCAGCGCAGCGGAGCCGCCGGGGAAGTCGCAGCGGGCCGAGCCCACGTCCGGCATGAACAGGGTGTCGCCGACAAACACGGCGTCGCCGATCTGGTACGCCAGGTCGGCCGGCGTGTGGCCGGGCACATGCAGCGCGCGCACTTCCAATGCGCCGATATGGAATACCTGGTCGGGCGCGAACAGCTGGTCGAACTGCGAGCCGTCGGCCTTGGCCGCACCCTGGTGGTAGACGGCGGCGAAGGCTTGCTGCACCGTCTGGATGGCGGCGCCGATGGCCACGTCGCCGCCCAGCTGCTGCTGCAGGTAGGGCGCGGCGGACAGGTGATCCGCATGCGCATGGGTTTCCAGCAGCCAGCGGCACTGCAAGCCGTGTTCGCGCACGAAGGCGATCACCTTGTCGGCCGAAGCGGTGGAGGTGCGGCCCGCCTTGGGATCGTAGTCGAGCACGGAATCGATGATGGCGCAGTCCCGCCCGTCGGCCTCATACACGATATAGGTGACGGTGGCGGTGGCGGGGTCGAAGAAAGCTTGGATTTGTGGAGTCATCACGGCGGCAAGGGACGGACAGGGAATGGCATTATATCGCCAGAGTTCGCTAAAAAAATGCTGTAAATTCACATTTAACATGCGGAAAACAGATAAGGGGGCAGGCATGCGGCCGTTACAGCCGTGCGCACCCCGGCGCTTGCAGCATGGTAACCTCATTCTTCCAAGGAGGAATTCATGAACGATATCACTGCACGCAGCGAACAGTACCGCGGTTTTACGATTTCCGTGACCCCGCAAAAGGATAACGACGATTTATGGGATTTTACCTACCGCCTGCAGCGCGAAGGCGAGCCGGAAGCGCAGGCGATCACGCGCAGCCGCACCCTGGGCGGCTACGCAGCCCCCGAAACGGCTTGCACGGCGGGCCTGCAAGTGGCCAGGACGGAAGTCGATAATCTGCTGCGCCCTTGAGCCAGCGTAAATCGTTTAGCCCGAAAGTGAGCCTGACCACGGCTGGCGCGTGAAACACGTCGCTGCCAGCCGCGCTTCATGCTACGATTTCCACTATTGAGTCAGTCACGAAGGAGGCACCCATGGATAGCAGTTCTAAAATTCACTATAAAGGCTGGGAAATCGTTCCCCTGGCCGTGCCCACCACCGACGGCAAATGGTCGGCCAGTTGCGACATCGAGCGCGCCACGGCCGAAGGCCTGGAAGTATTCGAAGGCTCGACCATGCAATTCGTGCGCGACGACGAGGAGGGCGCCATTGCCGCCGCCTGCGAAGAAGCCGTGCGCCAGATCGACAACATCATCGCCAACCCGCTGGTGCGGCTGGCCTAGTTCTCTACTCTTTCAGTCATCGTGTTCCCACAGCCGGCATCCGCCGGCTGTTTTTTTTGCGCGCGACCGGCGGCGCGTGTGCCTGCCCCCATCTTTTCATCCAGTGTTGTTGCATGTTTCAATGCAGTGTTTCAAAATGAAATTATGAAACGATAATGAAACATCGTACGGGACAAACGTGACATCGTTGTTCCCTGGCGTGACAGCCCCGGAGCAGCGCTGGCTGGCCCCTTGTCGCCTGTTTTCACTCTGCCGTCACGTGTTGTTCGCCGCGCCGCGCCGGCCTGGCACGGCATTTGCAATACTGATGTTCATAGCCACTCCGTGAAACATTCGGGACCATCCGAAACCCATAAGGTGAACACATGACTCAATACTCCGCAGGTGCCGCATTCCGCAAGGCCGTCCAGGAAGAATCCCCGTTGCAAGTCGTCGGCGCCATCAACGCCAACCACGCCTTGCTGGCCAAGCGCGCCGGCTATAAAGCCATCTACCTGTCCGGCGGCGGCGTCGCGGCCGGCTCGCTGGGCTTGCCCGACCTGGGTATTTCCAGCCTGGACGACGTGCTGACCGACATCCGCCGCATCACCGACGTGTGCGACCTGCCGCTGCTGGTCGACGCCGACACGGGCTTCGGTTCGTCCGCCTTCAACGTGGCGCGCACGGTGAAATCGATGATCAAGTTCGGCGCGGCCGGCCTGCACATCGAAGACCAGGTGGGCGCCAAGCGCTGCGGTCACCGTCCGGGCAAGGAAATCGTGAGCAAGGAAGAAATGGTCGACCGCATCAAGGCGGCCGTCGATGCGCGCACGGACCCGAACTTCGTCATCATGGCGCGCACCGATGCGCTGGCCGTCGATGGCCTGGAAGCGGCGCTGGAACGCGCCGTCGCCTGCGTCGAAGCGGGCGCCGACATGATCTTCCCGGAAGCCATCACGGACCTGGACATGTACGCCACGTTCGCCAAGGCCGTCAACGTGCCGATTTTGGCCAACATCACGGAATTCGGTTCCACGCCGCTGTTCACCTTGGACGAACTGCGCAGCGCCCATGTGGGCCTGGCCCTGTATCCGCTGTCGGCCTTCCGCGCCATGAACAAGGCGGCGGAAAACGTCTACCAGGCGCTGCGCCGCGACGGCACGCAAAAGAACGTCGTCGACACCATGCAGACGCGCATGGAGCTGTATGAATCGATCAATTATCACGATTTCGAGCAAAAGCTCGATGCGCTGTTCGCCGCGCAAAAGAAATAAGTAAAGAAAAGTAAAGAAGCAGGGGCCGCATGCCGGACCCGCAGTGACGCAACCGAGACTAGTCAATTTTTGGAGAAATCAATGAACGCACCGCAAGCCGCCACTTTCAAGCCTAAAAAATCCGTCGCCCTGTCCGGCGTCACCGCCGGCAATACGGCGTTGTGCTCGGTCGGCAAGACCGGCAACGATTTGCACTACCGCGGCTATGACATCCTGGACGTGGCCGACAGCTGCGAGTTCGAGGAAATCGCCTACCTGCTGGTGCACGGCAAGCTGCCGACAGCCGCCGAACTGAAAGGCTACAAGGCCAAGTTGAAGTCGCTGCGCGGCTTGCCGTCGGCCGTCAAGCTGGCGCTGGAAGCGCTGCCTGCCGCCGCCCACCCGATGGACGTGATGCGCACGGGCGTGTCCGTGCTGGGCTGCACCCTGCCGGAGAAGGACGACCATAACGCGCCGGGCGCGCGCGACATCGCCGACCGCCTGATGGCGTCGTTCGGCTCCATGCTGCTGTACTGGTACCACTACAGCCACAACGGCAAGCGCATCGAAGTGGAAACGGACGACGACTCGATCGGCGGCCACTTCCTGCACCTGCTGCACGGCGAAAAACCGTCGGCGTCGTGGGAAAAAGCCATGCACACGTCGCTGATCCTGTACGCGGAACACGAATTCAACGCCTCGACCTTCACCAGCCGGGTCATCGCCGGCACGGGCTCGGACATCCACTCGGCCATCACGGGCGCCATCGGCGCGCTGCGCGGCCCGAAACACGGCGGCGCGAATGAAGTGGCGCTGGATATCCAGAAACGCTACGACAACGCCGATGAAGCGGAAGCGGACATTCGCGAACGCGTGGCCAACAAGGAAGTGGTGATCGGCTTCGGTCACCCCGTCTACACGATTTCGGACCCGCGCAATAAAGTCATCAAGGAAGTGGCCCGTTCGCTGTCGCAGGAAGCCGGTTCCACGAAAATGTTCGACATCGCCGAGCGCCTGGAGACGGTCATGTGGGAAATCAAGAACATGTTCCCGAACCTGGACTGGTTCTCGGCCGTGTCGTACCACATGATGGGCGTGCCGACGGCGATGTTTACGCCGCTGTTCGTCATCTCGCGTACTTCGGGCTGGGCCGCCCACATCATCGAGCAGCGCATCGACAACAAGATCATCCGCCCGAGCGCCAACTACGTGGGTCCGGAAGACCTGGAATTCGTCCCGATCAAGGACCGTAAATAATGAGCACCAACATGAACACCTTGCACCGCAAATCCTTGCCGGGCACCCAGCTAGACTACTTCGACACGCGTGCCGCCGTCGATGCGATCCAGCCAGGCGCCTACGCCACCTTGCCCTACACCTCGCGCGTGCTGGCGGAAAACCTGGTGCGCCGCTGCGACCCGGCGACCTTGAACGCTTCGCTGAGCCAATTCATCGAACGCCGCCGCGACCTGGACTTCCCATGGTTCCCCGCGCGCGTCGTCTGCCATGACATCCTGGGCCAGACGGCCCTGGTCGACCTGGCCGGCTTGCGCGACGCCATCGCTGCCCAGGGAGGCGACCCGGCCCTCGTAAACCCCGTCGTGCCGACGCAGCTGGTGGTGGATCACTCGCTGGCCGTCGAATGCGGCGGTTTCGACCCCGACGCCTTCGCCAAGAACCGCGCCATCGAAGACCGCCGCAACGAAGACCGTTTCGACTTCATCGACTGGACCAAGAAGGCCTTCAAGAACGTCGACGTGATTCCGCCAGGCAACGGCATCTTGCACCAGATCAATCTTGAGCGCATGTCGCCCGTGATCCAGGTACAAAATGGTGTAGCCTATCCCGATACGCTGGTGGGCACGGATTCGCACACGCCGATGGTCGATGCGCTGGGCGTGATCGCCATCGGCGTGGGCGGCCTGGAAGCGGAAAGCGTGATGCTGGGCCGCGCCTCGTGGATGCGCCTGCCGGACATCATCGGCGTCAAGCTGACGGGTAAACCGCAGCCGGGCATCACGGCCACCGACACGGTACTGGCGCTGACGGAGTTCCTGCGCAAGCAGAAGGTCGTCTCGTCCTACCTGGAATTCTTTGGCGAAGGCGCTGCGCACCTGACCCTGGGCGACCGCGCCACGATTTCCAACATGGCGCCGGAGTTCGGCGCCACGGCCGCCATGTTCTACATCGACGCGCAAACCATCAAGTACCTGAAATTGACGGGCCGCGACGACGAACTGGTGAAACTGGTGGAGCTGTACGCCAAAGAGACGGGCCTGTGGGCCGACAGCCTGGTGGACGCGCAGTACGAGCGCGTCTTGAGCTTCGACCTGTCGTCCGTCGTGCGCAATATCGCCGGTCCGTCGAATCCGCACAACCGCGTGCCGACGTCGGAGCTGGCCGCGCGCGGGATTTCCGGCGTGGTGGAAAACGAACCGGGCAAGATGCCGGACGGCGCCGTCATCATCGCGGCCATCACCAGCTGCACCAACACGAACAACCCGCGCAACATGATCGCCGCCGGTTTGATCGCGCGCAATGCGAACCGCCTCGGTTTGACCCGCAAGCCGTGGGTGAAATCGTCGCTGGCGCCCGGCTCGAAAACAGTGGAGCTGTACCTGCAGGAAGCGGGCCTGATGCCGGAGCTTGAAAACTTGGGCTTTGGCGTCGTGGCGTTTGCCTGCACCTCGTGCAACGGCATGTCGGGCGCGCTCGACCCCGTGATCCAGGATGAAGTGGTGTCGCGCGACCTGTACGCCACGGCCGTCTTGTCGGGCAACCGCAACTTCGACGGCCGCATCCACCCGTACGCGAAACAGGCGTTCCTCGCCTCGCCGCCGCTGGTGGTGGCTTACGCGATCGCCGGCACCATCCGCTTCGATATCGAGAAGGATGTGCTGGGCCATGATGCGGACGGCAAGGCCATCCTGCTCAAGGATATCTGGCCGTCGGACGAGGAAATCGACGCCATCGTCGCTGCCAGCGTCAAGCCGGAGCAGTTCCGCAAGGTGTACATTCCGATGTTCGCCGCGCAGGCGGACGACGGCATCAAGGTCAGCCCTCTGTACGACTGGCGTCCGCAGACGACATACATCCGCCGTCCGCCGTACTGGGAGGGCGCGCTGGCTGGCGCGCGTCCCTTGAAAGGCATGCGTCCGCTGGCCGTCCTGGGCGACAACATCACCACCGACCACCTGTCGCCGTCGAACGCCATCATGCTCGATAGCGCGGCCGGCGAATACCTGGCGAAAATGGGCTTGCCCGAGGAAGACTTCAATTCCTACGCCACGCACCGGGGCGACCATCTGACGGCGCAGCGCGCCACGTTTGCCAACCCGACCCTGAAGAACGAGATGGTCATCGAGGACGGCAAAGTGAAAGCCGGTTCGCTCACGCGCATCGAGCCGGAAGGCAAAATCTCGCGCATGTGGGAAGCCATCGAGGTGTACATGGAGCGCAAGCAGCCATTGATCATCATCGCCGGCGCCGACTATGGCCAAGGCTCCTCGCGCGACTGGGCCGCCAAGGGCGTGCGCCTGGCCGGCGTGGAAGCCATCGTGGCCGAAGGTTTCGAACGCATCCACCGCACCAACCTAGTGGGCATGGGCGTGTTGCCGCTGGAATTTTTGGCTGGCGTGAACCGCAAGACCCTGGGCCTGGACGGCAGCGAAACCTATGACGTCGTCGGCGAGCGCACGCCGCGTTCCACCTTGACCTTGGTCATCCACCGCAAGAACGGCGAAACGGTCGAAGTGCCCGTCACCTGCCGTCTCGATACGGCGGAAGAGGTGTCGATCTACGAGGCGGGCGGCGTTCTTCAGCGCTTCGCGCAGGATTTCCTCGAGTCGTCCAAGGCAGCGTAAGCAGTTCGTCATTCACCGGGTGGCGCGCAGGCGCGCGCTGCCCGGCTTTTCAGGAAACCCTATGACCCACGTACCCCAAATCAAAATCCCCGCCACCTACATGCGCGGCGGCACCAGCAAGGGCGTGTTTTTCCGCCTGCAGGATTTGCCGGCCAGTGCGCAAGTGCCGGGCGCCGCGCGCGATGCGCTGCTGCTGCGCGTGATCGGCAGCCCCGACCCGTATGGCAAGCAGATCGACGGCATGGGCGGCGCCACGTCCAGCACCAGCAAGACGGTGATCCTGGCAAAAAGCGCCAAGCTTGACCACGACGTCGACTACCTGTTCGGCCAGGTCTCCATCGACAAGCCTTTCGTCGACTGGAGCGGCAATTGCGGCAACCTGTCGGCCGCCGTCGGCTCGTTCGCCATCGCCAGCGGCCTGGTGGACCCCGCGCGCGTGCCTGCAAACGGCATCGCCACGGTGCGCATCTGGCAAGCCAATATCGGCAAGACCATCATTGCCCACGTGCCCATGACGCATGGCGAAGTGCAGGAAACGGGCGACTTCGAACTCGATGGCGTGACTTTCCCGGCCGCCGAAGTGAAACTGGAATTCCTCGATCCGGCGGCAGACGAGGAGGGCGGCGATGGGGCCAGCTCGGCTATGTTTCCTACCGGCAACCTTGTCGACGACCTGGACGTACCCGGCATCGGTGTTTTAAAGGTCACGATGATCAACGCCGGCATCCCGACGATTTTTGTCGATGCGGACGCCATCGGCTACACGGGCACGGAACTGCAGGACGCCATCAATGGCGATCCGGTGGCGCTGGCCCGCTTCGAAACCATCCGCGCGCATGGCGCCTTGCGCATGGGACTCATCGCGCATCTCGATGAAGCGGCGAAACGCCAGCACACGCCGAAAGTGGCATTTGTCGCCAGGCCTGCCGGCTATGTCTCGTCCAGCGGCAAGCAGGTGGCAGCGGGCGAGATCGACTTGCTGGTGCGCGCCATGTCGATGGGTAAATTACATCATGCCATGATGGGCACGGCCGCTGTCGCCATCGGCACGGCGGCAGCCATTCCCGGCACCCTGGTCAACCTGGCGGCCGGTGGCGGTCCCCGCAACTCGGTGCGCTTCGGCCACCCGTCCGGCACCCTGATGGTGGGGGCGGAAGCGGCGCTCGTCGATGGCGTGTGGAGCGTCACCAAGGCCATCATGAGCCGCAGCGCGCGCGTGCTGATGGAAGGGGCCGTGCGCGTTCCCGGCGACGCATTCTAGTCTGCGCAGCACGCACCTGGACTCGGCCTGACCGTGCACCTGCCGATAGATAGATACTTTTGCTGGTAAAAAAACTGAGCGGCAAGGAAAATGGCAGGGCGCCAGCCGCGATGCGCGTTAGCGTGTCGCGGATGTTGGCGGCCTCCCATGCTTCCTGACCGGTGAACAGATGCTATTTAACTCCTACGTCTTCCTTTTTGCTTTTCTACCCATCACGGTGGCGGGATTCTTCATCCTGGGCAGACGCAGCCAACTGGGGGCCGCCGCGTGGCTGGCGGGAGCATCGTTGTTCTTCTACGGCTATTGGGATTACCGCTACCTGCCGCTGCTGCTGGGCTCCATCCTCTTCAACTACGGTTGTGCGGCCTTGCTCGGCGCCAGTCCGCCATCACGCCGAAAATGGCTCGTCACCGCCGCCATCGGCGCCAACCTGGGCTTGCTCGCCTATTACAAGTACGCGGGATTCTTTGTCGCCAGCCTGGCGGAATTGACGGCGCAACCGATGCCCGCCCTGCATGTGGTGCTGCCGATCGGGATATCGTTTTTCACGTTTACCCAGATCGCTTTTCTGGTCGACACCTATCAGGGCAAGGCGCAGGAAAACCGCTTTGTCCACTATCTGCTGTTTGTCACGTATTTCCCCCATCTGATCGCCGGCCCCGTATTGCACCACAAGGAGATGATGCCGCAGTTTGCGGACAAGCGCATTTTCCGTCTCTCGGCCAGGAACGTCGCTATCGGCTCGACGATTTTCTTCATCGGCCTGGCCAAGAAAGTACTGATCGCCGACAGCATCGCCCCGTATGCGGCGCCGCTGTTCGACAACCCGGCTGCGCCATCGCTGCTGGTCGCCTGGGGCGGGGTATTGGCGTATGCCTTCCAGCTGTACTTCGATTTTTCCGGCTATTCCGACATGGCCATTGGCTTGTCGCGCCTGTTCGGCGTGCGCCTTCCCCTGAATTTCGACTCGCCCTATAAATCGCGCAATATCGCGCAATTCTGGCGCCGCTGGCACATGACGCTATCGCGCTTCCTGCGCGATTACCTGTATATCCCGCTGGGCGGCAACCGCTGCGGGTCCGCGCGGCGCTACCTGAACCTGATGATCACGATGGTGCTGGGCGGCTTGTGGCATGGCGCTGGCTGGAATTTCATCGTCTGGGGCTTTTTGCACGGCGCCTACCTGGCCATCCACAAGGCCTGGAGCGCGGTGGCGCAGCGCTTGCGCCTGCCGCTCGATAGCCGCGTCTGGAAAGTCGTGGCCACCCTCGTCACTTTTGCCTCCGTCTGCATTGCCTGGGTCTTTTTCCGCGCGCCGGACATGGCAACGTCGTGGCAGATACTGCAGGGCATGGCGGGTGCCCATGGCGTCGCGGCACCCGACGTGCTGGCCAGCCGTGTGCCGCCGCTGCAGCACCTGCTGGAGGCGACGGGGATGACGTTTTATCTGGGCAGTGGACGCCTGTTCGTCGAAACCTGGACGTGGATCGCCATCGCGGCGCTGCTGGCCTTTGCTTTCCCGAATACGCAGCAGATCATGCGTCGCTGTGGGCCTGCGCTGGACTTCCAGCGTGCCCACCCTGCAGGAATAACAGGCCCTGGCATGACGAGGCTGCTGACCTGGCGCGCTTCACCGGCGTGGGCTGCCGCCATCGCGCTACTGGCACTGGCGAGCATCCTGGCCCTGAACCGGCCCGCCGAATTCTTGTATTTTCAGTTCTAGTGGAGAAGGAAAATGACAAGAGCATCCTATAGGCGCTATCTGTCCACCTTGATGCTGGTGCTGCTTTCCTGCGCATGCCTGGTCTGCGCCTTCGTGTACATTGTCGACCCCTATAATCTGTATGGCGCGGTCAGGCGCGAAAACTTTAACGCCGTCAAGCCTGGCCTGAGCCGCTACCAGAGCCAGATCAAGCACGCACACGCGCTGCGTCTGCAGCCAAGCTTCATCATCCTGGGTAACTCGCGCGCCGAGATGGGTTTCGATCCGCGTGCCGCCGCATTTGGCGCAATGCAGGGTGATGGCTATAACATGGGGATACCAGGCACTGCGATGGCCATGGCCATCAGCCAGTTCGCCCAACTGACCCAGGCCGGTATCAAGCCGGGGACGGTGATCGTGGGAATTGAGTTCATTGATTTCCTGAAGCCGGCTGTCGCACCTCCGGTGCGCACAGAGGCGTCATCAGGCCATGTTCCGGGATTCTGGCGTTTCGATGCCTTGTTTTCTCTGGCCTCGGTGAAAGACGCCGTGAAGACTCCGTTCATCCAACATGACAGGGCGGCATTCACTATCGCGCCGAGCGGCCTCAATCCCGCGCTCGACTATGGCGCCCATGCGGTCCGCGATGGGTATTACAAGGTATTCAAGCATCGGGCGCAGAAAAGTGCCGCCAGATTTGTGAAAATGTCGAAGGCCGATTTTGCTGACGGCGATTTTCAGGCGATGCATGATTTTTTGGTGGCGATGTCGGCCACGCAAGCCGATATCAAGCTGGTGATCTATCCGTATCACGCACAGATGCTTACCCTGTTCGAAGGGGCTGGCCTGTGGCCCCTGTTCGAGGAGTGGAAACAGCAGGTCGTGCTGGAAGTGGCCTCCGTCAAGAAACAATATCCATCGGCCCGCATCAGCGTGACCGATTTCAGCGGCTTTGGCCTTTACAACTGCGAGCCGATTCCTACCCAACAACAACGCCATGCCAGTACGCGCTGGTACTGGGAAGCAGGACACTTCAAGAGGGCACTGGGCGACATCGTCATGCAGCGTGTGATGACGCAAAAGGATGAGGCGCCGGTGGACGGCCAGTTCGGCATGCTCCTGACCGGTGCCACGCTGGCGGCGAATCGCGACAGGATCGCAGCCGAGCGCAGCGCCTGCGTGGCAGCGCAGCCGGAGATGTTCCTTTTCTCCCAAAAACTGTTCGCAAGACCTTTGGAGGATGCACCAACAGATAACTAATAGTCAGCAGTACGCAAGCAGATAGTCCACATATCAAGGCCGGGCCAGTTCGCCCAAGCCGGAGACAGATTGCACGCACACCGGAGGAGACATGAATTTCGCAGCATTTTATCAACGCTCGATCGACACGCCTGACGCTTTCTGGCGCGAGGAAGCGGACAAGATAGCCTGGCATACCCCGTTTTCGCAAGTGCTCGATTATTCCCGCCCGCCGTTCGCCAAATGGTTCGTTGGCGGCACCACCAATTTGTGCCACAACGCCGTTGACCGCTGGGTGGAAAGCCAGGGCGATGCCGCTGCGCTGATCGCCATTTCCACGGAAACGAATACGGAGCGCAGCTACAGCTTTCGCGAACTGCAGCGCGAAGTGGAGCGCTGCGCCGCCATCCTGCTGTCGCTGGGCGTGGTCAGGGGAGACCGCGTCCTGATCTACATGCCGATGATCGCCGAGGCGGCGTTCGCCATGCTCGCCTGCGCGCGCATCGGCGCCGTGCATTCTGTGGTGTTCGGCGGCTTTGCCGCCAACAGCCTGGCCAGCCGCATCGACGATGCGCAGCCAAAACTGGTGTTTTCCGCCGATGCCGGTTCGCGCAACGGCAAGGCGATTGCCTACAAGCCGCTGCTCGACGAAGCCATCCGCATCGCTGCACACAAGCCGCAGCGGGTATTGCTGGTCGACCGCCAGCTGGTGCCGATGGAACTGACGCCGGGCCGGGACGTCGATTACGCTGCCCTGCGCGAGCAGCACCTGGATGCGCAGGTGCCCGTCACCTGGCTCGAGTCGAACGAACCGTCGTACGTGCTGTACACCTCGGGCACGACGGGCAAGCCGAAGGGCGTGCAGCGCGACGTGGGCGGCTATGCGGTGGCGCTGGCGTCGTCGATGCAGTACACATTTTGCGGCAAGCCCGGCGAAACCTTCTTTGCCACCTCGGATATCGGCTGGGTGGTGGGCCATTCCTACATCGTGTATGGCCCGCTGATCGCCGGCATGGCCACCATCCTGTACGAGGGCTTGCCTATCTGTCCCGATGCGGGCATCTGGTGGAGCATCGTTGAAAAATACAAGGTCACGCGCATGTTCTCGGCGCCGACGGCCATCCGCGTGCTGCGCAAGCACCCGGTGGAACTGATGCGCAAATACGACCTGTCGTCATTGAAGGCGCTGTACCTGGCGGGCGAGCCGCTCGATGAAACCACGTCGCAATGGATCGCCGATGAACTGAAAGTGGACATCATCGACAATTACTGGCAGACGGAGACGGGCTGGCCGATCCTCTCGGTGGCCAAGGGTGTTGCCAACACGCCCACGCGCCTGGGCAGCCCCGGCCTGGCCATGTACGGTTACCAGGTCAAGCTGCTCAACGAGGCGACGGGCGAGGAGTGCGGCGCCAACGAGAAGGGCGTGCTGGTGCTGGAAGGCCCGCTGCCGCCCGGCTGCATGCAGACGGTGTACGGCGACGATGCGCGCTTCGTCGACACCTACTGGTCCACGTTCAGCGAACGGCAAGTGTATTCCACCTTTGACTGGGGCGTGCGCGATGCGGATGGCTATTACTTTATTCTGGGCCGCACCGACGACGTGATCAACGTGGCTGGCCACCGCCTGGGCACGCGCGAAATCGAGGAAAGCATCACCAGCCATCCGAACGTGTCGGAAGTGGCGGTGGTCGGCGTGGAAGACAAGCTCAAAGGCCAGGTGGCGATGGCTTTCGTGATCCTGAAGGACCCGCGGGGCTTCGACAGCGTCGAGGCGAAAACGCTGCTGGAGCGCGAAGTGATGGCCGTCGTCGACCGCCAGCTGGGCGCCGTGGCACGGCCGGCGCGCGTGCTGTTCGTGCCGCAACTGCCGAAAACGCGCTCGGGCAAGCTGCTGCGTCGCTCGATCCAGGCCATCTGCGAAGGCCGCAGCCCGGGCGACCTGACGTCGATGGACGATCCGGCATCGCTGGAGCAGATCCAGGCAGCGCTGGCGTAAGCGCCATGTTGCGAGCGAAGTTTATCAAACGATAAACTTCGCTTTCAAATCCGGTCGCTTTCCTTGCGCACGACCCTGCCCACGATCAGGCATTCATTGCCGCGGCACAGCTTGCGGTGGTATTTGCGCTGGTCCGGGTTGTCCGACGTCAGCCACCATTCGCCGATATCGCGCGCCATGCGCTTGACCACCGGTTCGCCTTCGTAATTGATGGCAAACACGATGCCATCGGCCGGCCGGTTGTCGGCCGTATTGATGATCACCACGTCGTCCTCATACAGGGCCGGCTCCATGCTCTCGCCCTTGACCTTGATTGCCACCAGTTTGTCCGGGTGGTAGCCATTGCGCTCGACCCAGCTGCGCGGCACGCTGATAGTGCTGCCGTCGTGCGTTTCCGGTTCGATGGCAAAGCCCGTGATGCCGGCCGACAGGCGTAGTTTCACCTTGCGGATCGGGTAAAAGCGTTCATCTTCGCCATCTTCCACGACCACCGGCTGCACGCCGGCCAGCGCGCGTGCCGTCAGCGCCGCCTGGTCGGGCGCCGCGCCCTGGTCGAAATACATGCCGTCCAGTTGCAGGTCCGCTTCCAGCTTGCGCGCGATCTTTTCGCTGAAGGCGCGCCCCTCGCGGTAGGTGGGCGAGAGGATTTGCGAGATGCGCGCCTCGCTCCAGCCGCTGACGTCGGAAATTTTCTTGCGCGTGTTGTCGTAGTGCTCGCGGATCAGGGCCAGCAGGCGGTCGCGTCTGTATTGATACATATTCATCTCCACATTAAACCTGAAATTTACCGTTTGATAAATTACCAAATGCTTGACTTTAACATTAGCGATTGATAAAGTCCACTCGTTGCCTGTCGCAAACGCACTACAGCGTTTGCCGGCGGGCAGCACCACGGGAGGTCAGGCAGATGTTGAACAGCAGTCAGTTGGTTGAAAGCAGGACGGCGCCACGGCAGGGGCGCCAGTTACAGGGGCGCAGCAAGAAGTCGCAGCTGCATATCGCCCGCATCGCGCAGTACATCCGCGAGCAGGGCCAGGCCAGCGCGGCGCAATTGTCCGCCTTGCTGGGACTCGATGCGGGCACCATGAGCCGCTATCTGCGCCACATGTGCGGCCTGGGACAGATCCACCTGGCGCAGCGCCATTGCACGGAACCGGGGCGCCAGCGGCCTGCCCTGTACGCGCTGGGGGAACAGGACGACGACGTCGATGGCTGGGCCGAACTGCCGCCGCAAGTGCGCCGCACGGCCAGCTGGGTACGCGGCGCGGCGCGCCGCGATCCGCTGGTGGCGGCCCTGTTTGGCCCGGCGGGTAACTGAAACAAGAATCAACGAGGAGAAATCATGGGATTTGCAGAAAAATTCATCGCATCGCTGTCGTCGCAGAATCTGCGCGACGATGCCGTCCACCACGACCTGGACGTGATCGCGGCCGCCGCGCTGGCCGGCGACATGGGCGCCTTGCTATGCCGCGTCAAATACGCGGACGGCACCGTCAGCCGCCTGTTTGAAGGCAATGCGGGCAACCTGGCCCAATTGCTGCGCGCCTGGACGGCGGCCGTGACGCAGAAGGGCCGCGCGCGGCGCTGGGTCAAGGCGCAGACGGCCTGGGATGCGCAGGCGGCCAACACCTTGTACCGCCGCGTGGCCGAAGCGTCGCTCGCGCATTGGCTCGACAGCAAATGCAAGGTCTGCCACGGCACTGGCGTCGTCGCTGCCATGCAGGCCGGTGCACCCGTTGTCTGCAAGGCGTGCCACGGCGCCGGCGAAGCGGCCATCAGCTGCTCCGGCGGCTTCGAGCTCGAACGCATCAAGGATATGGTCAGCGAACTGGAAGCCATCTTCCAGTCGCACGGCGCCCGCGCCATGCGCCGCCTCGGCCACTGACAAATTTTTTGCAATATGCCTGGCACTGAAAAAAACGCCCTTACAATAGAGTCTCGATCACGCAGCAACGGCAACACAGCTAACACCCGCAGTACACCACATGCTTCTCCACTCGTAATAGACGCGCTTTCGGCGCGACACCGATAGGGGAAATCAGCGCAGCGAACGGCCTTCATGGCCCCTTCGCCCACCTTCCGTCCGGCATGGCCCCGCGCCGTCCGGACGCCAGCCCGCCGCCTCACCGCGTGCGGGCTTTTTATTTTCCTGGTTATCGGCAGTTCCCCCCCCCCTCAAGACCGCAGATGCGGTCTTTTTTTCATCCCACGAAAGGTATTACTTATGGCATCGACAGCAAACGGCATCGACAGCTTGATCGTTATCAGCAAACAAAGCGCCGAAGGCAGCAAGGCTGCCGCCGGCGGCGGCCAGATTTATCCCCGCGTCACGGCCACTTTCGACACGGAAGCGGACAAGTACGCAAGCGCCGAAATCGACGCCAGCCAGCAGCAGGGCGATACCCGCCTGGGCAACTTCCGCACCACGGGCGCCATCAAGGCCGAAGCGGCGTGTGGCACGTATGCGCCGCTGATGGCTGCGCTGCTGCGCCGCGACTTCACGGCAGGCGGCGTGGCTGCCGCGCAAACCACGATCGCCGCCGCCGCCACCGGCCTGACGCGCAGCGCCGGCTCCTGGCTGGCGGAAGGTTTCCGTGCCGGCAGCGTGGTGCGCATCACCGGAATGACGGCGCCGGCAGCTGCCAACAACGCGAAGAATTTCTTCGTCACGTCGGTGACGGCCACCAACCTGAATGGCCAGTTCATGGACGGCTCGGCGATGATCGTCAAGGCGGCCGGCGACTCGGTCGGCGTGGCGGCGGTCGGCAAGCGCAGTTTCACCCCGTTGACGGGCCACACCACCGACTGGTTCACGGCCGAAGTGCAGGACCCGAAGATCGGCGTGCACCGCAGCTTTGTCGACCAGCTGGTGAGCAAGATGGATATCGCCGTGCAGCCGAACGGCATCACCAGCCTGGACTTCACCCTGATGGGCAAGGCGGAAGGCCCGACCACGGCCGTGCCGTACTTCCCCACGCCGCTGGCCGCGCCGGGCACCGGTAAATTCTCGGGCGCCACGGCGATGCTGTCCGTGAACGGCATCCCGTCGCAGATCTGCACCGGCATGTCCGTCTCGCTGGACGGCCAGGTCAAGGTCGACCCGGTGATCGGCTCGAAGTACGCCACGGCCGCCTCGCGCGGCAAGGTGATGGGTTCGGGCCAGTTCACGGTGCTGCTGCAGGACGCCACCTACCTCGACTACTTCAAGTCCGAGACGGAAATCCCGCTGGCCTACGCCATGGCGTCGGGCACGGCGCCGACCGCCGACGTGCTGGCGTTGGCCATGGGCCGCATCAAGATCACCTCGGCCAAGATCGACGACGGCGAGAAGAACAAGATCGTCACCTGCGCCTTCGACGTCCTGCGCTACAAGGGCGCCGACGCGCAGCACGAAGCGACCACCTTGAGCATCCAGGACAGCGCACTGTAAGCGGCTAGCGCCTGCACCGGGGCCGCCGTGATGGCGGCCCTTTTACTTTTACCCCAATCAAGAAAGAAAAATACATATGAACAACGCACAAATGATCGCCTCGGCTGGTTTTGATATCTCCCTGTTGAATGATGGCAACAAGGCTGTGGACCAGGTTCACCTGGTGTCGGTGTTGTTTGACGAAGACGGCGCGCACAAGGCGGGCTTTGACATCGTCAGCAAAAATTCTGACCAGTATCGTGCCGTGATTCGCGAAACGTCGGTGGTGGCGATCAAACGCTCGGTGCAAAAAAGCAAGCAGATCGATGCGAAGACCGACGAAGGCGCGGCGGAACTGTATGACCTGGCGGAAAACCGCAACATGAAGATCGCCATCGCGGTGGTGGTGGGCATGCCGGGTTTCGTCGACAAAGGCGTCCCGGTACAACCTTCCCCGGCTTTGCTGAAGGCGATTTTTGAAAAAATGCCGTCCTGGCAGGAAAAAGTGCTGGCTGCACTCGAGGCGGACGGCAATTTTTTGACGGTCTAGCCGCCGCCTTGCTGCTCTTTGCCGACGAACAGTTCGAGCGTTCGGCAAAGGCGGCCGATGGCAATGCGAAAGGCGAGCACCTGGATGCCGCGAAGCGCCATCCACTCTACCGGGAGCCGCAGGCTCCCGTTCGCGCGCAACTGCCGTTTGAACTGGCGCATGTGTGGCAGTTTTTCGTGCAGATGAGTCGCAAGCGGCAAAACGGCATGGCGGTCAATCCCTTGAGCAGCCTGGATATCCTGGCATGGCAACTGCGGCATCGTGTCCGTCTGACGGCATGGGAAGAGGAGCTGGTCGATCAGCTCGACGCTGCCTATATCTCCCATCAAAACAGTTCGCTTTAGCCCTGGTTTTGCCCTGATTTTTACAGCAGAGGTGACACGGAAAACACAACAGCCGTCGCGAAGGTGGCCTCGATTGCATGGTCACCTTTGCGGTGGCTTTTTTTATGGGTAAATTATGACCGTTGAAATTGAAACATTACAGATACGCATCGATACGCTCAATGTGCGTATCGCGGCAGATGACCTGGAACGCATGCGCGAGGCCAGCGAGCGGGCTGCCAAGTCGACTTTCAAACTCGAAGATGTCACGAAAAAATACACGGAGATACTCTCCAACCTGGGTATTTCCAACAATATCGGCCAGATCGTCAAACTGTCTGATGAATATACGAAACTGACAGCGCAACTGCGCATGTCGACCAGCACCACACAGGAATATGGCGAGGCGTACGACAATGTCAAGCGCATTGCCGCCTCGGGGCAGACGGACCTTGCCGCCACGGCAGGGTTGTATGCCCAAATGAACGATGCGACCAAGAAACTGGGTATCAGCCAGGCCGAAGTGGCCGGCATCACCGAGGCGCTCAATCTTGGCGTCAAGATCAGCGGCGCCTCGGCGGCCGATTCCGCCACCGCCTTCAAGGGGCTGTCCAACGCCTTCGCCGATGGCGCCCTGAGCAGCCAGCAATTTAACGATATCAGCCAGGCCGCCCCCGAAGTCATGGCGGCCATGGCCGCCGGCCTGGGCGTGTCGAAAGAAGCGCTCGCCGGGCTTGCCGGCGCAGGATTGATCACTGCCGACGTGATGGCCGTCGCACTGCCGAACGCGCTGGGCGAGTTGCGCAAGGAAGCTGTGCAGTTCGAAACCATCGGTGGCAGCTTTACAGTCCTGAGCAATAACGTGATGGAGTTCACGGCGAGACAGGCGGAGTCGACCGGCGCCGTGCGCCTGATGACAAGCGGCCTCGAATTTCTGTCGAATAACCTGACCCTGGTCGTTGGCGTGCTCGAAACGCTGACCACCGCGAAATTTGGCTCCTGGGCTGCCGGCGTCGTCGTGGCTACGTATAGCAAGGTCACGGCCAACCGGGCCTTGCTGGCATCCACCCTGGCGGCGGCGAATGCCGACGTGACGGCGACCGCCACCACCTCCGCACTGGCGACCGCACGTGTTGCTGAATTACAAGCGACGATACGCGCCAGCCAGGCCGACGTGGCGCTGGCGCTGACCACCAATGGTCTGATCCCAGCCCAGGCTCGTGCCACAGTTGCCGCCGAAGCCCATGCCGCTGCATTGGTGGCGCAAACGACCGCAACGCGCGCCGCATCGGTGGCTGCAGGAGTGCTGAAGGGCGCCTTGGCATTCATGGGCGGTTATATCGGTTTGCTGGTGACTGTCGTAGGGTTAGGTGTTACTGCCTGGAATATGTGGGGGAGTTCGTCGAAGGACAACGCGGAGAAAGCCGTAGAACCCATGCGCAAGAGCACCAAGGAAATCGTTGCTGAACTCGACAAGCAGATGGTCCAGCTCGCAAAGCGCAATGAGCTGGCAAAGCTGGGCGTGTCGGAGAAAGGACTGAATACCCCGGCTGGCGAACGCATGCTGGAGATTTCGACGGAAATGGATGCCGTGCGCAATCGCACGGGAAAATACCAGTCCCTGGACAAGGCCGGGGTGGACAGCAACCTGGCAAGGCTGCAGGGAGAGCTGGATATGGTGCACGGCAAGCTCAAGCAGCTTGAGCAGCAAGAAGCGCCCGGCAAACCGAAGAACGGGCCCGCTACAGGCATGCCGGCGCTTCCCGCTCCGCCCACGCCTTTCGAATCCATGGTGAAAGAGATGCACGGCAAGGCCCGCGACCTGAAGCGCGAAGCTGCCGGTTATGCCGAGATGAACGAGGCGCAAAAGTTCGATTTTCAGTTGAAGGAACTCCGCGAGAGTCAGACGAAAAAACTGACTGCGTCGGAGCTGGCGGGATTCGAGGTTGCGCGTAAGGTGCTTCAGGCCCGCGTCGATGAGATCGAGGTGGGCAAGCAAGCCAAGGCTGTGACCGAGCAGGCGCTGGCAGACGCGAAAGCGCTGTCCGATACACGGACACAGGCCGTCGCCGATGCCGTCAAGGAAGCCGAGGCTGGCGAAAAGCTGGTGGCGGTGTATGGCATGAGCAAGACCGCCATCGCGCAAAACGAAATGGCGCTGCTGAAGGAACAGCGCGCCGCGCTGGCGGTGGGCAAGGAAAATGCGGCGCAGGTCGAGTATTTGAATGCCTTGATCGATGCCAAGCAGCGCAGCATGACGGCGACTGAAGAATTGGCCGCCAAGGAGGCGTCTGCCGCGGCGGCCAAGAAGGCTTCCGATGACTGGGCCGCCAGCGCCAAGGATATCGAAAAGTCACTGACTGACGCGTTCATGAACGGCTTTGAAGGCGGCAAGAACCTGGCGACCATGTTCAGGGACAAGTTGAAGAGCATGTTCAACAACCTCGTGCTGCAACCGATCATGTCGCCGATCGCTGCCGGCTTTGCCTCGTTCCTGAATCCGGGCGCGGCGCAGGCGCAGGGCAGTTTGGCCAACGGTGGCGGCATCCAGTCGCTCCTGAGTTCGGCGAAGGGCATCTACGATTCGCTGTCCAGCGGACTTTCCGGTATTGGGAACTCGGTGGCCGATGGCGTGCAGCGCGGTATCAACATGCTGCAAGGTAATTCTTATTCTCCGTTTGTCAGTGCCAATGGGTCTCTCGCCACCGGTGTGGGCGCGGCGGCAAGCGTCGCCGCCGGCGTCATGGGCGGCGTGTATGGCGGCAAGATGATTTCGGGCGAATATGGCCGCAATGGTGTGGTCAATGCCGGTACGGCCGTTGGCGCAGCACTGGGAACCGTCGTCTTTCCCTTGGTGGGTACGGCGATGGGCGCGCTGGTGGGTGGCCTGCTGGGCGGCGCGGCGAACCGCCTGTTCGGCATGGGCGAGAAAAAGGTCAGCAGTGCCGGTATTTCGGGCAACCTCGGTGCCGATGGCTTTACGGGTGAGAGTTATTCGAACTGGACCCAGAAAGGCGGCCTTTTCCGCAAGAATAAGAAAGGTACGGACCGCTCTGAAGTCGATGCCGAGCTGGCGGCATCGCTAGGCGATACGTATGCGCAGATGAAGGCGGTGACGGGCGCCTTCGCCAGCACCTTGGGCGTCAACACGGATAGCCTGGCCACGCGCACGCAGTCGCTCAATATCGTCATGACCAAGGACGACGCGGCGAACCAGAAAGCGATTGCCGATTTCTTTACGGGCGTCGGTGATGCCATGGCAAAGGAACTGGTGCCATCGCTGTCGCAACTGAGCATGAAGGGCGAGTCGGCGAGCGCTGCGCTGCAGCGCCTGGCAGGCCACTACGCTGTCGTTGATGGCGTGCTGGCTACCCTGGGCAGCACCTCGCAGCAGGCATTCGGCGCCGTTGGCGTGGCCTCCCTGGCGGCACGTGAACAGTTGGTCAAGGCTGCCGGTGGCGTTGAAGCACTGGGCAATCGGTCTGCATTCTTTGCCGAAAACTACCTGACCGAAGCCGAGCGCCTGGCGCCCGTGCAAAAACACGTGACGGAACAGATGGCGGCCCTTGGCTATGCGAGCGTGACCACGCGCGCGCAGTTCAAGGATACGGTATTGCAACTGGTCAATTCCGGCGCATTGGCCACCAAGACGGGGGCCGACCAGTATGCGGGCCTGATGGCATTGGCCGATGCGTTTGCGAAGACGCATGCGGCGACGGAAGACTTGACCAAATCGGAGCAGGGCATTGCCGACGAGCGCAAGGGCATCCAGGAAAAGCTCGACCAGATGACGATGACTTCGGCGCAATTGCGTGCCAAGGAGCGTACTGCGGTCGATGCCAGCAACCTGGCCTTGTATGACCAGTTGCAGGCGCGGCAGGACATTGCCAGTGCCTATGAAACGGAGTCTTCGGCCCTCAAGTCCACCATCGATCGCCTGAAATCGTTTGGCGACGGCATCCGCTCGTTCAAGGATTCTCTGTTGTTGGGCAGCCTGTCGACCCTGACGCCGATGCAGAAGATGGCCGAGGCGCAGCGTCAGTATGAAGAGACGCTGGCGAAGGCGAAGACGGGCGATGCTACGGCACAGTCGGCGTTGACCGGTACGGCCACCGCGTATTTGACGGCGAGCCAGGTCGTGAACGCTGCAAGCGCGAGCTATGCGGCCGATGCGGCCAGGGTCCAGGCCGAGCTGGCTGCGCTGGCGGCTATCACGGGCACGCAGTTGAATGATGCGCAAAAGCAGCTGACGGCACTCGATACGCAGGTGGGGCAGTTGATTAACCTGAACAAGACGGCGGTCGGTATCGAGCAAGCGGTCGCTGCGCTGGGTGCGGCGTTGCGGGCAGGCGGGCAGACCGATATCACGGGCGGCCTGCGGTTTTCGCCTGCAGCCGGCATGTCTGTCGCCGCCTCTTTCGGAGAAGCCGCGGTGGAAGCGCCGGCCGTCTTCGACCCCGTGCGCTACTCGTCGGCCGCGAACGTCGGTTCCGATGTTCTCGTCGCCGAAATCCGCGGCCTGCGCGAAGACAACCAGGCCATGCGAGCCGAATTGGAAGGCTTGCGCGCCGACCAGCGGGCGCAGACGGGCGCCACCATCCAGGCCACCTTTGAGTCGAACGCCAACGCCGCCAGGACGGTGGTCGATGGCGTGGACAAATCGTCCCGGGCATCCGCCTGGGCCAATGCAGTGAAAGGAGAATACGCATGACCGATGCGCAATTTCAGGAATGGCTGCAAAGCTCGTCGGCCATCCGCATGGTGCTGATCGAGGCGCAGGTGAATGTGGACGGCAGCGAGGTGACGCGGTATATCTCCTCCCGGCCCTACGTCACCGGGCCGGTTGAGGTGCCGGCGAATACCGCGTACCAGCCGCTGGCCAAGGGCGGCCTGGCCTTCACGGAACAGGTCAGCCTGTCCGGCGAGGCGGGGCTGTCGGGCGGCGATATCGAACTCGATAACGCCGACGGGACTCTTGATGGCTGGCTGGATGACGTCTGGATGAACCGGCCGATCAAGGCCTGGGCCGGCGATGCATCGTGGCCGCGCGCCGACTTCCGGCTGGTCTTCGACGGTATCATCGCCGACGTGGCCAGTGCGGGGCGCGAGTCGGTCAACCTGGTACTGCGCGACAAGCTGCAGCGCCTGAATACGCCGATCTCCGAAGCCAAGCTGGGGGGGGCGACGCCGAACAAGGACAGCATCCTGCCGATACCGTTTGGCGAGTGCCACAACGTGGCGCCCTTGCTGACCAATCCGGCCACCCTGGAGTACGGTTTTCTCGGCGCGGTCGAATCGACGTTCGAGGTGCGCACCAACGGCAAGCCGATCGCCGTGGCCTTGAATGACCAGGCGGGCCGCTTCAACCTGACCACCGATCCGTTTTCCACGACGATCACAGCCAGCGTGCAGGGTGACAAGGGTGGCGGCTACGCGCCGCGCATCGCCCCGCTGGTGCAGCGCATCGCCACCGCCTATGGCAAGGCGGCCGACCGTTTTACCCTGGCCGACCTGGACCTGGACAACCTGGCCGCCTTCGACGCGGCCCACCCGCAACCGGTGGGACTGTATGTTGCGGACCGTACGAACCAGGCGCAGGCCATCCAGCAACTGGCGGCCAGCGTGGGCGCCCAGGCGATTATGTCGCGCACCGGGCAGCTGCGCCTGGTGCAGATCGCGCTGCCGGCCGCCGGCGTGCCGATGGAAATCGGTCCGGAACAGATGCGCGAGCGCTCACTGCGTCCCGCGCAGCGTGTGCCCGTGACGGCGGCCGTGAAGATCGGCTTCGACCGCAACTACACGCTGCAGGCAGCCCTGACGACCAGCATTCCGCCCGCGCATGCGGATTTGTACGCCACGGAATGGCTGACGGAGACGGTGGTTGACGAGGCGGTGCGCGCACGCTATCGCCTGAGCGACGACCCGGTGCAGATCGATACGTGCCTCAAGACTCGGGCCGACGCCCGCGCGGAAGCGCAGCGGCGCCTGGCCTTGAACAAGGTGCCGCGCACCATTTATGAATTCGATGGAGAACCCGAGATGATGATGCTGGAACTGGGACAGCCCGTGCGGCTGCGCGCTGAACGCTTCGGCTTGCAGGGTGGCGTACCGGGCGTGGTGGTGCTGTTGTCGCGCTTCTGGCTGACGGGCAGAGTGACGGTGGGGGTGCTGGCATGAGCGCCATAGTGGGAGAGCGCGATACGCTGCTGCAGGCAACGGCAGAGCGTTTCAGTACCGTTGCCGATGGCAAGGCGATCCTGATGGCCGCCAGCACGCCCGTGTTTCGCGTCAATAGCGCGGGCGAGGGTGCGCCCGCATCGATCGCCATTACCGCCAAGCCCGTGAACGTGACGGGCGATATCGTGTTTTCGGTATCGTCCGGCACGGCGTTGCGGGTCAACGGCAACGTGGCCACGGTTGATTTTTCCAGTATGACTACCGATACGGCCCTGGTGCAGGCACGTATCCGTGAATTCGGCGTCGATTACCTCGCCAATTACATGGTCAGCAAGGTCTTCGATGGCGCCGCCGGCGAGACAGGCTTGTCCGGTTTGAACACGGGCCAGGCCTTCGCCTACAAGCGTGCCGCCGCTGCGCCAGCCGATACGCCGGGCGACGTGATCTTTACCTTTGCCACGGCGGCCATCACGACGCCGGCCGGCAACGACCTGGCCAATGGCTGGTCGAAGAATATCCCGCCCGGCACGGCGCCGCTGTACGTGCGCGTGGCAGCCGCCAGTTCGCGCAATACGACGGACAAGATCGCCGCCAATGAGTGGGCGGCGGCGGTGCAACTGGCCAAGGATGGCGTCGACGGTTTGAACGTGATTTCCGTGCCCATCTATCAGCGTGGCGCGACCAATATTGCGCCGCCGCTGCCCACGGCCGTCTGCACGTTTACGTTTGCCACGGGCAAATTGGCGGGACTGAACAATGGCTGGTCGACCCAGGTGCCGTCGGCGGGCGGCGCCTATCTGTTCATGTCCGGCGCCACGGCCGTTTCAAGCGCGGCGACCGATGACATCGCCCCAGGCGAATGGGCCGCTGCTGCGCGCCTGGCCGCCGATGGCGCCCCCGGCCAGCGCGGCACTGTGACGGTGACGGCACCTGGCTATTCCATCTGGTCGGATGCGTCGGCCGTGTACGAGCTGGGACGTGCAGGCTATGGCGCACCGATCAACCGCGACGTGGTCACCTTGTACGACGCGACGCATGCGGTGACGAAGTTCTACGTTGATGGCGCCTGGATGGTGTTGGGCACGGTGTTGAACGGCAGCTTGCTGGTCGATGGGACTGTGGCGGCGAAGGCAATTGTGGGCGACACGCTTGGCGCCATCAGG
Source organism: Janthinobacterium kumbetense (assembly GCF_023703445.1). Lineage (NCBI taxonomy): Bacteria > Pseudomonadati > Pseudomonadota > Betaproteobacteria > Burkholderiales > Oxalobacteraceae > Janthinobacterium > Janthinobacterium kumbetense. The sequence goes on from NZ_JAMQGR010000001.1 coordinate 291,355, forward strand.
GCGAATCTGGGGAGCGTGGTTGCTGGCGACTTGTACGGCACGACGCTGCATGGAGGCAACGGGTATCCGACCAATATCTACGACTGGCCAAGCAATGGAGGCACGGGTTTTCATTTGAGCGAGAAGGGGCTTTTGATTGGAAACCTGCATACCGGTCTTTATGTCCAGCTCGCCAGCAATGGATATGTGGAAATGCCGGGTCTGGTCGTCAATAAAGGAAAAGCCGAGTTTTCAGGCGAACTTAAGTCGGTGAAGGGAACCTTTTCCGGTGACCTCTCGTCGGCGCGCGTATCAGTCGGCACAACAGACAAAGCAACCGCGTTTTTCGAGCCGGAGTTTCCATCTGTCTCGCTGCAGTCGTCCGCATCCGGGGTATACATCGAGGCTTCGTCGCTCAATTCCGCGGCTGTATTTAGCACGCCGGAAGTACTGTTCAAGCACAACGCGCCAGGGTGGCCTGCCGCGCGCCGTATTCGCTCCGGTCCGGTGTTTTTCTCGATCATTTGTACAGCGGTGGTCGACGATCAGCTGAGCATCTGGTACCGCGTCAATGACGGGGAGTGGATGTGGATGAGTGGTGTTGAGGAACGGCAGGGAGGCGATGCTCCTGCTGCGACTGGCTACGGGCTTACGTTGAATATTGGAGTCGGTGGCACGGTCCAGTTCGGCGTTTCCGCTACCAATGCATCGCTCAGAGCTGCGGACATGAGGAAGCTTTATCTTAAACAATGTCAGGCGACTGTGATCGCAAGGAACTTTTAATGGAAACCATCATCGTTAACAGTGACGGCACTCACACGAACGAGCGCACAGGAAACACGATACCGCCCCAACCCAGCGAGCATCACGAATACGATGCGGTGGCAGACATGTGGATAGATGCAAGAACGCTCGATGGCGTCAAAGTGCGCACTTGGGAGCGCATCAAGGCGGCACGCAGCTTGGCTGAAACCGCAGATTTCATGTGCGGTGGCGTCTTGTACCAAGCGGACAAGGACCGTATCGTGGGGGCCGCGCAACTGGCTCTGATGGCGCAGGCTGCCGGCCAGCCATACAGCATCGACTGGACCCTGTCGGATAACACCCATTTGACGCTCGATGCTGCCGGCATGATCGGCGTCGGCGCCGCGCTGGGGGCACACGTTGCCGAGGCGTTCGCTATCGCCCTTCACTTGCGGGGGCAGATCGCCGCCGCCACCTCGTTTGACGCGCTTGACGCCATCGTTTGGCCAGCGCAGGGGGATGCATGAGCAACTTGCGCATTATCTATGACAACGCCGCCGACCGTGCAGTGTTGACGGCATCGAGCCAGGCCGGCACCTTGGGGCCGGCCAATCTGCAGCGCGAGGGAAAGTCTCTGGTAGTGCGCTCAACCGGCGCTGCGCTGACTATCACGGCAACGTGGCCGTCACCGGAAATTGTCGGCGGCGTGGCCCTGCCGTTTTGCAACCTGACTCCAGGGGCGACCATCCGCGCACGCGGCTACATCGAGCCTGGCCACACTGCGCCTGCATTCGATACGGGCCTCATGCCAGCGTGCGAGTATGCGCGGCTGGGCATGTGGGACTGGGGCGCATTGCCGCTGGGCTTGAATGCCTACAGTTACGGCGGCGGTACGTACGCCCGCTGCTGGTTCCAGATGCGCAGCATCAGGAAGCTGGTAATCGACCTGGCCGACCCCGACAATCCTGCTGGCTACATCGAGGCCGCGCGCCTGGTAGCTGGCCCTTACTGGAGCCCCGAGCAGAACGCGTCGTATGGCGCCGGTATCACGCCGGTCGATACCAGCAGCCAGTACCGCAACGGCGCAGGCGAACAGAAGGTGGAGCGGGGCGTGATGTACCGCAAGCTGTCGCTGGCGCTTGATCACATGACGCCGCTGGACCGGGCCGAGCTGTGGCGCATCGTGCGCGGCAACGGCCTGTCGCGCCCGCTTTTCATCAGCCTGTATCCGGATAGCGACGACGTCGAGCTGGAGCAGGCGCACCAGGTGTATGGGCGTTTGGCCAATCTGGCCGCCATCACCACGCCATCTTTCCAGGCATATGCCACCAACATCGAAATCGAGGAACTGTAATGGGTGATTTTTTTTACTATGGTCAGAAGGATACGATCCAGCGCTTGAATGAGCTGGCGGGGCGGGGCGCCGTGGTGGCGTCGTACGCGCCCGCCGTGGGGCGGTCGCCGCTTGGCGGGCCGAATGGCTATATTGATGCCGCGTGGATTGATACTGCAACGCCAATTAAGTCACAATTTCCTATTAGTGTTGGTGCAGGAATGGCTAACAAGTATGGATACAACTACCTGCAAGGTGGCCAAGGTCAGCGCCTGTATAAAATCGCAACCTTGGAGCCTACGGTTTCCAGCACGTACTCATCGCTGCGTATTGATGCAATGGTAGGGGGGTGGGGCGCTTATGATTTGACAGCCATGACTATCATCATTGGCAGTCGTGTCGCTACGGCAGCTGAAGGTGTGAACGTCGAATGGTCGTCCAGCCGCTTCATCCCGGTTAATGTACGATTCTTGGCGTACTTGGAATCAGATGGCAAAGTCTCGGTGTACCTGTTCTTTTTGGCAGGTGGTTTTGCTCAGGCATCTTTCCAATTGATGGGAATGCAGATCACTACCTATACTAGTCCAGTTGCGGTGGACACAGTGACTGGCACGCCAGTATGGGATAGTTCCGCAAGCCCATCGGAGCCTTTGTATCGCTCCCCTCGTTCGCGTGGTATGGGTAACGCCCCAACCACTCTGCAAGGTACGAGCTTTGACAGCATTGTCGAAGTGCGTGCGCAAGACGGAAACACGTCTTCAGTGTCGTACCTTGCAGGCGCGCCAAAAGCGCACTCAATGGCAGCTAAACAAGAGGCAGAAGCCCTTCGTATTGGTGTATCCGCCAATACGGGTATCTCATACGCCGGCTTCTTCAATGCTGTGGTATCCGTAGGTGAAAATGCCAGCCCATTCGCATTGGGATACAAACTGGCGCTTAAGGCTCGTGATGTGGGTTCGGGGAACTTCACCCCAACACTGTTTTCCATTACTGGCAATGGCACGGTTTATGTTCCTTTGCTCAAGGCAGGAAGTAGCGACCCTTCTCTACTGCGACATAGCATCTGCCGTGGGACAGGGCAAGGAGCAGAGATTATATATTTTGGCGTTGATAACGCCCCCGCGCCAAGTGTAGCTATTTTAGCCTCTGAAGGGGTAGGAAGTTGGTCGGCACCGGTAGCGGTACTATATATAGGCAAGAACTCCACTACCGGTCGTAGCGTATCAGCCGGAGGTACAGTCAATACGTCAGGCAATGATTATGCCGAATACATTTTCAAAAGCCCGGCCTGCGGTGTCGTCTCCCCCGGCCAAATAGTCGGCATCACCGCCGACAATAAAGTCACGGACCAGTGGGCCGATGCTGTCATGTTCTCGATCAAATCGACGGCGCCCTCGTTTGTCGGTGGTGATTCCTGGGCGAATGACATAGGGCAGCGACCATCTCCTCAGGCTGGGCCGGCGCCGACTCAACCCCTGCGTCGTGAGGACGTCGTCACGCAGCACCCGGTTCCCGGCACCAACCCACCGGAATATGAGGACGTGGTAACCGAACCAGGCGACACCGACGACGAGTGGGCCCAAAAGCAGGCCACCTACACCGCCGCACTGGCCGCCTACAACATCGCCGTGCAGCAGGACGCCGAGGCCATGGCAGCCTTCGACGCGGCGCTGGAAGTCGAGCGTCAGAAGGTCGACCGCATCGCCATCGCCGGCCGCGTGCCGGTGAACGTGTTGGGCACGCTGCCGGGCGACTACATCGTGCCGGTGCAGGACGGCGCCGGCATCAAGGGCATCGCCGTGCACGAGGACGATCTCAGCATGAAGCAGTACCTGCACGCCGTCGGCCGCGTGATCTCGATCGAGCCGGACGGCCGGGCTTATGTGATGGTCAAGGCCGTGTGACAAGGCAGTAATCCTTCTCAAACCCGCTTCGGCGGTTTTTTTTCATTTCGTCCACCAGTACCGGGATAGTCGAGGCGATGCTGTCGAAGCGGCGCTGGGAATTTGCCGACACCGAGCCTATCGGCGTTGCCACTGGGTTTATTTCACCAATCACTTACCTCATTCTGGAAGGGGCATTGCTGCCATGAGCAATCTTCGCATCATCTACGACAACGCCGCTGACCGCGCGGTGCTGACTGCATCGAGCCAAACCGGCGAACTGGGTCCGGCCAACCTGCAGCGCGACAGCAAGAATGCCGTGCTGCGCGCCAGCGGCACTACACAGACCATCACCGCCACCTGGCCAACGCAGGAGTCCATCGCCTGCGTAGCGCTGATCTCCACCAACATGACCAGCAGCGCGCGCATGCGCGTGCGCGGCTATGCCCAGCCAGGCGACGCCGTGCCGGTATTCGACACAGGCAGCATCTTCCCGTGCCCGGCTGCCGTGCATGGCTCCTATCCCTGGGGCGTTCTGCCGCTCGGCTGGAACGCCTATCAGTGGGGCGGTGTAAACACCTGGCCCTGCGGCGGCGGCTCCGACGGCGTGACATGGTTCGCCCCTGTGCGCGTGCGCCGGATAGTGATCGACGTGTCTGCGCCACAAAGCCCGGAAGGCTACCTGGAAATCTCGCGGCTGGTGGTGGGCAACTACTGGTCACCGCAATACAACGCCGAGTATGGCGCCCAGTTGCAGGCGCAGGATACCAGTGAAAATTACCGCACGGGTGCGGGCAACCTGAAAACCGTGCTGGGCACGAGCAGCGACAAGCTGAGCATCAATCTGACGCATCTGACTTCGATGGACCGCGCGCGCTTCATGCGCATCCTGCGCGAGAACGGCAAGGGCAAGGCGATGCTGTTCAGTTTGTTTCCGGAAAACCCGGATCCGCTGCTGGAGCAGGACTACATGCTGTATGGCAAAGCCAGCAATAGCGATGCGGTAACTACGCCGTACTTTGACACTTATTCTGCACCACTACAAATTGAAGGAATTTAAATGGCTGACAAATTTTATGACGGCATGCCCAACGTCAACGAGAAATTGAATGAGATGGATCGGGCGTTTGCGGCGGGACCGTACAACGCGCTGCCTTTAACTGGCGGCACCATGTCAGGACCGATCACGACGCCGAGCTTCATTACCATGGCGGTGCGTGGTCCTGGTCAGCAACAGAATGTTGGTCTAAGCAATGGCTGGTGGCGTATTGCCAAATTCAATGTGGCCGCCTTGAGCGGCGAAGCCACTATCCGGATTTCCGGCGCGACCTCGTATTCATCCTACGAAGGTTCTTCCAATGGCATCGAAACGGTGATTTTGTTGCGCTGTGATAATGACGGCAAGATTCGCGGCTCTTGGTATAGCACCGGCGATGGCAAGCATGCCGATATCCAGGGAGTAAAGATAGGCAGCGATGGCGTCATTTATGTGGGCGCGGTGCAGTTTTCCACGCTGTCCTGCTATATCGATTCAAATATGTGGTTTCAGCAAAAACTGGAATTCCTTGGTACCGAGCTGCCCAAGGATTCGTGGGATGCCATCGCAGTATATGCGCTGAGCGTTGGCGGCGCACCAGCCATGACAGTAAGGCCGGGAGCCGTCGAATTACAGACTAATTCGACGTTGAATGGCCCTAAAACCATTCATGTAGGTCTACGCGGCGGACAGCAAAGTAGCCTGCTGGTGCCAAACGGCGGCAATCCATTGTTGCCCAACACATATTACGAAGTGGGCGCGTTGGGTGTCGGCGGCATAGCCGGCGCTGCATTTCCCGGTCGCTTCCTTTGGTCAACTTCCGCAGGAACCGGTAGTCTTTACTATCAAGGCTACAAGATGAATCTGCGGGCTTATGACGAAAGCAGCGGGAATCTCTCCGCACCCTTGCTGGGCGTTACCGGCACGGGCCAGGTGGCGTGGCCGGGCAATATGCGGTGCGGCCCCGCTTCTACGGGCGCGGCGGCGCGTGATCTCCATACGATTTACAAGGATACGATACCGGCGGGGGAGATACTGTACGTGGGCCGCACTGGCGAACCGGCGACGGCCACCCTGGCGGTACTGGCTGGCGCCGGTACCGCATCATGGGCAGGGAGCACCGCCGTGCTGTATGTGGGCCTCCAGACCACCGGCCGCAGCATCAATGCCGCCGGCACGATCAATGCCAGTGGCGCCGACTATGCCGAATACATGTTGAAGTCTCCTGCATGCGGCATCGTCGTCGCAGGACAGGTGATTGGCATCGGCGCAGATGGCAAGCTTACCGATCGCTGGGCTGATGCCATCTCGTTTGCCGTGAAATCCACCGATCCCTGCATGGTGGGTGGCGACAAATGGTCGCAGCGGCTCGGTCCCCGTCCGCCATCCGTGACGCGTGTACCCGATAGCGTCGAATCGCAGCTGGTCAGCGAGGCGCAACCGGCCGTCGAAGCCGTCTACGATGGCCTGACCCTGCTCACGCCAGCGATTCCCGCCAAGGCTGCCGTATACCGCGAGGTGCCGCTGGCAGGCGATACGGATGAAGAGTGGGCTGTTCGGCAGGCTCCCGGGCTTGCCTTCGATGCAGCACTCGAAGCGCTGCGCCAGACGGTCGACCGCATCGCTTTCGCCGGTCAGGTGCCATGCAACGTCCTGGGAGCCACTTCCGGACAGTTCATCTTGCCGGTACAGCAAGGCGAGGGCATTGCGGGCATTGCCATCAATGAGGAAGATATGACGCTCCAGCAATACATGCGTGCCATCGGCAAGGTCATCGCCATCGAAGATGATGGACGCGCCCGTGTCATCGTGAAAGTGGCATAAAGATTGCGCTTGCAACATCCCAACCCGCTTCGGCGGGTTTTTTCATTTCCACCACCTGAAAGGCAATCATGGCCCTCGAAACCACCGCCGCCGGCGGCGCATTGATCAAACTGTTTGGCGTGCCCGTGCTGGCCGGCGCCGCCGCCACGTCGCTGGGCTTCATGTTCATGTGGCCCCAGTCCACCAAGGAGGCATTCATTCGTTTCTGTTCCAGCATCATCATTTCCACCTTTCTCGGCCCCGTGCTCGTGGCCGCCGTGCTGTCGTGGTGGCCCAGCCTGTTCGACAGCGCGAAGACCGTGGCGGGCCTGTATGGCGGCGACCCGGCCACGGGGTTTTTGTTCATCGCCGCGCCGTTGATGGTGGCGGCCGGCTTGCCCGCCTGGTGGGTGCTGGGCGCCTGCGTGCGCTGGTTCGACAAGCGGCGTGGCAAGGATATCGGCGAACTGGCGGCCGATGCGGCCGCGACCGTCAAGGATGTGCGGGGCATGCTGTGACAGGCGCGCAATTGATGCAGATCATGCCGTTGGCCGGCCGCCGCGCTATGCTGTTCTTGGCGCCCTTGAATGCGGCGATGGCCGAATTCGGTATTGATACGCCGCTGCGTCAGGCAGCGTTCCTGGCACAGGTGGGCCACGAATCGGGACAGCTGCGCTATGTGCGCGAGCTGGCCAGCGGCGCGGCTTATGAGGGGAGGGCGGATCTGGGCAATGTGATTGCCGGCGACGGCGTGCGCTTCAAGGGGCGCGGCTTGCTGCAGGTGACGGGGCGCGCCAATTATGCGGCGTGCGGCGTGTCGCTGGGCCTGGACTTGCTGGCGGCGCCGCAGTTGCTGGAGCAAACGATGTTCGCGTGTCGCTCGGCGGGCTGGTTCTGGCAATCGCGTGGCTTGAACCGCCTGGCCGACGCTGGCGATCAGGAAAGGGTGACGCGCCGCATCAACGGCGGCGTGAACGGTCTGGCCGAACGCTTGGTCATGTACGCGGCAGCGCGCAAGGTGCTGGCATGAAGCCGTCGTTGAGCATCCTGGCCATGCTGCTGTTGCTGGGGGCAGCCGTGTTTTGCGCGCAGCGCTGGGGACGCGAAGCCGGTCGCGCCGCGTGCGCGGCGCAAGTGCAGGAGGTGCAGGGCCTGTTGGGGCGCCAGACCCAGGCGCTGAATGCGATGCGGGAAGAGGGCGCACGCCGGTCGGCGCGGGTGTGGCAGGCGCTGGCCACGGCGCAGGCCGGTCAGGCAGACGCCCAAGCTGTAGCGGCGCGCATCCTGGCGCTGCAGCCCGAAGGTGACGCCTGCCGTGCCGCCGAGGCGCTGATCGCCAGTGAAATGCCATGAGGTCGCCGCGAGCGAGTGCGGGGTGGCGGGCCAGGAGGACGGCAGGGCGGCGGTGTGCCAGGCGCGCCGCCGTGCTGTTGTTGGTGAGTTTATTGACCGGCTGTGCGGCATGGGTGCCGGCATCAAAGGTGGAAACTTGGCCGGTCAGCGCGCCATGCATTACCACGCGCCCCGCCGCTCCCGCCTTGCCGGCGGTGCCATCCCACGGCATCTTCGAGCAAGTGCAAGCCTTGCTGGCGCGCGAGCAATTGCGTGCCGCCCATGTGCGCCAGCTGGAAACGCTGCTTGATGCCTGCTCCGGTGGCTAAGCGCCTATCCCGGCAGGGAGCGTCTTTTGCTGGCAGCGCATCAGGACCGCGGACAAGGTGTTAGGGGGACGCGTGGCGAGCCACGCGACGAAGATCAATGCAGTCTTCGCTTCCGAGAGGCACCAGCAGGGGATGTATGCCTCTACTGGGATAGGCTCTCAGCACCAGTCGCCAGGTTCCAGCTTCAGACTCCAGTTCCCAACTCCAACTCCAACTTCAACTCCAACTCCACCTCCACCTCCACCTCCACCTCCACCTCCACCTCCACCTCCACCCATCTGCCATCTGCCAACCTCCATCAGCCATCAGCCATCAGCCATCAGCCATCAGCCATCAGCGGCCTGCCCGCCCCGCCGCCTTGTGCCGCCTTCTGGTGCAGGCGGGTGGCGGCATGCGAGAAAACGGTGCATCCATCGTCAAATTGCCTGATCTCTGGCGATTTTCGGCACGATTCTTGTATACAATCCACCTGGCACGATGCGTGCATGGCATACCTTGGTCGTCCCATCCAAGGAGCTTCGTATGCCTCATCCGCCGCCAGTGTCTTCCTGTCGTCCCGTTTCTCTCTTGCTTTTCCCTTTCACCTGCGTCCATCCGGGCCGCGGTAACCCAGGAAATGGAGCGTAAATGGCCTCTCCCCGTCTGAAATCCATCCATCGCAGCGTGCCCGGCACGGTGCTTGCCGCGCCATCGCCCGTTGATGAAATCCTGCCGACCGACAAACTGTTTACGCTGGGCTTGCAGCACGTGCTCGTCATGTATGCGGGCGCCATCGCCGTGCCGCTGATCGTCGGCCGCACCCTCAAGCTGCCGCCCGAGCAGGTGGCGGCATTGATCAGTGCCGACCTGTTCTGCTGCGGCCTCGTCACCCTGATCCAGTCCCTGGGAATTGGCAAGTACTTCGGCATCCGCCTGCCCGTCATGATGGGCGTCACCTTTGCCGCCGTCAGTCCCATGCTGGCCATGGCGAACAATCCCGCCCTGGGCATCACGGGTATCTTTGGCGCCGTGATTGGCGCCGGCGTCGTTTCCATGCTGATCGCTCCCTTCATCAGCCGCCTGCTGGCCCTGTTTCCACCCGTGGTCACCGGCAGCATCATCGCCGTGATCGGCGTGTCGCTGATGCGCGTGGGCGTCAACTGGACCATGGGTGGGCCGCCCGCCATGGCGCAAATCGCCGATCCCGCCTTCCTCAAGATGGCCGCTGCCGCCACGGCGGCCGGCTTGCCCGCGCCAGCCGGTCCCGTGCCCCTGATCGCCAATCCCGGCTACGGGGCGCTGGATAACATGGGCATCGCCTTCTTCGTGCTGGCCGTCATCTTGCTGGTGGCCAAATATGGCCGCGGTTTCCTGTTGAATATCGCGGTATTGATCGGCATCATCGCCGGCACGGCCCTGTCGTTTGCGCTGGGCAAGGCCGATTTCGCCAAAGTGGCCGGCGCCAAGGCCTTTGCCATCGTCACGCCGTTCCAGTTCGGCATGCCGACCTTCGACGTGGTCGCCATCGTCACCATGAGCCTGGTGATGATCGTCGTCATGATTGAGTCCTTGGGCATGTTTCTGGCGCTGGGAGAGATGACGGACAAGCGCATCACGCAGGACGATATCAGCCGCGGCTTGCGCGTCGATGGCCTGGGCACCCTGATCGGTGGTATCTTCAATACCTTTCCCTACACCTCGTTTTCGCAAAACGTGGGCCTGGTGGGGGTGACGGGCGTGCGCAGCCGCTGGGTCTGCGTGGCGGCCGGCCTCATCCTGCTCGTCATGGGGGTGATTCCGAAGATCGCGCAGACGGCCGAAGCCGTGCCGGCGTTCGTGCTGGGCGGGGCAGGGCTGGTGATGTTCGGCATGGTCGCCGCCACCGGCATCCGCATCCTGGCCGGCGTCGATTACAAGAGCAACCGCAACAACCTGTTCATCGTGGCCCTGGCTATCGGCTTCGGCATGCTGCCGCTGGTGGCGGAACAGTACGCGCAGCACATGCCGAAGGCCCTGTCACCGCTGCTGCACAGCGGCATCCTGCTGGCCGCCATCGTCGCCGTGCTGCTCAATCTGTTCTTCAACGGCTTGGCATCGCAGGAAAAGGCGCGGGAGCAGGCGCGCGAGCACACCCATGGCAGCGAGTGAATCGCCGCCCCGCGCCATGAAAAAAGGCGGGGGGCGCATGCGTCAGCCAGGCGGCAGAATCCTCAGCACCACGCAATTGCGCCCCGCATCCTTGGCCTGGTACAGCGCGGCATCGGCCAGCCGCAACAGGGCGTCAGGATCGGCGGCGCCCGGCGCCGACTGGACCGCGATGCCGACGCTGATCGTCACCTGCTGCGCTTCTGTGCTCGCGTGGACGATGTCCAGGTCTTCGATGGCGCGCCGCAGCACTTCGCCGATCTGGCGCGCTTCGTCCGCGCCCGTGTTCGGCAACACGATCGAAAACTCTTCGCCGCCGTAGCGCGCCGTCAGGTCGCCTGCGCGCCGCATGCCGGCCGCCAGCGCCTGCGCGACCCGGATCAGGCATGCGTCACCGGCCTGGTGGCCGTGACGGTCGTTAAAGAGCTTGAAGTAGTCGACATCGAGCATGACGACGGCAAGCGGCTGGCCGACGCGCGTGGCTCGCGCGCATTCGGTGCGCAGCACGTCGTCGAAATGGCGCCGGTTCGACAGGCCCGTCAGGCCGTCGGTGATGGACAGGGTCGCCAGCTTGCGGTTGGCCTCTTCCAGTTGCCCGGTGCGCTCGGCAACGCGCCGTTCTAGGCTGTCATGCAGCCTGGCGCTGGAGATCGAGATCATCGCCTGCGCGCCGAGCATGCGCAGGAATGCGACGCGTTCTTCCGTAAACGAGGCGTCGGCCAGCCGGTTCTCGAAGTACAGGATGCCGTCGATCCGGCCGCCGTGCCGGATCGGCAGGCACATGACGGCGCGCGGCAGGTGCAGCTGCACGTACGGGTCGGCGGCAAAGCGAGAACCTCGCGTGATGCAGTCTTCGATCACCTCCGCGCCAGTGCGGATGACGTAGCGCAGCAGCGACAGCGGAAATTGCGGGTCGCTGGCGGCGTTCAGGTCGAGCTGGCGCGCCTGCAGGACGGTGACGCCATCGCCATCGATATTGGCCTCCAGCTGGTAGCTGCCTTCGGACAGCAGCAGCAGGCGCGCTACCTGCCCGCCGGCGTTTTCGCACACGATGGCAATGAGGCGTGTCAGCACGTTGCGCAGGCCGACTTCGTTCGACAGGATTTGTGCCGCCTTCAGCAGCGACACCAAGTCGAGCGCGGAACTGCCGTGCGTGTGGGAGACGGAATGCCGCTGCGTGCCGCGGCCATCCATCCTTGACAGCAGCGCGGCATGGCGCTCCCGCAGCTGCGCCACTTTGCCCTCCGCGCCCCACTGGCCATAATGCGCGATGGCGTCCCCGATGAAGACGGCTGCCACGCGCGGCTGCCCCTGGTCGCACCAGCATTCGCCGCACAGTTCATTGCCCAGCGCTTGCATGTTGACGTAACCTGCCAGGCCAGCCGCGTCGATCGCCTGCTGGTAAAGGCGCGTGGCAAGCTGCAGATCGTCCCGGTAGCGTGCCATCTCGGCCATCACCAGCAGGTGTTTGGCAGCGCTATTGTCCGAGCCTTGCCTGGCCCACTCGGCGAGACTCGCTTGCAGCGTGCCGATCACGGCGCACAGATCGCCCGCATCGGTGCGCGCGGGAGCGCGCCGCAACGCGCGGATAAGGATCAGCGCGGCGTAGAAGCTGCACTCGGCCACCTTGGCCTGGCCGCGCATGATCTGCGTGACGATGCCGAGCTGGCCGGCCAGCGGTTCGGCGTCGGCGTTGTCGAACAGGTAGGAGTTGCGGATCTTCCCTTGCAAGAAGTAGGCGCGGTACAGGTGCGAGTCGCCATACCGTGCGAGGAAGCCTGCCTCGCTGAACACCGCATCGTCGTAGCTGTCATGGCGCGGCAAGAGGCCCGTCAGGCACTTGATCGGCTGGACCGCGGCGGCGACGCAGCAATCGGCCATCGCCTGCTGGCCGTTGGCGCGCATCAGCGCCAGGTCGTGCTCGATGTCGTGCATCAAGTGCGGCAGGTAGTCGCCGAGGATGATCCGGTCGGTGGCGCGCACGGCGGCCACCACGCCGACCTGCACGAAATCGGCGATTTCCAGCGCCCAGCCAAACGCTTCCTCGTACAGGGCGTCGGAACTGCGCAGCGGCTGCGTCCAGTGGTTGCTGAGCGCGCCGAACATCAGCCCCGTGAGCGTGCGCGTCTGCAGGTTGGCGCGGCGCCTGGCCAGCGCCATCGCCATCGCGCCGAAGTGGTAGCCGCGCGCGATGTCGCCGCTGTACAGCGCCAGCATCATCGCGTAGCCGACATACGCGACAGCGCTGAAATCGCTGGTCCCCCGCTGCATGGACAGGCGCGTCATCGACACCACCATCAGCGCGCTGAGATCCTGCTGGCCGGCGTAGTAGCTGGCCATCCACAGGCCCTGCATCATCTGCATCGCGGCCACCGCGTCCGGCTCGCACATGTCGGCCGCCGCCAGCAAGGTCTCGGGCGCATGCGCGCCGGGCTGCCGCCCGATGTCGGCGAGAATGTCGGTGAAGCGCGCCTTCATGTGCGCCACATCGTGCGGAATGTCGATGTCCAGCTGCGCCAGGCCGTCGCGCTGCACGGCGATAGCGTCGAGCAGGCGGCCCTGCAACTGATACTGGTGCGCCTGGATGGCTATGCAGCGTACCTGCTGCAAGGGGCTCAAGGCACGGGCGCGCACCAGTGGATAGATCGCTTCGGCAGCTTCGAACTGGCCGCACAGGTAGGCCGCTTCGGCGGCGCCCAGCTGCAGCTCGAGCCAGAGGCCGGCGTGGGCGTTCCATGCGTCCGCCGGCAGCAGGCCGAGACCGATGCGCATGTGCTCCAGGGTGGACTGGAACGCGGCGGAGCGCCGCGCCTTGACGCCGGCCTGGAGATTGAGCGTCGCCAGCTGCACGCGCTCGCCCGCCTCGCCGATCAGCGCGCGGCCGGCGTTGAGCTGCTCGACGATGTCGAACAGCGTCTCGTCCTGGCGCTCCGGCGGCGTATGCAACAGGAGCAGGCGGCCGATGAGAAGATGGTTGGCCGCGCGCGCGCCGGCATCGGCGACCAGGTAGGCTGCCTGCTGCACCCGGTCGTGCAGGAAGCGGTAACTGACGCCGCTGTTGCCCGCGGCGGTGTCGCCATTGACGTATTTATAGCGTTCGTCGAGCGGCTGGATCAAGGCTGCCCTGAGCGCCGGCCACAGGTCCTGCTGCGTTTGCCGGGGAGCGCGGTCCACTGCCAGGGTGAGCGTGTCGAGCGTGAAGCGGTTGCCGCTGGAGGCGGCCAGTTGCAGCAGGTGCTGCGTCACGCCGGGCAGGCGTCGGATTTTCTCCAGCAGCACCTCGACCACGTTGTCGGCGTATCCGGCCTGTTCTATCGCGGGCAGGTCCCAGTCCCAGCAATCGTCGGCGGGCCGGTAGCGCAGGTGGCCCGCCTCGTTGAGCGCGGCGAGGAACTGGTTGAGGAAGAAGGGATTGCCGGCCGTCTTGCGGTAGCAAATGCTGGTCAGTGGCGCGCAGTAAGGCGCCGCCACGCGCACGGTGGCCGAGACCATTTGCGCCACCTGCGGCTCGGTCAGTGCGCTCAGTAACAGCATCGACAGGCGCACGTCACGGGCGAGCAGCTTGTCGCGCAGCGCGCTGAGCGGATGCGCGGGGCCCACTTCATTATCGCGGTACGCGCCGATGAACAGCATGCAGCTCTTGCCGCAGGAGACCATCAGCAGCTCGATCATCCGCAGCGTGGCCGCATCGGCCCATTGCAGGTCGTCGAGGAACAGCACCAGCGGATGCCCGGCGCAGGCGAAGACTTCGACGAAGCGGGGGAAGAGGCGGTCCAGGCGCAGCTGGGCCTGTGCCGGCGCCGCCGCGGGCAGCGGGTCGGTGGGGCCGACGATCAAGGCCAGTTGGGGAATCAGCTCGACGATCACGCCCACGCCGCTGCCCAGGGCTTCGTGCAGTTTTGCGGACCATTGCCGCAGCGTTTCTTCCGGCTGATCCAGCAACTGGCGTACCAGCCCCTGGAAGGCCTGGATCAGCGAGGCATACGGCACGTCGCGCTGGAGCTGGTCAAATTTGCCGGACAGGAAGCGGCCGCGCCGGGTGATGATGGGCTTTTGCACTTCGTTGACGACCGCCGACTTGCCGATACCCGAATGGCCGGCCACCAGCAGCATCTCGCATGTGCCGGCGGCACTGCGCTCAAACGCCGCCAGCAGCGTGGCGATGGCATCCTCGCGCCCGTGCAGCGTTTGCGGCACGAGGAAGCGGCCGTCGTGGTCGGACAGCTTGAGCGCCTGCGCCGGCTTGTTCGCGCGGCAGGCTTCGAGGTCGCTGCGCAAGCCTTGCAGGCTCTGGTAGCGCTGATCGGCATTTTTTTCCAGCAGCCGCTGGATGATCGGCAGCAGCTGGCCAGGCAAGCTGGCCAGCGCCGGGTGCGACCAGTCCGGGCTGCGCGCAATGTGGCAATGCACGAGTTCCATCTCGTCGCCCGTCTCGAACGGCGCCTGGCCGGTCAGCATTTCGTACAAGGTGGCGCCGAGCGCATAGAAATCGGCGCGCCAATCGACCCGCCGGTTCATGCGCCCCGTCTGCTCCGGCGCCATGTAGCGCAGCGTGCCTTCCAGGGTCTGGAGATTGACGATGCCATGGCTTTCGTAGGGCAGTTCACAGGCGATGCCGAAATCGATCAGCTGCAGCAGGCGCCGTTCGGCATTCCACACCAGATTGGAAGGATTGATGTCCTTGTGGATCACGCCTTGACGATGGACCTCGTCCAGCGCCGCGCACAGTTGCAGCGCGATGTCGAAAAAATCATCCAGCGCCAATGCGGGCTGCGACGGCGCCCTGCGCGCCGCCACCTGCGCGCGCAACACCTGGTCGAGCGCCAGGCCGCCGGTATCTTCCAGGATCATCGTCCAGCGCCCGCCGTGCAGCTGCAGCGCCAGCGGATGCGCCACGCCCGGATGGCGGCAGCGGCCCGCGATCGCATATTCGCGCTTGAATTGTGCCAGCTGCTGAAAGGAGGGGAACGGCTGATTCGGCATCTTGACGATCAGCGCAGTGCCATCGGCGGCCCGGGCGCGGTAAACCCGCGAGCGGGCGCCGCTGTGGAGCTGTTTGATGATCTCGTGGTCGAAAAGGGAGCGCATGGGCTGGGCTTAGCGGTACACAGACGGTTGCGGGAGCCTTGAGGCGCACATTTCGGAGTACTAGTTGATTGTTAGTATTATATCAGTAGGGAGTCGAGGGGGGGAGAGCGCGGGGCGATGGGGGCTGTTGTAAAAACGTCAGCGGGGGCGGAAATGGATCGAGATGACAGCAGGAAGCCGCGGCGCATCCCCCGTCGGGGTGCATGCGCCGCAGCCTTGTCGATTCAGGAGCAATTTTTTGAGTTATGCACGTCCCAGGGATGGGTCGCTCACGGAATCCTTGCCATTTTCGATACGCCCTGCGACGCGGCGCCGGAAAGTCTTCTGAGTACTGCAGGTCACCGAGAAGTCATACCAGTTGCCGCTGTCGGCCAACGACCAGTGAAAGGATCCCACCTCACCGGCACCTACCTCGATGGTCCAGGGGCCATCGCTTCGATAGGCTTCTGCCGAAACCGTGAACAAGCAACGCGCGCTGCTTTTGTTGTGCAGTTTGAGCGCGAGTTCAGTGGGGCTGCACGTCATGTAGCAGGCCTGAATTTCCGGACCTCTGGGGTCACCCTGTTCCTTGAGGTCACCGACAAAGTGGCGATGAAAGCCGTTCGGGCCGAGCACCCACAGGCGGTACGAACCGCCATCGGACGCCGCGTCCCAGTTGCCCTCCAGCGTCTTGCCGGCCTCTACGACATAGCGCCGCGGAATCCGGTCCAGATGCAACTCGTCATACACGTGAAATACCGCGCCAGCCTGGTTGCTGCTGTCGTTGGCAAACACCAGTGTCACTTTTCTTGTGCCGGCGTCGGCGCGGGCCGTTACATGCAATACATACGGCAGGGCACGCGATGGGCGGGTCCCTGCCGCCTGCACCGGTAACTTGGCTGTGGTAGACGCCAACGGCCTCGCCAGCGCGCGCGCCTTGCCCTGGCTTAGTGCCAGCGCATCCACCTCCGCCTTGCTGCCATGCCCGGTGAGCGTTGGCAACACCCCTGCATTCGGGTTGACAAAATTAAAACAAGAGCTCAGGTCGCCACAGACGGCGCGCCGGTAGGCGCTGATCTGCGGCTCGAGGACGCCGAATCGCCTCTCGAGAAATTGCAGTACCGAGGTATGGTCGAAGACCTGCGAGTTGACCCAGCCGCCACGGCTCCACGGTGACACGATCCACATCGGCACGCGCAGTCCTGGTCCGTACGGCCGACCATCAACGCCTGGCTGAAGATTGGTCGCCGGTTGGTGGTTGTGATATTCCACCGCGATATCGGCCGAGCTGAGCGTGGTGGCGCCTGCGACGCTGCCGTCAGGATTGAGCGATGGCGCGCACGGTGGTGGCAGGTGATCGAAGAAACCGTCGTTCTCGTCATAGTTGATCAGCAGCACGGTCTTGCTCCACACCTCAGGATTCGCCGTGAGCGCATCGAGAACCTGCTGGATATACCAGCCGCCCTGGGCCGGGCTGGAGTATCCCGGATGCTCGCAGTAGGCTGAAGGCGCAATGATCCAGGAAACGGCTGGTAGCTTGCCGTTGGAGATGTCTTCGCGGAAGGTTTCCAGGAAGCCGCGAGGCATGGTGTTGTGGAATCCCTTGGCCAACGGGCTGAGGGCGTCGTCGATGCCGGCGTCATAGAAGGGGCCGGCGCGGGTGACATCCTGTCTGATGTCGGAGGAGGGAGCATGGAGCGGACGGCGATTGGCGGGAAGTTTTTCAATTTCAGCACGCCAGTGGCGAAAACTGGTCATTTCGTTGCAACCAAAGTTGTCGACCAGGCTCTGGTACACCTTCCAGCGCACTCCGGCCTTTTCCAGGCGATCCGCATACGTCGTCCAGGTCCATCCTTCGCTCGAAGGTCCGATGTTGTTGCCGACGTTGTACTGGTTGTCGAGTACCGCTATCTCCACTTTCTTGCCATCGATGGGGTTCCGGCCGTTGGGACCGTTTGTGCCAGTAAAATAGAATAGCCGGTTTGCAATTGTCCCCGCGTGGATGCCACAGTGATAGTGGTCGCAGACGGTGAAGGCGTCGGCCAGCGCGCGTTGAAACGGCACCTCCGCCGTATCGAAATATCCCATGGAAAGGGAACCCTTGGAATCTGGCCAACGATTCATCCGGCCATGGTCCCACGCTGCCTGCGAGTCGCCCCATGAGTGCGGTGCGCTGCCAGCGCGTTGCGCATTGCCCTTGGTTTCATCAAGGTGGAAGGGGATATACGTTCCGGCAGGTTTGGTCTGGGTATGGGTCTGGTACATGATGTTGCTTCCGTTCGGCGACGGCGCGACGAATCGGTCACCGTAGCCCCGGACGCCCTTGAAGGTGCCGAAGTGGCTATCGAATGAGCGGTTTTCCATCATGATCATGACGACATGCTCAACATCATTGATCGTCCCCGTGACGTTATTGGCTTCGATCGCCAGGGCGCGCCGGATCGCCGGCGGGAATGCCGACAAGGCGGCAAGGGACGCCATCGTGCCGAACGAATTACGCAGGAACTGGCGTTTGGAATTGTTTGTGGACATGGTGGAGTGGCAGCAGCTAGCGATGTTGGGTGGATAGGTGGTCAGGTGGCGCAGGGCGCCTGGCGAAGCCCGCGCAGGCGGGCAGGTCGACCCTGGAGGTCAACCGGACGCCTGGCGTTCAGCATGTCAGGGAGCGGGGGCGCATTGCGACTTCTCGCACGTCGACGGAGGCGGAGGCTGGCTGGGGCTCAGGGTCGGAGCCGAGGCCGAAGTTCCACCGCCACAGGCCGCCAATGCGCACAGCCATGACAGGGACAGGACGAGCCGGAGGCGGTCACGCGACAGATGCAAGGTTGGGGAAGCTGTTTTCATTTGGGTAGGCAAAAGGTTGATTGCAAACGTAACGACCTGCCTGGATGTGCTGCGTGATCACCCAGTCTTGGCCACTGCCGCAGGTTTGTTCATGGGTATTCCACTGCAATACCCGGAACCAGGGAAGTGCCGCTCAATTCTTTATTAGCAAGGTTGACGTCTCAAAGGGCAGTTTGGCGAGCCGATCCAGCGCATTTGCTGTCGTGCGGTGCCGGGCAACTTGCCCCAAGGGGGCTTGCTGTCGATCAGGGACAGGACGCGGTCGCGTCGGATCAGCTTTTTCTTGGCGGGGGACTCAAGGTCGGAAAAGCTCTTTTGCATGATCGATGGCGCCCTGGGAGAGTATTTATATTGTCTCAGATGAACGCGCCGCAGGGAATGGCGGCCGATGAATTAATCAGTGCTTCTTGAGGAAATCGAATGAACTCTCTAAATCTCATGCAAGAAAATGCATGAACGGGTGAGCCGCAGAAAAAAGTTTGGCAAAGGGGCATGAGCACAATGTTCGTAGCGGTGCGCATTCAACTGCAACAGAGGCGCCAGCTCTCCATGCACATCATTGCTGCTGCTGCATGCATGGAAGTTTATTCGTCCTGCAATCGATGATGTTGATTAAACGCAGCTCTTTAGCATAGGAATCCTCTTATCCCGGGAGGTGGACCGCCTGCACCAGGCCATGCGCGACAGCAGGGGGGCGGGCAACTTCCGCAAGCTGTTCATGCACGCGCCGAGCGGCAAGAAGGACGGCATCCAGATTTTTCCGGTGTCGGACGTGGCTGCCAAGGACGAGTTTTTCAACATCAAGAGCATCACGCGCGACGGCCAGCTGGCCGCGCACCGCGTGCCGCCCCAGCTCATGGGCATCCTGCCGAACAATGCCGGCGGCTTCGGCGCCGTTGAACCGGCCGCGCGCGTCTTCGCGCGCAATGAGCTGGTGCCGCTGCAGTCGCAGTTCATGGCGATCAACGAATGGGCCGGCGTGGAAGTGGTGAAGTTCGCCCCGTATGAGCTGGCCAAGGCGGAGGGCGCGGCATGAGCGACCATATCGACAACACCGACAAGATCATCTTTGCCGAGGTGGCGCGCGGCCTGGCCGCCGTGCGGCGCCGGCCGGGTCTGATGGCGCATGGCTGCTGCCACTACTGCGACGAGGCGCTGGCGCCCGCGCTGCTGTTCTGCGATGTGGATTGCCGCGATGACTACGACAAGGAGCAGGCGGCGAAGGCGCGCGTCGGCCGCCCAGGATGACCGCCACGCCGCGATAGCCGGCAGGGCTGGGCTGCGATAGGCCAGCCGCGCCGGAGCGCCCCAGCCATCCCACAAGCCGCCCACGAGGCGTTTTTTTCACGTCCCAAGGATTGAT
The DNA here is from genome assembly GCF_023703445.1 of Janthinobacterium kumbetense. Classification (NCBI taxonomy): domain Bacteria; kingdom Pseudomonadati; phylum Pseudomonadota; class Betaproteobacteria; order Burkholderiales; family Oxalobacteraceae; genus Janthinobacterium; species Janthinobacterium kumbetense. The sequence continues at coordinate 311,192 of NZ_JAMQGR010000001.1, forward strand.
GTTGTACCAGAAGCAAGAAAAAAGCCCATTTCGGCCCGGCGCGCGCAGTTGTCCCTCCTCCACACCTGCCCGCTAGTTAAGGGTCTTTTGACTCAAATTTTCGCCATGGCCGAAGGCGCATGAGGACTGGTGCGGCGGCCAGTTTGATATCTTTGATTTTCTGGCCGCCAATGAGCACTTCGCCGACGGCGTTGAGGCGCAGCCGCTCCCAGCGTTCGCCACGCTTGTGGATTGAGACTTCTTCCAGATACCTATCGAATGCGTCGCCGCAGCTTTTCCCGATGACGATGCCGCTGTCGGCGCCGCGCCGGATTTCGGTTTCGCGTTCCGACGCCCAGGCCGCAGCTTCGGCCTAGGTGCTGAATGTCTTAGATTCCCGTGTGCCGAGGATGGCGATCTCCGCCCGCCAGCCGCCAACCCGTTTCCTGAGTGAAGCCATGCATCCCTCTCGTTGAGGCGCGATCAAGGCGTAAATTTGGCGTAATCGCCACTGGTTTTTGTCGGGTTTAATCTGTATCAAGGGAAATGTCGGGACGTAAAAAAAGCCACTAACCCGTTGATTGTATTGGGATTAATGGCTTTTTTGATGTTTCTGAATTCTGTGCGCTGGTGCCCGGAGCCGGAATCGAACCGGCACGCCCTTACAGGCGGGAGATTTTAAGTCTCCAGTGTCTACCAGTTTCACCATCCGGGCAGCGCGGCGAGATTCTAGCACAGGTGATGCCCATAATGCCATCTTGTGCCTGAGCCATGCTGTCCGGTTTGCGCCGGACAGCATGGTTTCATCTGCCTGCCGTCAGAACGTCGCCTTGAACTGCACCCCGTACGTGCGCGGTTCGTTGATGATGCCCGTCAGGTTGTCAAAATCGATGGCGCCCAGCGACTGGATCTGGTTGGTGATGTTGCGGCCGTAGGCGGAGATTTCGTATTTGTCCCATTTGTAGCCGACGCGCAAGCCGCCTTCCAGCAGTTCCTTGGCCTTGTATTCCTTCGCTTCATACAGGAAGAAGTTGTAGCTGGTGCGATAGGCCCAGTCCGTGTAGGCGTAGAACTCGCCATTGGCGACGGGAATGCTGTATTTCAGGGTGAAGTTGGTCTGCCACTCCGGTGCGCGGGGCAGCGGGTTGCCGTCGATGTAGGCCGTACCCTTGAACGGGCCGACGGGATCGGTGACGGTGCAGCCGCTGGCCGGGTTGTTTTGCGCGTTGCCGCAGCTTTGCACGAACAGTTTTTTGTCCTGGATTTCCGTGTGGTTGTAGCTGCCGCCCAGGGTCATGCTGAGCGAATCGCTGAGATTCGCCTGGAAATCCAGTTCCACGCCGCGGCCCGTGGCCTTGTCGGCGTTGATCAGCTGGTTCATGTTGACGGCGCCGCTGCCGGCCGTCAGCTGCTTGTCTTTGACGCGGTACTGGAACACGGCCACGCTCAGGCGCGCGCGCTTGTCGAACAGGTCCTGCTTGATGCCCGCCTCGACGGACAGCGCCTTTTCGGCGCCGGCAAACGAAGGGCGGTCGGCCAGGCCGTTCAGGCGGCCCTGCATCGACGGCGCGCGGTAGCCGGTGGCGATGCGCGCGTAGGCGTTGGTTTCCGGCGTGAGCACATAGGTGCCGCTCAAGTCCCAGCTGACGTTGTGCGAGGTGTCGTGCAAGTTGAATGGGCCTGCCGTGGTCGCTTCCACGCGCTTGGCCGAGAAATCTTTCTTGTCGCTCGTGTAGCGCAGGCCGGCGCGCAGCTTCAGGGTGTCCGAGACCGTGTAGTTGAGCGAGCCGAAGGCCGCGTACGACTTCGAACTCTGGTTTTGCGTGGCGTAGGCGCTGTTTTGCGGATTGCCGGGCGCCAGGCTGTCAAAGCTGATGCTGTCGATCTGGATATCTTCCTTGAAGTAGAACAAGCCGCCTATCCATTGCAGCGGGCCGCGGGCAGACGATTCGGCGCGGAATTCCTGCGAAATCTGCTTGTGGTTGGGAATCACGTCGGCCGTTTCCACGACGAAGGGGATGAAGCCGGGACCCATGGGCGGGGCGTACACGGCGCCATAGCCGCCGTCGACGTCGGCGCGGCTGAAGAAATCGAGTTTTTCGTAGCCGGTGATCGAATGCAGGGTGACGCCGGGCAAGTCCCATTTCAGGCGCATGCTGCCGCCCTTGGTTTTCAGGTGCTGGCGGTTGATGCCGTCGGTTGGGTAGGAGTTGTAATCGAAGTTGTCGACCAGGTCATTCGTGCCCTGTTTCAGGATGTTGGCGCGGAACAAAGTGGCCGTGCCGTCGAGGTTGCGCGCATGCACGTTGAACAGGGCGGTGAAGTCGCGCGTGGGCTTGACCAGTACCTGCAGGCGGGCGGCGCTGTCTTCATAGCCTTCGAAGTCGCGCGTGCCGGTAGGGCGCGGGTTGTGCACGCGATCGTCGCGGCGCTGCGTCTGGCCGGAAAAGCGCAGGGCCACCGTGTCGCTGACGGGCACGTTGAAGGCGCCTTCCAGGTTCTTCATGCCATCCTTGCCGAAGCCGCCGCTCAGGTAGCCTTCCGTCTTGAAGACGGGCTTGGCGGAATCGAACTTGATCACGCCGGCCGGCGAGTTGCGGCCGAACAAGGTGCCTTGCGGGCCGCGCAGTACCTCGACCTGATCCACGTCAAACACGGGAAAACCTTTCAACATGGCGTTTTCCTGCACCACGTCGTCCATCACCAGGCCCACCGGTTGCGAGGCATTCAGGTCGAAGTCGGTATTGCCCAGGCCGCGAATGTAGAAACGGGGAAAGGTGCGGCCGTAATCCGATTCGACGGAGACGCTGGGTGAACGGCTGTTGAGGAAGCGGATGTCGGCGCCGCCGGCCGTCAGGGTGTCGAGCTTGTCGCCCTTCAGGGTGGCGATGGACATGGGCACGTCCTTGATGTTTTCCGCGCGCCGCTGCGCCGTCACGATCACCGTTTCCAGCTGGCCAGGACCGGCTTGCGCCACCGGAGCGGCAGGCGCGTCGGTGGCTGGCGGCGGGACGCTGTCCTGCGCCATCGCCTGCAGGGGGAAGGCGGCAGTGATTGCCAGGGCAATCAGGGTGTGGCGTATTGTGCTGGCGCGTGTGCTGGCATGCGGTGTCATCATGAAACGGCTCCTGTCGGTGAAGGTTGTTGGGGCGCTGCAAGCTGGCGCTGGCCAGCTGGACGAAAAATCATGCTAGCACGGAAAGTTTTGGTATTCATGCCATTTTTCAGGCGCGCTCATTCATATGTTTTTCGACTGAATACGCGAATAAAATCGTATTTGTCGTCAATATTTGGCGGGTGCATAGTGGAGTGCCGGCAGGCTTGCGCGAGCGCAAAGTGGCCTGGCGTGGCGATGGTGGTTTCCTGCGGAAACGCAAACAGAGGGAGGGCTGTTGCCGCGCGGCCCGCGCCCGGGCACTGGAAATACAACAGCTGCCGCGGATTTTTTTCGGCAGGGGCGTGTTGTTGCTGCGCGACAGGGGACGGTGCCGGTGGCGGCCATCCCCTGTGCGGATCAGCCGGGAATGGGCGTGCCCTGGTGAAAAATCATTTGCCAGCGGCCATCGCGCCACTTCCACAGCGAACTGCGCAAGCTGGCGCTGGCGGGCAGGGCGCCGCTGGCGTGGCGCTGCGAGCGGTAGGTCACCAAGGCCACATCCTCGGCCAGCAGGCGGGCTTGAAAATCGCTGATGCTGCGCGGACAAAAATCTTCTGCCGGCAAGTCCGCCAGGGTCGCGGCGCGTGTCCAGAGCTTGCCCGAGCTGCCGAATTCGACGAACTCGTCGGCCAGCAGCGCTGCCAGCCTGGCGCTGTCGGCGCGCACGGCCCGGCTTTGCAGCGCCGCTTCCAGCGCCTGCAACTGCGCCGCCAGGCGTGCGCCGTCCTGCGTCTGCTCCCGCGTGTGGTCCATTGCCAAGGTCTTCAGATGGGAAACGCGCCCGCGCCCGACACATTCAGGCAGGCGACCTTGTCGCTGGAAAAATACTTGATTTGCCCCAGGCCGATGGCGTAGCAGCCGTCGCTGAGCGGGGAAATGGGGCCGGTGAGTTTTTCACCGCTGATCAGGGTCACCACCCAAGGCGTGGTGGCCGGTTTGCCCGCGTGGGCCAGTGCGTGTTGTACCAAGTCTGACATGGAGCCTCCGATGGAAATCAAAGCTCGATGATAGCAGTGCCGCGCAGGCTTGGGCGATGCCGTGCCGGCCTGGCGCGCGGGCTGCGCCATGGCCGCCGCGGCAGGCATGACCGGGCTTCATTATTTATTTGCATAATGGCAATCAAGTGATATAGTTGACAAGCACTCCTGGCGAAAAAGCTTGGCAAGGCAATGTTGATTGATCCTTTTCTGCCGTGCAGCGTTTGTTCCGCCGGCGCCGCGCGCACTACTTTTGAAAGCCGCACCATGTCCAGCCAGTACCCTGACGCCCCGCCCCGCTTTTCCATGCCCCCGCCGCCGGTCACCAATACGCCGCTGGAATTCATGCCCACGCACGATCTGTCCTTCTGGGACAGCGATGTGACATCGGGTTGCATGGTGTCGCTCGATGCCGCCGTGTCGTTTAAGGATGGCTACCCCTCCTTGCGCATCGACCTGCCAGCCGGCTTGCCTGCCGGTACCGTCGTGAAAGTGGGCACGACAGGCGCTGCCGGCAAGGGCCAGCCGCGCATCCCGTTCAACTGGGATTTGCAACGCTTTTCCTTCGCGCTGCGCTCGACGAATGCCGCCATCATGCAGACGGGGGGCATGATTTACCTGGGCAACAGCGATTACAGCAGTTTCTGGTCCGGCTTTCTGAATGCCTTGCATTACGGCGGTTCCGCCGCCGCCGACACCTTGATGTTCGTCAACAATGAGTGGTGGGTGCCCAAGCTGGCCACGCCGCTCGATAGCGAGGGCACGCCCACGGCACAAAACCTGTCGCGCGGGAAATTTACCGTGCAGCTGACCGCCGCCACGACGCAGCCGGAAACCATCTGGCTGGGCATGGTTGCGGCGTTGCCGAAGCGTAAATTGCCCACCGTCATCTTGTCCTTTGACGATGGTTATGCCTCCTGGGATACGTATCTGATGGAGCGGCTGAAATACTATGATTTGCCGGCCTCGTTTGCCATCGTCACGTCCCTGCTGGGGCAGCCCGATTACATGTCGGCCGAGCGCATGAAGGCGCGCTTCGACGATCCGTCGCGCCTGTTCGACTTTACCCTGCACCAGAGCGTGCACGACAATGTGGCGGTACAGGGTTCGGCCCAGTACGTCACCGCGCTGCAGGTGGGGCGGGACAAGATGCGCGCTGCCGGTATCGGTGGCGACGGGCCATCGCACCATGCGTGGGTCGAATCGCTGTGGACGAACACGGCCATCAACGCCATGCGCGCCGCCGGTTTCCTGTCGGCGCGCGGCGCCGGCTATACGGCCGAGCGCGGCTTCGACCAGATGTTTTTCACTGGTAACGACAAGGATGCCTACATCCTCAACACTTCCACGGTCAACCTGACAAACGACGCCAGCTTTGCGCAAGTCCAGGCGGCGATCCAGACGGCGGTGGGCGACGACAGCTTTGTGTTTGTCAACGGCCACGATATCGTCAGGACGCCAACGTCCGACTACCAGACTTCGTATGCGGTCATCGATGAATTGCTGGCATGGCTGGCGGGGCAAGTGGCTGCCGGCGCGCTGCAAGTGGTGTCGCATAGCCGCTGGTTTGCCGATACGACGGGCAGGGTGACGGACCGGCGCTGATCGCCCCGGGAGCAGGGCTGCGCCGGCGCCTCAGGCGTCGGCCAGCAAGTTCTTCGGCAGGGCCACCGACACCAGCTTCCAGTGCCACAGGCCGTCGCGCGCCAGGGTCAGTTCGCCGATATGGCTTTTGCTGTGGGCGCGCTGCACCACGACGCTGTCCCAGGAGGTGTAGCGCAGTTTGTAGTCGGGCTTGGTATTGCGCTTGCGGCCGCTGATGTCGCTGACCTTGGCGAGCGGTTTTTCGTAGCGGTCATTGAGCTTCATCAAGGCGACGATGCCTTCGGGCATCAGCATGGTATCGAGCAAGGGGGCGATGACGTCGGGACTGATGTCGTCGGCCACTTCGGGCGCCGAAAACAGGGTGTGCAGTTGTTGCCCGAGGCTGCCGCGCAGCTGGGGCAGGTCGATATGCGCAGCGAGGGCCTGGGTATCTTCGTCCATCGTTGCCGTGCGAATCTTGTTCATGGTGAAATACGGGCTGCCATAGAAGACGCCGGCCAGCGCGACCAGTGCCACTACAGCGAGAAGCATCATTCTTTTCATCGTGCGATCTCTCGGATGCCTGGCGACCCGGTGCGCCTGAAGTGTTGGCATTCTACATAATATTTCCCAAAATCAATATAGAGGTTTAAGTAAGTGTTGTTTTAGATCAAGTTTCTTTAAAGTAATTCCGGCGGCAAGGTGATGTCCGTCAGTTTCCAGTCCCAGATGCCATGGCGGCGCAGTAAAAACTGGCTGGCGGCGGGCCCGGCGCCGCTGCGCCGCAGCACCACTTCGTTCCATGAACGGTACGCCATGCCGAAGTCGTGGCGCTTGCCGTCCGCCCCGTGCTTGCCATGCAGGATCAATACCGTGATGCCGGGCGGCGAGACGATGGTGTCGAGCATTTCCTTGAAATCGTCCTCATTGGCCGTTTCGCCGGCCGCCCGCAGCTGGCGCGCCACGCTGGCGCGCACGGCGGGCAGGTCGGCCTGCTGCGCCAGGTTTTCCAGGCGCACGGATTTCGCCGCGATGCTGATGCGGTACATGGCGATATAGGGGCTGACCCAGGTGAAGCCGATGGCAGCGACGGCAAAAATGAGTGCGGTGGCGTACTTTCTTTTCATGCTATGGCTCGTTGGGTCGCAGCTTGCACGCGGGGGTCAATAGCCGCCAAGGATCTGGTATTCCAAACCTTGATTTCCTGCGCTGCGTATCTGGATCCGGATTTTCCGGAAGGTGACTTCCGCGGGAAAACTGGTGATCTCAAACGACAAGTCTTGCGAAAACGACGGCCGTGCCAGGTCGCCTGCATATTCTCTGTAGGCAATGCGCAAGGTGTGATTGCTGTAGCCCTGATATAGCAACTGCGAATTGATGGACCTGTCGATAGGCGCGGTTTCCACTCCCGGGCCGAATTTGATGCCGGGGTTGACATCTTCGTGCCACCACATCAGATCGCTGGCGACCATCACCTGGTCCAGCAGGCCATCATTGTTGCGGTCGGCAAAACAGGCATTCCTGGTCATCCCGGGCAGCAGCATGTTGAAGACCTGGCGTTCGGTGCAGTAAGCGGGCTTGCCTTCAATATCGGCGCGGTACAGGAAGTCGCCCTCGATGACGGCAACGCGGCCGCCGCCGATGGACACGGCGCGTCCATCGTAGATCTGATAGCCCGTTTTGCTTGTGTATTGGAATGTGGACAATAGCGCTTCACCAGCAGTGACCTTTGAAACGATGTTCAGTTGCGGATCATGGCCGATGCGCTCCATCGTGCGGGTCGTCTCGCGGACTTCCATGGTGGCACATCCGCTGAGTAGCAGCGCAGCGATGGCGACGCGGTATAACTTTTTCATTGATTTCTTTGTTTGTCTTGGGCGCGCTCATGCACAAGCCGGCGCGATTAAGGGGAAGGGTAGCTAAATATTGCCAAATGATAAGTTCAGTTGCCTATGAAAGAAAGGGAAAATGCGCTTTTTTCCATTGTGACGGCCGATGGCGGACCTCGATCAGCTGGATGGGCGGCGGATGGTGTAGCATTCGTGCCGGCGCGGACCATCGCGCCGCAATATTGAGGACAACCATGAATATCACTATCAATCAGGTGCTGCAGTCGTATATCGACCCGCTCACCGCCAGCGAGTACGCGGCGCTCGAGCGCAGCCTGCTGGCCGAAGGCTGCCGCGATGCGCTGGTGCTGTGGAACGACGTGCTGATCGACGGGCATAACCGCTACGCCATCTGCCGCCAGCACGGCATCGAATTCAAGACCATCCAGAACACCAGCTTTACCTCGCTCGACGACGTCATGCTGTGGATGATCGACAATCACCTGGCGCGCCGCAGTGTATCGGACTTCCAGCGCGGCGTGCTGGCCCTGCGCAAGAAGGAAATCGTCGCCGCGCGCAGCCCGGCACCCGTCAGCGCCCAGGATGCGCCGGAAGGCGAAAACGCGCCGAAGGCACCCATGAGCACGCGCGAAGAGGTGGCCAAGGCGGCGAGATTGAGCAGCAACCAGATCAGCCAGATCGAGAAGATCCAGAAGGCGGCGTCGCCGGAACTGGTGGAAGCCGTCCGTTCGGGCACGATCTCGATCAATGCGGCGGCCACCGTGGCATCCCTGCCGCCGGAAGAACAGGTGGCGGCCGTCGCCGGCGGTAAAAAACTGCTGCGCCAGGCGGCCAAGGAAATCCGCGAACAGCGCGCCGCCACGCGCACGCCGCGCGAGCCGAAGGTGCATGTATCGCAGGACACGCCGGAAACGGGCAACGAGCCGTGGGCGGAGAACGCGGCCCAGGCGCCGTCCGAAACGGAACGCCTGCGCGGCGAGATCGCCAGCCTGAAACAGAAGGTGGCGCAGCTGCAGGCGGAAAATGTGGAGTTGAACCAGCGCATCGCGGCCCTGATTGACGCATCCTGATCTGGAGTTTTGGCATGTTACATAGCAGTGCCCTGTTTGCCTCAGTTGCTGTCGCCAGTATTCCCGTGCTGGCCGCACCCGCTGTTTCTGTCAAGGACATGGCCCGCTGGCAGGCGCAGGCGGCCAATGTCAGCATCGCACGCGATACGTGGGGCGTGCCCCATGTGACGGGCAAGACGGATGCGGATGCCGTATTTGGCCTGATGTATGCGCAGGCCGAAGACGATTTCCCCCGCGTGGAACTCAATTACATCAACGCCATGGGGCGCCTGGCGGAAGTGGAAGGGGAACGGGAGCTGTACAGCGACCTGCGCATGAAGCTCTTCATCGACCCGCTTGAGCTGCAGGCGCAGTACCGCGCCAGCCCGGCGTGGCTGCGCAAGTTGATGGACGCCTTTGCCGATGGCCTGAATTTTTACCTGGCCACGCATCCGCAGGTCAAACCGCGGCTGATCGCGCATTTCGAGCCATGGATGGCCTTGAGCTTCAGCGAGGGCAGCATCGGCGGCGATATCGAATCGATCAACCTGGCGCAGCTCGAAGCGTTTTACGGCCAGCAGGCCAGTCCTGCCGCCGTGGCGCTGGCCAGCATCGAGACCGGGTTGGATCCCGAGCCCAGCGGCTCGAACGGCTTCGCCATCGCGCCCGCCATCACCAAAAATGGCCATGCGCTCTTGATGATCAACCCGCACACCTCGTTCTACTTCCGTCCCGAAGTGCAGGTCACCAGCGGCGAAGGCTTGAACGCGTATGGTGCCGTCACCTGGGGCCAGTTCTTCGTCTACCAGGGTTTTAACGAGCGCCTGGGCTGGATGCACACCTCGGGCGGCGGCGACGTCATCGACGAATACCTGGAAAGCATCGTCGACAAGGACGGCGCCTGGTTCTACCGCTATGACGGCGGCTTGCGCCCCTTGAAAACCGTGCCCATCACCTTGCCCTACAAACTGGCCGATGGCGGCATGGCATCGAAGACCATCACCGTCCACTACAGCCACCACGGCCCCATCGTGCGCGCGCAGGATGGTAAATGGGTGGCCGTGCGCCTGATGCATGAACCGTTGAAGGCTTTGATGCAGTCGTACACGCGCACCAAGGCGCGCGATTATGCTGCGTTTTATCAAACGATGGAATTGCGCACGAATTCGTCGAACAACACGGTGTATGCGGATGCGGATGGCAATATCGCCTACTTTCACGGCAATTTCATCCCCGTGCGCGACCCGCGCTTCAACTGGAAGCAGCCTGTCGACGGCAGCGACCCGGCCACGGAATGGAAAGGGTTGCACACGGTGGTGCAAACCATCACCCTGTTCAATCCGAAGAATGGCTGGATCCAGAACACGAACAACTGGCCGTATTCGGCGGCCGGCGCCCACAGCCCGCGCCAGAGCGACTATCCCGCCTACATGTCCGTGTACGGCGAAAACGCGCGCGGCCTGCATGCCGTCAAGGTTTTCCAGAACCAGAAGGATTTCACGCTCGACAAGCTGATCGCCGCCTCGTACGACAGCGAACTGACGGCGTTCGAAGCGCTGTTGCCGCCCCTGTTCGCGGCATACGATGCGCTGCCGGCGGGCGACGCGCACAAGCTGGCGCTGGCCGGCAAGGTGGCCTTGCTGCGGGCCTGGGACTGGCGCTATGCGCTGGACTCCACCGCCACCTCGCTGGCCGTGTTCTGGGGCCAGGAGCTGGCCGAGCTGGCAGGAAAACAGGCGCGCGAGCAGGGCGTGCCCGTTGTCGATTTTCTGGCGACGGACAAGGTCACGGCGGCGCAGCGGCTGGCTGCACTGGCGACGGCGGCCGATAAACTGCAGCGCGATTTCGGCCACTGGCAAACGCCGTGGGGCGAGATCAACCGCTTCCAGCGCCTGACGGGCGACATCGTGCAGCCGTTTGACGATGCGCAAGCCAGCCTGCCCGTGCCTTACGCGTCGGGCAACTGGGGTGCTCTGGCCGCGTATGGACAGAGCAGCAAGAGCACCACGCGCAGGATCTACGGCGAGCGCGGCAACAGCTTTGTGGCGGCAGTGGAATTCGGCCCCCGCATCAAGGCGAAAAGCATCCTCGCCGGCGGCCAGAGCGGCGACCCGAAGTCGCCGCACTTCCGGGACCAGGCGGCCATGTATGCGCGCGGCGAATTCAAGGATGTGCTGTTTTATCCCGAGGACGTGGCGAAGCACCTGGAGCGCAGGTACCACCCCGGAAAATAGCCGCCGGGCGTATCAAATCGCGTCGAGCGCCGTACGCAGGTCATGGCGCAAATCCTCGATATCCTCGATCCCCACCGACAGGCGGATCAAGCCATCGCCGATGCCCAGCCTGGCCCGCTGCTCGGCCGGGATGCTGGCATGCGTCATCAGGGCAGGGTGCTCGATCAGGCTTTCCACGCCGCCCAGGCTTTCGGCCAGGGCGAACACCTCGCAGCGTTCGAGGAAGCGCCGCGCGCCCGCCAAATCCGTATCGAGGTCGATCGAGATGATGCCGCCGAAGCCATCCATCTGGCGCTGCGCCAGCGCGTGCTGCGGGTGCGAGGCCAGGCCCGGATAAAACACCTTGCGCACTTCCTTTTGCTGTTCCAGCCACTGCGCCAGGGCCAGGGCGCTTTCGCAATGGCGCTGCATGCGGATGGCCAGGGTTTTCACGCCGCGCAGGGCCAAAAAGCTGTCGAACGGCCCGGCAATCGCACCCACGGAGTTTTGCAAAAAGCCCAGCTGCTCGCGCCATTCCGCCTGGCGTTCTTCCGCGCCGACGATGGCGATGCCGCCGATGATGTCAGAGTGGCCGTTCAAATACTTGGTGGTCGAGTGCACGACGATGTCGAAGCCGTGCTCCAGGGGGCGCTGCACCAGCGGGCTGGCAAACGTGTTGTCCGCCACGGCGATGATGCCCCGTTCGCGGCAGATGTCGGCAATGGCGCGCAAATCCGCCAGTTTCAGCATGGGGTTGGTGGGCGTTTCCACCCATACCATCTTCGTTTCCGGGCGCAGCGCGGCCAGCAGGTTTTCCGGATTCGTCAGGTCGACATACGTGAATTCATGACCGGCCGAGCGGCGGCGCACGCGCTCGAATAAACGGTAGGTGCCGCCGTACATGTCGTCGCCGGCGACGATATGACTGCCCGCATCCAGCAATTCCAGCACGGACGAGATGGCGGCCAGGCCCGAGGCGAAGGCGAAGGCCGCGCTGCCGCCTTCCAGATCGGCCACGCAGCGCTCCAGCGCCCAGCGCGTGGGGTTGTGCGAGCGGCCGTAGTCCAGGCCTTTATGTACGCCGGGGCTGTCCTGCACGAAGGTGGAGGTGGCGTAAATGGGTGGCATGATGGCGCCCGTCGACGGGTCGGGCGACTGGCCGGCGTGGATGACGCGGGTGGCGAGGCGGCTCTTGCGGGGCGTTTGTTGGCTCAAGATAGTGTCCTGCGTAAGTGGTTGAGAAGGTCGAAGCGGGTGATCAGGCCATAGAAGGCGCTGTCGTCGGCGACGACGGCCGTCAAGCCCCGGTCCAGGGTGGCGCGCAGGGCGGGCAAGCCGCTGGACGGCGCCAGGGTTTCGATCTGCGTCGTCATGGTGGCGCCCACCAGACCCGCGAAATGTGCGGCGTCGCCGGAGACGTGCAGCAGCAGGTCCGATTCGTCGAGGATGCCGACCAATTGGCCGCCGTCGATGACGGGCAGCTGCGCCAGGTCGCTGGCGCGCATGCGGTTGAAGGCCGTGAGCAGGGTGTCGCCGGGCGCCACGCTGACGACGTCGCCCTCGTCGTAGCGGCGTCCGATCAGGTCGCGCAAGTCGCCGGACACGGCCCGCTGCAACAGGCCCTGGTCGCGCATCCAGCCGTCGTTGTAGACCTTCGACAGATAGCGCGTCCCCGTGTCGCACACGAAGGTGACGACGCGTTTGGGCGTGGTCTGTTCGCGGCAGTACTTGAGCGCGGCGGCCAGCAGGGTGCCCGTTGACGAGCCCCCTAAAATGCCTTCGGCCAGCAGCAGGGCGCGCGCGGAATCAAAACTTTCCTGGTCGCTGATGGTGTAGGCCTTGGTGACGCTGGCCATGTCGGCAATCGAGGGAATGAAGTCTTCGCCGATGCCTTCGACGGCCCACGAGCCGCTCGTGTCCGACACCTTGCCCGTGTCGATGTATTCGGTGAGGATGGAGCCTTGCGGGTCGGCCAGCACGAATTCCAGCTTCGGCTGCGCCTTGCGGAAGTAGCGCGTCAGGCCCGTCAGGGTGCCGGACGAGCCGACGCCGACGACGATGGCGTCCACGTCATGGCCGCTTTGCTCCCAGATTTCGGGCGCCGTCGTCGTTTCGTGGGCCAGCGGATTGGCGGGATTGTTGAACTGGTCGGCAAAGAAGGCGCCCGGCAGTTCGCGCGCCAGGCGCGCCGCGTAATCCTGGTAGTACTCGGGATGGCCCTTGCCCACGTCCGAGCGCGTGGTGTGCACTTCGGCGCCCAGGGCTTTCAGGTGCAGTACTTTTTCCGTCGACATCTTGTCGGGCACGACGAGAATCACGCGGTAGCCCTTGATGCGGCCCACCAGCGCCAGGCCGATGCCGGTGTTGCCGGCCGTCGCCTCGACGATGGTGCCGCCCGGCTGCAAACGGCCGTCGGCTTCGGCCGCTTCGATGATGGACAGGCCGATGCGGTCCTTGATGGAACCGCCGGGATTTTGCGATTCCAGTTTCAGGAACAGCTGGCACAGGCCCGTGTCGAGCCTGGTCACTTCGACCAGTGGGGTGTTGCCGATCAGCTTGTATAGCGCTGGCGGCTGGGATGGGGATGGCATTCGATCATTCATGGTGGCTCCTGTCAGAGAAACAGCCGCTCCGGATTGTGTCCCGAGCCGCCTTCCGTGCCGCGCAGTGTAGGCGGGTGCACGGGTGCGGCGAACGAATGTTTGCATGCTTGCATATGCGGCTTTCGCATATCAGCTGCAGCGCGGCTACAGCGTGCGCGCTTCGAGTATGCGCCGTTTTTAGCCCGCTTGCCGCGCCAACGGCACGACTATTAAGCTGCCGCAAGCCCGCCATTGCGATTTATAATCACGCCTCGAAAAGGAACTAAACAGTATCCTGAAAACCAGACGAACAGGGCAGGCGGCAGTGGCAAAACTTTATTTCCGGTATTCCGCGATGAACGCGGGCAAGTCGACGGCCTTGTTACAGGTCGCGCACAACTATGAAGAGCAGGGCCAGCAGGTGCGCCTGTACACGGCCGCCATCGACAGCCGCTACGGCGTGGGAAGGGTCACTTCGCGCCTGGGCCCGCAGCGCCAGGTCGACATCTTCCATGCCGACACGAATTTCCTCGATGCAATTCCCCAGGTCGCTTGCCTGCTGGTTGACGAAGCGCAATTTCTCAGCACGGCACAAGTGCAACAATTGCACCAACTGGCGCAAGTGAAGGGCGTGCCCGTCATCTGCTACGGCTTGCGCACGGATTTCAAGGGCGAACCGTTCCCCGGCTCGGCCTATCTGCTGGCGCTGGCCGACGATATCGAGGAATTGAAGAATATCTGCACTTGCGGCAAGAAGGCCACGATGAACATCCGCGTGGATGAGCAGGGCCGCCGCATCAAGGAAGGCGAGCAGATCAGTATTGGCGGCAACGAAAGTTACCGCCAGGCTTGCGGGCGCTGTTTCTATGCCTGATTTACAACGCCTAGCAAAACCGTAGCGAGCGGAAGGAAGTTGTGGTTGAGAAGCGCAACTGTACGAAGGTACAGTGAGCATCGCAGACCGCAAATTACGACGCGCAGTAGGTTTTGACAGGTGTTCTTATTCGGCGACGGGCGCGCCCACATCGGCATCGTCCGCTAGCGCCAGGTCGCCCCGTTCGAAGGCGGCGAGGATGTCATTCGCGCGCGCCACGTCGTGTTCGCGCACCAGCACGCGGGCGCCGCCGATGGCGGCCGCCAGCAGCATGTCGGCCTGCATGTGCTGGTCATCCGTCAGCAGCACGTCGATGCCGGCGGCGGCCAGGCAGCCGCGGATGACGTGCGCATCCGTGGGGATCATCAGCCGGGCAATTAAAACGTAGTCGTCGTGCATGGTGCCTCCTGGCAAGGTAGATTCATCCCCATCTTAGCACCGGGCTAGTCCTTACAGCTTGAACACGCCCACCACCTGGTTCAGTTCCTGCGCCTGCTCCTGCAAGGCATCGGCCGCTGCGGCCGCTTCTTCCACCAGGGCCGCGTTCTGCTGGGTCACCTGGTCCATCTGGGCGATGGCCTGGTTGACTTGCTCGATGCCGCTGCGCTGCTCTTCGCTCGCCTGGGCGATTTCGGCCATGATGGTGCTCACTTGCTGCACGCTGGCCACCACCGTGTCCATGGTGGCGCTGGCCTGGCTCACTTGCGCATGGCCCAGGTCCACCGTGCTGGCGGACGCCTGGATCAAATCCTTGATGTCTTTCGCCGCTGCCGTCGAGCGCTGCGCCAGGGTGCGCACTTCCGTGGCGACGACGGCAAAGCCGCGTCCCTGTTCACCGGCGCGTGCCGCTTCCACGGCCGCGTTCAAGGCCAGGATATTCGTCTGGAATGCGATGCCGTCGATGACGCCGATGATGTCGGCGATCTTGCCCGAGGAGCTGCGGATGGCGTCCATGGTGCTGGCCACCTGCGCCACGGCCGCGCCGCCTTCCGCTGCCAGGCTGGACGAGTCATGCGCCAGCCGGCTTGCCTGTTGCGCGTGATCAACGTTCTGGCGCACGGTGGAGCTCAGTTCTTCCATCGAGGCGGCCGTTTCTTCCAGCGAGCTGGCTTGCTGTTCCGTGCGGCTCGACAAATCCAGGTTGCCGCTGGCGATCTCACCGGACGCCGTGGCGATCTGCCCGGCGCTGCCGCGTACATTGCTGACCACTTGCGACAGGTTGTCGCTGATGCGGTTCATGGCCAGCAGCAGGCGGCCGATTTCGTCCAGGCTGCTGGTATCGAGGTGCACCGTCAGGTCGCCGGCGGCGATTTGCGCGGCGGCCGTTTCGGCGGCGGCCAGCGGGCGCGACACGAGGGTGCGCACCAGCCAGTACAGCAGCAGGGCGAAGACGAGCAGGGCGATGAAGCCGGAAATGGCCAGCTGGTTGCGCATCTGGCGCGCTTCCAGGGTGATCTCATCCGTGAACGTGCCGCCCGCGATGATCCATTGCCAATCCTTGAATTGACGGTAAAACAGCTGCTTTTCGCGCGCGCTGGCACTCGTTTCGCCCGGCGCCGTCCACGTGTAGCGCATGGCGCCATCCTTTTGCGCCAGCATTTCCTGGATGAACAATCGGCCGTCGCTGGCCTTGAACTCGAGCGCGCTCTTGCCTTCGCTGTTCGGGTGCAGCACCAGGTGGCCGTAATTGGCGCCGGGCGCCGTGTCGACGATATAGATGTAACCCGTCTGGCCGATCTTGACCTGGCGAATCTTTTCTTTCAGCATGGCCAGATTCTTGCTGATATCGAGGCCGATGAACAGCACGCCCACCACCTTGCCGCCCGCATCGCGCACGGGGTCATATTGCGTGATGTATTGCTTGCCAAACAGGGTTGCCATGCCAACGAAGCGCTGGCCGGCGCGCAGCGGCGCATAGCTGGGGTGGTTGTGGTCGAGCTGGGTGCCGACGGCCCGTTCGCCATCCTGTTTTTTCAGCGAAGTGCTGATGCGCACGAATTCATCGCCGTTGGCGGCAAAAATGGTGGCGATCACGCCCGTCTGGGCCGTGTAGCGGTCGACCAGGGACGTGTCGAGGTTGAGCACCCTGTTGCCGTTGGCCAGGGCCGGCGTGGCCTTGCCGGCCACGGCCACCATGGCGCCCGTATCGACCGAGAACGGGCCGGGAAATTCGGCCGCGAACAGGCGGGCAAAGCTGGCCGCCTCGTTGACCATGGCGGTATGAAATACTTCCGTGGTCGTCATGACGCTATTGAGTTCGCTGGTGACGGCCGCTTCGGCGCGCTGTTCCAGGGCATTGGAGGTGCGGATACTGATCAGGGTCGTCAGGCTGGCGAGGATCAGGCTGACCAGCGCAAACGTGAAGACGGTAATCTTGCCGCCGACACTCCAGTGGCGGGGGGAGAAGGAAATTGTAGGCATAGTGTGAGTCTGGCAAAGGGTAATCAGCTCGGCCATTCCTGGTCATGACATGACACGCGGGGAGGGGATCTGGTGGGGAATGCGCTTGAAACGGAGGCGCGCAGGCTGTCGGGCCGCGCACAGGCAAGCTGAATTTCAGGGCGCGATGATAGCATGTTGCTTGTGTTTTGTTACTAAGTGTTTCCCGCAGGAATCATTTCTTTTGCGTAAAAACATCACCTGCATCAAGGATTGCAAAGACTGACTATTGACTTTTTTGATTTCAATAATGAATGTTTCTGTTCGTCACTGGCGGATGATGTGATTTTTGTCACGAATGTTTCACTTTGTAATGAATGACACGCTGCCTTTAATCCGCGTTTAAGCTTCCAGGAAGAAACTGATATTCCATGGGAGACTGCCAGGCCGTATCCTGTAGAATAATATGCAGACCAGTCGTGTATTCCCCTTACTGTCTTGCTGGCTGGCGCATGCCTATCTGCGCCGCCTGGAATTGATTCAACTAATTTTCGGAGAAGCCGATGAAGAAGCAAATGATGCTGGTCACCCTGGTGCTTGCCCTGTCAGCCCACGCTGGCGCAGCCCAGACGGACAAGAGCGCCGCTCCTCCGCTACCCATGAAGCCGCTGGCCCAGCAAACGCAGGCCGCCTTGTGGGCATCGCGCGTATTGACACGCGTCCATTACAAGGCCATGCCGCTCGACGACGCCATGTCGGAGAAAATCTTCGATCGCTACTTCAAGTCCCTGGACGCGGAAAAACTGTTTTTCGTGCAAGCCGACGTCGACCGTTTCGCGCCGCTGCGCACCAAGCTCGATGACGCCATCATCAATGAAGACTTGACGGCGCCGTTTGCCATCTACAACCTGTACCAGCAGCGTTTCGACGAGCGCATGGCGTATGCGCGTGAATTGCTGAAAACCAAGTTCGACTTCACGGCCGACGAGAGTTACCAGCTCGACCGCGAAAAGGCTGCTTGGCCGAAGAATGACGAGGAAGTGCGCGACCTGTGGCGCAAGCGCGTCAAGAACGACTGGCTGCGCCTGAAACTGGCGGGCAAGGAAGACAAGGCCATCCGCGAGACCCTGGACAAGCGCTATGAAAGCTACACGACCCGTTCGCGCAAGCTCAACAGCGAAGACGTGTTCCAGATTTTCATGAATTCGTACGCCATGTCGATCGAGCCGCATACCAATTACCTGGGCCCGCGCGCGTCGGACAACTTCGACATCGCCATGCGGCTGTCGCTCGAAGGCATCGGCGCCGTGCTGCAGACGCGCGACGAATACACGGTGGTGCGCGAAGTCGTGCCGGGCAGCCCGGCCGGCCTGTCGGGCAAGCTGAAAGTGGGCGACCGCATCGTCGGCGTGGGGCAGGGCGAAAGCGGCCCCATCACCGAAGTGCTGGGCATGCGCATCGACGACGTGGTGCAGCTGATCCGTGGCGCCAAGGATTCCGTGGTGCGCCTCGACATCCTGCCGGCCGACGCCGGCCCGGACGCCAAGCACGTGGTCTTGCCGCTGGTGCGCAAGAAAATCAGCATGGAAGAGCAGGCGGCGAAGAAATCGATCATCGAAGTGCGCGACAACGGCGTCAAGCGCCGCATCGGCGTCATTTCCCTGCCGACGTTCTACCAGGACTTCGAAGCGCGCCGCCGCGGCGACAAGGACTTCAAAAGCGCCACGCGCGACGTCAGCCGCTTGCTGGCCGAGTTGAAGAAAGACAAGGTCGACAACGTCCTGATCGACTTGCGCAACAACGGCGGCGGTTCGCTGAACGAAGCCGTCGAACTGACGGGCCTGTTCATCGACAAGGGCCCTGTCGTGATGCAGCGCAATGCCGAAGGCAAGGTCGAAGTGGAAAGCGATACGAATGCGGGCCTGGCCTGGGATGGCCCGATGGGCGTGCTGATCAACCGCGGCTCGGCTTCCGCTTCCGAGATTTTCGCCGCCGCCGTGCAGGACTATGGCCGTGGCGTCATCATCGGCGAAGGCAGCTTCGGCAAGGGCACGGTGCAGACCTTGTTCAACCTTGACCGTTTCGGCGGCAGCGAGAAAGCCCGTTTCGGCGAACTGAAAATGACCATCGCCCAGTTCTTCCGCATTAATGGCGGCACCACGCAGTTGCGCGGCGTCACGCCAGACATCAAGCTGCCAGCCATGTCGGACGCGGAAAACTTTGGCGAGTCGAGCTATGACAATGCCCTGCCATGGGTCGCGATTAAGCCGGCGCCCTACATACCGACGGGCGACCTGAAGGAGATCGTGCCGCTGCTGGACAAGAAACATGATGCGCGCGTGGCCAAGGACAAGGATTTCCAGTACTTGCTCGATGACATAGCCCTCGTCGTCAAGCAGCGCAAGGAAAACCAGATTTCGCTCAATGAAACCGTGCGCCGCAAGGAGCGCGATGCCCAGGAAGCGCGCGCCAAGGCCCGTGAAAAACGCCTGATCGCGCAGATTTCGAACCCTGCCGACGACCTGGTGGTGATTCCGGATCCGAAAGACGTGCTGAAGGGGGCGAAAGCGGCCAACAAGACGGCCAAGCAGATTGCCGCCGTGAAGGGCGCCTTGCGCACGGACGACGGCTTGCAGGGTGACGAACGGGCGCTGAGTGCCGAACTGGACGCTGAAACGGCCGCGAAGAGCGCCAAGGACGTGCTGCTGAACGAAGCAGCGCGCATCCTGGCCGACGAAGTGGCGCTGATCAAGGCCGATAGCCGCATGGCGTCGAAGGTCTTGCCATATGGCGCGGACAGCAAGGCGACGCCGGTGACGGCAGCGAAATAAGGCTTGTGGTCGCGTAAGAAGCCGGTTCCTTGCGGAGCCGGCTTTTTTTTTGCGCCATCAGTTATCTGTCTGGCGTATTTCTATCATTCCAACAATCAATTGGATTGATATGCCGCGACGCAGCATAATGCACCCGTCTCCTCTATTCTCCTCCAAGAAAATAGATTCAGCCCGCTCCCGCAGCGGGCTTTTTTTTGTCTTGCTTTTTGCGTGGTGCCCGCCGCGTTTCCTCAAGTCTGTCCTCCGCATGCCGCTGCAAGCGTTCAATCCCGACTGAATTTGTCGGGAATCGCTCAGATTTGCTCCGTTATACATTTTCCATTCTTGTTATATTCCCACAAAGAAATTTTCTTTGGCTTTCTGTAATGGCAGCGCGGTCTAGCGCGGCAGCAAAGCGCGTTATCCGCCACGCAGTGCGCTGTCCCATGGCTGCCTGCGCCTGATGCATAGCGCCCGATGCCGGCACCGCATGCTTTTTCCTTCTTTATTCATTCCGTCATGCCGCCAGCGGCGACCGAGAGGCTTATCTTGCGTTGTAAACTTCTTCCCCTGACCCTGCTGCCCTTGCTGGCGCTGATACAGACCGCCTGGGCCGTCGATCCCCCTGGTGCCGGCAGCCAGCTGCAGCAGATTCCCGTGGCGCCCTCGCTGCCGAAAGCGCCGCCCGCCATCCGCGTGCAGCAGGGCAATGTACCCGCCACCACGGTGGGCGACACGACGCGCATCGCCGTCCAGCGCCTGCAGATCGCGGTGCCGCCAGTCTTCACCGAGAGCGAACTGGTGGCCGCCTCGGGATTTACTCCGGGCAGCGAGCTGACCCTGGGCGAGCTGCGCGCCATGGCGTCCAACATTGCCAGCTATTACCAGAACCGCGGCTATTTCCTCGCGCAAGCCTATCTGCCCGCGCAAGATATCAAGGATGGCGTCGTCACGATCAGCGTGTTGCCAGGCCAGTATGGCCAGGTGCAACTGCGCAACCAGAGCAATCTGTCCGACGGCCTGGCCGGCACCGTGCTGGCGGGCCTGGACGGGCAGGCGATCGCCACGGCGCCGCTGGAGCGCCGCTTGCTGCTGCTGTCGGATTTGCCGGGCGTGCAGGTCAGCTCGACGCTGGCGCCGGGCGCCTCGCTGGGGGCGTCCGACCTGATCGTCGACGTGCAGCCGGGCTCGCGCTTCAACGGCAGCATCGACCTGGATAACCAGGGCAACCGCTACACGGGCCGCAACCGCATCGGCGCCACCCTGAATATCAATGAACTGGCCGGCATCGGCGACGTGGCCACCGTGCGCGCGTTCACCTCGGCCGACGGCCTGAACTATGGCCGCCTGGCCTACCAGGGGCAGGCGGGCTTGCTGCGCCTGGGCGGCGCCTACACCTATATGGACTACAAGCTGGGCAAGGAATTTGCCGTGCTCGACGCCAAGGGCACGGCGAAGATCGCCAGCGCCTATGGCAGTTATCCGCTGATCCGCTCGCGCAGCAACAACCTGTACGCACAGGTCAGCTATGACGACAAGACCTTCCAGGACCGCACGGAGTCGACGGGCAGCGTCAACGACAAGAAGGCCAGGGTGTGGATGCTGAATCTGAATGGCGACAGCAAGGATGGCTGGGGCGGTGGCGGCGCCAGCACCTATTCGTTGACATTTACCACGGGCAAGATCGATATCGGGACGCCGGCAACCTTGGCGCTCGACCGCGCGACGGTGAACAGCAACGGCCACTTCAACAAGCTGGCCTTTAATGGCGCGCGCGTGCAAAGCCTGGGCGGCGAGACGAGCTTGTTCGGCACCGTCAGCGGCCAGGCGGCGTCGAAAAACCTCGATGTGTCCGAAAAGATGGGCATCGGCGGCGTGGGCGGCGTGCGCGCCTATCCGGGCGGCGAAGCGTATGGCGACCAGGGCTATGTGCTGAATGTGGAGCTGCGCCAGAACGTGACGGCGTTCACGGCCTTTCCCGGCCAGCTGCAAGTGCTGGCGTTTGCCGACACGGGCACCGTCAAGCTGAACCGCGATGCCTGGAGCGCCGGCGAGAACCGCCGCACCCTGAGCGGCGCGGGCGTGGGCGTGACGTGGACGGGCGCCAACGCGCTCGTGCTGAAGGCGTATTACGCGCACAAGCTGGGCAATGCCAAGGCGACTTCCGCCCCCGATGCGGCAGGACGCTTCTGGCTGCAAGCCGTCAAGTACTTCTAAATTAATACAAGCTAATACAAGCTAAAACATCAGGACACTGCCATGAACCGCATCTACCGCTCCATCTGGAACCAGGCCACCGGCGCCTACGCCGCCGTTTCCGAAAACGTCAAATCCGCCGGCAAGCGTTCGATGCCGGGTAGCAGCGGGGGCGGCGCGCATTTCGCCCTGACCGGCATGGCGGCGGCGCTGATGCTCGGCTATGGCTCCCTGGCCCTGGCGGGGCCGGCGGGCGGCACGGTGGTGGCGGGCCAGGCGACGATCAACGGCGCGCCGGGCAATACCGTGATCCAGCAGGGCAGCCAGCATGCCGTCATCAACTGGGCCAGTTTCAATATCGGCAAGGGCGAATCGGTGCAGTTCCAGCAGCCCAACAGCAATGCGGTGGCCCTGAACCGCGTGCTGGGCAGCGACGGCACGACCATCCTGGGCAACCTGTCGGCCAACGGCAAGGTGTTCATCGTCAATCCGAACGGCGTGCTGTTCGGCCACGGCGCGTCCGTGAACACGGCCGGCCTGGTGGCTTCCACGCTGGATATCAGCAATGCCGACTTCATGGCGGGCAAGTACCAGTTTTCCGGCAATGGCAGCGGTAAAGTCTTGAACCAGGGTAACATCAGCGCGCCGGGCGGCTATGTGGCCTTGCTGGGCGCGAACGTATCGAACGAAGGCACGATCCAGGCGCGCCTGGGCTCGGTGGCCCTGGCGGCGGGCAGGGCCATCACGCTGGACGTGGCGGGTGATGGCTTGCTGAACGTGGCGGTGGACCGGGGCGCCGTGGGCGCTCTCGTGAATAACGGCGGCTTGATCCAGGCCGATGGCGGCAGCGTCGTCCTGACGGCGCAGGCGGCGGGCGACTTGCTGAAAACCGTCGTCAACAACACGGGCGTGATCGAGGCGCACAGCATCGACACGCACGGCGGCACGATCAAGTTGCTGGGCGACATGCAAAGCGGCACGGTGAACGCGGCCGGCACCCTGGACGCCAGCGCGCCTGCGGGCGGCAATGGCGGCTTCATCGACACCTCGGCCGCGCACGTGAAGATCGACGACGCGCTGAAGGTGAGCACGGCCGCGATGAAGGGCACGACGGGCATGTGGCTGATCGATCCGACCGATTTCACGATCGCGGCATCGGGCGGCAACCAGACCGGCGCGTTTTACAGCAATGCGCTCAAGTCCAGCAATGTCACCATTGCAACGGTCGCCAGCGGCGGCGCCGCAGGCGATATCCATGTCAACGACACGATCAGCTGGTCGGCCAACAAGCTGACTTTGACGGCGCACAATAATATCAATATCAATGCGCCGCTGCGCGGTGCCGGCACGGCCAGCCTGGCGCTCGAGTATGGCCAGCGCGGCGTCGCCGCCGGCAACCTGTCCACCTACAACGTGAAGGCGGAAGTGGACTTGCCATCGGGTAATAACTTCAGCACCAGGCAGGGCACGGATGGCGCAGTCATCAGCTATACGGTGATCAACAGCGTAGGTGCGGCTGGCAGCCTGAGCGCAGCCGATTTGCAGGGCATGAATGCCAACCTGGGAGGCAACTATGCGCTGGGCCGCCATATCGACGCCAGTGCCACGCTCGACTGGGACGGCGGCAAGGGCTTCGTGCCCATCGGCAACACAGGGACGCCATTCCTGGGCAGGGTTGATGGCCTGGGCCATGACATCACGGGATTGTCCCTCACCCGGCTGACGGACTATGCCGATGTCGGCATGTTCGGCGCCATCGGCGCGTCGGGCGTGGTGCGCAACCTCAATCTCGTCAACACCCGGATACAGGCGCCGGAAGGCAAGTACGGGCAGATCCGGATGGGCATGCTGGCGGCAAGAAACGCGGGCTTGATCGATAACGTCAGTGCGTACGGCGAACTGAAGCTGACGGGGTATATTTACGCGGGCGGCCTGGTGGGCGTGAATGGCGGCGTGATCAACAACAGCCGCAGCAGCGGCAGTATCGAACACACTCCCAATTACGGTGGCGGAGCTGCCGGGCTGGTTGCTGAAAATGAACGTGGCGGCAGCGTCAGCAACAGTAGCAGCAGCATGAAGGTGACCGTAGTCAAGGGCACGGCCGGGGGGCTGGTGCTTGAAAACGCTGGCGCCATCGCGAAGAGCTTTGCCACGGGCGACATCGCGGGCGATGTCTTTACGGGCGGCCTGGCGGCATTCACCTCAGGCAATATCAGCGACAGCTATGCGACGGGCAGCGTGACGGGCAGTTCCATCGCCGGCGGATTGGCTGGCCGGCTGGGCGGGACGATCAGCAACAGCTATGCGACCGGCAATGTCTACTCTTCCGGCGATGTGCAGTCCGAGCAGGGTTTTGGCGGCCTCGTCGGTGACGTTTATGCGGGCAGGATCAGCAACAGCTATGCCACTGGCAGCGTCAATGCGGGCAACTATGCGGGCGGCATCGTCGGCCGGAACAGGGGGAGTGTGGACAATGTCTATTCCTTCGGCGCGGTCAATGCGCAGCACGATAACCGGGGCGGCATCGTTGGCTACAATGATTTTGGTGGCAACGTGAGCAATGCCTATTACAACAGCAGCGCCAACCACGGCCTGACGGGCCTGGGCCAAGGCAATGGCAGAACGAGCAATATCGTCGGCTTGACGGACCTTGCGATGGGTGACCCTGCAAGTTATCCAACATTCAATTTCACGACGACGGCTGGCGCCACGGGCAACAATTGGGTGACGGTGGGATCGAACGGCGGCATGAACGGCAAGGGCGGCACGTTGCCGATGTTCAGCGGCGAATACTCGACCACCATCAATTCCGCGCACCAGCTGCAGTTGATGGCGATGGACAAGACGGCAGCCTATACCCTGGGCAGCAGCTTCAGCGCGGGGGCGACGGCCGGCGGCGATATCTGGCTCGGCAAAGGTTTCGTGCCTGTCGGTGACGCCGCGTCGCCGTTCACGGGCAGCCTCAATGGCGCCGGCCACATCATTACCGACTTGCGCATCTTCCGGCAGGGGAGCGCTGCAATCGGCCTGATCGGCAGTCTCGGCAAAAATGGCAGTATCTCGGACCTGGGCTTGAGCGACGCCCGGATCACCGGCGGCAGCGATGTGGGCGCGCTCGCCGGCGCGAACGCGGGCAAAATCAGCGGCAGTTTCGTTACCGGCAATGTCACGGGCGATGCGCAGGTCGGCGCCCTCGTGGGCAGCAATACGGGCGAAATTGTCGACAGTTACGCGCTGGGCAGCGCGACGGGCGGCGTGAATGTGGGCGGCCTGGCTGGCGACAGCCGCGGCGGCAGCATCCGTAACAGCTATGCGGCCGTTGCCGTCAGCGGCGCAGCGGGGCTGGGCGGGCTGGCAGGCGGCGCCTCCGCCGCCGATGCCACGGGCAGTTACTGGGATACGCAGATCAGCGGGCAGGCGGGCAGCCAGGGCGGCACGGGCTTGAGTTCGGCCGATTTGAAAAAACTGGCCAACTATAACGGCAGCAACGGCGCGGGCAGCCCGGCGTGGGACTTGAACAATACCTGGGTGATTTACGAAGGACAGAGCACGCCCTTGCTGCGTTCCTTCCTGACGCCCCTGGTGGTGACGGTGTCGCATAGCAGCAAGGTCTATGATGGCCTCGCCAGCGATCCGGTCACCGTAAGCTATTCCAGGGTGGTCGATCTTTCCCTGCTGCAAGGCTCGTTGACATATGACAATGCGTCCGGCAGCCCGGTCAATGCCGGCAATTATGTGGTGCGGGCCAGCGGCGTGTATTCCACGGCCCAGAATGGCTACCTGATTAGCTATGTCGATGGCGGCGTGACGATTACGCCGCGCCAGATCAGCCTGAATGGCGTTTCGGCGGGCAACAAGGTGTATGACGGCAACACCTCTGCCGTGCTGGCTGGCGGCAGCCTCAATGGCGTGCTGGGCGATGACGTGGCCAAGCTGAGCTTTTTGCTGTCCGGCTCGTATGCCAGCAAGAATGTCGGCAACAATCTCGCCATTACGGCCAGCGCCACGCTGGGCGGCAGTGCGGCCGGCAACTACACGCTGGCGCCAATCGGCGACTTCAGCGGCGCGATCACCAAGGCCACCATCAGCAGCGTGACGGGCATCAAGGCCGATGACAAGGTGTATGACGGCGGCCTGGGGGCCAGCCTGAGCGGCGCTTCCGCGGTCTTGCACGGCATGGTGAGCGGCGACAGTCTTGCCGTGGTCACTGCCAGAGGCAATTTCGCGGACAAGAATGCGGGCAGCGGCAAAACGGTGTATGTCAGCGATATCGTGCTGGCTGGCGCCGACAGCGGCAACTATATCCTGGCCGCCACGGACGCCGTCATCACGGGCACCATCCGGCCCAAGGCGCTGACGCTCGGCGGCGTCGCCGCGCAAGATAAAGTCTACGATGGCAATGCCGACGCGCGCGTGACGGGCGGCACATTGAGCGGTTTCGTCGGCTCGGAAAACGTGATCTTGTCTGGCCTGAGCGGCTATTTTTCGGACAAGAACGCCGGCAACGGCAAGGCCGTGACGGTGGGCGCCGTGCTGGCCAGCGATACGGGGCTGGCCAGCAACTACACGGTGGCCAACCCGGACGGCTTGACGGCCAGCATCACGCCCAAGGCCCTGACGGTGACGGGCGCGGTGGCGGGCGACAAGGTCTATGACGGCACGCGCCTGGCCAGCGTCAGCGGCGGGGTTCTGTCCGGCCTGGTCGAAGGCGAACGCCTGGACATCGCCGGGATGGCGGCCAGCTTCGGCGACCAGAACGCGGGCAAGGCCAAGGCGGTGACGGTGACGGGCACGACCCTGGCCGACACGGCCAGCGGCTTGGCCAGCAACTACACGGTGGCCAACCCGGACGGCTTGACGGCCAGCATCACGCCGAAGGCCCTGACGGTGACGGGCGCGGTGGCACTCGACAAGGTCTACGATGGCACGCGCCTGGCCAGCATCAGCGGCGGCGTACTGTCCGGCCTGGTTGAAGGCGAGCGCCTGGACATCGCCGGGATGACGGCCAGCTTCGGCGATAAGAACGCGGGCAAGGCCAAGGCGGTGACGGTGACGGGCACGGCCCTGGTCGACACGGCCAGCGGCTTGGCCGGCAATTACACGGTGACCGATCCGAACGGCCTGACGGCCAGCATCACGCCCAAGGCCCTGACGGTGACGGGCGCGGTGGCGCTCGACAAGGTCTACGACGGCACGCGCCTGGCCAGCGTCAGCGGCGGCGTACTGTCCGGCCTGGTCGAAGGCGAACGCCTGGGCGTGACCGGGATGACGGCCAGCTTCGGTGACAAGAACGCGGGCAAGGCCAAGGCGGTGACGGTGACGGGCACGACCCTGGCCGACACGGCCAGCGGTTCAGCCAGCAACTACACGGTGGCGAACCCGGGCGGCTTGACGGCCAGCATCACGCCGGCGGCGCTGACGGTGGGTATCACGGGTATCAACAAGGTTTACGATGCGGGCGTCGCTGCCAGCGTGAACTGGCGCGACGACCGTCTTGCCGGCGACCAGCTGAGCATCAGCAGCAATGCTGCCCAGTTTGCCGACAAGAATGCGGGACAGGGCAAGACGGTGCGCGTGGATGGCATACGCTTGAGCGGGCTGGACGCCGGCAATTATGTGGTCAACACGGCGGCGGCGGCGCGGGCCGATATTACGCAGGCGAAATTGAACGTGACGGTGAACAATGCCGAGAAAGACCAGGGGCGCCCTAATCCCGTCTTTGACGTCGGCTATGCGGGCTTGCTGGGGGGCGACAGCGTGGCATCGGAACTGCGTGGCGAATTGCTGTTCAGTACGGAGGCTGGCGCGGGTTCGCCGGCCGGCAACTACAAGGTTGCTGCCGCAGGGCAGACGTCGAACAACTATGCGATCGGCTATGTGGCCGGCAGCTTGAAGGTGAAGCCGGCCGAAGCCTTGCGCAATGCGCTGACGGCAGCGGCCGCTTCCGTCGCCGCCGTGCCGTTGGCGGGCAATATGGTGGTTGCGGAGCATGCCCATGGCGGCAAAGCGGCAGCCGGCCCTGCCGCGCCTGTCGTGGCCAACGTGGCCGGCCAGGCATCCCGCCAGGTGCTGCCGGGCTTGCAATTGAGCGTGCTCGACGGCGGTATCCTGTTGCCGGCCGGCATGACCAGCGGCCCGGCCATGCCGTAACAGCCAGGGTCGGGCAAGGGCGGCGCATGCGTGCCGCCGTGCCTGTCCCGGCTAGCCGGCCCGTGCGGCAGCCGCCCTGCCAGGAGGCTGCAGATCCGTATTGGCTTCGAACAGGGCCGTGATCCAGCCCGCAAACGCCTGCAGCTTGGGCGTGGCCAGCCGGCCTTGCGGCGTCAGCAGGGACATGGGCATGGGCGTCGGCGGGTGATCCGCCAGCACGGCCACCAGGGCGCCGCTGTCGAGGTGCGCGCGCACCTGGTACACGGCCGCCTGCGCCAGTCCCAGTCCTTGCAGCGCGCAAGCGACGCTGGCGTCGGCGTCGTTGACGGCGATGGGGCCGGCCATCGGCACGCGCACCACCTCCTTGCCCTGCAGGAAATCCCAGTCGAAGGCGCGTCCCGTGCGGCCCGAGTAATGCATGATGCCCCGGTGCGCGGCCAGGTTGGTCAGGGTGTGCGGCGTGCCGTGCCGCGCCAGGTAGGCGGGTGAGGCGCACGTGACGAAGCGCATCAGGCCGACCTGTTTGCCGATGAAGGCGGAATCCTGCAAGGTGCCCACGCGCAAGGCGCAATCGATGCCTTCCTGCGTCAGGTCGACCAGGCGGTCAGTCAAGCTCAGCTGCAGTTGAACGTCCGGCCAGGCGGCGTGGAATTGCGCGATATGGGGCATGACGAGGCGCCGGCCCACCGTGTTGGGCAGGTTGATGCGCAGCAAGCCACGGGGTTTTTTCGCGTCCGGACCGCGGAACGCCAGTTCCGCCGTGTCGACGGCTTTCAAAATATCGAGGCAATGGCGGAAATACTCGGCCCCTTCCGGCGTCAGGGAGAGGCGGCGCGTGGTGCGCTGCAGCAGTTGCGTGCCCAGGTAGGCTTCCAGCTTTTGCAGGGTGGCCGTCAGCGCGGCGCGCGGCAAATTCAAGGTTTCGGCCGCCTTGGAAAAACTGTTGGCTTCGACGATGCGCACGAAGGTCTGCATGGCCTTGATCTTGTCCATGGGATAGCCTGTCCTTGTATTGTTCATCTTATGTGAAAAGTGTAGGGCGATTATGCCCTAATTATCTTTGCCCCGGTTTTGCCTAGAATGGCCACATCCCTACCGAACCGAGGAAACAACATGAACAAGGCCTCACCTTCCGCTCCCCACGACATTGCGCCCGCCATGGTGCTGCTGCTGGCCATCGCTTCCGGCCTGATCGTCGCCAATCTGTATTACGCGCAAACCCTCGTCGGGCCCATCAGCGCCTCCACGGGCCTGTCGGCCAAGGCGGCCGGGCTGATCGTTACCCTGACGCAAGTCGGCTATACCCTGGGCCTGCTGTTTGTCGTGCCCCTGGGCGACTTGCTGGAAAACCGCCGCCTGATCGTCACGGCCTTGCTGGTGACGGCCACGGCCCTGGTGGCGGCGGCCCTTTCCACGGGCGCCATCGTGTTCCTGGCAGCCGCGCTGGC
This sequence comes from Janthinobacterium kumbetense, assembly GCF_023703445.1. Lineage (NCBI taxonomy): Bacteria > Pseudomonadati > Pseudomonadota > Betaproteobacteria > Burkholderiales > Oxalobacteraceae > Janthinobacterium > Janthinobacterium kumbetense. The sequence continues at coordinate 340,440 of NZ_JAMQGR010000001.1, forward strand.
CATCGGCCTCGGGTCCGTGGCGGCGCAAGTGATCGTGCCGTTTGCCGCCCACCTGTCGCAGGAAGCGACGCGGGGCCAGACGGTGGGCAAGGTGGTCAGCGGCTTGTTGCTGGGCATCATGCTGGCCCGTCCCGTCGCTTCGCTGGTGGCGGCCCATGCGAGCTGGCACGTGGTGTTTGGCGGCGCCGCCGTGCTGATGGTCTTGCTGGCGCTGGTGCTGCGCCGCGCCTTGCCCGTGCGCCAGCCCGTGTCGAGCATGCGCTATCCGGCCTTGATGGCCTCGCTGTGGCATTTGCTGCTGGGCACGCCCGTGCTGCGCCGCCGCGCCGCCTATCATGCGGGCCTGTTCGGCGCCTTCAGCCTGTTCTGGACCGTCACGCCGCTGGTGCTGTCCAGCCCCGCGTTCGGCCTGTCGCAAACGGGCATCGCCATCTTCGCCCTGGTGGGCATGGCGGGCGCCGTCGCTTCGCCCATCGCCGGCCGCCTGGCCGATGCGGGCCACACCTTGCCCGCCACGGCCGCCGCGCTGGCGCTGGGTGTCGTCGCCTTTGCCTTGCCGATGCTGGCGCCCGAGTCGAAACACGTGGCGCTGGGCTTGCTGGTGGTCGCTTCCATCGTGCTCGACATGGGCGTGGCGGCGAACCTGGTGCTGGGTCAGCGCGCCATCTTCAGCCTGGGCGCGGAAGTGCGCGGCCGCCTGAACGGCCTGTATTTCGCCCTGTTCTTCGCCGGAGGTGCAGCCGGCTCGGCCATCGGCGCCTGGGTGTATGCCAGCTATGGCTGGCAAGCAACTTTGCTGACCGGCATGGCGTTTCCGGGCTTGGCCCTGCTGGTATGGCTGGGAGAATTTCTGCCGCTGGCCGCGCGCCGCACGGCTTGAAACCCTGATGGCGGCTCGTTATCACTGGCGGCTATTTCTATCATCATGAAGATAAAGTGGCGTGATATGCCGCGATGCCGCAAGATGCACTTGTCTCCTCTATCTCCTCCAAGGAAATAGATTCAGCCCGCTTCCGTAGCGGGCTTTTTTTTTTGTCTTTTCAGATTAAATCACCACCAGATCGAGCGCGCGCATGAAGTTCGCCGCCTGCGCATGCGTGATGACGGCGCCTTTCAGCAAGGACGCTTCGCTCAATTTGAACCCGTCGATATCGGCGCCGCGCAAGTCCGCGCCCTGGAACTTTGCCAGTTTGATGGTGGCGTTGCGCAGGCTGCCCCCTTCGAAGACGGCGTCGCGGAAGTCGCAGCCGGCCAGGTAGGCGTCGGAAAAGTCCAGCTGCTTTAATATTGCCTTGCGGAACGAGAAGCCGCGCAGGTCGGCGCCCACCAGCAGGCTGTCTTCGAAGGTGAGGCCCAGGTGGGCCACTTCCTCGAACGAGGCGCCCGTCAGCTTGCAGCCGCGGTAGGTGGCCGAGGCCAGCTTGGCGCGCCGCCATTTTGTGTTGTTCAGGTCGCAGCCTTCAAACGTGGCGTCGACGGCGTCGACGGATTCGAAATCGGCGCTGCCCGCGCGGCAGCGGCGCCAGGTGCTGCGCGCCAGTTTGCTGGCGAACAAATTGGTGTCGGCAAAGGTGCAGCGCTCGAAGGTACAGCCCTGCAAATCGAGGCGCGACAAGTCTTCGCCGTCGAACGCGCAATCGATGAAGTGGCGCACGGGCAGGGCCAGCTGCTGCTCGATGCCGGCGCGGTCCAGGGTTATGTTGCTTACTGCGGTATCGTGTGTTGCCATCCGTTTTTATTCCTAATCAAAGCAGGGGAGGGATGGAGCGGCGGGAAAATGCACGAACCAGAACACCTCCCCGGCTGGTGTAACAGCCAAGGGTCAGCGCCGTGGGTCCGCGTGGGCGGGAGCATGCCGGACGGTGCCGGGCACTTACCGGGTTACCAACCGGTGCGCTCATTTTCGATCAGCGCGTATTGTAGCTTGTCCGAATCGGCCTTGCCAGTTCTTGCGAAGCCGGGTTAGTATCGTTGCAGGCGCAGCCACTGCGCCAACGTCGCTCGGACGGATCCGGGCGCTTACGTACAGAGATAACCATGACCGACAGCCAAGCTCCGCGCAGCTTTTCGCGCATCAATCGCCTTCCCCCCTACGTTTTCAATATCACCGCCGAACTCAAGATGGCCGCGCGCCGCCGTGGCGAGGACATCATCGACATGTCGATGGGCAATCCCGATGGCGCCACGCCGGCCCACATCGTGGACAAGCTGGTCGAGACGGTGAAACGCCCCGACACGCACGGCTATTCCGCCTCCAAAGGCATTCCGCGGCTGCGCCGCGCGATTGCCCACTGGTACAAGAAGCGCTACGAGGTCGACATCGACCCGGACAGCGAAGCCATCGTCACCATCGGCTCGAAAGAGGGCCTGGCGCACCTGATGCTGGCGACCCTGGACCGTGGCGACACGGTGCTGGTGCCCAATCCCAGCTACCCGATCCACATCTGGGGCGCCGTCATCGCGGGCGCCGATATCCGCTCCGTGCGCATGGGGCCGGGCGTGGATTTCTTTGCCGAACTGGAACGGGCCATCCGCGAAAGCTACCCGAAACCGAAGATGATGGTGCTGGGCTTCCCGTCCAACCCCACGGCGCAATGCGTGGAGCTGGAATTCTTCGAAAGAGTCGTCGCGCTGGCGAAACAGCACAATATCCTGGTGGTGCATGACCTGGCGTATGCCGACATCACCTTCGACGGCTGGAAGGCGCCGTCCATCATGCAGGTGCCGGGCGCGCGCGACGTGGCCGTGGAATTCTTTACCATGTCGAAAAGCTACAACATGGCGGGCTGGCGCATCGGCTTCATGGTGGGCAATGCGGAACTGGTGGCGGCCTTGGCGCGCATCAAGAGCTACCACGACTACGGCAGTTTTACTCCAGTGCAAGTGGCGGCCATCGCCGCGCTGGAAGGCGATCAAAGTTGCGTCACGGAAATCTGCGCCCAGTACCAGCGCCGCCGCGACGTGCTGGTGAAAGGCTTGCATGAGGCGGGCTGGATGGTGGAAAAACCGAAGGCCTCGATGTATATCTGGGCGCATATCCCGCAAGCGTATCGCCACCTGGGTTCGCTGGAGTTTGCCAAGCTGCTGCTGCAAAAAGCCAGGGTGAGCGTGTCGCCCGGCATCGGTTTCGGCGAATACGGCGATGAATACGTGCGCTTCGCCCTGATCGAAAACGAGGCGCGCGTCCGGCAAGCCTTGCGCGGCATCAAGAATATGTTGCGTTCCGGCGACGCAAAAACGGAAACGGCCACGTAAAAGTTGCCGTATGGAATTGTCTGTTGCCCCTAATATCACTGCCGCGTATTTCTGACATCACGAATATAAAGTGGTTTTATATGCTGCAACGCGGCATCATTCATTTGTCTCCTCTATCTCCTCCAAGGAAATAGATTCAGCCCGCTCCCGCAGCGGGCTTTTTTTTGCCTGTCGTTCCGCACGATTATGCGTCGCCGGCACCCGTAAACCGCCGCACCGCCACCTCCCACTGCTGCATCCGGCTGGCCGCCTGGTCGCGGCCGATGGTGGGCAGAAACGTCCTGTCGGCGCGCCAGTGCGTTGCCAGCTCGTCCACGCCACGGTACTGGCCGATGGCCAGGCCCGCCAGGTAGGCCGCGCCCAGGGCCGTCGTTTCGATCACTTGCGGGCGCACGACGGGGATGCCCAGCAAGTCGGCCTGGAATTGCAGCAGCAGGTTGTTGGCGCAGGCGCCGCCGTCCACGCGCAGCTCGGTGATGGGCGCTTGCGCGTCGCGCGTCATGGCGCCCAGCAGGGCGGCGCTCTGGAAGGCGATCGCTTCGAGCGCCGCGCGGGCGATGTGGCCCACCGTGCTGCCCCGGCTCAGGCCCAGGATGGCGCCTTTCGCCGAGGGCACCCAGTACGGTGCGCCCAGGCCTGTAAACGAGGGCACGAAGACCACGCCGCCCGAATCGGGCACGGAGGCGGCCAGGCCTTCCGCTTCGCCCGCGTGGCCGATGGCGCCCAGGCCGTCGCGCAGCCACTGCACCACGGCGCCGCCGATGAAGACGCTGCCTTCGAGCGCATACGCGGGCTGCGCGCCCACCTGGCAGGCGGCCGTGCTGATCAATCCATGCTGCGATTGCGCGCACTGTTCGCCCGTGTTGAGCAGCAAGAAGCAGCCGGTGCCATAGGTATTCTTGGCCATGCCCGGCGTAAAACAGGTCTGGCCGAACAGCGCCGCCTGCTGGTCGCCGGCGATGCCGCCGATGATGACGGGGCTGCCCAGCACCGCCGCATCCGTTTCGCCATACACGTGGCTCGAAGGGTGGACGGACGGCAGCAGGCTGGCGGGAATGCCCAGCCAGTCGAGCAGCTGGGCGTCCCAGCAGCCTTCGTGCAGGTTCCACAGCATGGTGCGCGAAGCATTGGTGACGTCGCTCACGTGCAGGCGGCCGCCCGTCATCTGCCATGCGAGCCAGGTATCGATGGTGCCGAAGGCCAGTTCGCCGCGCATGGCCCGCGCGCGGGCGCCGGGCACGGCGTCGAGTATCCAGCGCAGCTTGGTGCCGGAAAAATACGGGTCGAGCACCAGGCCCGTCTTCGCATGGATGGCGCCGGCCAGGCCCCGCGCGCGCAAGTCCTCGCACAGGGCCTCCGTGCGGCGGTCTTGCCAGACGATGGCGTTGTAGACGGGTTCGCCCGTGGCGCGGTCCCATACCACCGTCGTTTCGCGCTGGTTGGTGATGCCCAGCGCACCGAGGGCGTCGGCCTGCAAGCCCGTCTTGGCCAGCACTTCGCGGCAGGTAGCCAGCTGGCTGTGCCAGATTTCCATCGGGTCGTGCTCGATCCAGCCCGGCTGCGGGAAGAGCTGGCGAAATTCGCGCTGCGCCACGGCGACGATGGCGCCCGTTTCATCGAAGACCATGCTGCGCGAGCTGGAGGTGCCCTGGTCGAGGGCCAGCAAATACGTCATGCCGCCACCTCTTGCGCCGGATGGGCGGCCAGCCACTGCTGCAGGCGCGCCACGTCGGCCGGCGCGCAGCGCAAACCCAGTTTGCTGCGGCGCCACAGGATGTCGTCGCAGCTCCTGGCCCATTCCACTTCGACCAGATAGCACGCTTCGGCCTCGTACAGGCCGGGCGCCAGTTGCGCGCCCAGGTCGGCCATCGACGTGGCGCCCGTCAGCAGGCGCGCGGCGCGGCTGCCATAGGCGCGCGCATAGCGGCGCGCCAGCGCAGGCGGCAGCCAGGCGTGGTCGCGCTGGAAGCGCGCGAGGAAACCGTCGAAATCATGGCTGTCCACGAGTCGATTCGCCTGCTGCAGGTCGCCGCCGGGCAGGGGCGCATGGGCCGTCCAGGCCGGAGAAGCATTGTCCAGCAGGGGCGCCAGCAGGCCCAGCGCCTCTTCGGCCAGCTTGCGGTAGGTGGTGATCTTGCCGCCCCAGATATTGAGCAGGGGCGCGCCCGTCGCCGCTGCGCCGCGCGCCACTTCCAGCAGGTAGTCGCGCGTGACGGCCGACGCGTTCTGCGCGCTGTCGTCGAGCAGGGGGCGCACGCCGGAATACGTCCACACGACGTCGGCGGGGCCGATTTCGCGCTTGAAATAGCGGTTCGCCGCCTGGCACAGGTAATCGATCTCCGCCTGGCTGATCTTCACCTGGCTCACGTCCCCCTTGTATTCCTCGTCGGTGGTGCCGATCAGGGTAAAGTCATCCTGGTAAGGGATGGCGAAGATGATGCGCTGGTCCGGGTTCTGGAAGATGTAGGCGTTCGGGTGCTCGAACAGGCGCGGCACGATGATGTGGCTGCCCTTGATCAGGCGCAACCCCTGCGTCTTGCCGCCGCCGGCCGCGCCGGCAAATTGCGCCGTCCACGGTCCCGCCGCGTTGACGATGGCGCGCGCGCGCAAGGTCTTGCGCTGGCCATTCTCGGCTTGCAGGGTGGCGTGCCAGGCGTCGCCGTCGCGGCGCGCGTCGACGCAGGCCGTGCGCGTGAGGATATGCGCGCCGTGTTCCTGCGCGTCGAGCGCGTTGAGCACCACCAGGCGCGCATCGTCGACCCAGCCGTCGGAATACACGAAGCCCTTGCGGTAGCCGGCCTTCAGCGGCGCGCCCGCCGCATGGCGGTCCAGCGCGATGCCTTGCGAGGCGGGCAGGAAGGCCCGTTTGGCCAGGTGGTCGTACAGGAACAGGCCCGCGCGTATCATCCAGGCGGGGCGCTGGGCGGCATCGTGCGGCATGACGAAGCGCATCGGCCACATGATGTGCGGCGCGGCGCGCAGCAGCACTTCGCGTTCCTGCAGCGCCTTGCGCACCAGCTTGAATTCATAGTATTCGAGGTAGCGCAGGCCGCCGTGTATCAGCTTGGTGGAGGCGGACGAGGTGTGCTGCGCCAGGTCGTGCTGTTCGCACAGCACCACGCGCAAGCCGCGGCCGGCCGCGTCGCGCGCGATGCCGGCGCCATTGATGCCGCCGCCGACGACCAGCAGGTCGCAGTCGGCGGGCAGGGAGGAAAAGCGGGAAGCGGACATGGAAGGTTCGTCTCGTAAAAAAAGGTAAACAGTGAAAAGGCGCCGCCTCAGGCGGCCAGGGCCAGCACGGGCGGCAGCACCAGGGCCAGGCCGGCGATCAGCAGCAGCACGAAGACGGCGCGGCGCACGTGCTCGATGGGCAGGCGCGAAGGGTGGCGGCGCGCCAGCCACGTCAGCCCCGTCACCAGCGGCAAGGCTTCCAGGGTCAGCCACAGGGCCGTCAGGCTGAACTGGCCATGCGCCAGCACGAGGGCCAGGCGCAGTACGGCATTCGCGGCAAACAGCACGATCAGCGAATGGCGGATCACGTCGGCCGGCCATGGCTGGCGGTACAGGTGGTACACCATGGGAGGGCCGGCGCTGGCGAACAGGCCGCCCATCACGCCGGACACGCCGCTGAAAAACAGGAAGGCGGGCAGGCCGGATTGCCGCCGGCGCGCGCTGGCGCGCAGCACCAGCATGCATGCGCAGACGACGATGGCGCAGCCGAGCAGGAAGCGCAGCAGGGTCACCTGTTGCGCGCTGAACCAGCCCAGCAGGGCCACGCCCGCGCCCACGCCCAGCAGGCTGACTGCCAGCGAAGGGCCGAACACGGGCCAGGCCAGCTGCGGGCGCGTGCGGCCAAACGTGATGGCCGCATTCACCAGCACCAGCACGCTGACCACGTTGGCCACGTCGCCCAGGCTGGCCAGGTGCAGTACGGCCGTCAAGCCCAGCAGGATCAGGCCGAAAGCAAAGCCCGTCAGGTTCTGCGCGGCGCTGGCCAGCGCCACGCAGGCCAGGAACAGCAAGTGCGACGCCACGCTCATGCCATGCTCATTTCGCCAGCGACAGGAAGAAATCCTGCTGTGCGCAACCGCGCCGCACGAAGACGGGCGGCTGGCCCAGGGGAGCGTCGACTTCCATGCGCTGGCCGCCTTCGAAGACGGCACCGCTCCACAGGTGGATCCAGGCGTCGCCCTGCGGCAGGTAGGCGCTCCAGCGCGCAGCACCCGCCGCATGCACGGGCGCCACCAGCAGGTCGGGACCGAACAGGTACTGGTCCTGGATGGCGTAGGTGGCGCGGTCGTGTTCATAGTGCAGGAACAGGGGGCGCTGCAGCGGCAGGCCGCGCGCCACGGCATCTTCGGCCAGGGCGCGGATGGTGGGCGCCAGCGCCACGTGCAGCCGCGTCATGCGGGCGAAGTGCTGGAACACCTGTTCATCCTGGTAAAACTGGAAGTTTTCGTCCGGGCGGTTGCCTTCGTGCGTGCGCATCATCGACGTGAAGACGGCCATCTCCGTCCAGCGCTGGAACAGTTCCGCCGTGCGCAGGTTGCCGAACAGGCTGGTATAGCCGCCGATGTCGCTGTGGTGGTAGGCGTTGCCCAGAAGGCCGGACGACAGGGCGCCGCAGATCACCGTCTGCAAGCCGTCGTGGCGGCTGAAGTCGACCGACTGGTCGCCGGCCCACAGCAGCGGGCAGTGCGCCTGCACGCCCGTGTAGCCGGCGCGCATGAAGAAGGTGGCGTCGCCCGTCTTGCCGGCCGCCTCAATCGCGCGCGCATTGACTTCGGCCCACAGGGTCGGCCAGGCGTTGTGCATCAGGCGCGCATCGACGCCATTGTGCAGGCGCAGGTCGATCGGCAGGTATTCGCCGAAATCGGCCATCCAGCCGGACAGGCCGAAGTCGAGCATTTCCTGGCGCAGGATGCGTTCCTCGAACCACAGCGCGGCTGCCGGGTTGGTGAAGTCGACGACGCCGCAATCGAATTCGCCGAAGTCCACCAGGTAGGCGCCGCCATCGGTGGCCGTGGCCAAAAAGCCCTGCTGCAGCGCTTCCTGGTACAGGGTGCCGTCGTTGCATAAATACGGATTGACGTAGCCGAGGAAGCGGATGTCTTGCCTGGCCAGGTCCGCGATCCAGTTTTTCAGGTCCGGATAGCGCTGCGGCTGCCAGCGCCAGTCCCAGAACAAACGCTTGCCGAACGACGTCTGGCGCAAGCCCACCCAGTCTTCGCACCACAGGGCGCTGACGGGCAAGCCGTGTTCCTGCGCCTGCGCGAGGATGGTGCGGGCATGCTCTTCGCCGCCTTTCAGGCCCAGCATGGCGCCATTTTGCAGCCAGGCGGGCAATTGCGGCTGGCGGCCGAAGCGTTGCGAGACGACGCCGACCAGGTCGACGAAGGAGTCGGCCAGCATGAATTCCAGGCGCTCGGGCATGGCCCAGAATTGCAGCTCGTGGAAGTCCGGCTGGCGGAAATCGAAGTCCGCATACGCCGTCGTCTCGGCATGCAGGCAGTAGCGCTGCGACGAGATGAAGCTCGGTTGCGGATAATTCGTGTGATAGTAGTCGCCGCCCGATTTCGACGTCACGTCCGCCTGCCACGTCAAATGGGTCGACTTGTCGCGGCCCACGCCCGGCTCCGACGTCCACAGGGGGAAGTGGCGGCCGCGCAGGTCGAAGTACGACATCTGCTCGCCGCAGCCCCATACATGCTCGTCCTGTTCTGCTGGCAGGCGCAGCCACAGCCGGTTCCAGCCCGGCGCCGCGTAGCGCACCACCAGGTGCACGCCATGCGGCGCCGCTTGCACGGCCAGCACCAGCTGCGGCGTGTCGCCCGCATGGCGCGCAAAGCTCAGGGTGGCGCTGTCGCCGCCCTGCGTGACGGCCAGCGCGCGCAGGGCGCTGCGCTCCTCGACGTAATCTTCGATTTCGAAGTTACCTCGGTACATTTCCATGCTTTCGCGGCCCTGGCCGACGAACACGCATGGCGCATCGGCGCCGTGGCGCAGCAGCAAGCGGCCGGCGCAGCGCAGGGCGACGCTGTCATTTTCCTGGTGTAGTGTGTACTGCATGACGATCAACTCCTGTGAAAACCGGCCGCCCGCATGGTGGGTGTGGGGCGGGCCGGCGGTGCCTCAACAAATAAGCACTGAATTAAAAGACGAGGAACATGCCGGCGGTCAGCTCGACGGGGCTGTAGCCGAAGTAGTTATTGTCCCCCCGGAACTGCAATACGCCCAGCTTGGCGTGGCTGTTGTTGGCGATGCGCGTGGCGTACGCGTAGAACGACAGGGTCGGCTGGAAGTTGTACAGGTAGCCCAGCGAGTAGGCCGTCGACGTGGGTTTGCCCACGCCATCGCCCGTGTTGGTGCCGAAAGCGCCTTTGGCGTTGGCGCCGTCATAGCTGATGTGCGCCAGGCTGCCCTCGATGCGGTGCTTGCCGAGGTCGTAGGCGCCCGAGACGCCGAAGGCATCGGCCGCATAGCCGCCCGCGTTCGACACGCGGTAGGAGGTGTAGGAGCCGCCCAAGGTAAAATCGTTCCACTTGTAGCGCGCGCCGACGATGTCCGTGACCTGGTTGCGCTTGAGGAAGTTCGGCGTGCCCCCAGTGCTGATGTCGTTGCTTTGCAGGTAATCCATGTGCGCATAGCCGAGGAACAGATCGCCCTTCTTGTACAGCACGTTGGCGGCCCAGCTGCGGCCATCGTTTTCCAGGTCGGTGGCGGAAGACGCCTGCTGGCCGGCCGAATATGACACTTCCGCAGAAATGTTGTTCCAGGTGGGGCTGCGGTAGCGCAGCGCATTGCCGTAGAACAAGGCCGTGCCCGAGTTGTTGCCGGCCAAACTCGTCGTCTTGCTGGCGTTGTTTGTCACGGGGTCTTTCAGGTAGCGGCCCAGGGATTCGGGCCGCGTGAGCGAGAACAGGGCGCTGAAGTCGTTGGCGCCGTAATTGTGCGCCGAGGCCAGGTCGGCGCCCAGCGAGACCCAGAACGGCGCCATGTACATGGTGCCGCCTTCGATCGAGCCCCAGGTGGTCGAGGCAAAGCCGACGGTGGAGCCCCGGTTGAACAGCACGGATGAGGTGGTGTTGTTTTGCGTGCCGCCGCCCGCATTGCCGTTGAACAAGTTCAAGCCCGTCTCGACGCCGAAGATGGCCTTGTACTCGTCGCTGAAGACCCAGGCGCCCGTGAGGCCCAGGCGGCTGGCCATCTCGCCCTGGTTCAGGCGGTGGTTGGTCAGCTGGCGCCCGCTGGCATCCTTGCCGCGCGACACCGTATAGCCGATGTCGCCACGGCCGTACAGTTTCCAGTTGAAGCCGGTGGCGGGCTGCATGGGGGCCGCCACCGTTGCCGGTGCGGCCGCCATCGCCGCCGCCGGTGCGGGTTGCGCCGCTTTCGCTTCCATCTGCGCCACCCTGTCCTGCAACTGCGCCAGCATGGCCTTCATGTCGCTGAGTTCGTCAGCGCGTGCGTTAGCGCTAACAAATGGCGCCGCGAGAAGCACGCCGGTGATGGCCGCGGCCAGGGTGGTCTTGCGGAATGTCGTTTGCATGATCTTGTCTCCTGTGTTTTTTATGAGTATGGTTGCTGATCCCTGCCTTGCTTACATTGAAATAATCAAATTCCTCCCATGCACAAGTATTTGATATCGAGGAAGTCGTCCATGCCGTAGTGCGAGCCTTCGCGGCCCATGCCCGAATGCTTGACGCCGCCGAACGGCGCCATTTCATTGGCGATCATGCCCGTGTTGATGCCGACCATGCCCACTTCCAGTTCTTCCGCCACGCGCCAGACTCTGCCCAGGTCGCGGCTGTAGAAATAGCCGGCCAGGCCGAATTGCGTGGCGTTGGCCATGGCGACGACTTCCTCTTCGCTGCCGAAACGGAACAGCGGCGCCAGCGGGGCGAAGGTTTCCTCGGTGGCCACCAGCATGTCGCTGTTCGCCTCGAGCACCACGCTGGGCTCGAAAAAGCTGCCGCCCAGCGCATGGCGCTTGCCGCCGATGGCCAGCTTGCCGCCCTTGGCCAGCGCGTCGGCGATGTGCTGCTCGATCTTGCGCACGGCGTTTTCATCGATCAGCGGGCCTTGCGTGACGCCTGCTTCGGTGCCGGCCCCCAGTTTCAGCTCGGCGACCTTGGCCACCAGGCGGGCTGCGAAGTCGTCGTAGATGCTGTCCTGCACGTAAATGCGGTTGGCGCAGACGCAGGTCTGGCCGCTGTTGCGGTATTTCGACATCAGCACGCCTTCGACAGCCGCGTCGATGTCGGCATCCTCGAAAACGATGAAGGGCGCGTTGCCGCCCAATTCCAGCGACAGCTTCTTGATCGTGCCGGCTGCCTCGCGCGACAGCCAGGCGCCCACTTCCGTCGACCCCGTAAACGTGATCTTGCGCACCAGGTCGTTGTGGCACAGTTCCGTGCCGATCGCCTGCGCCGCGCCCGTCACCACATTGAAGACGCCAGGCGGCACGCCGGCGCGCAGCGCCAGTTCGCCCAGGGCCAGGGCCGACAGCGGCGTTTGCGACGCCGGTTTCAGGACCATGCTGCAGCCGGCCGCCAGGGCGGGGCCGGCCTTGCGCGTGATCATGCCGTTCGGGAAATTCCACGGCGTGATGGCCGCGCACACGCCGATCGGCTGCTTGATGACGACGATGCGCTTGTCGTTCGACGGCGGCGCGATGACGTCGCCATACGCGCGCTTGCCTTCCTCGGCGAACCATTCCAGGTAGGCCGCGTTCGAAACGATCTCGCCCTTGGCTTCGGCCAGCGACTTGCCCTGTTCCGTGGTGAGTATCAGCGCCAGGTCGTCCGCGTGCTGCAAAATCAAGGCATGCCAGGCGCGCAGCACCGTGGCGCGCGCCTTGACGGTCTGCTTGCGCCACAGCCGGAAGGCCGCATGCGAGGCGGCGATGGCGCGCCGCGTCTCGGTCGCGCCCATGCGCGGCACCGTGGCGATCACTTCGCCCGTGGCGGGATTGGTGACGGCGATGGTGGCGCCGTCATCGGCGTCGCACCAGGCGCCGTCGATCAGGCATTGCTGTTTCAACAGGTTTGCGTCTTGCAGGTTCAACATGAGGGTTCTCCTTGAAGATGAATATGTTTTAGAACGCATAACAAAACCGTAGCGAGCGGCAGCGAGTTGTGGCCGAGAAGCGGAGCTGTGCGAATGCACAGTGAGCATCGGAAGCCGCAAATCGCGACGCGCAGTAGGTTTTTTCGCGTTCTTAACCAGCGACTGAGACTTGGGCGAGTCCCGCATCGACGATGATGTTCTGTCCCGTGATGCCGTCCGAATCGTCGGCCGCCAGGAACAGGGCCGTGCGGGCCACGTGGCCCGCGTCGAGCCGGTATTTCAGGCATTGCAGTTCGATGAAGCGGCGGTCCTCTTCCGGGTCGCGCCACAGCGCGGCCTGGCGGTCGGTGGCGATGGCGCCCGGGGCGATGGCGTTGACGCGGATATTCTGCTCGCCCAGTTCGCGCGCCAGGGTGCGCGACAGGCCCGCGATGCCCGCCTTGGACGTGGTGTAGCCGACCAGGTTGGGGCGTCCGCGCATCCATGAAATGGAGCCCAGGTTGATGATGGAACCGCCGCCGGCGGCCGCCATGCCGGGCGCCACCTGCTGGATGGCGAACACGTGGTGTTTCAAGTTCAGCGCCAGGCAGTTGTCCCAGTATTCGGGCGTCAGTTCGGCCAGCGAATGGCGGTCGTCGCGGCCCGCGTTGTTGAGCAGCACGCGGATGGCGCCAAAGCGCGCCTCGACGTCGGCCAGGCTGGCCTGGTAGGCGGCGATGTCGCGGATGTCGCTATATACAAAATAGGGTGCGTGCCGGCACACGGGCGCCAGGCGCGCGGCCAGGGCGGCGCTGGCGTCGCGGTCGATGTCGCAAAAAGCCACTTGCGCGCCTTGCAGGGCGAAGTGCTCGACCAGCGCAGCGCCGATGCCGGAGCCGCCGCCGGAGACGAAGACCACGCGGTCCTGCAGGCTGGGGTAGAGAGTGATGTTGGCGTTCATGCTGTCCTCAGGGTGAATATCCGGATATCAATCCTGGTAAAGGGGTTCGGGGCGGCCGGCCACGTCCAGGCGCACGGCAAAGAGGCCGCCGGCCTGCGGCTGGCGCGCCAGTTCGTCGTCGCTTGCGCCTTCGCGCGCGCTGGTGATGTACAGGGTGCGCAGGTCGGCGCCGCCAAAGGCGATCATGGTGGGGCGCGTGACGGGCACGCGCACGATGCCGATGATCTCGCCCTGCGGCGAAAAGCGCAGCACCCGGCCGCCTTCGTATTGCGCGCTCCAATAGCAGCCTTCGGCATCGAGCGCCGCGCCATCGGGGCGGCCGCCGTACACGGCGTCCTCTCCCTTGGCGGGCAGGCGGGCAAACACTTTGCGTTCGCCCACCTGGCCGCTGGCCGCGTCAAAGGCGAAACGGTAGATTACGTGGTTCGGCGTGTCGGACTGGAACAGCGATTGGCCATCGGCAGCGAAGGCGAGGCCATTGCTGACTTTCACGCCAAGATCCTGTTGCGGCCCCCAGCCCAGGCGCGTGGCGCCCCTTTCCAGGCAAAACATGGCAGCCAGTTCCGCCGTGCGCGGTTCGTACATGGCGCCGGCCCAGAAACGCCCCGCGCTGTCGCAGCGGCCATCGTTGAAACGCATGTCGCGGCTGTCGTAGGGGGCGTCGGCCAGCTTGTCGAGCAAGCCTTCCTGCGGATAGAAGCGGTAGAAACCGTCGCGCAGGGCTGCCACCAGGCCGCCCTTTTCAGCCAGGGCGATGCAGCCCGGCTCGCACGGCACCCACCAGACGCGGTCGAGGCTTGTGGCCGGATCGTAGCGGTGCAGGCGGCGCCCGGCGATATCGATCCAGTACAAACACTGCTCGGCCACGCTCCACAGCGGGCATTCGCCCAGCTGGGCGCGCGCATCGAGCACGAGTTCAGCTTGCCATTCACGCATGCTGGCTCTCCTCGATGGCCAGGCGCATGGCGATGTGCAGGCTCTCGCCGGGCGCCAGCAAGCGCATGCCGGTGTCACGCGCGCCGCGCGCGGCCAGCGCAAACGCGTTATTCGCGTGCGTGACGGGTTCGATGGCGATGAAGCTGCGCTCGTCGTTGGGCGCGAAGCACACGAGGTGGCGGCAATTCTCGCTGGCCGACAGCTGCACGCTGTAGTCGCCGTAATCGAGGCTGGCGCGGCCCGTCCAGCCGCTGTAGCAATGGTCGCTGCGCCAGCCGGCCACGGGCTGCGGCGTGGCGAATGGCGACGCCTGCGCCACGGGCGCGAGGCCGGCCGGCAAGTGGTCATCGCCCATGCTCCACACGCCATCCCATTGCGCCTGCAGGCGCAGGCCGGGCGCCAGCGGAAAGTAGGGGTGAAAACCCAGGCCGGCGGGCATGGCGCGCGTATCGTCATTGCGCACGGATAAAGTCAGGCGCAGGCCGGCAGCGTCGAGCAGCACGGTTTGCCGCGCTTCGCAGGCGAACGGCCAGTCGGCGTCGCCGCCGTGCACCAGCAGCAGTTCGGCGCTGTCGTCCGCACGCGCCGCAACGTGCCAGGCGCGCTGCCAGCCGAAGCCGTGGATGCTGTGCGGCTCGGGCGGGAAGTTGGCGCGCAGCGCATGCGTCTGTTCCTGCGCCTGCAGCACGGCGTTGCCGATGCGGTTCGAATACGGCACCAAAGGGTAGCAGGCCATCTGCCGCACGTCGGCAGCGGCTGGCGCGGCGCGCAGGATGTCGCGCCCGCGCCAGCGGAAAGCCGCCAGCGCGCCACCCGTGGCCGGGTGGACGTCGGCGCGGCAGTCGCCGTGCGCCAGGGTGAAGGGAGACTGGTGGTCCATTCTCAGCCCTTCAAGCCGCCCGAGGTCAGGCCGCTGACGACCTTTTCCTGGAAGATCACGATCAGCACGACGATGGGCACGATGGCCACCACCAGTGCCGCCGAAATGATCGGCCACGGGAAGGCGAACTCGCCCTGGTACAACTGGATGCCGACGGGCAGGGTGCGGTAGGCCACGGCCGAATTCATCGACAGCGCCAGCAGGAACTCGTCCCAGGAATTTACAAACGCGAGGATGGCTGCCGTCGCCACGCCAGGGGCGGCCAGCGGCAGCACGATGCGCCACAGGGCGCTCAGGCGGGTGCAGCCATCGAGCATGGCCGCGTTCTCGATGTCGCGCGGGATATCCTGGAAAAAGCTCACCATCATCAGGGTGCAGATGGGCAGGTTCAGCACCGTGTACGGCAGCACCAGCGCCCAGTAGGAGTTCAGCAAGCCCAGGCTGCGCATGATTTCGAACAGCGGCACCATCAGGGTCACCAGCGGGAACATCGACACGCCGATGATGGCCGTCAGGATCAGGCCGCGGAAGCGCAGGCGCAGGCGGGCAATCGCATACGCGGCCAGCGCGCTGATAAACAGGCTGAGCAGGGTCGACAGGCCGGCCACGATCAGGCTATTCGTCAGGAACGTCAGCAGCGGCTGGTCCTGGAAGGCGGAGATGAAATTGCCGATGGTCGGTTCGTGCGGCCAGTAGGTGATCGGCTTTTGCGTCAGCTCGCTCTCGGTCTTGAGCGAGGTAAACAGGATCCACAGGGCGGGGAAGACGCCGTTGAGGATGACGATCGCGGCGGCGAACCAGCGCAGGCGCTTCGATGAAAACAGGCCGCTCATTCTTTGTCTCCTCTTACATATTTCAGATACACAAACGTGGTGGCCATCGACAGCAGGAACATGAAGACCGCCAGGGTCGAGCCGTAGCCCACGTCGAGGTAATCGACGGTATTGGACTGGATGTACATGGCCAGGGTCTTGGTTTCGTCGCCAGGGCCGGGCATGTTGTACGGAATATCGAAGGACTGGATGGCCGTCAGGGTGCGGAAGATCAGCGCCACCAGCATCGATGGCACCAGCAGGGGCAGGGTCACTTCCGTAAATTGCTTCCATTTGCTGGCGCCGTCCACTTCGGCCGCTTCATACAGCGAGGCGGGGATGGTTTGCAGGCCGGCCAGTAAAATCAGGGCCATGAACGACGAGGTTTTCCAGATGGTCGTGATGCAGATGGCGGCCATGGTCAGCGCGGGCGAATTGAACCAGATCTGCGGCTCCCAGCCCAGGCCGGGGATCAAGAGGTCGATGCGGCGGATGATGTCGTTCACCAGGCCGTATTCGCTGTGGAAGAACCAGGCGAAGATCAGGCCGACGAAGGCCAGCGGCAAGGCCCACGGCAGCAGCAGCGCCAGGCGCACGGGCCAGCGGTACTTGAACGGCATGTTGGCCAGTATGGCCAGGCCCAGGCCCGCCACCAGCGCGCCCGGTACGGTGACGACGGTGATGATGACGGTGTTTTTCAGCGACTTCCAGAACAGCGCGTCTTCCAGCGCCATCTTGTAGTTGTCCAGGCCCACGAAACTGGGCAGGCTGCCGCCGGACAGGCGGATGTCGAAAAAGCTGTTGTAGATCAATTTGCTGACCGGGTAGGCCACGATCAGCAGTAAAAAGAGAATCGCCGGCGTCAGCAGGACCCAGGCCAGCGTTGTTTCGCTGGGGTCCGTGATGCGGCTTTTCAGGGTGCGTTGCCTCATGATTTCCTCGTCTGTTCCGGTGTGCGTATGCGTGTGCCGCCCGCGCCGCCGTCGTGGCGGCACGGGCGTGATCCCCTTAGCGCAGGATGCGCTTGACGCGGTTTTCGATCTCGCCCACGGCCGCCGCCGGCGTCTTCACGCCCGCCATCACGGCATTCGTGTTGACGCGCACGGCTTCGGACACTTCGCTGTAGCGCGGCGTGACGGGGCGCGAGCGGGCGCTTTGCACCACCGGCAGGGCATCGGCGAACCAGCCATTGGCGGCCAGCACTTCCTTGTCCTGGTAGACGGATGGGTAGACGGGCAGGTTGGACGCCTTGATGGCCAGCTGCTTGGACACTTCCGGGCTCGACAGCCAGCGCACCAGCTTGGCGGACGCTTCCTTGTTCTTCGAGAACGAGGACACGGCCCACTGCCAGCCGCCGATGCACGAGGCCGGCTTGCCGCCCGCCATGGCCGGCAGGCTGACGACGCCTACCTTGTCTTTCACGCTGCTGTCGGCGCCATCCTGGAAGTGGTTCCACGCATAGCCCCAGTTGACGGCGAACAAGACATTGCCTGCCTGGAACTCCTTGCGCGTATCGTCGGTGGCCACTTCGGCGATGTTCTTTTTCGCCACGCCCTGGTCGACCAGCTTGCGCCACATGGCCAGGCCCGCTTCCGCCTTGGGCTTGTCCAGGGTCAGCTTGCCGTTGGTGACCAGTTCGCCGCCCTGGCTCCAGTACGGCAGCAAAAAGGTGCAGACGGCGCCTTCGATGGCCTTGCCCTGGAAGCTGATGCCTTGCAATTCCGGATTCTTTTCGCCGGCCTGGATGGTGCGCGCCACGCTGGCCAGCTCATCCCAGGTTTTCGGCGCCGCCAGCTTGTACTTGGCCAGCAAGTCCTTGCGGTAGTAGAGGAACATGGCGTCGGCAAAGGCGGGCAGGGCCACGACCTTGTTGTCGACCATATTCGCTTGCTTGTAGGCGGGCAGGTACTGGCCCATGATCTTGTCGCGGTCGGCGCCCAGGTATTTGTCCAGGCTTTCGATCCAGCCGGCCGACGCGTACTGGGCCGGGCGGATGATGTCGATCAGGAACACGTCCAGGGTGGTGTCGCCGGCCGACAGCACCGTGTTCAGGTATTTCTGCTGCAATTCGGACGTGGCGCCGCCCGTTTCCAGGTCGATCTTGACGCCGGGATTGGCGGCCATGAATTTGGCGAACAGTTCGCGCATGACTTCGGGGCGCTCCTGGCCGCCGACGAACACCTTGACCGTTTGCGCGTGGGCGCTGGTGGCCAAGCCGGTGGCAAGGACGAAAGTGGCGCCGAGCGCCAGGACGAGGGATTTGATACGCATGATGTTGTCTCCTGTTTTTTTGGAATGGGTATGCCGGTCGTTCGCGGCTTATCGGGAGGGCAGTACCGCGCCCCCTTGCGGATCGAACAGATGGAATTTTTCCATGTCCAGCTGTACCGTTACTTGCTGTCCCGGCGCCAGGGCGAAGGTGGGCGGCAGGCGCGCCGTCAATTCGCCCCCTTCGCACTGGAAGATGACCAGGGTTTCCGCGCCCAGCGGTTCGACCACCACGACTGTCGCGGCCAGGGCGGCGCTGGCGGGACTGGCCGCTTCCAGCGTGATGTCTTCCGGGCGGATGCCGAATTCCACGGCGCGGCCGTCGAGCTTGCCGCATGCGGCCTGGCGCTCCGGCGGCAGGGCAAGGCGCGCCGCGCCCAGCACGATCTCGGCCAGGCCGGCGCCGTTGCGCGCCACCTTGGCGCCGAGGAAGTTCATCGGCGGCGAGCCCGTGAAACCGGCGACGAATTTCGACACGGGTTCGTTGTAGATCTGGTCCGGCGTGCCGACCTGCATGATGTTGCCGCCTGACAGCACGACGATGCGCTCGGCCAGGGTCATCGCCTCGACCTGGTCATGCGTGACGTAAATGGTGGTGGCGCCTATGCGCTGGTGCAATTTCTTGATTTCCGTGCGCATTTCCGAGCGCAGCAGGGCGTCCAGGTTCGACAGCGGCTCATCGAACAGGAACAGCTTGGCCTGGCGCACGATGGCGCGGCCCATGGCCACGCGCTGGCGCTGGCCGCCGGACAGGGCGCGCGGCTTGCGGTCGAGCAAGTGGTCGATTTTCAGGATGGCGGCGGCGGCGCGCACGCGCTGTTCGATTTCCGCCTTCGGGAACTTGCGCAGTTTTAAGCCAAAGCCCAGGTTGTCGAACACGGACTTGTGCGGATACAGCGCATAGTCCTGGAACACCATGGCGATATCGCGCTCGCGCGGCGGCAAGTCGTTGACGACCTGTCCCTCGATGGAGATGGTGCCGCCCGTGATCGATTCCAGGCCCGCGACCATGCGCATCAGTGTTGATTTTCCGCAACCCGAAGGGCCCACGAAGACGACGAATTCGCCTTGCTTGATTTCCAGGTCGATGCCATGAATGACTTCGACGCCGTTGTCGTACTTCTTGACAACCTTTTCCAGTTTTACACCTGACATGCTTGTCTCCAAAAGATGCGAATGACGCGTCTGAGCGCGTTACGTGCGTTGCAACAATGTGTTGCAACAGAACAATTAGTAGGCGCCCGTGTCGAGGGCTTTCGCCAGCGACGGTTTCAGGGCCGTGATAAAGGCATTGGCCTGGCGCATCATCATGCCCATGTCCGAAGCGATGGCCACGTAGTCATAGCCGTAATGGATGAAAGTGTGCACCATTTCCGGCGAGGGGCCGACAATGCCGATGGGTTTGCCGATGGCGCGGGCGCGGCGAGCCGCGTCGGCAATGGCCGCCTGCACGTCCGGGTGGCCGATGTTGCCGATATGGCCCATGGCGGCCGACAGGTCGCCAGGTCCCACGAACAGGGCGTCGACGCCATCGACGGCGGCGATCTCTTCCAGCTGCGCCAGGGCGGCCGGGGTTTCCAGCTGGATAATCGAGAAGACGGCGCCGTTGGCGCGCGTCGCGTAGTCGGGCACGGTGCCATAGCGGCTGGCGCGGTGCATGGCGGCAAAACCGCGCGTGCCGGGAATGGCCTGGCCCGGTTGCGGATAGCGGGTGGCGGCCACGGCGCTGCGCGCCTCGCCGGCGTTTTCCACGAAGGGGAACATCAGGGTTTGCGCGCCGATGTCGAGCGCGCGCTTGATCTGCACCAGGTCGTTCCATGCCAGGCGCACGACGGGGCAGGCCGGCGTGCCGCCCAAGGCTTGCAGGATCTGGTAGGCATCCTGGTAATCGATGGGCACGTGTTCCATGTCCAGCACCAGCCAGTCGAAGCCGGCGCAGCCCATGGCTTCGGCCGTGACGGGCGTGCCGGCCATCAGCCAGCTGCCCAGCGGTACTGCGTTGTCCGCCAGCAAGGCGCGGAAAGGGTTGTCCAGGATATCCATAGTTGTGCTCTCTAATAGGTAGGGAAGGCGGCGGCGTCAGAAAATCGGCGGCTCCGGCGTGGCGGCGTTGCCCAGCAAGAAGTCCAGGTCGCAGCCCTGATCCGCCTGCGTCACGTGCTCCATGTACAGCTTGGTGTAGCCGCGCGCATATTTCTGCGCCGGCGCCTGCCACTCGGCGCGGCGGCGCGCCAGTTCCTCGTCCGTCACATCCATGTTCAGGCTGCGCGCGGCGATGTCCAGTTCGATCATGTCGCCGTTGCGCACGAGGGCCAGGGGGCCGCCGACGGCCGCTTCCGGTGTGACGTGCAGCACGCAGGTGCCGTAATGGGTGCCGCTCATGCGCGCGTCGGAGATGCGCACCATGTCGCGGATGCCCTGCTGCAGCAGCTTTTTCGGCACCGGCAGATTGCCCCATTCCGGCATGCCTGGCGCGCCGATGGGGCCGCCATTGCGCAGGATCAAGACCGTGTTTTCATCGATATCCAGGTCGGGCGCGTGGATCTGCGCCAGCATTTCCGCGTTCGAGTCGAACACGAGGGCGCGTCCCCGGTGTTTGGCGAACTTCGGGTTGGCGGCCGACGGCTTGATGACGGCGCCGCCGGGACACAGGTTGCCGCGCAGCACTGCCAGCGCCGCGCCGTCGGCCACCGGCTGCGACACCTTGCGGATGACGCTGTCGTCGAGGCAGACGGCGTCGGCGATGTTCTCGCCCAGGGTACGGCCCGTCACCGTCAAGGCCGTCAAGTCCAGCTGCGACATGATTTCCTTGAGCAGGGCCGGCATGCCGCCCGCATAGAAGAAATCTTCCATCAGCTTGTCGCCGGATGGGAACAGGTTGGCGATGACGGGCACTTTTTGCGCCATCGCATCCATTTCATCGAGCGACAGGGCCAGGCCGGCGCGTCCGGCGATGGCGACCAGGTGGATGGCCGCGTTGGTCGAGCCGCCGAGCGCCATGTAGGCGGCCACGCCATTCGACAGCGCGGCGCGGGTGAAGAAGCGCGACGGCTTCAAGTCTTCCCACACCATGCCGACGATGCGCTCGCCGCATTGCGAAGCCATGCGCACGTGGTTGGCGTCCATGGCGGGAATGCTGGTGGCGCCCGGCAAGGTAAAGCCCATCGCTTCGACGATGGACGTCATGGTGGACGCCGTGCCCATGGTGTTGCAGGTGCCGGGCGAGCGCGTCATTTTCGCTTCCAGCTTGATCCACTCGGGCTTGGCGATGTCGCCGGCCACGTAATCGTCCCAGAATTTCTTGGTATGCGTGCCCGCGCCCACGCTCTGGCCACGGTAGCGGTCGTTGAGCATGGGGCCGGCAGGACAGAAGATGGCGGGGATGTCCATGCTGATGGCGCCCATCAACATGCCGGGCGTCGTCTTGTCGCAGCCGCCGAGCAGCACGGCGCCGTCGATGGGTAGCGAGCGCAGCAGTTCTTCCGTTTCCATGGCGAGGAAGTTGCGGTAGATCATGGTGGTGGGCTTGACCATCACTTCGCCCAGCGACAGGGCCGGCAGTTCGACGGGGAAGCCGCCGGCCAGCAGGATGCCCCGTTTGACGGCTTCGGCCCGCTCGCGCAGGTGCGAGTGGCACGGCGACAGGTCGCTCCAGGTATTGATGATGGCGATGACTGGGCGGTCGAGGAATTCCTCGCGGCGCAGGCCCATCTGCTGCAGGCGCTGGCGGTGGGCGAACGAGCGCATGTCGTCTGGGGCCAGCCAGCGCTGGCTGCGCAGGGATTCCAGCGTGCGGCGGGAGGTAGCGGAGCTCAATGTGTGTCCTTTTTGGTTGCCTGGCGCGCTGCGTATGGCGTTCCAGTGCTGCTGTCTCGGGTCTTGTCTGTCGCCGTTGTTAGCGCTAACATTGCAAGTACAGCGAAATATAATTTGAATCGCAGGGGGCTGTCAACAGATTTAATGCAGGGAGAATGCGCGCCGGCTGGCATCTTGCCGCGCGCAGCCATTACACTATCGGCATGATTTCATTGGCACCAATTTCCACAGTGGAATTTCTGCGGCCCGGCCGGTACGCCGCGGCGCAGCGGCGCCACTCTGGCATCCCCTGTGCCGCCGGCCATGGCATGATGCATGGTGATCACCGATTTTTGAGAAGGCAGTACCCATGAACGACCCAGTACGCAAGCGGCGTGGCCTTGGCCGCAGCACCGTGTTCGATGTGGCCAAATTGGCACAGACCTCGGCCATTTCCGTGTCGCGCTATTTCAAGGAGCCGGACCGCGTGTCGCAGGAAACGCGCGAGCGCATCAAGAGCGCCATCGACCAGCTCGGCTATATCCGCAACGAGGCGGCCGGCGGCCTCGCGTCGACTCAGGGGCGCATCGTGGGCGCCATCGTGCCCAGCGTGTCGAACTCCATCTTTGCGGAAACCATCCAGGGCTTGTCGACCACCTTGTCGCAGCACAATTACCAGTTGCTGCTGGCCACCCACGATTACTCGATAGAGACGGAAGAGAAGGTGGTGCGCGCCTTTCTCGGCTGGTCGCCGCGCGCGCTGGTGCTGACGGGCGCCGACCACAGCGCCGCCACGGAAACCTTGCTGGCCGGCTTGCAGATTCCCGTCATCGAAACGTGGGATATCCGCTCCGAGCGGCCGTATCCGCAAATCGGTTTTTCGCATATCGCCACGGGGCGCGACATGACCTTGTATTTGCACGCGCAAGGCTACCGGCGCATCGTCTACGTCGACAGCGGCATCGGCAGCGATTTCCGCGCGCGCAAGCGGGCCCAAGGCTATGAGGAAACCATGCAGCAGCTGGGTTTGCGTCCGGAAATCGTGCAAGCGTCGGTGACGGCGCCGCTCGATGCGGGCGGGCAGGTATTCAGCGAGCAAATGGCGCGCGCCGAGCGGCCCGACGCCCTGTTTTTTGCCAACGACAACATGGCGGCCGGCGCCATCTATGAAGCGGCGCGCCTGGGCATCCGCATTCCCGAGCAATGCGCGGTGGCGGGCTTTGGCGACTTCCCGTTCTCGGAAAAACTCATGCCGGCGCTGACGACGATCCGCGTGCCCCGCTATGACATCGGCCGGCTGGCCGCGCAAGCCATCCTGCAGCGCCTGGGCGAAGTGGACGAGGGCGCCGCGCCGCCAGCCTTGGCGCCGCTGGCCTACCAGCTGATCGCGCGGGCCAGCGCCTGAGATGCCCTGGCTGCGACAGATATTGATGAATCATATTTCCATCATCACAACATGCAATTGGCTTGATATGCTGCGATGCGGCATCATTCATCTGTCTCCTCTACTTCCTCACAGGAATTAGATTCAGCCCGCTCGCGCAGCGGGCTTTTTTTTTGCCCCGCCTGTATTCGAGCACGTATTCACATGAGTATTAATAATGGATGTATGAAGTTTTACCATTATTTTTCATGGATGAAAGCCTCTATGATGTATTCATACTTCACTAGGAGGCACTACCGCCATGACCGTCACGACACATAATCTGGGCTACCCGCGCATCGGCGCCAAACGCGAACTGAAATTCGCCCTGGAAGATTACTGGAAGGGCGGCAGCACCTTGGCCGCGCTGGAAGGGCAAGGCGCCGAATTGCGCCAGCGCCACTGGCAAGACCAGGACGCGCTGGACCTGGCGCCCGTCGGCGACTTTTCCTTCTACGACCAGGTGCTGGACTTGAGCTTTACGCTCGGCAACCTGCCGCAGCGCGTGCGCCACCTGACTGGCGCGGCGCTCGATAACTATTTCCGCGTGGCCCGCGGCCGCTCGGCCAGCGACAGCGATTGCAGCTGCGTCCACGCCGGCGAAATGACGAAATGGTTCGACACCAATTACCATTACATCGTGCCGGAATTTTCGGCCGGCACGCAATTCAAGCTCGACAGCAGCCGCCTGTTGCAGCAACTGGCGCAGGCGCGCCAGCTGAACGTGAAGGCCAAGCCTGTGCTGATCGGCCCCGTCACTTATTTGTGGCTGGGCAAGGCCAAGGACGATTCCGACAAGCTGGCGCTGCTGCAAGGTTTGCTGCCCGTCTACGTGCAACTGCTGCAGGAACTGGCCGCGCAGGGCGTGGAGTGGGTGCAGATCGACGAGCCGATCCTCGTCACTGAACTCGACGGCGCCTGGCAGCACGCGCTCGTCACGGCCTACGCTGCCTTGAGCAAGGTCAACGGCGTCAAACTGCTGCTGGCCACGTATTTCGGCAAGCTGCAAGACAATCTGGCGCTGGCGTGCACGCTGCCCGTGCAGGGCTTGCACCTGGACGCCGTCAACGCCCGCGAGGAAGTCGAGCAAGTGATCGCCCAATTGCCAAGTTCCAATGTCTTGTCGCTGGGCGTGGTGAACGCCCGCAATATCTGGAAGACGGACTTGAACGAGGTGCTGGCGTGGCTGGAACCCGTGCACGCCAGGCTGCAGTCGCGCCTGTGGATCGCGCCGTCGTGCTCCCTGCTGCACGTGCCCGTCGACCTGGACAGCGAACAAAAGCTCGACACGGAGATCAAATCCTGGCTGGCCTTTGCCCGTCAAAAGCTCGATGAAGTACACACCATCGCCGGCGCCCTGAACCAGGGCCGCGCCTCCGTGCAAGCGGCGCTGGACGCGAATTTCGCCGCCGTGCAAGCGCGCCGCCAGTCGCCGCGCGTGCATAATCCTCAAGTCAAGGCGGCCGTGGCCCGCATCGACGCCAGCCTGGGCCAGCGCGCCAGCGGCTATGCCGCGCGCGCCGCCAAGCAAGCTGCATTGCTGCAACTGCCGCTGTACCCGACGACGACTATCGGTTCGTTTCCGCAGACGGCGCCAATCCGCCAGGCCCGCAGCCAGTTCCGCAGCGGCCAGCTGGACGAAGCCGGCTATAAACAGCTGATGCAGGCGGAAATCGCCCATTGCGTGCAGGAACAGGAAAGCCTGGGGCTGGACGTCTTCGTGCATGGCGAGGCGGAACGCAACGACATGGTGGAATACTTCGGCGAACAGCTGGATGGCTACACCTTCAGCCAGTTCGGCTGGGTGCAATCCTACGGTTCGCGCTGCGTGAAACCGCCCATTTTGTTCGGCGACATCAGCCGCCCGCGCGCCATGACGGTGGAGTGGAGCACCTATGCCCAGTCGCTGACGGACAAGCCGATGAAAGGCATGCTGACGGGCCCCGTCACCATCCTGAACTGGTCCTTCGTGCGCGACGACCAGCCCCGTTCCGTGTCGTGCCACCAGCTGGCGCTGGCCATGCGCGCCGAAGTGCAGGACCTGGAACAGGCCGGCATCCGCGTGATCCAGATCGATGAAGCGGCGCTGCGCGAAGGCTTGCCGCTGCGCAAATCGCAATGGGCCGAGTACCTGCGCTGGGCCGTCGAATCGTTCCGCATCACGGCCAATGGCGTGGCCGATGAAACGCAGATCCACACGCACATGTGCTATTCGGAATTCAACGACATCATCGCGCAGATCGCCGACATGGATGCGGACGTCATCACGATCGAAACGTCGCGCTCCGACATGGAATTGCTGGACGCCTTCGATGATTTTAATTACCCGAACGAAATCGGCCCCGGCGTCTACGATATCCACTCGCCCAACATTCCGAGCCAGGAACAGATGGTGACGCTGATGCGCAAGGCGGCCGAACGCATCCCCGCGCACCGCTTGTGGGTCAACCCCGATTGCGGCCTCAAGACGCGCGGCTGGAAAGAAGTCATTCCCGCGCTGGCCAATATGGTGGCGGCAGCGAAAACCTTGCGCGGCGACAAGGTTTGAGGATGGCGGGGCAGGGGAGGCCTGTCGAGATATAGCGGGATCGTATTTCTATCATCACAACATGCAATTGGATAATGATGCTGCGATGCGGCATCATTCACCTGTCTCCTCTATCTCCTCCAAGGAAATAGATTCAGCCCGCTTCCGTAGCGGGCTTTTTTTTTGCCCGTTTTCATCGGCTGATCGCTTACCATACCTTCACGTAATCCTACCCTCCAGAAGGAAACCAACGGATGATGCCTCTGTTACGCGCCGCGGGCATGCTCGCGCTGATGGCGCTTGGCGCCTGCTCGGCGGAAAAGCACCCGTTCGACCGCCATCTGGCCCAGTTGCGCCCGGTCGCGGTCGCAGCGTTGCCCGACATGGGGTGGCCGGCCGGCACGGCGCTGTGCCCGCTGGGTCTTTATCAGAGCGAGCTGAGCGAATCGGCGCCCCATGCAGGTCGCGTCAACGCCTTCCTGAAGCAAAAGCAATTTCTCGGGGATGAAGGCCATTGGTCGCTCATCGTCGTCAAGCCGTTGCCGGCGGGAGACGGCGGTATCGAGCAACTGTTTTTCAAGCGTGCAGACTATGACGTGCTCAATGATCCGCAAGTCATCGCGCGCGATGCGCAGACCGTGCCGGCAGGGTTTGCGCCGCAGACTTGCGTAAGCGTGGAGCAAGCCCGCGTGCTGGTGACGCGCGAACAACGATCGCATCGAAAACTCCTCATTTTCGGAACGTCCCAGGTCAGATATTAATGAAACATATTTCCATCATCACAACATGCAATTGGATTTATATGTTGCGATGCGGCATCATTGCACCTGTCTCCTCTACTTCCTCACAGGAATTAGATTCAGCCCGCTCCCGCAGCGGGCTTTTTTTTGCCCGTTTTACATGCACAAAGCTGCGCACGCTTGCTTGCCATCATCGCCATCGTGTTGCTTTTGTGCATGCTAAACTGGGCCTTCCCCAGACCAAGGTTGCCTGATGCTTCAATTATTTCGCCACACGCTGGAGTCCACGCCCATTCTCGCCCTGTTTCTCGTCATTGGCGCCGGTTATGCGCTGGGGCGCATCAGCGTGTTCGGCTTTTCTCTGGGCGTGGGCGGCGTGCTGTTCGCGGGGCTGGCGCTGGGCGCGTTTGCTCCCGGCTCCGTGCCGCCGCCGATGGTCGGCTCCATCGGCCTGCTGCTGTTCCTGTATGGCATAGGCGTGCAGTATGGCGTGCAGTTTTTCGCCGGCTTGCGCGGCGCGGGGCAGAAACATAACCTGATCGCCTTTGCCGCCGTCATGGGCGGCCTGGCCGTGTCCGTCTGGGGCGGGCAGTGGATCGATATCTCGCTGCGCATGGCCAGCGGCGTGTTTGCCGGCGCCATGACCAGCACGGCTGCCCTGCAGGCGGCGCTGGAAGCGTCGCACGGCAATGGCGACGCGGCCGTCGGCTATGCCGTCGCGTACCCGTTCGGCGTCGTCGGCCCCATGCTGGGCCTGTACTTGGCGGGGCGCATATTAAAACCCGTGCTGACGCCGCCGCCGGCGCCCATCGTCGTGTCCGAAATTACCATCGATGAAGCCAAATTAGCGG
Organism: Janthinobacterium kumbetense; assembly: GCF_023703445.1. NCBI lineage: Bacteria > Pseudomonadati > Pseudomonadota > Betaproteobacteria > Burkholderiales > Oxalobacteraceae > Janthinobacterium > Janthinobacterium kumbetense. The sequence goes on from NZ_JAMQGR010000001.1 coordinate 367,936, forward strand.
GTGCGGCCCTGTCCGAACTGGCCGATGGCCCCCTGGCGGGCGTGCAAGTGATCGGCGTGCGCCAGGGCCACCAGAACCGCTTGCCCGATCCGGGCCTCGTGCTTGGCGTCGGGGACGCGCTGATGGTGTCGGGCACGGTGGCGGGCGTGGAAGCGGCGCGCACGGCGCTGGGCCACCTGGACCCGGGCCGCCTGATGAAGGACCGCAGCGCGTTCGATGGCACGGAAGTGTTCGTGTCGGATGCGGAAATCGTCGGCGTGCCCCTGGGAGAATTGAACTTGGGCAAGGATTTTCCCCTGCAGATCGCCTTCATACGCCGCGGCGATGCGATGATCCTGCCCCATCCGTTCCTGACCCTGGAATTCGGCGACAGGGTGATGGCCATTGCACCGGCGAAACATGCAGCCGACGTGCGCAAGCTGTTCGGCAATTCCATCACGGCCACGGCCGAGTTCAGCTATGTCTCGCTGGGCATGGGCATGGTGCTGGGTGTGCTGCTGGGCCTGGTGCCTATCCCCTTGCCGTGGATAGGTTCGTTCAGCCTGGGCCTGGCGGGCGGTCCGCTGGTGATGGCGCTGATCCTGGGCCGCCTGGGCAGGGTCGGCAAGATCAGCTGGCGCTTGCCGCTGTCGGCCAACCTGGTCATGCGCAACTATGGCTTGACGATTTTCCTCGCCTCCGTCGGCATGGCGTCCGGCTTGCCCTTCGTGCAGCAGGTGGGCGCCGATGGCTTGCCCATGCTGGCGCTGGGGGCCGTGACGGTGCTGGTGGTGGTGGCATTGGTGGTGATCCTGGGCAAGGTCTTTCTGCGCCTGCCGTTTCCTGAATTGCTGGGTATCGCGGCAGGCGCCACGGGCAACCCGGCCGTGCTGGTGTTCGCCAACCGCCTGGCCAAGTCCGACCGCCCGAACCTGGGCTATGCGATGATCTTCCCCAGCATGACCATCGTCAAGATCGTGGCCCTGCAAGTGCTGCTGCATCTGTACGGGTGATGGCGGCCAGCGTCAATCGCTTGCAGGGCGAAGTTGCTTGTTGGCTTCAATAAAACGGATGCCAAAAGCCAGCAGCAAGGCAGCTGCGGCGCATCCTGCGGCAAGCCACAGGTTGGCTGAGAGGCCCAGCCTGTCCACTGCCTGGCCACCGGTCCACGCACCGAGCGCAATGCCGATATTGAAGACACCTACATACAGCGCGGCGACGATCTCCACGGCCCGGGGCGCCGCCTTCAGCATCAAGGTCATCAGGCCGACCGATACGCCGCCGTAGGCGAGTCCCCAGGCCAGCAATACCATGCCGCCGCCGATGCCGGAATCGCCGATCGCCAGGAACAGCAGCGGCGTGAGCAGCAGTCCGCCTGAGATGGCGATGATGGTTGTCGCCGTGCGCCGCGCTGCCACGACACCGGCCAGGAAGTTTCCAATGATGCCCGCGCAGCCATAGGCAAACAGCAGCGCGCCCAGCCATTGCGCACCAAACCCCGAAATCGACAGCAGTAGCGGGCGCACGAAGGTAAAGGCCATGAAATGGCTACTCACCAGCAACAGAGTCAGAAGCAGCCCCGCCTGCAACTGCCTGCTGCGCAGCTGTTTGCCGAATTGGCGCCAGGTCGCCGCACCGGCAGCGGGCAGTGCGGGAATGACCGCCAGATGCAGCGCCAGTACCAGGCTGCTGAACAGCGCCATGACGCCGAAGGCCCATCTCCATCCCGCAACGTCGCCGATTTGTGCGCCTAGCGGCACGCCCAGCACGGAAGCGGCCGCCACGCCACCGAAGATGATCGACGTTGCCAGGCCGGTCGAGCGGGCAGGAACCAGGCGGGAAGCGAGGCCGCCGGCGATGGCCCAGATGCCGCCCATGCAAAAACCGACGAGCACACGGGCAGCCAGCATCCACGCCATGTTTTGCGCCAGGGCCGAGGCAATGTTCGCGATCACCAATAGTGTCAGCAAACCACAGAGAATCTTGCGCCTGTCCAGGCTGCCCGATGCGACCACGACCAGCGGCGCGAACAAGGCCGCCAGCAATGCTGGCAGCGAGATCATCAGGCCGGCGGTTCCCGTGGAGGTGTCCAGCGTGTCTGCAATCGGCGTCAACAGGCCGACCGGGAGCATTTCCGTCGTCACGACCGAAAAGGTGGCCATGCCGACAGCGCCGACCGCCAGCCATGGGTGGCGGACAGCGGTTTCTGTGGCAGCGTGGGGAGACGTACTCATGGTTCATTTCCTTCATGTGATCATTTGATAAGCGGCGCACGCCCTGCTTGCAACGGAGGGGCATCAAAGTGATAATACATACAGCGCGTATGAATAGTATATATACATACGTAATGAATGTAAATAATCATACGCTGCGTATGCAAGGAGAGAGCAATGGTTCGTCGCACCCGTGTGGAAATGGAAGAAACCCGTGCATCGTTGCTGGCCACGGCCCGCAAAGTGTTTAGCGAGCGCGGCTATGCCGACACATCGATGGACGACCTGACCGCGCAGGCAGGGCTGACGCGTGGCGCCCTGTATCACCACTTCGGTGACAAGAAGGGCTTGCTGCTGGCCGTGGTGGAGCAGATCGATGCGGAAATGGATGGCCGCCTGCAAGCCATATCCGACAGCGCCGCAGACTCGTGGGAAGGCTTTCGCCAGCGCTGCCGTGCCTATCTGGAGATGGCCCTGGAGCCGGAAATTCAGCGCATCGTCTTGCGCGATGCCAGGGCGGTTTTAGGCGGCGCCTCACCGGATTCGCAGCGCCATTGCCTCGAATCGATGCAAGGGCTGATCCAGCAGCTGATTCAGCAAGGCATCGTGGTCGACGCTTGCCCAGAGGCATTGGCTTCGTTGATCTACGGCAGCCTGGCAGAAGCGGCGTTCTGGATCTCAGACGGTGACGAAGGCAATGCGCGCCTGATAAAAGCAATCGCGGCTTTGGAATTGCTGCTGCGGGGGATGTTGCTTCAAAGGTAATTGTGTACAGTGGCAATCTCGCCAGAAGCGGACACGTCTGGAGACGTGGATGACGATATTGAGCAGGGTTCGACTTATATGGACATGGAGGAAAAATATGCAAGTCAAGCGTATCGTTGCAAATTTCCCGGCGTCGGATCCGGGCCTGGCGCGGACGTTTTACGAGGACGTGCTGGGTCTGAGCCTGTTGATGGACCATGGCTGGATCATGACGTATGGTTCGCAAAGCGAGATGAGCGTGCAAGTGAGCTTCGCGACGCAAGGCGGCTCGAACACCGCTGTGCCCGACCTTTCCATAGAAGTCGATGACGTGGATGCCGCATTGGCACGCATGCGTGTGGCGGGGTTTCCCATTGAATATGGTCCTGTCGATGAACCTTGGGGTGTCAGGCGGTTTTTCGTGCGCGACCCTTTCGGCAAGCTCATTAATATCCTGTCGCACATATAGGCGAAGTGCCTGCGGCAGCAGGCAATCAATTCCGCCCGCTTCCCTTGCGCGCCAGCCTTTGTAAAACCCCTGGCGCCGCTCCCAATCTGTTGTACAATCCTTGAGAACGGTCGTGCTTTTTTGTGCGCTGAGCTTCCTTGCGTGCAGTCATCACGGCAACCGATAAGAACAAGGAGACAGACATGGACCTGCATTACACGGCCGGGGAGACGGCGTTCCGCGACACGGTGCGCGCCTTCCTCGACACCCATTTGCCGGCGGACTTGCAGCGCAAGGTGCGCCAGCATCTGCGCCTGAACCGCGACGATTACGTGCGCTGGCACAAGATTGTCGCAAAGCAAGGCTGGGCCGCGCCGGCCTGGCCCGTCGAACATGGCGGCACGGGCTGGACGGCCGTGCAGCGCCACATCTGGGAAGACGAGTGCGCGCGCGCCGCCACGCCGCCCATCCTGCCCTTCGGCGTCAACATGGTGGCGCCCGTCATCATGGCCTTCGCCAACGCTGAACAAAAAGCATACTATCTGCCGCGCATCCTCAACTGCGACGACTGGTGGTGCCAGGGCTACTCCGAGCCGGGCGCCGGGTCCGACCTCGCTTCCCTGAAAACCACGGCCCAGCGCGATGGAGACCATTACATCGTCAATGGCCAGAAAACCTGGACGACCCTGGGCCAGCACGCGGACATGATCTTTTGCCTGGTGCGCACGGATAGCACGGTGCGCAAGCAGGAAGGCATCAGTTTCCTGTTGATCGACATGAAAACGCCGGGCATCACCGTGCGTCCCATCATCATGCTCGATGAAGAACATGAAGTGAACGAAGTCTTCTTCGACAACGTGCGCGTGCCCGTCAGCAACCTGGTGGGCCAGGAAAACAAGGGCTGGACCTATGCCAAGTATCTGCTGGGGCACGAGCGCACAGGCATCGCCGCCGTGGGCCGCTCCAAGCGCGAATTGACTTTCCTCAAGCAGCTTGCCATGCAGCAAACCAAGCGCGGCGCGCCGCTGCTGCACGATCCCGCCTTCGCGGCCAAGGTCGCTAACCTGGAAATCGAACTGATGGCGCTGGAAATGACGGTCTTGCGCGTCATCAGCGATGAGGGCAAGGGGCCGGGACCGCAGGCGTCGATGCTGAAGGTGCGCGGTTCGGAACTGCAGCAGCAGCTGACGGAACTGATGGTGGAAGCCATCGGACCGCAAGCCTTGCCGTTCGATCCCGCTTTCCTCGATGGCGGCGCGCCGCACAGTGCTGGCGGCGACGACCTGGCAGCGCCCTTGGCCGCGTATTACTTCAATTACCGTAAGACATCGATCTATGGCGGCTCGAATGAAATCCAGAAAAACATCATCACGCAGATGATCCTGGGCCTGTAAGCCAGAAGGAGACGACATGGACTTCCATTTTAATCAGGAACAGCAGCAATTCGCCGACGCGCTCCGGCGCTGGGTCGACAAGGATTACTCGTTTGAAACGCGCAAGCAGATCGTCCACTCGGCCACGGGCGTCTCAAGCGCTGCCTGGGCCACCCTGGCCGAGCTGGGCATGACGGCCTTGCCGCTGCCGGCTGCGGCGGGCGGCTTCGACGGCACGGCCGTGGACATGCTGCTGGTAATGCAGGAACTGGGGCGCGGCCTCGTGGTCGAACCGTATTTCGCCACCATGCTGGGGGCGCGCTTCCTGACCCTGGCGGGCGGTCATGACGCCGTGCTGGAGCAGGTTGCCGGCGGCAGCCTGAAGCTCGCGTGCGCGCTGGGCGAACGCCAGTCGCGCCACGATTTACATGACATCGCCACCACGGCAACCGCCAGCGGCGACGGTTTCGTGCTGGACGGCGAGAAAACCGTCGTGCTGCACGGCGCGCAGGCGGATTCCCTGATCGTTTCCGCGCGCAGCGGCGGCGGCCAGGACGGCACGGATGGCATTTCGCTGTTCCTCGTGCCTGTGGATGCGCCGGGCGTAACCGTGCGCGACTGCCGCACCATCGACAGCCAGCGTGCCGCCACCGTCACCCTCGTGCAAGTGGTGCTGGGGCATGACGCGCTGATCGGTCAGGCGGGGCAGGGCTGGGCCGTGCTGGACGCGGCCGTCGATTACGGCGCGGCCCTGCTGTGCGCGGAAGCCGTGGGCGCCATGGACGCCATCTTCGCCGCCACGCTCGAGTATCTGAAAACGCGCCAGCAGTTCGGCGCGCCGATCGGCAAGTTCCAGGCCCTGCAGCACCGCATGGCCGACATGTTCATCCACCTGGAGCAGGCGCGCTCGATGGCCATGCTGGCCGCCGCCAAGGTCGACAGTGCCGACGCGGCCGAGCGGCGACGCACGGTCTCCGCCGCCAAGGCGAGGGTGGGCCTTGCCGCCACCTTTGTCGGCCAGCAAGCCGTGCAATTGCATGGCGGCATGGGCGTGACGGATGAATTGCCTGCCGCCCACCATTTCAAGCGCCTTTCCATGATCGCCCTGACCCTGGGCGACGTGGAGCACCATATCGAGCGCTTTATCGCCCAGCCGGGCTTTTTGCCGACGGAGACCGCATGACCGCATTGACCGGAATCAAACCCAAGCACTGGTATTTCGAAGATTTTACGCAAGGCCTGGAAATCGACCTGGGCCAGCGCCACGTGACGGAGCGGGAAATCATCGCCTTCGCCACGGATTTCGATCCGCAACCGTTCCACGTCGACCATGCGGCCGCCGAAAAAACCATCTTCAAGGGCGTCATCGCCAGCGGCTGGCACACGTGCGGCATGATGATGCGCCTGGTGGTGGATAACCTGCTCAAACACTCGTCCAGCATGGGCTCGCCCGGCCTGGACAGCATCCGCTGGCTCAAGCCCGTGCGCGCGGGCGATACCTTGCAGCTGACCTACCAGGTCAAGGAAGTGCGCCCATCCACGTCGAAACCGGACCGCGGCATCGTCATTTCCGTGTGGAGCGTGCGCAACCAGCACGGCGAAGTGGTGACGACGGTGGAGGGCATGGGCATGTTCGGCCGCCGCCCGGCGGAGCCAGCGGAGCAACACCATGCGTGATATCGCCGGCATCGCCGGTTTCCAGGCTCTGGCAGGACAGCACGTGGCCGTTTCCGACTGGCTGACCATCACCCAGCAGCGCATCGATACCTTTGCCGATGCGACGGACGACCATCAGTGGATCCACGTCGACGCGGAGCGCTGCGCGCGCGAGTCGCCGTACGGCTGCACCGTGGCGCACGGTTTCTTGACCTTGTCCCTGTTGCCCGCCATGCTGCAGGGGGCCTTGCACATGGCCGGCATCCGCATGGCCATCAACTATGGGCTCAACAAGGTGCGCTTCCCCGCGCCCGTACCCGTGAACAGCCGCCTGCGCGCGCGCCTCGACATCCTCTCCGTCGACGACTTGCCGGAAGGGGCGCAAGTCAACTGGGCCGTCACCATGGAGCGGGAAGGCGACACGAAACCTGTGTGCGTGGCGGAGTTTTTGATGCGGTGTTATCCCTGAGCAGCAAGTTGAACCCGCTTCGCTGGCCGGCAGGCAGTCGTGCGCTTCTGCGCGTGCGCCGGGTGTACGCTGGTGGCGCGCCGGCGTTTTCCGGCGAAGGAGGCGATGATGTCCAACAAGGCAAACAGTGGAAATAGCGGCGCCGGCAAGGGCGCCACGGGCAGCGGCAAGGCGGCCGCCGGGGGCAGCGGCGCTACGGGCAGAGGTCCTGGCCCGGGCAATGCGGGCGGCTGGCCCAGCACGACGGGACGGCCATCGGGGGGCAATCGTTCCAATGCCGCGCCGGCAAGGAGCCGCTAGCCTGCCCGCTCACTCCTCTTCCGACGCGCAATACCTGTCCCGCCCCGTATGCTTGGCGCGGTACAGCAGGGCGTCGGCGGCGCGGATCAGGGTGCTGGGGGCCATGCCTTCCGTGGGCATGACGCTGGCCATGCCCAGGCTGACGGTGACGTGCGGGCCGACGCTCGATTTGGCGTGGGGAATGTCCAGCGCGCGCACTTCGTCGAGGATGCGCTGGGCCACCACTTCGGCGCCGTCGCGCGTTTCCTGCGGCAGCAGGATGATGAATTCCTCGCCGCCATAGCGCGCCAGCAGGTCGGGCGGGCGCACGGCGCAGCGGCGCAGGGCGGCGCTTACTTGCTGCAGGCACAGGTCGCCCGCCTGATGGCCGTACGTATCGTTGTAATCCTTGAAATGGTCGATATCGGCCATGATGATGGCCATCGGCACGCCGTCGCGCGCGCAGCGCCGCCATTCGCTGTCCATCGTGTCGTTGAAGCTGCGCCGGTTGGCCACGCCCGTGAGCGAATCCGTCAGCGACAGTTCGCGCATGGCGTCCGCCTGCCGCTTGATGGTCAGCTGGCTGCGCACGCGGGCGCGCACGACGGCCGCGTTGAACGGTTTCGTGATGAAATCGACGGCGCCCGCTTCCAGCGCCCGCGTCTCGTCCTCGGGCTGGTTCAGGGCCGTGACGAAGATGACGGGAATGGCGCTCAGCAGGGCCGATTCGCGCAGCGCGCTGCACACGGCGTAGCCATCCATGCCGGGCATGACGGCGTCGAGCAGGATCAGGTCCGGCAGTTGATTGTGCGCAATTTCCAGCGCCTTCACACCGCTCAGGGCGAACAGCACGTCGTGCTCCTCGCGCAGCAGCTGGTGCAGGATCTGGATGTTTTCCATGGCGTCATCGACGATGAGGATGCGCCCGTTCATGGCAAGGTTGGTCCAGCTCACTTGTTTTCCTCTCGTTTCAGCTGATCGAGCACGAGTTTTTCCGCCTCGGCAAAATTCAGCGTTTCAATCGCATGTGCCATCGCCAGCGCCGCTTCCCGGTCTGACTGTTGCAGGGCGGGGTGCAGCGCGTGAAATTGCGCCAGCGCTTTCAGGTTGTTGTTGCGGATCAAGACCAGCAATTCGGCCAGGCCGGCGTGCAGGTCGACGGGCCCGCTGCCGGGCGCGGCCGCCGCCGGCTGGCCGCGCCGCAAGGGCGAAGGCAGGGTGCGCGCCGCTTCGATGACTTCGGCCATCGCCTGTTCCAGGCGGCCCAGCAAGGCGGCCGTGGCGTGCGATTGCCCCGTTTTCAGCGTTTTCTCCGTCTCGGCGGCCAGGCTGGCGATCTGCGTGGCGCCCAGGTTGGCCGCCACGCCGCACACGCGGTGCAGCAGCTGCGCCGCCTGCTGCGCCTGGCCGGCGGCCAGCAGGCGCCGCGTTTCCTCGACGGCGTCGCCTTGCGAATTCTCAAAGCGCTTGAGCAGGGCCAGGAAGGCGCCATAGTCGCCGCCGAAGCGGTGCAGGGCCGCCGCCAGGTCGATGCCGGGCACCGTGGCGGGCAAGTCCAGCGTCCGCGCGACGGCATCGGCTGCCGGCACGGCGCTGTCGCCACCCAAGGGCGCCGGCACCAGCCGGGTCAGCGTCTGTATCATCTCGTCAACGTCGATGGGCTTGGCCACATGCGCATTCATGCCGCTGGCGATGGCGCGCAGGCGGTCTTCGTCCATGGCATTGGCCGTCATGGCGATGATGGGCAAGTCCGGCAAGCCCAGGGCGCGGATGGCCAGGGTGGCGTCGTAGCCGTTCATGACGGGCATCTGCAAATCCATCAGCAGCACGTCCCAGGCGTCCGGCGTGCTGGTGAGCAAGTCGACGGCCAGCCGGCCGTTGGCGGCCACGGTCACGCGCGCGCCCGAATGCAGCAGGATGTATTGCGCCACTTCCTGGTTGATTTCATTGTCTTCCACCAGCAGCACGCGCATGCCGGTGAGCAAACCCGACAAGGGCGTGGACACGGGCAGCGCCGAAGGCGTGCTGCGGCCTTCGCGCACGGCCGTCACGGCCGCCAGCAGGCGCGCCGGGGTGGCCGGCTTTGAAACGATGCCTGCCAGCATCAGGCTGTCGGCCAGGCGTTCGAGGTTTTCGCTATCCTGGTCGGCCACCAGCATGATCACGGGCGGCAGTACCAGGCGTTCGTCGGCGCGCGCCTCGGTGAGCATGGAAATGCCATCCATGCCGGGCATGGCCGCGTCGAGCAGCACCAGGTCCGCCGGCGTCCCGCCGCTGGCGTGGGCGCGCAGCAGGGCCAGGCCGGCCGCGCCGCTGTCGGCGCTGCGGCTGTGCCAGCCCTGCGCCGCGCACCACTCTTCCAGCATGGCGCGCACGCTGGCATTGTCGTCGATGATCAGCAGCGACTGGACCCTGGGCGCGCTCTTGCCGGGCGGTTCGGGCGGCGGCGCCACCTTGTCGAAGCGGCAGCCGAAGCGGAAGTCGGAGCCCTTGCCCAGCGTGCTTTTGACGCTGAGGGTGCCGCCCATCAATTCCACCATGCGCCGGCAGATGGCCAGCCCCAGTCCCGTGCCCCCATATTTGCGGCTGGTGCCGCTGTCGCCCTGGGAAAACGCATCGAAGATGCGTTCCTGCTCGGCCGCGCCGATGCCGATGCCCGTGTCGCGCACGGAAAACTCGAGGGTGGCGCTGTCCGCATCCTCGGCCACCTTGTCGATCGACAACACCACTTCGCCATGCGAGGTGAACTTGACGGCGTTGCCCATCAGGTTGATGAGGATTTGCTCCACGCGCAGGGCGTCGCCGATCAGTTCGTCCGGCACGCCGGGGGCGAGCACGAACACGGGCTCCACGCCGCGCGCCCAGGCGCTGCTGGCCAGCAACACGCCCACGCTGCCCAACATGCGTTCGAGCTGGAAGCGGCGCTGTTCCAGCACCATCTGTCCCGCCTCGATCTTGGAAAAATCGAGCACGTCATTGACGATATTGAGCAGCGACTGCGTCGCCATCTGGATCTTGCCGACATAGCTGCGCTCGCGCCGTTCCAGCGGCGACTCTTCCAGCAGGCGCGCCAGGCCGATGATGGCATTCATCGGCGTGCGGATCTCATGGCTCATGTTGGCGACGAACTCGCTTTTCGCGACGCTGGCGGCCTCGGCCTTGTCACGCGCGCGCACCATCTGCTCGTTGAGTTCATGCAGGCGCAATTCCGTGCGCTTGAGCTCGGAAACGTCCGAGGCCAGCACGAAGAAGCCGCGCACGCCGCCGCCGTCGTCGAAATCGGGGATGTAATTGGTCCACGTGTGGCACACCTGGCCGCCGGGATCGAGCAGGTCGCGCTCGAAGCTTTGCGGCCGGCCCGCCAGCACGCCCTCGACGTGGGGCGCATACACGTCGAACAGTTCCTGCCCCAGCAATTCGCTCATGTGGATGCCGGCCAGTTCGGCGCTGCTGCGGCCAAACCATTCGTTATAGAATTTATTTGCAAATCGGCAACGCAAATCGGCGCCCCAGTACGACACCATGCCGGGCAGGTTGTCGGTGACGGTGCGGATGAAGCGTTCGTTCTGTTCCAGGCGCCACGTGGTGGCGTGCAGCACCTCGGTGGCGCGCTTGCGTTCCGTGATGTCGATCGATACCCCCAGCACATGGCTGGCGCGCCCCGCATCGTCGCGCAAGACCACCTTGCGCGTGGTGAAGTGGCGCGTGGTGCCGTCGGCCGTATTGATCGCTTCCTGTTCGATTTCCACCATCTGCCCCGTGGCCAGCAGCTTGCGGTCGGCGCTGACGAAGGCGGACGCCTGCTGCGGCGGGAAGAAATCGTGGTCCGTCTTGCCCAGCAACTGTTCGCGCGAGCGTCCCAGGGTGAGTTCCGCGTGGCGGTTGACCATTTCAAAGCTCAGCTTGTCGGCGCGCTTGACGAAGACCATGGCCGGGATGTTTTCGATGATGGTGCCAAACAAGTGTTTCGAGCGGCGAAATTCCGCTTCGCTGCGCTTGCGCTCGCTAATGTCCAGCCACAGGCCCGATACGCCCAGCAACTGCTGTTCCGGGCCGAAGATCGGGTGGTACGAGACGATCCAGTGACTCAGTTGCTCGCGCTGCCGGCCGCTGTGGCCATTCAATTCGATGTCGACGATGGGCTGTCCCGTCCCGAGCACCTGGCGCACGCAGCGTTCCACCTCCGCCCGCACGGCGTCGTCGAACAGCATGGCGCCCAGGGGACGGCCCAGGTGCTGCGCCACGCTGGCCCCGTTGATGGCGGCCAGGTAGTGGTTGATCATGACAATGCGCAAGTCCAGGTCCACGAACAGCATGCCGATCGGCGCCGTCGCGTACACGGTTTCCAGCAGCCGCGTGGATTTTTCCAGGGCCAGCGTGCGTTCGGCCACCAGGCTTTCGAGCTGCGTGCGGTGACGCCGCAGGTCGCGTTCCAGCGCGCCCAGGGCGCTGGCCATGTCGGCCGATTCGCGGTCCGCGTGCCGGTTCGAGAGCAGGGGTTTGCCTTGCGCCAGCGCATGGATCTGCTGCGTCAGTTCCTGCAGGGTGCTGGCCAGGCGTCCGCCCACGCGCCAGGCCAGGGCGAAGCCGGCGCCCAGCAGCAGCGCCAGGATGAGGGAACCCGTGACTACCGAGCGCAGCAGGGCTTGCGCCACCGTGCTGGTGCGCATGGTGACGGCCACCGTCCAGGCGGCGTCCGGGGCGCGGCGAAAGCCCGTATAGACGTCGATGCCTTCCAGCGTGGCATGGCGCAGCACGCCTTCGCGCGCCTGGCGTATCTGTTCCAGCAGGGGCGCCACCGTGCGCTGCCCCACATAGCGCTGCGGCGCCAGCGTGCGCGCCACGTTGATGCCGTCGGCATTGATGATGGCCGCGCCCAGGTAGGCTGGCAGGTGCAGCTCGCGCAGCAGCACGGCCAGGTAGTCGGGCGGGTACAGGGCCGTCAGCACGTAGGCGCTACCCTGGCTGCGCGGCAAGGGCAGGTTCAGGGCCAGCTGCGGCAGGCTGTCGGGCGCCTTGGTCAGGCTGGTCAGCCGCGGCTTGCCGGAGTCGCGCGTGCGCTCCATGCTGGCGGCCCATTTTTGCGGCAGGGGAGGCGGCGCCTGGCTGGCGGGCAGGGTCGTATTGATCAGCTGGCGGCCCTTGGCGTCGGAGACGATGAAGGCGCTGACGGCCAGGCCAGGCTGCAGCAGGCCGGCGGCCAGGGCCCGCAGGGCGCCGATGTCGTCCGCTTGCAGGGCGGGCGAGCCGGCCAGGATGCGCGCGGCCATCTGGGCGCCGTTCAAGTCGCGTTCGACGGCGGCTGCCACTGCGCGCGCCGCCTGCGCCGTTTCGCTGACAACATGGTCGCGTTCGCGCGTGTAACTTTGCGCCACGAGCAGGAGAAACACGAGCGCCGTCGGAATGACCCAGGCGAGCACCAGCCATGAAATTCTTGAGCGTATCGAAGGCAAATCTTGCACCCGGAAAGCTCCCAGAATGGATGAGTCGACAGGCAGGCTCACGCTGGCGCTGGCTGACCTTGAATGAAAAGATGCTAGACGAAATTGATTCTTCTGACAAGCCTAGTTTCTGGAATGGAAAAAAGGTTGCGCAAGGCATACAGAGGAGGGGGAAACGCCCATCCCGCCGTGGCGGCGGGATGGCAAGGCGGCTTTACGGTACCACGGTCAGCACGTCGACATCGATTTCCGGGCTTTCCATGAAATCTTTCTCCACTTCGCCGCGGATTTCCACTTGGGTCTTGGCGTCGATCTTGCGGTTCATGAAGACCTTGTCGTCGATGTCCACGCGGATTTCCGCCGTGCCGTCGGAGAACGTGTATTTCTCCTTGCCCACTTTGCGCAGCAAATGGCCGCGCAGCACGACGGCCTGGTCGTCGACGGGGTTTTTCAGGATGGCGGCCACGCTGCTGGGCGCGGCCGGGCCGGCCGTCGGGCCCACGTATTGGGCGTGCGCGCTGCCGGCCAGCAAGGCGCAGGCGGCCAGGGAGACGATGAGTTTGCGGTGCAGTGGCATGGTATTCCTTTGATAGTGACTGACGGCTCAGAAGAAGACGGCGGTGCGGGGGATGATAGCACCGGCATTGCCATAGGGCATGTTCGCCCGGACGCTGCCCGTGCTGGCCACGCCATCGTCGAGTTTGCTGTCGATCTGTTCCGCGTAGCTTTCGGGCAAGTTGTCGAAACGGATGCCGTTGCCGGCGCGGCCGGCCACTTCGTCGTTGTACAGGTAGACGGCGCCGCCCTGGGCGCTGGTCATGAATTGCGAGGTGCCGTTGAACGAGCCGGTGATGAAGCCGCCCAGGGCCAGGTGCTGCGGCGCCAGGGTGAATTCGCGCGGCTGGCCGTCGCCGATCTGGCCGTCGCCATTGCCGTTGCCGGCCGAATTGGGCACGTGCAGGGTGCCCTGCAGGTCGTCGCCGGGCAGGGCGCGGAACTTGTCCTGGTAGGCGTTGACGGCGGCCGTCAGCGCATTCGATTGCTGGATGATGTTTTTCACCTTGGCGCTATCGATCAAGCCTTGTCCCTTGAGCACGCCACCGAGCAGCAAGCCGATGATGACCAGGACGATGGCGATTTCTACGAGCGTAAAGCCGTGCTGGCGGCGTGGGGGCATGGGATTTCCTTGGAAAAAAGTGCGACAACTTGGATTGGCAGTTTACTGCATTTGGTGCCGGGCGCGCAGGGAAGGGTCATGGCGTGGCCTTTGCTTTCTTTTTGGCAAGTTCGTCGAGCCGGCGCGCGAGGAAGGCCAGTTCGTGCGGATCGCTGATCTGGCCGCTGGCGAGCAGGCCGCCGATCACCAGGCGGGCGCTGTCGAGCTGGTCCATGTCTTCCAGGATGAACGCTTCCATCTCGCGCACCCAGGATGGCACTTGCGGCCCCGTCGCCAGCCGCCGCAGTTCACGCGCATACGACAGGGCCAGCGGCAGGTCGCGCAACTGGTGCTTCGCCACCAGCGCCGCCTGCGCCATGGCGGGCCAGCGGCGCTGCGGGTCGGCCGCGAAGCTGGCGGCGACAAAGGCCAGCATGCGCCGCACGCGCTGCGGGTCGGCCACGCCCGCGTACACTTCGCTGGCGGCCACCAGCGCATACTGGCTGCGCGGATCGAGCGTTTGCGCCGTTTCCAGCCAGCCGGCCAGGCGGTCATAGTCGAGCTGGCGCCACGGCAGGCTGACGCCGGCCTGGTCTTCGAACGACTGCAGGTACAGCAGCATGGCTTTCGACATGGCCAGCGGCTCGCCCAGGCTGGCCAGGCGCGCCACGCCCGCCGGCGGCGCGGCGGGCAGGGCCCGCGCCTGCGCCGGCGCTTGCTGCTGCGCCAGGCGCCAGCCCAGCTGCAGCAGCAGGCATGCCGCCAGCAGCCAGCACAGGGGGCGCGGCACGCTGCTCCAGGGGCGCTGGGCGGCGGCCATCAGATGTTCCTGCGGTAAAAGTCGCACAGCGCGCAACTGGCCAGCAAGGCCACGTAGATGCCGGTTTGCGCCGCCACATTGGCCAGGGCTGGCCAGTCGCCGGTGGCGTACAGCAGCCATTCCGTGCGCGCAAAGGCGTCCAGGCGGGGCAGCAGCAGGGCCAGCACGTCGATGGCGCCGGCCGTGGCCCGCTGCGCCAGCGAGTCGCCCGCCTGCGGGCCGTGCGCCAGCAGTTGCAGGCTGTCCAGCATGCGCGCCAGCACGTAGAAACCGCTGGTGGCGGCCAGCGCCGGCAGGGCTTGCTGCAGGCTGGCCGCGCACAGCAGGCTGAAGGCGGCGACGATCCACAATTCCCCCAGCAGCGACAGCGCCCACAGCGCGCTTTGCGCGGGTGCGGCGAACAGGGTCATCAACAGGCCGAACAGCACGGCGGGCACGGCCGCCAGCGCCCCGTAGCCCAGCAGCTTGCCCAGCAGGTAGGCGGCGCGCGGCATGGGCAGCGCCAGCAGCAGTTCCAGGCCCCGGTCGGCCGCTTCGCGCGCCATGCTGGTGATGATGAAGGTGGCCAGCAGGAAGACGCCGGCCAGGCGCAAGGCGGCCGCCAGCAGCGCCGCCTGCACGGCGCCGCTTTCCGTCAGCGCCAGTTGCTGCAGGAAGCCGGCCAGGGCGGCGGCGCCGCAGGCGGCCAGCAGGAACAGCCACGGCAGGCGGCTGCGCAGCGCTTCGAGCAAGGTGTAGCGGGCGATGGTGGCGGCGGGCGAGAGCATGGGCATCAGCGGGGCAGCCTTTGCGCGGCCACCATGCGGTTGAACAGGATGTTCGGCGACAGCCAGGCGACGATATCGTCGAACTCGCCGCCGGGCTGCTGCGGGCCGCTGGCGGCGCGGCTGATGACGGTGGTAGCGTTCGTAGCATTGTTGCGCTCGTCGACATTGTTGCCGAAAGGCATAGCCTGGCGTTGGCCCTGCACGCCCGTGGCGCCGAAACCGTTCTTGCCGTGCGACATGATCATGGCGGGGATGTCGTTCAAGGCCGTCGCCTGCAGCAGTGCGCCGCCATTGCGCGTGACGATGCTGATGTCGCGCGGCGTCGACAGGCTGAAAAGCTGGCCGCTGTCGCTGAAGGCCGGCGTCACGCTGTAGCGGAACAGATTGTTCCAGCTGTCGCCCTGACGCAGCCCCAGGGTGGCCCACGGCAGGAAGCCGGCGCGCTTTTCGCCCGTGCAGCGGGTGCCGCGCCGGTCTTCCAGGCCGCTCATGGGGGAGATGGCGGGACAGGGAAGGTAACCGTAGCGCAGCGCGTAGCCCGTCAGCGCTTCCTTCGCTTCATTCAGCGCCTGTTGCGTCTCGGCCACCTTGCGCTGTTCCAGTTGCACCGTCAAGGGCGTGACCAGGCCGCCTATCATCAGGCCCACGATGACGAGCACGATGGCGATCTCGATCAGGGAAAAGCCGCCCTGGCGGCGCGAAGGATGCGGGCGGGGGCTCATGGCAGGTTGCGCGCGGCGCGCATGCGTTGGTACAGGGTGGGCAAGGTAATCCAGGTGAGCATGTCGTCGAAGGCGCCGCCGGGCAGCGCGGCATTGTCGGTGGCGGGGCGGGCGATGAAACTGCGGCTGGCGCGGTCGTTGGCGGCTTCGTCGAGATTGCCGCGTGCCGTATTGATCTGCGTCACGCCGCTGGCGGCCGTGCCGTAGTGATTCTTGCCTTGCGAGAACAGCACGACGGGCAGGCATTCGACGCTGACGTCGCACAGTGCCTGGCCCGCGACGTAGGCGAATTCGCCGCGCGCGTCGCGCTCGAGCACGACCCGGTTGGCGACGGCGGAAAACGAGACGATGGGTGCGCGCGCCATTTCCGGCGTGACGCTGTAGCGCAGCAGCTTGCCCCAGGCGTCGCTGCCCGCCACGCCCAGCGCCACCCATGGCAGGAAGCCGCTGCAGGCGGCATCGTCGGCGCAATCGGCGGCCCGTTCGCGTCCGTCGAGGGCGGAGGCGGCCGGACGGGGCAGGCGGCCATTGACCGCCGCAAAGCCCAGCAAGGCTTCGCGCGCCTGCGCCAGGGTGTCCAGCGTGCGCTGCTGGCGTTCGGCCTCGCCTGTCTTGCGGCCAAAGGCGCTGATCAGCAGGCTGGCCGCGCCCAGGCCCAGCACGGCCACCAGCAGCAACAGGGCGGCGCCGCGCTGGCGACGAGCTTGCCAACGAGCTTGCCGATGAGGTTGACAATGAGCTTGCCGTGGCGTCATGGCGGCGTCTCCTGCGCCTCGGTGACCGTGCCGCTGGCCGGGTCGTAGCGCTGGCCAGGTTTCAGCAGCACCGCCTGGCCATTCGACAGGCGCAGGGTCAGGGTGCCGGGCTTGTCGCGGGCAAGGCGGTTGTGCGGCTCGTTTTGCGCTTCCTGGTTCAGCCAGACGGTGGAGCGGCCGCTGCTGCGCTGCACCACGCCATTCAATTCCACGGGCGGCGCGGGCGGCGGCGGTGGCGGTGGCGCGGGGGCAGCCAGGGCGGGATCGGGTGGCGGCGGCCCGTAGCGCTGCGCGTCGAGCTGGGCGCGCTGCTGGGGCGACAGGAACAAACGTCCCAGCGGCTGTGCCTGCGCCGTGAGTGCGGCGCCGGCCAGCAGCGCGCACAGGATGCGGGCGGACCTCATGGCCGCCCCGGCACGGGCACGCTGTTGACGGTCAGCCACAGCAGTTCGCATTCGGCGCCCAGGGTCGGCACCGCCTCGCCGCCGGCCGCGCCGTGGCGCTTGAGCGTGCAATCCTGCACTGCGAAATAGCCGGCCTGGCGCAAATCGTCAAACAGGTTTAGCAAGTCCATCTCGTGCAGCAAATCCATCTGCAGGCGCATGCGGCTGCCGCGCAGGTGATATTGCCCCATCACCATGGGCAATGGCACGGGCAGCGCTTGCTGCGGGCTGATGTCATAGCTGATCGGCAGCAATTTGCGCTGTTCCTGGCTGCGGCGGATGGCGTCGATCCAGGCCAGGCGGTTTTCTTCGCCGATCAGGCCGCGCTGGCGCAGGGCCAAAAATTGCGGTTCGTAGGCGCGGATTTCCTGCTTTTCCGCTTCCGCGTGGTTGAACAGGGTGGCCGCCGCCGCGCGCGTGTGCTGGGCCAGGTACAGCTGTTGCGCTTCGCGCATGCGATAGGCGGCGGTTAGGCTCAGCAGCAGCAGGCTGGCCAGCAAGGTCAGCGCAAAGCACAGCAGGGCGGCGCGCACCAGGTGCAGTTCGCCAAGCCAGGCGGGCAGGGTGCGCATGGGCGTGCCTGCCCGCTGCATGCCGGGCAGGGGCGGCTGCTTCACGGGGCCGCTCATGGCTGCCACTCCAGCAAGAGGGTAAAGCGGGCCTGGCTGTCCTGCGCCGGCGCGGCGCTCTTGCCGGACAGGGCCGCGCTGGGACGCAGGTCGAGCGGCGTTTCCTCGATCGTCACCTGCATGCGCGGCTGGCGCGCCAGCGTTTGCGCGAAGGCCGTGATGGCGGCCAGGGCGGCGCGGTAGTCATTGTTCGGCATGGCCACGTCCGCTTCCAGGCGCAGCGCCTGCGGCGGCGCGACAGGGATGCCGGCCAGGGCGCTGCGGGGCGGCGCAGTCTGCGGCGGCGGCGGCTGGCCGGCGGCCGCGCGCGCGGGCGCCTGGCCCGCGTGCCAGTGCAGCTGGCCCAGCGCGACCTGCGGCGCCTGGTCCAGCGCGGCGCTCAGCATGCCCAGCAGGCGACCCGGCTCCGGCGCCTGGCTGGCGATCATCTGGCCCAGAGTGACGGCCACTTTCATGTTCTGCGTCTTGGCCGGCGCCGGCGGCTGGGTCGACATGACGCTGCGGTAGCGTTCCTGGTAGGACGCCGTTTCCTGCGCCAGCCGCTGCGTGCTGGCCCCGTCGGCGATGCCGCCAAGCAAATTGATCACGCACCACAGGGCGGCCGACGCACCGATCAGGGCGCTGGCGCCGTACAGCGTCTTGCGCGCGCGCTGGAAGTGGTAATAGCGGGCCAGCGCGCCGGGCGGATAGTGGCTGGACGGCGGATGCTTGCCCAGCAAGGTCAGCAGCAATTCGTCGGCCAGCGCCGGCGTCTGGCGCAAGCCCACCCGTTCGCCGGCCAGCTGCAGGTCGATGAAGTGGTAAGCCACTTCGACGCCGTTGTCGCACAGCAGTTCGAGCTTGGCGATCTGCGCGGCCGGCGCCAGGATGACGGTATTCAGGACGTCGCCGCGCGCCAGCATGCGCGTGCTGGTGAGAAATTGCCGTGTCTTTTCCGTTTCCAGCGCGATATTCACGGCCACGCCGTCGAGCGCGATGGTCGCCGTCTGGCGCGAAAAGCGCAGCTGGCCCTTTTCATAGTAACTTTGCCGCAAGCCGCCCGATTGCTGCGTCACCAGCAGCAAGTGTTCGTGCGCGATCGACAGCTTTTTGACCAGCGCGATACTGAGCAGGCTGGTCGAATAGATGCCGGCCACGGGCACGCGCAAGTGTTCGAGCGCCTCCGTCCACGGTTGCAGCAGGGTGGGATTGGTGAGGGCGAAAAACAGTACCTGGTCGTCGTGGCGTCCCGTGCTTTCGCGCCCCAGCAGGGTGCTGCCCCGGTAGGGCGTGTCGCGGTGTAACTGCTGCTTGCGCCGCTCCAGCAGGGCGCGGCCCGCCTTGCCGCGCACGTGGGGCACGAGCTGATGCTGGAAATCTTCCTCGATCAAGTCCGTCAGCAGGTAGGCGGGCTCGTCGAGCCTGCGCTCCTGCGGGTCTTCCAGCCACGCGGCGAAGCCGTCCAGCCCGGCCGCGCTGGCGGGGAAGGCCTGGCCGGGGCCCAGCACGCCGTGGTTCCAGTCGTAGGCGCACAGGGCGTCGCTGGTGAGGTAGAGTAATTGTTTGCGGAACACGGCGGCCTCAGGTTTTGATGGTGCTGATGGTGTCGTAGATCGGCCCCAGCACCGACAGCATGATCCAGCCCAGCAGCAAGCCCAGGATGACCGTCATGGCCGGTTCGATCATGGCTTGCACTTTCTCAATCAACTCCTTCACTTCGCGGTTGTAAAAGTAACTGACATTGCGCAATGCCGTGTCCAGCGAACCCGTGGACTCGCCCACCTTCAGCATGCGGATCACCAGCGGCGGGAAGATGCCCGTGTGCTGGAAGGCGGCGGTGACGCCGTAACCTTCGCTGATCAGCTGCGCGGCGCGGCGCAGGCCGGCCGCCACCACCTGGTTGCCGGCGATGCCTTCGGACAGGCGGATGCATTCGAGGATGGTGATGCCGGAAGCATACATCAGGGCAAAAAACGTGGCGAAGCGGGCCAGGATGATCTTGTGCAGCACGGGACCGACCAGCCACAGCCGAAGTTTCAAGCCATCCCAGGCGTAGCGGGCCGCCCCGCTGCGGCGGATGAGCGCGCGCAGCCCGAAAAACAGCAGCACGGGCAGGGCCAGCAGCAGATACCAGTAATCGATGAAGACATTCGACACGGCAATGAGCACGCGCGTGTGCAGCGGCAGCTCGCCGCCCATGTTGCGGATGAACGCCGTCAGCTGCGGTACCAGGTAGATCATCAGGAAAAACGTCACGGCCGCCACGACGATGGCGACGACGACGGGGTACATGACGATCTTGCGCGTCTGCGAAGCCAGCTCATCTTGCCATTTCAGGCTTTCCGACAGGTTCTTGAAGACGTCGGCGATCCGGCCGCTCTGTTCTCCCGCCAGTATCAGGCTGGTGAACGTGGCGTCGAAGATGTCGCCATGCTGGGCCAGCGCGCCCGAGAGGGGCAGGCCGCCCTCGATGCTTTCGATCAGATCCGTGACGACTTCGCGCAGGCGCGGGTGGTCCGTGCTTTCGCGCAAGTCGTTCAAGCCTTCCAGGATGGGCACGCCCGCGCCCGTCAATTGCTCCATGTGGAAACAGAAATTGATCAGGTCGCGGCGGTGGATGATGCGCTTGCCCAGCAGCACCAGGTACTGGCCCGTGATCTTGCAGTCGATCAAGTCGAGCTGCATGCGGTGCAGGCGCGCTTCCAGGTCCGGCACGTTGGCCGCCTCCATGCTGCCGGGAATCAGGGCGCCGGCCGCATCCATTGCGCGGTAGACATATTGCGCCATCAGGCCAGCCTTTCCGTCAGGTCGACCACGCGGCCCACTTCTTCCAAGGTGGTGACGCCTTCCAGCACGCGGCGCATGCCGTCGTCGACGATGCCCTTGAAGCCGGCCGCGCGCGCCGCGGCCTTGAGCTCGCGCAAACTGGCGCGGCGCGCCGTCAATTCATCGAGTTCGGCCGTCATCTTGAGGATTTCCATGATGGCCAGGCGGCCCTTGTAGCCCTGGTGCGCGCAGCGTTCGCAACCGGCGGCGCGGCAGATGCTGACGGCGGGCGCCTCGGACGCAAGGCCCAGCAGGCGGCGCTCGATGGCATCGGCGATGACGGTTTCCTTGCAGTGCGGACACAAACGGCGCACCAGGCGCTGCGCCACGATGCCGATGATGTTGCCGGCCATGATGTCGGGCAAGATGCCGATGTCGAGCAGGCGCGCCACGGAACCGATGGCCGAGCTCGTATGCAGGGTGGAATACACCTGGTGGCCCGTCATGGCGGCGGCAAATGCCATTTCCGCCGTTTCGCGGTCGCGGATCTCGCCCACGAGGATGATGTCGGGGTCTTGCCGCATCATCGAGCGGATGCCGTCGGCAAAGCCCAGCTTGACGGATTCGTTGACGGAGGTCTGGCGTATCATGTTCATCGGATACTCGACCGGGTCCTCCAGGGTCATGATGTTGACGCTTTCCGTATTGATATGGTTGAGTATCGAATACAGGGTGGTGGTCTTGCCGCTGCCCGTCGGGCCCGTTACGAGGATCACGCCGTCGGGGCGCGCGATCATGAGTTTCAACAAGTTCAATTCCGCCTCGGCCAGGCCCAGCGCGTCCAGCGGCACGATGCCCTTTTGCCGGTCCAGCACGCGCAGCACGACGTTTTCGCCATGCGTGGTGGGCTGCGCCGACGCGCGGAAGTCGATTTGCCGCCCGGAAAACTTGATGCTGATGCGCCCATCCTGCGGTGCGCGCGCCTCGGCGATATTCATGTTCGACATCACCTTCAGGCGCACGGCCATGGCCGGCCAGTACGATTTGTGCAGGCTGCGGATTTGCCGCAGGATGCCGTCGATGCGGTAGCGGATGCGCAGGAACGACTGTTCCGGCTCGAAATGGATGTCCGAGGCGCCGTTCTGCACGGCATCGGCCAGCAGCGCATCGATCAGGCGCACCATGGGCTGGCTGTATTCGTCCGACGGCGAGGCCATGCTTTGATAGCTGACTTCGCCCGTCTCGATTTCGTGCAGGATGCCGTCGATCGACAGCTCGAAGCCATAATACTGGTCGATGGCGCGCGAAATGTCCGATTCGTTGACGAGCACGGTGGAAATCGTGATGCCCTTGACCAGCATGGCGCTGATTTGATCGAGCGCAACGATGTTGCTCGTGTCGGCCATGGCCAGGATCAGGTTATCCGCCTGCCGCTCGTAGACGATGGGAAAGACGCGGTAGCGCTTGGCCACGTCCTTCGGTATCAGCTTTAATGCGATGGCGTCGACCACCAGGCTGGACAGGTCCGCGCTGACCTGTTTCAGGTTTTCGCTGAGCGCCTCGCGCACGGTGGCTTCCGTGACAAAACCCAGGGTGATCAGCAGCTTGCCCAGCGGTTCGCTGCTGCGCCGCTGTTCGATCAGGGCGATGCGCAGCTGGTCTTCGCTGATCACGCCTTTCTGGATCAGCAGCTTGCCGAGGGGAAGTTTTGCCTGTTCTGCCATGTGATGCTTATTCCTGACGGGGTGTGATGATGGCCGGCTCGGCCGGGGCCGCAGGGGCAGCCAGTTCGCGCAAGCGCGTTTGCACGACGGCCTGGTCGAAGGCGGCGGGCGTCGTCTGCGCCAGGGTCAAGGCGCGCTGGTAATACGTGGCGGCCAGCCGGGGCTGGTTCAGCCGGTCCAGGCCCACGGCCAGGTTGAAGGCATAGTCGGGGTTGCCCGGCGCGGCGCCGTATGCGCGGAAGAATTGCTGCTGCGCTTCGTTCCAGCGGCGCTGCTTGGCGTACACATTGCCCAGTGCAAACAGCACGGGGGCGCTGTCGGGGTTGCGCGCCAGGATGGCTTTCAATTTTGCCTCGCTCTGCGCCACGTCGCCCTGGCGCAGCCCGATCAGGCCGGCCAGCGCCTCGCCATCGTCGGGATTGATTTCCAGCAAACGCACGTACAGGGCCGCCGCCTGCGCGCCCTGGTTTTCGCGCAGGGCCACGGCCGCCAGGCCCAGCAGCGCGTCGCGGTTGGTCGCATCCTGCCGCAGCACCGTTTCATATTGCTGACGAGCAAGACCCAACTGGCCCCCGTTGAAGGCTTGATAGGCTTGCTGCACGTCGGGGTTGATTTGCGGCGCGGCCACGCTGCGCTGCACCTGGATCTGGCTGTTGTCGGGCGCGGCCACCGGTGGCAGGCTGGGCGCTGCGGGCGGCGCCATGTGCGCCAGCTGCGCCGCTACGGCGGCCTGGGCCGCCGCCTGTATCATCGCCTGCTGGTCCTGTGCTGACTCTGGCTGGCGCGCGTCGCGCGGGGTGTCGGGCGGCAGCGCCGCGGGCGTCATGGCGTCCGGCGGCGCGGTACCCGTCGCCGGCACCACCACGACGGGGCCGGCGACGCCGGCCGTGCCAGGGGCATCCGTCAGCGGCATGGGCACGCCGGGCAAGTTGGCGCCCGCGCCGGGGCTGGTGCTGGCGCGCCAGTACCAGTACGCCATGGAGCCGACCACCAGCAGCAGGATCGCCAGCAGCACGGCCAGGCGCACGGTGACCGGGTCGACGCTGATGGGTCCGGTGGGGCCTTTCGGCGGCGGATTGCTGCGGCTGGCGCGTGGCCGGGCGGGCGGCGCTTCCGGACGGGCGCGCGGCGGCTCGGGCGGCGGGCCTGACTGCGCGCCTTGCTGTGAACCTGGCTGTGGCTCAGGCTGGGAGGCACTCTGTGCCGGCTGCGGCGCGGGCGCGTCCGCCAGCGGTTCCAGGCGCAAGGTGCTTGCCGGCTGCACGGGCGCTGGCGCTGGTGCGGGACGGGGCGGCAGGGCGTCGGCCGGCGCCAGTTCCAGCACCTGGTCGTAGGCTTCGGACGGCTTTTCCAGTTCTTCGTCGGAAAGGCTGTTCTGCTTGGCGCGCTCGGCTTTCTTGAGCGCCTGCATCAGCAAGCTCATGGGAAGTCTCCCTGCAAGCGCGCCTGCGGCCGGACGGGCGCCGCTGGCGGGCCATCCGTGTAGGGCTGGGTGTTGAGCGGCGCCTGGCCGGGCAACAGGTAGCGGTAATCGCGGTAATCGCCCTCGACGCTGGCATCCTTGACGACGACGGGGCGCATGAAGATCACCAGCTCCGTCTTGCTGCTTGCCTCATTGCGGTAGGTAAACAGATTGCCCACCAAGGGCAGGCTGGACAGGCCCGGCACGCCATCCTTGGCATTGTCGATGGAGTCTTGCATCAGGCCGCCCATCACGGCGATCTGGCCATTGCCCACTTTCATGATCGATTCCAGCTCGCGCGCCTGGATCACGGGCACGCGGCTTTGCACGTTGGCTGTGGCCAGGGCCGGATTCGGGTCTTGCACGTAGCCGACGATGCGCGTGATGGTGGGGCGCACGTTGAGGGTCACTTCATCGCTGTCGGAAATCTGCGGCGTGACGCTCATGACGAAGCCGACGGGCACCGTTTCCAGCTTCGATTCATAGGTGGCCGGCGTGGTGATGGTGCCCGTCGAGCTGATCACGGCGGGCGTCACCTTGATGGTAAAGAAGACATTGTTGTCGACCACCTTCAGCATGGCCGTCTGGTTGTTCAGCACGCTGATCTTCGGACTGGACAGCACTTTCACCTTGCCGAACGATTCGAGCAGCTGGATGGTGGTGGAAAAGCTGTCTTTCAGATAATTGAGCAGGAAGATGCCGGGCGTGGCGTTCGGCGTGACGCCGCTGGACAGGCCCGCCGTGCCCACTTGTCCCTGGCGCAATTGCAGGCTGCCCGTCAGGCGCGACCAGTTGATGCCTTGCTGGTATTCATTGCTCAGGCGCACTTCGATGATGGTCGCCTCGATCAGCACTTGCCGCTTGGCGCTGTGCAATACCGCGTCGAGGAATTCGGCGATCTTTTCATGCTGGCGCCCTGTGGCGCGCACGGCGATCAGGCCGCCCTCGACGTTGACGACGACGGACGAGGGGCTGCCCTTGTTGGCCAGTTTGAGCAGCGGCATGCCGTTCGCGTCCAGCGGCTGGCCGGGAGCCGCGTTCTGGCCGGGCGCCTGCTGTCCCGGCGCATTCTGGCTCCCGTTCGGGTTGCCATACTGCATCGGCGGCTGGGCGCCGTACTGGCCCGCCGCACCGGCGGCAGGGTAGGCGCCGGCCTGGTTCTGCTGCTGGCCTTGCTGTCCCTGCTGGCCGGGCATGCTCGTCAATTGCTGGTTCAGCTGCGCCAGCGGGTCCACCTGCACGTCGTTGAGCGTGGTCTCGCGCAGCAGGTCGCGGATATTCTTTTCCAGGCTGTACCAGAAATTATTTTCCGAACGATTCACGACGAGGGTGGTCGAATTGTTATTGCCGTTGCCGCCGCTGCCTTGCGTGCTGCCCACGGGGTTGCTGGCGTTGTTCGACCCGCCGCCCGCCGTGGAGATTTGCGTGGCGATATTCACGCTGCTGTTGGTGCTGCGCGCCATGTTGACGTAATCGACCTTGTAAGTGCGCCAGACGGGCGCGTCGGGCAGCACCGTCAGGTTCTTGCCATCGATTTCGTAGCGCATATCGACTTGCTTGCCGATACGCGCCAGCAATTGCGGCAGGGTCTGGTTCAGCGCATTCAGGGTGACGCTGCCTTCGATCTGCGGGTGGATGTCGATATTCATGCCCGCGTCGCGCGCCAGCGCAAACAGCAGCGATTGCACGGGCACCTTGTGCACGGTGACGCTGTAGGTTTCCACCTTGGGCGCGGGCAGGGGCGCGGCTAGCGCGCTGCTTTGCTGCACCGGTTCGGGAATGACGCCGGCGGCGACGGGCGCGGCATTGAGGTGGGCCGGCGACAGCGGCGTTTGATGCGTGGCGCAGCCGGCCAGCATGGTGCTGCAGGCGAGGGCGACCCAAGAGGTCAGCACAGGAATAGGGTGTTGAGTCATGAAAAGTTCGCCCTTGAAGTCGTGTTGTGCTTTTGTAATTTTACCCAGCATGATCGCTTAAAAGCAATCGGCTGTGCAGGCTTGGGAGGCAATATGCTGAAATAAAGTCAGGGGGCGCCACGCCCCGGTTTTTCCGGTGCCAGGGCTTTTATTTCTGTGCGGATACTGTCTATGTCGCTCAGCAATATTTTCTGCGGCGACGCCGGGGCCAGCCTGGCCCACACGGCTTCGGCGCTGGCCTGGTCGGCAAAGCTGCCATAGACGATGAGCAGGCGCGCGGTGGAGGTCGCGGGCGGCGTATTTGCGGGCGCGGACGCGGTTGCGGGCATGGTGCCAGGCAGGCGAAACACGTGGAGGTCGTGCAGGCCGGTGGCTTGCTGTGCCTGCCGCAGGAAAGTTTCCGCCGCAACTGTCTCGGTGGCGGGCAAGCTGGCGATGTGCAGCACCAGTTGCTTCGGCCCTTGTCGCGCCAGCCAGTCGCGCGATTCGGCCAGTTTGCTGTCGAGCAGCGTCGACGGGGCGGGCTGCGGTGCGCGCACAAGCGCTTCCTTGAGTGTGCCTGGGGCCGCGTCGGCGGGCGCGGCGGAGCGTGCCTGGGATGCGTGGGATGCCTGGCTTGCCGGCGTCGCCATGCTGGCTGTCGCCGCTGTCCGATCCTCGCTGCCTGCCTGCCATTGCCACAGCAGAGCAAAGGCCAGCAACAGCATCAGCGCGCTCAAGGCGCCTGCCAGCAGCTTGCCCGCATGCCAGGGCGGGCGGTAAAAGGGGCTGTCGGCGATGGCCAGGCGCACGTGGCGCGCGCTAATTTCCTGCGCATCGTCCGCAAACGCGGCCAGCAAGGCTTTGTCGGCCAGGATATTGATCCTGCGCACGATACCCTGCGCCGCGCGCGCCAGCCGGCGCTGTGCGGCCGGCGTGAAAACGAGCGGGGCCGTGCGGCCGGCGGCGGCCAGGCGGCATGCCAGATAGTCGTCCAGCAAGGCTGGCGGCAGGCGCGGCACGCTGAAACTGTGGGTGATGCGTTCCTTCAACTGGCGGAACTGGGGCAAGTCCAGGGTGTTCTGCAATTCCGGCTGGCCAAACAGGACGATCTGCAGCAGCTTGTGGCTGGCCGTCTCCAGGTTCGTCAGCAGGCGCAGCGCTTCCAGGGTGGCGCCCGGCATGGCTTGCGCTTCTTCGGCCAGCAACACCACCTGGCGTCCCGCCGCATGCCTGGCGATCAGCTCGCCGTGCAGGGCGCGCAGGACGGCGTCGGCGCGGCAGCCGTCCAGTTCCAGACCCAGTTCGGCGGCGATGGCGTGCAGGACGTCGTCCGGTTCCAGGCGGGGATTGAGCAGGTACAGCACGTCGACTTGGGGCGGCAGGCGGTCGGCCAGCATGCGGCACAGCATGGTCTTGCCGCTGCCCACTTCGCCCGTCAGCTTGATGATGCCTTCGCCTTGCGTGACGGCATACAGCAGCGCAGCGAGCAGCTCGCCCCGCGTATTGCCCGTATAAAAGAAGGCCGGGTCCGGCGTGATGCCGAACGGCGCCGTGCGCAAGCCGAAATGGCGCAGATACATGCCGTGCGGCGAGGGCGCATACGGCCGTCCGGGCGGCGTGGAGGGCGGGGCGTGCGTGTCGGCGTTCATGCTGCGATGCAATTGAGGAAAGCCTGCTCCAGGCTGGCGTCTTGCGCGCCGCCGTGACGCGCGCGGCATTCGCCGGGCGTGCCCGTAAACACGATGCGGCCCCCATGCAGGATGGCCATGCGGTCGCACAATTCTTCCACGTCGGCCAGCGCATGCGAAGTGAGCAGGGCGCCGCGGCCTTGCGTGCGCGCTTGCCGCAAGACTTGCTTGAATTGCGCGCGCGCCTTCGGGTCGAGTCCGCTCATCGGTTCATCGAGCACCAGGTGCGGCTTGCCCGATAGCAAGCATGCGGCCAGCCCCAGTTTTTGCATCATGCCTTTCGAATACTCGCGCGCGGGGCGCAGCAGGGCGTCCGGCGCCAGGTCCAGCGCGTCCAGGGTTTGCTGCAGCGCTTGCGCATCGGGGCGCACCTTGTGCAGGCGCGCCAGGTAGCGCAGGAAGTCGCCGCCCGTCAGGTAATACGGCGCCTGGAAGCGTTCCGGCAGAAACGACAGGGGCTGGCGCGCCGCGCCATGCCGGTGCGGCTGGCCGAAGATGGCGATCTCGCCCCGTTCGGGCGTACAGAAGTCCAGCAGGCATTTCAGCAGGGAAGTCTTGCCTGCGCCATTCACGCCAACCAGGCCGAACAGTTCTCCCGCGCGCACCTGCAGGTCGACGCCGCGCAGCACGGCGCTGCCCGCCAGCTGCAGATGCACGTTGTGGAACTCGATGGCGCAGGCGTTCATAGTGGCAATGGTCGGCAGGCAAGACGGGGGACGAGCGCCATTATTGTCATGGGTGCCGGCGGGCGGCAAGTGTTTCCTTGCCGAGTGTTGAAATGCGCAAAAATCAAATGATGGAATGTATTTTCTTTAAGAAACAACAGGTTCTGGAATAAAATACCCCCGCGCGCCGCTGGCGTGCATCGTCTGATGAATCTGTCGAGGAGCAAGCATGGCAAGGCCAGAGAAAGTCCGGCTCGGTGAAATTTTGGTGCAGCAGAAATTGCTGACGGAAGAACAGTTGGGCCAGGCCTTGACGGAACAGAAACGTTCGGGACGCAAGCTGGGCCGCGTTTTTGTCGAGCACGGCTTCGTCACGGAAGAGCAGATTTCGGGCGCCCTGGCGCGCCAGCTCGACATTCCCTACATCAACCTGAAGTTTTTCAACATCAACCCCGAACTGGTGCGGCTGCTGCCGGAAACCCAGGCGCGGCGCTTCCGCGCGCTGGTGCTGGAAGACCGCCGCGAGGGTTTGCTGGTCGGCATGTCCGATCCCACGGACCTGTTCGCGTACGATGAAATCTCGCGCCTGGTCAAGCGCCATATCGAACTGGCCGTCGTCAATGAGACGGAAGTGCTGGCCGCCATCGACCGCATCTACCGCCGCACGGAAGACATTTCCACCCTGACGCGCGAGCTGGAGCAGGACCTGGGCGACGTTTCCGTCGACTTCGGCGCGCTGGCCGCCAATCCGGGCCTGGAAGAGGCGCCCATCGTCAAGCTGCTGCAATCCGTGTTCGAGGATGCCACGCAGGTGCGCGCCTCGGACATCCACATCGAGCCGCAGGAAGGCCGGCTGCAGATCCGCTTCCGCATCGACGGCGTGCTGCACCTGCAGACGGAAGCGGACAGCAAGATCGCCAGTTCGCTGGCGCTGCGCCTGAAACTGATGTCGGACCTCGATATTTCCGAGAAGCGCCTGCCGCAGGATGGCCGCTTCGCCATCCGCGTGAAAAACCAGCGTATCGACGTGCGTATTTCCACCATGCCGACGCAGTATGGCGAATCGGTGGTGATGCGCTTGTTGAACCAGGGCGGCACGACCTTGCGCCTGGACGCCATCGGCATGCCGCCCGCGCTGGTGGCGCAATTTCGCGCCATTGTCAGCCGCCCGAACGGCCTCGTGCTGGTGACGGGGCCGACCGGCAGCGGCAAGACGACGACCTTGTACTGCGCCTTGTCCGAACTCAATTCCGTGGAAAAAAAGCTCATCACGGTGGAAGACCCCGTCGAGTACCGCTTGCCGGGCATTAACCAGGTGCAAGTAAACGACAAGATCGAGCTGAATTTCGCCAGGGTGCTGCGCTCGGCCCTGCGGCAAGATCCCGACATCGTGCTGGTGGGCGAGATGCGCGACCAGGAAACGGCGCAAATCGGCTTGCGCGCCGCCATGACCGGTCACTTGGTGCTGTCGACCCTGCATACCAACGACGCCATCAGCACGCCGCTGCGCCTGATGGACATGGGCGTGCCCCGCTACATGGTGGGCAGCTCGCTGCAAGCCGTGCTGGCGCAGCGCCTGGTGCGCGTGATCTGCGAAAGCTGCAGCACGCCGTATGCGCCCACGCCGAACGAATACGAATGGCTGCGCCTGGAACTGGGCGAGCTGGTCGAACGCAACCAGTATTTCCACGGCAAGGGCTGTTCGCATTGCAACGGCATGGGTTACCGGGGCCGCACGGGCGTGTACGAATTGCTGGAAATCACGCGCGCCGTGGCCGATGCCGCCAACCATGCCGATCCTTCCCACTTCATGAAGGTGGCGACGGCGCAGATGGCGGGCGAAACCCTGCGCCGCCACGCCGTGCAGCTGGTGGTCCAGGGCCGCACGACGGTGATGGAAGCGATGCGCATCAGCAACCAGAGCGAGGATTGAGGTGCCGTTTTTCTCCTACAAGGCGCGCAGCGCCAGCGGCGAGCTGTTGACCGGCGTCATGGAAGGCGCCGACAGCGGCGCCGTGGCCGACCAATTGATGGCGGGCGGCAGCACGCCCGTCGACATCAGCGCCACGAAACAGACGGTGACGAAGGCGGGCGCCAACCAACTGGGCTGGTGGGACAAGCTGACCGAGAAAAAGGTCACGCCCATGGACGTGCAATTGTTCAGCCGCCAGCTGTACACGCTGCTCAAGGCGGGCGTGCCCATCATGCGCGGCCTGGCCGGCTTGCAGGAGTCGGCCATCAGTCCTGCATTCGGGCGCATCATCAAGGACGTGCGCGAATCGCTCGACGCGGGCCGCGAACTGTCGGCCGCCATGGCGCGCCATCCCGCCATCTTCACGCCGTTCTACCTGTCGATGGTGCGCGTGGGCGAAATGACGGGGCGCCTCGATGAAGTGTTTTTGCGCCTGTTCAACCACCTGGAATTCGACCGCGACATGCGCGCGCGCGTGAAAACGGCGACGCGCTACCCGACCTTCGTCGTCTTCGCCATGCTCGCCGCCATGATCGTGGTCAACATCTTCGTCATTCCCCAGTTCGAGAAGGTGTTTGCCAGTTTCCATGCGGAACTGCCCTTGATGACGCGCATCCTGATCGGTATCTCGCGCTTTACGGTGACGTACTGGCCCATCCTGCTGATGCTGGGCGTGGGCGGCTTTTTCGGCTGGCGCGCCTGGCTGCGCACGAAAGAGGGTTTATATAAGTGGGATCGCGCCAAGCTGCGCCTGCCGATCGCCGGCAAGATCATCCTGAAAGGCACGATGGCCCGCTTCGCGCGTAGCTTCGCCCTGTCCAGCACGAGCGGCGTGCCTATCGTGCAGGCGCTGACGGTGGTGTCGCAAACGGTCGACAACACGTATCTGAGCGCGCGCGTGGAGCAGATGCGCGACGGCGTCGAGCGGGGAGAAAGCATCTTGCGCACCTCGGTGGCGGCCGGCGTGTTTACGCCCGTGGTGCTGCAGATGATCGCCGTGGGCGAGGAATCCGGTTCGCTCGACGACCTGATGGACGAGATCGCGGACATGTACGAGCGCGAAGTCGATTACGAGCTGAAAACCCTGTCGGCGCAGATCGAGCCGATTTTGATCGTCTTCCTCGGCGCCATGGTGCTGGTGCTGGCGCTGGGCATCTTCCTGCCGATCTGGGACCTGGGCCGGGCGGCCCTGCACTGATGGCAACACCGCTCCGCCAGCGCGGTTTCACCCTGTTCGAGCTGGCGGTGGTGGTGGGCGTGTTCGCCATCCTGACGGCCGTGTTCCTGAACCGGGTCGGCTATTACCAGCGACAGGCGCAGCAGGTGGCCGTGGCGCAGATGCTGGGCGTGCTGCGCACCAGCTTGCGGGTGCAGGTGCTGCACCTGTACCTGGCGGATCGGCGCGACCAGTTGCCGGCGCTGGCGCGGCAAAATCCGTTCGACTGGCTGATGGATAAGCCGGCCAACTACTTGGGCGAGTTCGCGCAGCCGGAGCTTGAAAAATTGCCAGCGGGGAATTGGCTGTACGATAAAAAAGAACAAAAAATCATCTATTTGTTTAGTAATGGCAATATTTTTCCCAGTAAAAGGGTTGATTTAGTGAAATTTAAGGTAACCTTGCCACGTGCGGATGCCGATCTTGACAAGCTCGCCCAGGAACCCGATATCGTGGTGTGGCAATCGCCGGACCCGGCGGCAAACTGACGCGCTTCCTGGTCCGGTGCAGCGACGGTGTCATGGCGTTGGTTTTGAAGTTTTTTTATTTGATTTTGGAGAAAGCAAGAATGATGAACAAGTCTTTACGTAGTATGAAAAGCGGCGCCCAGGCAGGTTTTACCCTGATCGAATTGATCGTCGTCATCGTGATCCTCGGCATCCTGGCCGCCACGGCAATTCCTAAATTCATCGACATGTCGACCGAGGCGCGCGTGGCCAAGATGCAGGCGGCGGCGGGTGCCTTGAAGTCTGGTTCGGCCCTGTTCCACGCACAATGGTTGGTCAAGGGTTCGCCTGCGGACAGCGTTGCCATCACCATGGAAGGCACGGACGTCAAGGGCGTCAGCGGCTATCCGTCTATCGCTTCGCCTGGCATCGCCGCGGCGGCAGGTGGTCTGCTTGACTACGATACCACCACCACTGCTGCAACGGCGACCGTGTTGACTGTATTGCCTGACAGTAAACATCCAAATTGCAAGGTGACCTATACGGCTGCCGTGGCTGCCGCAGGCACCACACCGGTCCAGCCGCCGGTGGTTGACGCGACGGCCCTGGGCACGCCGGCCAACTGCAGTTAATACAGGCGTGCAGATGCCGTGCCGGCAAACCGGCACGGCCGCGCCATGTTTCCGCCCGCCCAACGCCAGGCTATGCCGGTTGGGCTTTTTTACGGGTATCTCCATTGTCCTTGCCATCGATCATCTTGCCGCAACGTCTGGCGCTACCGCGGGCTAGGCTGCAGTGCCGCCCACGCGGCTTCACCTTGATCGAGCTGGTGGCCGTGCTGGTGCTGGCGGGTTTGCTGGCGGCCTTTGCCGTCAACCGGTTTTTCCAGCGCGACACTTTTGACGCGCGCGGTTTTGCCGACCAGGTGACGAATATCGTGCGCTACGGGCAAAAACTTGCGGTGGCGCAAAACCGTGCCGTGTTTGTGCGCATCGATGCCAACAGCGTGGCCCTGTGCTTCGATGCCGTTTGCAGCGCTGACCAGAAAGTGGTGCCGCCCGCGGGCAAGAACAGCGGCAGCAAGGAGACGCAGCAGTATTGCCTGGGGAGCAATTGGCTGTGCGAAGGCCGTCCGTCCAACGTCAAGCTGTCCACCGATGTGACAGGCGAGCCCAGTTTTTATTTCGACGCGCTGGGCAAACCATATGCGCAGAACGATGTGTTCCCGGCGCCATCGGCTTTCCCGGCGCGGCTGAACATCAGTATCCTGGGTGACGGCACGGAGCGCGTCGTCACGGTCGAGGGGGAGACCGGCTATGTCCATTAGCCAGCGGCGCCGGCGTGAACGCGGCGTGACTCTGATCGAACTGGTGCTGTTCATCGTCATCGTCGGCCTGGCCTCGGCCGCCATCCTGGGCGTGATGAGCCTGACGACGCAACACAGCGCCGATCCGCAGCTGCGCAAGCAGGCGCTGGCGATTGCCGAAGGCATGCTGGAAGAAATCCAGCTGGCGCGGTTTACCTATTGCGATCCGCAAGACCCGGCCGCGGAAACGGCGACCAGCCCGGCCGGCTGCGCCATCCCGGAAGGGCCGGGGGAAGAGGCGAACGGCGCGGGGAGGCCGTTCGACAACGTCAACGATTACGTGAGTGCGTATGGCACAGCCACGGAGTACAAGACGGATGCCCAGGGTAATGCCTGGGCTGCCAGCCCCACCCAGAATTACACTGCCTTGGTGACGATCACCGAGCAAGCCCTGAACGGCTTGCCTGCGACGGAAAGCCTGCATATCCAGGTGGTCGTGCCGTATGCCGACCAGCAGATCGTGCTCGACGGCTATCGCGTGCGCTATGCGCCGAATAGTATCCCATGAGTATCCCATGAGAAATTTCTATAACGCCAGGCGCCGCCCGCGCGGCTTTACCCTCGTCGAGATGGTCATCGTGATCGTCATCACGGGCATCATCGGCGCCATGGTCGCCGTCTTCATCCGCGTGCCCGTGCAAGGTTATATCGACACCACCGCGCGCGCCGCGCTGGCCGACACGGCCGACACGGCAGCGCGCCGTCTGACGCGCGACGTGCGCCTGGCCCTGCCCAACAGCGTGCGCGTGTCGAACGACGGCCTGTTCCTGGAATTGCTGCTGACCAAGACGGGCGGACGCTACCTGAGCGACAGCGATCCGTCGGGACTGGGCAGTGTGCTGAGCTTTGAGACCCCTCCCGACACCAGCCTTCCTCTGAACTTTACCGTCGTCGGCGCCATGCCCGCAGATGCGCTGGGCGCGCGCCAGGCGATCAGCGTGGGCGACCAGATCGTCGTCTACAACCTGGGCGGGGCGGGCGCGCCGAACAATGCGTATGCCTGCAGCGCTGCCACCGGCTGCAATCGCGCGCCAGTCACGGGCGTAGCCGGCACTGTCGTCACCTTGGGCAGCTATCCTTTCACGACGGCGCCCGCGCCGCTGCCGTCGCCGTCGAACCGTTTCCAGGTGGTATCGACGCCCGTCACCTATGCGTGCGATCTGAAGAGCGGCACCTTGACCCGTTACGCGGGCTATGTCATCCAGGCTACCCAGCCGGTTGTGGAAAACACGGTCCCGCTGGAGGCGAAGAAGGGAGCACTGCTGGCGCGCCAGGTGACGGCTTGCCGTTTCAGCTATGGCATTTTGGCCAACGTGCAGCGGGGTCTGGTGAATATCGACCTGAGTCTGGGGGCGGCGAACAGCAATACGGGCGTGCTGCGCCTGGTGCAACAGGTACAGGCGAGGAATACGCCATGAGGCGCTTGCTGCGCTGTCGCGCCGGCCGCATGCGCGGTTTCAGCCTCGTCACGGCCATTTTCCTGCTGGTGGTGCTGGCCGCGCTGGCGGCCGTGATGGTGAATATCTCCACTTTCCAGCAGACGGAATCGGCCATGGACGTGCAGGGCGTGCGCGCCGAACAGGCCGCGCGCGCCGGTCTCGAATGGGGGCTGCAGCAGCAGATCAGCGCCGGCCTGACCGCCGGTGCGGCGTGCATCGGTCCGGCCAGTTTCAGCTTGCCGGCGGGCACGACGCTGTCCTCGTTCAGCGTCAGCGTGCAATGCAGCACGGCCACGGGGCCCGGCACCTTGACCAGCTGGACCATTACGGCCACGGCGTGCAACCAGCCGGGCACTGTCGAGCCGTTCTGTCCGAACGCGGGCAACAACGCGGACTATGTTCAGCGCCGCCTGCAAGCCGTGTTGTCGCAGTAAGGTCAACTGCGTGCAAAAAAGATCGCTAATTTATTGTTTTTACACAATAAAGTTGGCTTCATGAATTAAAATTGGCTGGATGCATTAACTGCGCGACAAGATCGGGCAGGCACTTACACTGGATAGGTCGCATGGGTTTATTCGCAAGAGCAAGGAAGTATGAGGGTTGGCTGGCCACGGCGTTTGGCCGGGAAGGCGTCAGCGCTGTCGTTGTCGAACGTCCCGCCGACGGCATGCCGCGCGTGCTGGGCGCCAGTTACCAGGCGGCCGCGCGGCCGGCGCCGGCCGAGGTGCTGGAAAAACTGGGCAAGGACGTGCAGGCGGCAGCGCGCCACTGCACCACCGTGCTGGCCGGCGGCGAGTACCAGTTGCTGTCGCTGGAAGCGCCGGCCGTGCCGCGCGAGGAGCTGAAGACGGCCGTGGGCTGGCGCCTGAAGGACATGCTGGACTTTCCCCTGGCCGAAGCCACCATCGACGTGTTCGACATCCCCGGCGACCCGAACGGCACCCAGCGGGGCAGCAGCGTGTTTGCCGTCGCCGCGCGCAACAGCGCCGTATCGCGGCGCCAGGCGCTGTACGCCGAATGCAAGATCGGCCTGTCCGTGATCGATATCCCCGAGATGGCGCAGCGCAATATCGCCACCTTGCTGGAAACGCCGGGACGCGGCATCGCCGTGCTGTATTTCGATGGCGACGGCGGCTTGCTGACCATGAGTTTCAATGGCGAGTTGTACCAGGCGCGCCGCATCGACGTGACCCTGACGCAATTGCAGTCACCCGACGCCAGCCAGTATTACGACCGCGTCACCCTGGAACTGCAGCGCTCATTCGACCACTTCGACCGCCAGTTTCATTTCATTTCGCTGGCCCGATTGATGCTGATGACGGGCGCGGCCGACGGCTTGCACGCCTATCTGGCCGACAATCTCTACATGCCGGTCGAGCAGCTGGACCTGGCCACGGTGCTGGACTTGTCGCAGGCCGCCGAATTGTGCGACCCCGCCATGCAGGCGCGCTACTTCCTGGCCATCGGCGCCGGCTTGCGCGAGGTTGGCTTGCATCCGGGCAAGCACGAAGGGAAGGGCGCATGAGCCAGCAGATCAATCTGTTCAATCCCCAGTTTGAACTGCAAAAACACCATATGTCGGCGCGCACGGCCAGCCTGGGCCTGGGCGGCCTGGCGCTGGCCATGCTGGCCGTGGGCGTGCTGGCCCAGCAAGCCTTGACCGGCCTGGAACGGCGCGAAGCGGGCGTCAAGGCGGCGCTGGCGCAGGGCGAGGCGAAGCGCGACCAGACTTTGCGCGATTTTCCTCCACGCAAGAAAGATCCGGCCCTGGCGCAGGAACTGGCGGCCGTCGAGGCGCAACGCCAGTTGCTGCAGGATGCGTCGAACGTGCTGGAAAGCGGCAAGCTGGGCAATACCCTCGGCTATGCCGGCTATTTCCGCGCGCTGGCGCAGGCCAGGGTCGAGGGCGTATGGCTGACGGGCGTGGATATCGCCGGCGCTGGCAATGACTTCGGTTTGCAGGGCCGCGCCTTGCACGCGTCGCTGCTGCCCGCGTACATCACGCGCCTGGGCCAGCAGGAGGTGCTGCGAGGCAAGACCTTCGCCAGCCTCGACATTAACCAGTCCGGGCAGCCGGCCGTGGCCGAGGGCAAGGCGCCTGGCCTGCCGTATGTCGCGTTCAGCCTGCAGTCGGCCGACCGCGCCGCCGGGCCGGCCGGGCCTGCCACGCCGCCGAAACCTGTTACGGAAGGAACACGCTGATGCTGCCCTTGCTGAAGAAATGGGCCGCCGCCTTCGACGCCCTCAGCCTGCGCGAGCGGCTGATGGTGTTCGGCGCCGGTGCGGCCGCCGTCCTGTTCGTGTTTTATTTCATGAGCTTCAATCCCCTGCTGGCGAAACGCGCCGCGCTGGAGGCGAGCATTGCGCAAAAACAAAGCCTCCTGAGCGCCACCGACAAGGAAGTCGAGCTGACCATGCTGGCCCATGCCACCGATCCCGACCAGGAAGCGCGCACGCGCCTGGCGGCTTTGCAGGCGGAAACGGCGTCCCTGGCGCAGGCACTGCGCGAGAAGCAGCATGGCCTGGTGGCGCCCGAGCGCATGGTCACCTTGCTCGAACACTTGCTGCGCCGGCACGCCGGACTGCGCGTGGTGTCGCTGAAAACCCTGCCCGCCAGCGCCGTGGGCGCGCGCCAGGCCGACAGCGCGAACGGCGATGCGGCGGCCAGGGCGCCAGCCCCGGCCCCCTTGCTGCACCAGCATGGCGTGGAAGTGGTGCTGCAAGGCAGTTATGCCGACATGGTGCAATACATGCAGGCGCTGCAAGCGATGCCGACGCGCGTCTTCTGGGGCGCCGCCCACCTCGACGCTGCCAGTTACCCGGGCGCCACCCTGACCCTGACCTTACATACCCTCAGCATGGACGATACATGGATCGCACTCTGACCCTGGGTTCCGCGTTGCTGGCGCCCTTCCTGATCCTGAACCTGGCATCGCCGGGCGCGCAGGCGCAGGCGCTGGACGACCCGACGCGCCCGCCCGCGGCCCTGTGGGCGCCCGCCGACGCCGCGCCCGTCGTCGCGGCCCGGCCGCAGCTGCAATCGGTGCTCGTTTCCACCCAGCCGGGCGGACGCCGCCTAGCCGTCATCGATGGCCAGACGGTCAAGGTGGGCGGCAAGGTGGGCGACGCTGTGGTGGTGGAAATCCGCGACACGGCCGTATTGTTGCGGCGTGGCAAATCACTGGAAACCTTCAAGCTGTATCCCAGCAGCAAGACCAATAACAAGGCCGATCGCAAGACCGATCGCAAGCAGGAGTAGAAGAAGTGGCCAAGCAACTCAATCAACACAAGGCGAGCATGTTCAAGATCAGTACGATGGCGGCTGTCATCAGCGTCAGCCTGGGCCTGGGCGGCTGCAACGTCGCGCCCGTCAAGCGCGACACCTATAATGCGATCACCGATGCCGTCAAGGGTGCGGCAGCCACCACGGCGCCAGCGGCCCAGCCGGACGCCGTGGAAGCGGCGCTGCTGCCGCCCGTGGCGGCCCTGGCCCAGCAATTGCCGAAGGCCCGCGCCGCACTCGACGAGCGCTTCAACGTGGCGTTCAACAATGTGCCGGCGCGCCAGTTCTTCACTTCCATCGTGGCCGGCACGCGCTACAACATGCTGGTCCATCCCGACATCGGCGGCACGATTTCCGCCAATTTGAAGGACGTGACCCTGTTCCAGGCGCTCGACGCCGTGCGCGAACTGTATGGCTACGATTACAAGGTCGAGGGCACGCAGATCTACATCAAGCCCCTGACCATGCAGACGCGTTTGTTCCATGTCAATTACCTGACGGGCGCGCGCCGCGGCAGTTCCAACCTGCGCGTGTCGTCGACGTCGGTCGGTTCCGTGGGCTCGACCAACTCGGGCGGCTCCGGCAACAGCGGAAATGGCGGCAATAACAATCAGGGCAACAACAACGAGCAGAACCAGCAAACGAATGGCGGCCAGGGCGGCCGTACGCTGGACAGCAGCAACCTGACCACTTCGTCGACGGCCGATTTCTGGCCGGAACTGAAGGCGGCGCTGGAAGCCATCGTCGGCAGCAGCGACGGCGGCCGGCAAGTGGTGCTGAGCCCGCAATCGGGCGTGATCGTCATCCGCGCCATGCCGGAAGAGTTGCGCAATGTCGACATGTACCTGAAGGCCACGCAATTGTCCGTCGACCGCCAGGTGATCCTGGAAGCGAAAATCCTCGAAGTCGAACTCAATGACAACACGCAGACGGGCATCAACTGGGCCTCGTTCGCCTCGATCAAGAGCGGCCACACGAACCGCATCTCGACGGGCTTCATCCAGCCGGGCGGCACCCTGGCGCCGCTGCCCTTCAATGGGGGCCAGCCGCCCAACATGACGAATGGCAGCGGCTTGACGGCCAGCAGCGGCTTCGGCCTCAGCTCGGCGGCCAACTCGGCCGGTTCCATGTTCGGCCTGGCCTTCCAGACGGCCAATTTCGCGGCCATGATTTCCTTCCTGGAATCGCAAGGCTCCGTGCATGTGCTGTCGAGCCCGCGCATCGCCACGATGAACAACCAGAAGGCCGTGCTGAAGATCGGCACGGACGAGTTTTACGTGACGGGCGTGTCGACCACGACGAATACGACGGCCAGCGGCGCGACGACCAGCCCCAACGTGACCTTGCAGCCGTTCTTTTCCGGCGTGGTGCTGGACGTGACGCCGCAGATCGATGCGGATGGCAACATCATCCTGCACGTGCACCCGTCCGTCAGCCAGGTGTCGACCATCAGCAAGGAAATCGACCTGGGCAGCGCCGGTTCCCTGAAACTGCCGCTGGCCGCCTCCAGCACGTCGGAGATGGACAGCATGGTGCGCAGCCAGGATGGCCGTATCGTCGCCATCGGCGGCCTGATGCGCCAGGCTACGACGTCGGACCGCTCGCAAGTGCCGGGCGCGGGCGATATCCCCGTGCTGGGCGCGCTGTTCCGCAACACGGGGCAGGTGATCCAGAAGCGCGAACTGGTGGTGCTGATCAAGCCGACCATCGTCGATGGTGCCAATAGCTGGAACGAGGACTTGCTCGATTCGGGCAAGCGCATCGAGGCGCTCGACCCGCGCCGTCCGTCGGAGCGGCGCTAAATGTACCAGGCCCATTTCGGCTTGCGCGAGGCGCCGTTCGGCCTCACGCCCGATACCAGTTTCTTCTTTAACGGCCCGCAGTCGCAAAAGGCGCTCAACACCTTGCTGGTGGCGGCGCGCAATGGCGAGGGCTTCATCAAGATCACTGGCGAAGTGGGCACCGGCAAGACTTTTCTTTGCCGCAAGTTCATGCAATCCTTGGGGCCGGACTTCGTCACGGCCTACATCCCGAATCCGAACTTGTCGCCCCGTTCGCTGATCCTGGCGCTGGCCGAAGACCTCGATGTCTTGCTGGAAAAGGATATTGAGCAGCATCAGTTGCTGCGCGCACTCAACTTGCGCCTGCTCAACCTGGCGGCGCAAGGCAAGCGCGTGCTGCTGTGCCTGGACGAAGCGCAGGCGATTCCCGTCGACAGCCTGGAAGCGCTGCGCCTGCTGACGAATCTGGAAACGGAAAAGCGCAAGCTGCTGCAGATCGTGCTGTTCGGCCAGCCGGAACTGGACGTCAAGCTGGCCCTGCCGGAAATCCGCCAGCTGGCGCAGCGCATCACCTTTCACTATCACCTGGGTCCGCTCTCGCGCGACGACGTGGATTTTTATGTGGCGCACCGCCTGCGCGTGGCCGGTTTCGACGGCGCGCGCCTGTTCAGCCGTGGCGGCGTGGCCAAGCTGTACAAGGCGTCCGGCGGCATCCCGCGCCTGATCAATATCATGGCGCACAAGGCGCTGATGGTGGCGTATGGCGAAGGGCGGCAGCAGGTCGGCGGCCGCCACGTGGCGCTGGCCGCCAGCGACACCCTGGCCAGCAAGCCGCGCCGCTTTTGGCGCAGGCCGTGGCCATGGCTGGCCGGCGCCGGCGTGCTGGCCGCCGCCTGCGGCGCGAGCTGGACTTTATTGAACCGATGACGAAGATGAGCCTGTAGATGAGCCTGATTAACAAGATGTTGCAAGACCTCGATGCCCGCGGCACCCCCGATGGACGCGGCGACGCGGCCGGTATCCGCTCCGTGCCCGAACGCGAGCGGGGCGTCTCGCGCGCGCTGGTCTTCGGCGGCGCCGCAGGCTTGACGGCCGCCGCCATCGCCCTGGGCTGGGTCTACCTGAAGCGCCCGGCCGTGCCGCCCGTGCTGGTCAGCGTGGCCAGTACGCCGGTCCTGGTTCCAGTGCCGGCACCGGCGCCTGTCGTCGTTGCCCCCGCACCCGCGCCCGTACCCGTCGTGGCGGCGGAGCCCGAACCCGTATTTCAGGCCGAGGAAGCCACCCCCGCGCCGGCCAAGCTGCGTGCCGCCGACATGCGCCGCATCACGCAACAAGCCGTCAAGCCTGCCGTTGCGCCCGTGGTGAAGACGGCTGCGTCCGCTGCGAGTGAACGCATCATTGATGGAAAACAAGTCACGCCGCAGCAGCGCGTGGAGAATGAATACCGGCGCGCGCTGGCCCAGTTGCAGGATGGCCGCGTCTCCGACGCCATGCTGGCCTTGCAGCAGACCCTGCAGCTGGATCCGCGCCATCAGGGCGCGCGCGAAACGCTGGTGCGCCTGCTGCTGGAAGCACAGCGTCCCGACGAGGCGGCCCGCCAGTTGCAGCTGAGTTTGGCGCTGGACCCGAAACAGCCGGCGCAAGCGATGATGCTGGCCCGTTTGCAGCTGGACAAGGCCAATGGCGGCGCGGCGGCCCTCGATACCCTCATGCGCAGCTTGCCGTACGCCGCCGACAGCGGCGAATACCACGCCTTCCTGGCCGGCGTGCTGCAGCGCGAGCAGCGCTACCGCGAAGCGGCCGAACACTACCAGCTGGCCCTGCAGGCGGCGCCCGACAACAGCGTCTGGTGGATGGGCCTCGGCATCGCCTTGCAAGCCGACAACCACCCGGCCCAGGCGCGCCAGGCATTCGAACGGGCCAAGGGCTTGCAAACCCTGTCGCCCCAGCTGCAGGCGTTTGTCGAGCGCAAGTTGGTGCAGCTGACGGCGGCTGCGGCGAAGTAACTACTACCTCAATGAAAGAAACAGCTTGAAGCCTCTGCATCTGCTCATCGTCCTTTGCTGCCTGGCCAACAGCGCACTTGCCGCCCCCGCGCCCGCCAGCTACGTTCTTGAGAATACGGAAGTGCGCGACCTTCGCGCGCAAGCCTTGAAGCGCGATTACCAGCTGTATGTCGCCTTGCCCGATTCCTATCGGCAGGGCAATAAGCGCTATCCGGTGCTGTTCGTTGTCGACGCCAATTATGCATTTCCCGTCGTGCGCAATATCGCGCAGCGCCTGAACAAGCATGCGGGGATGGAAGAAGTCATCGTGGTTGGCTTGTCGTACGCCAACGGCGATGGCGGCGTGTACAGCCGCCGCCGCGATTACACGCCCACCACGCCGCGCAAGCACGATTACCGCTCGGACATGCCTGGGCGGCAGCCCGCGTTTGGCGAAGCGAAGGCGTATGGCCAGTTCATCTCGGGCGAGGTGTTTCCCTTTATTGCGCAGCACTATCGCGCGAACATGCAGCGCAAGGTGTTCATCGGCCATTCCTACGGCAGCCTGCTGGGCCTGCAATTCCTGCTGACGGAACCGCGCACCTTCGAGCACTACATCCTCGGCAGCCCGTCGCTGTGGTACGACGCCGGCGTCATGTTCGACCGCGAACAGGCGTATGCGGCCAGCCACAAGGACTTGCCGGCATCCGTGTTCTTCGGCATCGGCGGCCTGGAAAAGCTGGCGGCGGGCAAGAAGCGTTCACGTTCGGAAGAGGACGCCGACATGGTGGCCGACTTGCGCGAATTCGATGGGAAGTTGACATCGCGCAAGTTCCCCGGCCTGAAGACGCGCTTGCGCGTCTTCGCGGATGAAGATCACGCAAGCGTGTTTCCTTTCGTGCTCACGCATGGCTTGCGGGCGTACTTGACGTCCGCAAAATGACGGGCGCTTACGGGCGCATCAATGTCGGCAGGATCAGCTTGGTCAGCAATTTTTCGCTGAGGCCATGGGCGTCGCGCACCTGGAAGTTGGTCGTGGTGATGACGACCACGGCATCGAGTTCCGGCAGTACGAGTACTTTATTGCCGCCGGAACCTGCCATCCCATAGCTTTGCACCGTGCGGCCATTGGCCGTGAACGGTTGCAGCCACCACAGATAACCGTAGTCCATGCCTTCGCGCGCGTTGGCGTGAGGCGCGATCGAGCGCTTGACCCATTCGGCCGGCATCACCTGCTTGCCATGCCAGCGCCCGCCGTCGAGGTAGAGCTGGCCAAGCTTCATCAGATCCACGCTGCGCAGCTGCAAGCCTCCGCCCGTCATGGCGCTGCCCTTGGGCTGGAATTGCCATTTCACCTTGTCGATGCCAAGCGGCTTGAACAGGTTGGCGGCGGCGAAGTCCGGCACGCCCTGGCCGCTCACCTTTTCAAGCAGCGGTCCCAGCAGGGTTACGCCGGCGGTGCAATAGCTCCAGGCGCGGCCATACGGCGATTGCTCGGGGCGGGGCTGCCATTCGGGAAAGCCGCGGATCGGCAAGTCCGCCACGAAGCGGCTCCAGTCTTCCACCAGATACATGCGCTCTTCGTTGCCGCGCGAATGCTGGTTGTCGTCGTCGCACTCGAGCAGCGAGCTCATGGTCAGGAAATCCTCGACCGTGATCTTGTCCTTGCGCGGGTCGGCATGGGCCAGCGGGCGCAGTTCCGGAAAGTAGGGCAGGACGGGGGTGTCGGCGCGCAAGAGCTTGCGCTCGATGGCCAGGCCGACCAGCATGCCGGCCACCGTCTTGCCCACGGAGCGCGTGTTGCGCAGGCTTTCGGCGCCATCCTTGTCGAAGTAGTGTTCGTAAAGCAGCTTGCCAT
Source organism: Janthinobacterium kumbetense (assembly GCF_023703445.1). Classification (NCBI taxonomy): domain Bacteria; kingdom Pseudomonadati; phylum Pseudomonadota; class Betaproteobacteria; order Burkholderiales; family Oxalobacteraceae; genus Janthinobacterium; species Janthinobacterium kumbetense. The sequence continues at coordinate 411,358 of NZ_JAMQGR010000001.1, forward strand.
GCTGCGCCACCACGACGCTGGTGACTTGCTTGAAGTCGCCCGCTTCGATGGCGGTGGTGACGCCGTCCAGCTCGCCTGCGTGGACGTTGCTGCCGAAGGCGAGAAGAAGGGGGAGGTATCGCAACATGGTGTACTCCTGAGTTGGAAAAGTTCAGTCTAGTCTTGTAAATTGGGCATTGTCTTGGACGTTTGAAACATTTGGCGGCGATAGTTGCTGGGCGTCATGCCGTAGCGGGCCTGGAAGGCGCGCGTCATGTGGCTCTGGTCGGCAAAGCCCACGCTCAGCGCCACGTCGGCCATGCTCAGTTCCGGGCGGCGCAGCAAGCCGCTGGCCTGGTCGACGCGGCGCCAGCGCAGCAGGTCGCCCGGCGAACAGCCCCAGGCCTGGCGGAACACGCGGGCCATGTGCACGGGATGCACATCCAGGGCGGCGGCCACGTCGGCGATGCGCAGATGCGTGTCATTGGCCAGGTCCATCACGGCTTCATACGCCTGGTGGGCCCAGCCGGGCAGGGCGGGGCGCGCCTGCCGGGGCGCCTTGTGCAGGCTGGCCAGCATCTCCCACGCGCCCGCTTCGAGCAAGGCGCCGTCGCCGCCGCGGCCCACTTCGCGCGCGAGCCGGAACGCGGCCGCCGCGCTGGCCGTATCGCGCAACACGGTGGCGCACTCCTGGGCCGCATGCAATTCCTCGGCGCCCGACAGCAGGGCAGGGTCGAGCGATACCGTCATGAAACTGCCCTTGCCATCGACGAAGCGGTCGCGGTGCGTCGTGCCGGCAGGATTGAAAACGAGGGTGGGCGAAGGCGCGCGCGGCGGGGCGTGCAGGGCGCTGGAAATATACGTGCCGGACAGAACGAAGACGAAGTGGGCATCGTCATGCCGGTGCGTTTCGACTTCATCCTCGCCACGCGTGGCCTTCAGGCGGCGGATATCGAAGATGCTGCCGCGCGCGCCGTGATGCACGTCGCCATAGAATTGGCCGGATTTGAACTGGAGTGGAGTGGTCATATCGGCATGGTATGTGCGGCCGCCCTGACGGGCGAGCGCGGGACGACGAATGGCGCCAGACGCAGGATGAACGGTCGATTCGGGGAAATGCACGGAATGTGGGACGGCGGCTCAGGCCGGTTTTGCGTGGCCGCTGGCAGGCGTGCAGGGGTGCCAGGGCGGCTATGTGTAAAATTTGCGCAGCGTCCAGATGTCGTCGTCGATACTGGATCGCGCCAGGGGCGAGCCGCTGGAATGCCGGGCGCCGCCCGCCAGGCAGTGCCAGCGTCGTCATGAACTCTCCGACCGCCGGAAGCGGTCATCGATAAGGTCAGGTGCAATGCGTACATTGAATGAATTATTGGATAGTGAAGACCCGGCGTTTCCGCTGATCCGGCAATGGGTCAGCGAGGCCGACATCCCGGTGGAATTGCTGCCGCCCTCGGCCGGCAGGGAAGATGTGCTGCTGAGCCTGCAGGTCACCACGCGTTCCCCCCTTGGCGCGATCGCCTATGAAACGGGCGGCATCCTGGTGGATGACGGCTGGCTGCGGATATTGGGCTCGGGACATGGCAAGCTGGAGCGGAACCTTGCTACGTGGAACGAAGGAAAGGCCGAAGGCTTTCTGTTGGTGGCCGACGACGTGCTCGGCGGCTTTTTTGCCATCAACGGCGGCGCACTCGGGGCCGACCAGGGCAAGATGTATTACCTCGCGCCCGAGACGCTGGCATGGGAAGCGCTGGAGATCGGCTACACGGCGTTCGTCGAATGGGCTTTTACTCGCCAGCTGCGGCAGTTTTACGGCCGGCAGCCCGGCGATGCGCAGGATTTTGACGAATTGCCCGAATTGCCCGAATTGCCTTTGCCCGGCGACCTCTGCCTGAATTTTTATCCATTTCTGTGGACGCAAGAAGGTTCCCTCAAGACCAGCTCGCGGCGCGCCATTCCCGTGGAAGAGCAGTGGGTGCTCAACCTTGATCTGCAACAGAAGTTGCTGGACGCTCCTGCGGGCGCGAACTGAGGCATGGCTTGCGGGCGTCTTTGACGGCATCGCCCTGCGCATCCCGGGCCGGCGAAATGGCGTTTCAACCCCCGATTCGAGCGCTTTGTCGCAATGGCAGGCGCGCGCAAAGGGCAAGGGGATAGCATACGGTGGGCTTTCTCGCGATGCGCCGCCCGCCAGCGAGTGTCCGATACTGCCGCGGCAGGCATCGGACGCTTCTCAATGACCTCGATCAGGATGAATACGCATGAAATTGACCCTTCCACATGTCCTCTCCACTTGTCTGCTGGGCGCCTTGGGCGTTATCGGCAGCGCGCACGCGGCTCCCGCCGATGCCGAACTGGTCGCCTTGGTGCAGCGCCATGCGCAGGCGCAGAGCAACTTTGATCAAGTGGCCTTGAACGCCATCACGGCGGAGAATTATGTGGAAATATCGCCGGTCGGCGAGGTGGACGGGCGTGCAAAAATGCTCGCCTTCTATGCGCCGGAGCAGAAGCGGCCGAGTCCCCAGCTGCAGGTCGATGAACCGGTGGTGCGCCTGTTTGGCGATACGGCGCTCATCTCGGCGCGCCTGTCCTACCGTCTCAACCAGGACGGGGTAGCCCGCAATTTCGCCCTGCGCGCCGGCTATGTCGCTCGGCTTGTCGACAAGCAATGGCTGCTGGTCAGCGCACAGTACACGGGCATCCGCCCGCCGAAACCGTGAAGTGAGTCGTGCCTGGCGCCCGGCGGTGCCTGGCCAGCCTACAGCCGCGCCTCGTCGCCCCACACGTGCCGCATGCTGAAATGCATGCCGGCATCGTCTTCGTGCAGCGACGAGACGATGGCGAACTGGCTGTCGCCCGTGTCGCGCGGCGTCATCTGCGATAGCTCGGCGGCGGCCAGCGGCGCGCCCAGCGGGTCGCTGAGCGGATGCACGTGGCCGGCGCCCCGTTGCGTCACCACCCCCAGTTCGCCGCTGCGCAGGCGTACCAGGGTGCCGGGCGGATACTTGCCCAGCAGATTGACGAATTGCTCGCCCAGCAGCGGGTCGATGGGCACGCCCTGGTCGAGGAAGATGTGCTGCAGCGCCTGGTCGGGGACGATGGAACGGCGGTAGTTGCGCGCCGAGACGCGGGCGCAATAGCGGTCGGCCAGGCCGATCAGCTTGGCGTTTTGCAGGATTTCATCGGCCGTGCGCCCCTGCGGGTAGCCGCTGCCGTCGTCATTTTCATGGTGCAACAGCACGCAGCTCAGCCATTCCTCGTCATCGACGCCGGCGCAGCGCAGCAATTCCGTGCTTTCCTGCGGATGCTGGCGCACGATGCGCATTTCATCGTCGTTCAGGGGGCCGCGCCGGTCCTGGAAACTGTCGTGGTGGCGCAGCATGCCCACGTTCATCGTCAGCGCGGCCGCGCCGATCAGCAGCAGTTCATCGTGGGACTTGTGCATGCCGCGGCCCACCAGCATGGCCAGCAAGGCCGTTTCGATGCAGTGGCGCACGGCGTAGCTGCCGGCGATCTGGTTGAGCAGGATGCTGGCCAGGGCGATATCGGCATCGTGTTCGAGCGCGCGCAGCAGTTCGCGGGCGATGTCGCGCACGTCGCGCTCGGCATTGCTTTCGCTGCGCAAGTCGAGCAGCAGCCGTTCCAGGCGCTGCGCCGCCTCATTGAGCAAGCGCAAGACGGATGGCTGGTCCGGCGCGCCCACGTACAGGCCCAGCTGCAGCAAACGGCCCAGCTGCGTGCCATCCGTGATGATCTGCCCCTTGCGCAGTTGCGGGCCGGCACTATGGTCAGCCAAAAACAGATCCCAGGGCAGGGGTTCGCCGGGAACCAGGTCGGCCGGGCCGATGCGACGCTGTACCATCTGTCATCCTTTGCCCCGCCGCAGCGAAGCCATGTTCAGTGCTCGGTTATATGCTGCGCAGGCGCTCCAGCGCCAGGCGCAAGGTCTCGTCTTTCTTGGCAAAGCAGAAGCGCACGATGCCCGACTCCTTGCCCTGCACGTAAAACGCGGAGACGGGAATGGCCGCCACCTTGATTTCCGTCGTCAGCCATTCGGCGAACTGCGCTTCGGTCTCTTGCGAAATGGCGTCGTAGCGCACGCACTGGAAATACGTGCCGTCGGCCGGCAGCAGGGTAAAGCGGCTGCCCGCCAGGCCGTCGCGGAACAGGTCGCGCTTGCGCTGGTAAAACGCGGGCAAGTCCAGGTAGGGCTGCGGGTCTGCCATGTAGCCGGCGATGCCGTGCTGCATCGGCGTGTTGACGGTAAACACGTTGTACTGGTGCACCTTGCGAAATTCCGCCGTCAGGGCTGCTGGTGCCGCCACGTAGCCGACTTTCCAGCCCGTCACGTGATACGTCTTGCCGAAGCTGGAGACGATGAAGCTGCGCGCCGCCAGTTCCGCGTTGCGCGAAAGCGACGCGTGCGGCACGCCGTCGTACACCATGTGCTCGTACACCTCGTCGGACAATATCAATATTTGCGTGCCGCGCACGATGTCGGCCAGCGCGGCGATATCGGCCGGGCGCAAAATCGTGCCCGTCGGATTGTGGGGCGTGTTGATGATGATCAAGCGCGTCTTGCTGCTGACGGCGGCGGCCAGCTGGTCCCACGGCACGCTGTAGCCGGACTCGCCCACTTGCATGGACACCAGCACGGGCACGCCGCCGGCCAGCGCGATGGCGGGTAAATAACTGTCGTAGGCCGGTTCGATGACGATGACTTCGTCACCCGGGTGCACGCAGCACAGGATGGCCGTGGTGAGCGCCTGCGTGGCGCCGGCCGTGACGGTGATTTCCGTGCCGGCATCATAGCCGTGGCCGTACAAGCTGGCGATTTTCGCGGCGATGGCCTCGCGCAGGGGCGCGGCGCCCGTCATCATCGGATACTGGTTGTGGCCGGCGCGCATGGCGTCGCTGACGAGATCGACCAGGGCCGGGTCGCAATCGAAGTCGGGAAAGCCCTGGCCCAGGTTGACGGCGCCATGCTGGGCCGCCAGGCTGGACATGCGGGTAAACACGGTGGTGCCCACGAGAGGCAAGCGGGTGGTCAGGGTGGGAGTCGTGCAGGGCAGGGACGGGCTGTTCATGAGCGGTAGGGGCGCGGTGCGGAAAGTGGAATCGTGTCTCATTCTAGCGCAGCGCGCCCCGTTGCGTGCGGGGCTTTGGCGCCTCAGCCTGGCAAGGCCCAGCCTTCCGGCACCATGATCTTGAACATGCCGGCCTTGGCCGTCTTGCGGGCCAGTTTCAGCAGGGCCTTGTCCTTGGTGATGAGGATGTCGGCGTTGGCGTCGCGCGCCAGTTCGAGGAATTTCTGGTCATCCTTGTCCGTGCAGACGGGCAGGCGCACGCCGGAGACGGGCGGCGCCACCACGCTGATATGCGCGTCGAAGCGGGCGGCGGCGACGGCGCGGCTGGCTTCGTCGAGCGGCAAATGTTTGTAATGCAACACGACCAGATATTCCGCACGGCAATCTTCGCGCGTGATGGCATGCACGGCACCGCTTTCTATGGCCGCCAGCAGGGGCGCCCAGCGCGGGTCGTTGAAGACGAACAGGTCGAGGCAAACGTTGGTGTCGAGGACGAGTTTTTGTGGAGCAGGTATCATGTCGGCAATTCTATTCTGTAGTGATAATTTATGTTGATCGTGCTTTCGCCCGCCAAGAGTCTCGACCTGGAGACGCCGCCAACAACCTCGTTGCACAGCACCCCCGATTTTCTCGACCATTCCGCCCAGCTCATAGCCCGCATGCGCCAGTTTTCGCCCGCCGAAGTGGGCAGCCTGATGGGCATTTCCGACGCCTTGTCGGCCCTCAACGTGGCCCGCTACGCTTCCTGGACGCCCAAGCTGGCGGAAGCGCGCCAGGCCATCATGGCTTTCAATGGCGACGTGTATGCCGGTTTCGAGGCGCGCAGCCTGCAGCCGGCCCAGCTCGACTATGCCCAGTCGCGCGTGCGTATCCTGTCGGGCCTGTACGGCTTGCTGCGCCCGCTGGACCTGATCCACCCGCACCGCCTGGAAATGGGCACGCGGCTGTCGACCACGCGCGGCAAGGATCTGTACGCATTCTGGGGCGACACCATTACCAACGGCTTGAACCGCACGGCAAAAGAGCAGGGCGCAAAGGTGCTGGTCAATCTTGCTTCCGAGGAATATTTTAAATCCGTCAAGCCGCGCCAGCTGGACGTGCCCGTCATCGCGCCCGTGTTCGAGGACTGGAAGAACGGCAAATATAAAATCATCTCGTTCTACGCCAAGCGCGCGCGCGGCATGCTGGCCCGCTATGCGGCCGTCAATGCCATCCGCGACCCGCAGCAGCTGAAGGAGTTCGACGTCGACGGCTACGGTTTCGTGCCGGAAGCGTCGAACGATACCAGCTGGGTGTTCCGGCGCAAAGTGGGTGTATAAGTAAAAAAACCGGGCGAGCCCGGTTTTTTCTTATCTTACTGCCAGAATTTCCACCACTTGCGTTCCTTGTTCACCCCTTCCGGGCTGAGGAATGCCGTGTTCGGGTAGTTCTTGGTCAGCACGCGCAAGGCGTCGTCGCGCAAGTCGGTCAAGCCCAGCTTGTCATATGAGCGGTACATGATGAACAGCGCTTCTTCGATGGCCGGCGAAGCGGCAAAGTCGCTGACCGTCGTTTGCGCGCGGTTGGCGGCGGCCAGGTAGGCGCCGCGGCGGTAGTAATAGCGCGCCACGTGCACTTCGTATTTCGCCATGGCATCGACCAAATAGTTCATGCGGGCCAGCGAATCGGGCGCGTATTTGCTATTTGGAAACTTGTCGACCAGTTGCTTGAAGGCGGCAAACGCTTCGCGCGTGGCTTTCGGATCGCGCTCGGTCGGATCTTGCTCGTACAGGAAGTTCAGGAAGCTGATCTGGTCGTTAAAGCTGATCAGGCCCCGCAAGTAGTACATATAGTCCACATTGGCGTGGTTCGGATGCAACTTGATGAAGCGTTCGACGGCAGCCAGTGCCTGAGCCTGGTCTCCCGACTTATAATACGCGTAAGCGATCTCCATCTGCGCTTGCAGAGCATAGTTGCCGAAAGGATAGTTAGCCTCCAGCTTCTGGAACAGGCCGATTGCAGCTTCATAGTGCTGCCCGGCCATTTCTTCACGCGCCTCCGAGTATAATTTCGTAACGGACCAGTTTTTGGTCTCATCCACTTTTTCAGGCAACAAGCTGCAAGCGGACATGCCGAGCAGAACGACTGAAGCGACTACCAACGATAATTTTTTTTGCATGACGTTTTGCAAGAAGGTTTTAACCAAGATTTTACAATAGGCTGATTATAGCCGATGGGAATGCTGTGATATTAACTCCGAAGCCTAATTTGGCTGACCCCGCGTTTGACTCCCTTTCTGACCATGTTGCCGAAGAGGCGTTTGACGGCGATTTTGCCGCCGACGACGTCTTCGAGGAAATGGCCCCGATTACATTGGAACTGACGCCGGACGCCTGCGGCCACCGCCTCGATAAAGTCATCGCCCAGCTGGTGCCGCAATACTCGCGCAGCCGCTTGCAATTGTGGCTGGAAGCCGGTTTCGTGACCGTCGATGGAAAAGTTGCCAAACGCAACATGACCGCCTATGGCGACGAGAAGATCGTCATTCTGCCGCAAAGCGCGCCGGAAGACGAGGCTTTTAAGCCGGAAGCGATGGAATTGAACATCGTGCACGAAGATGAGCATATCATCGTCATCAACAAACCGGCCGGACTGGTCGTGCATCCGGGCCCCGGCAACTGGTCGGGTACCCTGCTCAACGGCCTGCTGCACCACTGCCCGCAGCTGGCGGGCGTGCCGCGCGCCGGCATCGTGCACCGCCTGGACAAGGATACGAGCGGTTTGATGGTGGTCGGCAAGACCCTCGCTTCGCAAACGGACCTGGTGCGCCAATTGCAGGCGCGCACCGTCAAGCGCGAATACTTCGCGCTCGTGTGGGGCACGCCGAAGGCGGCGGGCACCATCGACGCGTCCATCGCGCGCCACCCGCGCGACCGCGTCAAGATGGCCGTCTCGGAAAACTTTACGGCCAAGCCCGCCATCACGCACTATGAATTGATCGGCAGCGGCGAACTCGACCGCCGTCCCGTGAGCCTGATGCAATGCCGCCTGGAAACAGGCCGCACGCACCAGATCCGCGTGCACATGCAGCATCTGGGTTTTGCGCTGGTCGGTGATTATGTGTACGGCAAGCAGCACCTGGTGTCCGTCTTCTCGCGCCAGGCGCTGCAGGCGCGCCGCCTGGGTCTCGTGCATCCGGGTACCCTGGAAGCGTGCGAGTGGATCGTGCCGCTGGCCGATGATTTCGCCCAACTGATCGCCACGGCCGGCATTCCCGAGCCGGAACAGGTCTGATGACGGCTGCCTTGCCTTATATCACTCCCCATTGGCCCGGCCTGCCCGCGAACGTGGGCGCGCTGGCGACCGTGCGCGCGGGCGGCGTCAGCCAGGGCCCGTATGGTGACGGGCAGGGCGGCGGTGGCTTGAACCTGGGCACGCACGTGGGCGACGAACCCGCGCACGTGGCAGCCAACCGTGCGCGGCTGGCTGGCGCCTTGCCATCCGAGCCCGCTTGGCTGTCGCAGGTGCACGGCGTGGCCGTGGCCGATGCCGGCAAGCTGGACGGTTGCGTGCCCGATGCCGACGCCAGCGTGGCCACGCAGCCTGGTGCCGTGTGCGTCGTGATGACGGCCGATTGCCTGCCGGTGCTGTTCTGCTCGACGGATGGTATGGTCGTGGGTGCGGCCCATGCGGGCTGGCGCGGCCTGGCCAATGGCGTCTTGCAGCGCACGGTGGACAGCATGCGCGCGCAGGGCGCGACGGATATCCTTGCCTGGCTGGGGCCGGCGATTGGTCCACAGCAATTCGAGGTGGGACACGACGTGTTGCAAGCGTTCCGCGACGGCGCGCGCGATGATGCTGAGCGGCAAGTGTTGAGCGCTTCCTTCGTCGCCATCGATGGCAAGCCGGGCAAGTATCTGGCCGACATCTATGCGCTGGCGCGCACCATGCTGCTGCGCGACGGTGTGGCGCAAGTGGCAGGCGGGGAATATTGCACCGTCAGCGATGCGGCGCAGTTTTACTCGTACCGGCGCGATGGCGTCACGGGAAGACAGGCCAGCTTGATCTGGCGCAAATAATCTGCACGGCAGACACTTATGTGTCTGCCGTTTTTGTTTTATCGTCTGCTGAGGCAAGCGCGCGGGCATGCCGTTCCGCGATGCGCGCCGCCTTGCGTTTGCGTCTCCTTGAGCCCGTCAGATAGAATAGGATGGACAGCGGGATGACGCAGTACAGCACGAAGGTCATCACCCCGGCGACGATGGACGGTTCCGTCAGCGCCATGAGGCCGACGACATAGATCCAGGCAACAGCGGTCATGAGCATCATTGGTATTGGCAGTCAGTAAGAGTTTGCATGCAGGTGGCCCGGAAGTAATTATTTATCAATTCTTGAATGGATTTATATAGCTATGAACATGCCCGATCCTCAAATGATGACCAAGGAATGGATGGCGCAGATCAGCAATCCTGAACAGTGGAAGACGTGGTTCAACATGGTACCGCAGCCCGCCGGCAATCCGATTGCCGGCATTTTGCAGGATGCGGGCGCCAGCATCAAGCCGGAAGCGATCGAGCAACTGAAAAATGCCTACGTGGCCAAGCTGACGGGCTTGTGGGCAGACTTTATGGCCGGCAAGGCGCCGGAATTGAAAGACCGCCGTTTCTCCGCGCCCGCCTGGCACGCCAGCCCCCTGTCGGCCTTCAATGCGGCGGCCTACCTGCTGAACGCCGAATTTCTCAGCGCCATGGCCGACGCCGTGGAAGCGACGCCGCACCAGAAGCAAAAGATTGCGTTTGCCGTGCAGCAAATCGTCGACGCCATGTCGCCCGCCAATTTTCTTGCCACCAATCCCGACGCGCAGCAAACCCTGATCGAGACCAAGGGTGAAAGCCTGGCCAAGGGCTTGAGCAACATGCTGGCCGACATGGGCAAGGGGCGCATTTCGCAGTCCGACGAATCGGCCTTCGAAGTGGGCCGCAACGTGGCCACCACGCCGGGCACGGTGGTGTTCGAGAACGCGCTGTTCCAGCTGATCCAGTACACGCCGACGACGGCCACGGTACACCAGCGGCCGCTGCTGATGGTGCCGCCGTGCATCAATAAATTCTATATCCTTGACTTGCAGCCAGAAAACTCGCTCGTGCGCTATGCGGTGGAGCAGGGCAATACCGTGTTCCTGATGTCCTGGCGCAATCCGGACCTGAGCATGCAGCACCTGACGTGGGACGATTACGTCGAGCAAGGCGTGATCGAAGCCATTCGGGTCACGCAGGACATTTCCGGCCAGGACAAGCTCAATATGTTCGGCTTTTGCGTGGGCGGCACCATCGTCTCGACGGCGCTGGCCGTGCTCAAGGCGCGGGGCGAGAATCCGGCCGCCAGCCTGACCTTGCTGACCACCTTCCTCGATTTCTGCGACACGGGCGCGCTCGACGTCTTTATCGACGAGCCGCAAGTGGCGCTGCGCGAGCAGACGCTGGCCAAGGGCGGCCTGATGTCGGGCCGCGACCTGGGCAGCACGTTCTCCAGCCTGCGACCGAACGACCTCGTGTGGAACTACGTGCAGTCGAATTACCTGAAGGGCAAGGAGCCGCCCGCGTTCGACTTGTTGTACTGGAATGGCGACGGCACGGGCTTGCCGGGTCCCATGTTTTGCTGGTATCTGCGCAACACCTACCTGGAAAACAGCTTGAAAGTGCCGGGCAAGCTGACGGTGGCCGGCGAAAAGGTCGACTTGAGCAGCATCGACGCGCCCGCGTTCATCTACGGTTCGCGCGAAGACCATATCGTGCCCTGGGGCGCGGCGTACGCCAGCACGGCCGTGCTGAATCCGAAAAAGCCGAAAGCCAACCGCTTCATCCTCGGCGCCTCGGGCCATATCGCCGGCGTGATCAATCCTGCCTCGAAGAAAAAGCGCAGCTACTGGAGCAATGACGCGGGCAAAGGCGCACGCACGGCGAAAGCCAAGCCCTTGACGGCCGAACAGTGGATGGAAGGCGCGACCGAGCATGTGGGCAGCTGGTGGCCCGAATGGGCGGCCTTCCTGGCTGAACACGGCGGCGCGCAGGTGAAGGCGCCGGGCAAGCCGGGCAGCAAACGCCACGCGGCAATCGAGCCGGCGCCGGGGCGGTATGTTAAAGTCAGGGCGGACTAGTTTACAAAAGCTTCTGGCCCGGCAAGACCGGCGTAATCTCCGGTCTTGTCAGGAATCTACTTTTAGTTGCGTTGCAATAAATGCGGGAATCTACTACCCTGATGTGCAATGGAGCCGTTTTCCACTCTATAATGGAAAACGTAGGCAGGTGCGAAAGCGGACCCACGTTCGCTTTTTTTTCGGATTAACTCAGTATGCGCTGCGGCGCAATAAGTGGAACTTGTGATGAGTAGTGCAAAAAAAAGTATAGACCGCCTGATTAAAAAATATCCCAACCGCCGTCTGTATGACACGCAAACCAGTTCCTACATCACCTTGACGGACGTCAAGCAGCTGGTGTTGGACAATGAGGTGTTTACCGTCGTCGATGCCAAATCCAATGAAGATTTGACGCGCAGCATCTTGCTGCAAATCATTTTGGAAGAGGAAGCGAATGGCGCGCCCATGTTCTCGAGCAGCGTGTTGTCGCAGATCATCCGCTACTATGGCCACGCCATGCAGGGCATGATGGGATCCTACCTGGAAAAGAACGTGCAAGCGTTCACCGATATCCAGCACAAATTCACGGGCACGTCGGCCGGCAGTTTCGAAGGCAAGCCCTTCAGCCCTGAAATGTGGACCCAGTTCATGAATGTCCAGGGCCCGATGATGCAAGGCATGATGAACAACTACATCGACCAGAGCAAGAGCCTGTTCGTGCAGATGCAGGAACAGATGCAGAGCCAGAGCAAGAATCTGTTCGGCACGTTCCCGTTTGTGCCGCCGGTGCCGCCGACGGACAAAAAGTAAGCCGCAGCCAATGCGGGCCACACAACGGCACAGGAATTCCTGTGCCGTTGTGCTTTGCGGATGTCATGCCGGCGGCTGCCGATGCTGACTGCTATTGCTTCAGTTGTTGCAGCGTGGAGAGCAGGTCCTGGTTTGAATGCTCGAGCTTCCATGTTTTGGCATTGTCCATGGAACTGTAAATGCTGACGCGACCCTTGAAATCTTCCTGGATATTGAGCGCCAGGCCGGAAGGGAAAATCATTGGCGTCTGACGCAATGTATATGGTGCATACGGCCCCCAGGTTTGACCGTCGTCGCTGCTGACCAGCAGTGCGCCCTCGTTATACATGCCCGCTTCCATCAGCAATCTGCCGTCATTGAGCGGCGCCACGGGCGACATCAGGACTTTGAACGGCGAAACGATCGTTTTCCAGTTCTGGCCGCGATCCCGTGAAATATAGGCGTCGGGAAATCTTCCTGCCAAGCCAGCCGCTACCAGGACGCTTTCCGTCCCATTGGGTTGATGGGTAAATTGCGTCAGGTTTTTCTTGTGTGGACTAAAGCGTTCGGTCAACTTGCCCGTGCTGTAATCGAGTTCGCCGATCAAGCCGCTTTCCAGCGCATAGCCGATGCGGCCCGCGTCTTGCCACGTCCAGAGTAAGCCCGGGCCATGTAGCCAGGATCCGGGCAAGGTGGCGTGGTACACGGATCGCCAGTCACCAGCGTCCAGCTGGTGCGCATGAAAAATGTTCAACTCGTCACCCTTGCGATGCATCACGTACCAGCCAACCGTGGGGTTGCCCCCGATGCGCAGCAGATTGCCGGGCGGCAGGTTGCCTGTATCGACAGGCGACAGCTGCTCACTGTCACGCGCCTTGCGGAGCAGAGAACCGGATTCGCCTACCGCAATCAACTCGGCATTGGGCAGGTCGACAGGAAACACGCAGGACAGCGACTCCACCGATGGCGCATTGAGGATGTTCCATAGCCCTTGCGTCGAGCGCATCAGGACGGCACCCATGCGGCTGGCGGCAGCCACCCGGCCATCGGGCATTTCGGTGGTGCACTCGGCCCCAGCCGGGTGGGCGCGGGCAAATTGCTCGACATCGTCCTGGGCGTGGCGTGGCGTGCTCCAGCCAGGAGCGGCAGCAGCGCCGAACATGGCGTTGTAGTCAGGGGCAAAGCGCTGGATCAATTCCGCATTCGATGTCACCTGGGCGCTACGGCCGTATTGCACGCCGAAATTGCCGCGTGTCACAATCAGCCGGCCCAGATCCGTCGATTTACCCGCTTCGATCTTGAAGCTTCCCACGATGGTCGAGTACACATGCAATAGCTTGTTGGCACGGGTATCGATCAATTCGACAAACTCATACTCTCCAGGCGGCAGGGCGCCAATGAACAGGGACGTATCGCCTGCCATCGCGCTCTCGACCTTTTTCATCACCAGGTTTTCGGAGACCAGCTTGAAATCACTGCGCTGCTCCCCCGACACGACACGGCGTAACTTGATCATATTGAAACCGTAAATATCTTTGGTATTCGATGTGATGCTGACCGCCACCGGGGTTTCTCCCGATTGTGCATGCATTTTCAGTGGATCAACCACCGAGGTGTTGACGGCGCAGCCGCTCAGCAGCAATGCGCTCAAACCGCAAGCCGCGACAGCCAGGCGCCGCGCTTTCAGATTGGAAAAGAAAAAAGACATGGGACTCATTTAGTTTTTTAAAAAACAATTATATGCCAGTCATTAGTTTCTTTGTGGCATTATTTTTTAATTTCTTGATACCGGTGATGCGTGGCGGAACCTGCTTCAAGCACTGACCCGATGGCAGTGGCCGGAACAAAGTTGCGATTGAAGCGTTGCAGATACGGCGGCAAAAGGACTCAGCGCTGACAGCAAGGGGCGGCTCGGGGTACAATAGCCGATTCGCCTCACCATTTTCTAGCTGCCAACTATGTCTGAAATTCACCGTATTCCCGTTCCTTCCGCCCAGCCCGAGGCCATGCTGGCCATGCCAGGTGCGGCGCCGAAAGTGGGCTTTGTCTCGCTCGGCTGCCCGAAAGCGCTGGTCGACTCCGAACAAATCCTGACCCAACTGCGCGCCGAAGGCTACGAAACGGCGAAATCCTACGCTGGCGCCGATCTGGTGATCGTCAATACCTGCGGTTTTATCGATGCTGCCGTGCAAGAGTCGCTCGACGCCATCGGCGAAGCGCTGGCTGAAAACGGCAAAGTGATCGTGACCGGCTGCCTGGGCGCCAAGAAAGATGCTGCCGGCGACGACATCATCATGAAGGTGCACCCGAAAGTGCTGTCCGTCACGGGCCCGCACGCGCTGGCCGAAGTGATGGATTCCGTCCACTTCCACCTGCCGAAACCGCATGCGCCTTTCCTCGACCTGGTGCCGCCGCAAGGCGTCAAGCTGACGCCCAAGCATTACGCCTACCTGAAAATTTCCGAAGGCTGCAACCACCGCTGCAGCTTCTGCATCATCCCGTCGATGCGCGGCGACCTCGTCTCGCGCCCGATCGGCGAACTGATGATCGAAGCGGAAAACCTGTTCAAGGCCGGCGTCAAGGAATTGCTGGTCATTTCGCAAGACACCTCGGCGTATGGCGTGGACGTGAAATTCCGTTCCGGCTTCTGGAATGGCCGTCCCGTGAAGACCCACATGACGCAGCTGACGGAAGCGCTGGGCGAACTGGCCAAGTCCTATGGCGCCTGGGTGCGCCTGCACTATGTGTATCCATACCCGCACGTGGACCAGATCATCCCGATGATGAGCGGCGGCCACATCCTGCCATACCTGGACATTCCGATGCAGCATGCGCACCCTGACGTGCTCAAACGCATGAAGCGTCCGGCCAGCGGCGAGAAAAACCTGGACCGCATCCAGGCCTGGCGCGCCATCAACCCGGACTTGACCATCCGCTCGACCTTCATCGCCGGTTTCCCTGGCGAAACGGAAGCGGAATTCGAATACTTGCTCGACTTCCTCAAGGAAGCGCAGATCGACCGCCTCGGCTGCTTCGCGTATTCGCCTGTCGAAGGTGCAACCGCCAACGCCATCGACAATCCCGTGCCGGAAGAGCTGCGCGAAGAGCGCCGCGGCCGCGTCATGCTGCTGCAGGAAGAAATTTCCAAGAAACGCCTGCAAGCCAAGGTCGGCAAGACCGTGCGCGTGCTGATCGATGAAGTCACCCGCTCCGGCGGCGTGGGCCGCTCGTCCGCCGACGCGCCGGAAATCGATGGCGTCGTGTATGTGAAGCCGCCATTCGAACCGCACCGCAAGCTGGCCGTCGGCCAGTTCGTCGATGTGACCATCACCTCGGCCGACGCGCACGACCTGTGGGGTGCTGCTGAGTAAAAAACGTCCATGCCGGCGTTGCGCTGCCTTGCCGTACAGCAAGGTACTGCCTGCGGCAGCGCGCCTTGGCCTGAACGTTTTTACGCGGTGAAGATGATATTTGACAAGGTGTAACACTCTGTCATACGTACGGCATTGACGGGCTAAAGCCCTTACAATCAAGGCGGACCAGCACAGACTGGCCCGCCTTTTTTATTTGCCGACGACGCCATGACCACACCCAAATCCCCCCAGACGGCGCTGATCCACAGCGATTACCAGGCGCCGCAAGGTTTTGCGGCGTTTCCCCATGCCATCCATCACGCTTCGACCGTGCTGTTCAAGGACGTGGCGGCCATGCGCTCGGGCGACTGGAAAGAAAAGAACGCCTACACCTACGGCTTGCACGGCACGCCCACCACCTTCACCCTGGAAGCGCGGCTGGCCGAGATCGAAGGGGGCAAATACTGTCTGCTGGCGCCGTCGGGCCTGGCGGCCATCGCCATGGCGGACTTTGCCCTGCTCAAAACGGGCGATGACGTTTTATTGCCGGAAAACATCTACAACCCGAACCGCGAACTGGGGCGCTGGCTGGCGCAGGACTTTGGCATCACGGCACGTTATTACGACCCGCTGATCGGCGCCGGCATCGCCGCCTTGATCCAGGAAAATACCAAGCTGATCTGGACGGAAGCGCCCGGTTCCGTGACGATGGAAGTGCCGGACTTGCCCGCCATTTGCGCGGCCGCCCATGCGCGCGGCGTGCTCGTCGCCCTGGACAACACCTGGTCGGCGGGCCTTGCCCTGCGCGGCTTTGACCTGGGCGTGGACATCATCATGCAGGCGCTGACGAAATACCAGTCGGGCGGCTCGGACGTGCTGATGGGCGCCCTGATCACGCGCGAGCGGGCGCTGCACGACCGCCTGGCGCAGGCGCACATGCGTCTGGGCATGGGCGTGGGGGCGGACGACGCCTACCTGGTGCTGCGCGGCTTGCCCACGATGAAATTGCGCTTCGACGCCCACGACCAGGGCGCGCGCACGGTGGCCGCCTGGCTCAAGGGGCGCAGCGAGATCGTTACGGTGCTGCATCCGGCCTTTGAAGATTGCCCGGGCCACGCCATCTGGCAGCGCGATTTCACAGGTGCGGGCGGCCTGTTTTCCGTGCTGTTCGATGCCCGCTACACGGAGGCGCAGACGGACCGCTTCGTCGATGCCTTGCAGTTGTTCAAGATTGGCTACAGCTGGGGCGGCGCGAACAGCCTGGTGATGCCGTACCGCATCGCCGCCATGCGCAAGGGCTGGAAATTGCCGGGCCAGCTGGTGCGCCTGAACGTGGGACTGGAAGATCCGCAGGATCTGATCGCCGATATCGAACGGGCGTTCGCGGCGATGTAGCGGCAAGCGGGCAAGCACGATAGCTTGCCCACAAGCAATTTACAGGGGCACGGGCTTGTTGTTGTTCAAGTCGAGGAAGCCGCGCAGCAAGCGGTAGGCTTTCCACAGCCAGGCCACGCCCCACACGAGGAAGGCCAGCGGGATGCCGATCAGCGTGATCCACAGGATGGCGCCCACGACGATCCAGGCCACGTACCACCAGAAGGAACGGATCATCCAGCTGTGATGGCTGTACACGAAGGTCCCGGCCGCCTCGTCCCGCTTCACATAATTGATGATGAGCGGAATGAAGGAAAACGCGCCCAGCGAAAACACGAAGCTGGCGCCATGTATCAGGTACAACCACCAGGCCAGGTTCCTGGTCTGCTGGAGTTGGGTATCCAAAATAATATCTTGTGACATGAAGGCTCCCGTCGTTGCTCAATTTTTAATTGTAACAAGCAAAGCGGCGCGGGAGCGCAGTCCATGGAAAAAGGCAGAATACATTGTTGAAACGAAATCGCTATCCCACCCTGGCCGCGCGCGCCAGGTCATGGCTGCGCCAGGCTTTGCCGGCCCTGCTGCTGTGCGCCTCGGCGGCCCATGCCGCCGGCGCCCCGCTGGAGGCGGAGTTTGCCGCCGGCTTGAAGGACGAGGGTTTGGCGGGCGCCGTCTGGAGTGAAGTCTTGCCTGACGGAACAGTCAAAGTCGGCGCGTCCGGCCTGCGCGATGCCGCCAGGCGCATGCCCATGCAGGCGGATACGCGCATGCAGGTGGGTTCCGTGGGCAAGGTGGCGCTGGCGCTGGGCGTCTTGCGCCTGGTCAGCGAAGACCGGCTCACGCTCGACACGCCCCTGCAGCAGGTGCTGCCGGAACTGGCGCTGAAAAACCCGTGGCAAGCAAGCGACCCCGTGCGCATCCGCCACCTGCTGGCGCATACGTCCGGCCTCGACAACGTGCGCTTCTGGCAGGCGTTCAGCCTGAACCCGGCGCCGCAGACGCCGCTGGCCGACGCTTTTGACGGCGACCGCAACCTGCTGCGCGTGCGCGCCCGGCCCGGCAGCCGCTATGCATATTCGAACATGGGCTATGGCTTGCTGGGCATGGTGATCGAGAAAATCACGGGCCAGCCGTACGAGCGCTATCTCGACGCGCAGCTGCTGCAGCCGCTGGGCATGGCGGACAGCACGTTCGCCTTCGTTACGCAAGTGAGCACGCAACTGAGCGCGCAGGCGGATGCGCAGGCTGATCCGCGCCTGGCCATGGGCTACTTCGAGCATGGCGTGGCGCAGCCGGCCGTGCCCCAGTATTTGCGTCCGGCCGCGCAATTTACCACCACGGCGGCCGACATGGGCAAGCTGGCGCAATTCCTGATGGGCGACGGCAAGCTGCAGGGCACGCAGTTCATCGACCTGGCGCTGATGGGCGCCTTGTCCGAACCGGCTGGCACGGATGCGGCGCAGGCGGGCCTGGCAACGGGCCACGGCCTGGCGCTGGCCGTGCGCGACCGCCACAATGTGGTGGGCGCCTGCCACCCGGGCACGGCCGTGGGTTTCCGCGCCATGCTGTGCCTGTATCCGGAGCAGGACAGCGCCTTTTTTGTTGCCTTCAATACGGATGCGGAGCAGGCCGACTATGAACGCTTCAACCGCCTGCTGCTGCGCGACCTGGAACTGCCGTTGCGCGCCCCGGCACCGCGCGGCACGCCCGCGCCCACGGTGGAAAACTGGCAGGGCGTCTATTTGCCGTCGCCCAGCCCCATGGCCAGCATGGCCTGGGTCGACGCCGTCTTCGGCTTTACGCGTGTGAAATGGGATGGCGAATCGCTGTTCCTGATCCCGTTCCAGGGCGAGCCGAAGGAGCTGGAACCGGTGGGCGGCTTGCTGTTCCGCGCCAGCGACCGCAGCACGCCGTCGCACGTGCTGATGCAGGAGGATGGCAAGCATGTGCTCAGCGACGGCTTGCGCAGCTATGAGCGCGCGTCGATGCTGCGCATGCTGGTGCTGTGGGGCAGCCTGGCCCTGGGTGCGGCGGGGATGCTGTACGTGCTGGTGGTGGGCGTCTGGCGCGCCGCGCTGCGCAGCCTGGGGCGGGGCGACCACCTGTTCGCGCCCTTGCTGTCGCTGCTGGCGCTGCTCCTGCCGCTGCCGTTCTTCTATTTCCAGTCCTACCTGCGCCTGGGCGACGTCACCATCGCCAGCGTGCTGCTGGCGCTGACGACGGGAGCGCTGCCGCTGGCGACGGCGTTCGGTCTGGCGCGCTGCTGGCGCAGCCGCGGCACGGCGGCCGAGGCGGGTTCGTGGGCAAAATGGGATTGGGTGGCCTTGCTGGCGGCCTTGCAACTGCTGCTGGTGCTGGCCTGGTGGGGACTGCTGCCGCTGCGCCTGTGGCACCTGTAGCCGGCGCTCAGCGCCAGGCGTGCAGCAGCCGGCGCCACCAGCGTTGCGCTGGCCTCGACTGGCTGCCATGGCCGGCGCGGCCGGCCCGCTTGGCGCGATAGCTGGCGGCCGCCATCTGCAGGCCGATGCGGTCCATCGCCGCCATCGCGTCCGCCTCCTGCGGCGACAAGCCATGCCGCAACGCGTGTGCACGGGGTTCCAGCAGGAAGGCGGCACGCAGGGCGTCGTCCGTGTACAGCCTCGCCAGATAGGTTTCCAGTGCGGGGGAACTCATGCGTTTCGCCCCGCGCGCAAGGCCGCGCGCGCCAGCTCCAGCTGGTCCAGCACATGCTCGAACGACGGGTAATTGCCGTCGCGTTCGACGATCACCGTCAAGGGCTGCGGCGCCTGGCGCGCCAGCACGGTCAACAGGGCGAAGACGGCGGGCGGCACGTCGTGCAGATGGTCGTCCAGCAGGCGCTGGCCGCCGCCAGGCGCGTCGATCCAGTGGCCGCCGCTCAGGTGCACGGCGCCGACCCTGTTCAGGGGCAGGCGCAGCAGCAGTTGCTCCGGGTCATGCCCGAAATTGACGGCGTTCGCATACAGATTATGCAGGTCCAGCAGCAGCGGCACTTGCGCGCCGTCAAGGATGTGCGTCAGCCACCCGGCTTCGTCCAGCGTGCTGGCGGGCGGCTGGATCAGGGTGGCGATGTTTTCCATCAGCGGCGCGCTGCCGACGATGCGCGTGGCCAGCGCGATATTGGCGATGGCGCCGGCGGCGCTGCGCGGCGTGCGCGGCGGCGCCGCCAGGTGACCGATTTCCACGCCGCCGGCGCGCACGAAACTCAGGTGCTCGGACCACGATTCCGCTTGCACCTCCTTCATCAGGCGCGCCATCGCATGCAGGCGGCGCGGATCGGCGGGAATCGTCGACGCCAGCCCCATGCCCACGCCGTGCAGGCTGACGGGCACCTGGCGCGCCAGGCTGCGCAAGGCGGCGATGCCGGCGCGCGCGGCGTGGTAATAGTCGTCGGCGATCACTTCCAGCACGTCGATGTGCGCCAGGTTGGACAGGATGCCGGTCGCCAGTTCGCCGCGCCAGCCCAGGCCGACGCGGTCGCGCGCGCTCCCCTGGCTAGCTGCCACAGCCGCCGCCACCGCTGCAACCGCCGCAGCCGCTGCCGCAGGAAGAACCGTCGCCGCCGCCCGACGAGCCGCCGCCGGAGTCGCCCGAGCTGCCGGACGAGGAGTCGCCGCCGCCGTTTTGCCGCGGTACCGGGTACAGCTGGGTGACATACGCGTACACCGACGGCGGCAGGGCGCCGAGGCCGAAGATGGCCGCCAGCAGGGCCATGTCGGCGCTGCTGCTGCCCGCCTGCAGGCGCGATGAACGCATGTTCAGCCGGCCAAACAGCATGCGCAGGTCGGTCAGCAGCCGCTGCGCGCTCCAGCTGGTCGCCTGGGTGCGCAAGCCGCGCAGCATGAGCAGGAAGATCGCCAGCAGCAGCGCCAGGAACAGCAGGTTGTAGTGCTGGCGGCTGATGGCGATGACGGCCTTGACGGCGGCCACCGTCAGCAGCAGCCAGTGCGCCGTCCAGGTGATGCGCTCGCGCCGGCGCAGCAGCGGCGGGCCGACCAGCAATTGCTGCTGCGTCAAGGTCTCCAGGTAGGCGCGGCACGACGGCAGCATCTCGGCTTGTACTGCCAGTTCCTTGCTGTGGCCCTGGCGGCCCAGGTACAGCTGCAGCACGTCGCGTTCGATGTCATGGCTGGCGAAGCGCAGGCTGTCGGCGCTGGCTGTTTCCAGCAGCGGGCCGTCGGCGCGCAGCAAGCCGCGGTCGACCAGCACGACGGCGGCGACTTTCACGGCTTCGAGGGCGCCGCCGCGCAGGAAGGCGATGCGGTAGGGGTCATCGGCCAGCGACAGCTGGGCATGCGGATTGCGCAATTCCATGCGTATCAGCAGCTCGCGCGCCAGGTAGTACACGAGCATGCCAAAGACCAGGTAGGCGAGCAGGAACCAGGGCCCGCTCCAGTCGAACGGATTGGCGCCGTTCACCGCATCTGCTCCGCGTGTTCGCGCAAGTGTCCGGTAATCGTCATCAAGCTTGTGAAGGCGGGCAAGGCCTGCCCCGGCGCCAGGCGTGCCGTTTCGCGCGCCGCCGACATGGCTTGCAGGGCCGCGTGCAGGGCTGGCTCGCCCAGCTGGTCGACAAACGCTTCGAGCGCCTGCTTGCCGGACAGCCCGGACTTGCCTTCCAGCTGCGCCAGCGACGCCGCGGACGAGCGCAGGGGGCCGGCTGCGTCGGCGATGGCGCCGGCCAGCTGTTCTTCATTCAGGCTCACCAGCAGATACCGTTCGCGCATGCGCACCTGCTGGTTCAGCAGCACTTGCCGCAAGCGCCGCAGCACGGCGTCGCGGTTCGTGCGCAGGCTGGCGAAAGGGTCGGCGCCGTGCAGCACCTGGTGGCGCGCGATGATGTCGGCGAACTTGACGGCGAAGGCGTCGGCTGCCTGCGTCAATTCGCCCTCGAGCAGGAACATCACCTGCAAATCGATGGCGGCGTGCGCCAGGCGCAAGGGCCCGCGCAGCGCATCGGCCGCCTGCGGCGCAAAGCGCTTGAGCAGCAACAGCAGGTTGACGTCGGAGGTGGCGCGCACCTGGCCATCGGCGGCCGAGCCAAACAGCACGGCGGCGGCAAGGTCGTCACCAAAGGTGTTTTGCGCGGCGGCGACAAACACGTCCAGGTGGCGTTGTATCTCTTCTGGCAACGGTGGCGGCATGCGGTGTTCTTTCACGAGGGGTTGGCAGGATGCGCATAAGTTTGCAATATAGCAAACTTATGCCATCGTGCGCGCACCGTCCGCCAGATGGCGCCGACTCAGGTCAATACGTTGAGCAAGCCATCGAGTCCCACGAAGTTCAGCGCCACGTCGGCCTGCGAGCGCACCACGGGCTTGGCGCGGAAGGCCACGGACAGGCCGGCGATGCCCATCATTTTCAAGTCGTTGGCGCCGTCGCCCATGACGATGGCCTCGGACGGGGAAATGCCCAGCTCCGCGCAGACTCTTTCCACCGTGCGCTGCTTTTCCTCGGCGTCGACGATGCCCCCTAACACCTTGCCCGTCAGCTTGCCGTCGACGATTTCCAGTTCGTTCGCATGCGTGTAGTCGAGGCCCAGGCGCTCCTTCAGGCGTTCGGTGAAGAAGGTAAAGCCGCCCGACACCAGCAGGGTTTTCAGGCCCGCCTTCTGCACGGCCGCCAGCATGGCTTCCGCGCCCGGCGACAGTTTTAAGCGTTCATCGTAGACGCGCTGCAGGGCCGACGCATCGAGACCTTCGAGCAGGGCCACCCGCTGTTTCAGGCTGGAGCCAAAATCGAGTTCGCCCCGCATGGCCGCTTCCGTGATGGCCGCCACCTGCGGCTTCAAGCCCTGCATGTCGGCGATTTCATCGATGCACTCGATGGTGATCAGGGTCGAATCCATGTCCATCGCCACGAGCTTGAATTCGCCGAGCTCGCGCTGGCCCATCATGTAGGTGGCGTCCAGCTGCGCCGCCTGGGCCGCCACTTCGATGGTGGGGCGCAGCGCGGGCGAATAGGCGATCTGCTCGCAGCGCACGGCGTTCGGTCCCAGGCGCGTGATGGACGTGGGTGCGGCCAGCGCGGCGATGCGCTCGAGGCGGGCGCTATCGCCGTCCAGGCCCTGCAGGATCAGATTCATGGTGATGGTCTTGGTATTGGTCATGGGTCAGCCCTGCATAAATGATAGGAATAGTCTAAACCGTCAATTGCTTGATGGTGGTCTTGATCTGCGTCACGCGCGCGGCCAGGTCCGGCATGGCCGCCGTGATTTTCAGCTTGTCCTGGCCATGCAGCTTGATATGGCGGTTCTTCTGGATCAAGTCGATGATGCGCATCGGGTCGATGGGCGGCTTGGCCATGAATTGCAGGGTGGCCGCCTCGCCATGCACGTCGATCTTGACGATGCCCACGGTTTTCGCGGCGATGCGCAGGCGGTGCGTCTCGACCAGGGCCTTGACGGCGTCGGGCAGCTTGCCGAAGCGGTCGATCAGCTCTTCCTGGATATCGTCGATCTTCTCCTGCGTGGCGCAGTTGGCCAGGCGCTTGTAGATCGACAGGCGCTCGTGCACGTCGCCGCAGAAATCGGCCGGCAGCAGGGCCGGCACGTGCAGGTTGATCTCCGTCGTCGACGCCAGCGGCGCGGCCAGGTCCGGCTCCTTGCCCGCTTTCAGCGAGCGCACGGCTTCGTTGAGCATGTCCGAATACAGCTGGAAGCCGATTTCCGTCATCTCGCCGGACTGGCTTTCGCCCAGCACCTCGCCGGCGCCGCGGATTTCCAGGTCGTGCATGGCCAGGTAAAAGCCGCTGCCCAGTTCTTCCATCTGCTGGATGGCGTCCAGGCGGCGCTGCGCCAGCTTGGTGAGACCCTGCACGTCGTGCACCAGCAGGTAGGCGTAGGCCTGGTGGTGCGAGCGTCCGACCCGGCCGCGCAGCTGGTGCAGCTGCGCCAGGCCGAACTTGTCGGCGCGGTGCATGATGATGGTGTTCGCCGTCGGCACGTCGATGCCCGTTTCGATGATCGTCGTGCACAGCAGGATGTTGAAACGCTGGGCGACGAAGTCGCGCATGACTTTTTCCAGATCGCGCTCGTGCATCTGGCCGTGCGCCACGGCGATGCGCGCCTCGGGCAGCAATTCCGTCAGCATGGCCAGGCGGTTCTGGATGGTTTCCACCTCGTTGTGCAGGAAGTAGATCTGGCCGCCCCGTTTGAGTTCGCGCAAACACGCTTCGCGGATGATGGCTTCGCCTTCGCTGCGCACGAACGTCTTGATGGCCAGGCGCTTTTGCGGCGCCGTGGCGATGATGGAAAAGTCGCGCAAGCCTTCCAGCGCCATGCCCAAGGTGCGCGGGATCGGCGTGGCCGTCAGGGTCAGCACGTCCACTTCCGCGCGCAGGGCTTTCAAGGCTTCCTTCTGGCGCACGCCGAACCTGTGTTCTTCGTCAATGATGACCAGGCCCAAACGGGTAAACTTCACGTCGTCGGACAGCAGCTTGTGCGTGCCGATGACGATGTCGATGGTGCCGTCGGCCATGCCCTTGAACGCTTGCGTGATCTCCTTGCCGCTGCGGAAGCGCGACAATTCCGCGATGCGCACGGGCCAGTCGGCGAAGCGGTCGGCGAAGGTTTGCGCATGCTGCTCCGCCAGCAGGGTGGTGGGTGCCAGGATGGCCACCTGCTTGCCGCCCATGACGGCGATGAAGGCGGCGCGCAGCGCCACTTCCGTCTTGCCGAAGCCGACGTCGCCGCACACGAGGCGGTCCATCGGTTTGCCGGAAGTCATGTCCTTGATGACGTTGTGGATGGCTTCGGCCTGGTCCGGCGTTTCGTCGAAGCCGAAGCTGTCGGCGAAGCGCTGGTAGTCGTGCGACGAGAATTCGAACGAATGGCCCTGGCGCAGCGCGCGCCGGGCGTACAGGTTGAGCAGCTCGGCGGCCGTGTCGCGCACCTGTTCGGCCGCGCGTTTTTTCGCCTTTTCCCACTGGCCCGAACCGAGCGAGTGCAAGGGCGCGTCTTCCGGAGACGCGCCCGAATAGCGGGAAATGACGTGCAGCTGCGACACGGGCACGTACAGCTTGGTGTCCTTCGCGTATTCGAGGTGCAGGAATTCTGTCTCGCCTTCGCCCAGGTCCATGCTGGTCAGGCCCATGTAGCGCCCGATGCCGTGGTTTATGTGCACCACCGGGTCGCCGATCTTCAGCTCCGACAGGTCGCGCACCATCGATTCGACCTGCGTCACGCCTTCCTGCTTCTTGGTGCCGACGCGGCGGCCGGAACCGGCATACAGTTCCGTCTCCGTGATGAAGGATAAATGACCTTCCGGCGTAAACAGTTCGAAGCCCGCATGCAGCGGCGCCACGCCCAGCATCAGCTTGGCGTCGGATTGCAAAAAGCCGTCGCTGCCTTCCACGGGCGTCAGGTGCAGGTCGTATTCGGTGAAGTACTGCTGCAGGGTTTCGCGGCGGCCGTTCGATTCGGCGCAGATCATCACGCGGCGGCCCGCTTGCAGCAAATAGCTGCGCAGGTTGGCCAGCGGATCGTCGGCGCGGCGGTTGACGGCGATGTTCGGCACGGGGGCCGACAGTTCGGACGCCAGCGCATCGTTCGATTTGGCGATCGCCAGGCGTGGGTACGGCTTGGCCAGGCCGAAGAACTGTTCGTCGGACAGGAACAGCGATTCGGGCGGCAAAATCGGCCGTTCGCGGTCGGCTTTTAAGAAGCGGTAGCGCGACTGCGTATCGGTCCAGAAGCGGCCGATGGCCGCATCGATCTCGCCCACCAGGGCCAGCGAGGCGTCGGGCGGCAGGTAGTCGAACAGCGTGGCCGTCTGTTCGAAGAACAGGGGCAGATAGTATTCGATGCCGGCCGAGGCGATGCCGCTGCTGATGTCCTTGTAGACGACCGAGCGCGATGGGTCGCCCTCGAACTGTTCGCGCCAGCGGTTGCGGAAGGTGGTGCGCGCCGCTTCATCCATGGGAAATTCGCGCCCCGGCAGCAGCCGCACTTCATGCACGGGGTACAGCGAGCGCTGGGTGTCCGCATCAAACGTGCGGATGGTTTCGATGGTGTCGCCGAACAGGTCGAGGCGGTAGGGCAGGGCGGAACCCATGGGGAACAGGTCGAGCAGGCCGCCGCGCACCGAGTATTCGCCGGGCGACATCACTTGCGACACATGGCTGTAGCCGGCCAGGGTCAGCTGCGACTTCAATCGCGCTTCGTCGAGCTTTTCGCCCTTCTTGAAGAAGAAGGTGTAGGCGGCCAGGAAGGATGGCGGCGCCAGGCGCACCAGCGCCGTGGTGGCCGGCACGATCAGCACGTCGCACTGGCGCGTCTGGATTTCGTGCAGGGTGGCCAGGCGCTCGGAGACCAGGTCCTGGTGCGGCGAAAAGGCGTCGTAGGGCAGGGTTTCCCAGTCCGGCAGCAGGTGGCAGCGCAAGTCCTTGCCGCCAAACCACGGGATTTCATCGAGCAGGCGCTGGCCGTCGCTGGCCTGCGCCACCACCACGGCCAGCATCTGGCCCCGCGCTTTTAATTCCAGCGCGGCCAGCGCCAGGGCATAGGCGTCGGATGAACCATACAGGGCGGGCAGCGCGTAGCGGTTGCCGGGCTTGGGGAGGGCTTTTGTTAAGTCTAAGGACATGCAGGCGATGACACTAGTGGCAGAGGCAGTTGAGTGGGACAGCTGTGGTGCGCGCAGCGCCGCCAGTGACGGCGCTGACAGGCGAGATTATAGACCATCACTTATATCTCCGCGCTTGAGAAAACCGTCGCGAGCGGCAGTGATTTGTGGCTAAGAAGCGCAACCGTACTTTAGTACGGTGAGCATCGCAGGCCGCAAAGCACGACGCGCAGCAGGTTTTATCCTGCGCGGACATTCGCGATGCCGAACGGGACATGCACCATCGGGATGGTGCCGCCCGCCGATTTGAGGTGGCTCAATTGATCGTCGAAGAAGATATGCGGCTTGAACACGGCCAGCACGCGCGATTTGTCCATGCCGCCGAGGAAAAATGTCTCGTCGGCCGCCACGCCCCAGCTTTTCAGGGTCGTCACGACGCGCTCGTGCGAGGGCGCGTTGCGCGCCGTGATGATGGCGATGCGCAGGATCTTTTTATAGCCGGGGTCGCGCCGCTGGGCCCTTTCTTCCAGGCGCTGCATGGTGGCCAGCTTCTGGAACAGGCCGGCCAGCGGGCCGGGGCGGTGCGGCGTGCCCACGTTCAGGGTTTCATGGGCGTGGAATTCGTCGACGTCATTGTTGCGCTTGAAGACGGTTTCCGCTTCGTCGTCGGCGATCACGCCGTCGAAATCGAAGGCCACGCGCAATTCTTCGTCGTTTTCGTCGTCTTCCGTGCGCGACGGCAGCACCAGGCCGGCCGGATAGTCGCACGCCAGGGCGCTGCGCACGTCGCCTTCGTTCGCGCTGAGGAACAGCGAGGCATTGAAGGCGGGCAGGTAGGGATACGGCGACTTGCCCGTCATGAAGGCGGCGCGCGAAATGTCCAGGCCGTAGTGGGCGATCGAATGCATCACGCGCAAGCCCGTTTCCGGCGAATTGCGCGAAAACAGCACCACTTCCACGGGTGACTGGCGCGGGTAATGCTTGTTGATGTTCAGGAAGCGGCGGATGAAGGGGAAGGCCACGCCGCGCGGCAGGACCGTGTCGATGTGCGTCTCCTGGTACTTGCGGTATTCCTCGGGGCCGTTGTCGAGGTAGATCTGGTGCGATTCGGCCAGGTCGAACAGGGCGCTGGAAGCGACCCCGATCACCAGTTTGTGTTCGATAGGATAAGCCATGCTGTACCTGTGGTGTGCGTGTTGACCATCTTATACGACTATTAACTGCGTAGCCAATAGCGGCGCGTGGGGATTTTTTGCACCAAAGCAGGGCATCGGATGGCTTTTCGATGCCACTGTGCAAGGCGCGCCACAGTCAGGAAATAAATATTGATTTGTATCAAGTATGTAGCAGTCAGCGTCCCCGTTTTCCACTATGCTCCTATTATCAAATCTCGCCAATTGTAACGAAGCGTACGCCCCATCCCCGCCACCTTTATACAAGTGTCAGCTGTTTTACTCGAACATGCCAGCCTCAACCTCGCCAGCAAAAATCGTGATTATATAAAGGGCCTAGCCATGTTTAAGAATTTACTGATCAAATGGAAGTTGGCGACGCTCGTCGCCGTGATGATGGCGGCCTTGCTGGTGGTGGGCATCAGCGGTTACACGGGCATCGCCACCGTCGGCCGCGCCGTCAATGAAATCGGCGTCGTGCGCCTGCCGTCGATCCAGGGTTTGATGATGATCAGCGAAGGCCAGACGGCCGTCGCCGCCGCCACCCTGACGGCCGCCATCTATGAAAACAATTATCAGGCACAGGACAAGTTTGCGGAAGCGCTGCAGCTGCGCACGCGCGCCTGGAACAATATCGAGGCGGGCCGCAAGCTGTACGAACCGCTGCCGCAAACGCCCGAGGAAGCCGTGCTGTGGCAGCGCTTCCAGGGCGAGTGGACGGCCTGGAAGGCGGACGACGACAAGGTGCGCGCCATCCTGCGCCAGCTGGCCGACAACCGCGACGAAGCGCGCCAGAAAGAGCTGTTCGTGGGCTTTTACAAGCAGTACCAGGATTCGCGCGCGCTGTTCGGCAAGGCCGAAGGCACGCTCAACGACATCATCAAGCTCAATAACGGCGTGGCCGATGCCAGCGTCAAGGACGGCAGCGCGGCCGTGATCCGCTCGGAAAGCCTGATGGTCATCCTCGGCTTGCTGGCCTCCGCACTGGGCATCGGCTGCGCCGCCTACATCACGCGCGCCATCACGCAGCCGATCAATTCGGCCGTGAAAGTGGCGCAGACGGTGGCCTCGGGCGACCTGACGAGCCAGATCGAGGTGCACACGACGGAAGAAACGGGCCAGCTGCTGCAGGCGCTGAAAGACATGAATTCCAGCCTGGTCAGCATCGTCGGCCAGGTGCGCAGCGGCACGGAGACCATCGCCACGGCGTCGTCGCAGATTGCCAGCGGCAACCTGGACCTGTCTTCGCGCACGGAAGAGCAAGCCAGTTCGCTGGAAGAGACGGCGTCGTCGATGGAAGAGCTGACGTCCACCGTGCGGCAGAACGCCGACAATGCCCAGCAGGCGAACCAGCTGGCGCTGAGCGCCTCGGGCGTGGCCGTCAAAGGCGGCGAAGTGGTGGGCAAGGTGGTCGAGACCATGGACGCCATCAATGATTCGTCGCGCAAGATCGTCGACATCATTTCCGTCATCGACGGCATCGCCTTCCAGACGAATATCCTGGCGCTGAACGCGGCCGTGGAGGCGGCGCGCGCGGGCGAGCAGGGACGCGGTTTCGCCGTGGTGGCGACGGAAGTGCGTAATCTGGCCCAACGATCGGCTGGCGCAGCGAAAGAAATCAAGACCCTGATCGGCGACTCCGTGGTGGCCGTCGACGCGGGCAGCAAGCTGGTGGCCGAGGCGGGCAGCACGATGGCCGAAATCGTCTCCAGCGTGCAGCGCGTGACGGACATCATGGCGGAAATCAGCCTGGCCACGCAGGAGCAAAGCTCGGGCATCGACCAGATCAACCAGGCCATCGGCCAGATGGACCAGGTGACGCAGCAAAACGCGGCCCTGGTGGAAGAGGCGGCCGCCGCGGCCGAATCGCTGCAGGAGCAATCGGGCCAGCTGGCCGAGGTGGTCAGCGTCTTCAAGCTCGATGGCGCCCAGGCGCCTGCAGCGCGCGCAAACGCGAACGCAAAGCCTGCCGCGCCGCGCGCCGCGGTGACCGGCGCGGCCCTGAAGCGTCCCGCATCGCGTCCGGCTTCCCGTCCCGCCGCGGGCCGCCCTGCCTTGCACGCCGTGCCGTCCCAGCGCCAGAGCGCGCCGCGCGACGACGAGTGGGAAGTGTTCTGATGGCTTGACGGCGCCGGCATGCGCTAACGGACGGCCGCCTTGCGCGGCCGTTTCTACATGCGCGCACAGGTTCGCACTACGGTTACTACTTACTAAAAAAACAGCGTTATAAAAATAGCTTTTTTGCCATCTAAGCAAATCTTTTCAAAACTTAACGCGACATTGCTTGTGAGATAACTCACACTGCCTGCCGTACCACCCTTGTTCCCGCCTCGGCCACATCCCGGCTGACCCCTCCGCCTGCTGCGTCCAGCCATTCGTGGCAGGCGGCAGCCATTGCCGTCAGCCTTGCATGCGGGCCCGGCGCAATGACCGATGCACCACACTGAAGGATGCGAATGAAGATGGCAAATATGAAAATCGGCACGCGCCTGCGCTGCTCCTTTGCGTTGTTGACCTTGTTGCTGCTGGCGACCGCCGTGCTGGGCATGCTGCGCCTGTCCAGCCTGGAACTGCGCATGCGCGACGTGATCGACGACAAATATCCGAAAACCGTGCTGGCCAACGACATCATCAAGAATGTCAACATCATCGCGCGCTCCTCGCGCAACCTGCTGCTGATGACGGAGCCGCAGCAGCTGGCGCAGGAACGGGCCACCATCGCCAGGGCGGGCGGCGAAACGGAAAAGGGCCTGGCGCAGCTGGACAAGGTGGTGCTGTCGCCGCAGGGACGCCAGCAGATGGCGGCCGTGACGCAGGCGCGCGCCACCTTCAACGGCGGGCGCGACAAGGTGCTGGCCCTTCTGGAACAGGGGGCGCGCGAAGAAGCGACCAGTTTGCTGCTCGGCACGGTGCGCGGCGACCAGCTGCGCTACATGGCGGCGCTGGAAAGCCTGATCGCGCTCCAGCATGACCTGATGGAGGAGGCGGGCGCCCAGGTCAGCCACGAATACGCGACGGCGCGCAACATGATGCTGGCGCTGAGCGCGCTGGCCGTGCTGTTTTCGCTCGTCACCGCCTGGCTGGTCACGCGCAGCATCGTCAACCCGCTGCGCCATGCCTTGACGGTGGCGCAGACCGTGGCCGCCGGCGACCTGACGTCGACCTTCGGCCGCCATGCGGGCGATGAAACGGGCAAGCTGCTCGATGCGCTGTGCATCATGAACGGCAACCTGCTCGACATCGTGCAGCGGGTGCGCAGCGGCACCGACACCATCGCCACGGCGTCGTCGCAGATCGCGGCCGGCAATATCGACCTGTCGTCGCGCACCGAGGAGCAGGCCAGCTCGCTCGAACAGACTGCGTCGGCCATGGAGGAACTCAGTTCGACGGTGCAGCAGAACGCGGACAATGCCCGCCATGCCAGCGTGCTGGCCGTCGAGGCGGCGAACATCGCCGGCGCCGGCGGGCAAGCCGTGGGACAGGTGATCCATACGATGGACGCCATCAGCGCGTCGTCGGCGCAGATCGCCGACATCATCGGCGTGATCGACATGCTGGCATTCCAGACGAATATCCTGGCCCTGAACGCGGCCGTGGAAGCGGCGCGCGCGGGCGAGCAGGGGCGCGGCTTTGCCGTCGTGGCGACGGAAGTGCGCAACCTGGCGCAACGCAGCGCGGCGGCGGCGCGCGATATCCGCGCCCTGATCGCCAATTCCACGCAGCAGGTGGACGCGGGCGCGGCCCTCGTCGCGCAGGCCGGCGCCACGATGCGGGACGCGGTGGCGGCCGTGGGACGCGTGAGCCAGATGGTGGCCGACATCACGGCCGCCAGCGCCGAGCAAAGCACGGGCATCGGCCAGGTCAGCCAGGCCGTCGTGCAGATGGATGAAGTGACGCAGCAGAACGCCGCCCTGGTGGAAGAGGCGGCGGCCGCGTCGCAATCGCTGGAAGGCGAGGCGGCGAAGCTGCTGCAGGTGGTCAGCGTGTTCCGCCTGCAGCAGGGGCCGGCGCACACCTTGCCGCGCCGCAGCGCGCCGGCCGTGCCGCGCCTGCTGGCCTAGTGGCGCGCCTGGCAAGGTTCTGGCGCGGCTGCGTCGTGCTGTGGCGGGCGCGGCGCCAGGCGCAAGTGGGGCAGGGCGGCAAGCCGAGGGCGTCGGCGCGCAGCCGGGAGTTGCAGGCGCGCCTGGACGGCGCCATCGTCGACGGCGAATTCCGCTTTCACTACCAGGGCAAGTTCGACACGGCGCAGCTGCGCCTGGTCGGCCTGGAAGCGTTGCTGCGCTGGGACCATCCGCGCCACGGCCTGGTCTACCCGAACGAATTCATCGGCCTGGCCGAGCAGACGCAGGCCATCGCCGCGCTGGGCAACTGGGGCATCGATGCGGTTTGCCGCCAGCTGGCGCAGTGGCGCGCGGCGGGCCTGCCTCTGGTGCCGGTCGCGGTGAATGTCTCGGCGCGCCAGCTGTGCCAGCCGCAGTTGCCCGACTTCGTGCTGGATTGCCTGCGGCGCCACGCGATTCCTGCCCGCCTGCTGGAGCTGGAAGTGACGGAAAGCTGCCGCATTGACGACATGGCGCAGGCGGCGCAGGGCTTGCGCCGCCTGCGCGCGCTGGGGCTGGCCCTTTCGCTCGACGATTACGGCACCGGTTATTCGGGCTTGAGCCATGTCCGGATGCTGCCGATTCACACCATCAAGATCGACCGTTCCTTCATCCGCGATGTGGATCGCTGCGGTAGCGACGCCGTGATCGTCGCCTCGACCCTTGCGCTGGCGCGCGGCCTGGGCTTGCTGGCGCTGGCCGAGGGCGTGGAAAACGGTGCACAGCTGGCGCAGTTGCGGCGGCTGGGCTGCCCGCAGGTACAGGGCTTCTATCTGCACCGCCCGGCGCCCGCGGCCGAGGTGGCCGCGCTGCTGTCCGCCGGCCTTGTAACGGTGCCGCAAGATGGCGCCATGCGGCATGGCGCGGATGCTCAGTAGAATATGGCCACTGCAAGCCGCGTGCTTTAACACCTACACCCCCACGCAAGAATGATAAACAGTCCCGTCCCGGCCTATGTCTTCGGCCCGTTTCGCCTTTTGCCGCTAGAACGCCTGCTGTTCGAGGGCGACCGCGCGCTGCGCCTGGGCAGCAGGGCCATGGACTTGCTGCTGGCACTGCTGGAGCGCGCCGGCGACATCGTCGACAAGCATGAACTGGTGGCCATCGTCTGGCCCAATGCCGTGGTCGACGACGCGACCTTGCGCGTCCACCTGGCGGCGTTGCGCAAGGCGCTCGGCGACGGCCGCGACGGCCAGCGCTACATCACCACCATTCCTGGGCGCGGCTACGGCTTCCTGGCGCCGCTGGCGCACACGGGCCGACCGGCGTCCGGTGCGGCGGGCGCCGAGCCGCGGCATAACCTGCCCGTCATGCTGACGCGCATGCTGGGCCGCGCCGAGGTGCTGCAAACGATGGCCAACCAGCTGCTGCAATTGCGCCTGCTGTGCATTGCCGGTCCGGGCGGCATCGGCAAGACCACCCTGGCCGTCGGCCTGGCCACGCGCGTGCTGCGCCGCTATGCCGACGGCGTGTGTTTCGTCGACCTGTCGCCGCTGGACGAGGGCCGCCTGGTGCCGCTGGCGCTGGCCACGGCGCTGGGGGTGGCGGTGCCGGCCGGCGACGCCATGCCGGTCCTGCTGGCCTACCTGCGCCCGCGCCACATGCTGCTTGTGCTCGATAACTGCGAACACGTGATCGGCGCGGCCGCCACGCTGGCCGACGCCTTGCTCAAGGGCGCGCCGCTGCTGCACGTGCTGGCCACCAGCCGCGAGCCGCTGCGCCTCACCAGCGAACAGCTGCAGCGCCTGCCCGCGCTGGAATTGCCGCCTGCCGATGCCGTGCCCGATGCGGCGGCGGCCCGGCATTTCTCCGCGGTGCAGCTGTTTTGCGAACGCTGCGCGGCCGTCGACGATGCCTTCGTGCTGGCCGACGCCGACGTGCCCGTGGTGGTGGACATCTGCCGGCGCCTCGACGGCATCCCGCTGGCGCTGGAACTGGCGGCCGGGCGCATCGGCCATTTCGGCCTGCACGAATTGCGCCGCCAGCTCGACGACCGCTTTCGCCTGCTCACGCGCGGCGCGCGCAACATGCCCTTGCGCCACCAGACCCTGCGCGCCACGCTGGACTGGAGCTACGGCCTGCTCGACGCGCGCGAGCGCCAGGCGCTGCAGGCGCTGAGCGTGTTCAGGAGCCGCTTCCGCCTGGAGTCGGCCAGCGCCGTGGCGGGATGCGACGTGTTCGACACGCTGGCCGACCTGGCGGCCAAGTCCCTCGTCAGCATCGAGTTTTGCCGCCAGCACGTGTATTACCGGCTGCTCGACACCACGCGCGCCTATGCTGGCGCGCAGTTGTCGGCGGGCGGTGGCGCGGGCGCCGTGCTGCTGCGCCATGCGCGCCATTGCCTGGGACTGGCCGCACGCATCGCCGCCGACTGGGGCAGCATGCCGCCGGCCCACTGGAGCGCGCGCTACGGCCGCCATGTCGACGACTTGCGGGCCGCCATCGACTGGGCTTTCGGCGAGGAGGGCGACGTGGCGCTGGGCGTGGCGCTGACCCTGGCCGCGCAAACCCTGTTCTATCAGCTGTCGCTGATGGATGAATACCGCGTGCGCGTCGAGCGGGCGCTCGAGCGCATGGCTACGCATGCGGTGGACGACCCCGACAGCGAAATGCAGCTGCATGCTTCGCAGGCGCACCTGCTGCTGCATACGCAGGGCATCACCGGCACCATGCTGCGTTCCTTCCAGCGCGGCTATGCGCTGGCCATGCGCACGGACGATGGCAGCCGCCGGGCCGAGGCGATTTGCGGCATGTGGATCTGCTGCCTGAAGCTGGCCGATTTCCAGCGCGCCGACAGTTACGTCATAGAGCTTGCCGTCCTGTGCGCAACGCGCGACGACACGGCGATGCACCTGGTGCTGGCGCGCATGCGTTCCGTGGGCGAGTATGTGCAGGGACGCTACGCGCAGTCGGCGGCGCTGGCGCGCATGGTGCTCGCGCACCCCGGGGGCGCGGCGCAGCTGGGCTTCAACAATGCCTTGCTGGCCGATCACCAGGTGTGCCTGCGCGGCACGCTGGCGCGCTGCCTGTGGATGCAGGGCCGCCCCGACGACGCCCTGGCGCTGGCGCGCGAGGCGGTGACGGTGGGCTTCGAGCACAATGGCGTCACGCTGTGCGTGGCGCTGGCCATCCATGCCATTCCCGTCGCCCTGTGGTGCGGGCAGCGGGAACTGGCGCAGGCGTGGACTTGCCTGCTGTGCGAGCATGCGGCCCGCTATGGCTTGCTGTACTGGAGCGCCTGGGGCGCCGCCTACCAGCGCCTGCTCGACGGGGGCGAGGCGATGACGCCATTCCCCTGGCCTTCGGTGCGCAGCTGGCCGATACAGGTCGATTTGATGGCCACCCTGCACGACGCGGCCGCCGATAGCCAGGCGCTGCGGCGCGCACGCACGGGCCTGGCGCCGTGGAGCGCGCCGGAAGTGCTGCGCCGCGACGCGCACCACCGCTGGCGGGCGCTGGCGCACGACGATGCGGCCGGCCTGGACGCGGTGCGGGTGCAGCTGGAAGAAGCGCTGCAGCTGGCCAGGGGCCAGCAGGCGCCGGGCTGGGAACTGCGCTGCGCCACCAGCCTGGCGGCCGTGCTGCTGGCGCAAGGCCGCGGCGCCGCCGCGCACGCCGTGCTGGCCCCTGTGCATGCGCTCTATAGCCAGGGGCGCGACACGACGGACGTGATGGCGGCGGCAGCTTTGCTGGCGCAGTTGGCCTGAATGCTATTCGTAGGCGCCCAGCCGGCGCTGTTCCTCCGGCGTGAAACTGGCGTTGCGCAGCTGCTGCAGGGCCGCCGCATCCTGCGCGCCGCCGGGCAGGCTGTTTTTTTGCGCCTGGTAGGCGATGATGCGTTGCTGCCATTGCGATTCCTCGCGGTCCAGTTCCGCCAGGCGGGCCGCCGCCGCCGGCGTGAAGGTGCTGGCGCGCAGGCGGTAGACTTCATTCTCGCCGCCGCCCTGTGCCCGCAGGGCCTTGACCGATTCATCCAGCCTGGCCACCTGCAGCGGCGCATCGCGTGCGGCGCGCTGGGCCGGCGACATCTTCTGGTCCAGCGCCGTCAGCTGCGCCTGGCGCTGGGCTTCATCGAGCGTCGTGTTGCCGAGGATATCCATGCGCGCCACGGCGTCGTCGTCATACGCATCGCCGGCGCCGAACAGGCCCGCGCTTTCCTCCGGCGTAAAGTAATCGCCGCGCAGGGCGCGCAGGGCTTGCAGGCGCGCGCGCGCCGCCACGGCGGGATCGGCTTGCGCCGGCAAGGCCTGTTCCGCGCCGGCCAGCGCCTGCTTGTAGGCCAGATACGCGCCCAGCAGGCGCTTCGCTTCGCGGGCGGGCACGGGCGCCAGGCGCTTGTCCAGCTCCGCCTCGATCTGGCTGCGGATGGCGGCCAGCGGCTTTTCGCCGAGGCCCGCCAGGTAGTAGTCGAACAGGTGGCCCAGTTCCGCGTCGACCACCAGCTTGTCGCTGGCGGCCACCGTCACGTCGCCGTCGGGCCGCGTGCCTTGCATCGAGCGCACGAACGCGAACAGGTCCGGTTCCGCCTTTTCCTGCGGCGGGGTGGGCGGCTCGCCCGGGCGCAGCACCAGGTACAGGGCCAGGGCTGCCAGGCTGCCGCCGATGATCCATTTCGCGTGCATGCGCTTCTCCTTACAGTCCCAGGCCTTGCAGGCGGTTGGCTTGCTGGCGGAAGACGGTGACGGGGTTCGTCTCGAACAGGTTGACGATGCCGACGAACTGATTGACTTCATCGAGGTGGTTCATGGCGTAGTCGTCGCGGATCACCTTGCCCAGGTGGCTGGAGCAGCTGCTCACCAGGCCATCGTTCTTGACGCCGCCGAAGGCCAGGCTGATGGCCGCCAGGGCAGGGTCGCCCACGTCGAGCACGTTCGTGTACGGTTGCGCGCCGCTCCACGAAAAGTAGTACACGCCTTGCACCTGGTAGGCGCCTTCGCCGCAGGCGCTGGTCGGGATGCCTTGCGGGTGGCGGCTGTTGAAGGCCAGCGAGCCGGCCGTGGACAGCGACGCCAGCGACGCGCCCGCGTTTTGCGGCAAGCCCTTGTTGCCCGACAAAATGCCGATCAGGGAGGCGAGCGCGTTGCCCAGCGCGCCGCTGGTGTTGGGAATGGCGCCGCTGAGGATATCGGCCACCTTCGAGCCCTTGTTGACGCCGGCCACGCTGGTGACGGAGGCCACCAGGTCGGGCCGCACGGAAGCGACATAGCGGGCCGTCGGGCCGCCGTGGCTGTGGCCGATCAAATTGACTTTGCTTGCCCCCGTGGCGGCGAGGATTTGCCGCACCTGCGACAGCAGCTGCTCGCCGCGCACTTCCGTGCTGTTGGCGGCCGACACGGTGGTCACATACACTTGCGCGCCGCCGCTGCGCAGGGCGGCGGGGACGCCATAAAAATATTCGACGGGACCGAGCTTGTCGAAGCCGAACAGGCCGTGCACGAGCACGATCGGGTACTTGGTTTGCGTGTAGCCGGCGGCGCTGGCGCTGCCGGGCAGGATGGCGAGGGAAAACAGCAGGGTGGAAAGCAGTTGCCAGAAGCGAGTCTTCATTTTGTCTCCGTTATGTATTATTAATAGTGGAAATGAGTGGAAATGTCGATGCTGTAGCGATGAACCGTGCACTCCTGTACATTCTCGATGCATTAAAAATAGCGAGCGCTCGGTTTTTTGAATGTAGCACCGCTGGATTTAAATTGCATTTGAATTGCATGATGCAGCGCAATAACTGTGGGAATTTGGCGTTGCTTATGTGCCCATTGCATAGTTGAAAAGTCAAATAGTTGTTTTCCTGAGCTATAATCGGCCCGGCATCAGCCGTCCCGCCATCTTGCAATGCCGCGTACCGGCATGGCATGGATATCGCTCCTACACCGTTACTTGGGAATGCACTTGTCGACCCATTTTAATTTTGAACAGTTTCAGCAGATGACGCCTTTAAATGGCGAAAACATCTGGGAATATATTCTTGACCGCCACGCGGAGCGCATCGGCGTCAAGCGCCGCAAGCCGGCGCTGGAAAATCTTGAACGCATCTTCGTCGCCACCTTCCGCCTGGCCAATGACGTGGGTTTCCGCGCCATGAGCTTGCGCGATTTATGCCGCGAGACCGGCTTGTCGATGGGCGGCCTGTATGGCTACATCACCAGCAAGGATCAACTGGCCGAAATGATCGAGGACGTGGTGCGCCACGCCACGCAAGCCTTGCCCTTGCTGTTTGCCGACGTGAAGTCGCCGCTGGACCGCCTGGAAGCGATGATACGTTCGTCGATCTACCTGTCCGAAGTGCTGCAGCCGTGGTTTTATTTTGTCTTCATGGATTCGCGCGTGCTGCAGGTGGAGCAGCGCAGCATGGCGAAGAATTCGGAACTGTATGTGCAGACCCTGATCGCCGCCACGATCGGGGAAATCGAACCGAAGCCGCAGGGCGATCCCACCTTGCTGGCCGCGCACTGCCTGGCCCTGTTTCAGGACTGGTACGTGAAACGCTGGAAGTACCGCGCCGCGAAGGTCAACGTCGACGATTTCGCCGATAGCGTCGTCAGTACGGTGCGCGGCTACTTGAGCATGGTCAAGGTGCCGTAAGAAGGCCGCCGAAAAAAAAGCCAGGATCGCTCCTGGCTTTTTCACTAGTTCGTTTCCACCGGCACCGTCTCCGGCACTGCCGCCGGATCCGTCGGCGTCTCCGCCTCCATATCCAGCGTCCTGATCCCGTTCATGTCGATGAATTCGTCGTACAGCCACTCGCCGTCGACCTGGCTCAGGCCCGCCGGCACGGCGCGCGTGACTTGCGGGCGCGTCGACAGGGCCGTGCGCATGTAGTCGATCCAGATCGGCATGGCCAGCGAGGAACCGAATTCGCGTCCGCCCAGGGACTTGGGCTCGTCATAGCCCATCCACGCCACCGCCACGATGCCGCCGCCATAGCCGGCGAACCAGCCGTCGACGGCGTCGCTGGTGGTGCCCGTCTTGCCGGCGATGTCGCTGCGGCCCAGTTTTTTCGTCGCCGCCGCGCCCGTGCCGGTGCGCGTGACTTCGCGCAGCATGCTGTCCATCACGAAGGCGTTGCGCGGGTCCAGCGCCAGGGTCTTCTCGTCGTTCGGCGCGGGCGGCTTGGTCTGCATCAGCACCGCCCCCTTGGCGTCGACGATGCGGTCGATCAAATACGGTTCCACCTGGTGGCCGCCATTGGCGAACAGGGCGTAGGCGCCCGCCATCTGCACGGGCGTGACGGAACCCGTGCCCAGCGCCATGGTCAGATTGCTGGGCTGGCGGGCCGGGTCGAAGCCGAATTTTTCCATGAAGTCGTGCGTGTACGATACGCCCAGCGCGCGCAGGATGCGCACCGAGGCCACGTTCTTCGATTGCGCCAGCGCATAGCGCATGGTGATGGGGCCGTCGAACTTGAAGTCGTCATTCTGCGGCGCCCATACCTTGCCGCCCGCCTGCATTTCCAGTGGTACGTCGTTGATCAGGGTGGCCGGCGAAAAGCCTTTTTCCAGCGCTGCCGAATACACGAAGGGCTTCATGGCCGAACCGGGCTGGCGCCAGGCTTGCGTCACGTGGTTGAATTTTTGCAGGTTGTAGTCGAAGCCGCCCACCATGGCGTGGTAGGCGCCCGTTTCCGCGTCCAGCGAGACGAAGGCGGCGGCCACCAGCGGCACTTGCGTGATGGCCCAGTTGCCCTTGGCGTCCTGAGTGATGCGGATCACGGCGCCCGGGCGCAGCTTGATGCCGGCGCCCGCCTTGGCGGACAAGGCGGGGGCGGCAAAGCGCAAGCCTTCGCCCGTGATGGCCTTGGCGTCGCCGTCGCCGATGTCGGCCACCACCTTGCCGCTGGCCACCTCCGTGACGACGGCAGCGATCAGGCCGTCGCTGTCCGGGCGTTTTTGCAGCGCAGCATCGATGGCGTCGTCGCGCTGCTCGGCCTCAAGCGGCATGTCGATGAAGGTTTCCGGGCCGCGGTAGCCGTGGCGCTGGTCGTAGGCGATGACGTTGCGGCGCGTCGAGGCGTAGGCCGCATCCTGGTCCGCCTTCAAGATCGTCGTGTAGACGCTGATGCCCCTGGTGTAGCTGTCTTCCTTGTACTGCGCATACACGGCCTGGCGCGCCAGTTCGGCCACGTATTCGGCGTGCGTGTCGAAACCCTGCTTGCCGCGGCTGTTGATATGCAGCGGCTGCGCCAGCGCCTGCTGGTACTGGCCTTCGCTGATGTAATCGAGGTCGCGCATGCGCTTCAACACCAGTTGCTGGCGCGCGTGCGCCTTTTTCGGATTGCTGATCGGGTTGTGGCGCGAGGGGTTTTGCGGCAGGCCCGCCAGCATGGCCATTTCCGCGATCGACAGTTCGGACAAGGGCTTGCCGAAATACGTTTGCGCCGCGCTGCCGAAGCCGAACGAGCGCTGGCCCAGGTACATCTGGTTCATGTACAGCTCGAGAATCTGGTCTTTCGACAGGGCCGACTCGATCTTCAGGGCCAGCATGATTTCATTGAGCTTGCGCGAAGCGACTTTTTCGCGCGTCAGGAAGAAGTTGCGCGCCACCTGCATGGTGATGGTGGAGCCGCCGCCGTGGCCGAAGCCGTGGCGCAGATTCGACAACACGGCGCCGCCGGCGCGCACGAAGTCGATGCCGTGGTGTTCGTAGAAGCGGCCATCCTCGATGGCCAGCAGGGCCTTCTTCATCATTTCCGGCACTTGCGCAATCGGCACGAA
The DNA here is from genome assembly GCF_023703445.1 of Janthinobacterium kumbetense. Classification (NCBI taxonomy): domain Bacteria; kingdom Pseudomonadati; phylum Pseudomonadota; class Betaproteobacteria; order Burkholderiales; family Oxalobacteraceae; genus Janthinobacterium; species Janthinobacterium kumbetense. Next base: position 451,613 of record NZ_JAMQGR010000001.1, read on the forward strand.
GTCGCGGTGCTCTTCGCCGAATTCGCCGATCAGCACATTGTCGGCCGTGTACACGCGCAGCGGGATCTTCGGCTGGTAGTCCGTAATGACGTCCAGCTCGGGCAGGCGCGGGCGCACATACAGGAACAGGTAGGCGGCCAGCAGCAGGGCGGCGGCCAGCGCGGCGCAGCCGGCGATGATGAAGCCGCGCACGGTGGCGCGGCGGGAAGGCCAGGGGAATCCGGTTCGTTTGGCAGTCAAGGCAGTCTCACGTGAGCGTGCAAGGCACGGTGGCAGCGATTATAGACCAATGCGCCGGCGCTTCCCGCGCGGGCAGGGCGGCGGGCGGGCCTCGGGGACCGGGAGCAAAAAACCTTTTCATCGAAACGCGGCTGTGCGATAGTCTCGGCTTCAAGAAAATAGCCCGGGCGTCAATCCGGGCTGTTTATTTTTAAAAATTAAGGAAATATCCATGGCAAAAGATGCAACACCGAGCGTCGTGAGGCCCTACATCCCGGCCGATGCGAAGCTGCCCGAGATGACCTTCCGCGCCCTGTTCATGGGCGTCATCCTGGGGATGGTCTTCGGCGCTTCCTCGCTCTACCTGGTGCTGAAAGTGGGCCTGACCGTCAGCGCCTCGATTCCCGTCGCCGTGATCGCCATCACCCTGTTCGGCCTGGCCAAGAAGGTGGGCGGCAAGGATTCGTCGATCCTGGAAAACAGCATCACGCAAACGGCCGGTTCGGCCGGCGAATCGCTGGCCTTCGGCCTGGGCGTCACCATGCCCGCCATCCTGATTCTCGGCTTCGACCTGGAAATCTCTAGAGTCATGCTGGTCGGCGTCCTCGGCGGCCTGCTGGGCATCCTGATGATGATCCCCATGCGCCGCACCATGATCGTCGACCAGCACAAGGAACTCAAATTCCCCGAAGGCACGGCGTGCGCCGAAGTGCTCAAGGCGGCCGCCACGGAAGAATCGCGCATCGCTGCGGGCGAAAGCATCGAGAAGGATTCGGCTGCCGCGCTGGACGCCAAGCGCCGCGCGAAGATCATCTTCGGCGGTTTCGCCGTCGGCTTGCTGTATAAAGTGTTCAATATCTCGTTCAAGGGCTGGAAGGATACGCCGGGCGTGGAATTTGCCGCGCCGCTGAAGGGCGGCTCCATCGGCGCCGAGATTTCGCCTGAATTGCTGGGCGTGGGCTACATCATCGGCCCGCGCATCGCCGCCACCATGGCGGCCGGCGGCGTGCTGTCGTACCTGCTGTTGATCCCGATGATCAAGTTCTTCGGCGACAGCCTGACCACCGTGCTTTCGCCGGGCACCAAGTTGATCAGCGAAATGGGCGCGGATGACGTGCGCAGCGCCTACGTGCTGTACATCGGCGCGGGCGCCGTGGCCGCCGGCGGCCTGATTTCCCTGGTGCGCGCCATGCCCATGATCTGGCGCAGCCTGTCGGCCGGCCTGAAAGGCATCGGCAAGGGCGTCAAGAGCGACTCCACCCTGCGCACGGACCAGGACATCCCCCTGAAATGGGTCGTCATCGGCTGCCTGTCCATCATCGCCGTGATCACCTTTGCCACGCCGCTGCACATGAATTTCCTCGGCGCGCTGCTGATCCTCGTCTTCGGCTTCCTGTTCGCCACCGTGTCGTCGCGCCTGACGGGCGAAATCGGCTCGTCGTCGAACCCGATTTCCGGCATGGCCGTGGCCACCCTGCTGTTCACTTGCCTGATCTTCCTCATCATGGGCTGGACGGGCGGACGTTACTATGTGACGGCCCTGTCGGTGGGCGCCATCGTCTGCATCGCCGCCAGCAATGCGGGCACCACGTCGCAAGACTTGAAAACGGGCTACCTGGTGGGCGCCACGCCGCGCCTGCAGCAGTATGCGATCCTGGCGGGCGCCTTGTCGTCCGCCCTGATCCTCGGTCCGATTCTGCTGAAACTGAACGAGGCGAGCACCGTCTATGTGCCGGCCGCGCAAGTGGCGCCTGGCCTGACGGTCGATGCGTCGAAGCTGACGGTGACGGGCGAGCTGCATGGCCCGCAAGCCGAGACGGACCACAACACGTATAAAGTCTGGCAAAAGACGGATACCGTGGGCGGCCCGGCCGGCAAGTATTTTGTGAAGGAAGATGGCCAGCTGGCTTACCTGGTCGATCCGGGCATCAATGGCCATTACAGCAAGCGTCCCGACGGTTCGGAAGTCAAAAAATACGATGCGCCGAAGGCCGTGCTGATGTCCTACATCATCAAGGGCATCCTCGACCAGCAGCTGCCGTGGACCCTGGTGCTGTTCGGCGTGATGATCGCCGTGGTGCTGGAAATGGCCGGCATCCCGTCGCTGGCGTTTTCGGTGGGTGTGTATTTGCCCCTGTCGTCCACCTTGCCGATCTTCGTCGGCGGCCTGGTGCGCTGGCTGGCGGACCGCCGCAACAACAAGCTGGAACACAACGCCAAGCTCAATGAAGAAGAGCGCCAGCTGGCGGGCGACCGTAGCTCGGGCGTACTGCTGGCGTCCGGCTACATCGCCGGCGGCGCGCTGGCCGGCATCATCATCGCCATTACGGCCGGCGTGTTGACGCACTTCGACCAGATGATGGCCGACTGGGCCGAGCACGGCAACCCGTTCTACGCGGGCCTGCATTCGGATGCGTTGTCGCTGTTGCCGTATGCGCTCATCATCGTGCTGCTGTATATCGTGGCGCGCGAGAAGAAAGCGGGCAGTTCGCAGGCTTGATGTCATAGCCACTCCAAGGAAAACCGCCCGGATCGCACCGGGCGGTTTTTTTATGCGCGCGCATGAGGCGATGGCTGCGATACGGGCCGCGCCGCCAGTTGCGCCGCGCTCGCGTAGATCGTTACGTGCTCGGACGCCAGTTGGCACAGGTGGTCATAAAACGCCTGCGCGGGTATGCACCACGACGCCGCGTCGCCCACTTGCCCGTTGACGCGCAGGCCGGCGGCATCGAATTCCCGCTGAAAGTACTCGCGCAGATCCTCCCGGCCAGGATGGTCGATGCGGCGCCGTGCGACTGCCGGATCGAAAGGGCGCACGGGCACGTCCCAGCGCCGGCCGGCGTGGTCCAGGCAAGCCAGCAGCCTTGTCTCGTCTTCCCACACGGGCACGGGAAAGGCCTCGCCCATGGCGTCTTCCAGCGCGTGATAGAAGGTCACCGGTCCCATGGAAATGCCCAGGCCCAGCACCTTCGCGTGCTCGCAGCCGATGAAGCGCTGCCAGGGAGAGCCCATGCCGAAGGTCGAGGGCGCGCGGTGGTGCGCTTCGGTGAGGTTGGCGGCATGGCGGCCCCACGCGCAGACGGAGTGCGTCGGGTGGATGCTGCGCCGGACACCGGGGCTGGCAAGGAAGGCTTCCGGCAGGCGTCCCATGTGCGTGCCGTGGCGGCGCGGGTCGAATACATAGTCCGGCATGGCGCAGGCGGCGCGCACGGTGCCGCCCGGCAGATAGTAGGCGGGCAGCAGCAGGGCGCCTTGCGGGCCGACGGCGTCCTGCAGGGCGGCTATCACGGCTGGCGCGCCGCCTTCCACATAGCCCAGGCTTTTCAGCGAGGAATGCACGAACAGCGTATCGCCTGGTGCGATGCCCAGCCGCTCCAAGCCGGCCGCCAGCCCGGCGCGCGTCACGTGGGGGGCATTCTGGCGCACATGCCGGGCGCCGGCGGCGCGGCGCCACGCTTCCAGCGCGGCCCTGGCGGCGCGTTTTGCCTGTTCAAGCATCGCCTGTTAACCGTTCTATTTCCACTTCCAGCAGGTTGGCATCGATGCAGAACTTGGCGGCCCAGTTCAGGTAAGCCCAGGTGCCGTAGTCGCCATCGACGGGAAACGAGCCCTTGACGCCGCCGCGCGCGTGCGCGGGACCGTCGATGCTGATCGCGCGCCGCACGTAGCGGTTCAGGCGGCGCCCCGCGTCGAGGTAGGGCCGCTCGCCCGTGAGCCGATACAGCAGGAACAGACAATGCGCGTTTTGCGCCGAACCCGTGAGGCAGGCGTAGTTCGCTCCCGGCTGGAAGTCCGGGCCGAGGCGGCCGGCCAGGTAGCCGTCGGCCGCCACGGCCCTGGCGACGCTCTTTCCCGTGCGCGCGGCGGCGTCGAGCAGGTCGGCGCGCGCCGAAAAGCGGTGCGCTTCGAGCAGGCCGCGCAAGGCGTAGCCGATGGTATGGGTCAGGGGCAGGAGCGGGTTGTCCAGGCAGTTCGACGCGAACCAGCCATTGGAGCGCTGTTTGGTCAACGCCCAGTCCACCTGGCGCAAGCCGGCCGCGCCATAGCCGTGGCCCGGCGCGACGCGGTCCGCTTCGAACAGTCCCCATGCGACATGCGTTTCGTAGGCCTTGTCGCCGGCGCTGGCGAACGGCGTCGGATGGCGGCGCCAGCAGCCGTCCGCATCCTGGCTGTCGCGCAGCCAGCTTGCCGCGCGATGCATGGCGTCTGCATAGGGCGCGCCGTACGCTGCCACGCCGGCGGCCAGGCCGAGCAGGATCTGGCCCGTATTGAAAGTGACGGGCACGCGCGGCGTCGAATCGATCTTCCCGCCCTGGAATCCGCCTTGCGCGAACTGGATGGCCAGGCACCAGTCGAGCATGCGCCGCGCGCGCCCGTGCAGCGCCTCATCCCCAGCCTCGTCGCCCGTGCGCTGCGCCAGGGCGATGAGGGTGGGGATGATGTAGCCGGTGGTCTCCGGATAGGAACTCGACCACCCTGTGATCAGGCTGTAGTCGCGCGCGACGCCGCCGTCGTTTGAGCTGGAATGGTCCTGCGCCGCGCATAGCCAGGCCGTGCAGGCCTTGACGACGGCTTGCGGGCCGGGGTCGAAGGCGGGCAGGCCGCGCCGGTCCGACAGCCGCTCCATGCGCGCCGCCGCCGGCAGGCTCGCCTGCGGCGACAGCGTGTTCCTGATCTTCGTGAGCAAGGTGCGCATGGCAGTCATGGTCGTAATGGCAGCAGTGGCGTGGTGGTTGGCACAGGCTACTGTAGCGCCGGCAGGCGGTAGGGTTATTGACTTGCCGCAAGGATTGGCCGTCGCATCGCTGCCGCCGGAATTGACGCATAATAGACACTTCACCGTTGTCGACGAGGCCCGCCATGAACAGCGTCACGCTTGAATACACAGTCGTCACCAATCCCGACGCGTTCGTCGGCTTCAAGTATTACGTGAAGGCGGGGCAGGCATTCGATGCCGATGATTTCGCCTACTCCTACAAGCTGAAACGTTCCGACCTGGACCCGGACAGCGTGCTGGCCACGCGCGAGGCGGCGGCGAATTTGCAGCCGGGCGAGTGGCTGAGCGTGTCGCATTCGATTGCGGTGTAGCGCGCAGGTTGCGGGCTTCCTCCCGTCGTACTTTGGCGGCCCGGCAAGCGGGAGATATCGGCGCTGCGGACCGCAAGACCGGAACCGGCTGTTACGTCGGAAGCCAGCGCCAGGGCCGGGTATCGTCGGCACGGATCTTGTCGAGATGCCCACTTCTGCCTATAATTGAGAATAATTCTCATTAAGTTTGCGCTGCCCGCCAGACCCGCCGCTCCATGTCCGCCGACCACGTCTCCCTGCATGATTTCGATGACATCGCCATTCTGTATCGCCAGCACCATGGCTGGTTGCGCGGCTGGCTGCAGCGCAAGGTGGGCAACGCCTTCGACGCGGCCGACCTGGCGCAGGCCACCTTCCTGCGCGTGCTCGCGCCGCAGGGGATGCAGGGGGTGCAGGAGCCGCGCGCCTATCTGACGACGATCGCCCGCAACCTGCTGATCAACCATGTGCGCCGGCGCGCCATCGAGCAAGCCTACCTCGACGCCCTTGCCCTGATGCCGGAGCCGGTGGCGCCGCCGCCCGAAGTGCGCCTGATGTTCCTCGAACGGCTGGTGGAGCTGGACCGGCGCCTGGCCGGGCTGCCGGCGCAGGCCCGGCAAGCCTTCCTGCTGGTGCAGCTCGACGGCATGGGGCAGCAGGAGGTCGCCGCCGAACTGGGCATTTCCCTGTCCACCGTCAAGCGCCATCTGGCCAGGGCGGCCCTGCGCTGCTTTTTTCCGGAGCAGCACGATGGATGAAGAGGCAAGCCTCGCCCTGGACGGAACGGGTGCCGCGGGAAGCGTGGCGCCCGCCGTGGCGCGGCGGGCCGTGCAGTGGTGGCTGGCGCTGCAGGGCGGCGACGCCACTGCCGCACAGCTGCAGGCATGGCAGCGCTGGCGCGCCGAGGAAGCCGAACATGAGCGGGCCTGGCAGCGCATCGAAGCGGTCAGCGGCCAGCTGGCCGGCATTCCGCCGCCGCTGGCCAGCGCCGCCCTGGCCGCGCCCGCAGGCGCGCAGCGGCGCCGCGCGGTGCGCCTGCTCACGGCGTTGGTGGTCGCGGGCGGCAGCGCCGCCATGCTGCGCCAGACACCGGCGTGGCAGTCGTGGAACGCCGATGCCAGCACGGCCACGGGCGAGCGGCGCACGGTGCGCCTGCCGGACGGCGGCACGCTGGTGCTCAATACCGATAGCGCCATCCAGCTGCGCTATGACGCCAGCGAGCGCGCGGTGCAGCTGCTGCGCGGCGAGGTGCTGCTGCAGACGGCGCCCGATGCGCAGCAGCGGCCCTTCCGCGTGTACACCGCCGACGGCACGGCGCGCGCGCTGGGCACGCGATTCATCGTGCGCCAGCACGCGGGCTTCGTGCAGGTGGGCGTGCTGGAGGGGGCCGTCGAGCTGCGGCCTGCGGCGGCCGACGGCCAGCCACGCGTGCTGCGGGCGGGCGAGGAGGGCAGTTTTACGCGCGACGGCGTGGGCGCGGCGCATGCGCTCGATGCCGGCGCCGGTGCCTGGGCGGACGGTATGCTGGTCGCCGCGCACATGCGCCTGGACGATTTCCTGCTGGAGTTGTCGCGCCACCGGCGCGGCCACCTGGGATGCGATCCGGCGCTCGCGCACATGCTGGTGTCGGGCGCCTACCCGCTGGCCGATACCGACAGGGTGCTATTGGCGCTGGTGGAAGCCTTGCCCGTCGAGCTGCACTACCTGACGCGCTACTGGGTCACCGTGCGGCCGCGCGCGGCGAAAAAATAGACTGAAAATACATGGACTGTTTTTGCACGCTGCCTTGTCAAGGGAAGTGAGGGCGCAGGTATTGGCCCGTTCCACCCATCCCATGATACGAAGGCATGCCATGAACAACCGCAGTACATTCCCCCCATCCACGCGCTTGCTGGCCATGACACCGCTGGCCCACCTGGTGCACGCCCTGTGCCTGGGCGCACTGGCCAGCCTGGCCGGCGCGCCGGCGCAGGCGCAAACGGCCGGACAGCCCGCGTCCTTGCGCCATTACGCCATCCCGGCCGGGCCGCTGGAAGCGACATTGAACCGCCTGGGACGTGAAGCGGGCTTGCTGATCGCCTTTGGCTCGGCCGCGACGGAAGGGCTGCGCAGCGGCGGCGTCAGCGGCAGCTACACGGTGGACGACGCGCTGGCGCGGGCGCTGGCCGGCACCGGGCTCGCTGCCGTGCGCACGGCCGGCGGCGGCTATGCGCTGCGTGCCGCCGCCACGTCCGCTGCCGGCGGGGCGGCGGATGGCGTGCAGATGATGGCGCCCGTGACCATCAGCGCGCAGGCGGAAGGAGAAAACCCGTGGGGCAGGGCCAGCGGCTATGTGGCGCGGCGGGGCAGCACGGCCACCAAGACCGACGCTTCCCTGCTGGAAGTGCCGCAATCGGTCTCCGTCATCACGCGCGACCGCATGGATGACCAGGGGGTGCGCACCCTGAACGACGCCATCCAGTACACGGCCGGCTTGCGCAGCAACACGGCAGGCGCCAATCCTGCCGACGACAGCCTGTCGGTACGGGGCTTCAGCCAGTTTTCGGGCGCGTTCTACCTGGACGGCATGCGCCTGATGCCGATGGGGACGCTGGGCTTTTTCGGCGTGGAGCCGTACGGCGCCGAGCGCGTGGAAGTGCTGAAGGGGCCTTCGTCCGTGTTGTACGGCCAGAACGCGCCGGGCGGCATCGTCAATTTCGTCGCCAAGCGCCCCGCGGCGGACCAGGTAAACCAGGTCGAACTGTCGCTCGGCAGCTACGCGCGCAAGCAGCTGGCCCTCGACGTGGGCGGCAAGCTGGCCGACGACGGCAGCCTGCAGTACCGGCTGGTGGGGCTGGCGCGCCAGGCGGACCAGCAGATCGATTACATGCAGGACGACCGCTACTATCTGGCGCCCAGCCTGACGTGGGCACCGAGCGCCCGCACCAGCATCACCTTATTGGGCTTTTTCCAGCAGAATCGCGCCATGCAATCGTCGAACGTGCAGTGGGAAGCCTTGAACGGCAGCAATCCCAACGGCCGCCTGCCGCTGACGCGATTCCTGGGCGAGCCCGGCTTCGACCACGAGGAAACGCGCGTCGCGTCGGCGGGCTACGCGGCGCGCCACACGTTCGACAGCGGGTGGACGCTCCGGCAGAACTTCCGCTTCCTGCACGCGAATAACCATGAACAGTACATGTTTCGTTACGGTAACTTAATCGACCATGCGGTCACCAACCGCGAGATCGATACGCGCGACGGCAAGGGCAGCGTGTATTCGCTCGACACCAGCGTGACGGGCCAGGTGGCGACGGGCGCGCTGCGCCATGAGGTGGTTGCCGGCATCGATTACAGCCGCAGCAGTACTTCGTTCAGCTCGTATATCGCCGACGGTCCGCAGATCGATATCTACCGCCCCGTCTACGGCGGCGCGCTTGACCTGGCGGCGCTGGCGCCCGATGCCCTGCGCCGCGAGCATAACCGGCAGCTGGGCGCCTACCTGCAAGACCGCATGCAGTACCGTCAATGGGTCTTCACCGTGGGCGGTCGCCAGGACTGGACGCGCCAGGAACAGCGCAATCTGCTGGTATCGCCGTCGACCACGACGGTGCGCAAACCCACGGCATTCACGGGCCGCGCCGGCATCACCTACCTGGCGGCGAACGGCCTGGCGCCTTACGCCAGCTACAGCGAATCGTTCTCGCCCGTCTCCGGCGCCGACCGCCTTGAGCGGCCGTTCGAGCCGGAAACGGCCCGGCAAGTGGAAGTCGGCGTGAAATACGCGCCTGGCGCGCATCTGTCCGTGACGGCCGCCGCATTCGAACTGCGCCGCCAGAACGTGCTGACGACGGACCCGGACGAGCCGAATTTCTCCATCCAGCAGGGGGAGGTGCGCTCGCGCGGCATCGAACTGGAAGTGGCCGCGCAGCCGGGCAGTCAGCTGAAACTGCTGGCGTCCCTCACCTACAACCCCCTGAAGGTGACGAGGGCGAATCCGGACATGTGGGGCACGAACGTGCAAGGCAAGTCGCCGTATGAAGTGCCCCGGCAGATGGCTTCCGCGTGGGCCGATTACGCCTTCGTTGGCGGCTTGCGCGGCCTGTCGGCCGGCGCCGGCGTGCGCCACGTGGGCGCAAGCTGGGGCGACGCGGAGAACACCTTCCAGGTGCCGGCGTTCACCTTGGCCGACCTGTCGCTGCGCTATGACCTGGGGCAGGCGCGCAGCGACTGGCGCGGCTTGAGCGTGAGCATGACGGTGAAGAACCTGTTCGACAAATACCATGTCGCCTCGTGTTTCTCGGCGCGGGCCTGCAATTACGGCGAACAGCGCAATGTCGGCGTGCGCGTGGCCTACCTCTGGTAGCGCGCAGCCTTACGCAGGCGCGAACCAGGCGCGCAATTCCGCCTCGGCCCTCTGCGCCGTTGCCTGCGTCAAGGTCAGCACGATGATCTTTTCCCGCGCCGGGCGGTGCCCGTCGCCGCCGGCCAGCTCGATGGCTTGCCCGAAGCTCGTGTAGCAGGGGCCGAACTCCTGCGGGCATTGCTGCACGATGCGCGCCGCCTTGCCGGCATTCCGGTCCGCCAGGTTGACGATGGGATTGCCGTCATAGAACGGTTGGCCATTGGCGAACGCGGTCCGCAGATACGGCGTGCATTGGCCGTCGAGGAAGGCCAGGCGCGCCTGCCAGTACGCTTGCAGCGCCGCATACGTGGCCTGGTCCTCGAGAAAATCGGCAAACAGGAAGTCGTTCATATGGTTTCCTCGGCTAGATGCCGAACACTTTCAAGATGGCGTCCGTAAAACCCTCGAACCAGCTGCTCGCCTTGCCCGGCTGCTTGCCGTGGCGCGGGGTTTCTTCGTACAGGTAGACGCCGTGCTCGCCGTCGAAGCGGTCGTTGAGCAAGGCTTGCTGGCCGCGCAAATACGGGATGAAGGTTTCGCTGCGCAGGGTCGAATACAGCACGTCGGTGGTGAAACCCAGGGTGGCGGACTGGCTGATGGAGCGTCCCTGGCCGGCCCGTTCCAGGCGCACGCCGCGGCAGCCGCGCACGAGCAGGGTGACGGGGCCGCGAAAGACGATGAAGCGCAGCTGCAGGGTGAGCCATGCATGCAGGCTGGCCAGGCGCCAGTGGCTCGATATCGCCAGCGGCTGATTCGAGTCGCAGACCAGGCCCACGAGTCCCCGTGGCTGGAATACCAATGCGCCGCCGGCCGGCAGGTGCACGACGGCCACTTCCAGCAGCGGGTCGTCGCTGGCGGAAATCGTCACGCACGCTTCCTCGTCGCTGTGCAGGCGGGTCAGCGCCAGCATGCCGGCGGCCAGGCTGGTGAACGGGAGGCGCCAGTCCAGCAGCCACTGCGTGCGCTTGTGCGTGCTGACGGGCGACGATTGCAGGTATTCGGGATGGATCAGCATCTGCTGCCCGGGCTGCAGCAGCAAGCCATGCGAGACGGCGGAAATGCGCGACTCTCCATGCGGCGGCAGGGGCAGTGAATTGCCCGCGACCTGCAGTTCGCGCGCGATCGACAGCGGAGGCAAACGGGAAGCGAGGGGCGCCAGCACGAAGTAAAAGAAGGCCTTGATGGCGGCGGGCAGCAGGATGGCCGACAGTACCAGCAGGGCGGCCGTGGGCGCCACGTCCATGACGGGCGCGCGCCAGCGCCCGATCCAGTTGCGCGCCAGTTGTCCTTCACCGGCCGCGATGGCCTTTTGCACGGGCGCCAGGGCGCCGCTCAAGGCTTGCTTGTCGATGGCAAATGGCGCCGGGCGGGCGGCGTTGCCGGTGCGGGCGCGCTGCGCCGCCCAGGCCTGATACGCTTGCAGGTTGATCTCGCGCAAACGCTGACCCTGCGCTTCCAGCTGCGACAGCTGTGCGTAGGCGTCGCTGCCGGGCAGGCGCGCCGCCAGCGGGTGCTGTGCTTCCAGCTGCCGGCGCTGCTGCAGATTATTTTGCAGTGCAGCATATGCGCCCACGTGTTCCGCGTGCAGGCGCGCCAGCGTGTGCCGCGCATCTTCGCCGCTGATCGCCGCCTGCAGGGCGGTCAGATAGCGGGCTTCCTGCGCCAGCACTTCGATCTCCACGCGGCGCGCCGCTTCCTCCTGCGCGTGCCGGGCCAGGGTGTTCGCGTCGGGCAGGGGAATAGTGAATAGCGACGCTTGCTGCCGCGCGCGCAAGGCCGTCAATTGCGCCTGCACTTGCGCCAGGCGCGCGGCGATGGCCGTGTGCGAGGCCGTTTGCAGGGCGTCGACCCGCGCCGTGGCGGCAGCGGCCAGGCCGGCGCCATGGCTGTCGGCGCCGTCGGCGGCCAGCCTGAGCACGGCCACGGCCTCGCTGCCGGCGCTGTAGGCGCGCCATTCGGCCAGCAGCAGGCGTCCGGCCAGCAGGATGACGATGAACAGGACGAACTGCAGCGCGTGGCGCAGCAGGAAGCGCAGGATGGCCGTCAGCAGCTGGCGCAAGGAGGAATCGCCTTAGTTCGCCGTACTATCGGCGTCGGCGCAGCATTTTTTGTATTTCTTGCCGCTGCCGCAGTGGCACGGGTCGTTGCGGCCCGTTTTCGGCACTTCGCGCAGGACGGTGGCGCCGGGCTGGCTTTGGGCCTGGCTTTTCAGGTGGCGCTGGCGCGCCCAGGCCGCGTTGATGGCGATCACGGACGGAATCACGCCATCCATGGCCGTTTCGGCCGCATCGTCGTCGAGCTCGCTGGCCGTGGCCAGGTACTGGAACGGCGCCAGGTACTCCGGGTGGCTGACGGCCAGGGCCGCCCACTGGGGCTTGTCCAGGCTCGTGCCCAGGACAAAACCGGCGCACCAGGCGGGCACGCTCCATTCGGGGCCGCAGACGTAGATGGGCTCGAAGCTGTCCGGGTCCTTCGCCAGCCATTCGACCATGTAGGCATGGTGGCGCTGCGCCAGGCTGGCCGCCCGTTCGCTGGCCTCGTCCTGTGCCGGCAAGGCGCTGCCGGCCGCCTTGTCCCAGACCCAGGGCAGCCATTGTTCCGGCGCGATCTGTTTCGGGCTCAGGGCGACGGCCGTGAGAAAACCTTCCAGCATCGACACATCCATGGCACGGCCGGCCAGGGCGGGCGCGGCCAGCAGGGTGTCGAGTTCGGCGTATTCGTCGTCGGAGAGGGGCGTGGTGGTGGAGATGCTGGACATGGAATTTTTCAGTAATGTGGGTGGATGGCCGCTGGCCCTGGCGGTATTGTACCGTCCGGCACGGGGAAAACGGCTGCTGGAATGAAGAACGGCGGCCCTCAGGCCGCCGTTTTGATCTACAACAAGACGCTTACTTCACGCCGTGCATCAGTTTGTTGATCAGCGGTGCGATCAGGAACAGGATCACGCCGGCGCCCAGCAGGGACCAGAAGCCGAAGGTGTAGCCGGACAGGGCCGACTGTACCGACATGCCGCTTTCGCCGCTGACGTGGCTGGCGAAGATGCCGGACAGGTTGTTGCCGATACCGGTCGACAGGAACCAGCCGCCCATGCCCAGGCCGACCAGGCGTACTGGCGCCAGCTTGGTGACCATCGACAGGCCGATAGGCGACAGGCACAGCTCGCCGATCGATTGCAGCATGTACACGGTCGCCAAGGTCCAGAACGGGATCTTGTTGTCGGCGCCAACCAGGCTCGACAGTGCGAAGATCAGCAGGCCGAAGGCCAGCGCATTGCCCAGCAAGCCCAGGCCGAATTTGCGCGGGATCGATGGATTGACGTTGTGGCGCGCCAGGAAGACCCAGACGGCGGCGATGATCGGCGCAAAGACGATGATGGCGACCGAATTGACGGTCTGGAAGTAGGCGGTCGGGAAGATGGCGAAGCCCAGGTCGCGGTTGACGATCTTGTCGGCCAGGAAGGTAAACGAGCTGCCTGCCTGTTCGAAGAACATCCAGAACAGGATGTTGAAGACGAAGATCAGCAGCATGGCGATGACGCGGTCGCGCGCCACTTTACCGTTGCGTATGCCTTCGATCATCAGCATCACGGCCAGGCCGACGAACAGCACGGTCAGGACGATTTGCAGCTTTTCAGCGCCGACGGTCAACAGGAAGTACATCAGCGGGATCACGCACAGGGAGCCGACGGCCACCCAGACGACGCGCATCGGGCTGCCGGCACCGGCTTCCGGTGCGCCGATGCCCTTCAGGGCGCGGCGGCCGATGGCGAACCATACCAGGCTGATCAGCATGCCGAAACCGGAGGCCATGAAGACCATCTTGTACGCAGGCATGTCGCTGGTGCCGAAGATCGACCCGGCCAGCCATTGCGTAAAGACAGGGGCGACCATGGCGCCCATGTTGATACCCATGTAGAAGATCGTGAAACCGCTGTCGCGGCGCGGATCGGCCGTCGTGTACAGCTTGCCGACCATGGTCGAGATGTTCGGCTTGAACATGCCGTTACCGACGATCATGGTGGCCAGGCCCAGGTTGAAGATGTCCTGGTTCGGTACCGAGATGCAGAACAGGCCGGCAGCCATGAAGACGGCGCCCAGCAGGATGGAGCGCTGGTAACCGATGACCCGGTCGGCGATGTAACCGCCGAACAGGGCGCCGGCGTACACCAGCGCGAGGAAGGAACCGTAGGTAAGGTTGGCCGCTGCCTGTCCCGAACCGTCGCCGCCGTGGAACTGGGCCACGATGTACAGTACCAGCGCCCAGCGAACTCCGTAGAACGCGAAGCGTTCCCAGAATTCAGTCATGAACAACATCCACAATGGGCTTGGATGGCCCATAATCTGCTTGAACTCGGGAATAACGGCTTCCTTGTTGGGCGTAGTCGCACCGCTCATGCGGTTCCTCCTGAAAAATTATTATAGTCAATCGATACAACGAACTTATGGAAGCCTGCGGGCGGCGGGGACTCTCATGAAGAACCTCACGCACGGGAATTCCAATAGGCTGGCATTCTAATCTACAAATTGCGCTGAGCGAAGATTTCGATTCGCATTAGCAAGAATGACTGTTTCATATTGGTCAAACCGGTTTGCAGGCAAGGGCGGCCCCGGCGATTTTGCGGCGGCACAGCACAACTTGCCTGACTTGTCGTATATTGAGGCTGCAAGACCTTCGAGCATCGATTTTTAAAGGGATTTTTCGCATTATGGAACACGACGTTATCGATACTCTGGTTTCACCGGAAGGCCGCCTGGACGTGCTCTCCAAGACTGAAGTCAACAAACTGCTCGACACCAGCCAGGGCGGCCTGTACAACACTTTCCGCCGCTGCGCGCTGGCGGTCCTGAATTGCGGCAGCACCATCGACGATGGCCGCGCCCTGCTGGAGCGCTACCAGTCGTTTGAAATCTCCATCATTCAGCGCGAGCGCGGCATCAAGCTCGACATCAAGGGCGCGCCGGCCATCGCCTTTGTCGACGGCAAGATGATCAAGGGCATCCACGAGCACCTGTTTGCCGTGCTGCGCGACATCATCTTCGTCAGCGATGAAGTGACGGGCAACCCGAAATTCGACTTGCAGAGCACGGAAGGCGTGACGGACGCCGTCTTCCACATCCTGCGCAACGCCAACGTGCTGCAAACCCAGCTCAACCCGAACCTGGTCGTGTGCTGGGGCGGCCACTCGATCAACCGTGCCGAATACAATTATTCGAAGGAAGTGGGCTACCAGCTGGGCTTGCGCGGCCTCGACATCTGCACCGGCTGCGGCCCCGGCGCCATGAAGGGCCCCATGAAGGGCGCCACCATCGGCCACGCCAAGCAGCGCCTGCACAATGGACGGTATCTCGGCATCACCGAGCCGGGCATCATCGCGGCCGAGTCGCCGAACCCCATCGTCAACGACCTCGTCATCATGCCGGACATCGAAAAGCGCCTGGAAGCGTTCGTGCGCGCGGGCCACGGCATCGTCGTGTTCCCCGGCGGCGCCGGCACGGCCGAAGAGATTCTGTACATCCTCGGTATTTTGTTGCACCCAGACAATGCCGAGATTCCATTCCCGCTGATCTTCACGGGTCCGGAAACGTCGCGCGAGTACTTCGTGCAGATCAACCAGTTCATCAGCGACACCCTGGGCCCGGAAGCGCAGCAGCGCTATAAAATCATCATCGACGACCCGGAACTGGTGGCGCGCGAAATGCTCGAAGGCATCCGCCAGGTGCGCGAATTCCGCAAGGCGCACAGCGACGCGTATTACTTCAATTGGCTGCTGAAGATCGACCACGAATTCCAGAAGCCGTTCCAGCCCACGCATGAAAACATGCGCAACCTGAGCCTGCACAAGAACCAGCCCACGCATTTGCTGGCGGCCCAGCTGCGCCGCGCGTTTTCGGGCGTGGTGGCGGGCAACGTCAAGGATGACGGCATCCGCTCGATCGAAAAGCACGGCAACTTCGAGATCCACGGCGACAAATCCATCGCCGGCCCCATGGACGCGCTGCTCGCTTCCTTCGTGGCGCAGCACCGCATGAAATTGGCGGGCACGGCGTACGTGCCTTGCTATACCGTGGTCCAGTAAGTCGTTTTTCAAGCAGCGCCGCCCGCCCCCTGGGTTTGCCGGGGGAGGGCGGCGCCTTTTCATCCGCGTTCCCAGCCATGCCCCCATCGTGTTCCTTCGCCGCCACAGGCAATCAAATCGCTTGCGTCATCGATTCGTGGGTGCTATCTTTGGAACCGGTTCCAAAATAAAAATATGCATATCAACAGGTAGTGGAGAGCAACCTTGGATTCAGTACGCGGCAATAAAAAGACAGTCTCCGGCGAGCCGGCGCGGCCCGTGACCATCGCGCAGGTGGCGCGCGAGGCGGGCGTGTCGAAGACGAGCGTGTCGCGCTTTCTCGGCGGCGAACTGGACGCCCTGTCCGAAAACATCCGCCAGCAGATCACCAGCACCATCGCGCGCCTCGGCTACCAGCCGAACCAGATGGCGCGCGGCCTCAAGCGCGGCCGCACGCGCCTGATCGGCATGGTCGTGGCGGACATGCTGAACCCTTACACGGTGGCCGTGCTGCAAGGCGTGGAAGCGGCGTGCCAGCAACATGGCTATACCTTGATCTTGTGTAATACCGGCAATGACGAACAGCGGGAACGCCAGTCGCTTGCCGCGCTGCGCTCGTACAGCGTGGAAGGGCTGATCGTCAACACGCAGGGGCGCAACATCCAGTCGTCCGACTTGCAGCAGGCGGGCATGCCCATCGTGCTGGTCGACCGCCGCATCGAGGGTAGCGATTTCGACCTGGTGGGCCTGGACAATGTGCAGGCGGGCCGGCTCGCCACCGCGCATCTGATCGAACAGGGTTTCGACGCCATCGCCTTCGTCGCGCCGCCCTTGACGGGCGTCAGTTCGCGCCTGATGCGCGCCGAGGGTTTCCAGGCCGTGATGGCCGAACATCCGGATTGCGTGGGCGAAGTGCTGGCGGTGGACCTGGACGACCGGCCCTCCATCGACGCGCAGGTGCGTCTATGCCTGGCGCAGTGGCGCGGCCGTCGCGTGGCGCTGCTGGCGTCGAACGGCATGGTGGCGCTGGAACTGGCGCTGATGCTGCAGCGCCTCGAATTGCGGATGCCGCAGGACGTGGGCTTGCTGGGTTTTGACGAATTGCCGTGGTCGCCGCTGGCTGGCCTGAGCACGATCGAGCAGCAGACCTATGAAATCGGCTTTTCGGCGATGACGTGCATGCTGTCGCGCCTGCAGGGCGATCAGTGCCCGCCGCGCGAGGTGCTGTTGCCAGGCAAGTTGATTGCGCGCAATTCCACCCGGAGCGGGGAAGTGCGCAAGGACGGCGATTGACGGGAAGAGGGCGCATGCCCTTTTTTTTGGAAAGGTAATGGAACCGGTTTCATGAATTGTATTCACACTGGAAAGGGGCGTGGATAGTCAGGCAGGGCAATGGCAGGAGGTTGGTACGACACGGCAAGAGACGATCTGAATCGTCCATTTGACAATATTCCCGGAAGCGCCTCGACGAGGCCGGTACCGGGATCACAGGAGACGGAAACATGAAGATGACGACACTGTTCTATTCGAAAATACTGGCTTGCGCACTGGCAGCCACGTGCGCCCTCGGCGCGGCGGCCGATGCCGGCGCCCAGACGCTTGGCGACTTGATCAAGAAAGGCAAGCTGACCATCGGCGTGGTCAGCGGCACGCCGCCGTTCGGCAGCATCGACGCCAAGGGCGCGCCCGTCGGCTATGACGTCGACGTCGCCAACCTGATCGGCAAATACCTGAACCTGCCCGTGGAAGTGGTGCCCCTGACGGCGCCGTCGCGCGTGCCGTCGCTGGAATCGGGCAAGGTCGATTTCCTCGTGGCAACTTTGGCACCCACGCCGGAACGGGCCAAGACCCTGATGTTCACCATGCCCTACAGCGCGTTCGAACTGGCCATCGTCGCGCCGGTCGGCGGCAAACTCAAGGTCCTGGCCGACTTGAAGGGCAAGAAGGTGGGCGTGACGCGCGGCACCACGAATGACACGGCGCTGAGCCGCATGGCCCCGGCCGGCACCAGCATCGTGCGTTTCGAAGATGACGCCACCGTCACCCAGGCCTTGCTCAGCAAGCAGGTCGACGCCGTTTCGATTCCCAGCACGATGGCGCTCGACATCATCAAGACGCGCGGCGCGGGCAAGATCGAGGTCCGCTTCGCCTACTCGCTGCAGCCCAACTCGATGGCCGTGCGCCGCGGCGACTTCGAGCTGCACCAGTGGCTCAACAACTTCATCTACTACGTCAAGCTGAACGGCGAACTCGACGCCATCGCGCGCAAGTGGAGCGGCGCGCCGCTGCCGGCGCTGCCGACCTTCTGATACCGCGACCCGCACAGGGAGAGTGCTCGTCCGCACGGCGCGCCGCCATGGTGGCGCGGCCGGGGATGCGCACGTAGACAAGGAGTTGAGTATGCCGTATGAATTTCATTTCGAACTCGTCATGCAATCGCTGGACCGCCTGCTGTGGGGCGCGGCGCTGACGATACGCCTGAGTGCCCTGTCCATGGTGCTGGGGCTGGCGGTGGGCGTCTGCGCCGCCGTCATCCTGAAGAATGGTCCCGCCTATGCCCGCGCAGTGGTGCGCGCGTATGTCGAGATCATCCGCAGCACGCCGTTCCTGGTGCAGTTGTTCATCATCTACTTCGGCTTGCCGTCGCTGGGCCTGCAGCTCGACGCGAACGGCGCCGCGCTGGTCGCCATGACGGTCAACCTGGGCGCCTACGCGGCGGAAATCGTGCGCGCCGGTATCGGCGCCGTGCATCCGTCGCAGCTGGAGGCGGCGCAGGCGCTGGGCATGACGCGCTGGCAGGTGATGCGTCACGTGGTGCTGCTGCCGGCGCTGGAAAAAGTGTATCCGGCGCTGGCCAGCCAGTTCACGCTGATGATGCTCGCCTCGAGCGTCGTGTCGGCCATTTCCGCCGAAGAGCTGACTGCCGCGGCCCACCTGCTCGACTCGGAAACCTTCCGCAGCTTCGAGATCTACATCGTCGTGATGGTGCTGTACATCCTGCTGGCCCTGCTGTTCCGCTTCGGTTTCTGGGTGCTGGGCCAGATCGTCTTCAAACGCCGCCGCCGTCTGGGCGCGGTGCGCATGGGAGCATGACATGATCAGTGACTTTTCCTGGGATAACCTGCAATTCCTGCTCGAGGCCACGCGCTGGACCATCGGCCTGTCGCTGATCGTCTTTATCACGGGCGGCATCGCCGGCTTCGCGGTGGCGCTGCTGCGCACGGCGCGCAGCCGATTCCTGCGCTGCATCAGCGCCCTGTACATCCAGCTGATCCAGGGCACGCCCGTGCTGATCGTGCTGTTTTTGACCTATTACGGGCTGGCCCTGTTCGGCTACAAGCTGTCGCCGGTCATCGCGGCCGGCGCGGCGATGACGATCTTTGCCAGCGCCTACCTGGGCGAGATCTGGCGCGGCTGCATCGAAGGCGTGCAGCGGCAGCAGTGGGAGGCGTCCGCCGCGCTGGCGCTGAACCGCTACCAGCAGCTGCGCTACGTCATCCTGCCGCAGGCGCTGCGCCATTCGCTGCCGCCCACGGTGGGCTTCATGGTGCAGATCATCAAGAACACCTCGATCACCTCGATCATCGGCGTGGTGGAACTGACGCGGGCAGGGCAACTGGTCAGCAATGCGACCTTCCTGCCTTTCATCGTCTTCCCCATCGTCGCCCTGATCTATTTCGCGCTGTGCTATCCGCTGTCGCGCTACAGCCATTCACTGGAAAGGAAATTCCATGCCCATCGTTGAAATCGACCATATCAGCAAGAGCTTCGGCGCCAACCACGTGCTCAAGGGCGTGTCGTTCGCCGTCGAGCGGGGCCAGGTGATCGCCGTGATCGGCCGCAGCGGCTCCGGCAAGAGCACCATGTTGCGCTGTATCAATGGCCTGGAAACCATCGACAGCGGCAGCATCGTCGTGGCCGGCCACACGCTGACGGCGCGCCAGGAACATCTGCTCGACTTGCGCAAGGATGTCGGCATGGTCTTCCAGAGCTACAACCTGTTCCCCCACCTGACTGTGGAAGAAAACGTCATGCTGGCGCCGAGCATCGTCAAGAAGATGCCCGACGCCCAGGGCCGCGCCACGGCGCTGCGCGTGCTCAAGCAGGTGGGCCTGGACCACAAGCGCGAGGCCTATCCCGAGCAGCTGTCGGGCGGCCAGCAGCAGCGCGTGGCGATCGCCCGCTCGCTGGCGATGGAGCCGCAGGTGATGCTGTTCGACGAAGTGACGTCGGCGCTCGATCCGGAATTGACGCAGGAAGTGCTGAAGGTGATGGAAGAGCTGGCGCAGGCGGGCATGACGATGGTGCTGGTGACGCACGAGATGGAGTTCGCGCGGCGCATGGCCGACGTGACCGTCTTCATGCACCAGGGATTGGTGTGGGAGAGCGGGCCGTCGGAAGCCTTTTTCAGCAACCCGCAAACGCCCGAAGCGCGCCAGTTCGTCGGTGCGGGAGCGATCAAGTGAGCCCCGTCCTGGTGGCCGCGTCGGCCTACGGCGCAAGCAGGGTAAGGCAGCTGGGGCAAAGCCAGTTCATCGACGTGGTGGCCGATGCGGGCGGCGCCGGCATCGAGATCCGCCGCGAATTGTTTACTTCCGACTTGCCGGACCTGGCGCGCATGGGCGCGGCGGTGGCCGCGCGCGGCCTGTACTGCGTGTATTCCACGCCCATCGAATTGTGGGGTGCGGACGGCTTGCCGCAGCACGCGCTGCTGCAGCAGATGCTGGACGAGGCGGCGCGGCTGGGCGCGCGCTACCTGAAGGTGTCGCTCGGTCATTACCCGGCCGCGCCGGAGCTGGCGGCCTTGCACGCCCAACTGGCGGCCGCGCCCGTGGCGCTGCTGGTGGAAAACGACCAGACGGCCCACGGCGGCAAGCTGGCGACGATGGCGCGCTTCCTGGCGGCGGCGGACGAAGCGGGGCTGCCGGTGGGGCTGACCTTCGACATCGGCAACTGGCGCTGGGTGGGCGAGGATGCGCAGCAGGCGGCGCGCCTGCTGGCGCCGTACGTGCGCTATGTGCATTGCAAGGCTGTCCTTGACGACGGCGGAAGGCTGTCCGCCTGCGCCGTTTCCGACGCCGATCCGGCCTGGCGCGCCGTCTTCGCGCATTTTGCGCCGGGCGTGCCGCGGGCCATCGAATTCCCGCTCGAGGGCGCCGACCTGGTGGCCGAAACGGGCCGCTACATTCAGATGCTGGAGGCCGCATGATGGCGCAGGAATCGAATCAAGGGGCGCACGCGCTTGACGTCGTCACCTATGGCGAGGCGATGGCGATGTTCGTTGCCGAGGAAACGGGCGACTTGGCGGCCGTGGCGCATTTCACGCGCCGCCTGGCCGGCGCCGAGACGAATGTCGCCATCGGCCTTGCGCGCCTGGGCTTGCGGGTCGGCTGGCTGAGCCGGGTGGGCGACGATTCCTTCGGCCGCTTCATCCGCGCCAGCGTGCAGGCTGAGGGCGTCGATTGCAGCCGGGTCGTCACCGTCGCCGGCCAGTCCAGCGCCTTCCTGCTCAAGGAGAAGGCCGAGAATGGCGCCGATCCGCTGGTCGAATACTTCCGCAAGGGTTCCGCCGCCGGCCGGCTGGCGCCCGAGCACTTCGACCCCGCCTATTTCCTGTCCGCGCGCCACCTGCACGCCACGGGCGTGGCCGCCGCGCTGTCCGAGACCAGCCTGGCGTTCGCCGGCCAGGCGCTCGACTTCATGCGCGCCAACGGCCGGAGCGTATCGTTCGACCCGAACCTGCGGCCCTCGCTGTGGCCGTCGCAAGCCGTGATGGTCGAACAGATCAACCGCCTGGCCGCCAAGGCGGACTGGGTGCTGCCCGGCCTGGGGGAGGGAAAAATCCTCACCGGCCACGACCTGCCGCACGACGTCGCCGGCTTTTACCTGCGGCGGGGCGCGCGGCTGGTGGTCGTCAAGCTGGGCGCCGACGGCGCCTATTACCGCACGGCCGAGGGCGACAGCGGCATGGTGCCGGGCGAGCGTGTGGCCAACGTGGTCGACACGGTGGGCGCCGGCGACGGCTTCGCGGCCGGCCTGGTCAGCGCCTTGCTGGAAGGCTTGCCGCTGGCGCAGGCGGTAGGGCGCGGCAACCGGGTCGGCGCCTTCGCCATCCAGGTGGCCGGCGACATGGAAGGCTTGCCGACCCGCGCCCAGCTCGACGCGCTGGTCCCATCTTGAACCGAACAGGGGAAATAATCGTGAAAAAACATGTGGTTGTGTATAAAAAGCTGGCCGAACCGCTGCTGGCGCGCCTGCGCGCCGAATGCGAGGTGACGTATTTCGAGGCGATCGATGCGGGCAACCGCGCCGCCTTCGCCGCCGCCATCCGCGGCGCGCACGGCTTGCTGGGCGCCAGCGTGCGCCTGGACCGCGAATTGCTGGACCCGGCGGAAGGGCTGCGCATCATTTCCACCATTTCGGTGGGCGTCGACCAGTTCGACGTCGATTACCTGCGCGAACGGGGCATCTTGCTGGCCAATACGCCGGACGTGCTGACGGAAACGACGGCCGACACGATCTTCGCGCTGATCCTCGCCAGCGCGCGGCGCGTCGTCGAATTGGCCGAATTCGTCAAGGCGGGACGCTGGACGCGCAGCGTGGGCGAAAGCCAGTATGGCGTCAACGTGCATGGCAAGACCATCGGCATGCTGGGCATGGGCCGCATCGGCCGCGCCGTCGCCCGCCGCGCCGCGCTGGGCTTCGGCATGCAGGTGCTGTACGTGAACGGCGAAGCCGTGCCCGAGGTGGAGGCGGCGCTGGGCGCGCGCCAGGTGGCGCTCGACGACTTGCTGGCAGGGTCCGATTTCGTCTGCGTGGTGCTGCCGCTGACGGCGCAGACGGAACGCATGATGGGCCGGCGCGAGTTCGCGCTGATGCGCCCCGGCGCCATCTTCATCAACGGTTCGCGCGGGCGCATCGTCGACGAGGCGGCGCTGATCGAGGCGCTGCAGCAGGGCACCATCCACGGCGCCGGTCTCGACGTGTTCGAGCGCGAACCGCTGGCGCCGGACAATCCGCTGCCGCGCATGGCGAACGTGGTGGCGCTACCGCACATCGGCTCGGCCACGCACGAAACGCGCTATGCCATGGCGCAGCAGGCCGTGGACAACCTGCTGGCAGGCCTGCGCGGCGAGCGTCCGCGCCACCTGGTGAGCTAAGCACTGTATCCACAGACAGGAAAAGAGATGAAGAAGAAGGTAGTAGGGGCAATGATCATCGGCGCCGGCAGCGGCTTGTGCTGCGCGCAGTCGAACGTGGCCGTGTACGGCATCATGGACATGGGCGTGGTGTCCGAGAGCGGCGGCGCCGGCGGCAGGGTGCTCAAGCTGACGAGCGGCATCGCCAATGGCTCGCGGCTGGGTTTCAAGGGTAGCGAAGACCTGGGCGGCGGCATGACGGCGCTGTTTACGATGGATGCGGGCATCCTGGCCGACACGGGCGCCTCGGCCCAGGGCGGCCTGTTGTTCGGGCGCCAGGCCTTCGTCGGCCTGGGCGGCGCGGCGGGCACGCTGCGCCTGGGCCGCCAGTACACGTTCATCGACAGCAGCCTGGGGGCGCTGGACCCGTTCTACCTGGGTTTTGCGGGCAGGATGAGCAACGTCTTCACGGCCGGCTACATCAGCCGCGTCGACAACAGCATCACCTACAGCTCGCCCGTGCGCGGCGGCCTTTCCGGCGAACTGGCGTACGGTTTCGGCGAAGTGCCCGGCGACGCGGCGGCCAGGCGCTACACGGGCGCGGCGGCCACTTATGCCAGCGGGCCGCTGTATGTGCGCCTGGCGCACCAGGATGCCAACACCCTGTCAAGCGCGCTGGTGGCGGGCAGGGCGCGCAACACGGTGCTGGGCGCCACCTGGGACTTCGGCGTGGTCAAGGCGCATGGCGCCGTCGCCGTCAGCAAGAGCACGGCGGGTGCGGCCACCACGGTCGACAGCGCGGACCTGATGCTGGGCGCCACCGTGCCTTTTGGCCCGCACCGCGTCCTGTTCTCGTACGTGCGGCGCGACGACCGGCGCGCCGCCAACGGCGACGCTTCCCAGGTCGGCATCGGCTACACCTACGCGCTGTCGAAGCGCAGCACCTTGTACGCGGCTTACGCGCATATCGACAACCGCAACGGCGCCGCCTACGTGGTGGGCAACGCCACCGACAACGGCACCGGCAACCAGGCCTGGAACCTCGGCCTGCGCCACACTTTTTAACGGGAGAATCGAATGAAGAAAATCGGATGGATACTGGTCGGCGCCAGCACCGTGGCGCGCGAATGGATGGTCGACGCGATCCGCCAGCAGGGCGACGCGGAAGTGCTGGCCGTGGTCAGTCGGGACGCCGCGCGCGGCGCCGCCTTTGCCGAGCAGTTCGGCATCGCCGCCAGCTATACGGACCTCGATGCGGCACTGGCGCATCCGGGCGCGGACGCCGTGTACATCAGCACCACCAACGAATGGCATATGGCGCAGACCTTGCAGGCGGCGCGCGCCGGCAAGCACGTGCTGTGCGAAAAGCCGCTGGCGCTGAACCTGGACGACGCCCGCCGCATGGTCGACGGCTGCGCCGAGGCGGGCGTGGTGCTGGGGATTAACCACCACCTGCGCAACGCCGCCAGCCATGGCAAGGTGCGCGAGCTGATACGCGCCGGCGAGATCGGCCAGCCCCTGTATTGCCGCGTGCTGCACGCGAATAACCTGCCGCAGCACCTGCGCGGCTGGCGCCTGGACGCGCCGGAATCGGGCGGCGTCACGCTCGACATGTTCGTGCACGACGTCGACACCCTGCGCTTCCTGCTCGATGCGGAGCCGCGCCACGTCACTGCCTGCGCCACCAGCGGCGGCATGACGGTGGCCGGGCTGGAAGAGGGCCTGATGGCCGTCATCGAGTTCGACAACGGCACCCTGGTGCAGGTGCACGACGCGTTCAACGCGCCGCATTCGCTGTCCGGCGTCGAAATCATCGGTACCAAGGGCACCATCTTCGCCACCGGCGTGATGACGCAGCGCCCCGTCGGCAGCATTACCCTGACGCGCGACAGCGGCAAGGTCGACATCCCCGTCGGGCATGAAAACCTGTACGTGCGCTCGGTGCGCGCCTTCCAGCGCGCCATGCGCGGCGAAGGGCAGCCGGCCGCCACCGGCGACGACGGCATGCGCGGCTGGCCACCGCATTGGCGGCACAGCAGGCCAGCCGCAGCCACCAGCGCGTGACCCTGGACGCCTGACGGCCTGCGGCAGACGTAAAAAAGCCGCCTGATCGCGAGACCAGGCGGCTTTTTATCGGCTTGCGTCCGTGATTACTCTTCGCGGCGCAAATGCGGGAACAGCAGGACGTCGCGGATGTTCGGCGAATCCGTGATGATCATCATCAGGCGGTCGATGCCGATGCCGCAGCCGCCGGCTGGCGGCATGCCGTATTCCAGCGCGCGGATGTAGTCGGCGTCGTAGAACATCGCCTCTTCATCGCCGGCGTCCTTGGCGGCCACTTGCGCCAGGAAGCGGGCCGACTGGTCTTCCGCGTCGTTCAACTCGGAGAAGCCGTTGGCGATTTCGCGGCCCACCATGAACAGCTCGAAGCGCTCCGTGATGCCGGCCACCGTGTCGGAAGCGCGCGCCAGTGGCGACACTTCGACCGGGTAGTCGATGATATAGGTCGGTTCCCACAGCTGCGCTTCAGCCGTTTCTTCGAACAGCGCCAGTTGCAGCGCGCCCAGGCCGGCCGTGGCGAACGGCTTGACGCCGAATTTTTTCAGCTCTTCCTTGATGAATTCGGCATCGTTCAACTGCTCGGCGGTGTAGCCTGGAGCATACTTGTTGATCGCTTCGACGATGGTCAGGCGGTGGAACGGTTTTGCCAGATCCAGTTCGCGGCCGCCGTAGGTCAGGGTAGCGGTGCCGTGCGCGTCGATGGCGGCCTGGCGGATGACGGCTTCCGTGAAGTCCATCAGCCATTTGTAGTCGGTGTAGGCCGCGTAGAATTCCATCATCGTGAATTCAGGGTTGTGACGGATCGACACGCCTTCGTTGCGGAAGTTGCGGTTGATCTCGAACACGCGGTCGAAGCCGCCCACGACCAGGCGTTTCAGGTACAACTCGGGCGCGATGCGCAGGAACATCTGCATGTCCAGCGCATTGTGGTGCGTGATGAACGGTTTTGCCGCGGCGCCGCCCGGGATCGTGTGCAGCATCGGCGTTTCCACTTCCATGAACTCGTTCTTTTCCATGAAGCGGCGGATCGACGAGATGGCGGCGGTGCGCGCCTTGAAGGTGCGGCGCGTCTCTTCGTTCATGATCAGGTCGACGTAGCGCTGGCGGTACTTCGTTTCCTGGTCGGCCAGGCCGTGGAATTTGTCCGGCAGCGGGCGCAGCGACTTGGTGATCAGGCGCAGTTCCGTGACCTTGATGGTCAGTTCGTCCGTCTTGGTCTTGAACAGCGTGCCCGTCACGCCCAGGATATCGCCCAGGTCATAGTGGTGCAGGGCGGCCATGGCCGCTTCGCCGGTCAGGTCCAAGGTGGCGTAGATCTGGATGCGGCCGTCGGCTTTCGGGCCGGAGGCGTCTTGCAGGGTGGCGAAAGCGGCTTTCTTGCCCGCTTCGCGCTTGAGCATCATGCGGCCAGCCAGCACCACGGTGACAGGTTCGGCTTCCAGCTCTTCGCGCGTCTTGCCGCCGTATTGCGCGTGCAGGTCGGCCGCCTTGTGCTCGGGGCGGAAATCGTTCGGGAAGGCGACGCCTTGTTCGCGCAGTGCTGCCAGCTTGACGCGGCGCTCGGCGATGATCTTGTTTTCATCGGGGGCGGCGGCTTGTTCTTGGATATCCGTAGTCATGGTGTTCTTCGTTGGTGATGATTGATGATGTGGCGCCAGCGCTGGCGCCACGCTGGCAAACAGTGCGTCGACGTCGAGTGCGGAGAAATCCGGCACGATGGCAATGATGTTGTCGAAGGCGGCAAACGCCTCGGCCGGCAGGGTGGTGGTAAGCACCACGACGCGCATGCCGGCGCGGCGCGCCGCTTCCACGCCCAGGGGCGCGTCTTCGAAGACGATGCAGTCTTGCGGCAGCGCGCCGGCCAGCAGCGCGCCTTTCAGGAAAACGTCCGGGTGCGGCTTGCCCCGTTCCACGTCGGCGGCGCCGACGATGGCGTCGAAGCGGTGGCGCAGGTCCAGGCCATCGAGCGTGAACGCGATGTTCTCGTCCGGCGCGGCCGTGCCCACCACCAGCCCGACGCCAGCCTGGCGCGCGCTGGCGATCAGGCGGTCGAAGCCAAGCACCGTGGCCAGGTGCGGGCCATACAGTTCGCGGTAGACGACTTCCTTTTCCGCCAGCAGGGTGACATGGTCGGCATCCGCGCCCAGGTACTTGGCGATGATTTCGTGTCCCTGCCGTCCCGCCGTGTCGCGGAAGAAGGCGTCCGCGTCCAGCGCATGGCCGTGGCGTTCAAAGAACGCCAGCCACGACGTCGTGTGGAAGGCCATGTTGTCGACGATCGTGCCATCCATGTCGAACAGGAAGGCGCGCTGCGCCGGAGCGGATGCGTTCATCCTTATACGCCTTGCTTGAGCGAGGCGGAGATGAAGTCGTCGATGTCGCCATCGAGCACGCCCTTGGTATTGCCCGTCTCGAAACCGGTACGCAAGTCCTTGATGCGGGACTGGTCCAGCACGTAGGAGCGGATCTGGTGACCCCAGCCCACGTCCGTCTTCGAGTCTTCCAGCTTTTGCTGCTCGCTCATGCGCTTGCGCAGTTCATGCTCGTACAGCTTCGCTTTCAGCATTTCCATCGCTTCGGCGCGGTTGCGGTGCTGCGAACGGTCGTTCTGGCACTGCACCACGATGCCGGTCGGCGCATGGGTCATGCGGACGGCGGAGTCGGTCTTGTTGATGTGCTGACCGCCGGCGCCCGACGCGCGGTAGGTATCGACGCGGATATCGGCCGGGTTGACGTCGATTTCGATCGAATCGTCGACTTCCGGGTACACGAACAGCGACGTAAACGAGGTGTGGCGGCCGTTGGCCGAGTCGAATGGCGACTTGCGCACCAGGCGGTGCACGCCCGTTTCCGTGCGCAGGAAGCCGTAGGCGTGATCGCCCTCGACCTTCAGGGTGGCCGTCTTGATGCCGGCGACCTCGCCGTCGGACTGCTCCAGGATTTCGACCTTGAAGCCCTTGCGTTCGCAATAGCGCAGGTACTGGCGCAGCAGCATCGAGGCCCAGTCCTGGGCTTCCGTACCGCCGGCGCCGGCCTGGATGTCGATGAAGCAGTTGTTCGGGTCCATCGGATTGTTGAACATCCGGCGGAATTCCATGCTCTCGATGACCTTGCGGATTTCCTGCACGTCCTGCTCGATCGCTTCCAGGGTCTCGTCGTCGCCTTCTTCGCGGGCCATGTCGAACAGGTCGCGGGTATCGCGCAGGTCGGCATCGGCCTTGGCGAGCGTGAAGACGATTGCTTCCAGCGCCTTCTTCTCTTTACCGAGGTCCTGGGCGCGCTTGGGATCGTTCCAGACGGTTGGATCTTCCAGCTCTTCGTTGACTTGCTCTAGTTTCTCCGACTTGACAGTGAAGTCAAAGATACCTCCGAAGTTCGGCTTCGCGGACCGTCAGGTCGTTGAGCAGGGCGGAGATGATATTGATGCGTTCGGCTTCCATAATGTTCTGGTCTTCTATGGTGAAATCAAACCCTGAATTATACGCGAGCGCGGCGCGTTTCCGCTGCCGCCGCGGCGCAATTGCTGCCGCACGGGGCAATAAAATGACGATTTTGCTGTATTTACGACAATATTTTTGCCTTGATAGGGGCTGCCGTGCTGCGTATGATGCTGGCGATATTGTCTTTCCACAGGAATACATCATGCTTCAACTTCCCCGTCTCGCCCTGTTACCGCTGCTGCTGGCCGGCTGCGGCGCCTTGCCGCCCGCCGCCACGGGACCCGCCCGGCCGCCATCGGCCGCGCCGGCCGGCAGCAGCGCCACCCTGGCCCTGCTGGAGACGACGGACTTGCACGCGAATGTGCTTAGTTATGATTACTACAAGCTGCAGGCGGAACCGTCGATCGGCCTGGAACGCACGGCGGCCTTGATCGCCCAGGCGCGCGCGCAGTTCCCGAACAATCTCTTGCTCGATAACGGCGACACCATCCAGGGCACGGCCCTGGCCGACTACCAGGCCCTCGTGAAACCGCTGGCTTGCGACCAGACCCTGGCCATCTACAAGGCCATGAATTTGCTGAAAGTGGACGGCGGCGGCATCGGCAACCACGAATTCAACTACGGCCTGGCGTTTTTGAGCCAGGTGACGGGCAACCGCTTCGACGTCGACAGCGTCGACGCCAGCAAACCGCGCTGCGCCGGTCCCGCATTCCCGCAAGTGCTGGCCAACGTCTACAGCGTCAAGACGGGTCAGCCCCTGTTTGCGCCATATCACATCATCGACAAGCAGATCACGGCGACCGGCCCCGATGGCAAACCGGTGACGAGCACCGTGAAGGTGGGCATCATCAGCTTTGCGCCGCCCACCATCATGGCCTGGGACAAGCGCTGGCTGGAAGGCCGCGTCTACACGCAGGGCGTGCGCGAGACAGCGGAAAAATTCATCCCCGAGATGCGCGCCAGGGGCGCCGAGCTGGTGGTGGCCATTTCGCATGGCGGCCTCGATGACAGTCCGTACTCGCCGACCATGGAAAACGGTAATTACTACCTGTCGCAAGTGCCGGGCGTGGACGCCATGCTGATCGGCCACTCGCACCAGCTGTTCCCGAACGCGGCCAGTACGGTGCCGCAGTTTAATTTGCCCGGCGTCGACAAGGTCAAAGGGCTGGTCAATGGCGTGCCCACCGTGATGGCCAATTTGTGGGGCAAGCACCTGGGCGTGATCGGTTTGCGCCTGCGCCACGACGGCAAGCAGTGGGTGGTCGACAAGAGCGCCACGACGGTGGAAGCGCGCGGCATCCAGAATGCGGACAAGAGTTATGTGGCGCCCGACGCAGCCATCGCCGAACTGGTGGCCGAGGAGCACGCAGCGACGATCGCCTACGTGCAGACGCCGGTCGGCGCCACGGATTTCCGCATGTCGACGTATTTCGCCGACGTGGGCGACGTCAGCGCCATCGAAGTGGTGAACCAGGCGCAATCGGGCTACCTGGCCGCCTACGTGAAGGCGAACCTGCCGCAATATGCCAATCTGCCCGTGCTGTCGATGTCGTCCCCGTTCAAGAGCGGCTCGGCGGGCGTATCCGACTACACGGACGTCAAGGCGGGCAACGTGGCGCTGAACAATGCGGCCGACCTGTATCTGTATCCGAACGCGCTGTATGGCGTGAAGATGAACGGCGTCGAATTGAAGGCCTGGCTGGAGCAGTCGGCGCGGCGCTTCAATACCATCGATGTCAACAAGACCGAGCTGCAGGAACTGGTCAACACGGCCCATCCGAGCTACAACTTCGACACGCTCACGAGCGCCGACGTGCGCTACCAGATCGACGTCACGCAGCCGCCGGGCCGTCGCATCCAGGGCCTGACGTTCAAGGGCAAGCCGGTGGACGCGGGCCAGGAATTCCTCATCGCGACAAATAACTACCGCGCCAGCGGCGGCGGCAATTTCCCCGGCCTCGACGGCAGCAAGACGGTGGTGGCCTCGCCCGACAACAACCGCGAGCTGCTGATCGCCTACGTCACGCAGCAGAAAAACCTGACGCGCGCGAAAAACGGCTCGGCGCGCAGCTGGCGCTTCTCCAGGGTTGCCACCAAAGGCCCCGTGGTCTTCCATTCCGCGCCGAACGTGATCGAGCTGGCGAAAGCGGCCGGCATCGACAACGTCACGCAGTTGAAGCTTGATGACGGTGCCGGCAAGGGCTTTGCGCTGTATCAGCTCGACCTGTCGAAATGAAGGCATGGGTGTTTGCCATCGCCCTGGCCGTATCGCCGCTGGCATCGGCAGGGCCGGATGTCACGGCCCAGGCCAAGGTCTTGATGCGTGCGGGCGAGGCGACCCAGCCGCAGGCGCGCGCCCTGTTCGAGCACGCGGCGGGGCAGGGCGGCGGTCCTGCAGCGTATTACCTGGGCTTGATGCACAAGAACGGCATGGGTGGGCCGCAGGACAGCGCCGCCGCGTTGCGCTGGCTGGAACTGGCCGCGCAACGCGGCGTGGCGCCCGCCATGTTCATCGTGGCAAACATGCTGCAGGACGCCGATGAAACACGGGCGCGTCACTGGCTGGATGCCGCCTGCGACCTGGAATACCCGGAAGCGCTGCAGCAGAAATCCGTCGCCCTGGCCGAAGGGCGCATGGGCTATGCGCACAGCGAGGAACAGGCGAACCTGTACCTGAAAATGGCCACGCATGCGATGGGGCACAGGGCCGCAGAGCCGTGATTGTCCGCCAGGTCAGGTTCGCAGGCTATTTGCAGCCTCGGCAATGGCCAGCGGGTTGCGCGACAGCAGGGCGGCGGCCAGGTCCAGCAGGCCTGCCGCTGCCTTGATGGCCGCGTGCGTGTGCCCGATGTCGGCCACGGTTTTCCTGCCTTGGTCGATGGCCGTGTTCACATTGGCCAATGCCTGCTGCGCACTCTGGTTGATCAGGTAGATGCCGTGGGCGCGGAAAAAGGACACCATCTGATCCAGGTGGCTTTCATATTGCTTGAGATCATGCAGCACGGCTGACGGCGTCGGCGGCGTGCGGTCGGTCAGCGCGATGCGCAGCTCCAGTACCTGGTTCGAGGCCTGTGCCAGCTTGTCGGCGATTTCCGTCGTTTGTTTTTCATCGAGTGCGATAACGTTGCCCATGTCCGACTCCTACCAGGGGGATGGTGAATAATTGGCGGCCTGTTTTTGCAGGGTATCGACTTGCTTGGCAAAAGTGTCCAGTTGACGCTCCAATGCCGGGTCTTGCATGGACTTGGCGCGCAAGGTGCTGAGACTGTTTTGCAATTCCGTCATGGCGGCAAGATAGGCCTCGATGACCTTGCCACGCTCCTGCAATTGCCGCCCGTCAAGGTAGAGCTTGGCCTTCAGATAGTTGCTGGTCACGGGTTCCCTGGCGGCAGCGTTGTCGAGCGAGCGATTCAGGGATGCCAGCGTCAGGCTCTCGTCGTGCAGATTGGCCTGGTAGTTTTGCTGCGCATATTTTTTCAGCGCATTGCTGATGATATAAATATCGTCTTCGCGCGCCAGCAATTCGTTGATTCCCGACTGCTGTCTTTGCTGCGTGACAATCTGGCTGATCAGTGCGCTCAGGCGCGTGACTTTGTCCAGCTGGTCGGCGTCGAGCACCGGCGCCGTGCCGCCGGACTGCTGCAAGGCGCCCAGCGAACCGCCAAGGGCGCCGATCTCCTCCTTGTAGTTCGCCAGCTTGTCGTTGGCCAGCGCGGCAAGTACTTCCGCGTAGCGTTTCAATACATCGTTCAGTTCGGCTGTGCCCGCCAATTGCGCCGCATAGTCCTTGCAGCGCCGGAGCAGGTCCTGTTCCGTTTCCTGCGCAACGTAGGGGCGGTCGGTGATGATGCTGTTGCGCCGTACATTATTGGTGCAACTGCTCATGGAGTGCGTCAGCATGGGTTTGAATACTTCCGTTATCGCCACCGTCTGTCCCGCGAACTTGTCGACCGGCGTGAAGTTCTTGCAGGCGCTACTCATGCCGGCGATCAGCAGGCAGGCGCAGATGCTTGTCATGGGCTGGCGCATAGGGTCTCCATGGTAGGGAAGGGATTGCCGCCATGGCCGGTTGACCCTGGTTCAATGACCATATCACCATTGCATCGCCATACTTTTGACGCAGATCAGACATATGCATCGTGTGTCATGGTGTAGCACCTGTGTCAATTTGCGCCATATTTTCCTTACAAAAGACTGACAACAGGGCTGCAATTGCGGCTTTTCCGCATGTTGCGACGCGTCATATGTAGTTGTTGCTGGTGCATGTTTACTCACCTACAATGATTTATCGATGGGGCGGTTATCCAGCGTACGACTATAAAAATAAGTGGCATTAAAAACGTTGTATCAGAGGAGATGACAATGAATTTGAAACAGAAATTGCTCGTGGCAAGTTTGGTTTTGGGTTTCTCGCAGGCGGCAGTCGCAGCCGACCCCATCAAGATCGGCGTGTCCGGACCGTTTACGGGCGGTTCCGCGCCGATGGGCGTGTCGATGCGCGACGGCGTCAAGCTGGCCGTCGCTGAAATCAATGCCAAGGGCGGCGTGCTGGGCCGTTCCCTGCTGCTCATCGAGCGCGATGATGAAGCGAAGAACGAACGCGGCGTGCAGATCGCCCAGGAGCTGATCAACAAGGAAAAGGTCGCCGCCACCGT
Source organism: Janthinobacterium kumbetense (assembly GCF_023703445.1). Classification (NCBI taxonomy): domain Bacteria; kingdom Pseudomonadati; phylum Pseudomonadota; class Betaproteobacteria; order Burkholderiales; family Oxalobacteraceae; genus Janthinobacterium; species Janthinobacterium kumbetense. Next base: position 484,630 of record NZ_JAMQGR010000001.1, read on the forward strand.
CGGCTACATCAACACGGGCGTGGCCCTCGCTTCGCAGCGCTTTTACCAGGAAGCGAAGATTCCCGTCATGAACAATGTGGCGACGGGCTCCATCGTCACCAAGCAATTCGCCGACCAGCCGGAAAACTACATCTTCCGCAATGCCGCCAATGACACCATCCAGTCCGGCATGATCGTGCACGAGGCGATCGAAAACCGCAAGTTCAAGAAAGTGGCGATCCTGGCCGACTCCACCAACTATGGCCAGCTGGGCCGCGAAGACCTGGAAAAGGCGCTCGACAAGAAGGGTATCAAGCCCGTCGTCGTGGAAAAATACAACATCAAGGACGTCGACATGACGGCCCAGCTGCTGAAAGCCAAGCAGGCAGGGGCGGAAGTCGTGCTGACCTACGGCATCGGCCCGGAACTGGCGCAGATCGCCAACGGCATGGAAAAACTGGGCTGGAAAGTGCCGCTGATCGGCAGCTGGACCCTGGCCATGGGTAACTTCATCGACAACGCGGGCAAGAACGGCAACGGTACGCGCATGCCGCAAACCTTCATCCAGGATGCCAGCACGCCGAAACGCAAGGCCTTCATCGACGCCTACGTGGCCGCCTACAAGCCATCGGGCGGACGCATGCCGTCGGCCGTGTCGGCTGCGCAAGGCTACGATTCCATCTACCTGCTGGCCGCGGCCATCACGCAGGCGGGCGGCACGGACGGCCCGAAAGTACGCGCCGCGCTGGAAAACCTGAACGAGAAGGTGGAAGGCGCCGTCACCACCTACAACAAACCGTTCAGCAAGACCAACCATGAAGCGATCACGGCCGACCTGACCGTGTTTGGCGAAGTCAAGGACGGCAAGGTCGTCCTCGCGAAATAAGCCTGGCGGACAGTCGCCGCGCAGTGGCCAGCCTTGAGGAATCAGGACTGGCCATTTTTTCATCTTTCGTCTTCCGGGGAATACCATGGAAATCTTCCTGCAGCTCGTCTTCAGCGGCATCGCGCTGGGCATGATCTATGCCGTCATCGCTTTCGGCTACCAGCTGACCTTTGCCACTTCCGGCACCCTCAATTTCGGCCAGGGCGAATCCCTGATGCTGGGCGCGCTCGTGGGCCTCTCCCTGGTGGGCACCATCCATGGCGGGCCGTACATGAGCTATCTGCTGATGATCCCCATCGTCATCGTCTTCGGCGCCTTGCAGGGCGTGTTCGTCGAATGGATAGGTGTGCGGCCGGCCATCAAGATCAAGTCCGAATTCGGCTGGATCATGTCGACCATCGCGCTTGCCATCATTTTCAAGAACGTGGCGGAAAACATCTGGGGCAAGGATGACCTGATGTTCCCGTCGCCGCTGTCGGCCGCGCCGTTCCAGGTATTCGGCGCCAACGTGCAGCAGATGCAGGTGGCCGTCATCGTCGGCGCGCTGGCCATCATGCTGGCCGTGGAAGTCTTCAACCGCAAATCGATCTATGGCAAGGCCGTCGTGGCGACGGCCAACGACCGCGACGCGGCCGGTTTGATGGGCATCAACACGGGCATGGTCATCACGTTTTCCTACGCGCTGTCGTCGGCCACGGCCGCCTTCGCGGGCGTGCTGGTGGCGCCGCTGACCCTGACGGGCGCGACCATGGGCGCTTCGCTGGGCTTGAAAGCGTTTGCCGTGGCCATCATCGGCGGCCTGACCTCGGGCGTGGGCGCCATCGTCGGCGGGCTGATCCTGGGCATCGCCGAGACGACCACCGGCTACTACATCTCCACCGGCTACAAGGAAGTGCCTGGCCTGCTGCTCCTGCTGCTGGTGCTGGCCATCAAGCCGTCCGGCCTGTTCGGCAAAGCCGCGATCAAGAAAGTCTGAGGACGACATGAACAAGAAAATCACCATGCTGGCGTTGAGCGCGGCGGGACTGGCCGTGCTCGCGTTGTTCCCCATCGTCATTCCGAACCCATATTACATCCACCTGGCCGAGACCATCTTGATCTATGCCATCCTGCTGTTCGGCCTCGATATCGTCGTCGGCTACACGGGGCAGGTGTCGCTGGGCCATGCGGGCCTGTTCGGCATCGGCTCGTACGCCACGGGCGTGCTGGTGTTCAAGCTGGGCGCGCCGTTCTGGCTGGCCATCCCCGCCAGCATCCTGGGCGCGGCCGTCTTCGGCGCCATCCTGGCCTTGCCGGCCCTGCGCGTGACGGGGCCCTACCTGGCGATGGTGACCCTGGCCTTCGGCACCATCGTGCAAATCCTGATCAATGAAATGAGCTTCCTGACGGAAGGGCCGATGGGCATCAAGATCCACAAGCCCGTCCTGTTCGGCCACAAGCTTTCCGAGGTCGAGTATTACTACATGGTCGCCGCGCTGCTGGTGATCTCGCTGGTGGTGGTGCACCGCATTCTGAAATCGAACTTGGGCCGGGCGTTCGAAGCCTTGCGCGACAGCCCCATCGCCTCGGACTGCATGGGTGTATCCGTGTACCGCTACAAGGTGTATGCCTTCGTCATCAGCGCCGGTTTCGCGGGCCTGGCCGGCAGCCTGTATGCGTATTCGGAAGAGTACATCTCGCCCAATACCTACAACTTCGAGCTGACGATATTGTTCTTGCTGGCCGTCATCATGGGCGGGCGCAAGACGCGTTCCGGCGCCCTGATCGGCGCGCTGATCGTCGTCATGCTGCCCAGCCTGCTGTCGGATATCGAATTGTTCCGCAAGATCGCCGTCGGCGCCGCCGTGCTGGGCGTGATCGGTTCCATCATCATGCTGGCGAAGAAGCGCTCCACCGTGCGCGGCGTGCTCGTGCCCCTGGTGGCGACCATCGGCCTGGCCGCGTATTCGTACAAGCTGGAAAACATGGTCGACTGGCGCCTGACCATCTTCGGCCTGATGACCTTATTTGTCGTGTACTACCTGCAGGACGGCATCGTCGGCTTCCTGATGAGCTTTATCGGCAAGGGCCGGCGCCATGTGGAAGCCGTCGCTTCGCACGGCGTGGCGCCGTTTGACCACGCGCAGGGCGGGCAGCAGGGCGCGACCCTGCTGCGCGTGGACCAGGCCCTGATGCAGTTCGGCGGCCTGAAAGCGCTGAACCAGGTGGACTTGAACGTCACGCAAGGTTCCGTGCACGGCTTGATCGGGCCGAACGGCTCGGGCAAGAGCACGATGATGAACGTGCTGACTGGGATCTACAAGCCGACGGCGGGCAGGGTGGAATTTGCCGGCATGGTGATCTCCGGCCGCACGCCGTCCGAAATCGCGCTGGGCGGCGTGGCGCGCACCTTCCAGAACGTGCAGCTGTTCGGCGAGATGACGGCGACGGAAAACGTGCTGGTGGGCTTGCACAACACGTTCAAGTCGAACGTGCTGGACGTGATGCTGCATACGCCCCGCTACAAGCGCGAAGAGAAGGCGGCGCGCGAGCGGGCCGCCAGCATCCTCGAATTCGTCGGCCTGGCCGACCTGGCCAACGAAGAGGCGCGCAATCTGCCGTATGGCAAGCAGCGGCTGCTGGAAATCGGCCGCGCGCTGGGCCTGAACCCGCGCCTGCTGCTGCTCGATGAGCCGGCGGCGGGCCTGACGGCGCCCGACATCAAGGAACTGATGGCCATCATCCGCAAGATCCGCGAGCACGGCATCACCATCATCCTGATCGAGCATCACATGGACGTGGTGATGGCCCTGTCGGACGTGGTGACGGTGCTGGACTTCGGCCAGAAGATCGCCGAAGGCGTGCCCGCGCTTGTCCAGAGCGACCCGAAAGTGATCGAAGCCTACCTGGGCGGCAGCGCCGAAACCCTGGCGCCAGCGGCGCACTGAGAGGAAGACCATGCTGACCATTAACAATCTGCACGCCGCCTACGGCAAAGTCGAAGTCTTGCACGGCATTTCGCTCGACGTCCCGAAGGGCAAGCTGGTGACCCTGATCGGTTCGAACGGGGCCGGCAAGACCACCACCATGCGCGCCATTTCCGGCATGCTCAAACCGAAATCCGGCACTGTCACCCTGGGCGGCAAGGATGTCACGGGGCTCGATTCGCACCGCATCGCCCGCGCGGGACTGGCCCATTCGCCGGAAGGCAGGAGGGTGTTCGCCTCGATGTCGGTGACGGACAACCTGCTGCTGGGCGCCTTCCCCCGTTTTACGCGGGCGCGCCCGAAAGGCGACATCAAGGGCGACCTGGACAAGGCGCTGGAACTGTTCCCCCGCCTGAAGGAGCGGCGCGACCAGCTGGCCGGCACCTTGTCGGGCGGCGAGCAGCAAATGCTGGCCATGGCCCGCGCCGTGATGCTGAATCCGGAAGTGATCCTGCTGGACGAGCCGTCGATGGGCCTGGCGCCGATTCTGGTGGAAGAAGTCTTCCGCATCATCACGCGATTGAAGGCGGAAGGCGTGACCATGCTGCTGGTCGAACAATTCGCCGCCGCCGCCCTGAACGTGGCCGATTACGGCTACGTGCTGGAAAACGGCAGCATTTCCGTGCACGGGCCGGCGGAAAGCCTGAAAAATGATCCGAAGGTGATCGCGGCTTACCTGGGCGGCGGGCATTGAGCATGGCTGGACAATGCGCTTGCTGCGCATTGTCAAATCCTCTACACTGCGCTTCCCAACCCGCAGTGTAGAAAAAGGCATCATGCGCAGCGCCAGCCCGTTTTCCCCGCTTTTCCCTCCGCTTTTATCCCCGCTTTTTTTCCTGCTCTTGCCCGCCGCGGCCTGCGCCGACGATGCGCCGCTGCAAAAGGTTGAAATTACCGCCGCCAGCGGCGTACAGCAGCGGCGTGACGACACGGCCGCGAAGATCATCGTCAGCCGCGACGACCTGGCCCAATATGGCGACAGCAGCCTGGCCGCGACGTTGAAACGCCAGCCCGGCGTCTCCGTCGTCGGCGGCGAGGTGCGTATGCGGGGCCTGGGGGGCGGCTACACGCAGATGCTGATCAACGGCGACCCTGCGCCACCAGGGTTTTCCATCGAATCGATAGCACCCGAGATGATCGAGCGCATCGAGATTTTGCGCAGCGCGACGGCCGAATACAGTATGCAAGCCGTCGCCGGCAGCATCAACGTGGTCTTGCGCAAGGGCGCCAGCGGCGCCGAGCGCGAAGGGAAGCTGGGCGCGGGCCGGCAGGATGGCCGCTGGCAACCTGCCGCGTCGCTGCGCGTGGCGGACAAGCTGCCCGGTTTCGCCTACTCGCTGACGGGCGCTCTGGAGCGCACTGCCGACGACGTGGCGGGAAGGATGACTGAAACAAGCGCAGATGCCACCGGCACGCTGCTGGCGCAGCGTACAACGCGCACGCGCAATGCTTCGTCCGTCAACAAGGCCAGCCTGACGCCGCGCCTGCACTGGACCCTGGACAAGGGCGACACCATCACCTGGCAAAGCCTGCTGGACTGGTACCGCACGGGGTTTGACGGCGTGGCGCGCGAAACGACCTTGCTGGGGGCGGCCTCCAGCTATCCGCGCAATGGCGCCACCTCGCAAGCCAGCGTGTTTTCAGCGCGCAGCGATGTGAGCTGGGCGCACGCGCTGGCGGCGGGCAAGCTGACGGCCAGGCTGGGCGTCAACCACAACCGGCGCGACACGGATTATCTTTTCCATGGCGAGACGGCCGCCGGCGCACCCCTGCTGCTGCGCGGCGTGGTCTCCGACGCCGTCGACGACAGCGTCAACAGCAGCGGCAAGTACCTGGGCCGGCTCGGTGGCGGCCACGCCCTGAGCCTGGGCTGGGATGGCAGCCTGATACGCCGCAGCGAGTCGCGCCGCCAGCGCGACACGTATCTTGCCGGCGGTGCGCCGTATGCGCTCGATGAAGAATACACGGCCGACGTGCGGCGCCTGGCCCTGTATGCGCAGGATGAATGGGACGTGACGCCGCGCCTGCAAATGTATACGGGCGTGCGCTGGGAAGGCTTGCAGACGGCGACCGAGGGCCGCACCTTGAGCGAAGTGCGCACGCGGGCCAGCGTCTGGAGTCCCGTGGCGCAGCTGCTGTGGAAGTTGCCGCAGCAGGAGCGCGACCAGCTGCGGCTGGCGCTGGCGCGCACCTACAAGGCGCCCACCACGCGCAACCTGGTGCCGCGCCGCTATACCGTCAACAATGGCAACAGTGCCAACAATCCCGATTTCCAGGGCAATCCCGAGCTGCGCCCGGAACTGGCGTGGGGGCTGGACGCGGCGTATGAAAGCTATTTTGGCAAGAGCGGCGTGGCCAGCCTGTCGGCATTCACGCGGCGCATCAGCGACGTTACCGTGCAGCGCCTGTTCCTGCACGACGGCGTCTGGACGGCCAGCCCGTTTAACAATGGCGCGGCCACGGTGCGCGGCATCGAGCTGGACGTGAAATTCCCCGTGCGGACCTGGTGGGCGCAGGCGCCCGACGTCGACGTGCGCGCCAATGCGGGGCGCAACTGGTCCAGGGTCGCCGCCGTGCCGGGTCCCGGCAACCGCCTGGCCAGCCAGGTGCCGGCCACGCTCAACCTGGGACTCGATTACCGGCGCTCGCCGGGGATGAGCATGGGCGGCAATCTGAACGTGCAGACGGGCGGCCTGGCGCGGCTCGATGCGCACGCCAGCAGCCATGCGGGCGTGCGGCGCACCCTCGACGCGTATGCGTTGTGGCAGCCGGACGCAAAAACGCGCGTGCGCCTGTCGGCCGCCAACCTGCTGCACCAGCAGCAGGTGCAGGGGCAATCCTGGGTCGATGATGCAGGCCGCAGCGACAGCGTGACGACCCTCGATGGCAGCGTTGCGCTGCGCCTGATGCTCGAGCGCAGCCTGTAGGCATCAGTGTTTGGTGGGCTTTTCCTGCTGCACCAGAATGAACGGGCTGACGACGACGGCCCACAGCGCGGCATCGGCTGCCTGCCAGTCCAGCGCCTGCTGGTCCGACACCTTGGCGACCTTGCCATCGACCATCCATTGCGTGATGGTGGCCTTGTCGTCGTGCGAGATGCGCACGGCCACTTCGACCAGGTCCAGTTCATTGGCGACCCAGACGACGTTGCCCTGGGCGAAATGCTTTTCCAGCTCGCTCCAGGCCAGGCGGGCCGTTTCGCTGTTCACTTTGAGGCGCAGTTCGGTGTCTTTTTCAGGATTGGTTTGCATGCGAAATATCAGGTTGCGGTGAGTCGGGTGCCGGTGCGCGCGGTTTATTTGCCTGGCAAGGCTTCCACCTGCGGCGTCGGCGTACCCCGCCATGTTAACCGATAGGCGGCGCCTTTGCGAACATTGCCGACCAGGGCAGGGCGGAAGCAGGCCAGGTTGGTGCCGCTGGCGTGACGCACGCTGGGGAAGATCACGCCCATGGAGCCGGCTTCGAGCAGGATGGCGGCCAGGTCTTGCGAGGCGATGTAGCTGGCCGGGTCCAGGCAAGCCTGGTAGCGCTGCTGGCCGCGCAAGTCGTGGAAACTGGCGGAAAAATCGGCCAGCAGCGACTGGTAATTGACGCTGTCGTCGAAATAGTCGATTTCCTGGTATTCCACGGTTTTATGGAAAATGATTTCGGCCAGCGCCGTTGGCATGTCGAAGGCGCAATACCAGGCGCCCCGTTCGCCATCGTTGAAACGCGCTCCTTCCGGGCGGGCATACGTGTAGGCGGCGTTGATGATGCGAAAGTGCGGCACGCCAAAAACCAGCTCGTCCACGCCAATTCCTGGCGCGCCGCCGTACTCGGCCACCAGGCGCGCGTTGGTCGCGTTGTCGAGCTCGAACAGCTCGCGCAGGTGATCGTCGTTCTCGGCCAGGGGCGCCAGCACGGAGTCTTCCATGTCGGCGAAGCGCGAGGGAATCAGGCGGCAAGTGTCGATCTGGCGCAAGGCGGCCAGCGGCGGCAGGTGCTCATTCGGGGCGGCAGGCACGATCACAGCCCTCCGCGGCGCGCGTCGAGCAGCTTGCGCACCGTCTGCATGGCCAGCAAGCCGCCGGCCAGCATCTGCGACAGGGGCGTGCGGCCGCCGAAGATGGGATTCTTGTTGGGCAAACTCACCCATTCGTCGGCCAGCTTGTCGCCGTACAGGATGTGCAAGGCCTTGTAGATGCCCAGCAAATAGGAAATGCGCGTGATGCGGTCCACTTCCAGCACGCGGTCCGGGTGCTTCTTCCACTCGTACCAGGCGCTGCTGGACAGGCCGCCCAGCAATTCGCGCGCATCGTCGTCGCGCAGTTTCCAGGCGGCGGCCAGCTTGAAAAACCCTTTCAAGGCCGCCTGCGACAATCGCTCGCGCTCGGCTTTGGCATTCAGGTCGACGAGCACGGCCGGCTCGAAGCGGCTCTTGGGGTAGGCGTAGGCGAGATTCATGGCATGTCCTTCATTAAAACTCTGTATATGGACTATTTATACTCCTTTTCTGGATTCGTTGCAACGGCCGCGCGCATGCAAAACGGGGCGCGCCAGGACGGGAGTCCCGGAGCGCCCCGTTGGCGGGCCCCGTTCGCTTATCTGGCCGTGACGGTGACGGGCACGGTGAGCTGTGCCGTCAAGCCGTTACTGTCCAGCGCCACGACCTTCAGCGCATAGCTGCCGGCCACCGGTTGCGGCCAGGTAGCCGTGATGGTCATGCCGCTCATGGAAAACTGCATGCCCAGCGGCGCGCCGAGGATGGAGATCCACAGGGCGTTCGCGCCCGGCGCCGTCAGCACGATGCTGCCGCTCATGGCCTTGCCGGCCACGCCGTTCATGGCGGCGGCGCTGATCGTGGGGCCGGCGGCGGCGATTTTCACCGTGGCCACGGCCTGGCCCGTCAAGCCCGTCTTGCTGTCCCTGGCGATGACGGTCACGCTGTAGCTGCCCAGCACGGGGTTGGCCCAGCTGACGACGCCGGCGGCGCTGACGGTCATGCCGGACGGCGCGCCCGACAGGCTGTAGGTGACGGGGTTGGGCGCCACCGTCGTGGCGGTGAACGACAGGGCCACGCCCGGCTTGCCGCTCACGCTGGCCACCGTGACGACGGGGGGCAGCGGGGCGGCGATGGCCACCGTATAGATGCCTTTGCCGCTCAGGCCAGTCTTGCTGTCCGTGGCCGTCACGGTGACGGCATAGGTGCCGGCCACGGGCGCGGCCCAGCTCACCAGTCCGGCGCTGCTGATGGTCATGCCGGCCGGTGCGCCGGCGAGCGTGTAGCTGACGGGATTGGGGGCGGAGACGCTGACATTGAACGCCAGGGCCGTGCCAACCTTGCCCGTGATGGCGCCGGCGCCGACGACGGGCGGCGCGACGGGGGTAATGACGATGGCGTACACGCCCTGGCCACTGAGGCCGCTGACGGTATCCTTGGCCACCATGGTCACGGCATACGTGCCCGCGACGGGGGCTGTCCAGCTGACCACGCCCGTGGCGGCGATGCTCATGCCGGCCGGCGCGCCCAGCATGCTGTAGCTGAGGGGATTGGCAGCGGTGGCCGAGACGGTGAACGACAGCGGCTTGCCGGCCGCGCCGCTGATGCTGGCCGGCGCCACCACGGGCGCGGCCGGTGCAATCTGCGTGCCCGACAGGCCGGCCAGCAGGCTTTTCACGTTCGGCGTGCCCAGGCCGCCCAGCGGGTCATAGCCGACCCTGGCCGTGCACACGCTGCAGGTGCCGTTGCTGCCGCGCGTGATGTCGGCAAAGCTGCTGGCGAAGGTGCCGGGCACGCTGGCGATCTGGCCGTACAAGATGTTGTGCGGCAATCCGAGTGCCGCTTTCGCCTGCAGCGCGCGGCTGGCGTTGGCGATGGCGACCAGGCCGGCCCATTGCGGCGTGGACAGGCTGGTGCCGCCGATGCTGAGCCAGCTGGCGGTGCTGCTGCCTGGCGTCATCACGGCCGTGTACTGGCCCGTGGCGGGGTCGGCATTGAAGGCCACGTCGGCCACGTTGCGGCGCAGCAAGTTGGTCAGGCCGGGCACGCTGGCCGTCTGGTAGGCGGGCAGTGCCGTATAGGCGCTGATGCCGCCGCCCGTGCCGGACCAGGCCGTTTCGCTGCGCACGCCGCTGCCGCTGTAGCTGAGCGTGGTGCCGCCCACGGCCAGCACGTTGGACGACACGGACGGCCAGGACACGCCGCTGCCCGAATCGCCCGTGGCGGCCAGGTAGCTCATGTTCTTGCCCGTGAAGGCGCTGTCGACGGATGCTGTCCAGTTGCCTTCGGCGGCGCCAAAGCTCATCGACACGACGCCAGGCCCCATCTGGTTGGCCAGGCGCACGGCGCCCAGCAGGCTGTTGATGGAAGCGTCGGGCGCCTCGATCAGCACGATGCGCGCCAGCGGCGCCGTGGCATGCGCCCACTGCACGTCGAGCGCGATTTCCATGGCCCAGCCCGAGTTATAGGCGGGCGCCGTGGCCGTCATGGTGCTCGATGGCGTGTTGTAGACAACAGAAAATTCACAGCCGCTGGCCGGGGCGGGCGGCAGGGGCAGGGTGGCATTCGTGGCGATAGCCTTGGTGGTGCAGCCGGGCAAGCCGAATTTCTGGTTGAAGATGGCCAGTTCGGCCGCCGCGTTCGGGTTGTGCATGGCGTCGACGATGTAGATTGTCTGCCCTGCGCCCAGCTGGGCCGCCAGGGCTGGCGTCAGCGCCGTGCCGGCCGCCGGCAGGGCGGGCAAGTCGTAGGCGGCGCGGATCTGCGCAGGAGAATAGGTTGCCACCACGCTGCTGCCGGCCATGGGCGCGGCGATGTCGCCCGCGCCGCCGTCCAGCAAGGGGGCGATATCCTGTGCCGCCTGTTCCGAGGCGGCGATTTTTTGCGCCGTCAGGCGGCGCGTGGTCATTTCCCGCATGGCGCCGGGCACGTTTTGCAAGTGCGGCCGCCAGTGGGCCGAGCCGCTGCTGTTGGTGCTGTCGCGCCCGTCGGGCGCATCGAGCAGGGCCGGGGCCGCATGGAACATCGGTTGCACCACCAGCGCGCCGACGGCGGCGGGGACGACGGGCACCTCGACGGTGAACTGTGTCGCGGCCGTGGCGATGGCGGCGGGCGGCGTCGATGTCTCCTGGCCGGGGCCGCAAGCGGCCAGCAGGAGGGCGGCTGTGGCGCCCAGCAGCAGGCGCCCGTGACGGTGATGCGGGGGAATGATTTTTTTCATGGCGAAACTCTCCGAGTTGGGCGAGGGCCACATCTCGACAATGCTTCCAGGCTGGCGCCGCGCGCTGGCGGTCCCGGCCCTGCATTGGCAGCCCCGCTGCCGTGGCGCTTGCGCGCGGTAGGCCGGTGGCTTTGCGTCCCCGCCTTTCGACGGGTTTGCCCTCAAAACTGATCATGCATCATTGGGAATTTCCTGATGCGTCATCGATTTTAGTGAATTTGCCAAATAAGTGTTAACTATTTTCAATCAATATTTTTATTTATGCAATAAAATGTGGCAAATTTGCCTATTGATGGATGGAATCTTGTCAGGCTGATTAAGTATTAAAAGCAAGGTTATCAAGGACATACCGAGGCGTGACAGTGTTTTTTCACGGCAACGGCGCTTGCACTTTTTGTTTTCTAATGAATCTAACGAATTTACTGAATATGCGATCTTGCCGGTCTCAATCCTCGAACACCATGTCCTGATACGGCGCTGCGCGGCAGGCCGCCAGCCGCTGCGCCAGGCTGCCAGCATGGGCTTCCAGCTGGTGGCCGTCCGGGTCGAGAAAATACAGGGAATCGTCGGCGCTGCGGTTTTGCTGCCATTCGGGCACGCCGGCGGCGCGCAGGCGGGCGGCAAAGGCGGCGAAGTCTTCCGTGGAAATGGAAAACGCGTAGTGCGTGTAAGCCGGGCTGGCCAGCGCGGCCGTGCCCTGTCCATCCAGCGACAGGCACAGCCACAAATCCCCGGCCGACAGATACGCGCCCCTGTCCCAGCGCGCATGCAGGTGCAGACCCAAGGTGTCGCGGTAAAAGGCCACGCTGCGCGCCAGGCCGCGCACGGACAGGGTGAGGTGGTTCAGGCCGGTCAACATGGGGCTGCTTTCAGGTGGAGTGGAGGCCGGTTCCAGCTTCCGCAGTGGTTTGATGCAACATTGCTGCAGGTAAGCATGAGACACAGTAATAAGACCGCAAACGTCGCAACACCTGACACAACCGTAGCGAGCGGAAGGAAAAGGTGGTCGAGAAGCGCAACCGTACTTCCAGTACGGTGAGCATCGCAGGCGACCTATGCCGACGCGCAGTAGGTGGTGTCAGGTGTCACTACGCAGGCTCGGCGTGCTCCACCATGAGTTGTACTTTGGTCGTGCCATTGTATTCATTCGCATCGAGCCGGAAGGCGACCCGCGTGCGCTCGCCCAAGGCGTCCGTGTGGCCGAACCAGATGGCGTCGAAGCGCACGCCGTTCTTTTCCAGCAACAGTTTCAAATGGCGCTCTTTTAATATGCGCTGGCTGACGACGCGGAATTCGTCGCAAAAGACGGGCGGGGCGAAGCCCTGGCCCCACACTTGCTCATCCATCAGCTCGATGAAGGCCGTCGTGTAATACGCGTCTTCCAGCGGGCCGTCCGTTTCCACCACCCGTTCCAGCTGTTGCTGGCTGAGCCAGGCCTGGCCCACGGCTTCGAAGGCCTGGGAAAAGGCGTCGAAGGCGTCGGCGCGGATGGTCAAGCCCGCCGCCATGGCGTGGCCGCCGAACTTGTCGATCAGGCTGGGCGCCCGTTTCGACACCAGGTCGAGCGCGTCGCGCAAGTGAAAACCGGGGATCGAGCGGCCGGAACCCTTGATCCAGCCGTCGGCGCCCGGCGCGAACGTGATGGTCGGACGATAAAACTTTTCCTTCAGGCGCGAGGCCACGATGCCGATCACGCCCTGGTGCCAGGATTCGTCGAAGACGCTGATGGTGCTGCTGTTGGCCGGTTCGAAAGCATCGAGGTGCAGCAAGGCCGTATCCTGCATTTCCGCCTCGATTTCGCGGCGCTTCAGGTTGATGTCGTTCAGTTGCTGGGCCAGCGCCCAGGCGCGGCCTTCGTCGTCCGTGACCAGGCATTCGATGCCCAGGGACATGTCCTGCAGGCGGCCGGCCGCATTCAGGCGCGGTCCCAGGGCAAAACCGAGGTCGAACGGCGTGGCGCTGCGCGCTTCGCGGCCCGCCACGCGGAACAGGGCGGCCACGCCCGCGTGCATATTGCCCTTGCGCATGCGCTTGAGACCTTGCGCGACGAGGATGCGGTTGTTCGTATCGAGACGCACCACGTCGGCCACCGTGCCCAGCGCCACCAGGTCGAGCAGGTTGTCGAGCTTGGGTTGCGTTTGCGCATCAAAGATGCCGCGCCGGCGCAGCTCGGCGCGCAAGGCCAGCAAGACGTAGAACACGACGCCCACGCCCGCCAGATGTTTACTAGGGAAACCGCAGGCGGGCTGGTTCGGGTTGACGATGACGGCTGCGTCGGGCAGGGTGTCGGCCGGCAAATGGTGGTCGGTGACAACCACCTGGATGCCGCGCCGGTTGGCCTCGGCCACGCCGTCGATGCTGGCGATGCCGTTGTCGACGGTGATGATGATGTCGGGCGACTTTTCGCGCGCGGTAAGCTCGACGATTTCCGGCGTCAGGCCGTAACCGTATTCAAAACGGTTGGGCACGATGAAGTCGACGTCGGCGCCCATGGCGCGCAAGCCGCGGATGGCCACGGCGCAGGCGGTGGCGCCGTCGCAATCGTAGTCGGCCACGATGACCATGCGTTTCTTGGCGGCAATGGCGTCGGCCAGGAAGACGCCGGCCGCGCCGATGTGCAGCAAGCCGGACGGCGGTATCAAGTCTTTCGGCTCGATCGAGAGCTCTTTCGCGTCGGACAGGCCGCGCGACGCGTACAAGCGGGCCAGCACGGGGTGGATGCCGCCCTGGCGCAGCAATTCGGATTCGCGGTAAGGGCAGGGGCGGGTGGCGATGCGGGTACGGGTCATGATGCTTTCAACTTGTTCAGGGTGATCGCGCGCCAGAATTTGCGCTGCGCATGCTTGCTGGTGGTGCAGTCCAGCCAGGCGTCGCGGTGGCTCAGCACCAGGCGCAACTGGCCCAGGCGGCCATCCTTGAGGGCCGCCAGCAGGGGCGCGAACCAGTCCGCTTCCAGCGCTTGCAACTGTTGCAGCCACATGCCCCATTCCTGCGCCTGCGCCGCTTCGGTCAATCCGCCCAGCACGACGATGGCATCGGCCTGGTCCGCCAGCACACTGCTTGGACTGGCATCGCGCCGCGCCGGTTCCGCCAGCGCGGCCAGCCAGCCGGGCGCGTCCTTCGTATGCAGGCTGGCCGCGCAGCGCGCAGATGCAGCCAGGCTGCCGCCCCAGATCCAGAAGGAATTGATGGCTTTCAAGCCCCGTTCTTCGCGTGCCGCGTTGACGGGATGTTCATGCCACAGCATCTGCACTTCGTTCTGCAGGCGGCGCGCGGCGCGCGCATGCTCGCCTTCCAGCATCCACACGGACAGGTCTTGCGTGGTGGCGGCGTCCGGCGTGGCGCACTGCAAGTCGCTCCAGTCATCGGCGCGCATGAACCAGGTGCCCGCGTCGCCATATGCCAGCGGCTGGCCGATCTCGTCGAAATACGGACGCGCCGTCTCGAACAGCGTGCGGCCATCGGCCTCGCTCAGCTTGAGCTGGCGCAAGTCTTCCAGGCTGATATGGCTGCGGGCGATGGCCAGGTGGGCCGGTTGCAGCAGGAAATAGCGCGCGCCCGGTTCCGGCGCCAGGCCGTAGCCGTGCATGGCCTGGGCCGCAAAGGCCGCCTGCGCCGCCTCGCCGTTGGGCGCGGACGACAGGGTCAAGGCATGCGCCAGCCACGCTTCGTGCGGCAGCAGGCGGTTGGCATTGTCAAAAGTTTCCAAATTGCAATCGGAGGTGCGCGACAGCAGGGCCGCCAGGGCGGGTGCCTGCAAGACCTTGAGCAGGTCGGCAGCCAGTTCGGCATTGGGCAAGGCGAAGGGCAGGACGAGGGTAAGTTGATTCATCCCGAGATTGTAGGCGATTGTGGCGGTGGGGGAGTAGTTCCCGCGCTTTTTCCCTTGACGGCGGGCGCGGGAAAAGTCGCGCCACGGTGATGTGTTTCACGCATGAGTGTCATTTGTGTGGCACACTGCGCGCTCGCATATTACGTTGTCGCGGGAGCGCATGAGCATCATCAAACAATTTCCTTTTGAGTGGCAGGTTGGCGTGCGCTATACGCGTGCCGGGAAGCGCAGCGGCCGCAACAGCTTCATTTCCTTCATCTCCCTCATTTCCGTGGCCGGCATCGGCCTGGGCGTGGCCGCCCTGATCGTCGTCCTCTCCGTCATGAACGGCTTCCAGAAGGAAGTCACCGACCGGCTGATGTCGGTGCTGGCCCACGTCGAGGTGTTCGATACCAGCGGCTCGATGCCGAATTGGCAGGCGCAGGAGCGCGCCGCCTACGCCAACCCGCAAGTGAAAGCCGTGTCGCCGTTCGTGGAAACCCAGGGCATGCTGCTCAATGACGAAACCATGCGCCCGTCCGTCGTGCGCGGCGTGCTGCCGCAGCAGGAAGCCACCGTCTCCAGCGTGGCTTCCCAGATGAAGCAGGGCAGTTTCAAGGACCTCACGCCCGGCTCGTACAACATCGTGCTGGGCATCGACCTGGCCAAGGCGCTGGGCGTGCAGGTGGGGCAGAACGTCACCCTGATGCTGGAACGCGAGCCGAAGGCGGGCGACCCGGCCACAGGCATCGTCATGCCGCGCATGCGCGCGCTGAAAGTCGCCGGCATCTTCGAGGCCGGCCACAATGAACTCGATGGCAGCCTGGCGTTTGTGAACATGCAGGATGCGGAGCAGCTGCTGCAGCTCGACGGCCCGTCCGGCCTGCGTTTGCGCCTGCACGACATGAACCAGGCGCCGCAGGTGGCGCGCGAATTGAAGGCGTCGATGCCGGGCCAGCTGTGGATGCGCGACTGGTCGCGCGCCAGCGCCAGCTGGTATGCGCTGGTGCAAAGCCAGAAGAACATGATGTTCATCATCCTCAGCATGATCATCGCCGTGGCCGCGTTCAACCTCGTCTCGACGCTGGTCATGTCGGTCACCGACAAGCAGGCCGACATCGCCATTTTGCGCACCCTGGGCGCCTCGCCGTTCTCGATCATGAAGATATTCATGATCCAGGGCGCGCTGGTCGGCTTGCTGGGGAGTGCTTTGGGCGTGATCGGCGGCGTCGTGCTGGCGCTGAACGTGGGCGTCATCGTGCCCTTCATCGAAGGCATCTTCGGCCTGCACTTCATCTCGAAGGAAATCTACCAGATCAGCGCCGTGCCGTCGGACGTGCACTGGCTGGACGTGGCGCAGATCGGCCTGATCGCCTTCGGCCTGGCGCTGGTGGCGACCATCTACCCGAGCTGGCGCGCCGCGCGCGTCAAGCCGGCCGAGGCGCTGCGCTATGAATAATTGGCTTGTGTACCGGGGTCGGACCCGTCGGGTCTGACCCCAGCCTTTTGCTGCGGTATGAGTCATTGGCTGATCAACAAACTGCTGGGGTCAGACCCATCGGGTCTGACCCCAGAGAATTAATGAATTAATGAGCATGTTAAAAAATATTCCCTTCGAATGGCTGGTTGGCCTGCGCTACACGCGGGCCGGCAAGCGCAGTGGCCGTAACAGTTTTATCTCCTTCATCTCGCTCATTTCCATGGCCGGCATCGGCCTGGGCGTGGCGGCGCTGATCGTCGTGCTGTCCGTGATGAACGGCTTCCAGAAGGAAGTGACGGACCGCATGCTGTCCGTGCTGGCCCACGTGGAAGTGTTCGACAACAGCGGCAGCATGCCCGACTGGCGCGCCGAAGCGGCGCAGGCGATCAAGAATCCTGCCGTGAAAGGCGCCGCGCCGTTTGTGGAAACGCAAGGCATGCTGCTGCGCGACGATGCGCTGCGCCCGGCCATCGTGCGCGGCGTGCTGCCCGAGGAAGAGCCGAACGTCTCCGACGTTGCCGGCCAGACGCGCATGGGCAGCTTCAAGGCCCTGCAGCCGGGCACCTTCAATATCGTGCTGGGCATCGAGCTGGCGCGCGCGCTGCGCGTCAACCTGGGCGAAAAAGTCACGCTGATGCTGGCGCAGGGCCAGGTCACGCCGGCCGGCGTGCTGCCGCGCATGCGCAGCTTCACCGTCAGCGGCATCTTCCAGGCGGGTCACAATGAATTCGACGCGGGCCTGGCCTTCATCAATATCGAAGACGGCCAGCGTTTGCTGCGCCTGGACGGCCCGTCCGGCCTGCGTTTGCGCCTGGCCGACATGAACCAGGCGCCGCAAGTGGCGGCGGAGCTGAAAAAATCCATGCCGGGCGACCTGTGGCTGCGCGACTGGTCCAAGCTGAACGCCAACTGGTTCGCCGCCGTGCAGACGGAAAAGCGCATGATGTTCATCATTCTGACCCTGATCATCGCAGTGGCCGCCTTCAACCTGGTCTCGACCCTGGTGATGACGGTGACGGACAAGCAGGCCGATATCGCGATTTTGCGCACCCTGGGCGCGTCGCCCCGTTCCATCATGAAGATTTTCATGATCCAGGGCGCGCTGGTGGGCATCCTGGGCACCATCCTGGGCGTGGGCGGCGGCGTGCTGGTGGCCATGAACATCGACGTCATCGTGCCCTTCATCGAGCACCTGCTGGGCGTGCAGTTCCTCTCCAAGGACATTTACTTCATCAGCACCGTACCGTCCGACCTGCGCTGGCCCGACGTCACCAAGATCGGCGTGCTGGCCGTGATCCTCGCCTTCCTGGCGACCCTGTACCCAAGCTGGTGGGCCGCCCGCGTGAAACCTGCGGAAGCCCTGCGCTATGAATAAACCACTGACTATGACCATGACTGATCTGAACAAACCTGCCTCCAACGGCGCTTCCGCCGATTCCGCCGTCCTCAGTTGCCGCGGCCTGGGCAAGACTTTCACGCAGGGCAGCTACAAGGTGCAGGTCCTGGCCGGCATCGACATCGACGTCCACCGCGGCGAACGCGTCGCCATCGTCGGCGCGTCCGGCTCGGGCAAGTCGACCCTGCTGCACTTGCTGGGCGGCCTCGATACGCCCACCAGCGGCAAGGTGACCCTGCTGGGCAAGGACTTCGCCAACCTCAGCGAAAAGGCGCGCGGCGACTTGCGCAATGCCTCGCTGGGTTTCGTCTACCAGTTCCACCACCTGCTGCCCGAGTTTTCGGCGCTGGACAACGTTGCCATGCCGCTGATGATACGGCGCATGAAGCGCGCGCCCGCCACCGAACTGGCGCAGCAGATCCTCACGCGCGTGAACCTGGCCAAGCGCGTCACGCACACGCCGGGCGAGCTGTCGGGCGGCGAACGCCAGCGCGTGGCGCTGGCCCGCGCCCTCGTCACGCAGCCGGCCTGCGTGCTGGCCGATGAACCGACGGGCAACCTCGATCACGCCACGGCCGAACAGATTTTCGACCTGATGCTGGAACTGTCGCGCACCCTGGGCACGGCCTTCGTCATCGTCACGCACGATATCGAGCTGGCCAAACGCTGCGACCGCGTGCTGCGCCTGACGGACGAAGGGCTGCAGCCTTATTGATACTGAGCAATACTAGGAATTCACCATGTGGATCGACACGCACTGCCACCTCGACGCGCATGAATTCGGCAGCGAATCGCTGCAGGTGGCGGCGCGCGCCAGCGCTCAAGATGTGGGCATGATCGTCATTCCCGCCGTCGAACGGGCCAATTTCGCCATCGTGCGCGACCTGGCGGCAGCGGCGGCCAACGCCTGCTACGCGCTGGGCATCCATCCGATCTACGTGCCGCACGCCACCGAGGACGATTTGATCGCCCTGCGCGAGGCCGTGCATGCTGCCATGGTCGATCCGAATTTCGTCGCCATCGGCGAGATCGGCCTCGATTTCTTCATCCCGATGCTGTGCGAACCGGCCATGCGCGCCAAGCAGGAGCATTTTTTGCGCGAGCAGCTGAAAATCGCCCGCGACTTCGATCTGCCCGTGCTGACCCACGTGCGCCGCTCGCAGGACATCGTCCTCAAGCACGCGCGCCAGATCCGCCCGAACGGCGGCATCGCGCATGCGTTCAATGGCAGCTTCCAGCAGGCGCAGGGCTATATCGACCTCGGTTTCAAGCTCGGTTTCGGCGGCGCCATGACGTTCACCCGCGCGCTGCAGATACGCCGCATGGCCACGGACCTGCCTTTGGATGCCATCGTGCTGGAGACGGACGCGCCCGATATTTCCCCGGCCTGGATACACCCTGGCCGCAACAGCCCCGAAGAATTGCCGCGCATCGGCGCCGTGCTGGCCGAGCTGCGCGGCCTCGATATCGCCCAAGTGGCGTTTGCCACCAGCGCCAATGCGCGCGCCGTGATGCCCCGATTACCCCTGATGGAATGAGACCATGAACAAGAAAATGCTCGCGGGCGCCCTGGCAGCCTGTATGTCCACCGTGTTGGCGCCCGCCCAGGCGGCGACCGGCGCCCAGTGCGACGGCATGCCGCGCCTCGACGTCACCACGCCGGCCGGCTTTTGCGTGGCCGTGCTGGCCGACGGCCTGAAATTCCCACGCGGCGTGCTGCCGCTGACGAATGGCGACATCGTCGTCACGGACATGGCGGGATGGGCGCCGAAGCAGGGTAAATTGTGGCTGTTGCAGCCCAAGGCGGCCGGTGGCGGCTACGAGCGCAAGCTGCTGCTCGACAAGCTCGATCGCCCGAACGGCATCGTGCAGGGACCGGACGGCATGGTCTACGTGGGCGAAGTGGGGCGCATCTTCCGCTTCGACTTGCGCGATCCGGCACGCGCCATCACCGACGTGATCGGCGGCACGGCCAAGACGCCGCGCCTTCCGGGCCTCGGCTTGCACCTGTTGACGAACATGCGCTTCAGCCCCAAGGGCGACCTTTACGTGAACGTGGGGTCGAGTACCGACCATTGCGAGAACGACGGCAAGGCGCCCGATCCGGCCAAGGCTTGCGCCTCGGCGGAGGGCCCGGAAGCGCTGGGCGCCATCCGCGAATACACGATGGCGTGGCCGGCAGGCACGGTGACGAGCTGGCGCACGCATGCGCGCGGCCTGCGCAATTCGATGGCGCTGGCCTTCCATCCGGCCACGGGCGAGCTGTGGCAGGCGGAAAACGCGCGCGACGCCATCCAGGCGGCCATGCCGCAGCTGAAAAGCGACGAAAACCTGCCGCACGAAGAACTCAATCTGATCAAGGCCGACCGGCACTATGGCTGGCCGTACTGCTACGACGACAATGTGGCCAGTCCCGAATATCCGAAGACGGCTTGCGACGCCCAGTATGCGGCGCCGCAGCGCCTGCTGCCCGGTCACGCCGCGCCGCTGGGCATGACCTTTTATACGGCCAGCCGCTACCCGGCGCTGTACAGGAATAGCCTGATCATCGGCTACCACGGCTACCGCAGCAACGGCCACCGTCTGGTGGCGCTGTTGCCCGACAAGGCCGGCGCGCCGCTGGGCAAGTCCGTCGAGTTGATCGGCAACTGGGAGCGCAAGGGCAAGCAGGGCAGGGGCGCGCCCGTCGACGTGAAGCAGGGCCAGGACGGCGATATCTACATGGCCGACGACCATAATGGGCTGGTGCTGAAGCTGCACTATGAGGCGGCCAAGCCATAATGCATATCGCTTGACCTCGCTCAGTGCGAGGTCGCGCCATCCTCCTATAATCGGCCTGATGCTCCCTGTCGACCAGGAGCGACGGGAGGCTGACGTGAAACCTGCATTCATCACGCTGCGCGAGAATTATTCGAGCGTGGCGGCCGTCGACCAGGCGGCGTTGTTCGGCGAAATCGGCTGGGAAGACTTGATCGGCAAGGACAGCTTTGCCAACACCTGCGCCATCCGCGTCAGCCTGGCCCTGATCAAGGCCGGCGTCCAGGTCAGGGGCCGCATGGCCATCCGCAAGGGGCCGTTCAAGGGTGCGCTGATCGAACCGGGACAGGCCAAGCTGGCGCACATGCTGGCCAGTCCGTCGATGTTCGGCGCGCCCGAAAAATTCAGCCGCGAGGCAGCCATCGCCGGCATCGGCCAGCGCCAGGGCATGGTCGCCTTCTTCCGCATTCCCGGCTACCTGGGTGGCGCGGGCGGGCATATCGACATCCTGCTGCCATCCATCGGCGTCAAGGTGTGCGGCACGGAGTGCTACTGGGATTGCGGCGAAATCTGGTTCTGGCCACTCCGCTGACGCTTGCTTTCTACGCTTGTTTGAACTTCTTTGAGCGTCCGCGCGAAGCCGCATTGTGCGCGCGCAGGATGGAATCGACCCGCTCGGACGCATCGCGCGACAGGTTTTGTGCCACGGCGATATCGGGGAAGAATTCGGGCAGGCGGTAGCTGAGCCAGGCATACGCCGAATAGTAGCGGCAAGTGTCTTCCACCTGCTGCAGATTCTGCGTGCCGCCGCCGTAGGCGTGCTGGCGCAAGGTAGACGTTTTTCCCTGCGACAGATTCTTCGCCCAGTGCTCCCACGCCGTTTGCAGGGACGGCACCTTGCTCGATATCGGCACCAGCGACAAAGTAAACTTGTCGGCCACGGACAGGGGCAGGGTGTCGAGCCAGACGGCGCGCTCCTTCTGGTCTTCCGTGATGCGCGGGAAGAAAAAGCCGTCCGGCACGTCGATATTGTGGATGAAGCGGCGCAGCAGTTTAGACAGCGACAGCTCGCCCGTCACCGACGAAATGCGGTGCAGGTGTTCCAGCGAGGGCGCCACGGCAAAGCCGCTGGTGTTCAGCGGATGCAGTTTTTCCTTCAGCAGGGCGCGCATCACTTCATGCGTCTCGTTGTCGTAGCCGGCCACCAGGCCCTCTTCATGCACGCCGTAGCGGCCCGCGCGCCCGGCGATCTGGCGCGCCAGCGCGGCCGAAATCTCTTCCTCCTCGCGGCCATTGTATTTGACGCAGGTGGTCATGACGATGCGCGCGATCGGCATGTTCAGGCCCATCGCCAGCGCGTCCGTGCCGACGACGATGTCGGCCGTGCCGTCGCGGAAGCGCTGCGCCTGCGCGCGCCGCACTTCCGGCGACAGGTTGCCGTACACGGTGGCCACCGACAACCCCGTTTCCGTGATCATGTCGCGCCACATCAGCACTTCGCGGCGCGAAAAGGCGATGACGGCGTCGCCGCGGCGCAGGTTGCGCACCTTGCGCACGGCCGTCGGCTCCATCGACAGGGGCGCCATGCGTTTCAGGACATGCACTTCCAGCGGGCAGTCCAGGCGCTCGGCCAGCGCCTCGATGGCGCGCCGCGCTTCGGGCGCCCCTACCAGGTAGACGGTGTGGGCGGGCGCGCCGCAGACGGCCGCCGTCCATGCGGCGCCCCGGTCCGGGTCGGCCAGCATCTGGATTTCATCGATGACGGCCACTTCGACGACGGTTTTCGTGTCCAGCATTTCCACCGTGCTGGCCACGTGCGTGGCGCCGTCGACGACCCGGCGCTCCTCGCCCGTGATCAGGCTCACGGCCAGCGGCTTGCCGTGCGGCGCGGCTTCCTGCAGGCGTTCATAGTTTTCCAGGGCCAGCAGGCGCAATGGCGCCAGATAGATGCCGCTCTTTGCCTTGACCAGCGCTTCCATGGCGCGGTGCGTCTTGCCGGAATTCGTGGGCCCGAGCAGGGCGACGAAGCGGCGCGGCAGGCGGCGCGCCATCTCGAACGAGGCGGGATATTCGGCCAGGTTGATGCTCTGGCGCGTGCGCGCCGCATGCTGTTCTTCCTGCTGGCGCTCGATGGCGTGATTGAAGCGCTGGCGGATGCGGTCGAACACCATGCCGGCCGGCTCCGACGTCTGCATGTCGGCCAGGGTGTGCAGGAAGACCATCGGGTCCGTGTCCACGTCCTCGCTCAAGCCCGCGATATCGGCGACGAAATCGATCACATGCTGGCGCAGCTCCTCGAAGACGGCCGCGCTGGCCCGTTCGCGCACCAGGGCCAGCTTGGTTTCGCGGTCCATCTTGCGCCACTTGGCCGGCCGCGCCAGCACGCCCTGGCTTGGTACCAGCGCATACGGCACCACCAGGTGGCCCGCCTTGACGACGCCGGAAAAACGCACGAAGACGCGGCCTTCCATCTTGACGAGGCGGATATGCTCGGCCAGTTCCCCCAGTTCCGCGACCAGGGTGGCGTCGTTATTGTCTTCGCTGCTGTCGGAAATATCGGTGGAAGTATCGGGAGGAAGTGCGGAGGAAGTCATGTCGTGCCTGGGTGTTGAAGTAAGCGACGCCGATTATACCGTCGATGGGGGCGGGCGGTGGTGGGCGGCATTGGCACTTGCCGGTACTTGGCGGCATCTAGGTGCCTGCAATCGTTTTACAACGAATCATTGCGCAAGATCAGATAAAGAGCATGGCCCGGCATGGGGCCTAAAGTCAGCCAAGCGGCTATCTTGGGACGCTATCAGGGACGAGGGATGTCCGATATGATGCTATTCGCTAGAGGTAAGGAGATTGCAAGCAGCTGAATCCATACTCGCAAGAAAATAGGGGGACGAGGAAAGTCAGGGTCATCAATTTAATGACATGGACGGCCAACTCAATGCTGCTGGACCCTGATCTACTGCAATCGAATTAAGGTTTTCGCCACTGATCTGGTTTACCCTTCGACGTATGGCGAACACGTTCAACATGTGGTGCGATGCCATTGTTTAACTGACGGGCGCGCTGGATTGCTTCGCTTTGGGTGGGCAACACATCGCTTGCACGTTCGGAATTTGGCCGACGGACTGCATAGTCGCCCTGTGGCCGTTGTTCAACATAAATTCGTTTTTCAGTCATTTCAATTTCCTTTCGAAATACTGTATATGGCAAAAATTTTCTATTTACTACTATAGGTAGTATTTTTTGAAAGGCAAGGATTTTTAGCAACCCAGTCGCACGAGTGCCAAAAAATCCAAGCGCGATCATTTCTGAGGCAACGACAGCAGGTTGTCAGTCTTCCGTCCGTCCGCTACAGTTTGAACATACTTGATGTAGCCGTTGCTATGGACATGGACCCATGCGCCTTTAATCTGCGGATTGCGGTCGGGGCACCACACGGATTCTTTCCCGTTTTCCTCGATGTAAGCAACCATCTGCTCCCGGGTGCAGTTGCCGCTTTCCGTAGTTTTCCCGGAATCATCAACACGATCCCACCAGAGATGGCTAATGTGTTCATGCCCCGCTTGGCCAGCCATCCGGCGCGCCGTGCACTTAATTTTTGTTGCCATGATAAAGCCCTTTATGAAAGCGCCAAAAATGAAAAGTTCGGTGTAGGCGCACTTGTAGTATCGACACAAAGAATTCACTTGTCAAGCAAAATAAATACGTCTACTCTGAACGCTGTAATGGAGGATCAAAAGTGGCAACGAAAGCTGTAACCGTACTTGGTGAAAAAATACGAACCCAGCGCAAGCGTCTAAAGTTGACTTTGGATCAGCTTGCGGAAAAAACTGCCTCTAGCAAGAGCTACATCTGGGAGCTTGAGAACCGCCCGGTGGTAAGGCCATCTGCAGAAAAAATTGCTCGAATAGCTGATGTCTTTGGAGTCACTGTTGAATTCTTGCTTGATGATGCAAAGCAAGAGTTTGCAGAGTCTGATGCTGATCAGGTCTTTTTCCGACGAGTTACACAACTTGATCCCGCGAAGCGTGCACAACTGGAAAAATTCCTGAAAGCTATCGACGACGATGAGTGATCCGACGACACCAGTTGCATGGGGTATTCAACTAGCTAAGCTTTGGCTCGCGAGTAGACAAGGGTTCCCCGTTAACGTTGAAGTGTTAGCTATCGAGGTCACTAAACAGCGATTTTGCGAACCAGTCGGAATCGTCGTGCCGCATGGAATCGATGGCATTGACGGAATGCTCTCAAAGCGTAAAAAACATAAGGACTGGTGCATTTCCTATGATGAAAACGTAACTGTTCCCGGAAGAATAAACTTCACGGTTGCGCATGAATTAGGCCACTATCTATTACATCGAAATCTGCGCGATACGTTTCAGTGCGGCCAAACTGAGATGATGGACTACGATAGTCTTGAATCTAGACGTCTCGAAGCACAAGCGAACACTTTCGCGTCATATTTGCTTATGCCCCGAAACGATTTCGACGTTCAGATAAGAGGGCAGGAGATTTCGTTTGAGCTTCTTGGGCACTGCGCTGAACGCTATCAGACTTCGCTAACGGCCACCGCTCTGAAATGGTTGGAGTTCACAGACGAAGCGGCAATGTTGGTAGTCGCCGATCACGATGAGTTCATTTGCTGGTCTTTTTGTAGTCAATCGGCTAGGCGTCTGGGCGCCTATAAATCGCCGGGTGAGACTGTTCCATCGTCGGCACTAGATTATTTAAAGGAAAACTCATTAGCTGCGCGCACTTCACGGCGTGTAAAAGCTGGTGTATGGCACGCGACTGAAGAAGCAGTCGAGTCAGCAGTAGTATCTGATCAGTTCGAGCAACTAATTTTCTTGATTCGATTTCCGTACGCATCGTCACCAGATCATGAAGAGGAATCTGATTCGGATGCATACACTGTGCTGTCTGAAAGGGCGCAAGGTTTTGGTTGGAAGAAGTAGGCTTTATATGGAACACATAAATACGACACCAACTTTCAAAATGTTCAGCCCGGAACAGTGGGGACAAGTAGATCGCTTTAAACAATTTTATGAAGGAACGTTTAGCTTTCCATCACACATAAAGAAAGCTGTGTCTGGTGTCGGTGGCCATTTTGAGAAGGCCGGAATTTTGATCGAATTGGCGAACGATTTGGCACCCAGCTTGGAAATCGATATCAATGAGCTTCGCCAGAATGGCGTCACGCGGGCCGCCAATTCTCGGCAGATTTCGGCTGTTGTCGAAAGTGTTTTTACCGAGTTATATTCTTCCATCGACTGCATGAGGACAATCATCTCTCACATGTACAAGAGCACGCGTGGTATGCCAGATTCGACAAGGAAATTGTTTCAACGAATCCATGCTGGCGGACTTGGTGGTGATTTTCCATGGGAGTTAAAAGTAGCTTTTCGAAACGCTAATTGGTATGAGGAACTGCGAATCATAAGAGATGAGTTGACTCATTTTAGCCTAGGTTCCTGTCAGTTTGATTCTGCGACGAAGAAAATATCATACTATCATTTTGGTATATTTCGATAGTGGGGCCTGTATATCACGTCAATGGTTTGACCAAGAACCGGATTACTGCTGTCCATTTTCCGCTAACTGCGGAGCTTATAATCATTCCATTAGCACTCTTTCGTCTGAATTGGTTGAGTAAGCTATGGGAAGCAAGGCCGATTACGCCGTTGATGGTGGCCGGCCTTGTTGCTTGCATGTTCAGGCGGCGCGCGCGCGTACCAGGCGCAGGCCCCAACCGGTGGCGATCTTGCCATCGCCGTCTTGCAGCGGCGCCATGGCCTCCATGAGCGCGCTGCGCAGGCGCCGCCTGGCGCCGTCGTCCAGGCGGTCGATATCGTAGGTGTCCAGCAGGGCGGTCCACAATTCGCCAGGCGTTGGCGTCCATGGCACGTCGATATCGTCAAACGCGACGTCTGCGAAACCGGTATCGAGCAGCTCGCGCCAGCCCGCTTCCGATCCCGTGCGCCGGTCGCCGAAGCGCATGCTTGGCAGCGCGTCACTGGCGATCGGCTTGAACACGCGCATGAAAACGTCGTTGACTTCGCCCAGCAAGAATGTCCGGCCGACGATGGCCGCGAATTGGCCAGCGGGACGCAGCACGCGGCGCATTTCGCGCACGACTTGTTCTATGTCGTTCATCAGCATCAGCGCCATGTGCGACACGAGATAATCGACGCTGGCCGATGGCAGGTCCAGCGCCTGGGCGCGTCCCAGCAGCAGCCGCACGGAAGCGGGCAGGGCTGCGCGCGCGGCAGCCAGTTCCGCTTCGCTCATGTCGGCGCCGAGCAATTGTAGCCGGGGCTGCCGCCTGGCTGCCAGCAAACCCAGCAGATGGCCATCGCCGCAGGCCAGGTCGAGCACGCTCAATGGCGTGTCCGCGCTTGGTATCAGGCTGGTCAGCACGTCGTAGGACGAGGCCCAGCCGCCGGTGCGGGAACTGGCCGGCAGATGGGCAAACGCGGCGCTGGTGACGCCCACTTGCCTTTGATGAAAGTCCTGCAAATAGGTTTCGGCCGCAGTCAGTGGTGTCATGCAAGGTTCGCAAGTCATGGCGCCTGAACGCCGGATGGTCATCTTAGCATGCGGAAAGTGTCGCCAGCGGTGGCGGCGGATGGCGTGCAGGGCCGCGTTTATCCGCGCCACCATTGCGCCAGATCAGATGGCAAATAGTGGGAAAGGGGCACAGTAGCTGAATCCCTTTCGCGTCGAGTTCCCATGCGCACCCTGATACTCGGCTTTGCCGCTGGCGCCGCCTGGTTGCAGACGCAGGCAAGCTTGCCGCCGCATGCGGGCGTGCTGCTGTGGGGGATCGCGGGCGCAGGGTGGGCGGCGAGTGTGACGCTGCGCCGTCACGTGCGTTGGCGTTCTGCTGTTGCGCTCGCCGCTGGCGTAGGACTGGGCTTTTATTGGGCGGCCTGGCTGGCCCAGGCCGCCATGGCGCCGCAACTGGCGCTGGCCGATGAAGGGCAGGATATTGTTGTCACGGGCACCGTCGCCAGCCTGCCGTACCGCTTCGAGCAGGGCGTGCGTTTTAACTTTGCCGTGGAAAAAGCGGTTGGCGCGCAGGTTCCTCCCTTGATCGCCCTGTCCTGGTACGCGGGTTTTCGCGATGAGGTGACGAACGAGGTGGGCGACGTGCAGCCGGGCGAGCGCTGGCGCCTCACCGTGCGGCTGCAGCGTCCGCATGGCAATGCGAATCCCATGGGCTTCGACTATGAGGCGTGGCTGCTGGAGCAGGGCGTGCGCGCCACGGGCTATGTGCGGCCGCAGCCGCGCGTCGATACGCCGAACGTCCGCCTGGTTGCCTTCGTGCCCGGCTTCGGCAACGTGGTGGAAGCGAGCCGTGCGGCCTTGCGCGCGCGCATACTGCGCAGCCTGGAAGATAGGCAGTATGCGGGCGTGATCGTGGCGCTGGTGGTGGGCGACCAGCGCGCCATCTCCCAGTCGGACTGGCAAGTATTCAACCGCACGGGCGTGAGCCACTTGATCTCTATCTCGGGTTTGCACATCACGATGATCGCGGGACTGTTCGCCCTGGGCGTGGGCACGCTGTGGCGGCGCTCGTTTTTTACCGACTGGCAACTGCCCTTGCGGCTGCCGGCGCAAAAGGTGGCCGCGCTGGCCGGCGCGCTGGCAGCGTTCCTGTATGTGCTGCTCGCCGGCTTCGGCGTGCCTGCGCAGCGCACCTTGTATATGTTGCTGGTGGTGGCGCTGGCCCTGTGGCTGGGGCGCATCACCAGCATCGGCCATATCCTGTGCCTGGCGCTGGGCGTGGTGGTGCTGCTCGACCCGTGGGCCGTGCTGTGGCCCGGCTTCTGGCTGTCGTTCGGCGCCGTCGCCACCATGCTGTACGCGACGGCAGGCCGCACCACGGTGCCCTTGCCGCAGCAGGCGGGACGCTGGCGCCGCCTGCGCGCGGCCGTGGCGCTCGGTGCGCACACGCAGTATGTGGTGACGGTGGGGCTGGTACCGTTGACGATGCTGCTGTTCTCGCAAGTGTCGCTGGTGTCTCCCGTCGCCAATGCGCTGGCCATCCCCGTCATCAGCCTGGTCGTCACGCCCCTGTCGCTGGCGGGCAGCCTGCTGCCGGCGCCCCTGTCCGATGGCCTGTTGCTGCTGGCGCACGCCATCGTGCAAATGCTGGCACAGGTGCTGGACTGGCTGGGTGCGCGCCGCTTTGCCGTGTGGACGGCGCCCGCGCCGCCAATGTGGAGTTTTTGCTGGGCATTGTTCGGCACGGCCTGGCTGCTGGCGCCACGGGGATGGCCCCATCGCTGGGCCGGCATGCTGGGCTGGCTGCCGCTGCTGACGGCCTTGCCGTCCAGCCCGCCGCCGGGCCAGTTGTGGGTGACTGCCTTTGACGTGGGGCAGGGCATGGCCGTGCTGGTGGAAACGCACGGCCACCGGCTGCTGTATGACACGGGCCCTGCCTACGGCCTCGATTCCGATGGCGCCAGCCGGGTCATCGTGCCCTATCTGCGCGCGCGCGGCATCGCCAGGCTCGACGGCGTGATCATTTCCCACAGCGACCTCGATCATGCGGGCGGCGCCGTATCCTTGCTGGAAAACGTGCAAGTGGGATGGCTGGCCTCGTCGCTGTTCGACGGCCACCCGGCCATCGAGGCCCGGCGCCAAGCCCGGCTCCCGTATCTGCATTGCGTGGCGGGCCAAAGCTGGACCTGGGAAGGCGTGCATTTCGCCATGTTGCACCCCTTGCCCGCCAGCCATACGGACATCAGCTTGACGCCGAACGCCCGCAGCTGCACCGTGAAAATCACGGCAGGCAAGCATGCCATCTTGCTGGCCGGCGACATCGAAGCGGCGCAGGAGGCGCAATTGCTGGCACGCTCGCTGGAGGGCGAACTGGCGGCCGACGTGCTGCTGGCGCCGCACCACGGCAGCGGCACGTCTTCCACGCCGGCGTTTTTGAGCGCCGTGCATCCGGCCCTGGCCATTTTCCAGGTGGGGCACCGCAACCGCTATAAACATCCGAAGGCGCAGGTGTATGCGCGCTATGGCGACATGGGCATTACCCGCTTGCGCACGGATGTCGAAGGGGCGGTGGCGATGGCGTTTGGGGAGGGGGTAGCTGTGACGCGGTATCGGGCCAGCCGGCCAAGGTATTGGTATTATTAATGCCGCAAGGCAATTTTTATGACTTACCCCTCGGACGATCACTTTTTACATTTGCTAACTCGTATATTTTCAAAAAAATGAATAATTATCGCTACCCCGATGAAATGAATGGGCCGGATGTCAAACAAATCATACTGTTTCATCGACCGCCAAGCTTTTCGGAATGGATCACTTTGTTGTCCGATCGCGAGAAGAAAAAAACACCCACATCATGGAAAATTTCACTTTCGATATTAGGATGCTGCTTTTTAGTAATTTTGGTATTACTTTTGGCGCATGAAATGAACTGGTGGAGCCGCGAACTGCTAAGTAATGCATCGCTTATTTGTTTGCTGATTATGTGGATCACTTGGATCGTAGTGACCCTATGGGACGTTTGGAAGCTGATTCGAAGTTTGACCGGCCCTAGTAAATTTATGGCTCAGCAATTGGATCGGCAGTATGCCCGGGAGCGTGATCTCGTTGCTAAGTTTCGTGCCATTCCGAATGCAGTTTTAATTGGGCAATATAGACGATTGGATGCCTATCTAATTGTTTGGGAGAAGTGGCTCGATGTAGCCCGTATCTTTGGTTTGCTGGGAACTGCACTGGTATTGATGTTAAAAGGAGATGCATTGGGATTGCCAATGGCTGTGAGGCAGTATGCTGAAATTTATGTGTCGGCCACTGTGATAGGTGTACTGTCTGGTGCTCTGATTGTTAGAACAGGTATCCGTGACCTTCAACAGATTCTTGCCGCCCTTAAAACAATATCTGCGCAAAAGGAGTGGACGCGTTCGCGATCTGAGCGGAAGGCAACGTCTGAACAGTGACTTGGGAGTCGGTTAATCAGATAGCCATTTTACGGCGTCCTTTCATCGGGTATCTCCAGTCCCCGCTGCCGGACATACTCCAGAAACAACCGCGCCCCCTTGGCCATGCGCGAGGTGCCGTAGACGGCATGAATGCTGGGGTCCAGCTCCTTCGATGACGTGAGCCGGTACGCCGTGCAGACCCTGCGCAGGGTGCCGGCGGCCACGGCTGGCTCGGCCAGCCAGCTGGCCAGGCGCACGATGCCGGCGCCTTCCAGGGCCGCCTGGAAGGTGGCGATGCCGGAAGTGAAGCGGAAACGGGGCTGCACCTGGTAGCGCACGTTGCGCTCGCCGGAAACGAAATGCCAGTCGCGCAGGATGCGGGGGGCCGAATGCATGATGATGTCGTGGCCGGCCAGCTCCTCCGGTTCCCCGGGCGCGCCCATGCGTTGTATATAGTCGGGCGAGGCGTACATGTAGCGGCGGTAATTCCACAGGGGGTAGCCGATCAGCTCGCTTGACTGGGGAAAGGCGCCGCGGATGGCGAAATCCAGCTTTTCCTGGATGGGGTCGATGGATTTATCGGAGAAATGGATGTCCACCGAGACGTTCGGGTAGTCGCGCGAAAATTGCGCCACCACTTTCGGCAGAAAGCCCAGGGAGAGGATTTCCGGCGCCGACAGGCGCACCCAGCCTTGCGGCGAATTGCTCAATTCCGCCAATTGGTCTTCCGCCTCGGCCTGCGTTTCCAGCAAGTGCTTGGCCGACGCGTAATACGTTTCGCCAGCCGTCGTCAGGGTGAACTGCTTTTGCGTGCGCAGGATCAGCTCGGCGCCGATGGCATCTTCGAGGAACTGGATGGCGCGCGTGACGGCCGACGGCGAGCGCCCCAGCATGCGCGCCGCGTGGATGAAGCTGCGCTTTTCCACCACGGTGCAAAAGGCGCGGATCTCCCACATCAGTTTCATCGACATCGCGTGACTCCCGGCAAAAGAGGCCAGTAGACCGCACGGGGCGCATTCCGTCAAGCGTTACGCCTGATTGCGTTTTCCGCAATATGAAGTTGCATCCGGAAAAATCCACGGCGCCTATACTGCCGCTGTCGCCCATTCCTCATTGCCTATCATGCTGACCATCTCGCTGCTGTGTTTATTTGCCTTCTTTGCCGGCCTGATCGATGCCGCCGTGGGCGGGGGCGGGCTGATACAGCTGCCGGCCCTGTTCAACCTGATGCCGAACATGGCTTCGACTTCCCTGCTGGGCACGAACAAACTGGCGTCCGCCTGCGGCACCACGTTTGCCGCCCGCTCGTTTGTCGGCAAGGTACATATTCCGTGGCTGCTGGTGCTGCCGGCCGTGGCCAGCGCCTTTGTCATGTCCTTCATCGGCGCGGCGGCCGTGTCGTATGTGCCGCAGCAGGTGGTGCGCCCCATGGTGCTCGTGTTGATCATCATCATGGCCATCTACACCTTCATCAAGAAAGATTTCGGCACGACGCGAGAGGCGCGCCCCATCGGTCCGCGCGAACGCATCCTCGCCATCGTCATCGGCGGCGCCATCGGCTTCTATGACGGCCTGTTCGGGCCGGGCACGGGCAGCTTCCTGATTTTCCTGTTCATCCGCGTTTTCGGCTTCGATTTCATCCTCGCTTCGGCCTGCTCGAAACTGGTGAATATCGCCACCAACGTGGCTGCGCTGGCCTTTTTCATTCCCGCCGGTCACGTGGTGTATGCCGTGGCTGCACCGATGGCTGTGTGCAACATCCTGGGCGCCCTGACGGGCACCTGGATCGCCGTGCGCCGCGGCGCCGCCTTCGTGCGCATTCTGTTCCTCGTGCTGCTGGTGTTGCTGATCGTTAAATTGTCCTACGACATTTTCTTCAAGTAAGTTTCTGAACGACAACAAGCCATGAAAACCATCCAGGGCGTGCTGTGGGACAACGATGGCGTGCTGGTCAACACCGAGCAGCTGTTTTACGAAAGCAACCGCGACTTGCTCTTGCCCTACGGCATAGACCTGACGCCGAAGCAATTCTTTGACTGGTTCCTGGACAATAACTACGGCGCCTGGCATGTGCTGCTGGGGCAGGGCCATGAGATCGAACTGGTCGAGCGCCTGCGGGCCGAGCGCACCGCGCTGTTCGCGCAACGCTTGCGCCAGGCGCGCCAGCTGGCCATGCCCGGCATCGGGCAAGTGCTGGCGGCGCTGCGCCCGCACGTGGCCATGGGCGTCGTCACCAGTGCCTACGAACAGCATTTCCGGATCAGCCATGCGGCCACGGGCTTGTTGCGCCACTTCGATTTCGTGCTGACGCGTGAAATGTATGGCGAAAGCAAGCCGGCGCCCGACGGCTACCAGCTGGGTTTGCAGCGCCTTGGCCTGGCCGCCGCCGACTGCGTGGCCGTGGAAGACTCGCCGCGCGGCTTGCGCGCCGCCAATGCGGCCGGACTGGAATGCATCGTCGTGCGCAATCCCATGAACCGTCACCATGCGTTCGACGACGCTTTTTGCGTCGTGGATTCCAACGCCGAGCTGGGCGAAGTGCTGGCGGCGTTCGTGCCCGGCATGGCCCATGCGCCCCGGCAATTAGAGTCCTTCCTCTGATACGTCTTGCCGGCATGCCATTACAATTGTTTATCGCATTCACCGGCACCGACCCACGATGACCCTCCCGCAACTGCACTTTGCCCATGCCAACAGTTATCCAGCCGGCACTTACCGCAAGCTGTTCGGCTTGCTGGGACAGCATTACACCGTGCAGGCGCTCGACATGCATGCGCACGATCCCGAATACCCCGTCAGCACGGGCTGGCCCGAGCTGGTGCGCGAGTATATCGACGACCTGGAGCGCCGCTACAGCGCGCCCGTGATCCTCGTCGGCCATTCGCTGGGCGGCATGCTCAGCGTTATGGTGGCCAAGCAGCGGCCCGACTTGGTGCGTTGCGTGGTCTTGCTCGATTCGCCCGTGGTGGCGGGCTGGCGCGCCTTGCTGGTGCGGCTGGCGCGCAACACGGCACTGGGCGAGCGTTACTCTCCCGCCCGTTTTTCCGCCCGGCGGCGCAAGCTGTGGCCCGATGCGCAAGCTGCGTATGCGCATTTTGCCGCCAAGGACATGTTCGCTATCTGGGCGCCGCAAGTCTTGCGCGATTACATCGACAGCGGCCTGGCGCCGCATCCGGAAGGGGTGCAGCTGCGCTTTACGCGCGAAGTGGAAACGCAGGTCTACCGCAGCTTGCCGCACCATATCGGCGGCCTCGTCAAGGATGGTTTTCCCGTGCCCATCGGTTTTATCGGTGGCACGGAATCGGTGGAATGCCGCCAGGCGGGCTTGACGGCCACGCGCAAGCTGGTCGGCAAATTTTTCCGCCAGGTGCCGGGCGGGCATCTGTTTCCCATGGAAAACCCGGAACTGACGGCGCAAGTGGTGCGCGAGATGATCACCTCGCTGTTGGCTAAACACTAGCCGACTGGCAAGGATTTTCAGCGGGCAAGGGCCAAAAGTGGCGGTTTTTCGCGTAAAATCCTGCCATCCGGGCCACGCCTGCAGCAGGCGTGCGGCCCCAGCCATTCCGATATTCTAGAAAGATACCCCTGCGATGACGATTAAAAGCGATAAATGGATACGCCGCATGGCGGAAACAACGGGCATGATCGAGCCGTTCGAACCGGGCCAGGTCAAGGAACGCGACGGCAACCGCATCGTTTCCTACGGCACCTCCAGCTATGGCTATGACATCCGTTGCGCCGACGAGTTCAAGTTGTTCACCAACATCAACACCACCATCGTCGATCCGAAGGATTTCGACGCGAACAACTTCGTCGACGTGTCCGGCAAGGGTTATTGCATCATCCCGCCGAACTCGTTCGCGCTGGCCCGTACCGTCGAGTATTTCCGCATTCCCCGCAATGTGCTGACGATATGCCTGGGCAAGAGCACGTATGCGCGCTGCGGCATCATCGTCAACGTCACCCCGTTCGAACCGGAATGGGAAGGCTATGTGACCCTGGAGTTTTCCAACACGACACCGTTGCCGGCGAAAATCTACGCCAACGAAGGCGTGGCGCAAGTGCTGTTCTTCGAGTCAGATGAAGTGTGCGAAACGTCGTACAAGGACCGCGGCGGCAAATACCAGGGCCAGGTCGGCGTAACGCTACCCAAGACCTGATTGCGGTGAAGGGAGGGGCGCCAGCCGTCTTTCCCTGTCTTTACCTGCCTTTACACCTGCGGCACTACATCCGCGCCCATGCTTGCCGTTAACCTTGGTATCGAAACACTGAGGAGGCATCATGGTAGCGGCAATCGGTTCAGGCAGCGCGGTCAGCGCGGCCGGTAGCGCCAGTTCGGGCAGCAGTTCGCAGATCGCGGCGCTGCAAAAGCAGATCACGGCGGCGCAAAAGCAGTTGACGGAGTCGCAGAAGGGCGAGCAGACGGAGGCGTCGCAAAAGCTGCAGCAGCAGCTGGCGCAGCAAATCCAGGCCTTGCAGGCGCAAATTGCCCAGTTGCAAGCTGCCGCCGCGCAGAAGGCGGCGCAGCAAGATGCTCAGCCGGTCAGCAGCGCCGATACGGCGACGAGCCCGGCCAAATCGACCTCGTCCACCCTGGGCAGCATCATCGATACGCAAGCGTAACAGCAACTCCGCGCGTAAAAGACGCCAGGCTCGCCGACAGGTCAGCCTGGCGTTTTGACGGGCAACAACATTTCCACGCACAGTCCGCCACCGCTGCGCAAGCTGGCCCCGATGTGGCCGCCATGGGCGTTGATGACGTGCTGGGTGATGGCCAGGCCCAGGCCATGGCCGTCTGTGCTGTGCTGGGTATTGGCGGCGCGGAAGAACGGTTCAAAAATGCGGGCCAGGTCGGCGCTGGCCACGCCGGGTCCCCGGTCCAGCACGGCGATGCGCAAGCAATCATGCTGGCGTGACAGCTCGACATCCACCGTGCCGCCATCGGGGCTGTGCTTGACGGCATTGCGCACCACGTTTTCCACGGCGCGCGCCAGCAGTTCGGGCTGGCCCGTGACGCTGGCGTCGGCCATGGCCGCGTCGACCGCCAGGTCGATGCCCATCAGGCGCGCCCTGGCTTCATAGCGGGCGTCGTCCACGATGTCGTGCACGAGGTCGGCGATGCCGACGTCTTCGCTGTGCGCGTGCCCGGCGCCCGCTTGCACGGCGCCCGCTTCCAGCCGCGACAGGGTCAGCAGTTCACCGATCAGTTTATCCATGCGCTCGCTTTCGCGTTCGATGCGCTGCATCGAGGCGGCCATCTTTTCCGGCTGCTGGTGCGCCAGGCCGATGGCGGCCTGCAAGCGCGCCAGCGGCGAGCGCAGCTCATGCGAGACATCATGCAGCAAGCGCCTCTGGCTGTCCATGAGGCTGCGCAAACGGCCCGTCATGCGGTCGAAATCGCGTCCCAGGTCCGTCAATTCATCGCCGCGCTTGCCGCTGGCGTGGAAGCGCGGCGCCAGGTTACCGTGCGAGGCGGCCTCGAACGCCTGGCGCAGGTCGCGGATGGGGCGCGCAAAATACCAGGCCAGCAAAAAGGCGAACAGCAGGCTGGCGGCGATGGCGGCGGCCAAGGGAATGAAGGTGCGGTAGGGGCTGTCCATGCGCGGGCCGGGCGGCATGCCGCGGCCGAATTCGCCGCGTGGCGGCGGGGCGCCCGCTTCGCTGGGGCGTGGACCGGGTCCCATGGCGCGCGGGCCGCTCAGGGTGACGGCGTTGAGCGTGTCGCGCGCG
This sequence comes from Janthinobacterium kumbetense, assembly GCF_023703445.1. Lineage (NCBI taxonomy): Bacteria > Pseudomonadati > Pseudomonadota > Betaproteobacteria > Burkholderiales > Oxalobacteraceae > Janthinobacterium > Janthinobacterium kumbetense. The sequence continues at coordinate 520,778 of NZ_JAMQGR010000001.1, forward strand.
GCGCCCGCCTCGGCATTGCGGAAGCGTTCGGACGAGGGCAGGAACAGCAGGTAGCGCTTGCCGTCGCTGCCGGCCACGTCGCGCACGACCGGATGAGCCTGGCTTTGTTGCAGCATGGCGCGCGCCTTGGCCAGCATGGCGGGATGCACGGCGCGGCCCATCAATTCTTGCCCTTTGGCATCGACAGCAAACACGCGCATGCGTTCGAGCTTGCCCAGGAATTGCCGCAATGCCTGGCTGCCGCCCGCTTCCACGGTGGCGCTGGCGGCCTCGATGATCATTTGCGCGGGCGGACTGGTGTCGATGTCGAGGGCCCGTTCCTGCTGCGCGGCCCGGTTTTTCAGCCAGAAGGTGCCGCCGATGCCGATGGTGGCCGTCACTTGCGCCAGCATGATGCACAGAAAAAACTTCCAGAACAGACGGCCCACGCTTACTCCTTGATCAGCTGGTAGCCGAGACGGTACACGGTTTGCAGGCAGGAACGGCCATCGGCCAGGCTGCCCAGCTTGCGGCGCAGGCTGCTCAAATGCACGTCGATATTGCGGTCGAAGCGGGCCATGGGCCGGCCCAGGCCCAGTTCGGACAGCTGATTCTTGCTCACGGGCTTGCCCGCATGGCGCACCAGCACTTCCAGCAGGTTGAATTCCGTGCTCGTCAGCTCCAGGTGCGCGCCGGCCCAGGCAACGCGGCGCTGTTCCGGCCACATCGTCAACTGGCCCACGGTCAGCGGCGCCAGGCCCGACGTGTCCTGCGGCGCCGCTTGCGCACGGCGCAGGATGGCGCGGATGCGCGCCGTCAACTCGCGCGGCGTGCACGGTTTTGTCACGTAATCGTCGGCGCCCAGCTCCAGGCCTACGATGCGGTCCGTATCGTCGCCGCGCGCCGTCAGCATCAGGATGGGCAGGTTGCTGCCGGCGCGGATGCGGCGCAGGGTTTCCAGGCCATTCATGCGCGGCATCATGACGTCGAGGATGGCGATGGCGTACAGGCCCGTCAGCGCCTCGGCCGCGCCGCTTTCGCCGTCATGCACGGCGCGGGCGTCAAAACCTTCCTGCGTCAGGTATTCCTGGAACATGCCGACCAGTTCCACGTCGTCATCGATTAACAAAACCTTGCTCATGCCTGTGCTTTTTTCGGGTGAATATCGCCCGATGATAGCAGTCAAAGGGGGCCGTTCAGGGCGGTTTTACCCGCTTTTACATACGTCCGCTTACATTTGCGCACCTTCCTTTACACGCTTTTACGCCGCCCTAACGTTGCTTTACATGCCAGACGCCCACAATCAGGGCTGATCGCCACGAAAGGAAAGCCCGATGAAATACCTGAGTATTGCCGTATCCCTGTTGCTGCTGTCCGCCTGCAGCATGCCGCTGCTGGCGCTGGCCCAGCAAGAAGCTGCACCCATGGAAGGGCCGCCGCCCGGCCTGCTTCACGGACCCGGCGGACCCGGTGCGCCGGGCTTGCCGCCATTCCTGCGCGGCATCGACTTGAGCGAAGCGCAGCAGGACAAGATTTTCGCCGCCACCTATGCCCAGGCGCCCTTGCTGCGGGAACAGGAAAAGATCGCCTTCAAGGCCCATGCGCAACTGCGCGCGCTGGCCGCGTCCAGCGCCTACGACGATGCGAAGGCCAGCGCGCTGGCCAGCACGGCGGCGCAAGCCATGGCGCAGATCAGCTTGCAGCAGGCGCGGCTGGAACAGCAATTGCTGGCCGTGCTGACGCCGGAGCAGCGCAAGCAGGCGCAGCAGCGGGGCGACAGCCGCCCCGGCCCGCGCCGCCCCCAATAAGCACAGGAGAGTGAGATGAGCATCAGTGCCTTGAGTTCGACCAGCGCCGCCAGTCAGCTGAGCGCGTTCAGCCGCCTGGGCGGCGGCAGCAATACCGGCAGTACCAGTGGCGCGGGCGGCACGCGGCCGTCAAAACCCGACGATGGCGCATTTCTCGACGCTATTTCCAGCGCCTTGTCATCGATCGGCGTGTCGGTCGATGCCAGCGATGGCGAAAGCGCGACGGACGGCACCAGCGCCGCCGGCAGCGGCGACGCGGGCCAGGCGCTGGGCGCCTTCCTGCACCAGCTGATGGGCAGCCTGCATGCGCAGAGCGGTGGCGGTGCCGGCGGGCAAGAAGAGGGGGCAGAGCCGCCTTCGGGGCCGCCACCCGGCGGTGGCGCGCGCGGCGGTCCCGGCAATATCGAGTCGGATTTGCAAAGCCTGCTGCAAAAACTCTCGTCGTCAGGCAGCGACAGCGCGCAGAGCGCGGACAGCAGCGTGACGGACTTGCAGTCCAGCTTTGCCAGCCTGCTCAGCGCGCTGGGCGGCGATGAGGGCGGCACGAGCAGCAGCAAACTGAGCAGTTTCCTGCAGGCACTGTCGGGCAGCCTGGGCGCGGCGAGTGCGGGCGGCAGCCTGTCCGCCAGCGGCAACCTGGTCGATACAACGGCTTGAGCCATGGAACGCAAGCTCGCCATTGCCGCCAGGAAGGCGCTCGCGCAACGGGCCACGCAGGCGCTGTTCCTGTGCGCCAGCCTGAGTCCTGCCCTGGCGAGCTTGCCCTACTTGATGGAATACATATGGACTTACATGATCACGGTCTGGCATCCGACCTCGAAATGATGCGGCAACAGGCGGCCGAACGGCGGCAAGTCCTGCGCTGGCTGCTGGCCGGCGCCGCCACCTTGCCGTTGATGAGCTGCGGCGGCGGGTCGGACGCCAGCAGCACGGCCGCGAGCGGAGGCGGCGTCACAGGCACGTCCGGCAGCGCCGGCAGCGTCACGATACCGACCGCGGGCGCCTGCACGGTAATTCCCGAGGAAACGGGCGGGCCGTATCCGGCCGATGGCACGAACACGAATGGCGGCAGCATCATCAACGTGCTGAACCAGTCGGGCGTCGTGCGCAGCGATATCCGCGCCAGTTTCAACGGCGCCACGGGCGTGGCGGCAGGCGTGCCCTTGACCATCAATTTGCAGTTGCTCAACGCCAGCGGCGGCTGCGCCAGCCTGGCCGGCTACGCCGTGTATTTATGGCATTGCGACCGCGACGGCCTGTATTCGCTGTATTCGAGCGGCGTGACGGCGCAAAATTACCTGCGCGGCGTGCAGGAAACGGACAGCGCCGGCAAGCTGGCGTTTACGACCATCTTTCCCGGCTGCTACGCCGGACGCATGCCGCACGTGCATTTCGAGGTGTATCCCAGCCTGGCCAAGGCGGCCAGCGCCGCGAACCGCATCAAGACGTCGCAGTTTACCTTCCCGATGGCAACGCTGAACGAGGCTTACACGGGCAGCGGCTACACGGCCAGCGTGCGCAACCTGGCGCAGATCAGCTATGCCACCGACAATGTCTTTGCCGACGGCACCAGCCTGCAGATGGCGACGGTGACGGGCAATGCCACCGATGGTTATGTGGTCACCCTGACGGTGGCCGTGAACGGTTAAGTTGCCGTCATGAAACCCAGGTCGCGCCGGCTGAAGTTGCCGATGTTCGGGAACACGTCGGCCAGCTGGCCGTCTGCCACGCCGAACCATTTGGCCAGGGTGGCGCCATACTGGTCGACGGAGGTGGTCGGCAGCAGGGAGCCGGAACCCACGTCCAGCTCATGGCCCAGGCCCGTGGCGGGGAAGGTGCCGTAGATGTCACGGCCCTTCACGGCGCCGCCCACGACAAAGTGGTGCGCGCCCCAGCCGTGATCCGTGCCGTCGCCGTTGCTGCTGAAGGTGCGGCCGAAGTCCGACGCCGTAAACGTCGTCACCTGGCGCCGCACGTCGGCGCCCTGCAGGGTCGCCAGGGTCGCGTCGAAATACGCGAGCGCGTGCGCCAGGCGCGCCATCAGGTCGCCATGCAATTCCTTTTGGCGGTCATGCGTGTCGAAGCTGCCCAGGGTCACATAAAACACTTGCCGTTTCGCCCCCAGGGGACCGCGCCCGCCGATGATGCGCGCCACCGTCTGCAATTGCACGGCCAGCTGGTTGACGCTGGACGCGCCCGTGTTCGGGTTGATGTAGGGCGGCGGATTGGGCACGCCGCCCGCGCCGGCCGCCAGCATGGCGCCGCTCAGCACGCTCTGGCTGGAAATGGCGCGCTGTACCGTCGCCACGTGTTCCTGCTCCATCATGTCGTCGCCCGCCGTGCTGATGATGTCGCGCAAGGCGGTCTCGCCCTCGGTGGTGCCGAACAGGTAGCCGCCGCCGATATTGCGGATCGGCACGGCGCCTGCCTGGCCCACCTGGAACTGGCGCACCTGGCGCCCGCTGAGGAACAGCGCGTTTGACGCGGCCGAGATGGCCGTAAACGTCGCATTCGCGTTGCCCGTGCCGAGCAGGTCGCCCAGGCGTCCGCCCCAGCCGATGCTGGCGCCTTCCGGCAAGCCCGATTGCCAGGTCGATTGCTGGTCGTTATGCGAAAACAGTTTCGGCGGCAGCGCCACATTGCCCACCTTGTATTGCGCCAGGGTCAGGGGCTGGATCAGGGTGCCCACATTGGCAACGATGGCGGCGCGGCCGCCGTCGAACAGGTCTTTCACGGGGGCGAGGGCGGGATGCAGGGCAAAGCTGCGGCCCGTTTGCGCCGTGGCGGGCGTGATCGGCAGCACGCCGCCCGTTTCGCCGACGCCGGGCAGGTGGATCGAATCGTTGCTGCCCGTGTTGCGCAGGCGCAGGTATTCGCTCCACGATGGCGTGTCCGTGGCCAGCACCGTGTTGAAGGAATCATTGCCGCCGGTCATGAACAGGCAGACGAGGGCCTTGTAGTCGTCGGCGGACTGGGCTGCGGCCTGGCCCATGGCGGCCAGGTTGAGGGCGAATGGCGTGGCCGCGGTGCCGGCCAGGCCCAGCATGGAGCCGAGGAAGCGGCGGCGCGAGAAATGAGAGGTGATGGTCATGCTGCTTCCTTATTTTTGAACCAGGTATTCAGGCGAGGCCATGGCCAGGAAAATGGCCAGGTGCACGCGGTAGGTTTTTGCCGTCGTCACTTGCGCGGCATTGCTGCCGCTGGCAGGGGGAATCGCGATGCTCGTGACGGCCGCCAGGATCTTGCCGCGCAGCCGGGACGACATATTGCCGGACATTAACAGCAAGTTGACCCGGTCCAGCAAGGCGGCGGGCTGGTCGGCCAGGGCCACTTCGGCCGAATAATCGGCTTGCACGGCGCTGTTTTCCGCCACGCCGCCGCGGATGGCGTCCTGCATGAAGTTCAGGTAACCGGTGACGGATGGCTCCGACGTGATCTGCATTTCCGGCGCCACCAGGCCCGCCGTCGCCAGCGCCGAATTGGGCGGCACGTACGAGGGACGGAAGTAGTTGAAGACGGATGGCGCGTTCATGGGATTCTGCCCCAGTCCCGACAGCGGATCGCTCAGGTAATAGATGCGGTACTGCAAGGCCGCATCTTTGGCGTGAAAGGCGCGCATCCAGTTGCCCAGACGCACAAGCGGTTCGCGCAATTTGCCCGTGCGCAGGCTGCTGCCGGCTGGCGCCAGCGCGTCGGGGTCGAGCAGCACGGCGCGGATCACGGCCTGCATGTCGCCGCGCACGCCTGAACCATTGTTGGCGAAGGCGGCCGCAACCCTGCCCACATAGGCCGGGCTGGGGTTGCTGGTCACCAGGCGCTGGATCAGCTGGCGGCCGAAGAAGGGCCCGGCATTCGGATGGTTGAACAGGGTGTCGAGGGCCAGCGCCATGTCCGCTTCGCCGCCGGCGGCGCCCGCCGCGCTCACGCCCAGGAAGCGCTTTTCGCTGGTGGAGTGGTACGCCGCATAGTTCTGCATCGGTTTCCAGTCGCGGTCCGGATCGGCCACGCTGCCAAAGAAACGGTTCGCACCCTGGTCAGGGCCGGCCCAGCTCCAGCCTGTAAACACTTTCGCCAGGCCGCCCACATCGTCGCGCGTGTAGGTGTCGATGGGCTTGCCGCCGGACAATTTCAATGAACCATCCGCATTCAGCTGGTACAGGCCGATGGTAAACAGCTGCATCACTTCGCGCGCGAAATTCTCGTCGGGCGTACGCGTGGCCGATTCCTTCTGGTTGCGCAGGTGCGACAGGTACAGCCCCATCATCGGATGGGTGGCCACGCCCTGCAGCAGGGTGCGGAAGTTGCCGAACGCATGTTGCCCCAGCATGTCGTAATAGCTGGCGACGCCCCGCGTTTGCGTCCATACGCTCTCGTTTTGCGTGGACACGACGAAGATTTCCGACAGGGCAAAGGCCACGCGCTGGCGCAACTGGTCGTCGCCGCGCACGGCTTGCTGCCAGAACGACTCGTAAAAGTCGTTCGGCACGGCCTTGGTGGCCGCCGCGCCCGCAACGGGATACTTGGCGTCGATATATTTGCGATGCAAGGTTTGCGGCTTGGAAAACTGCGCGCGGAACCAGGCGTCGCTGTCGCTGGCGGCGAGGGCGTCGATGGCCGCCATGTCCGGCCCGAACGTGGCGCGGCCCAGGAAGCGCGACGCTTCCGCACGCGTGAAGGTGGCGGTCTGGTTGGCCGGGGGCGTGGTCAGGGGCGGCGGCGGGATGGTGTCGCCCGGCTTGGTGCCGGGGGTGGCCGGATCGCCGGGGGCGGTGGTCGCGGGCGGCACGACCGATATGTCCGGGTTCTGGGTGGCGCCGGTCTTGCTGTCGCCGCCACCGCCGCAGGCGGCAAGCAGGCTGAGTAATGTGATGGCCAATAAACGGCGCAAGGTAGGGTCTATCATTTAGTTTCTTTCAGGCAATCAAATTCTGGCCCATTAATTGTAGGGCTTGCCTACCAAAATCCTGTTTCCAATTAACTATTTACGTGTTGGCCACGTTTATTTTTATCGTCCGTTGGCATGGTATTGGTGGTGTTTTTGGTGGGGTAGCGCGAAGTTTGCTTTTTAAAAATGAAAAATATTTTTTGCCGATAGCGAGCACTGTGGCGGATAGGCGACGTAATCATTCCTGCCAATTAAGCTTGTTTGAAAGCTCATCTTGACAACGAAACCCGCTTCGCCGGAAACCATGGTTTTTACGCTATCGGCGAAACGCCGTTCGCTGTCCTGTCCCATTCTTCCCCTGCGCCGGACTGGCATGGCCCTTGCGTCAGTGAGGCATGGGCCACCCGCCCGCCTTCCACCGGAGCCTGTCATGACCAGCCGCCTGCTCGCCTATCGTCCCGAAATGGAATTGCCTGACGCGCCGGGCATGCTGCCGCTCCAGGAAGATGCGCTGGCGCTGGCGGCGCAGTTGCTGGAATTGCAAGGGCCGGCCCAATTCGATGCTTTCCTGGCGCACCAGCTGGGCGCCACCGCGGCGGGCCAGCAAGTGCGCGGCACGCCGCTGGAAGGGCCGCTGCGCCAGTTGCTGGGCAAGGTGGTGGCGCCCTTGCTGCCCCTGCATGGTGGCTCGCCGCAGGCGCTCAAGCGGCGCGCTGCGGCCATCTTCGGCATGGAACTGGAAGGATTGAGCCCGGAAGACAAGGAATTCGAACTGGCGCGCCAGGTCGTGCACCTGATCGATGCCGTCAACACGGCGCTGGCGCAGGACGGCGTCCTGGGCGCGCGCGACCCCAGGGCGCGGGTGGACACCGCCTTGCTGCAAGTGGCACGCCGCGTGGCGCCAGGCTTGCTCAGGCAGGCGGCGCAAATGCCGGGACGGGACGGTGGCCACTGGCGCCGCGAGGGCGGGCACATCGTCGTGCTCGATTGTTAGCCGGACGGCTGCTGCGTCCGGCACTGTTGTGTCAGCTGAGGTGTCAACTGAAGTGTCAACCGAGGTGCTAACTTTGAGGAGCTCATCATGCATGACTTGGATCGTACGACCCTGGAATATGGACAGGAAATGTCCGGCTTTGAAGCGGAACAGTTCGAGTTTGGCCAGGGCGAGTGGAGCGGCGAGGGCGGCGCGAACGCCATGTTTTCCGAGGCCGAGGAGATGGAACTGGCGAATGAACTGTTGTCGGTCAGCAATGAAGCCGAACTGGAACAGTTTCTCGGCAATTTCCTGCGCAAGGCCGCCTCCGTGGCGGGCGGCATCATCAAGTCGCCCGTGGGACAAGCCATCGGCGGCGTGCTCAAGGGCGTGGCGAAGAAGGCCATTCCCCTGGCGGGCGGCGCCATCGGCGGCTATTTCGGCGGCCCGCTGGGCGCCAAGATCGGCAGCGGCCTGGCCTCGGCCGCCGGCAGCGCCCTGGGGCTGGAAGCGGAAGCGTCGTCGAACGAAGACCGAGAATTCGAGGGCGCCAAGCAGTTCGTGCGCCTGGCGGCCGATACCGTCAACCGCGCCGCGCAAGCGCGCGGCAATGGCGACCCGCGCGCCATCGCCCAGGCGGCGGCCAGCGCGGCGGCGCGCCAGTTCGCGCCAGGCCTGCTGGGCCGTCCGGGCGGCCAGGTCGCCACGCAGAACGGCAGCGGCGCAGCTGCGGGGGGCGGCATGGCGCCGGCCGGCGTGCGCAGCCAGGCCGGCATGCGCCCATCCAGCGGGCGCTGGGCGCGGCAAGGCCACAAGATCGTCCTGTACGGCGTCTGACATCATGGCCATCGGCGCTTATGCAGCCTGGATGCTGGAGCAGGAGGCGCGCTCGCTGCTGACGCGGCTGGCGCGGCTGGAACCGTTCGCGCTGATCGAGCCGACGGTGCTGGCGGCGGCCCTGATGCCCAGCGCCCAGTCGGCCATCGAAAGCCAGCTGGTGCAGGGCAGGCGCGCGTTGCGGCGCATGGTGGCCCAGTTCCAGTGGTGGCTGCGGCGCGAGCACGCCGACGGCGCCAGCATGGCCACGGCTGCCGAGGCCCAGCGCCGCTTCACTTTCCTGCGCCTGAAGTTCAATGCCGCGCTGACCCAGTTCGACCTGTTCAACGAAGTCATCACCCAGCGCAGCGAGCACAAGACGGGCGTGTGGCTGGCCGGCCTCGACATCGTTGCCGCCGATGCGCTGGCGCTGCCCGGCGATGTCTACCAGGCGCCGCCCGTGATCTGCTACCTGGACCGGGGGCCGGGCGCGGCCATCCGCCGTGCGCGCACGCGCCTGCCGGGCGGCGGCGACAATCCCGTCGCCATCATCCGCCTGCCGCGCGAACGCATGATAGGCAGCGGCATCGCCTCGTCGCTGGTGCACGAGATCGGCCACCAGGGCGCGGCGCTGCTGGACCTGGTGGCGTCCTTGCGGCCCGTGCTGCAAGCCATGCAGCACGGCGGCAGCGGCCTGGTTCACGTGTGGCAGTTGTGGGAGCGGTGGATCTCCGAGATCGTGGCCGATTTCTGGTCGCTGGCGCGGGTCGGCGTGGCCGCCACCCTGGGTCTGATCGGCGTGGTCAGCCTGCCGCGCGTGTTTGTCTTCCGTCTCAATATCGACGATCCCCATCCGGTGCCATGGCTGCGGGTGCGCCTGAGCTGCGCCATGGGACGGGCTTTGTATCCGCATCCGCAGTGGGATCGCCTGGAACAGCTGTGGCTGTCGTATTACCCGCTGGCCGGCTTGCCGCCGGCCCGGCAGCGGTTGCTGGAACAGTTGCAGGCCAGCATGGACGCCCTGGTGGGCTTGCTGGTGCAGCACCGGCCGCCGGCCTTGCGCGGCGGCTCGCTGGTCGAAGCCATGGACGTGCACACGCGCCAGCCGGCGATGCTGGCGCAGCTGTTTCGCAGCTGGACCCTGGCGCCGGCGCAGATGTACCAGGCGACGCCGATCCTGGTGTTCGCCGTGCTGGGCCAGGCGCGCGCCAGCGCCACCTTGAGCCCGGAAGACGAAAGCGAGCTGCTGGGGCGTTTGCTGACCCACTGGGCCCTGCGCAGCACCCTGGACACGTCGGAGCTGTGCGCGGATGTCGTGCGGCATGGCCGCCGGTCCGGCAGGCCGTTTGATTATCCATTGAGGAGAATGACATGAGCAGCAAGATGAGCAGCAAGATGGGTGGCAAGATGGGCAGCAGGAGCGGGGCGGCGGGCCAGGCGGGTCCGAAACAGCAGGGCGGCAGCATCGTCGTCACCGTGCACGAGCAGGACAGCGGGGCCATGGTCGTCAATGCCGCGATCAGCCTGTACCGGGGCGCCGAGGCGGACTGCCATGATTTCAACGCCGCCACCTGGGTACCAGACCCCGCCATGCTGGTCGGCGTGCGCTGGACGGATGGCCGTGGCAGCACCGTGTTTGCCGACCTGGCGACGGGCAGCTACGTGGGCGTGTATGGCAATTTCCCCGCCACGGCGCCCCAGTGCGTGACGGTGCAGGCCGGCTGCAGTGCCGTGCTGTGCTTCAAGCCGCAGCTCAATCCGCAGGTGGGACTGGCCTTCGAAACACCGGACTGCCATCCCAGCGACTGCAATTTCGGCAGGGTGGGCGACCGCGCCGTGGCCAGCGTCTCGTTTGACGGCGATCAAAGCGCGGACGGGCGCGACCAGGTGCAGGTGCTGGCCGCCGCGCCATGGGTGCCCATGCGCGGCACGCCGAACGCCTTTTCCACACCCGTGCGGCGCGCCGGCATGCACCGTTTCATGGCGCAGATGATGCTGTCGCAGCGGCCCGACCTGCGCAGTGCCTTGCCCGTGCCGGAAGGGCTGAGTCCAAACGCCATGCTGGCCGTGGATGCGGAATACGAGACGGAAGAGCGCCAGCCGCAGCCCATCTCGGGCAATGTGGGCGTGTCGCTGACGCGCACGGAAACGGAGCCGACGGAAGACTTGCCGCTGTGGACCCTGATACGCAACAGCACCGAGGCGATGTCGTTTACGAATTACCTGCATTTCATGGACAGCCTGTTTTGCGGCGACCTGGCCGCTGTGCGCGGCTTCGAGCAGGAGCGCTTCGTCAAGAAGGCCGACATGTTCCAGCAGCTCAAGCAGCGCCGCGCGCTGCCGTTCTCCGATTCGGACTCCTACCGCGTGCTGAAAGTGGCGACGGAAGCGTTCGTGATGGTCAATTGCGGCGTGCTGAACCAGCCGCTGGCCTTCAATCCGGCTGAAGACAACGCCTATCTGGACCGGCGCGACATCCCCCAGGGGCGTGACCTGGAAACCGTGCTGCGCAACGATTACCTGGAAAACATCGACGGCTTCCAGACCTTGCCCTACCTGGCCGTGATCCGCCGCAAATTGCCCGACATCCCCATCAGCATCCCGCGCGGCCAGGAAGGCGAGGTGGACCTGTGCTTTGGCATCATCCAGGAAAAGCTGGCGAACCCTTGCCTGCTGGAACTGATCTGGTCGTACTGGCATGAAGAGGGCATGCTGGTGCAGACCATGAACGCCATCGCGCAACGCTTCCAGAACCTGCGCGCCCCCGGCGGCGGCCTCGATCCCCTGTCGAACACGGAAATCGACATGCTGCGTCCCCTGAACAACTTGCTCTGGGGATACACGCAAGATGAGCAGCACCGGCTGACCGTGGTGCGCCGCAACTACGAGTACGACCATCACTACGGCGTGCGCCTGGACGGCAAGGCGGTCCAGCACTTCCGGCCAGCCGACAGCCGCTCGAAATTCCTGGAAGCGTTCCACCATTTGCTGCGCCTGTTGACCTCGTTCTACAAGCAGGATGACGACACCACCGTGAAGGCGGACGCCTTCCCCGTGCTGAATGCCTTGAAGGAAATCCATTTGATCCTGTCGCAGGGCGCGCACAACCAGTTCGGCGACTTGCCGTCGACGGCGCGCATCGAAATGCTGATGCAGCAATGGATGCTGGCGCGCCCCGAATTCCGCGAATTCCTACCGACGCGCGTGATGGTGGCGTATCCGGAACCGTGGATGGACCGCGTTGATGCCATGAAGAAACTGCAGGGCTGGACGGATACGAGCGTGATGCATTTCCGCAACCTGGCCATCTTTGGCGAGCAATTGCTGCTCTCCGTGCGCTACGGCAACTGGAGCGACATCTACGAACCCACGCAGGCCTTCAACTGGGCCCGTTTCTGGCGTCCGCAAGTGCAGGGCTATATCCACGGCTACCGCGCCGCCACCGGGGTCGATTTGTCCGTCGACAGCAGCGACCCGGCGATCGAAGCGACGATGCCTTCGGTATTGCTGCGCCAGCGCCTGAGCCAGCAGCTGCGCAGCGTCTAGCACGGGAGCGGGGCGCGTGCATGCTCGATTTTACCAGTGCGCTGTACCTTGGCATGCGCCATCCGGCGGCTTCGCTGGCGCCGTGGAGCAGCCTGACCCTGGGCCAGCCGGCCGCGCTGCAGGAGCCGCCCGGCGCGCAAGCCCTGGCAGCAAGCCTGGCTGCGCTGCAAGGCTGCGAGGCCGCCTGCATGCTGCCGTCGACCCTGCACCTGTTCTGGGACCTGTTCGGCATGCTGGCTGCCGAGCGGTTGGTGATCCTCGTCGATGGCGGCAGCTACGCCATCGCGCGCTGGGGTGCCGAGCGGGCGCAGGCGCTGGGCTTGCCCCTACGCATGTTTCCCAGCGGCGAGATGGCGGTGCTGCGGCGCCTGGCGGCGGACTGGGGCCGGCAGGGGCGGCGCCCGCTGATCCTGGCCGATGGCTATGTGCCGGGCAGTGAACAGGTCTTGCCGCTGGCCGGCTACGCGGCCCTGGCGCGCCAGGGGGGCGGTTATCTGCTGCTGGACGACACGCAGGTGCTGGGCGTGGCGGGTACACAGGGTGGCGGCTCGGCGCGGCTGCATGGCTTGCCGGGCGGCTACGACAAGGGGGGAGGCCACCTGATCATCGGCGCCTCGCTGGCCAAGGGTTTCGGCGTGCCGCTGGCCGTGCTGGCGGGCAGCGGGAACTTGCTGCGGCGCTTCACGGCGCACAGCCAGACGCGCGTGCATGCCAGTCCGCCTTCGGCAGCCGTGCTGGCGGCGGCGCGGCGCGCCATGGCGCTCAATGCGCGCCATGGCGATGCCCTGCGCGCCAGGCTGGGGGACAGGGTGGCGCAATGGAGGGCGGGGATGGCGGCGGCCGGCATCGCCTGCCGGGGCGGCAGCTTTCCCGTGCAGCGCCTGCCCGGCCGCGCCCATTTGCAACAAGCCTTGCGCGCAGCGGGCGTGCTGTCGCTGGCGCAAGCGGGGGACGGTCCCGGCGCGCTGACTTTTCTGCTGCGGGCCGACCAGACGCCGCGGCAACTGGAGCAGGCGATGGGCTTGCTTGAACATCACATCAGGAGGCGATATGAACGAAGCGTTTGAAATGCTGCCCTTTGCGGGGCAGCCGGGAGCGGTCGGCGAGCAGGAATGGGCGCCGGAGTGGTCGCAGGAGTGGCAAGGGGAGGAAGAGGGCGAGGCCGAATGGGAGGGCGAGCGCTGGCCCCCCGGTGGCGCGCGCGGCGGCATGCGCGGCGGCGGGCTGCGCGCGCGGCCGCCTCTGCGCGGACAGCGCCGTCCCGCACCGCCGCGCTACCAGGCGAATCCGGCGCGCAGGCCGCCGCGTCCCGCACCGCCGCCCTTGCCCTATCTGCCGCCGCGCTACCGGAGCTGGGGCGGCTATGTGCCCATCTACCCGACCCTCTATCCGCAGGCCTATCCCGTGGCGGAACCGGCCTTTGGCGACCAGCAGGAGCCGGAGCCGGGCATCGATGCGGGCCAGGATCAGGGCCAGGACGATGATGGGCAGCAGGGTGAAATCCCGCCCACCCTGGCCGGCACCATGGGCCGGGTGCCGGAAGCGGCGGCCCTGAATTACCAGGCGCTGGGGACGCTGGCCAATGCCTTGCGCGACCCGAATGGCCGCGGCCCGGGCCTGTACGTGATCGAGTTCGATGCGGGCGGGCGGCGCCGCGCCTACAGCGGCCAGACGGACGATCTGCACCGCCGTTTGCTGCAGCACCGGCTGTGCGGCCAGATGATGGGCATCGACTTGAGCGGTCACCAGGTGTACGTGGCGGCCCTGTCCTCGGCGGCGCAGCGGCGCCGCATCGAGCAGCGCATCCACGACGACATGTTTGCCAACCAGCGCGGCGTGCTGACCAACCAGCGGCGCGAACTGGAACTGGCTGTGCTGGGCGAAATGTGGAACTGACGAGAGCCCGTTCATTACTGCGAAGGAGAGCACCATGCACCAACTTGAATGTGAATGCGCCCAATGCCGCCTGCGGGCCGGCGCTGCGTTTGAAGTGCTGGAATTTGGCGAAACCTGGTCCGGCAAGGGAAGCGCCCCGGCCGTCTTCAGCGAAGAGGAAGAGTTGCAGCTGGCCATGGAATTGCTGGAAGTGTCCAGCGAGGAAGAGCTGGAACAGTTTCTCGGCAACGTCTTCAAGAGCGTGTGGAAGGGCGTCAAGAAGGTGGGTGCTACCATCGCCAAGGTGGCCAAGCCCCTGGGCGGCGCTTTGAAGGCCGTGGCCAAGACGGCCTTGCCCTTTGTCGGCGGCGCCCTCGGTTCGATGATACCGATACCGGGCGTGGGCACGGCGCTCGGTTCGGCCCTGGGGCGCGCCGCCAGCAATGCGCTGGAACTGGAGATGGAAGCCGCAGCGCCAGCCGACCGCGAACTGGAGCTGGCGCGCCGCTTCGTGCGCATCGCGGGGCAGGCGGCGCGCCTGGCGGCAGACGGCGACGGCAGCGCGCGCGCCGTGGAAAGCGCGCTGACGCGGGCCCTGCACCAGCAACTGCCGCACTTCCGTTCGGCCGCGCCGCAGGGCGAGGAGGAGAGCGGGCGCTGGCGCCGGCGCCGGCGCGGCAACCGCATCGTCGTCATGGGCGACTGGCAATAGCGCGGCAAGATGATCATCGACTGTCATTGCCATGCGGGACCGGGCGACGGCTTGAGCGGGCCGTGGGACAGCGATGCGCCGCTGCAAGCCTATCTGCGCCGCGCGCAGGCGGCCGGCATCGCCCGCAGCGTGCTGTTCGCCACCTTCCACTCCGATTACGCCATCGCCAACCATGGCGTGGCGCGCCTGGTCGCGTCCGATCCGCAGCGTTTCTACGGTTTTGCCTTCGTGCATGCGCGGCGCGACCGGGGCCGCATCCTGGACCTGGTGCGCACGGCCGTCGAGCGTTACGGTTTTGTCGGCATCAAGGCGCACCGCCTGGATGCGCGCATCAGCGGCGAAGTGTGCGACGCGGCCCGCTTCTTCGGCTTGCCCGTGCTGTACGACCCGGCCGGCGAAGTGGCCGTGGCCGAACTGCTGGCGCAGCAGTATCCCGACGTCGATTTCATCCTGCCCCATCTGGGCAGCTTCGGCGACGACTGGGCGGCGCAGCTGGCGCTGGTCGACCATCTGGCGCGCCACCGCAACATCCATGCGGACAGCTCGGGCGTGCGCCGCTTCGACTTGCTGCAGCAGGCCGTGCAGCGCGCGGGGCCGCACAAGGTCTTGTTCGGCTCGGATGGCCCCTGGCTGCATCCGGGTCTGGAATTGCACAAGATTCAGCTGCTGTGCTTGCCGCCGCTGGATGCGGCTTTGATCACGGGCGGCAATTTCTTGCGGCTGGCGCGGCTGGCTTGAGGCAGATCAAGGCGCGGCCGCCTTGCGGCGTATCTGCAGGGCGCGGTCGGTCACGCCCAGGCGGGCGGCGGCGCGCTGGTTGTTGCCGTGTTCCTCGGCCAGCACGAGGCGGATGGCCATGTCGGTGGCGCAGCGCGCGATGTGCGACAGCTTGCAGCCTTGGGCCAGGGCCCGCCGCACGGCCGCTTCGAAGTACTGGTCGGGCCAGGGCGGCGCCAGCAGCCGTTCTTCGGGGGGCAGGGCGCCGATGGTGATGGGGCCGGGGCCGCAATGGCGGTGCCAGATGCGCGTGACGGTCTGGCGCAGCTCGCGCACATTGCCCGGATAGTCGCGCAGCAGCAGGTATTCGCGCACGGCGGCGTCCAGCGGGGGCGGCGGCTGCTGGGCCAGCTCGGCGAGGAAATGCCGGGCCAGCGGCAAGATGTCGTCCTGGCGCTCGCGCAGGGGCGGCGTCTGGCAACGCCAGCCGGCGATGCGGTAATACAGGTCGGCGCGGAAGGCGCCGCGCGCCACCTCGTCTTCCAGTGCGCGGTTGGTGGCGCAGACAAGCCTGAATTGCGTCGGCTGCCAGGTATTGCCGCCCACGCGCTTGTATTTGCGTTCCTGGATGGCGCGCAGCAGCTGCGCCTGCAGGGGCAGTTGCAGTTCGCCCACTTCGTCGAGGAAGAGCACGCCGCCGTCGGCCAGGGCGAAAGCGCCGTCGCGCGCAGCCGCCGCGCCCGTAAACGCGCCCCGTTCATGGCCGAACAGTTCGCTGCCGGCCAGTTCCGGCGACAGGGTGGTGCAGTCGAGGATGGTGAAGTCGCCCCGGCAGTTGCCCAGGCGGTGGACCAGTTGCGCCAGTAAATCCTTGCCCGTGCCCGTCTCGCCCGTGATCAGCATCGACGCCTGGCTGAAAGCGGCCATTTCCACTACCTGGTGCAGCAAGGCGGTCCAGGCCGCGCTGTCGCCCACCAGATACTGGCGCACGGCGCTGGACGCCAGCAGCTGCGCCACGGCTTGCCAGCGCTGCAGGCGCGCCAGCACCTGGCCCGCATCGACGGCGCCGCCAGGCCACAGCAACACATCGAGCGCGCCGGCCGCCAGCAGGGCCCGCTGTTGCGCGCAGCTGAGGGCCTGGCCGCAGGCGGCGATGGCCAGCACGCGGGCATGGCTGCACAGTGCCGGCAGCGCCTGCAGCAGCGCCGTATTGGCTTCGGCGAACAGCACGATGCCCGTTCCATCTGCTTCGCCATCGTGCCGCCGGGCTATAGTTACCTGAGCCTGCTTCAAGGCCGCCGCCAGCAAGGCGCCACTGCCAGCCGCCGCCTGCTGCATGATTTCCAGCCACACCTTGAGCGTCATAGGTCTGCCGTCACGAGGGCACGAGTCGCCCATCTTAGAAGTCCGATACCCCAGTCGTTTGATCTGGCGCAAGCGTGCGCGCTGGCCCACAATGAAAAACGCCGCCTGATTTGCATCAGGCGGCGCCAGTGAGCGCGGTTCCAGCAACGTCATCAAGCAACGTCACGAGAATGGCTAAAAACGTTCAGGGCAAGGCGCATTGCCGAAGACAGTACGAATAGTACGGCTAGGCAATGCAACGCCGCCATGGACGATTTTTAGGCGTTCTCATCCATCTTGACGCAGTCGACGAAGTAGCCGCGCTTGCCATCGACTTCGCGTTTCACGAGGCCATGCACATCCGTCTCGAAGCCGGGGAAGCGCTCGTTGAAGTCGCGTGCGAAGCGCAGGTAGTCGACGATGGTCTTGTTGAAGCGCTCGCCCGGGATCAGCAGTGGGATGCCCGGCGGGTACGGCGTCAGCAGGATGGACGTGATGCGGCCTTCCAGTTCGTCGATGGCCACGCGCTCGATTTCGCGGTGCGCCATCTTGGCGAACGCATCCGACGGCTTCATGGCTGGGATCATGTCCGACAGATACATTTCCGTCGTCAAACGGGCCACATCGTAAGCCTTGTAGAAATCGTGGATCTGCTGGCACAGGTCGCGCAAGCCCATTTTTTCGTAGCGTGGGTTGGCCGCCGCAAATTCCGGCAGGATGCGCCACATCGGCTGGTTCTTGTCGTAGTCGTCCTTGAATTGTTGTAAGGCCGTCAACAGGGTATTCCAGCGGCCCTTGGTGATGCCGATGGTAAACATGATGAAGAACGAGTACAGGCCGCATTTTTCAATGATGACGCCGTGCTCGGCCAGGTATTTGGTGACGATGGACGCGGGGATGCCCGTGTCGCCGAACTGGCCATCCAGCGACAGGCCCGGGTTGACGATGGTCGCCTTGATCGGGTCGAGCATGTTGAAGCCGGGAGCGAGGTCGCCGAAACCGTGCCAGTCATCCTCGGCGCGTATCATCCAGTCTTCCTGCTGGCCCATGCCTTCGTCGTTGAAGCTGGCCGGACCCCACACCTGGAACCACCAGTCCTGGCCCCATTCCTGGTCGATCTTTTTCATGGCGCGGCGGAAATCGAGCGCTTCCATGATCGATTCTTCCACCAGGGCCGTGCCGCCCGGCGCTTCCATCATGGCCGCGGCCACGTCGCACGAGGCGATGATGGAGTACTGCGGCGAGGTCGAGGTGTGCATCAGGTAAGCCTCGTTGAAGGCGTCCTGGTCCAGCTTGACCGTGTCCGATTCGCGCACGAGGATTTGCGAGGCCTGCGACAGGCCGGCCAGCAATTTGTGCGTGGACTGGGTCGAGAAGATCATCGATTCCTTGGCGCGCGGACGATCCTTGCCGATGGCGTGCATATTCTTGTAGAAATCGTGGAAGGTGGCGTGCGGCAGCCACGCTTCATCGAAGTGCAGGGTGTCGATCTTGCCGTCCAGCATTTCGCGCAGGGTTTCCACGTTGTAGATCACGCCATCGTAGGTCGATTGCGTGATGGTCAGGATGCGCGGCTTCTTGTTCTTCGCTTCGCGCGCGAACGGATTCGCTTCGATCTTGCGGGCAATGCTTTCCGGCGTGAACTCATGCAGCGGGATAGGGCCGATGATGCCCAGGTGATTGCGCGTCGGCATCAGGAACACGGGAATGGCGCCGCACATGATGATCGAATGCAAGATTGACTTGTGGCAATTGCGGTCGACGACGACGATGTCGCCCGGCGCCACGGTCGAATGCCACACCATCTTGTTCGAGGTCGAGGTGCCGTTCGTGACGAAATAGCAATGGTCGGCATTGAAGATGCGCGCCGCATTGCGTTCGGACGCGGCGACAGGACCCGTATGGTCGAGCAGCTGGCCCAGTTCCTCGACGGCGTTGCAGACGTCGGCGCGCAGCATGTTTTCACCGAAGAACTGGTGGAACATCTGGCCGATCGGCGACTTCAGGAAGGCCACGCCGCCCGAGTGGCCGGGGCAGTGCCACGAGTAGGAACCGTCGTTGGCGTAGTGCACCAGCGCGCGGAAGAACGGCGGCGACAGGCCGTCCAGGTAGGATTTCGCTTCGCGGATGATGTGGCGCGCGACGAATTCCGGCGTATCTTCGAACATGTGGATGAAACCATGCAGTTCGCGCAGAATATCGTTGGGAATATGGCGCGAGGTGCGCGTTTCGCCGTACAGGTAAATAGGGATGTCGGCGTTCTTGTAGCGGATTTCCTCGACGAAGGCGCGCAGCGACTTCAAGGCGTGATCGGTTTCCTCGATGGAACCGGCGCCGAATTCTTCATCGTCGATCGACAGCACGAAGGCTGACGCGCGCGATTGCTGCTGGGCAAATTGCGACAAATCGCCGTAGCTGGTCACGCCCAGCACTTCCATGCCTTCTTTTTCCATTGCGGCGGCAAGGGCGCGAATGCCCAGGCCGGACGTATTTTCAGAACGGAAATCCTCGTCAATGATGACGATGGGGAAACGAAATTTCATGCATGTCTCCAAAAAAGCAAGCCGCCCCTGACAGATGTGAAGGGGCGGACTAGGGCGCGACGGTCAGGCGGTAGTGCAACCCGGCAGCCGCATAAAAAAAATAAGAACGGGATTCTCGCAGAAATGCGGCCTCTGCGGGAAAAAAATATCGCCCCAAAGCGCCACAAGCTTGCGCTAGCGTGACGCAACGGTGTGACAGGGGTATTACAGCAACATTCTGTTAATCAACATCAACCTTATCAGGCTTTGCGTTGCAAGGTGACAAAGGCGTAAGGCAGGCCGGATTTCTCCGAAACATGCGCTTCGCGCGCGGTTTCTTGCCACACGGCATGATCCACGGCGGGGAAAAACGCATCGCAATCGAACGTCTGGCCGATTTCCGTGACGATCAGGCGCTGCGCCAGGGCCAGCGACTGTTTATAGATGTCGGCGCCGCCGATGACGTAGCCTTCGGCGCCATCCAGCAGGGCGATGGCCGCTTCCAGCGACGGCGCCGCTTCCACGCCTTCATGGCGCCAGTCCGGATTGCGCGTGATGACGATGTTGCGGCGGTTCGGCAGCGGGCGGCCGATGGAATCGAAGGTCTTGCGGCCCATGAGGATGGGGTGGCCCGTCGTCAAGCGCTTGAAATGCGCCAGGTCTTCCGGCAATTTCCACGGCAGGGTGTTGTTGATGCCGATGCCGCCTTGCTGGTCGGTGGCGACGATGATGGTCAGTAAGCTCATTGGTTCTGTGAAAAAGGTGGGGGCGAGGCCCGATGCCCGTCATTATCGTTGAAATTGCCGGCTGCCTCCAGATGCGCACGCATGGCTTGCGCCAGCGCGCCTGGCGCTTCCAGCGGAATCATGTGGCCGGTATCGTCTTTCAGTATGTGCAAGGTGGCTTGCGGCAGGCGGGCGGCCATGGCGCGCAGGTCGTCGGGATCGACGAGCTTGTCGTCTTCGGCGCCCACGATCAGCACGGGGAAATCGAGTTCCGGCAAGCGCGCCATCAGGTCGGGGCGGTCTATCGTTGTGAGAAATTGTGCCAGCAGCACTTCCTTGCCCAGGTCCAGCCCCATCTGCTGGATCAGGCCCGTGATGGCGCCGTCCTGCAAGTGCGACGGGTGCAGCAATTCGCGCAGGCGCTGGCGCGTGATGCCCGTATAGGCATTGCGCTCGAGCATGGCGACGATGCGCTGGCGCGCTTCGACCTCCGCCGGCAGCAAACCTTTGGCCGAATTGGCGATCAAAGTGAGGGACTTCACACGCTGCGGATGCGCCAGCGCGTGTTCGAGCGCCAGGTAGGCGCCCAGCGAAAAGCCCACCAGATGGGCTTGCGGAGCGCTGTGGCTGGCGATCATCTGCTGCATCTGCGGGCGCGTGCGCGCCTGGTGCAGGGGTACGTGCCGCAGCTCAAAGGCGTCGCCCAGGGCAGGCGTCAGGCGCGACCACAGGCGTGCGTCGCACAGGGTGCCAGGAATGCAGTCGAGTCGTATATTGATCAAGGACAAACCTAGTGTGAAAAATTTTTGTCGAGCGGCATTATCCGTCATTTTGCGCATGGGGACAGCGGCACGATTTTTCCGTATGGCATTATTTTCAATAGTGCGCGGCTGGCAAGCCGGAACTTTATGGTAGGCTCATGGCTCATCAAGCCGGCGTGCCGGCGACGTGACCTGAAACACCGAATGCAACCCCCACATTAAAGAGGAATTACCATGGCGATCAGTTTGCAAAAAGGCGGCAATGTCAACCTGAGCAAGGAAGCTCCCGGCTTGAAGAAAATCGTGATTGGCCTGGGCTGGGACCCGCGCGCCACCGATGGCGCCGCTTTTGACCTGGACGGCAGCGCCTTCCTGCTGAAAACGGATGGCAAGGCCCGTTCCGATGCCGATTTCATTTTTTATAACAACCTGAAGTCGGCTGACGGCTCCATCGTCCACGCGGGCGACAACACCACGGGCGGCGGCGATGGCGACGACGAGAAAGTGGCCGTCGACCTGGCCAGCGTGCCCGCCGACATCGACAAGATCGCCATCGCCGTCACGATCCACGACGCGGAAAACCGCAAGCAGAACTTCGGCATGGTCGGCAAGGCCTACATCCGCTGCCTGAACGGCGACAACGGCGCGGAAATCGCCCGCTACGACCTGTCGGAAGACGGCTCGACGGAAGCGGCCATGATCTTCGGCGAAATCTACCGCGCCGGCAGCGAATGGAAATTCAAGGCCATCGGCCAGGGTTTCAAAGGCGGCCTGGGACCACTGGCACGCTCGTTCGGCATTAATGCCTAAGAGCTCCGGAAAACGGCCCATGGCGGCGTTGCGTCACCTCGCCGTACTATTCGTACTGTCTTCGGTGACGCGCCTTGCCCTGAACCGTTGTCCGAAGCTCTTTTAGCTTTGTATAGAACCCAGAACGGCGGCCCATGGCGGCGTTGCTCCGCCATGGACTGACTGTACATTCGTACTGTCTTCGGACGACGCGCCTTGCCTTGAGCCGTTGTCCGAAGCTCCCACACCTGAATAAATAATCGCATGGAAAACCTGATCAAGGGGCAGCGCCTGGCGCTGTCCGGCCTCGTCACGGGCAATGTCGTGCAACTGGGGCTCGCCAGCGCTGGCGTGCCGCTGGACTTTGCCTGTTTCGGCCTCGACGCCAACGGCAAGCTGTCCGACGACCGCTACATGACTTTCTTTAACCAGCCGCGCACGCCGTGCGGCGGCGTGGAAGCGGCGGCGCCGTCCGGCGATGCAGCCGGTTTCAGCTACCAGCTGGACCGTTTGCCTGCCTCCATCGAGCGCCTCGTCGTCACGGCCGCCATCGATGGCGCGGCCACCATGGCGCAGCTGGGCAGCGGCTACCTGCGCTTGCAGGACGGCGGGCGCGAGCTGGCCCGCTATACGTATGCGGGATCTGATTTTGCGCAAGAAAAAGCCGTCATGCTGGGCGAGTTCTACCGCAAGGACGGCGGCTGGCGCTTCATGGCCGTGGGCCAGGGCTTCAATGGCGGCCTGGACGCTCTGGTCGCCCATTTCGGCGGTGAAGTGGCGCAGGCGGCAGCGGAGCCGGCGCCGCCGCCAAAAATTTCCCTGTCGAAAATCTCGCTGACCAAGGCGGGCCAGACGCACAAGGTGTCGCTGCAAAAAGGCGCGGGCGCGCCGGGCAAGCTCACCGTCAAGGCCACCTGGGTCGATAACGGCGATGGCGACGACGATAACGACGACCTCGATTTAAGAGTCGGCATCCTCTTGCCGAACGGCCAGATGCGCTTCATCCAGGCGCCCGATACGCCGGGCAGCTTCGACGTCATGCCGTATGTGCGGCACCTGGGCGACGTGGCGGGCGCATCGGGCAAGGAACCGGCCACGGAAACGGTGGAAGTCAATCCCGCGCTGGCGCAACAGTACGGCGGCACGGTGGGCCTCGTCTTCAGCGTGTATTCGGCGTTGGCCAATGGCGCCGTGTCGGTCGCTTCCATGCGGCCGAAGATGGTCATGCAATATGGCGAGCAGATCGTCGAGTGCGCGTACGACTTCCGCCTGTCCAAGGCGGCCGAGGACGATTCCGTCTACACCTATGTGATCGGCATGGCGCGCATCACGCCCGACAGCATCATCCTCGAACCGTCCGGCAAGACATCGGAACCGGGCAGCGAAGCGACCCCGTGGCTGAGCTGGCAGGGCGAGAACCTGCAACTGGCCTTCAACGGTCCCGTCGTCTTCAAGGGCGAGGACAAGGAAGACGAAGATGATTTTAACGCGGACAATCCGCGCCGCTATATCGCCTAGGAGGCACTGATGGAAACCTTGTCCAAGGGACAGCGCTTGCCGCTGGCCAATCTCGTTCCCGACGGCGTGCTGCAGGTGGGCGTCGCCGCGCAGGGGCTGGCGCTCGACGTGGCCTGTTTCGGCCTCGACGCCAGCGGCAAACTGGCCGACGAGCGCTACATGACCTTTTTCAACCAGCCGCGCACGCCGTGCGGCGGCGTGGAAGCGCGGGCCGGCAGCGGCGGCGACATGGCCGAGTTTGCCTTGCAACTGGCGCGCTTGCCGGCCGGCATAGACCGCCTCGTCGTGACGGCGTCCATCGATGGCGGCGGCGTGATGTCGCAGCTGCAAGCCGGCCACGTGCGCCTGCAGGCGGGCGGACGCGAGTTGGCCCGCTTCGCCTTCGCTGGTAGTGATTTCGCACAGGAAAAAGCCGTGATGCTGGCGGAAATCTACCGCAAGGATGGCGGCTGGCGCTGCATGGCCGTGGGGCAAGGCTTCAATGGCGGACTGGATGCGCTGGTGCGCCACTTTGGCGGCGAAGTCGACCAGGCCGCTTCTGCTGCCCCTGCGGCGGTTTCGGCCGTCATGCAGGCAAAGATCAACCTGGAAAAACGGGTTGAACGGGAAGCGCCGCAACTGGTCAGCCTCGTCAAGCAGGCGGGCGTGTCGCTGCAAAAAGTGGGATTGCTTGACCACCGCGCCAAGGTGTGTTTGTGCCTGGATATTTCCGGCTCCATGGGCCGACTATATAAAGAGGGGCTGGTGCAGCGCTTTGCCGAACGCATCCTGGCCTTGGGCTGCAAGTTCGACGACGATGGCGAAATCGACGTTTTCTTGTTCGGCAAGAATGTCCACCATCCGGCGCCCATGGCCTTGAGCAACTGCAATACCTACGTGGGCCAGGCCATACAGCGCCATCCGCTGGAAGGCGACACGCGCTATGGCGCCGCCATGCAGGCGATACGCGCATTTTATTTCCCCGATGGCGCCGGCGGCGAACGCACGCGGCCCGTCGCCGCGGAATTGCCCGTGTATGTCATGTTCGTTACCGATGGCGGCACGAGCGACCAGGCGACGACGGAGAAACAATTGCGCTGGGCCAGCCATGAGCCGATCTTCTGGCAATTCATGGGCATCGGCAAGGGGCGTAAATCGAAAAGCAAGTTCCTCGCCGCCTTTGCCGATTCCGACTTCCCCTTCCTGGAAAAGCTCGACGAATTGCAGGGCCGCCTGGTCGACAATGCCAATTACTTTTCCGTCAGCTCGCCCGACGAGCACAGCGATGCGGAACTGTATGACTTATTGATGACGGAATATCCGGGCTGGCTGAAGCTGGCGCGCGGCAAGGGCTTGTTGAGGTAGCGCAAAGGTGGCGTAAAGGTCATCGGATGAGGCTATGCGACCACAAGTGCGAGAGATTTGTAAATTGAAGTAAATAACAATGGTTCGCATTTGCTTTGCTCCTTGCAATCGTGGCATGCTTTGAGAATGTGCTCTCACGCTGCGGCGTAGTGCCTCATCCGTAGCGTCTCGATTATTTTTTAAGCAAATGCATAAAATCCTCTTTCACTGTCTGGCGGGCGGCAGCCTGCTTGTGTCCGGCGCCGCTGTCCAGGCGCAAACCGTCACCGGCGATACCGTCGTCAAGCCCGCACCGGCCAAGGCGCCCGCCGTCGATGCTCCGGCTACCGTCAGCGTGACGGCCGAACGCCCCACGGGCCGCATCGACCGGCAAGTCTACGACGTCAAGTCCGACGTGGGCAGCACCAACGGCACGGCGGCCGATGCCTTGAACAATGTGCCTTCGGTGGCCGTCGACCCCGACGGTTCCGTGTCCTTGCGCGGCAGCAGCAATGTGCAGATATTGATCGATGGCAAACCGTCGGCCATGCTGCAGGGCGATTCACGGGGTGCCACGTTGAACGCCATGGCGGCCGACGATATCGAATCCGTGGAAGTGATCAACAATCCCGGCGCCCAGTTCGGCAACGAAGCCGGTGGCGGCCCGATCCTGAACCTGGTGATGCGGCGCAACCGCAAACCGGGAGGCTTTGCCACCGTCAACGCGAATGCGGGCATCGCCGGGCGCTACAACAGCTCCGTCTCCGGCACCTACAATGAAGGGCCGTGGGGCTACCAGGGCGGCATCAACGTGCGCCATGACGGCCGCAATTCCGTGGGCGAGGTCAGCCGCGAACGCCTGGACCGCGGCACGGGCGCCTTCGCCCCCAGCAGCCAGAGCTCCACCAACAATGGCTTGAACGATTCGCTGGGCTTGCACGGCACCGTCAATTACAACCTGAACGCGAATGACACCCTGGCCGCCAGCGTGTCGTACAACGGGCGCAGCAACGACCAGCGCTCGCTGGACCGTTATATCAACGGCGACAGCACGGGCAACACCATAGTCGACTATGTGCGCAGCACCGTGCGCAACGGCGACAGCCGCAACTACAGCTGGGGCGGGCGCTATGACCACAAGGGCGAGTTGCCCGGCGAAACCCTGAAAATCGACTTGCGCGTGTCGTCGTCCACCAACGAGAGCGACAGCGATTACGCGAATGCCTATGCGATCGCGCCCGTCAACGCGTTTGACAGCCGCGCGCGCCAGCATAGCGAGACGGGCAACCGCATCGTCGACTTCAGCGGCGACTACGAGCGTCCGCTGGCGGGCGGCACGGCCAAGCTGGGCTACAAGGTGGCCGACAACAAGAGCAGTTTCGACACTTTATATACGGACATCAATCCGGCCAGCCTGGCCGAGACCGTCAATCCCATGCGCAGCAACCGTTTCGAGCTCGACGAGCGCACCATCGCGCTGTACGGCTCTTACCAGATGCGCCTGAGCGAACGCTGGGGCGCGCTGGCCGGCTTGCGCGCCGAATACACGGACTTGAACGTGCGCCAGATCACCAGTGGCGTTGAGGCTGGCAACAATTACGTCAACTATATTCCCAGCCTGTTCGCCACCTATAAAGTCAGTGACGAGAGCAATTTGCGCTTCAGCTACGCGCACCGCATCCGCCGCCCGAATGCGGGCGATTTGAACCCCTACGTGGTCTACCGCGACGAGTTCAATGTGTCGGCCGGCAATCCCAAGCTGAAACCCACGCAGACGGATTCCTTCGAAATCGGCTATGAAACGAAGATCGCGGGCCTGGAAAGCAGCTTGCGCGCCTACCACCGGCGCGACACGGACGCCATCGTCGATTACCGCTATTTTATTAGCGACAATGTGCTGCTGACCACGCGGGAAAACGGCGAAGGCAGCCATTCGAGCGGCCTGGAATTCAGCGTCAGCGGCAAGCTGACGCCATCCCTGACCCTGAACACGAGCGGTAACCTGGCGCGCAGCCAGCAGACGAGTTCCGACGACCTGGGCAACCGCAGCACGCGCACGGCCAACGCACTGAGCGGCCGCGCGCGCCTCAATTACCAGATCAATGCGGATAACCAGCTGCAACTGGCCCTGCAAATGCAGGGCAAGATGCTGTCGGGACAGGGCTACCGCTCGCCGAACAACACGCTGAACCTCAGTTTACGCCACACGGTGACGCCGCAATTGAGCCTGGTCATGAATGTGACCGATGTGTTCAGCAGCAACAAGATGGAAACCGTCATCAACAGCGCCTCGCTGCGCGAGACGAGCACGCGCCGTTTTGACGGCCGCATGATTTATGTGGGCTTGTCGTACCGCCTGGGCGGCGCCACGTCGGCGGCCAAGGAGGGCGAACGGGAGCCGCGCTTCGGTCCGCCGGGCGGACGGGGGCCAGGCGGTCCCGGTCCCGGCGGACCGGGCGGCGAAGCAGGCTAGGCCGCCCACGCGATTTCGTGCAGGAAGTCGATGAAATCGTCCATATGGAGCTCGAAGCGCCATTCGCCTGCGCCATGTCTGGCGCGGTACACGGGCAAGTCGCCGTCGATGCTTCTTTCTTCCAGGTGCACGCAGTACGGGTCGCCGCCCGCATCGGCAATCACCACGAGCTTCGACTGCCAGCTCGCGATGTTGTGATGATGCACGGCATGGACGGCGTAGCCGTGCTGGGCCTTCACCAGCTCCGCCGCGCCGTACAGATGCAGGCCCTGCGGGAAGCGCTTGCCGTCGACATGCACGCGCAGCGGCGAATAGAATTGCAGGAAATGGCGGTAGATTTCCGGTAAGACCCATTGCGCGTCGATCTCGGCCATGTCCTTGGCGCTGGCCATGGTCAGCCAGTTCGACGGTTGCGCCAGGTCTTGCTCGCGCTGGCGCCGCAGCGCCAGTTTCCGCTCCAGGAAGGCGGCTGCTACTTGCAGGCGCGACCGCGGCTTGGCCAGCGTCTCATGCTTGGCGGGCGCCTTGTAGCCTGCACCGTCAGGGTAGCCGTCCGCTTGCCAGTCCAGCACGGCGCTTAGTCGCAGCTGCTCTGCCTTCCAGTGGCCGGGATCGGACGGCAAGTCCTGGTCAAACGGCTGGCGGCTGAACACGGCCAGGCTCTTGATCGCCTTGGCGCGCACTTCCAGCCTGGTGGCGCCGGACGCTGCCAGCGCCACCAGGGGCGCATACGCGTCCACGCCTATACTTTTCAGCAAGCCATCGACGCCCCAGTACGCCAGTGCGGGCTGCTCCAGTGCCCAGGCGAAAAAGGCCGCATGTTGACTGCCTTCCACCAGATGCACGATATCCGTCATCAAAAAGGTGCGCCAGTGCAGCAGTTGTCCATCGCGCGCATACGCCGTCAGGATGTCGAGCACGGCCAGCCTGTCGTCCGCGGCATGCTTTTTCAGCAGCCGCTCTTTCAGCCTGGCGAACTTGCTGCCATCCGTTTCGTCAAACAGCTTGCGGTGCAGGGCGGCGAGTGCTGTGACCGCCATCAGACGGCCATCGCCGCCTTGATGGGCGCGTGGTGTTCATAGCCTTCCAGCGAGAAATCCGACGGTTCGATCTTTTCCAGCCATTCCGGCTCGTACTTGCCCGTCTTCGCGTAGTCGGGCACGCGCTCGGAAATGACGAAACGGGGCGCCGGGAACGGCGTGCGCTTCAATTGTTCTTCCACCATGTCGAGGTGGTTTTCATAGATGTGCGCGTCGCCGATGAAGTAGGTGAACCAGCGCGGCGTGTAGCCCGTCAGGCGCGCCACCAGGTGCAGCAGGGCGGCGCCTTCGGCGATGTTGAACGGCGTGCCCAGGCCGATATCGTTGCTGCGTACATATAAACACAGCGAAATTTCGCGCGTGCTGGCGTTCGGGATGAACTGGTACAGCAAATGGCAGGCGGGCAGGGCGACGGCGTCCAGCACGGCCGGGTTCCAGCCGTGGAACAGGATGCGCCGGCTGCCCGGATTGGTCATGATGGTGTCCAGGCATTCGCGCAACTGGTCGACGGCCTTGTACAGCAGCACTTTTTGCACGCCGTTCTCGACGATGGGGGCGACCAAGCTAAAGCCGTTCGCTTGCGCATCGGCGATCTGTGCGGGCTGGTCGGCGTCGAGCAGCTTATATGCGGGCCATTGGCGCCATTGCACGCCGTACACGGGGCCCAGGTCATCCTCGCCTTCGCGGTAGGGGTTGGCCAGCCATTGCGCGTTTTCATTGGCGTTCTGGTCCCAGACCTTGCAGCCCAGGGCGCGGAACTCGGCCGCGTTGCGCGAGGCGCGCAGGAAGGCGCACAATTCGCCGATCACGGATTTGAAAGCCAGTTTCTTGGTTGTCACGGCAGGGAAGTTGCCGTTGGCCAAGTCGAAACGCATCATGGCGCCCGGCACGCTCAGGGTGCGGATGCCCGTGCGGTTGTCTTGCCAGCTGCCCGTTTCGAGCACGGTCTTGATCAAATCTTGATATTGCTGCATGTATTTCTCCAACGGTAAGGATGGTGATTGTAACGCAGGCGCGACAGGCGGGCCGCGGCCCACGCACATAATTACGCTGCCGTCTTACCTGCAAACATGACTCTGTGGTAATTTGTGTGTCCTTGAAGAAATACATAGAAACGGCAGATGCTGCACCATGTTCTTGCGACAATTTGTAAATAATAATAACGCCGCCGTGGTGGAGATGAGCAGGGCCGATTTTCTCAAGGCCAACCTGCGCCTGATCCTCGCCTGGCCCTTGCTGGGGCTGGTCCTGTGCGCGGTATTGTGGACGGCCACCTTGCTGCAGCTGGAAGCGGAAAAGAAGGTGGCGCAGCAGCAGGCGCTCGACAGCGTGTCTTCCTTGTCGAAAGCATATGGCCAGTATCTGCTGCGCACCCTGGAGCAGATGGACCAGCTGACCTTGCAGCTCAAGTATGAATGGGAAAACTCGCGCGGCCAGCTGCGTCTCGACCAATTGAAGACGCAGGGCATGTATGCCTTGCCGCAATTTGCCATCGTCGCCATCCTCGACCGCAAGGGCCATCCCGTGACGGCCACGGCGCCGTTGCAGCGTTTGCGCGTCAACGAGCGCAGCGATTTCCTGTTGCGCCACTGGCGCAGCAATTCCAGCGCGCTGCGCATCGCGCTGGGGAGGGCCAGCGAGGCGGCCCCGTCAGCGCCGGGCGCCGGCGAAAGCCTCGTGCATTTCACGCGCCGGCTGGAAGACGAGGATGGCAACTTCGACGGCGTGCTGCTCATTTCCATCCATTCCAGCTATTTTTCCGAATTCTATAACAGTGTCAATTTTGGCAAGTTCGGCATGTCGGCCATGGTGGGCGAAGAGGGCGAGCTGTTCAGCACTCGCCTGGGTTCGCGGGTGCTGCCGACGCAGAGCGGCCAGGGCACGCCGTTTCTCGACACCAGCTTCCTGGAAACGGAAAGCGGCGCCCTGCATTCGGGCGGCAGGATAGCTTTTTCCGACAAGCAAAATCGCTATGTGGGCTGGCAGGCGCTGAAAGCCTATCCGTTTACGGCCGTGGTCGGACTGTCGGACGGCGAAATGCTGCATCCCTACGAGGAAACGCGCACGATCTATCTCGGCATCGCCCTGGCCGTCACCGTGCTGCTGCTGGCCTTTGCCGCCGTCGCCACCGTGCTGTCGCTGCGCCTGGCGTGGCGCCACCACCAGTCCGAAGGCGTGCGCAATGCCTACCGCATGGCCACCGAAGGCACGAGCGACGGCTTTTATATCATCGCCGCCCTGCGCGGCGCGGATGGCAGCATCCTCGACTTCGAGATCGTCGACTGCAACGAGCCGGGCGCCGGCTACTTCGGCGTGCGCCGCGAACAGTTGCTGGGCATGCGCCTGCAGTCGCGCGCCCACGAGCCGTATTTCCGCGACTTGATCCATAATTACCGGGCCGCCATGGTCTCCGGCTTTTCCGAGGAAGAGATCGAGTTGCCAGAAGGCAACCCCTTCAAGCTGCGCTGGATACGCCGGCGCCTGGTGCGCAGCGGCGACCGCCTGGCCGTCACCCTGCAAGACATCAGCACGGCCAAGGAGCACGAGCGCGACTTGCGCCGCCTGGCCAATGAAGACGGCTTGACGG
Source organism: Janthinobacterium kumbetense (assembly GCF_023703445.1). Taxonomy (NCBI): domain Bacteria; kingdom Pseudomonadati; phylum Pseudomonadota; class Betaproteobacteria; order Burkholderiales; family Oxalobacteraceae; genus Janthinobacterium; species Janthinobacterium kumbetense. The sequence continues at coordinate 551,171 of NZ_JAMQGR010000001.1, forward strand.
GCTTGCCCAACCGCTACTGGCTGCAGCAATTCCTGCCCGGCGCCCTGGGCCGCGCCGCCATCGCGCGGCACATGCTGGCGCTGCTGTTCATCGACCTGGACGGCTTCAAGGATATCAACGACACGCAGGGCCACGCGGAGGGCGACAAGGTGCTGCGCGCCGCCTCCTTGCGCCTGAAGGCCGTGCTGCGCCCGGGCGACCACGTGGTGCGCCTGGGCGGCGACGAATTCGTCGTCGTGCTCGACCCGGTGGAGGACGACAGCCGCGCCGAGCAGGTGGCGCAGCGCATCGCCATCGCCTTCGACGAACCGTTTTACCTGGGCAGCGAACGCCACAAGATGGGCGCCTCGATCGGCATCAGCCTGTATCCGCGCGATGGCGCTGAGACGGAAGTGCTGCTGAAGAACGCCGATATCGCCATGTATGCCGTCAAAGTGGCGGGCAAGGGCCATCACCGCTTTTTCCAGCCGGAATTGTTCGAAACCATCCGCAACCGCCGCGAACTGGAGCAAAGCCTGGTGGCGGCGCTGGAGCAGGATCAGTTCCTCGTCGTCTACCAGCCGAGGGTCGACGCCATGAGCGGGCAGCTGTGCAGCATGGAGGCGCTGGTGCGCTGGCACCATCCGCAGCACGGCATGGTGCCGCCGCTGGAATTCATTCCCGTGGCCGAGAGCAGCGGCCTGATTTCCCAGCTGGGCGAAGTCGTCATCGAAAAGGTGTGCCTGCAGATGGCGCGCTGGCAAGCCAGCGGACTGGAACTGGTACCAGTCTCCATCAACGTCTCGGCGCGCCAGTTCGGCCGCGGCGACGTGCACCAGGTGCTGGCGTCCGCGCTGACGCGCCACCGCATCGATGCGCGCCTGATCGAGGTGGAAATCACGGAATCGGCCATGATGGATGAACAGAACCGCGCCGTGGAGCAGCTGTCCGCCATCCGCGCGCTGGGCGTGCGCCTGCTGGTCGACGATTTCGGCACCGGCTATTCCTCGCTGTCGCAGCTGCAGAAGTTCGCCATGGATGGCTTGAAGATCGACCGCGCCTTCACCATGGAGCTGGGCCGCTCGGAGCAGGGCGAAGTGTTCGTGCGCGCCATCCTGTCGATGGCGCATGCGCTGGGCATGAGCGTGGTGGCCGAAGGGGTGGAGACGCGCGAGCAGCTCGACATCCTGCGCACCCTGCAATGCAATGAGGTGCAGGGCTATTTCATCTCGCGCCCCGTGCCGGCGGAACAGATGCTGTCGCTGATGCATCAGCGCTTTCTGATACCGCTTCCAGCCTCTGCATTGGCACTGTAGAAGGTCGTATGCGCAGGAAAAACAACGCCGTTTCATAAAAAGAGCGAACGTTCGCTTTTTTCTAAAAAATATTATATGCTTCGCTCATGCCGTCAGTGAATTGGAGTTCACGGCGGCAAGAAAAGTGCAAGACGGGGCAGCTGGATATGCCCGCGATAGTGTGCCGAAGACAATTTCATATAATAAAGAGAGACCAACTTGAAACATAAATATCTGCCCCTCCTGATCGTTGCCGCATTCGCCGGCATTTCCTCCACCGCACAAGCATCGGGCTACCGTTTCGGCTCGCAAAGCGTTTCCGCCCAGGGCACGGCCGATGCCAGCGGCGCCGAAGCGGCCGACGCATCGACCATTTTCTACAACCCGGCCGGCCTGTCGCGCCTGGAAGGCACGCAGTTCGTTGGCGGCGGCACTTTGGTGGTGCCGCATTCGACCTACACGGATGCGGGTTCGAAACCTTTCTTCCCTGGTAATCGCACGCCGTACGCGGCCACCAAGGACTATGCGCCGGACGCCGTATTCGCGCCTGCGCTGTACGCCAGCAAGAAAATCAATGACCAGTGGACCGTCGGTGCCGGCCTGTTCGTGCCGTATGGCGCCAAGCTCGACTACGGCAATGACTGGTATGGCCGCTACGCGATCACCAACATCAAGCTCGAAGCCATCGCCCTGAATCCTTCCGTGTCGTTCAAGCTGGACCAGCACCACTCGTTCGGTTTCGGCATCACGGCTGAATACATGAAGGCGGAACTGGGCCAGGGCGTGGACGTGCCGGGTTCGGTTGCCTTCCTGGGCAAGTTCGCGCCTAGCGCATCGCAGGCATTCCTGGCCAATATCGCCAAGACCCAGGGCCTGGCCGCCGCGCAAGCTGCGGGCGCGGCGTTGCAGGGCCAGATCAAGGATGGTCATGCGTCGATGGATGGTCATGACTGGGGCTTTGGCTTCAATCTCGGCTATCTGTACCAGCTGAACGAAGGCACGCGCTTCGGTATCGCTTACCGCTCGTCGATTTCGCACAAGCTCAAAGGCAGCACCATCTGGGACTTCTCGCAAGTGACGAGCAATCCTGCCGTGAACGGCTTCATCGCCAAGGCCTCGAACAAGGTCAATTCCGAGGCGCTGGTGGAACTGCGCACGCCGGAAACCCTGTCGATCAATGCCTTCCACCAGATGGATGATCGTTGGGCCTTGATGGGCGACGTCACCTGGACCCGCACTTCGCGCCTGCAGAACCTGGACATCCAGTTCCCTCCGACGGCGGAAGGCGCCGAGCGCATCCGCCAGAACTGGAAAGACACCTATCGCGTCTCGCTGGGCACCAACTATAAATATAGCGAAAGCTTGATGTTGCGCGCCGGTATCGCGCATGACCAGGCACCAGTGCGCAGCGCGGAACTGCGCCACCCGGCCTTGCCGGACAGCGACCGCATGCAGTACTCGATCGGCGCGAACTGGAAGCTGAACGCCAATTCCTCGATCGACCTAGCCTACAGCTATATCGACTTCAAGGACGCCAGTGTCAACTACACGAATGACTGCTCGCCTGTCAAAACTGGCTGCACCGGCAACGGTGAAACCACCAAGGGCCTGTTCAAGACCCGCATGCAGTTGATCGGTCTCGCTTATAACTACAAGTTCTAAGCAGGTAGTGGCGGCCAACCCGGCCGCCATGAAAGAAAAAAAGCGCCTTCGGGCGCTTTTTTTTTGGTGTCACGATTGTCAATTAATCCCTGGCGCGCATGGCCTCGTCCAGCAGGGTCAAGGCCAGCCGCACGCTGTCGTCCGGCAGTTCCAGCAACTGGTCTCCCACATACCATTCCACCACGCTGTGGCCGGGGAGGGCTGCGTGGCTGGCGCGGCTGAACAGCCAGATGCCGTGGTCGGCGGCCACCCGGTTGCGGATGGCGATGGCCCGTTCGCGCGAGACGGGCAAGTGCAGGTGCAGCATGTTCGCTTGCGGACTGGCGGGATTGACGGCAATGGCCGGGAAGTCGCGCAGCAGCGCGTACAGCCACTGCGTGCGCGCAAAATACCGCGGCATGGCGGCGAGGCGCGCGTCGAACTGCATGGCGGCGGCCACCACCCAGGGCGTGCGGTGCACGATATTGCCGCCCTGGCGGCGGAACCATTCGCGCGCCCGTTCGACGAACGGCCGGCTGCCGGCCAGCATGGCGCCGCCGAGGCCGCCGATGCCTTTGTACAGCGACACATACACGGAATCGAATCCGTCGCAGATGGCGGGCAGGGACTGGCCAAAACCCGCTTGCGCCTCCCACAGGCGCGCGCCATCCATGTGCAGGTGAATATTGTGCTCGCGGCAGTGCTGTTTGATCTGGCTCAAGTCTTCCCAGGAAGGGCACTGGCCGCCGATTTCGCGCATCGGCAATTCGACCTGCGCGGCGCCCAGATGATCGGGCACGGCGCGCAAGTCGTCCACCGTCCACGGGCGGTGCGGGTCGCCGATCATCAAACCCTTGAAGTGATCGAGCAATTCATGGTTGCCCCGCTCGTGGCGCAGGATGTGCGAGGTGGGATGCAGCGCCACCAGGCGCGAGCCCCGGTCCTGGCACGCCAGGCGCAGGGCCGTGACTTGCGTCATGGTGCCCGTGATGCAGAACACGGCCGCCTCGAAACCGAGCAGGCTGGCGATCTTGTTCTCGAACTGTTCGATCAGCGCGCCTTCGCCGTAGGTATCGTGCGCCACATCGTTGGCGTCGCACCAGGCGGCCATGGCGGCGAAGGTGGCGCTTGGGGCGGGCTGGCGGTGGCCCGGCAGGACGGTATGGCAGCGCTGGCGCAGTTCGAGTTCGGTCACGGTGGTTTCCTTACAGGGTGGCCGTGGCCAGTTTCGCGCCGAAGCCGATGAACATGGCGCCCACGCCGCCGCCCATGCCGGCCGACAGGCGGCGACGGCGGCGGAAGGTCTCGGCCAGGCGCGCGCCGACAAAAATGATGGCCGTCAGGTAGGTAAAGCTGATCACCTGGCAGATCAGGCCCAGGCCGATGAAGGACAGCACGGGATTCGGGAAGGCCGGGTCGACGAACTGGATGAAGAAGGAAATGAAGAACAAAATGGCCTTCGGGTTCATCAGGCTGATGATCAGGGCCTTGCGGAATGGGTCGCTTTCCTTGACGGGGGCAGGGACGGCCGCCGCTTCGCCTTCGGCCGGTGCCGGCGCGCGCAGCTTGCGCCAGCAGCCGATCAGCATCTGCAGGCCGATCCAGCCCAGGTAGGCCGCGCCGATGTATTTCACCACGTAGAACAGGGCCGGGCTGGCTTTCAGCAGCGAGGCCACGCCGCAGGCCGACAGCACCATCAGTATCAGGTCGCCGGCGAAGATGCCGAAGGCGCCCTGGTAGGCGGGACGCACGCCGCGCTGGGCGGCCACCGACAGCACATACATGGAATTGGGACCGGGCAGGATGACGATGAAGATGGTCCCCAATAAAAAGGTCCAGAAATCGGTGATGCCCAGGCTGGCGTGGAAAAGTGCGTTCATGGCTGTTTTTGCTTAGTTGATCTGTACGTTGTGAAATTGCAGTGCGGCAAGGTTCGCATAGATGCCTTTCATTGCGACCAGCGACGCATGCGTGCCCGTCTCGACGATCTTGCCGTCTTCCATGACGATGATGCGGTCGGCCCGCTGCACGGTGGCCAGGCGGTGGGCGATGATGACGGTGGTGCGGCCCACCATGGCCGCTTCCAGCGCCTTTTGTACCAGGCGTTCCGATTCCGCGTCCAGCGCGCTGGTGGCTTCATCGAGCAGCAGCAGCGGCGGGTTTTTCAGCAGGGCGCGGGCGATGGCGATGCGCTGGCGCTGGCCGCCGGACAGGCGCACGCCTCGTTCGCCGAGGAAGGATTTGTAGCCGTTCGGCAGGCGCTCGATGAATTCGTGGGCGGCCGCCATTTTCGCCGCCGCGATCACTTCTTCGTCGCTGGCGCCGGCGCGGCCGTAGCGGATGTTTTCCATGGCGTCGGCCGAGAAAATCACGGTATCCTGCGGCACGATGCCGATGGCGTCGCGCAGGGTGTGCAAGTCCAGCTGCTTGATATCCACGCCATCGAGGCGGATGCTGCCGCTTTGCGGGTCATAGAAGCGCAGGAACAGCTGGAACAGGGTGGTCTTGCCGGCGCCGGAAGGGCCGACGACGGCCACCGTTTCGCCGGCGCGGATGTCGAGGCTGACGTGGTCCAGCGCGTGGGTGTCCGGGCGCGACGGGTAGGAGAACATGACATTGTCCAATGTCAAGGCGGCGCCGGTCGCGGCGCGCGCGGGCAGCGGCAGCGGCGTGGCCGGCGAGGCGATTTCCGATTTGACGGCCATCAGTTCCAGCAGGCGCTCGGTGGCGCCGGCGGCGCGCTGCGCTTCGCCCATCACCTCGGACAGGGCGCCGATGGCGCCGGCCACGATGGAGGCGTACAGGATGAACTGGCCCAGGTCGCCGCCCGTCATCGAGCCTTCCAGCACGGCGCGCGCGCCCAGCCACAGCACGAAGACGATGGTGCCGAAGACCAGCAAAATCGCGATCATGGTCAAGAGGGCGCGGGCGCGGATGCGGCGCATGGCCGTCATGAAGGCGCCTTCGACGGAGTCGCCAAAGCGTTTCGATTCGATTTTCTCGTGCGTGAACGCTTGCACGGTGGGCATGGCGTTGAGGATTTCGCCGGCCATGGCCGATGCGTCGGCGATGCGGTCCTGCGAGTCGCGCGACAGCTTGCGCACCTTGCGGCCAAACACGATGATGGGCACGACGACGAGGATCAAGAGGCCGATGATGATGCCCGCCAGCTTGGCGCTGGTGACGAACAGCATCACCAGGCCGCCCAGGAACAGCAGCACATTGCGCAGCGCCATCGAGATGCTGGTGCCGACGACGGCCTGTATCAGGGTCGTGTCGGTCGTGATGCGCGACAGGACTTCGCCCGTCTGCGTGGTTTCAAAGAATTCGGGGCTTTGCGTGACGACGTGGCGGTACACGGCGCTGCGGATATCGGCCGTGACGCGCTCGCCCAGCCACGACACCGTGTAAAAGCGCGCGGCCGTGGCCAGCGCCAGGATGGACGCCACGCCGAACAGGGCGAGGAAGACCAGGTCGACGTGCTGGATGCTCTTCGAGCCGGCCGCGCCGCCGAAACCGAGGTCGATCATCTGCTTGAAGGCGGCGGGAATGGCCAGGGTGGAGGCGGCGGCCACCACCAGCGCGATACCGGCCAGGAAGAACTGCTTGCGGTACGGCGTCAAAAAGGGCATCAAGCCCTTGAAGGCGGCCAGGCTGCCTTTTTTCAGTTCGCGGCTGGTGCCGGTGTCGGGAGTCGATGCGGTGCTTGCTGTACTGGTACTGCCTGTTTCTGTGCTGGTTGTCATTGTTTTTCGCTTTGATTTACTTTTTGCTTGTCCGGGGTCAGTCCCGACGGGTCTGACCCCGGCATTTTATGCATTGCTTATAACTTCATCGGCTGGACATAGCCCGTCATTTCCAGGTAGGCGCGGCCCACCGGCTGGCCGTCGCGCTCCACCGTCACGGCGCCTTCCCAGTACACTGCCCCCGTCGAGCGGCGCGAATCGAGTTCCTGGTCCGCTTGCAGCGGCTTGATCTGCCAGCGCGTCGCGCCCGTGCGGATCTCGGTGGCGACCGGGTATTCGGCCTGCGTGCGGGGCGAACGCCACAGCTGCGTGGGCGTGAAATCGACGTCGCCTGGGGCGAACTGCGTCATCTTACCGGACGCGTCGCGCCATGTCGCGTGCGCCCATAGTTTAGCACCTGTCTTGCTGCGGATCTGGAAGGCCATCAGGGCGCCGCCGTCGTCGAGGTTGGCGCCTATCCAGTTCCAGCCGCTGGCGTCCGCATCGAGCACCTGGCTGGACCACTCGTGATCGAGCCAGGTGGCGCCCGTCACGGCTTCCGGCTTGCCGCCCGCGCGCGCGATCGTGCCCGTCGTGCGCAGCTGCGGCTTGCTGTAGTAGTAACTCGATTGCGCGGGCCGCGCGCCCTTGCGCGAGTAGCCGCCAACGCCTTGCAGCAGCACGGGCTGGGTGGGCGCGAGGGTCAGCTGCAAGTTGAATTCGCGCGCGGCCAGGCTGACCCGGTAGCTGCCATCCGTTTGCCGCTGCATGCGCCAGTCGTCGAGTTTGACGTCCGTGTCGCCCACCTTGGCGTAGGCCAGGCCGAAACCCTCGCGCGCGCTTTTCTCGTCGTGCAGCAGCTTGCCCACCTTGGGGTCGGACAGGGCCGCATGGCCGATGATCAGCTGTTTCGGCGCAAACGCGCTGGGGTTGTCCGTATCGGTGGCCGTGGCGCTGCGAAAGAAGGTCACCTGGTAGCCCAGCTGCTCGCCGCCGGCGGTTTTGACCCAGCCCGTGGCGTACCACCACTCCGTTTTATATGCGGGATGGGCGCCGAAGTCGTGCGGCAGGCGCAGGGTCTGGCCGGCCGGCAGCGGCGTGACGGGGGCAAAGGCGGGCGGTGCGGCCAGCGCAGGCAGCGCCAGCGCCAATGACAAGATGAAAACACGGCGCATTACCAGTCCTCCCTGACGGCGCGGATGGGGCCAGCGGACAAGGCTTGTCTGCCCGCGATCAGCGCCGTGGCGGCGGCCGCCGTCAGCAGGGCGCCGGCCACGGTGGCGATCAATGGCCACGGCAAGTGCAGCTGCATGGTCCAGTGGAACGATTGCGGATTGACGATGAAGACGAGCACAAAGCTGATCAACAGGCCCAGGATGAAACCGGTGGCAATGCCCAGCGCCGTCAGCGCGCCGCCTTCGAGCGCCAGGATGGACAAAATCTGCCCGCGCGTCACGCCCACGTGGCGCAGCATGCCGAATTCGCGGGCGCGCGCCAGGGTTTGCGCGGAAAACGTGGCGGCCACGCCGAACAGGCCGATGACGATGGCGATGGCTTCCAGCAGATACGTGACGGCGAAGCTGCGGTCGAAAATCTGCAGGCTCAGGGCGCGGATGGCCGACGGATTCGACACTTCCAGGCTGGCGCCGAACGGCAGCGCTTTCAGGCGCTGTTGCAGCGCGTCGCCCGTGGCGTCCTTGGCCAGCCACAGGGCGGCGTCGCTGACATCGAGGTCGCCCGTGAGCGCGCGGTAGTCGTCCAGCGGCATCTGGATGGCGCCGGAAGAGCGTGCATAGTCGCGCCAGATGCCGGCGATGAAGAACTTGTGCAAGCCGCCTGCCAGCGGCAGGGCTATCTGCTGGCCCGGTTTGACGTTGTACAGGTCGGCCGCCGCCTCCGACAGCCACACGGGCCGGCTACCTGCCGGCACGGGCAGGGTGTCACCCACCAGCACCATGCTCTTGCCCGGATCGGACAGCAGGATCGGGCGCGCCAGCAGCACCACATTCGGTCGGTCGGGCGCCAGCGACAGCGAGCGCAGGCGCTGGAAATCCACCCTGGCCACTTCGGGCAGGGCGGTGATGCTGGCCTGTTCGCGTGGATTCAAGCCTGCCGTGCCGCCGCTGGCGGCCGTGCGCGCATACACGTCGGCCGGCAAGATCTGCAGCAGCCAGTCGTCGACGGAAACGCGGAAGCTCGACACCATGATGGCCATCGCCACCATCAGGCTAAAGCTCGACAGCACGCCGCCGAGGGCGATGCCGGCCTGGCCCGAGGCGTTCGCCAGGCGGGCCAGGGTCAGGCTGCGCACGGGCGCATGCTGGCTGGTCTCCGTGCGCAGCCAGGCGCGCTGCAGGAAGCGGAAGACGACGGCGGCCAGTTGCGGCATCAGGGCGATGGCGCCGATCAGCAGCAGCGCGATGGACAGATAGCCGAACAGGGGCAGCTCGAACACGGGCGGCAGGAAGGTCAGGGCGCCGGCCAGCAGCAGGCAGACCAGCGCGGGCCAGGTTTTCGCCAGGCGCGTCGTCACGACTTCCTCGCTGCCCGATTTCAGGGCGATGGCGGGTGCCGCGCGCGCCGCTTCCAGCGCGGGCGCGGCGCAGCCCAGCAGGGCGACGCCGAGGCCGAGGATAAAATAGACGAAGGCGGCGACGGGCGTGAATTGCACCTGCGGCTGCACGCCCGCGAAATAGCCGGCGCCCAGGTCGCCGCCGAAGAAGCGCAGGGCCACGGCCGCCATGGCGTAGCCGCCCGCGATGCCCAGGCCGGCGCCGACGACGCCGAGGCTGGCGCCTTCCAGCAGCACCTGGCGCAGCAGCCGGCCCCGTTCCATGCCCAGCACGCGCAGCAGCGCGAACTGGCCGCGGCGGCGGATGACGGACAGCGCCTGCGTGGAAAAGACGAGGAACGCCCCCGTAAACAGGGCGACGAGGGCCAGCACCGTCAGGTTGACCCGGTAGGCGCGGCTGAGGTTATTGTTGCGGCTATTCTGGTTTTCGTCATTCGGCTGGCCCACCTGGAAACGCCCCGGGTACTGCGCTTCCAGCGCCCGCGCCAACTCGGCCTGGAAGGCGTCGCGGTTGACGCCCTGGCGCAGTTTCAAGTCGATGCGCGACAGCTTGCCCAGCTTGTTGAAGCGCCATTGCGCCGCGCCGATATCCATTACGGCGATGCGCTGGCCGGCGCGCGCGCGCTGCAGCGAACCGGCTACGCGCAGCGGCACCGTGCCCGTGCCCGATTGCAGGGCGACCTGGCCGCCTTGGGCGACAGCCAGCCAGCGCAGGGCGGCCGGCGATAAAAAGACGGCGTCGTCGGCCAGGGTGTCGAAAGGCTGGCCTTCGGCCGGCGCGCCGATCAGGTCGGGCGAGATGAAGCCGGCGCGGAAGACGTCGAGCGCCAGGATGTGCAGCGGGCCGCCATCCTTCTTGCCCGCCACCGTGGCCTGCAGTTCCAGCACGGGCGAAGCGACAGCCACGCCGTCGCGCTGCGCCAGCCATGGGTAGATGGCTTCATCGAACAGCGCTTCGCGCCCGGCCACCTGCACGTCGGCCTGGCCGGACAGGCTTTTGACGGCCGTGGAAAATTCATTGAAGGCGGCCGCGTTGATCAGGTGGATGGCAAAGCCCAGCGATACGCCGATGGCGATGGCCAGGATGGCGACGAGGGCGCGCACGGGATGCGCGCGCCATTCGCCCAGCAGCAGCCAGCGCGACAGCAGGCGCGTGCCCGCAGGATCGGCTGCCGGCGCACTCAATGCAGGCATTCGACGGCCAGGCGTTCGCCGGCGCGCCGTGCTTTCAATTGCGCCGCATCGCGGTTCTTGTCGCCCGCGCCGACGGCGTCCTGCGCCGCCCATTTCTGTTCCAGGCGCAGCTGCGCGCAGTGCTTCTCGTGGACTTCCTGCTGCCTGGCGCCCCGTTCGCGCGCCTGGTCTTCCAGCTGCTCCTGCTTCCTGCGCGCCGCTTCCATCTGGCTGGCCACCCGTTCCTGGCGCGTGGCCGCGCCTTTGTCGACGGCGGGCGGCGGCGCGGGGATTTCCAGGATTTGCAACTGGCCGGCCGTGCAGGGCGTGGCGCTATAGCTGCTCTGGCCATCCTTCACGCACTTGTAGACGTCCTGCGCACTGGCGGAACCGGCCAGCAAGGCCATGGCGCATAGCAGGAGGGTTGAGGGCTTCACAATATCTTCCCCGGATTCATGATGTTCTGCGGGTCCAGCGCCTGCTTCACGGCGCGCATCAGCTGCAGTTCCAGCGGCGACTTGTAGCGGGCGAGATCCGCCTTTTTCAGCGCGCCGATGCCGTGTTCGGCCGAAATCGAGCCCCCAAAAGCGTGCACCTGGTCATGCACGATGCGGTTGATCGCATCCTGGTTGGCGAGGAAATCCTGGTCCGTCATGCCGGCTGGCGGCGCCACGTTGTAATGCAGGTTGCCGTCGCCCAGGTGGCCGAAGCACACGAGCTGGCAACCGGGGAAGGCTGACTCGAGGGCCGCATCCGTGATGGCGATGAAATCGGCGATGCGGGAAATGGGCAGCGATATGTCGTGCTTGATGTTCTTGCCCGCCTGCGCCTGCGCCAGCGGGATGTGCTCGCGCAGTTGCCACAGTCCCTCGGACTGCGCCACGGAACTGGCGACGACGGCGTCTTCGATCAATTCGTCTTCCAGGGCCGCACCGATGCTCGCTTCCAGCAATTCCACGGCGTGCGCCTCGGACTGGCTGCTGGACAATTCGAGCAGCACATACTGGCCGTGGGCGTCGGCGAATGGGCGCGGCAGCTGCGGGAACTGCTCCGCCACCAGCTGCAGACAGTACTGCGACATCAGCTCGAACCCCGTCAGGCTGGCGCCGCAATGGTCCTGCATCAGGCTTAATAAACGCAGGGCATGGGCGGGCGAAGGCATGGCGGCCAGCGCCGTGATGCAGGCTTTCGGCTGCGGGTACAGCTTCATCACGGCGCCCGTGATCACACCCAGGGTGCCTTCGGCGCCGATGTACAGGTCGCGCAAATCGTAGCCCGTGTTGTCCTTGCGCAAGCCGCGCAAGCCGCTCCAGATCTCGCCCTGCGGCGTGACCACTTCCAGGCCCAGGCACAGCTCGCGCGTGTTGCCGTAGCGCAGCACGGCCGTGCCGCCCGCGTTGGTCGCCAGGTTGCCGCCGATGGTGCAACTGCCTTCGGCCGCCAGCGACAGGGGGAACAGGCAACCGGCGGCGCTGGCCGCTTCCTGGATGGTTTGCAGGATGCAGCCCGCGTCCACCGTGATGGTGCGGTTGACGGGATCGAGCGCGCGGATGCCGTTCAGGCGCGCCAGCGACAGCACGATGGCCGTGCCGGCGGCGTCCGGAATGCTGCCCAGGACCAGGCCCGTGTTGCCGCCTTGCGGCACGACGGGGACGCGCCATTGCGCGCAGGCGCGCAGGATTGCTGCCACCTGTTCCACGGTGGCGGGGCGCAGCACGGCCAGGGCCTTGCCCGTGAAACGGTCGCGCCAGTCGGTGAGGAAGGGCGCCGTGTCGGCGTCCAGGGTGAGGACGTAGGCGTCGCCCAGCAGGTCGCGGCAGGCGGCGAGGAAGTCGGCTTGGTCAGTCATGGGCTTGTCGTTCATTTCTTGATGCTCACTTTGGTCACTTTTTCCAGCAATTCCCTGGCCATGCGCTTAGCGGCCTTTTTATATGGGCGCAGATACAGCACGGCGCAGGCAAAATAGATGCAGACGATGGCCGCCTCGCCCCAGGCCATCCGGGCCGAGACGGGGTTCGTGTCGCTGTAGCCGCGCACCACGCCCTCCGTGAAGTACAGCAGGATCACCATCGACGACCATTGCAGGGTGTACACGTCGCGCTTGATGACGCCATACAGGGGAATGAGCAGGGGCGCCGCCTTGAGGACGACCCAGGAGCCGCCCGGCTGCAGCGGCGCGACGACGGTTTCCCACAGCACGCACCAGATGATCAGGGTGACGAGGCTGGCGATGGCGCCCCAGTGAAAATACTTGTGCAGTGCGCCGTGCATCACGCGCCCGCCAGTTTCGCGGCGTTTTCCGCCAGGCGCCGGCCCAGGGCGATGGCCAGGCGCTTTTCATCGTCGCTCAGGGCCTTGTCGCCGTCTATGCCAGACCAGTGCGTGGCGCCATACGGCGAGCCGCCCGTGGACGTCGTCATCAGTTCCGGATGCGTGTAGGGCAAGCCCATGACCAGCATGCCGTGGTGGAAGAGGGGGATCATCATCGACAGCAGGGTCGATTCCTGGCCGCCGTGCAGGCTGCCCGTGGACGTGAACACGCAGGCGGGCTTGCCGGACAGGCTGCCGGCCAGCCAGTCGCTGGCCGTGCCGTCCCAGAAGTACTTCATGGCGGCGGCCATGTTGCCGAAGCGCGTGGGCGAACCCAAGGCCAGGCCCGCGCACTCCTGCAGGTCTTCCAGTTCCACGTAGGGCGCGCCATCGGGCGGCACTTCCGGCGCCGTCGCTTCCGTCACCGTCGAGACGGCGGGCACGGTGCGCAGGCGGGCATCGCAACCAGGCACGCTTTCCACTCCCTGGGCTATCAACTCGGCCAACTGGCGCGTGGCGCCATGGCGTGAATAAAACAATACGAGAATAATCAGATTGGTTGGCTTCATCATTGGTATTATAGGGCGCTTTACAGCCTGATACGACTGCTGTCATGGCGCCGTTCTGATTTTGCACATGTTTTCAAAATATATATTCCCGTTCTTTCAATACCTGTGGCGCGCCCTGAGCATCGGGCTGGCCGTCGTGCGCGGCCTGACCTGGTCCGAAACGCGCGACCTGCTGCAGTTCGCGCGCCGCCGCGTGCGCGAGGAAAGCTTGCCGCAGGTGGCCGGCAGCCTGACGTTCGCCACCGTGTTTGCGCTGGTGCCGCTGCTGACCCTGGCCCTGGCGATCTTCACCACTTTCCCGCTATTTAATACCTTCCGCCATGCGCTGGAAGATTATTTCGTGCAAAGCGTGATGCCCAAGGGCATATCGAACACCATCCTCGATTATCTGACCACGTTCGCCTCGAAGGCCACGCGATTGTCGGCCATCGGCGCGGGCGCCCTGATCGTCACGTCGGTGGGCATGATGGGTTTGATCGAGCGCGTCTTCAACCGCATCTGGCGCGTGCGCCAGGAACGCCGCTGGACCAAGCGCTTGCTTGTCTACTGGGCCATCGTCACCCTGGGGCCGCTGCTGGTGGGCGTGTCGCTGACGGTGACCTCGCGCCTCTTCATGGCCACCAGCGGGGTGGTGGGCGCCGTGCCCTTCCTCGGCGCCGTGTTTTATACGCTGGTGTCGATCGGCCTGACCATGCTGGCGTTTACATTGCTGTACATCGCCGTGCCGAACCGCGACGTGGATTGGCGCGACGCGGCCTGGGGCGGCTTGCTGGCGGCGCTGGCGTTCGAGGTGGCCAAGCGGGGCTTCGGCGAATTCATCCAGGAATTTCCCACCTATTCGCGCATCTACGGCGCACTGGCCGCCTTGCCGCTGTTCCTCGTGTGGATTTACCTGAGCTGGATGATCACCCTCGTGGGCGCCTTGCTGGTGGCCGCCTTGCCCGTCGTGAAATACGAACGCTGGTGGTACGAGGCGGCGCCGGGCAGCGAATTCGTCGACGCCGTCGCCATCTTGAAAGTGCTGCACCAGGCTTGCCACTGCGGCGATTCGGCCCTGGTCGGCGCCGCCGAGATCCGCCGCAGCACGCGCCTGGGCTTCGAGGAAATGGAAACCCTGCTCGACAAGATGGTGCAGCAAGGCTGGGTGGGAAGAGTCAACGTGGAGGGCGCCGTGCGGGTGCAGTGGGGCAAGCGCGTGGCCGACAGTTCCGACCACTGGGTCTTGCTGGGCAATGTCAACCGCATCAGCCTGGCCGACGTCTACCGGCTGTTCGTCTTCGGCGGCATGCGCGTGAACTCCGGCTATCCGGCCGGTTCCACCAATGAACGCGATATCCAGGCGGCCGAAGAAGCGGCCGCCCTGGCGGCGCAGGTGGAAAACGCCGTGGAGCAGGGACTGGGCCTGACTTTGGCGCAGCATTTCGGCGCCGTCAAATGCAACTGAGCGGTCTTAACTGAGCGGTCTTAGTACACCACGGGCCGCAGGGCCGCCAGCAGCGCCGCTGCCTTGAATGCGGCCGCATCCTGCGCCCGCACCACACCCAGATAATACGTGTCTTCGCCGCCGTGCATGTTGATCAGGCGCAGCTGATGCGGCGCCAGGTGGGCGGCGATGGCGGCCAGGCCCTCGGCCATCGCGTCGCCATCCTCGCGCTCCGCCCACGAAAAATCGCGCAGCGCGGGCAGCTCGATATGCTGGACGATGCGCGGCACTTCATCGACGGCTTTCCAGTCCAGGGTGGTGCCGTGGCCCAGCGTGTGGGCGGCCGTGGACCACAGCAGGAAGAAACAGGCCGCTGCGGGCGTGTCGCCTTCGTATTCTTCTTCCGGATCGTCCTCCGCCAGCTCGTCGAGCGTGATGTCCACGCAGCGCGCGGCCAGGTCCGCGTCGCCTTGCAAGAGCAGGGCGGCCATGCTGCGCAACTGCGCGCGGTCGGCCTTTGCGAGGATTTGCTCGGGCGTAAAGCTGCGGCGCCTGACGGGTTTTTTCTTGCTCAGGCCCATGGCCTCGCTCAACTGGGCCGTGATGGCCGCCTTGAAGTTTTCCACGGTGTCGAACTGTTCCAGCAGCTGGCCCGTGAAATCCATGCTCCAGGCCATGCCATCCTTGACGACATATAAAAAGTCGCTTTGCACGGCGACGCCGCGCAAATGGTGGGCGGGCGGATACAAAGGCACAAACGCCTGCTTGCCGTCCAGTGTCAGCATGCACGCCAGGCCTTGCGCATCGATGGCGAAGATCAGGTTCTTGCGCAGCCTGGGCGGCGATGACGTCGTGGCGCAATCGATGGCTTCGTACTGGCAGGGTGCCAGCAGCTCGCCCTGGCTATCGACCAGGCCAAACAGGAAGCGGCCGGCTATGCGCTGGCTGACGATGGCAATCTTTTTCTTGGTGCCGAAATCCTGCACGGAGCTGTAGGCGGGCGGCACCACCATCGCGCCCGTGGCGTCCAGCACGCCGTGGACATTGCGCTCGTCCTGTTCGCCCGTCAGGCGCATGAAGTCGATATACCCATCGTCGCGCTGGCACAGGCTGTCCACGCCTTCGAGGAGCCGTGCGCCGTCCGGCAAGCGCCGGAGGCAGGTGGGGCCGTCCGGCACGACCTGGTGGAGCAGGTGGGGACCGATTACGTACAGGTCGCCGGGCGCGGGCGCCAGCACCACCGTGCCGTTCAGGTCCATGACGCCGTGCGCGTCGGGCTTGTCCGCCGTGGCAAAGGTGATCCAGCCATCGTCCGCGTCGCTGGCGTCCAGGTGAACGAGGCCCCGCGACAGCGGCGCGATCCAGCGGCCGTACGGCGTGACGAGACCCCGAATGTCCGGCTGCCCCGCCGCTGCCACCGCGTAGCACAGAGCGTCTTCCACCCATTCCCGCACTTCCAGGCCTTGCAGGAACGGCAGCGCATTCGCATCCAGTTCCTCGACATCGGCCAGCTGCGCATCGGCCGTGGCCGACCAGTAGCCAATGGCGGGCGATGCGGCGCCGGCACCCAGCAGGGGCGCCAGCGCTTCCTTGTCGCCGCGCTGCAGGGCAGAGTGCAGGGCTTGCGCCTCGGCGCGCAGGGCTTCGAGCCCGGCCGCGTATTGCGGCGTGTCGATATCGTGCGGGATCAGCTGCACGCAATCGAGGATCAGCCACGCCTGGCCTCCCGCCAGCAGGGCGCTGATGCCGGCGCGCGCGACGATGGCGGCCGCGTCGCGCGGCCTGTCCATCAGGGCGGACAAGGCTTGCCAGCTGGCCTGCGCCTGCGCCATCGGCGCGGCCAGCACGCAGGGGCAGTCTTCGCCATCGCCGTAGATGGGCCAGGCGACGGCTTGCGTGCCGGCGCCGATGAGCAGCTTGAACAGCATGGGGGTATCGAGCCGCCATTCGGCCAGGCCCGTGATCGTATCGGTGTCGAAGCCGGCCTGGCCGGGCAGGAAGGCGGTGCTGAACAGGGCTGCGGTATTGATCATTGATATTTGTCTAAAAGTGTACGGGGTATTCAGGGCGCTGGCGGCATGATCCAGTGCGCCAAGGCGCCGCGCTCCAGCCCCAGGCGTTGCGCCACGGCGGCCGCTTCGAAGGCCCACAGGCCGTAGTAGCCGCCCAGTCCCTGCGCGCGCAAATGGCCGTTGAACCAGTCTTCGCGCACCAGCGCGCCGTGCCAGCCGGCCAGGTAGTGTTGCAGGTGCTCGAGCTGCTGCGCGCGGTCGTCCGCGTCGAGGCAGTCGTACAGGGCCGTATAGGGTTCGGCGAAATACCATTCGTCGACGGCGGGACGCTGCGGATCGATGGCGGACAGCAGCGCCTCGTACACGCCATCTTCGCCATCGAAGGCCGTCTGCAGGGCGGCCAGGCGCCTGGCCAGGTCGTGGCGGCTGAACAGCAGGCTTGCGCCCAGCAGCTGCAGGGTGCGCGCGTAATCCGTCAATTGTTCGAAATCAAAGGCGGGCAAGCCATCGTCAGCGTAGGCCGCGGCCAGGGCTGCGCGCGCCGTTTCGCAGGCGGCGACGGCCGCTTCCAGCGCCGTTTCCACGTCAGGCAAGGGCAAGCCTGCCGTGTAGCGCAGCGAGAAGACCTGGTAAGCCGTGCTGGCGGCCGCGCAAGCCCAGTAGGCGTCGTCGCCGCCATCGTTTTGTGCCTGTGCCTGCGCGCGGACATAGGCAGCCAGCAGGGCGTCGAGGTAGGCCAGGTTGCGGGCGAAATCGAACGCAGTGTCGTACGTCTCGGGCGGCGCCTGGCGCGGTGCATGGTGCCAGGGTGCGGATGCCGGCGGACAGGCATCGGCGCAATCGCGCTGGATGGCCCAGTCGGCGAAGACTTGTTGCAGATACTGCGCCGTCTCGTCGTCGTGCGCGATGGCGCCCGCGCCCACCAGGGTCGTGCCCAGCAGGGTGTAGCCGGGAAAGCGGCTGCTCTCGTAGGCGATGGTGGTCACGCTCTGGATGGCCTTGCCGTCGCTCAGGTCGCGCACGCGGAAGTACACGTCGTCCCAGCCGGCCAGCGGCGGCGCCGGCTGGCCTGCCGCCACGGTGCTCCAGCTGCCGTCGGCCTGTTCTTCATAGGCGTCGAGCAGTTCGTCGATGCCGCCGGGGCGGTCGATGCGGTTGTTGGCGTCGTATTGCAGGCCCAGTTCGGCCGCGAAAGCCGCCGCGTGGCGGCCCGCGAACACCAGGTACTGGGCGTTCAGGGTGCCGACCAGCAGGTCGGATTCTTGTCCGGCCACGCCGAGCGCCTGCGGCAGCCGGTACCAGTGGTGGCCCGGGATGCCGGCCATGGGACCGCCTTCGGCCGCCTGCGGATTGGCGCAGCGCAGCTGTTCCAGCCATTCATAGCGTTCGCGCCGCGCCGCTTCCGTGCCGCTGCCGCGGCCTGTCAATTCGTCAAACAGGGTATTCAACAACATGGTGCATCTATCCTAAAAAACATGTGCGTGGCGTCATGCCGGCGTGCTTTGCGCAAACGCAAACAGCGCGTCGAGCACGGCGTCCGGTTGTTCGGCCATCAATTCGTGCCCGCTGTCGACCTGCACCACGGTGCCATGCGCGATGCTTGAAGTCAGCAAGCGGGTCGATTTGGGGGGCGTCATCATGTCGCGCGCGCCGAAAATGAATAAAGTGGGGCAGTGTACCGAAGCGGCGGCGATTTCGCCGTTCGCGTAGGCATTGCAGGCGAAAAAATCCGTGTGGAACACGTGATCGGGGTTGAGGGCGGCGATGCGCTGCTTCAGGCGCCGCGCGCCGCCCATGGCATAAAAGCCCGGGCCGGGAAACGACGGCTTTTGCGCGATCGACGAGTGCGACCAGATATTGACCATGTCGATGGCCGCCTGTACATCGCTCAGCGACGTTTCCAGCAGCGCGGGCGAAACCTTCATCGGGTAGGTGGACCCCAACATGGCCAGGTGGCTGATCCGCCCGGGCGCCAGGAATGCCGCTTCCAGCGCGATCAATGAACCCATGCTGTGACCGGCCAGCATGGCTTTGGGCGCGCCGGCCGCGTCCATCACGGCCAGGATCCAGTGCGCCAGGTCGGTCACATTGTCCTTGGCCTTGCCCCCGCTGCGGCCGTGTCCCGGCAAGTCGACGGCCAGCACGTTCCAGCCGTGGTGGGCAAAGTAGCGCGTCTGCAGGGCCCACACGGAATGGTCGTTCTGCGCGCCGTGGATGAAGACGGCCGTCGGTTGATTCGGGTCAAAAGCTTTGCCGCCCGTGTAGCAGTAGGCGGTGGTATTGTCGATGGTGAACAGCATCTCAGGCGCCTTTCTGCGACAGTTTCAGGCCACGGGCCAGGTCTTCGATCAAATCGTCCGCGTCTTCCAGCCCCACCGATAAACGCATGGTGCCCTGCGTGATGCCCGCCTGCGCCAGCTGATCGTCGGGCACGCGGAAATGCGTGGTGGAGGCGGGGTGGATGACGAGCGACTTGGCGTCGCCCACGTTGGCCAGGTGCGAAAAGATCTTCAGGCTGTCGACAAAGCGCTGGCCGGCCGCGCGGTCGCCGCGCAGGCGGAAGGTGAACACGCCGCCCGCGCCTTTCGGCAGCAGGGTTTTCGCCAGTTCGTAATCGGGATGCGACGGCAGCTCGGGGTAGGACACGGATTCCACGGCCGGATTGGCCAGCAGGAAGTCGATGATCTTGCGCGTATTGGCCACGTGGCGGTCCATGCGCAAACCCAGGGTTTCGACGCCCTGCAGGATGGCGAAGGCATTGTGCGGGCTCATGACGGCGCCGAAATCGCGCAAGCCTTCGCGCCGCGCGCGCAGGGCGAACGGCGCCACCGTCGATTCCTCGGCGAAGACCATGCCGTGGAAGCCCTCATACGGTTCGCACAGTTCGGCGAAACGGCCCGTCTTGTCGTAGGCCGCCTGCCAGTCGAAGGTGCCGCCATCCACGAGCAAGCCGCCGATGGCCGTGCCGTGGCCGCACAGGAACTTGGTGGCCGAGTGGAATACCAGGTCGGCGCCATGCTCGAAGGGGCGCAGCAAATACGGCGTGGTGAAGGTCGAATCGAGCATCAGCGGCAGGTGGTGCTCGTGCGCCAGGGCGGCAATCCGGGGGATGTCGAGCACGTCGAGGCCGGGATTGCCCAGGGTTTCGGCGAACAGCACCTTGGTATTCGGGCGGATGGCGGCGCGCCAGGCGTCCACGTCGCGCGGGTCGACGAACGTCGTGGCTATGCCGAAGCGTTTCAAGGTGTAGGCCAGCAGGTTCTGCGAGCCGCCGTACAGGGCGCGCGAGGCGACGACGTGCGAGCCCGCGCCCGCGATGGTGCATAAACCCAGGTGCATGGCGGCCTGGCCGCTGGCCGTGGCGATGCCGGCCACGCCCCCTTCGAGGGCGGCGATGCGCTCTTCCAGCACGGCGTTGGTGGGATTCGAGATGCGCGAGTACACGTGGCCGGCCCGCTCCATATTGAACAGCGAAGCCGCATGCTCCGAACTCTTGAAGGCAAACGAGGACGTGAAATGGATGGGCGTGGCGCGCGCGCCCGTGGCCGGGTCGGGCGCCGCGCCCGCATGCAGGGATAAAGTGTCGAAACCGGGGTATTTCGGGCCGCTCATGGTGTCTCCGCCAAGTTTTATAGTGGCAAGATCGTAACCTGATTTGCATCTGAGCAAAAGGGCTCGTGTGCAGGGCGCATGGCGCCGTGCTGGCGGGGGGCGTGTGTAACCTGCAGTGTAAAAAAAGTGACCGCTGCGGTGCGGCGGTGGTAGGATACCGGATCAGCGATATTCGGGCTGTTTGACCTGTGCGCGTGCGCCGCGCCGCAGGGAAGGCTGCTACGTGCCAGCGAAATCCTGGGCTTCAGGCGAACTCTCATCGCATGTCCACCAGGAAAGATTTTATGCCCGCAATATCGTTCGACGGCGCCCTTGCCGTACCCGGACCTTCTATCGTCGACGGCCTGTGCCACGCAGGCTGGCTCATGCAAGAGCATTTTATCTCCCCTGAACTGAGCCGCCAGCTGGCCGCCGAATGCGTGCAATCCATGCTCAGCGGCAAGATGAAGGGCGCCGGCGTGGGCAGCGGCCATGCGCCGCTGTTGCAGCCGGACATCCGCGGCGACCATATCGAATGGCTGGAAACGGGCAGGTCAAGCGCTTGCGACCGCTACCTGGAACACATGGAAGCGCTGCGCTGCATGCTCAACCGCGAGCTCTTCCTGGGGCTGGACGAGTACGAAAGCCACTTCGCCCTGTACGCGCCGGGCGCCTTTTACCGGGCCCATCTGGACCGTTTCCGCGACGACGACAAGCGCACGGTGTCCGTCGTGCTGTATCTCAACGATGACTGGCTGCCCGAGCACGGCGGCGCGCTGCGCCTGCACCCGCAGGGCGGCGAGCACGTCGATATCGCGCCGCAGGCGGGCCGCATGGCGATGTTCATGTCGGGCGAGATGCTGCACGAAGTGTTGCCGACGGCGCGCGAGCGCCTGTCGATCGCCGGCTGGTTCCGCCGCAGGGCGTGAGAAAAACTACTGCGCGTCGCGGGGCACGGCCGGCGATGCTCACGGTACTCGCGTACCGCTGCGCTTCTCGGCCGCGCCGCGCATCCGCTCGCTACGTTTTTCTTGCCCGGCAATCCCCCTCGATTTGATTGCGCGCAAGGCTGGATTTTTCCGCAGGCATAGGCTACAGTCGCAGTAAGGGCTAGAATAACTAAAATACCAATCACGCGGACAGGACGGCCAATATGAAAGTATCTGAAATTCTCCAAGTCAAGGGCAATATCCTCTACACGGTCACGCCTGACCAGCCCCTGCTTGATGCGGCCAATACCATGGCTGAAAAGGACATCGGTTCGCTGGTGGTCATGGAGTTTGGCGACCTGGTCGGCATGCTGACCTTCCGCGAAGTGTTGAACGCGCTGCATGAAAACGCGGGCCAGATCGGCGGCGGCACCGTGCGCAAGCACATGGACGACCACCCGATCACCGTCACGCCTGACACGGAAGTCAATGAAGTGCGCCGCATCATGCTGGAAAAGCATGCGCGCTACCTGCCCGTCATGAATGCCAAGACCTTGCTGGGCGTCATTTCTTTCTATGATGTGGCGCGCGCCGTGCTCGAAGCGCAAAGCTTTGAAAACCAGATGCTCAAGGCCTATATCCGTGACTGGCCGGCCGAAACCACCGACTAAGCTTCACTCATGCAGTAAAAACAACGCCGGCAACTGCCGGCGTTTTGCATTGTCTATCCAGGGTGGCGCCTATGCCGCGCCCTGCAGTGCTTCATTGTTGAGCCAACTGCCCAGCGCCGTGGCCGTCATGGGGCGGGCGAACAGGAAACCTTGCGCCATGGGGCAGCCCAGCGCCTGCAGGATCTGCGCCTGGCGCTCGTCTTCCACGCCTTCCGCGATCACGGCCAGGCCCAGGTTGCGGCCCAGCTGAATGACCATTTCGGCGATGCTGCTGCCGCGCGCGGAACCCGTGATTTCCGTCACGAAGGCGCGGTCGATCTTCAGGCGGTCCACTTGCAGGCGCTGCAAATAGGATAGGGAGGAAAAACCCGTGCCGAAGTCGTCGATGGCGATGCTCACGCCCGTTTGCTTGATCTGCCACAACATCTTGATCAATAAATCAGGCTCTTCCATGGCCATCGATTCCGTGATTTCCAGTTCGATGAACTCGGGCGGCGCCTGCGTCTCTTCCAGCGCGGCGCGCAGCATTTCCAAAAACAGGGGGTGGCGGAATTGCACTTGCGACACGTTGACGGACATGACGAAGTTGCGGTGGCCCTGCTCGCGCAGCAGCACCAGTTCGCGGCATGCCGTGCGCAGCACCCATTCGCCCAGGTCGATGATGATGCCGGAATACTCGGCAATGGGAATAAATCGGTCGGGCGAGATGAACTTGCCGTCCGGCGTCTGCCAGCGCAGCAGCGCTTCGGCGCCCACGGGGCGGCGCGTGGTCAGGTCGATCTGCGGCTGGTAGACGACAAACAGCTGGCCCTGGCTGAAAGCCGTGCGCAGCGCATGCATCATGCGCACCCGTTCGCGGATTTCGATGCCCATGCTGCGCGAGAAATAGAAATGCCCGGCGCGTTGCTGGCTTTTCGCCCGTTTCAGGGCGATATCGGCATCTTTCAGCGCATCGGCGCCCGTGCCCGCATGTTCGCCCAGCCGCACCAGGCCCAGGGTGGCGGACAATTGCACGTCCTGGCCATCGATGCTGAACGGCGCCTGGAACAGGGCCAGGATCTTGGTCGGATTGACTTGCGACGAGTCGCCCAGCACGCAAAAGATGTCGCCGCCCAGGCGCGCCACGGTCAGCTGCGGGCCCAGCTGGGTTTGCAGGCGTCCCGCCACGGCCACGAGCAGCATGTCGCCGAACTGGTGGCCCAGCGCGTCGTTGGTCTCGGCAAAATGGTCGAGGTCCACCAGCGACAGGGTGGCGTCGTCGCGCGCGGGGCCGGCCAGGGTGGCGTCGAGGATTTCCACCAGGCGCGTGCGGTTGGGCAGCTTCGACAATTGGTCGTAGAAGGCGGCATTGTGCAGGTGCGACACCAGTTCGACGTTGTCGAGACCCACGGCGACGTTGCTGCAGAATACTTCCAGCAGGCTTTCATCGATGGCCGAAAGGGGGCGCGGCAGCACCAGGTAGGCGGCCGCGTCGCGGCTGGCCTTGCCCGCGAAGTACAGGGTGGCGTAGTCGTGCGCATACACATTGCGCCGCTGCGCCAGCGTGTGCTCGACGGCGGCCATCACGCGGGGGTTTTGCAGGCCGCACAGGGCGCTGTGCGGCAAGCTGGAAAAGCTGCCCGTGCAGGCCGAGACGAGCAGCTCCCGCGAACCATTGTCCTGCAAGTCTTGCACGCACAGCACGCCGTCGGCGCGGATGCCCAGCAGGTCGGCGATCTGCGCCAGCACGCCGGCCGAGAAGTTTTGCACGCCGTGCAGCGCCATCAGCTGCGTGCTGGCGTGGACGATGCGGTCCAGGCCGCGCCGGCTGCTGCTGATCGAACGGATCTGCTCGTACGAGCGGATGGCTGCCGTCACCGTGGTAAACAGCTTGATGCGCGTCAATTCGGACTTGGTCTTGTAGTCGTTGATGTCGAAATCGCGGATGGCGTCGATTTCCGGCGCATAGCCGGGCTGGCCCGTGCGCAGGATGATGCGCACATCCGTCATCTTGAGGGTTTCGCGGATATAGCGCACCAGGTGCAGGCCCGCGTCATCCTGTTCCATCACCACGTCGAGCAGGATGACGGCGATGTCGTCTTCATGCTTGAGCAGTTCGCGCGCCTGGCCGGCCGAATACGCATGCACGAATTCCAGCGGGCGGTGCTGCATTTCCAGGTTGCCCAGGGCGAAAGTGGTGGTGGAGTGGACGTCTTCATCGTCATCGATGATCATCACCCGCCAGACGCTGCGCGGTGCGACGGCCAGCGGCGCCGCTGGTTGCTCATCGAGGAATACCAGGTCGTCGTGATCGTCCTTGTTGGCGTCAAGGGGGATGATCGGTGCGGGCATGTATAGCTTCTCCAGGATGACTCGATATTTTTACGAGCGCGTCACAAAAAGCCCATGGCGTTGTTGCGTTGCCTCGCCGTACTTGCGTACTGTCTTCGGCAACGCGCCTAGCCCTGGGCATTTTGTGACGTGCTCTCGGCGCAGCCCAAATGCGGTTTGGTAACCTGTATTGTGTAGCGCGCTTTGATCCAAGTATATAGCTATTTAATAAGCAAAATGTTTTTTTAAGTCTATTCTGTGGAGCAATATTTCTTGAATTGCATGATTGCAACTCATATTTGGTGTTTTTTATATGAAAAAAAACACGGTATTTGAAAATGGCGATTTTGGCGGGGCAATATCGGCCTTGCTGCGGCATTAGCGGCATGGCATGCCCCGCAGGCTGGTAGAATTGAGTTTTCCAGTCCTCACACTTCCTACTATGTCCGGCAATTCTTTTGGCAAGCTGTTTACTGTTACCACTTTCGGCGAATCGCATGGCCCGGCCATCGGCTGCGTGATCGATGGTTGTCCTCCGGGATTGATCCTGTCGGAAGCCGATATCCAGCCCGAGCTGGACCGCCGCAAGCCCGGCACGTCGCGCCATGTGACGCAGCGCCAGGAATCGGATACGGTGGAAATCCTCTCCGGCGTGTACCAGGGCGTCACGACGGGCACGCCGATTGCCCTGCTGATCCGCAATGAAGACCAGCGCAGCAAGGATTACGGCAATATCGCGGAAAGCTTCCGCCCCGGCCACGCCGACTACACCTACTGGCACAAGTATGGCGTGCGCGATCCGCGCGGCGGCGGACGCTCGTCGGCGCGCCTGACGGCGCCCGTCGTGGGCGCGGCGGCGATCGCCAAGAAATGGCTGCTGCAGCAGTACGGCACCACGTTCAAGGGTTGCATGAGCCAGCTGGGCGACATTCCCGTGCCGTTCCAGTCGTGGGAGCACGTGCATGCGAACCCGTTCTTTGCCGCCAGCGGCGACGCGGACCTGATCGCGCGCATGGAAGAGGCCATGGACCAGCTGCGCCGCGACGGCGATTCCATCGGCGCGCGCATCGACGTGATTGCGCAAAACGTGCCGGTGGGACTGGGCCAGCCCATCTACGACAAGCTGGATGCCGACATCGCCTACGCCATGATGGGCATCAATGCCGTCAAGGGCGTGGAAATCGGCGCCGGTTTCGATTCGGTGGCGCAAAAGGGTTCCGAGCACGGCGACGAACTGACGCCGGAAGGTTTTATCGGCAATAACGCCGGCGGCGTCCTGGGCGGCATTTCGACGGGGCAGGATATCAGCGTCTCGATCGCCATCAAGCCGACCTCGTCGATCCGCACGCCGCGCCGCTCGATCGACAAGGAGGGCAATCCCGTGATGGTGGAAACGTTCGGCCGCCACGACCCGTGCGTGGGCATCCGCGCCACGCCGATCGCCGAAGCCATGCTGGCGCTGGTGCTGATCGACCACGCGCTGATGCACCGCGCGCAATGCGGCGATGTGTCGGTATCGACGCCGAAGTTGAAGTAAGTTTTAGCAGCTCGCGGCGGAAGAGCTGGGGTCAGACCCGCCGGGTCCGACCCCAGATTTTGCATTTGTGGCGAGAACTGACAGTATTAAGCCACCTTATTCGCCACCAATTCCAATTGATGGCGCATCTCCACCGACTGCACCAGCAACGCCCGGATATCGTTGATCAGGTTGAACTCCGTCTGGTTCAACTGGATCGGCGGGAAGCTGTCGTCCCAGTCGCCGTATAAAAATCCCGTGGGGTGGCCGTTGGCCGACAGGGGCAGCACGACGAAGCTGCGCGCTTCGGACAGCGTCGCTTTCCACCATTGCGGCAGCTTGGCGGCAAATTTCGGGTCGCGCGCGTTGTCGATGAAGATCACGCGGTCGCTGTTGAGGGCCGCGTGGAAGACGTTCGGTTCATACGCGTCGCCAAACACCATCAGGTCCTGCAAGTCGGCCATGCCTTCGCCCATGCTGATGCGCGCCGAATACAGATGATCCCTGTGGTTGCGCACGAACGCCACCGAGCGCGAAAAATCGAAGCCCTGGTGCAGCGTTTCGAGCGCCATCGAGACCATCTGGCCCGGGCTGGCGCTGCCGATGGCGCCGCGCAGGTCGGCCAGGCCGCCGATCAGCACGCGGTTGCCTTCGGCGCGCATGCGCGTCGACGCCAGCTGGCGCGCGCGCCGCTCGGCCGGTTTCGACAGGGGCGCGATCGACAGGTCGGCCGCCGCCATCGCCTTGGCCTTGTCCACGGCCACCACCAGGTCGGTCGCGGTGATGCCCAGGGTGCCCGCATAATCGTCGATCAGCGCGTGCACCTGCGCCGCGCCGGCCGCATCGTCATGCCACAGCGAGTCGGCGCAGCGCGCCGCCATCGTCGACAGGCCCGCCATCCAGTCGGCGCCGCTGACGGGCGCATTGTCCGGCGACGGATCCATCGGACGCATGCCGTTGATCAGGTGTTGCGGCAAGCCCCAGTGGGCGGCCGTGGCATAGCCCACCTCCGGCAGCGACAGGCCAAGGATTTCGCGCGCGGCGGCCGCCTCGTTGCCGGGACCCGCATGCGCCTGCATGCGCGCCCAGAAGTCCGTCATGTAGAACGTCACCATCATGCGGCCCAGGGTGTGCAGCATCGAGCAGACGACGGCTTGCTCCGCCTGCAGGCTGCCGGCGCTGGTGGCCACCTGCTGCGCCACCATCCCGGCCAGCACGGCCTTTTCCATTTCCACGTGGGCGCTGACGGAATCGGGCGAGGCCTGCGACAGTTCCTCGATCAGTTTCAGTCCCAGCGCCAGGTGGCCGATGGCGTCGATGCCCAGCACCAGCACTGCCTTCGAGACCGTGTTGACGCGCTGGCCGAAGGCGGAATACATGCCGCTGTTGGCCAGCCGCAGCACCTTGTGCGTGAGGACAGGGTCGGACAGCACCGTTTGCGTGATGTCGAATTCGTGGTCATCCTCGCCGCGCATGGCGCCGAGGATGGCGCTGATGGCCTTCGCGAAGCCGGGCATGTCGCCCTGCTGGCGCGTGCGCGCCCACAGCAGGTCCAGGGTGTTTTTGCCGAGCTGTGTCGGCGCCGTGAAATGACCTGGATTCATTGCACCCCTCCGCGCGGTTCATTGGCAGACGGCGCAGGCACCAGCGCCGCATAGGTTTTGTCGCTCAAGGCCGATAGCGCGGCGTGCGCCGGCATCGGTTTGCCCGTCAGGTAGCCTTGCACATACTGGCAGCCGCGCGATTCCATGAAGTGCATCTGCTCCTCGGTTTCCACGCCTTCTGCCACCACGGACAGGTTCAAATGCTTGGCCAGGTCGAGAATGGTGTTGCAGATGGCCGCATCCTTGCTCGATTCGGGCAAGTCCTTGATGAAGGTGCGGTCGATCTTCAGCACGGAAATGGGGAAGCGCTTCAGATACGCGAGCGAAGAATAGCCGGTGCCGAAATCGTCGATGGCGATGCGCGCGCGGCGCTCCGTCATCTTGACGAGGATGGTTTCCGCATGCACGGGGTCGATCATCAGGGTGCCTTCTGTAATTTCCAGCACCAGGTGTTCGCCGGACAGCCCCGAAAACGCGATGGCGTCGTCGAGGATGTCGAGGAATTTGTCGTTGCGGAACTGGCGCGGGCTGATGTTGACGGAGATGTACAGCGGCCGTTTGGCCACTTCCTGGAATTGCTTGAGCTGCACGCAGGCCGCCTTCAGCGCCCAGGCGCCCAGCAGGTTGATCAGCCCATTGGCTTCGGCAATCGGAATGAAGCGCACGGGCGGCACCAGGCCCAGGGTCGGGTGCTTCCAGCGCATCAGGGTTTCGAAACCCTGGATCTGCCGCGTGTGCGCATCGACGATGGGCTGGTAAAAGAGTAAAAACTCGCCTTCGCGCACGGCGTGGAACATGGCCGCTTCCAGCGAAATATCGTGTTCCGACGGGCCGTTCAGGCGCGGGCTGTAGACCAGGCAGCGGGCCTTGCCCGTTTCCTTGGCGCGCGACATGGCCGCATCGGCCAGCGCCACCAGGCGCACTTCATCTTCCGCATGCAGCGGATAGATCGATACGCCGACCGAAGCGCCCACGTAGATCGTGTGGCCATCGACTTCGAACGGCGCCTGCAGGGTCGCCAGCAGGCGGCCCGTCACCAGCTTGATCTGCGCGTCCGTGGCGCTGCCGGGCAGCACGGCGACGAATTCATCGCCGCCCACGCGCGCCAGGGTGTCGCTGTCGCGCAGCGTCTTGCGCAGGCGCGCCGCGGCCAGGCGCAGCACGGCGTCGCCGACCGGGTGGCCCAGGCCATCGTTGACCTTTTTAAAGCCATCGAGACCGATCGTGGCGACGGAAAAGCCCTGGCCCGAACGGGCGGCCTGGGCGATCACCATGCGGATGCGGTCCGACAGCAGCAAACGGTTCGGCAAGCCCGTGAGCGCATCGTGCGTGGCCATGTGGCGCAGCCGTTCTTCCGTATTGTGCTGGGCCGACGTGTCGCGCCCGACCACCAGCAATTCGGCCACGCCGGCCGCGTTCATATATGAGGACAGGCGCAGCTCGAACCAGATTTCCTGGTCCGGCGTCTGCAGCCGCACTTCCAGGCGGCCCGGTTCTTCCAAGGCGTCTTCCAGCGCCGCCTGCAGCGCCGCGCGCGACGCTTCGGCGGCCAGCGGCAGCAGCAAATGGCCGGACAGGCCCGCGGGTGCGCCAAACAGGGTGGCCGCGCGCTTGCTGGCGAACAGGATCAGGCCGTCCGTATCGAGCCGGAACACGACGTCGCCTGCCTCTTCCATGAGGTTGTCCAACTCGTGGCGAGCCTCGCGGTGGGCGGCGGATGGGGTACTGGAAAACATCGTGCTGGCTTTTACCTTTTTGTTATCAGTGCCGGCGCTCGCTGCAGGGCAGGGCGCCAACGGAAAGAATGCATCGTGCGTGACGCGTGCCATAGTGGCCGGAAGGCGGCTATCGGAACGCGATCCACACGAAATGTATCATTGAAAAGCACCCGATTACATGAAATAGAGCAACATTGCTTCAGGTTTTGTAAATATTCCTGCCTTCCATGAAAAAAATCATGCCGCGCGACACACGCAGGCATTTTCGTTCCACATGGAAACATTTATCTGCGCTTGCTTCCACTGGCGCGCTTGCCCCGCCATGCGCTTTGCGCTAGTCTGGCTGGCAGACGGTGTTGACGGTGCGCCAGCGACGGCAAGGGCGCCATGATAACAAATCGCGGGAGACCTCCATGAATGCCTTTGACACGCATGAAGTTTTCAACCAGGCCACGCCCTTTGAAAACGTCAATCTGTTCGCCTGCGACCCGGCGCTGATAGAAGCGCTGCTGCGCGAGGGCGGCGGCGCGGCGTTGCAGGAGCTCGACGCGCTGGGCGACAGGCTGGGGCGCGCCGAGACCTATGCGCTGGCGCGCCTGGCCAATATCCACACGCCCGAGCTGCAGCAGTTCGACCGGGCCGGGCGCCGCATCGACGAGGTGCTGTTCCATCCGGCCTGGCATGAGCTGATGGCCATCCTCGTGGGCGCCGGCGCGCACGCTTCGCCGTGGGCGTCGCCCGGTCCCGGCGCCCAGGTGGCGCGCGCGGCCGCTTATCTATTAGTGGGGCAGGTGGAAAACGGCACGCAATGTCCCGTGACGATGACGTATGCCTCGGTGCCGGCTTTGCGCCAGGCGCTTGATCTGCCGCAAATCGCGCAGCGCTGGCTGCCGAAAATCCTGTCGCGCGACTACGATCCCCGCTCGCTGCCCGTGGAGCAGAAGCGCGGCGCCCTGGTCGGCATGGGCATGACGGAAAAGCAGGGCGGCTCCGACGTGCGCAGCAACACCACGCGCGCTACGCAGGTGCCGCCGGCCGAGGCGCAAGCGCTGTTCGGCGACGAGGCCGCCGGCGCCTGGCGCATCGTCGGCCACAAGTGGTTTTTCTCGGCGCCGCAGTGCGACGCGCATCTGATCCTGGCGCAGGCGGACGAGGGGGGATTGTCGTGCTTTTTCCTGCCCCGCTACCTGCCCGACGGCAGCCGCAATGCCATCCGCGTGCAGCGCCTGAAAGATAAACTGGGCAACCGCTCGAACGCCTCGTCGGAAGTGGAATTTACCCATGCCTACGGCTGGCTGGTGGGCCAGCCGGGGCGGGGCATTCCCACCATCCTGGAAATGGCCAGCCATACGCGCCTCGATTGCGTGCTGGGTAGCGCCGGCATCATGCGCGCCGCCTTGACGCAGGCGCTGCACCATGCGCGCCAGCGGGCCGTGTTCGGCAAGCCGCTGGCCGAGCAGCCGCTGATGCAAAACGTGCTGGCCGACCTGGCGCTGGAATCGGAAGCCGCCACGGCGTTTGCGCTGCGCCTGGCCCGCTGTTTCGATGAAAAGGATGATGCAGGGCAAGCCATGCTGGCGCGCGTGCTCACGCCGGCCGGCAAGTACTGGATTTGCAAGCGCGGTCCAGGCTTCGGCTTCGAAGCGATGGAGGTGCTGGGCGGCACAGGTTATGTGGAAGAGGCGCCGCTGGCGCGTCTGTATCGCGAATTGCCCGTCAATTCGATCTGGGAAGGCTCGGGCAACGTCATGTGCCTCGACGTCTTGCGCGCCTTCGGCAAGTCGCCGGCCGCGCGCGACGCGCTGGCGGCCGAGCTGGCGCTGGCCGGCGATGAGCACCCCGCCTTTGCCGCCTACCGCACGCGCCTGCTGGCTGACCTGGATGGGCCGCAGACGGACGAATTTGGCGCGAGGCAACTATCCGAGCGCATCGTGCTGGCCGTGCAGGCGGGATTGCTGCTGCGCCATGCGCCGCCGTTCATCGCGCAAGCGTTCCTGCAGTCGCGGCTGGCGCAGGCGCCGGGCGGGGCGTATGGCCGCTTGCCGGCAGGCACCGATTGCGCGGCCATCCTGGCGCGCGCGCTGCGCGAGTACTGAGTTTGCCTCCGCTTGTGTATGCAATTATTTCGAAAATTCCGGCCACAGGCGGGCTGGGGGCTGGGATAATGCTGCAATCCATCATTTTATCGATACACAGCGCGCTTGCGGCCCAGGCTTGCCGCCGCGCCAGCTAGCATAGAAAGAAAAACAATATGAAACAAGATCCACGCTTCCCGAATTTGTTCATTACCGATCACCCTTTGATCCAGCACAAACTGAGCCACAT
This sequence comes from Janthinobacterium kumbetense, assembly GCF_023703445.1. Taxonomy (NCBI): domain Bacteria; kingdom Pseudomonadati; phylum Pseudomonadota; class Betaproteobacteria; order Burkholderiales; family Oxalobacteraceae; genus Janthinobacterium; species Janthinobacterium kumbetense. The sequence continues at coordinate 582,534 of NZ_JAMQGR010000001.1, forward strand.
GCGCGAGCACGACACGTCGACGCGCACCTTCCGTGAATTGCTCAAGGAAATCACCTTGCTGATGGGCTATGAAATCACGCGCGACCTGCCGCTGACCACGCGCGAAATCAAGACGCCGCTGGTGACCATCGACGCGCCCGTCATCGCCGGCAAGAAGCTGGCCATCGTGCCCATCCTGCGCGCCGGCATCGGCATGAGCGATGGCTTGCTGAACCTGGTGCCATCGGCGCGCGTGGGCCACATCGGCGTGTACCGCGACCCGGCCACGCACATGCCCGTGGAATACCTGGTGCGCCTGCCTGACCTGAACGAGCGCACCTTCATCTTGTGCGACCCGATGGTGGCGACCGGCAATTCGGCCGTGTATGCCGTCGACGTGTTGAAAAAACGGGGCGTGACGGACGAACAGATCATTTTCCTGGCCCTGGTTGCCGCACCGGAAGGCGTGACCGTGTTCCAGAATGCGCATCCGAACGTCAAGATGTTCTGCGCTTCGCTCGATTCGCACCTCGACGACCACGCCTACATCGTGCCGGGCCTGGGCGACGCCGGCGACCGCATCTTCGGCACCAAGTAAACCGGTTCAGGCGAGTATTGCGATGGCAACCTTGATCGACCCGGATTTTCGCGCGCGTTTGCGCGCCCTGAATGAAAAATATGCGGCTGGCGTGCCGGCCCTGATGCAGGCGATCACGCAGGCAAGCGGCCGCTGCGACAGCGAAGGCCCCCGTCTGGAGCCGCTGACGGAGCTGCACCGCGCGCTGCACGCGGTGGCCGGCTCGGCCGCCACCTTCGGTTTTGCCGCGCTGGGGCAGGAGTGCCGGCGCCTGGAACAGCTGGTGCGCGCCATGCTCAATGCCCCTGCGCAAGCGGTGGCGGATTGGCCTGGCGTGCGGGCGCAGGTGGTGGCGTTACTGGACTGGGCGGGACGCGACGCGGCGGCCACCCATTTCACCGCCTAGGTGACCTCGCGCATAGTCATGTGGTTGCAATGATTCATTTGATACAACGCAAAGCACCCGCGTCGCAGATTAGGATATAGTGTGTCCATGCCGCTGGTACAGGGCGCCGCAAGACGGGGATTTGGCTATTAAAGTAGTGTTCGCAAGTTTATTTTGCGAAAGAATGGTTTTTCTCAGTTTTGTTGGTATAATTGGGCATCGTTGGATTCGAGGTAGTAGTGCAGTTTGTCTGTCATTTCTTTCTTGCTTCAAACGATATAACGGGCGCAAGCCCAACTTAACTGAAATAGGAAATTGTAATGGCAACTGGCATCGTAAAATGGTTCAATGATTCGAAGGGTTTCGGCTTTATTACCCCTGACGAAGGCGGCGAAGATCTGTTCGCTCACTTCTCGGCTATCCAGTCGAACGGCTTCAAGTCCCTGCAAGAGAACCAACGCGTTTCTTTTGAAGTGACCGCTGGCCCTAAAGGCAAGCAAGCTTCGAACATTCAGCCAATCTAATACGCTGGATCAAACGAAATAAAGAAATCCTCGGTCTCCGAGGATTTTTTTTCGCCTGAATTTCCGTGAGGCATGGGTTTTGTATGCGTTTGATGGGCTACGCGGCCTCTGCGCGGCTGTCTTTCGGCTACTTTGCCTCATTGCCGGCGGGTAGGCTTGCCTGGTCAGCGCAAGTCTCTAAGCCGAGCTCTGCGGTGTTCCCATTGATGTTACGACGCCGGACAAAACCGACGCGCAGCAGGTTCGATCCCGCGTCCTCAAATAGCCCGTTCGCGCCAATAGTCTGGCTGTGAGTATGAGTGCCTTAAAAAATCCACGAACGCCCGTATGCGCAGCGGCAAGTGGCGGCGCTGGGCGAACACGGCGTAGATATCGTTGCCCGGGGCGGCGAACTGGTCCAGCACCGTCACCAGCTGGCCCGAGGCGATCTCGGCACCCACTTCCCACATCGAGCGCCACGCCAGGCCCTTGCCGGCCAGCGCCCAGTCGTGCAGCACTTCGCCATCGTTGCAGACCATATTGCCGGCCACCTTTAAAATCACATTCTTGCCGTTTTCGCGGAAAGTCCAGCCCCGCTGGCTGCCTTCGCTGCTGATCGCCAGGCAATTGTGTTTCGCCAGGTCGGCCGGGATGCGGGGCGTACCCGCCCGTTTCAAATAGGCGGGCGAGCCGACGAGCACGCGCTGGTTGTCCGCCAGCTTGGTGCTCACGAGCGAGGAATCGGACAGGCTGGCGATGCGGATGGCCACGTCGATGCCTTCGCCGATCAGGTCGACGAGGCGGTCGTTCAGATTCAGCGACACCGTCACGTCGCGGTGCTCGGCGACAAACGAGGGGATCAGGGGCGCCACGTGCTGGCGGCCGAAGCCGGCCGGCGCGGAAATGAGCAGGTGGCCGCTGGCCTTCACGCTGCGCTCGGCCACGGCCGCTTCCGCCTCTTCCAGTTCGACCAGGATGCGCTGGCAATCTTCCAGGAAGGCGGCGCCTTCATTCGTCAAGGCCAGCTTGCGCGTCGTGCGCTGGAGCAATTTGACGCCCAGGCGCTGCTCCAGCGCATCGAGGCGGCGGCCTATCATGGCTGGCGCGATGCCTTCCGCGCGCGCGGCGGCCGACAGGCTGCCCTTGGCCACTACTTCGACGAACGTTGATATTTGTCTGAACTGGCCCATGTCGTGCTCCCGCAATGCCATCACTTGTGATAAAAACGCATAGATGAAGTGATTTTTAATCTCGTTTCCATGCCTTATAGTGCAATACTATAGAACAAACGCGCCGCCCGGCAGAGTGTTTTTGCGCCTCTGTCCAGCTTGCCTGCGCAGTCGTTCGGCTTATACTTGGATCACCAGATTACCTTTGCTTATATTTACTAAAAACCGGAGAACTTCATGACGCAGAACACGATCGCACTTCCCGAAGGCATGCAAATCACGGGTGCCATTGCACCCGGCTACGAACAGATCCTGACGCCGGCCGCGCTGGCCCTGGTGGCCAAGCTGACGCGCGCCTTCGAGCCGCGCCGCCAGGAATTGCTGGCCGTGCGCGTGGAGCGGGCCAAGCGCCTCGACGCGGGCGAGCGTCCTGATTTCTTGCCAGAAACCGCACACATCCGCGACGGCGACTGGAAGATCGCGCCGATTCCGAAGGCGCTGGAATGCCGCCGCGTGGAAATCACCGGACCCGTCGAGCGCAAGATGGTCATCAACGCCTTCAATTCCGGCGCGGACAGCTACATGACGGACTTCGAAGATTCGAACACGCCGAACTGGGATAACCAGTTGACGGGCCAGATCAATATGTTCGACGCCGTGCGCAAGACGATTTCGCTGGAGCAAAATGGCAAGTCCTACAAGCTGAACGACAAGATCGCGACACTCGTCGTGCGTCCGCGCGGCTGGCACCTCGATGAAAAACACGTGCTGGTCGACGGCAAGCGCATTTCCGGCGGCATTTTCGATTTCGCGCTGTTCATGTTCCATAACGCCAAGGAACAACTGGCGCGCGGCGCCGGCCCGTATTTCTATCTGCCGAAGATGGAATCGCACCTGGAAGCGCGCCTGTGGAACGATATCTTCGTCATGACGCAAAACGAGTTGGGCTTGCCGCAGGGTACGATCAAGGCGACCGTGCTGATCGAAACCATCCTGGCCGCCTTCGAGATGGATGAAATCCTGTACGAGCTGAAAGAGCACAGCTCGGGCTTGAACGCGGGCCGCTGGGATTACATCTTCTCGTGCATCAAGAAATTCAAGCTGGACAAGGATTTCTGCCTGGCCGACCGCGCCAAGGTTACGATGACGGCGCCCTTCATGCGCGCCTACGCCTTGCTGCTGCTGAAAACCTGTCATAAACGTGGCGCACCGGCCATCGGCGGCATGGCAGCCTTGATCCCGATCAAGAACGATCCGGAAAAGAACGACATCGCCATGGGCGGCGTGCGCAACGACAAGGCGCGCGACGCCACCGACGGCTATGACGGCGGCTGGGTGGCCCATCCGGGCCTGGTGGAACTGGCCATGGGCGAGTTCACGAAAGTGCTGGGTGACAAGCCGAACCAGATCGAGAAACAGCGTCCCGACATCGACGTGAAAGCGTCGGACTTGCTGAATTTCCAGCCGGAAGCGCCGATCACGGAAGCGGGCTTGCGCTACAACATCAACGTGGGCATCCACTACCTGGGCAGCTGGCTGGCCGGCAATGGTTGCGTGCCCATCCACAACCTGATGGAAGACGCCGCCACGGCCGAGATCAGCCGTTCGCAAGTGTGGCAATGGATCCGCTCGACCAAGGGTGTGCTGGAAGATGGCCGCAAGGTGACGGCCGAGATGGTGCGCGCCATGATTCCGGAAGAGCTGGCCAAGGTGCAACGCGATGCGCCGGGCGGCAATGGCCCGACCTATGTGCGCGCCGGACAAATCTTCGAGGAAATGTCGACGTCGGAATCGTTCGCCGAATTCCTGACCTTGCCGCTGTACGAAGAAATCTGATCCTGATCAACTAGATCGATAAAAAAATCCCGGCGATGCATACAAGCATCGGCCGGGATTTTTTATGGCGGAAGGGTGGACTTAAAAGCTGTTTTTCCACATCCGCAAGGCGGCAAATGCTTCCACGGGCGAGGCATCGGTGGCCAGCTTGCCTTCCACCTTCAGGCTGGTCAGGATCGCCGGTTCGCGGTAGCGCAGGAAGGGATTCGTGGCCTTCTCCAGGGCAATGGTCGACGGCACGGTGGACAAGCCTTGCTGGCGTTTTTCCGTGTCGATGGCGATGCGTTCCTGCAAGGCCACATTGCCCGGTTCGACGGCGTTGGCGAAGCGCAGATTGGACAAGGTGTACTCATGCGCGCAAAATACCTCGGTATCGTCGGGCAGGGCGGCCAGCTTGCCCAGCGAGTCGGCCATCTGGCCCGGCGTGCCTTCGAACAGGCGGCCGCAGCCGCCCGCAAACAGGGTGTCGCCGGAAAACAGCCAGGGTGCGCCGCTGCGCTCGTCGCGCTGGCGCACGTAGGCGATATGCCCCTTCGTATGGCCGGGCACGTCGATGACGGTCAGTTGCAAGCCCAGTTCGGGCACGTGGGCGACATCGCCTTCGGCAAGCGGTTCCGTGATGGCTGTGATAGCCTCATTGCGCGGGCCGAAGACGGGGACGGCGAAATGCTGCAACAATTCAGGTACGCCGCCCGTGTGGTCGGTGTGGTGATGCGTGAGTAAAATGGCGGACAAGGTCAACTGATGGGCTTGCAGCGCATCGAGGATGGCCGTCGCATCGCCGGGGTCGACCACGGCGGCATGGCTGCCGTCATGGATCAGCCACAGGTAATTGTCGGCAAAGGCGGGCACGGCAAGTACCGATAAAGCGTGTTCAGGGGAGTGTGTCATGAGCAAAAGAGAAAACTGAATGGACAGTGTGGCATCCGAAAAATCCATTATAGCGCTTGACGGCTGGCTGCAGACACCGGCCGGTCTGTACGTGCGTGCCTGGGAGCAGCAATGCCTCGACAGCCTGACTGTCGATATCTTCGGTTTTAATGCTGTGCAGATCGGCTTGCCCCAGCTCGATGCGCTGGCGGCCAACCGCATGCCGAACAAATGGCTGCTCGATGCGCGCCTGCCGTCGCGTCCGCCGCAGGAAAGCCGCTTGACCCTCGTGTCGGCCTTCGACGAGTTGCCGTTCGACTCGCAAAGCCTGGACCTGGTGGTCTTGCCGCACGTCCTCGAATTTGCCGCCGAGCCGCATCAGGTCTTGCGCGAAGTGGAGCGCGTGCTGATCCCGGAAGGGCGCGTGATCGTGTGCGGCTTCAATCCGGCCAGCCTGTGGGGCATGCGCCAGGGACTGGGGCGGGTCGCGGGCCGGCATTACTTGCCGCAGGCGGGCGAGCTGATCTCTATGCCGCGCATGAAAGACTGGTTAAAATTGCTGAACATGGGCGTGAGCCAAAGCTATTTCGGCTGCTACGCGCCTGCTTGCAGGACAGAAAAATGGCTGCGCCGCAACGCCTTCATGGACAAGGCCGGTGCGCGCTGGTGGCCATATCTGGGCGCAGTGTATATAGTGCAGGCGATCAAGCGCGTCAAAGGGATGCGTTTGATCGGTCCGGCGTGGACCAAGAAACCGGCGACGGCGCCCGCAGGCGCACCGGTCACGAATAAAAGGCGGGAACAGCAAGATGGATAAGGTTGAGATTTACGCCGATGGCGCATGCAAGGGCAATCCCGGCACGGGCGGCTGGGGCGCGCTGATGGTGGCCGATGGCGCCAAGAAAGAAATTTACGGCGGGGAACTGAATACGACGAATAACCGCATGGAATTGAAGGCTGTGATCGAAGCCTTGACGGCGCTCAAACGTCCCTGCCAGGTAGTGTTGTATACCGATAGCCAGTACGTGCAAAAAGGCATCAGCGAATGGATCCACGGCTGGAAAGCGCGCGGCTGGAAAACGGCCGCCAAGGCACCCGTGAAAAACGTGGACTTGTGGCAGGCGCTCGATACGGCCCAGGCCGTGCATGAAGTGGAATGGCGCTGGGTGCGCGGCCATAACGGCCATCCGGGCAATGAGCGGGCCGATCAGCTGGCCAACCTGGGCGTGGAAACCGTGCGCGCCTGAGAACGCCCAACCAAACCTGCTGCGCGTCGCGCTTTGCGGCCTGCGATGCTCACCGGCTCGGCGCCCCCGTACCAAGTACGGTTGCGCTTCTCTGCCACAAATCACTGCCGCTCGCTACGGTTTTGTTGAGCATTCGGGCATGCCGTGATGTAATCGGAGGGCACAGGTTTGCTATACTGTGCCCTTCGCTTTTTGCTTTTAAGACTGAATCTGCCATGCGTCAAATTGTCCTCGATACTGAAACCACCGGCCTGAACCCGCGCACGGGCGACCGCATCCTGGAGATCGGGGCGGTCGAACTGAACAACCGCATGTTGACGGGGAATAATTTCCACCATTACATCAATCCCGAGCGCGATTCGGAAGAGGGCGCGCTGGCCGTCCACGGATTGACGACGGAATTCCTCAGCGACAAGCCGAAATTCGCGGAAATCGCCGACGAGTTTCGCGCCTACATCGCCGACGCCGAACTGATCATCCACAACGCCCCGTTCGATATCGGCTTCCTGAACGCGGAATTCAAGCGCCTGAACTTGCCGCCAGTCCACGAGCAAGTGCATGGCGTGATCGACACCCTGGTGCAGGCGAAGGAAATGCATCCGGGCAAGCGCAACTCGCTCGACGCCTTGTGCGACCGTTACGGCGTCTCGAACGCACACCGCAAGCTGCACGGCGCGCTGCTTGACTCTGAATTGCTGGCTGACGTCTACCTGGCCATGACGCGCGGGCAAAACAGCCTGAGCATGGAAGAAGAGGTGGAAGCGGCCGCCGACGGCGCCGCCCTGGAAATCGTGCCCTTGGCCGAAGTCATCTTCCAGAGCGCCAGCGCCGACGAACTGGCCGCCCACGAAGCCACCATCGCCGGCCTCGACAAGGCCGCCAAAGGCCAGTGCATCTGGACCGCCGTCACGTCGCCGCCAGCGACCGCCTGAGGAAAAAACGGGGGCGTGGCAAATCTCCTCTCGCCAGCCCTTGCAGATGCCGCAACACCTATGCGATAATTCGCCTCGCTTCGGGAGGTTAGCTCAGGGGTAGAGCACTGCATTCACACTGCAGGGGTCGCAAGTTCGAAACTTGCACTTCCCACCAAGAATTCGCTGTAAAATCAAGTACTTAAATTAAAGCCGACACATTACGTGATCGGCTTTTTTTGTGCCTGTGTAATTGGCCTGTGTAATTTTATTTTTTGTTTTGTACTAGCACCGATAGCTTATCCAACGCAGCACGCTGTGCATCGACCTGGAGGTGCGCATAGCGCTGGGTCGTCTGCACATTGCTGTGACCGAGAATCTTGCTAATAGTATAAAGATCGCCCCCCAAGCCAAGCATGATGCTGGCACAAGAATGCCGTAGGTCATGAAAGTTCACATGCTCCATACGCGCCTTCACGCGCGCTCGGCGCAAAGTGGATGCCAGGCCTGTTCGACAGCGCGCGCGCCGTCGCCGTGCTGTACGGCAGCGACCCGGCCCTGGGCTTCCTGTTCATCGCCGCGCCGCTGATGGTGGCCGCCGGCTTGCCTGCTTGGTAGGTACTGGGCGCCACGGTGCGCTGGCCCGACAAGCGCCGCGACAAGGACATCGGCGAGCTGGCGCGCGACGTGGCCGCCACCGTCAAGGATGTGCGGGGTGGCCTGTGAGCGCCGTCACGCTGGTCCAGCTGCTGGCGATCATGCCGCGGCGCGTACGCGCGCGGTTGCCTTCCTGGCGCCGCTGAACGCGGCCATGCTGGAGTTTGGTATTACGACCCCGGTGCGCCAAGCATCGTTCTTGTCCCAGGTCGGGCACGAGTCCGGCCAGCTGCGCTATGTGCGTGAGCTGGCCAGCGGCCAAGCCTACGAAGGGCGCGCCGGCCTGGGCAACACGCAACGCGGCGACGGCGTGCGCTTTCGTGGGCGCGGCCTGCTGCAGGTGACCGGCCGCGTCAACTACGCCGCCTGCGGCAAGGCGCTGGGCCTCGATCTGCTGGGCCAGCCCGAGCTGATCGAGCAGACCGTCAACGCGTGCCGCTCGGCCGGCTGGTTCTGGCAGACGAGAGGGCTGAACGCCCTGGCCGACGCTGGCGACCAAGAACGGGTGACGCGCCGCATCAACGGTGGCGTGAACGGCCTGGCCGAGCGCCTGGCCTTGTACCAGGCAGCGCGCAAGGTGCTGGTGTGAGCGCGCTGGTTAAGCTGGCGGGCAGGGTGCCTGGCTGGCTGTACGGCGCCGTGCTGGCATGCGTGCTGGTCGGCGCCGGTATGCTGTACCAGCGAGCACAGGGCGTCGCCCAAGGCCGCGCAGCCGTGCAGGCGCTGTGGAATACCGACAAGAAGACCCGCGCGACAGCGGAAACTAAGGCGGAGGCGCAGCGCGCCGCCGAGAACCTGGCGCAAGCCAGGCAACAGGCTGTCAAAGCGGCGGCCATCAAGAAAGTCTACGATGACGAAATCAACGATGTGCGCGTTCGTCTTGCTGTTGCTGAGCGCATGCGCAAGCCCGCCTTCTGTGCCAGTGCAGGACCTGCCGCCCAGGCCAGTGCCGGTGGCGCCGAAGGAGGCGCTGCAGCCGATCCCGCCGGTGGGCTACTTCCTGACGCGGTGGCGCGAGATATTCAAGCCTTGATCCTGCAGACGGAGGAAGTGGCCGCGACGGGACGCGCGTGCCAGGCGTTTGTGCGGGATAGTAGCATAGGGCTGTAGCGCTGATTCGGAGTGTTTGCGCAGGTAGGCAGTAGGGGAGTGAGCTAGTCGATTGAGTCTTGATGCCTTCTGATCAACGCAAGTTTAGTGCCTCAGGTGTCTTTGTGCAGTCGAGCGTCCATCTCTCCAGCACGCCGGGGCCGGATAGAGTAAATGCTGTCTAAGTTGATAACTTCGGCTCTTGGTATACACTCAATAGAAGGAAATTGGACGTTAGAAGAGGAGTCTTACCATGAGGCACATCTCTACACTGGCCGTGATCGGTACTGTTCTTTTTATCACGGGAACAGCTGCATCTGCAGGGAATGGCGGCGTTAAGGCCGGTCCGCATTTAGGAACCCCGATCGCAACAACAATGCACACGACGACAACGCACGCAACGACAACTGCACCAGCTTTACCTACCCCATCGCATTCGGGGCAACCAAATCAAAGCTGCGGCAGTGCCACTGCTCCCAATACTCCTGGTAATTCAGCTTCTGCACCTGGGTCAGCTTTCAATCCAGATGGCCAGGCTGGAACAGTATATGCTGGACAGCAGCCACAAAATTCGCGCAATCCTATGAGTGTGTCACAGTATGATGTTGCTTGCGCGAAACAGCCATCTAAGTAAGGTGCAAGCGTAAAGCCGATGCCGCACCGGCCAACCTACGAGTTTGACCAGCTGGCGCCAGCGGCAACGGACGGCGAGATCGTCCTGGCGCTGGCGCGGGACTGGCCGCGCGGGCGGAAATCTGTGGAGCTACTGGAGGCGGCTATTGCTGGATGCCCCTCATTGAGTGATAGTGGCTCAGTTTCTTATCGTGCAAATCCTTCAGAAAACTAACACGGTCCCAACCATGTAGTGCGGCTTCCGGTGATCCTAAGTCATATTTTCTGCGAAGCAAATCAGCTAGTTGTGATGCCCTATAGCCACAAAGACCTGCTTGTTCGCTTGGTTCTTCAGTGCCATCGTCTGCTGAATCGTAATCAATTGCGAAGGAGATAGAAGCGTTGGCATCACGGATGTCATTCTCAAATGAAAGAACTGTGTTGGTTAGATGTAATGGAAATAAATTCCACTCGACTTCCGGCAATTCAAACGTTGGCAATGTGGAAAATGGCGAGCCTGTCGACCCATGTGAATTGATGAAAGCTATCTGGTCGTGAATTAAGCCAGCGCAATCAATTGCAAATCGTTCAAGCTTTAAGGCAAGCCGTAGGCCTTGATATTTTCTCTTTTCACTTCTGTTATATATTTCTTTTCCTATCGAAACCAGTTGATTTAATGCAAAGGTAAGGACAGCAGCGGTAGCCGAAAATGAAAGTAAGTCTGAGAAATTCATAGTTATTTTATTTTGTGGTGAGCTGACACATAGGTTGTAAATAATTATCTAATGTTCCGCGCGTTGTTAAATTAACACATTGAGGGTAATTTTGTTGAGAATTTTGCACGGCTTTAGCCTCTGAGGCATCCAGCAATTGTGGGATATATGAACGCTGAGTGCCGATTTTCGCTGCGTCCATAATGACAATCGGCTTCAGCGCTGGCCAGGCCAGTGAACCAAGTAGGCTCGTGTTACCTCGGGAAGGTAATTTGACTCTAACATTAGGAGGTTCACATTTTGGCTTTTCCCATCATCTCCTGGATCGGCGGCAAACGACGCCTGGCCGACCGCATCATCCCGCAATTTCCGCCGCACACCTGCTACGTCGAGGTTTTTTCTGGCGGCGCCGCGCTGTACTTCATGCGACCGCCGGCCGAGGTGGGAGTGCTCAACGACGTCAACGGCGAGCTGATCAACCTGTATCGCGTGGTGAAGAATCACCTGGAGGAATTCGTTCGCCAGTTCAAATGGGCGCTGTCGAGTCGCGAGGTGTTCAAGTGGCTGCAGGACACGCCGCCGCATACCCTGACGGACCTGCAGCGCGCGGCCCGCTTCTTCTACCTGCAGCAGCATGCCTTCGGCGGTAAGGTCGACGGCCAGACGTGGGGCACGGCCACGACCGCGCCCCCGCTTAACCTGCTGCGCATCGAGGAGAACTTGTCGGCCGCGCACCTGCGCCTTTCTGGTGCCTACATCGAGAACCTGGACTGGTACAAATGCATGCAGCGCTACGACCGGCCGCACACGCTGTTTTACCTGGACCCGCCGTACTGGGAGACGGCCGGTTATGGCGTGGAGTTTGAATTCGCTCAGTACGAGAAGATGGCCGAGCTGATGGGCAGGCTGAAGGGTAAAGCCATCTTGAGCCTGAACGATCACCCGGATATCCGACGCGTGTTCGCACGCTTCCAGATGGATACGACTGGCATCCAGTACAACGTGGGCGGCGGTGGCAAGGCTGTCGAGCGCAGGGAACTGATTATTTATAGTTGGGATAGAGCGTCCGAACCGGCAGGGCTTTTCTAAGTAGTCCAACAAGCCTGCACCTGTGGCAACAGACGAAGAGATCGTCCTAACGCTTGGTGCGGCTTGTCTAATTGGTTTAGCTGCGGGGACGAGTGAGGAGACGCTTTTGCACATTGCACGTGTTTTTTATTTCAGATCGAAACTGCATTGCAGTCAAGGTATAATTGTATGATACAGTTTTTTAAGTCGCCCAAAAAATTGGCATTTCAAATCATATTTCTATGTTTTGTTTTTTATTTGTAAAAGAAGTGTAATTTAAGTTTTTTTATGAATTTCTCAATTCGAACGAATTTAAGTGGGGGTGGGATGGGAGCGGGGATACGAATAGATGGGGGTTCTGATATATCAATTATTGATTGTAAGTTTGATAATTTTGATATTGGTGTGAGTGCAAAAGATGTGAAAAATTTACTTCTGGAAGGGAGTGACTTTAATGCCTGCAGGACTGCAGTTGAAGCTGATGGGATTGATGGACTAATAGCACGTAAAAACACTAATAATGCTAATCATTCGATACGTGAAACGAAAGGAAAATCATTTCCTGTCACCAAATATGGCAACGACACTCGAAAAATTCTTAGTGCTGAGGCATTGAGATTCTGTATTAATCGTCTAAGAGAGAGCTCAGATTAACTATGATGTTCGACATAAAAAACTCAAAGAATGTTGTTCTTGATGACAATAAAAACAAGGGGGCGGATTTTGCAAAAATTGAAAATGTGGAAAATTTCTCCGCAAGGAGTAATGTATCCGAAGAGGTGCAAAATATAGATGCGGGAGGATGGCGAAAGTGGTTTTCAAGCACTCTCTCCCAATTATTGGCTTCGTTACTTTTATTAATTATTATTTATTTTGTTTATAGATATTATCCCGAAATAAAGAACGTGATGACTTGATGCTTTGTATCAATGCTGTGCTAGTTGATTGGACGGGTTCGTAACGTGTGTGTCGACTACCGCCCCCCAGCCGCAAAGAGAAAATCGAAGAATGGTCGGCGTACGCTCGCTTCAAATCGACCTATCTCCCGAGGCATGGAGCGGGTACATGGCCCCCATCCTGCGCGGCTCTCACGAAGCGCCCGGCGAGCTGGAAATCGCCCCCGCCATGTTCGGCATGGTACCCCACTGGGCTGACCACAAGCTGGCCCGCCAGACCTACAATGCCCGCACCGAAACGGTCGCCAGAAAGCCATCCTTCCGCAGCGCCTGGAAGCGCAAGCAGTTCTGCATCATCCCGGCGGCCAACTTCTTCGAACCCAACTACGAAACTGGCAAGCCTTTGCGCTGGCGCATCGAGCGCACGGACGGCGGCCCGGTGGCCATTGCCAGGATATGGGAGTACCGCCCGGGGATCAGTTGCTGTCGTTCTCGATGCTGACGATCAACGCCGACGGGCATCCGCTGATGCAGCGCTTCCACAAGCCCGATGACGAAAAGCGCATGGTGATGAGCCTTGATCCTGATCAGTGCCTAAGTTGGTTGGACGGTTCTCTGGTGGCGGAGACGAGTGGGGAAGGGTGCGCTCCGGTTTGGCAATGGCCGCGCTGGATATCGCAAGCAAACGTAATTGCCGTAATACGGTGCGTCTGGGTTCGGCAGACCTGACGCGGCGGTGGGCTATGTTTTCAGAAAATAGAGCGCCTCGCTACGCAGCGAGCTGGAGTTGCCGAGAGTGATAACCAAGTAGCTGCACTAGATTTTGATGTCTCGGTGCAACTTTTAACGAGCATGGTACTGTCGATGTCCGTGCTCTCTTAGATCGTGCCCTGTCTACCGCCTGTCTTGCCAGGAATGACAACATCCTCCAAATCATTGTTCAGGTGCTCGAACAAGGCTTTGGAGGTTTGGGTGATGGCCTTTTGACGTTGGCATCCCGGTACTGTGCAATACTTACCATCGGCCAATTCAATATAAGCGGGACAATTCTTGTATTCATGATCAATGCAAGGCATATATCCTCCCAAGTTGTGGATGTTTGCATACTGCCTATATGTACAGATTACACCGCAGCCAGCGGTTTGTTGGAAATATTACATTTATCTTGCGGCATATCGGGGAGGGAGGGGCATGCTTGGGGAAGGCTGTTCATTTGGATTTTTCGGCAATTAAGGCAGGATCTCCCGCGCCCCCATCCTCGTGTCGGTATAGTCGTGGTGTCAGCCAGTGCTGGCATACCCTTCCTTGTTTCGTCCAATAGTCATATCTGGAATTGCAGGTCGATGTAACTCCCTTGCTTTTGAGCATTTCAGCCCTGTGTAATTTCCTGTGTAATTTGGTGCAATTTAGCGACTTCTCTTGATAGTCATGACGAAACACTCCCTGTGAGAACCCTGCAAAATGGCGCTTTCAATGGCATTCACACTGCAGGGGGCGCAAGTTCGAAACTTGCACTTTCCACCAAAATTTTCGTTTGTATTCAATGATTTAGGATGTTACATCTTGTCTGAATACGAGCTTGGGGCAAACTTGGGGCAATGGGATTTTTAATCCACTGCCTAGCCTCAACGATACGGCCGCTTCCTGCGGCCGTTTTCACATCAAGCTGGCTTAGAACGCCTGACAGTCCTCTTCCTTGCTTTCAAAGCAACAAGTTCGTGCACTAAGGACGCCTAACAAAACCGCTGAATGTATCTCCAGCAGATGAGTATGCAGGCAAGCGAGAGAAGCGCCTGGTGGATATCGGCACGGCGCTCGTAGCGGACGCGTAATCGGCGGAAGCGGTGCAATCAGCCCAGTGTGCGTTTGACTGTCAAGCGCCATTTACCCAGGCGTTCGCGCGGCTCGATGTGATTGCACAACAACGCTTTACCCGCACCCCGCCTCACACACATAAGCGATAGCAAACGATTCGTATGGCTGCAGGCTGAGGTGGTCGGTCCAGCTGTCACGCTGGGCATAGTTGCTGATCAAGCCTTGCCCGGCAATGCCGTGCAGCATTGCCGGCAGATCCAGTTCGACGTGTTCGCCGGAGAAGTTGTTGACGACAACCAGCTGTTGGCTTCCCAAGCTGCGCCGGTAGGCGAATACCTGCGGATGCTGCTCCAGCAACGGCAGGTAATTTCCGTAAACCATGACGTCCCAGTGCTTGCGCAGTTCGATCAGCTTCTGGTAGTGGAAGAAGACCGAATCGGGTTGTTCCAGTGCGGCCGAGACGTTGATCTCCGGGTAGTTGGGATTCAGCTTGAGCCATGGTGTGCCAGTACTGAAGCCGGCGTTGTGTGTGCTGTTCCACTGCATGGGGGTGCGTGCATTGTCCCGCCCGTTAGCGTGGATGCCGGCCATCATCGTCTCCGGTGGCACGCCGGCGGCCGTGCGTTCACGGTAGAGGTTGAGCGATTCGATGTCGCGATAGTCGTCGATAGAATCGAAACGTACATTGGTCATGCCTATTTCCTCGCCTTGATAGACGTAGGGGGTGCCCTTGAGAAAATGTAGCGCGGTGGCCAGCATCTTGGCCGATTCGACCCGGTAACGGCCGGGGTCGCCATATTTGGACACGGCGCGCGGCAGGTCGTGGTTATTCCAGAACAGCGAATTCCAGCCGGCATCGGCCAGCTCGGTCTGCCACTTACCGATGATCTGCTTGAATTCGATCAGATCGAACGGCCGCGGCTTCCATTTCCCCTCCCTGGTATCGTGGGTCATGGTGATGTGCTCAAACTGGAAGACCATCGACAGCTCCTGACGCGCCGGGTCGGAATACAGCTTGGCTGTCTCCGGGGTGGCGCTCCAAGTCTCGCCCACCGACAAGACATCGCGTGCCGCCAAGGTCGCTTGGTGCATTTGCTGCAGCAGCGGGTGCAGTCGTGCGCCGTTGGCGATGATCTGCTGGTCGACCTGTTTGCCGATGAGATCGATCACATCCATGCGGAAGCCGCCGATGCCCTTGTCCAACCACCAGTTCATCATGCGATGCACCTCTTCCTGCACCTGGGGATTTTCCCAGTTCAGGTCCGGCTGTCGTTTCGAGAACAGATGGAAGTAGTATTCACCGCTGGCGGCATCGTATTCCCATGCACTTCCGCCAAAATACGAACGTTGCTGGTCGGGCGGGGAGCCATCGGCGCCTCCATTGCGCCAGATGTAGTAGTCACGGTAGGGGCTATCCCTGGATTTCTTCGCCTCGACGAACCAGGCATGCTCGTCAGAGGTATGGTTGACCACAAGATCCATCAGGATACGGATGTCGCGCTTGGCCGCCTCTGCGATCAACTGCTCCATCTCGGCCAATGTGCCGAATTCAGCGGCGATATTCTGATAGTCGGAGATGTCATAGCCGTTATCGTCCATCGGCGACCGGTACACTGGCGACAGCCAGATCAGGTTGATTCCCAGATGTTGCAAGTAGTCCAGTCTGCCGATGATGCCGGCCAGATCACCGACTCCATCGTGATTGCTGTCTTGAAAACTACGTGGGTAGATCTGATACACGACGGCGTTATGCCACCATTTCTTATCCAACATGATTATCTTTCTCGCTTATTGATTGACGGCACTGTCTTGCAACGTGTCAAGGGATCGCCAGGGGGAGGGCAGATCCGATTTCGTTGTTGGATCAGGCAGCTAGGAGACCGCATACCTGGAGCCTGGCATGGCACCCAGGCTCTTAACCCGATCCATCTGTTTCTCATCAGCCAAGAACGATGGATCAGGAGTGTCGTAGGTACCTGCAGCGACTTACCCCGATCACACCGTCCGCTTCTGCTCCGTTTGCGGACGTTGGAGGCACTTGTTTTTAAGTCTGGGGTAAGATTCCGGCTGACCTAATCAGCACCCTAAAGGTGAACAATCGCTGGGCGATTACTGAGTAACGAGCCTCAATAATCACGATTGACCGAGCTGTAGACGCGCCGATTGCCACTCCGGCCAGACAGCTTCTGCGACAATGTCTGGGTAGCCGCGTTCCTCTTCCATCATTTCAGCTTGTGAAACGGGCATCGGCATGCAACTCGCGTTGTCACGGATAGCAATGACTTCGGGCTGTGTCAATGGTCTGCCCAACGTTTTTTCAGCGTGGAGAAGAACGGTCACAAGCGCAGGGATGAAAACCAAGCAGAGACGGTCTTCAGAATCGTGCGTAGGCGGGGACGGCGGCGCTTGCCGCTTTTTGAACATTCCAAACATTTAAATGTAGAAAGACATAAAAATAATAATCAATTAAGTTCTGGCAATGACCGCTTCTGGCTGCTGATTCAATCGGTCAACGCAACACTTTAACTTAAATGCATCGTTGCAGAACAGAAATTATGTGAAAGAGACCTCGAATCGATTGCTCCGCGCTCCGCGAAACCCGGGATTAACGTTGTAAGAGGTTGAGCCACGGAAGAGTGCATGGTAGAACCCGCCAAAGCTCAAGCAGCTTGTGCTTGAATGCGGTAGAAGTCTCCGCAGGGCCAGGGGGATAGACAGGTCAAGCCCGATCACGTCGTTGGATCAGGCAGCTACTAGATTGGACCCCAGGCGTCTGCTAGGACGCCCAGGTCTTTAACACGATCCATCAGTGTTTCATATTTCAAAAAACTATGGATCAGGAGAGTCTAAGTTGCTGGTGGCGATTCACGGTTCTGTGCTATGGGAAAGGGAGACCGTTTAGGCCACGCGCTCGCACTCGGAATGCAGCTCATTTCTGGTCGCCTTTGGCGCTTGCCGTTTCACATCACGGACATGCGGCATTCGCTGCGCCCCCGGTGTTGCAAGCGTTGAGGTAGCTTTGCGCCACTGCGGGCGTCAATTTACCACCCGCCTGGGCGTTTATGAATGCTGTGCGACAAGCGCTTTGACCGTTGGCCCCCGGGACAATCGCTTGAGCGTTCATACGTTGAACATAGCTGACGGGGTTGACGCCACAGAGCAGGGCGTTGTTTTGCGCGACAAACGCTCCGGCAGCGTTCCGGACGATATTGGTCGCTTGTTCGCAGTTGTTGGCCTGAGTACGCACTGTCAGGTGGAGAGGGGTGGGCGGGTTCACGCCATTTGGCAGGAGGCCGAAGGTCAAGTGAACGTCGGGTTGTGCGGCCGTCAATTCGCACACTTGCAGGTTTTGCGTAGCAGGGCTTAGGCTTTTGCAGAGGCCGCTGGCGGCGGCATTGCCATAAAACGCCAGCGATGGGCATCGATTTGGAGTCTGCGCCAAAGCAATGGCGGAGGCGGACAACAGCGAAACGGTCATTGCGGCAAGACGCATCTGGGATTTCATCTTGTTCCTTTCGACTTGGTTGAATGGTTGAGTCTGGTATCTCAAATTGAGGTCTGGTTGGTAGCTCCAAGATATAAGAAGTACAAATCCTACATGTTTCTACTAAAGACAAACTATTCAAATGTAATAATATTATTTTTTTGAAAATATCGTTGATGTGCATCGGTGGTGTCCCGTCCGAACTGAGGACAAGTACGTTTTCCAGCTATCGGTGATGTTATCTGCTGATGCGATAGCCCTCTTGATCCTTTCCTTGAGCGGCAAAATCATCAATCCGGCTGCCGTGCGATCGTCCCGATTGCGGCTCAGTAAGTACGGATCGTCTTCGGTCAAGTGTGGCATGGCGTCAAACAGCGCTGTGATTTGTGCCTCAGTGAAATTCTCCGTTTCTCCATACTTCAGTACACCAAGTGGAACTGCTCCAATTACCATCGTTCGCTAAACGGTCTACACGTTTTTTTAGTATGAATCGGCTAGCCCGGATTGGGCCTGTAGTGGTTTAATGTACCCGGACACTGATTTAGGCGAGAATGCTCGCCATGGAGAGGTGTTTGATGAGCAAGCAAAGACGTACGTTTTCCCCTGAGTTCAAACAGCAGGCAGCATGCTTGGTGCTGGATCAAGGATACAGCCACGTGGAGGCAAGCCGGTCGGTATCGGCGAATCGGTGCTGCGCCGCTGGGTGCAGCAGCTTCAGTTGGAGCGGCAAGGCATCACGCCACAGAGTAAGGCAATGGCGCCTGATCAGCAGCGAATACCGGAACTCGAAGCACGTATTGAGCGTCTCGAGCGGGAGAAGTCCATTTTAAAAAAGGCTACCGCGCTCTTGATGTCGGAAGGGATAGAACGTACGAGGTAATCGATCAGATTTGTGGTGACGAATCAATCGAGTTGATCTGCGCGGTGTTCGACGTGGCGCGGTCATGCCTGTATGCGCATCGGGAGCGCGTCCGCCACATTGATGTTGAGCGCATGGCATTGCGTAGCCGCGTGCACGAGCTGTTTGTCGAGAGTCGCAGTTCGGCGGGAAGTCGCAGCATCAAGGGCATGATGCGCGAGGAAGGCACGGCAATTGGCCGTTTCAAAGTCACTCGTTTGATGGAGGAGTTGGGGCTGGTCTGCAAACAGCCTGGCAGTCATGCCTATAAGCAGGCTACGGTGGAGCGTGTCGATATTCCGAACCACCTCAACCGTGAATTCACAGTGGAGGCGCCAAATCAGGTCTGGTGCGGGGACATCACCTATGTCTGGGCGCAAGGCCAATGGTATTACTTGGCAGTGGTGTTGGATTTATTCGCTCGCCGAGCGGTGGGCTGGGCATTCTCGCGACGACCCGACGCCGACCTTGTTGTGCAAGCGCTGGAAATGGCTTACGAGCAGCGAGGTCGACAGCAGGGGGGGCTGTTTCAATCAGATCCGGGAAGCCAGTACGCCAGCCGAAAATTCCGCCAGCGCTTGTGGCGCTATCGGATATGACAGAGCATGAGCCGTCGGGGAAATTGTTGGGATAACGCCCCGATGGAGCGCCTGTTCCGCAGTTTCAAAACGGAATGGCTGCCGTCAACCGGTTACATGACGGCACAGGAAGCACAACGGGACATCAGCCACTACCTGATGCACCGGTATAACTGGATACGACCACATCAGTTCAACCAGGGACTGGCACCGGCCGTCGCCGAAGAAAAACTTAACGTAGTGTCCGGGATGGGTTGACCACTACACATCAGCCCAGAGGCCGACGAAAGCGGCCAAGAATTACGTTTTGGCCGTCACCATCAAGCCGACTTAAACCTGCGTCGGCCAGCGAAACCGACTATGCCCAAGCCGGCCAGTAACATGGCGTAGGTTTCTGGCTCAGGAACAGGAATGGTGTTATTTGTGAAACTTGCCGTAAATCTCATGTAATACGTCTTGTCCACGCCCCACGGCTGACTTGCGTTAAGGGGATCCACGGCATTCGAATAAACGTGGTTCCCTGTTAACTCGCCATTGTTGTTGGATCCTTGCATCCTGACGTAATACACTGGATTCTGGATGCCTGCAACTGTTAAGTATGCTACGTATTCTTTATTAAGTGGCAATGCCAGATTGAGTCCGGTTGCTTCAAATGCTTTAGTTTTGCCACTGTATGGGATTGGAGCACTCGTGTACAAGGCGGGACCGACGGCTTTGGTTCCGTCCCATGCTGCAATCCCGAATCCGACATAGCCGGTGCCAGAATTTGAAGTGCCATAACCGGAAGATGCATAGAGGGTGAAATCGTTCAGCACTCCGCCTGGAGAAGTAAAGGTTTCTCCATAAGTAGTCGAACCTACTGCGCCCAAGTAACCTAGTTCGCCACCGTTGAACTCGTTGGAAAAGGTTGTTGCTTGTACATGGAAGGAGGCGCACAAAATAATGCTCGGCAGTGCAACTTTGATAGCTGTGTATAAGTTCATCATTTCCCCTATTTTGATGTTAAAAAGATACCGAAATTAATTATACGACAATTTTATTGAAAAATTGCACCCATTAAATTTTTATTAAGAATGAAGGATTTCCTATGCTTACGATTGAAGCCGGCGCCAGCCTGCACGATGCCGTATCGTATGCCAGCGTCGTCGCGGCACATATCGGAGCAGGGTGGCTTTCCCCATGGTCACGGAGACTATCCATCGTGCTGGTTGGGCGCCGCACTCAACGAGCGCGGTGTCGGCATCTGCGTGCGCCTTGAAAAAGGCGGTAACACCGGCTTTGCGTGTGTGCGACTTCCTGCGCTCAGACGATGACGAGCGGATAGTCTCGCTGGCCGCCCCGACCGGTGCGACCGGAACGGCATTGCGCGAGGTGGTGCTGCCGCCGGCGTGGGGCATCAACCGCGCAGCCGCCACTCCATCCTCAAACCGCTACTGCTTGCACTGCTGCTCGGCGCAGACATCGCCAAGCGTCTGCTCGACGCACTGCGATTCATTGCCTACCGCAACTACTCGCACCACCCAGGCATCATCAAATCGAAGCCTCGAGTCCCACGTCCGAAATCGCACAAATCACTAAGTCAGAAGCCGTGCTGAGGCGCGGCGCTGCTAAGTTCGATGGATTGCAGCATGAACCCATGCCTTTAATTCATCCTCCCTTTTATTAAGCAATACTCATTGACTACTCAATGCAAGTGCATTTCATTGCTTTAATCGATAGTAGATATCGTATGTTGGTGTCGCAATGCAGGGCATGAGGTAATGCCAAGGGGTATGGCAAATATGAATGAATATTTTGTGGCTGCAAGGGCAACGATCGGCCTGGTCGCTATGATTCACTCCGTTTGGGGAGAAAAACTCATCTTCAATCGACTCCGGTGCGGCAAACTGGCGCCAAGCAATGCTGGCGGCGTGCTCCTGGAGTGGCACGTACGCATACACGGGTCCCGCCGGCATGCGCTGACCGTCTTCGGCCTCTGTATTGCCGCCGTTCTGCTGCGGTTGGGCTGGCCGGGGCGGCCTTGGTATTTTTTGGTTCCAGGGCCCGGCATTCCGGCTGAGTCTGCCTGCTCGCCGTCGCACTTCTTACATGGTGGGGCCAGACTTGATTGTTTTGCCCCCGACATTCCACTCTTCTTCAAATTTCGATCATGCGTACTTCCAAAGCCCAACAAGCAAAAAACCATCGGCTGATCATTCAGACCGCAGTAGACCTGATGACCCAGCATGGGTTTGAGGGCACCACGATGAAGCAGATCGCGCGTGCCGCCGACGTGGGTGATGCCACCATCTACAAATACTTCCCTACCAAGGAGAAACTGGTAACCGCCTATTTTGAGCAAGCAATTGCAGACGCAGTGGCGCAGGCCGACAAGACGGAGGGGCAGAACGAATTTTCGCTGCAGGAACGTCTGCAACTGGTAGTCAACAGTCTGCTGGAAGGTTTGCTGGCCGACCGTGAATTTGTGGGTCTGGCGCGCGGCATGGTGGAGCGCACTCCCACGCTGCTGTTGGGCGAGCAACTACCCGGCAAGCCTTTGCTCCGGCAAACCTTCGTCCAGATGCTGGAGCAGGCCGAGACGAGCGGTGAAATCGTGTCTTGCGGCTTCAAGCCCAGCCTGGCTGGACTGTTGGCCGACTATGTGTACGGCGTCATTGCGTACTGGCTACGCGACACCTCCGACCAATTTACCAACACCACGCAAATGGTCGATTTGAGCCTGGGCGTGCTGGTATTAGCCTTGCGCAGCGGCCTGGTGGACAAGCTGCTGGAGCTGGGAGGTTTCATGGTGCGCAGCCAGCTTGCGCGCCTGATGCAAGACGGCAATGGCTTGCTGGATCTGCTGCAATTGGCCCGCCGCGGCCTGGGAGGGGTACGTTCATGACGCCCACGACCAAGACGAACACAGTTTCGCAGTTGCCGTGTACCGGGCGTCTTTCGCGTGGGGCGATTGTCGGTATGGCAGTGGCGCGGGCCGGGCTGACCCACCTGGGTCATAAGGCCAAGTCGATCACGTGCGACGAGGCGAAAACGGATCAGGCCCGCATGGCACATGAGGCGGAACTCGGGCGCATCCTGTTTGCCGCGTTGAATCAGCTCAAGGGCACGGCACTCAAAGCCTCGCAGCTGCTCAGCATGGAACTGGGCTTTTTACCCGAGGGCGTGCGCCAGGAACTGGCTCGCGCCCACTACCAGGTCACGCCGCTGAACCGCGCGTTGGTGATCAAAGTGATGCGCCAGGAGTTTGGCCAGGATCCGCAAGCCCTGTTCCAGCAATTCGAGCCTGTCGCCTTTGCTGCCGCCAGTCTGGGGCAGGTCCACGCCGCCGTCATGGCCGACGGTCTGGCAGTGGCCGTCAAGCTCCAATACCCCGGAATGGCGGACTCCATCGGCAGCGACATGCGTATGCTACGCAGCCTGCTGCAAGCCTTGGGGGAACGCTCGGATATGTTGCTCAAAGCCGATATCATCGCGCGCATGATGGATGACATCGAACAGAAACTGGCCGAGGAACTGGACTATTTGCATGAGGCACAGACCATGCAATGGTTTGCACAGCATCTCACGCTGCCGGGCCTGGTGGTCCCCCAGCCGGTAATGGGCCGCACCACACGCCGCGTGCTGACCATGCAACGCCTGCCGGGATTGCATCTCAACGAATGGTTGCTGACCGAACCCGATCAAAACGCACGTGATCAGGCTGGTCAGTTGCTGTTTGATACCTTCTTTCATTGCACCTTTGTGCTGCACCGCTTGCAAGCCGACCCGCATCCGGGCAACTATCTGTTCATGCCGGACGGCCGACTGGGCCTGCTGGACTTTGGCTGCACCCGCGCGCTGGACGCTGATTTTTGCCAAGCGCTCAGCGCGCTCTGGTCGGCACAGTTGCGCGACCCGGCGGACCACCGTGCCATGCAGCAGGCCTATCGGGACCTGGGCCTGATTGGGCCGCATCTGAATGAGCAGGACTTTTGCCAGCAACTGCTGCCGGCAATGGCCGAGCGGCATGCCTGGCAGAAGTTGCCGTTTACCGTGGCGGTGTATGACTTTACGCACCACCCGCCATACCCACGTCCATCAGCCGAACATCATCGCCAGGCACTTTGGCATCTGCAGTCCTTGCCGGAGGAACTGCCCTATGTCGACCGGGCCTATTTAGGTCTGCTCCAGCTTCTCAAAACCCTCGGTGCACGTGTGCGCACCACCAACCCCTGGATTCGTTGAGTGAATACGATATTTCTGCTTACGGGATGCGCGCTCTTCATCATGCTTGGCAGCAGCCACGCCGCGCCGGCGCAATTCCTGGCGGGCCAGCACTGAAGCCCGTCCAATCAGGAAAAAAAGTACTTCATAAACAGAGATTTGGTGTGCTAATTCCCAACTGCGGACTCAAAAAAAGTGTTGCTCGTCCGTGGTCTCATTTTGAATCGACGCAAACGGCGGAGCGCAACATGAAAAAAATAGTCATCGTGATTTTTGATCATTTTACCGATTTGGATTTGTTCTTGATGTGGGACATCCTCGGGAGGAATAAGACGGACTGGCAAGTGAAGATATTGGGAACACAGGAAGAACACCAATCCGCAAACGGCCTTGTTATCAAGACCCACGGGTGCATCAGCGAAGCGAATGACGCAGACGTTGTATTGTTTTCCAGCGGTAAAGTTGGAGTGAAAGGCGCTATCGCCAACCCGGATTTCATGCGTGCATTTTCGCTGAACCCGAACGCGCAGCTCATTGGATCGATCTGTGCCGGCTCGTTCATTCTTGCCAAGTTGGGTCTGCTGGCAATGGCGCCGGCCACGACTCATCCCGATGCCAAAGAGGAACTGCAATCCCTGGGAATTGACGTGCTCGATTTGCCCTTGGTATGCAAAGGGAATGTTGCGACCGCAGGTGGCTGTTTGTCTGCTGTGTATCTAATCGGTTGGGTCGTTGAGACCTTGTTCGGCCGGGAAAAACGTCAAGAAACACTTAGAGAACTTATTCCGGCCGGCCAAAGCGCAATCTATGAACGACTAATTGATACGAGTATCCGAGACGCCATCTCCCCGAAAGTAGGCGTTGGCGCAATATTGGAAAACCGCTTGCAAGCTCCGTCAAGCAGTTTGCCAATCGAGGACGATCCCGTATGAATCTACGTTTCTTTCACCGCACCTCAGCCGTTGTCATTGCTGCATTTGCATGTTTCACAGGACAAACCATCTGATATCGCTATGGCGCATTCCAGCCTATGCGACCACGATGAAAGTATTCCGTCCGCCAGAGCACGTTTGCAAACTTGAATGCGCGCCAATCAAAACAACCGCAGTCCGACCATCGCTCACTTTACAGAGAGAGTTTTATTCATGACAAACGAAGCAAACAAAGTCTTCCTCATTTCCGCACCGGCAGCAGCCATGTCGGCGTCAGGATTGACGCACATTGATTTCTCCGACGGCTATTCCGGTCAGGGGGATAGAACCTACGTTGACGCCGAGCAAGCGGGGCGCGCCGTTTTCGCTGAGCCGCATCGCATGCTCACCTTGCTGATAATTTTGCGCAACGGAATCGTCGCACCGTTCGGATTAAAGAAAAGTATTAGCTTTGGTGATCGCGGGCTGGGGAAGATTGGCATGTTTCCGATTATTTCAAGTACGGAGACTGAAGTCGTCGTCGGTGGTGACGACAAGCATCTGGATTTCCGGATCTGGATAAGCATTCAACCGAGTCTGAAGGGATCGGAAGTGACGGTTTCAACCTTGGTTAAAATAAACAATCTCTTTGGAAGAGTGTATTTGTTTATCATCATGCCGTTTCATAAGCTCCTGACGCGCTCGCTGTTGGAGCGCGCGGTCAACCGGCGCGACTAGGCGCACCGCAAGCCAGAACGGTGACCTCATTGTTGCCGCTAACCGAATATTGACCATATAAACGCAGAGTAGGCCATGGGACATTATCACAGGTCCGACGTTGCGCTCCCATCGGGAATGACCAGTACAAAATCGTAGCCCTGAATCATGCCTTGGACACTGCTGTTTCCATTCGCCAGGGTTTTCGCCGATCCCAGCAAGGGGCGCACGTCGAACAATGACCATTCCTTATGCTCGTTCGCTGCGGCGAAGAAGGGCAATACGCCAGCCATGGCGGACTTGATATCGGTTTTTTCGATTTCTGTTGAGACCGATGCGCGCCCAATTCCAGCAAATTGCGCCTGCTGGCCTTTGGACGCCAGCACCAACACGTGCAGCGATTTTTGCCCGCGGCCTTCCGCATATTCAGCCAAATAATTGCCGATCTCCCGGCTGCCGGCACTCAGCGGGTTATAACCTCGGAATACATGAACTGCACCGGCTTTCAGCAACATTCGCTGTGCAGGCGCAAGCGTCAAATGGCTGGCCACATTCCGCTTCATTAGTTTGGCGCGCTGTGTATTGGATGCATATCCCTGTCCCGGAGTGATGTTTTTGCTATAAATGCTGCGGCTTTCGATCAACGAATTTAACATCGCCAAGGCGGGCATGTCCTTGGGGGCCGTGAGCAGCTTCTGTAAGGCGAATAATTCCTCTTCTTTGACTTTCAACATGAAAAGATCACGCGGGTCTCCGCTCGCCGACGCCCGGCTATAGTCATCGTTTTCAAGCTTGCGGAAGGCCTCGATTTTTGATTTCGCCAAAGAACCAAGCGGTTGCCCGGCCATTTGGTCGAGCAAATATTTCGAAGCGCCCATGAGTTCCTGATCCATTCCCACTAATTGGAACGATGGTCCTGCAGCTTTAGCGAAACGGGCCAGGAATTGCGCCTCAGCTTGCCAATTGTAGAAAGCAGTAGCGACCGGATAGGCCTTATTAAATGCTGCTATGCCAGCAACGCCAGTATTGGCCTTCAACGTCTTTGCCAAAGCATCAGCAACAGCCGGCCCATTTTCGACAATCAGTGTCGTAAATCCTTGACTTGCCAATTCTTCAAAATACGCCGCCGAAAAATTCGCAATTTCTGCAATGCCATGGTCCTCGCCGATGAGTACGAATTGGCTCTCCCGACCTGCATCTATCAATGTTGCCGCGCCGGAACCAACCATCTTTCCATGGTCGATTGCGATCGTCGTGCGAAGGGCGGCCAAGCGGTCCGGCAGGGATGGTGGCTGATCCGCCGACAATGCAGGCATGGCCAAGCCGGCCAAAATGATAGAAAGAATTATGGAATGAGTTTTTCGCATTATTTTTCGCAAGAATTGTGTTCTGGTCGGCGATTTCAGTCGCGGGGTATCAGCATGCTACGCGTAATCAGGGTCGGCTGACCTTGAAGGACATTTTCCTTTTATGGATTTTCCATATTGGCTGGAAGGAAGAATTTGCCAATGCTACGGTAAATCAGGTGACGCGACAACTATCCTGACACGGGAAAAAATTAATAATTTCGCAAACGGTCATTGGACAGGACCCTGCCGCCATTAAGGTAGCGGGCGGTTGGCAATGCCAACCGCGCCGCCAGCCGCTAATGCGACAGCACGGAATCGCGCGACCTGTGCCCGAGGTAAGGCAGCAAGCTGAGGAGACCAAGCACGGCCAGCGCGACGCCGACCCACAGCGGGGAGCGCAGGCCGTAGCCGGCGGCGATGCCGAGGCCGCCGAGCCAGGAACCGGCGCCCAGGCCGATGTTGATGACGGAAGTGTGCACCGTGTTGACCAGCGGCCCCGGGTGGGCGGTCTTCATCACGCGGGCGATGATGGCGGGGTTCATCGACATGCCGACCAGGCCTGTGACGACCAGCAAGGCGACGCTGATGCTCTTGTCGTGCGCAAAGACGGCGAACAGCGCCAGGCTGATGCTCAGGATGACCATGCCCCAGACCATGATGACGGTGGTGTAGCGGTCCGCATAGCGGCCGACCACGGCATTGCCCACCACGTTGGCGACGCCGTAGACGCCCAGCAGCCAGGGGATAGCGGAGGCTGGAAAGCCGGTAATTTCCGTCAGGATGGTTGCGAAGTAGCTGAACGCCGCGAAAATCGCTCCGATGATGAGGCCGCTGCTGGCATACGCTGCCCACAGGTGGCGGTTGCGGAATTCTCCCAGTTCATTGCCGAGGCTGACGACCTCGGACGGCTTGGCGCGCGGCACCAGCACGGTGATGAGCGCCAGACACAAGAGCGCCAGCAGCACCACCAGCCAGAAGCTGGCGCGCCATCCCAAGTGCTGGTCGATGAGCGTGGCGACCGGCACGCCCACCACGGAAGCGAGCATGAGGCCGCCGATCACGACGGCGGCGGCGCGTCCGCGCGCGTTGGGCGCGACGATGTCGGCACAGATCGCCAGGGAGAGGCCAAAGCAGGTGGCGGCGGCCACGCCAGTGACCACCCGCGCGATGGCCAGGATGTCATAGCTGGTGGCGGACGCGGCGACGGATTGGGCAAGGACATAAAAGCACAGCAGCCACAGCAGTCCCTTCTTGTTCGGCACACGCAGCTTGAGCAGGACGATGGTGCTCAGCGGACCGCCGATGACCATGCCCATGGCGTAGAGCGAGATCAGATAGCCGATCCGCGTCACCGGTTCGTCCATGGCAAGGGCCAGCGATGGCATCATGCCCGCCACCATGAATTCGGATGTCGTCAACGAAAAGATCGTCAACCCCAGAATGTAAACAACCAGCGGCATAGCAATATCCTTCGAAAGTAATAACTAAAACACTCGCCAGGCGTGGCGCGCCTCCCGACCGCATGCGGCCCTTGCGCGCGCCACGCCGTGGTCAGGTGTTGCAAGACGTAAAGACGCTGTCCGGAATATCGCCGACAAACAGGTTTGGGAAGTCGCGTACCGAAAGGTGCTGCGGGTCGTTGCCCGTGACCATGCGCAGCAGGCGGTTGCCGCCGGCCTCCAGGTAAAAGACCGATGACGGCTTGCCTGTTCGCTCCACTACCCAGGCGTCCGCCTCCCGGCCCAGCACGGTGTGGCGGCCGTCGTGACGGGCGCCGCCGTCCAGCAGCACCGCCTGCGGCAGGAACAGCTCATGGAACGGGATCACTTCATCGGCCAGCGCCGTGCCCTGCAGCTGCTCGCCGGTGGCTTGCGCTTGCCTCGCGTAGGCCACTTTCTGCTTGCGGCTTTGTTCACGCCTGGCGTCGCCGATTTCCGACATCCACAGCAAGTGTCCATGTTCCTTTTCCGACCAGGGGTTGAACAGGCCATCGATGCGGCAGATGTTGCGCGCATAGTCGAACCAGCAATAGCCGGACGTGACCTGGTCATCCGCCTGCATCGGCGTCCAGTAGGAAATATAAGCGCTGCTCCATTGCAGCGGCAGCAGCGGCGGGGCGGGGTGTGTCGGCATGGCAGCTCCCTAGCGGCCCAGCGCGTAGCCGAGGCTGGCCATCAGCGCTTCTTGTAGCGACGGCAAGTCCTTGCGGCGGGCGTCGAAGCTGGCGGTCAGCTCTGCATTGCTCAGTTCGATACGCTCGCCCACGCTTTCAAACCACAGGCGGCTGCTGTTGGCGTGCTCCTTGAACAATTGCATCAGGGGCACGGCGCGGGCATTGAAACTGTCCAGGGCGGCGGCCGTGCTGGCTTCGGTATCGAGGATTTTCACCAGCAACAAGGCTGCCACTACCGCCATGGTGGTGCCGTGGCCGATGGAAAAATGCCCCGATTGCAGCGCATCGCCCAGCAGGACGAACTTGCCGTCGGAGGCCCGGTCACGGCTGAGAGTCATGAAATTGCGCCAGCCCTGGCCTGGTTGGCTCTGCAGTCCGTGTTCCCCGAGTTCGGCTTTGAACGTCCTGGCGATATATGCGGCGGCATCGCGCTCGGACAGCGCTTCCAGCCCGGCCTTGGCATACGTTTCTTCGCTGCATTCGACGATGAAGGTGCTCATCGTGTCCGAATATTTGTAGGCATGGCCGATGAAAATGCCTTGTTCATTGCTGCGGAATACCAGGTTCATCTGGTCGAACAGCTGGGTGGTGCCGTACCAGATGTATTTGTTGTGGCCGAAATCGATGTGCGGCGCCAGTGCTGGCGGCAAGTCCAGCGATTTGTAATTGACGCCATTCGAGACAACCACCAGGTCGTACTCGGCTTCCAGCTGCGCCTTGTCGGCCGGCGGCGCTTCGTAGCGGATGGCGATGCCGGCCGCCACGCATTTGGCGCGCAGGGCTTGCACCAGGGCCTGGCGTCCGACGCCGCACAGGGTAACACCCGTGCTCATCAGGTTGGGCTGGTCGTGATGCACGAGCTTGAATTCTTCCAGGAACTGCGGATTGAGCCGTTCCGGCTGCTCCAGGTAAGAGAGTGGATTGGCGGGATGGCGCGGCGGCCGTCCCGGCAGCACCACGCCCCAGCCCAGCACTTCCTCCGGCGTATTTTTTTCCGTAATGCTTATATTCCAGCCGGGCTGGGCCTGTTTCATCTGGCTGGCGAAGAGCAGGCCTGCGGGACCTGCGCCGATGACGAGAATGTTCATTAATTTACCCTTCCAAGTTTGTACCAAACGTTTTGTTTCTTCTGGATTTGCTGCAATTCATCGTAGGGAACCGATGTGAAGTACAGTTTCTCCGCCATGTCCGGCGGATAAACACGGGGGAATTTCTTGTGCATGTAGCGCGTGTAGCGCGTCTGCAGGAAGAAAATCAGATTCGGATTGCTCAGCGCTTCATAGTTGGCGATCGCCATGTCCTGCATGGCGTCCGCCTGCACCTTGCGCTGCTGCGTGAACTCGGACAGGGCAGGGCCCAGGGCATTGCCGTGCTTTTCCAGCAGGGAAACGAAGACTTGGACGTCTTCCAGCGCCATGTTCATGCCTTGCCCGAGGAACGGGGCGGTGGCATGCGCCGCATCGCCGATCAGCAGGATATTGGCCTTGTAGTGGAAGGTGCTGGAGCGGACATTGATGAGGTCGTTGCTGGGCAGCGCCATGAACTGGTCGAGCATCTCCTTGCGGCGCTCCGGCGGCAGGCTGCCGAAGTAGCGGTTGAAGAAGTCGGCCATGGCTTCGCGGTTGAGCGTGCCCAGGCTAGGCGTGCCGGTGTAGGGCAGGCACAGGGCAAAGCTGATGCTGCCGTCCGGGATGGTGGCCGCGCGGCCAGCAAACAGGCCCTTGGAATCCATGCCGAAAAAATACAGCAAATCCTTGCGGAAACCGAGATCTGCCGCGTGCGGCAACACGAGAGTCTTGTAGCCGTGGCGGAAATAGCTCTGCTTGAACTCGAAACGGCGCATGCCGCTTTGCATGGCGCGCCGCACGGCCGAGTGGGCGCCGTCGGCGCCAATGACCAGGTCGCCATACAGCTGCTGCACGGCGCCGTCCGGGCCCTGGACCAGCACGATCTTTCTTTCCAGATCGACATCCAGGCATTTATGCTCAAAGTAATACTTCACTTCGTGCTTGACGGCATGCCGGTTCAGCAGGCGCTGGAAGGCCGTGCGGTCCAGCGACAGGGGAAACAGGCCTTCGAGCGGGGTCAGCTCACGTATCCGGTGCCGGCCGCCCACGCTGAAGGCC
Organism: Janthinobacterium kumbetense; assembly: GCF_023703445.1. Taxonomy (NCBI): domain Bacteria; kingdom Pseudomonadati; phylum Pseudomonadota; class Betaproteobacteria; order Burkholderiales; family Oxalobacteraceae; genus Janthinobacterium; species Janthinobacterium kumbetense. The sequence continues at coordinate 613,300 of NZ_JAMQGR010000001.1, forward strand.
ATGCCGACGATGGGTTCGCCGCACTGGTCGAGCTCCTGTTTGCTGATGCCAGCTCCCAGGACGGCCTTGATGCCGCGCACCGTCATGCTCACGCCGATGGCGCGCGAGTTGACGGGGTCGGCGTTGGCGGCATTTTCCAGCAGCGGATCGCCGCGTTTTTCGATAACGTGGACATCGTGCCCCCGTTGCGCCAGATAAATGGCGCTGAGGCTACCTGCCAGGCCTCCGCCGACGATAATGATTTTATGCATTTCAGGCCTCTCTTGACATCTTTCCCCGAGATAAATCGGTAAGTTGCTGATTAAAAAACTCCAACATTTCTATCGGCGCCATGCCGATGACATCGCTCTCCAGGCTGCGGCCGTATTGCGCCAGCGCCAGGCACTTCTGCGCCAGCATGTCGCAGCCCAGGCTGTAGTCGCTGCTGACCTGGCTGCTGACCGGTTCGGGCACGGGCGGTCCCGCGTGGCGGCCGGGCACGCCCGATGTCATGTTCATCAGGGCTGCCGACAGGGGGCGCAACAGGCCGGTCATGATGTCGATGGAGGCGTTCATCAGGCGCGAGCGGCGCAGGCTGCCCAGCGGCCGCTGCGCGAAATGGTGGGCCATCAGCAGGAAGGTCAGTTCGTAGCAGCCTTGATACAGCTGCATCAGCGCGCGCGCCGTTTGATCCGTCACCACGCTGCAGTCCGCCCGCGCTTCCAGCACCGGATTCTTCAGCGCCGGCAGCGCCGGCTCGAACGGCTTGCCGCAGGCTGAGAACTTGCCGGCGACGGTGCGCAGCCGCTGGAAGTGCGACGAGGCGAAATGCGGCGAATCGACGGCCACGCCTTCGCCCTGCTCGGTGACGAAGTCGATGGCGAACAGCGCGCTGTCGCGGTCGGACACTTCCAGCTGGTAGCCGGGATAGGCGCGGTTGGTCAGTTCTTTCAGGAACAAATGGTGTTCGCCGCCGCGCTTGCCGCCGCCGCTCTCGAACAGGCCCGGCAGCTCGGCTACGGCCTGGCGGATCGCGATATAGAAGGTGGCAATCGATTTGCCAGGCGTGGGAATGTAGTCGGGCCATTCGAAACGCACGAAACGGGCCAGTACGTGTTCGGAAAATGGCTCGAATGCAAATTCCGTGTCCAGGCCGAAACGCTGGCGCGCCTGCTGGCCCAGCACCGGGGTGCCTCTATGGAACGGTTCGCCGAGCGCCATCAGCACATTGTTGACCAATAAATAGTGAATCATTTCTTCGTGGGCGATTTCCAGCAACATGCCGCGCGTGCCGCTGTTGCGCCGCCGGTCTTCGGCGCCGCAGGCCAGTTCCAGCTCGGCCGGCAGCCAGCGGCCCGCCTGCACCAGCGCCGCCCCCTGCGCATAATTGGGAATGGAATACGCGGCATACAGGTATTGCAGCATGAGCGATAGTTCCAGGTCGATGGCCTTTTTCAGCTCGTCGATCAGTTCCGCCTTGCTGCCGATGGCGTGCGGCGTGGCCGGTGCCGGCAGCGCCGCCCTGGCCTTTGCCTCGACCTGCGTCAGGTATTTCAGGAACAGGCGCGATTTTGGCAGCGACAGTTCGCGCGTGCTGGGCATGTAGTAGCTCTTGTCGCGGTTCTGCGGATCGCACATCTGCCACATCAGGCGCGCATACGTTTCGCACTTGCACTGGTCCGCCAGGCTGAAGACCTTGTCCGACATGAAGGGATACACGAGCTCGTAGTAACTCATCACATGCCGGTAGAGGAAGGCGTAGTCGACCTGTTCTGCCGGTACGTCATCCAGATGCCAGTCGTCGGGCAGCACCCGCACGCCGAGGTATTGTTTGTGCTTGCCTGTCCCCAGCACGATGCGGGTCGCGCCCGGCTGGCGCCCCGTCAGGGTCAGCGCCGTGTAGCCGTGCCCGAGCGGCGACGGTTGCTGCTCCACGGCCAGCAGCGCGCCGTCTTCCGCCTGCGCCAGGGACGGGGGCGCCGCCAGCTCGCCGCGGAAGCGGCTTTGCACGGTGATCGTCTGCGGGAATACCTCGTGCTTGTTGCGGTTCGGCGCTTCCAGGTACAGCTGGTTGCTGTCCGATTGCGATACCCAGTCGGCCTCGTCCCACTGCGCCTGCGCGCTGCCCAGGCTGAGCGAACCTGCGGCGGAGGCATGTTGCAGCGGCAGGTCGAAGACGCCGTGATGGCGCCAGTGGTCGCGGTACAACCGCTCGGGAATGCGCGCCAGCAAGGTGCCGGAGTCATCCTGCAGCAGCAGGTCGCCGAGCGCCTGCTTGCCGCCCAGGGCATGCGTGGGATGCTGTTCCGAGACGGCGTCCGCGTCGCGCGTGGTGAAGGGGATGGCGGTCGGCATGTTGAACGAGACGCGGTCCGCATGCAGTTTCACCAGCACCGGTCCCAGGCTGGCCTGGCGCGGCTGCAGCAGGCGGCCGGCCGGATAGGTGGCCAGCTCGTCGCGCCGCCACAGGCCGATGCTGCCGGCCAGGTCGTAGAACACGGGCGAGTCCGGTTTTTGCGGCGTCGACATATTGAACAGGCAATACTGCACCGTCAGGCCCAGCACCTCGTCGTCGGCCAAAGCTTGCTGCAAGACATGCATACTGGCCGGCAACGGCAGGTCCGCATTGAACAGGAAATGCGGGTCTTGCTTGGACACGGAGAACTGGAACAGCCTGGAGCGGCCGATTTCCTCGTCCAGGAAATGCCCGCTGCGTTCCGTGATATGGCCGCTGCCGAGCCAGCGCACCGAGTGCGCCTGCGCGATGTCGGCCGTAAACAGCGTGGGTGTGTTGGGCGTGGCCAGCTTGTCGCTCAAGGTGAACTGGCCGGCGTAGATCAGCGTGGTGTCCGGCTGGGCCGGGTTGTTGTCGATCCACCTGGCGCGGTTGAAGGTCGTGCGCAGGTACTCGTTGTAGTGGCCCCACAGGCCCAGCCTGGCGCCCACCAGCGGGTCTTGCGTATCGATCTCGCCATCGCGCAGCTGGACGCCCGTGATCCTCGCGTTTTCCCACGAAAAATGATTATTCCCGCAAAAATTGTGGCCTGCCGCCTGGCTGAAGATGCCGTCCGGATCGGGCTTGCCCTTGGCGTTGAAGCGGGGGGTAAGCTGTTTCAGGTGCGCATGGAATTCAGCCGGCGGCCGGCTCAGGTCGACAGGCTCGCCCGCCATCGATACCGTGTTCGTGGCGATATCGATGTTGCCGTGCGTATTGCGATTCCCCGTCGGCACATTGGCGCGGGCAAAACCCCGAAAATGCAGACGGGGGAAGTCAAGTAGGCTCATGCGCGCTCGGTCGAGGAAGTGATGAAGGTATCGTTGGCGGCGGCGACGTCTTCCCGTTGATCTAGCCGCTGCAGCAACAGGCCGCTGGCGTGCTGGGCGCTGATCAGGCTGCCTTCCATCCAGCCGCAATGCGCGGTATAGGCATCCGAGCAAGAGATGATGCCGTCCCGGTGCAGCAGGACGGCCGGGTGCTCGGCTTCCGGTTCCACGCAAAACTCGACGCCATGCGGCCAGAACTTGTGGAAGTGCGCCTTGATCGGCGGCAGCGGCTGGCCATCGAGCGGCAGGACGTCTTCCAGGTGGCGGCGGACGCGCTCCAGGTACACGTCTTCACCGAGTTCCAGGCTGTCCCGCCAGTAGGTGGCGCTTTTGCTGTCGGTGTAGAACAGCACATACTTGTCGCTCTTGAAGTAGACCTTGCGCAGGGGATTGGCCGCCATCAGCACCTTGTCGGTCAGCCCCAGCGCTTCCCACCAGGCCGTGTCGAACGTGAGGAAGCCCTTGAACAGGGGCAGCGAGTCGTACTGGAACGGGCTCCAGGCGTTCGGGAAATCCAGGTTCAGGCGCGGCATGGCGGACGGCGGGATGGCCATCACCAGGTGGCGCGTGCGGTGCATCTGCGTGTCGCCCTGGTGGCTGAAGGCGAGCACATGGTCGGCGCCGGATTTTTCAACGGACAGCAAGCGGTGTTCCAGGCGGAATTCCACCCCGGCGGCCTGGGCCTGGTACTGCAGCTGGCACAGCAACGCGTGGTAGCCGTCGGTGGCATAGCGCCACTGGTTGGCGGCGTTTTCCGTAAAGTGCTGCGTTTCCGGGTGTTTCTTGATGATGTCGTAGGCCATGGCCGCCGACACCATCGGCAGCAGCAGGGCGTCATAGCCGGTCGCCTTGATGATGTGGGTGGCCTTGGCGGCGCCCAGGTAATGGCTGAAGAATTCGAGGAAGGAGTCGTTCGGATGCTCCTTGAGCATCGGGCTCAGGCCATGCAGCGTTGCCTTCAGCTCTTCCAGCACGCTGTCGTGGGAGATGACCTCGGTGAACGGGTAGACGGCATGCGGCAGTCCGCTGCCCTGCATCAGCTGCTGGAAATGCGGATGCAGCTGCGGCGAGTAGCGGGCGGCGCCGAGTTCGGCGATTTCCTCGCCATCTATTTTCCGCGACTGGATGCGGCCGCCGACGGTGGCATTCAGGTCGAAGACCCGGATGCGCAGCTTCCTGCTAGCGGCGGTGTCGATCAGGCGGTTGGCGCAAGTCAAGCCGCCTATGCCGGCGCCTACGATGCAAATGTCAGAATACGTGCTCATACGAAATTCCTTTTTAACGTTCATTAATCAAAAAGCTGCAAAATCGCTAGCAAAAGTTTCCCCTGCACGTGTAGGCAAGGGAGGTGGGACGCTGGGTGTTACCGCACTTGGCGAGCGTTATCGGCTGGGGAATGAAGAGCCTGGCGAGAACTGGCGTTGTTTCTGGAATGGTCGATTCTTGGCTGCAGAGTTTCTGTTTCAAATCAAAGATGGCACCGACAGTAGCCCAGGCATCGGGCAGTCAATTTGATAAATATCAATGTAGTTGTCGTTCGGTGTTGCGTCCTTGTCGACGCAGCGAGGCAGGCGGGATGGCGGCGGCAGTGCGCCGGGCAGTGGCAGGGAGGTATGGAATGCAGTGCGGTGCGGCGTATCGAGCCGCTGCGGGAGTGTCGCCGTTTGCCGATGGCGGCGGGACCAGCGGTGGGTCCTGGCGCCATCGGCGGTGGCTTGGTCTGCTTCTTGCTATTTTTATTGTTTCTGACTTTGCGGCTGGCGCGCAGTGCATGCGCCAGCCGGGCGATGCCGGATGCCGGCGTCCGTCAAAAATCCACGGCGGCCGACAGTTGCACGCTGCGGGGCGCCGATTGCGAGACGGTGCCATACGAGGCCACGCCGGCCCAGTAATGGCGGTCGAACGCGTTCATCAGCCCGCCGCGCAAGGTGGTCGCCTTGCCAGCGATGGCCGTGCGGTAGCGCAAGCCCAGGTCCACCTTGGTCCATGACGGCACCGACTGCAGATTCGTCTGGTCGACAAACTGCTTGCCGGTGTAGCTGACGGCGCCCGTGGCCGTCAGGCCGGGCCAGTACGGCACATCCCATTCGCCGCCCAGATTGGCCATGGACGTGGGCACGCCCACGGGGCGCTTGCCCATGGTGGCGGCGTTGTTGGTCTTCACCAGGCGCCCGTCGAGCAAGGTGATGCCGGCCAGCAGGCGCACGGCCTTGCTGGCGGCGCCCGACAGGTTCAGCTCCAGGCCCCGGTTGCGCTGCTCGCTGTCCATGCTGTAGACCTTGCCATACAGCTGGCCGCTGGGTTTAGTCACCTGGAACACGGCCAGGGTCGCCAGCACCACGCCGAAATCGGCCTTCGTGCCCACTTCGTACTGCTTGCTCTTGTAGGGCGCGAAGACCTGGCCCGCGTTGTCGGCGATGTTCGGCGCAATATCGCCCTTGCTCAAGCCCTCGATATAGTTCGCGTACAGCGACACGTGGCGCAATGGCTTGACGACGATGCCGGCCAGCGGCGTCAGGGCGCCCTGCTTGTAGTGCGTGGTCAGCGCGCCCGTCGTCGCATGGTAGTTTTTCGCTTCGACCAGCTGGCGGCGCACGCCCAGGGTCAGCTGCACGCGCTGGTCCAGCATGTCCAGGGTGTCGGCCACGGCCAGGCTGGATAGGGTGGAGGCGGACAGCTTCGGCGCGCGGGCCGGGGCGGCGATGCCGGGGTCGGCCACGGCGACAGGGTGGTAGATATTCGAGGTGATGAGCTTGCCGGAATTGCTCACGCTGCCAAATTCGTCCTGGTAGACATTGCCCATCACGACCAGCGCGTGCTCGACGCCGCCCGTGCGAAAGCGCGCGCGCACGCCCGTGTCCGCGCTGGCGCGCCGCACGCGGAATTTCCAGTTCATGGGCGTGACCGTCATGTCGCCCGCCGCGCTGGTGATGGTCGGCGTCTGGTCCGAATAGCGCGACACGTCGGAGCGCGTGCCGCCCACGTCGGCAAACACGGTGACGTTGTCGTTCAAGTCGTATTCGACCTTGCCCAGGGTGGCAAGGTCGTTGGACTTCCACCAGCCCCAGGATTGGGCGATGTTGCGGCGGCCATCGGGCGCTGTCGGCACGGGCAGGCGGGCGGCCACGAGGAAGGGGCGCGTGGGCGCGTCGATCCACTGGTATTGCTCGATCACGTCGAGCGAGGCGCGCAGGCGCTGGCCCTGGTAATCGAGGGCGACGGCCGCCACTTCCGCGCGCGACGTCTGGTGGTCGAGCGGCGTGTGGCCCTGGCGGTGCAAGCCATTGAAGCGGATGCCGAAACGCCGTTCCTCGCCGAAGCGGCGGCTGACGTCGATGGCCGCGCCAGCCTGCGAACCCGCGCCGTAATCGACGGTCAGGCGCGTCAGGTCGCGCGGCAAGGAACGTTTCGGCACGGCATTGACGACGCCGCCCACGCCGCCGTTCGGCGACATGCCGTACAGCAAGGCGGCCGGCCCCTTGAGCACTTCCACGCTCTGCAGATACTCCGTAAACAAATGGTAGTTGGGCGAGACGCCATACACGCCGTCGAACGCCACTTCGCTCAGATTGCCCTCGTTGAGGGGAAAGCCGCGGATGAAGAAGGAATCCGTGACGCCGCCGATCTGGCCCGTGAAGCGCGTGGACGGGTCGCCGCCCAGCACCTCGGCCAGGGTCAGCGCCTGCTGGTCCAGCATGCGCTGGCTGGTGTAGCTGTTGACGCTGAACGGCGTATCGAGCAAGTCTTTTTCGCCCAGCATGCCGGCGCGCGCGCTCTTGGCGATCTGTCCGCCGGCGTCCGCTTCGGCTTGTCCGTTGACCAGCACGGTGGCGAGCGGGGCGGATGCATCGGCCGTCGCCTGGGCGATCGCCTGCGGCGTCACGTTGGCGACGAGCAGGCCGGCGAGGATCAATCGGGTGGTGAGGTGGGGGTGGGCGAGTCGGGAATATGGAATGGGCATCAGGGGCAAGCGTATAAAGTTGATAGGGAGGAATTGCACACAAGATATTATAAATGAGAATCATTACGATTTATAATGATTAATATATTCATTGCCGCCACGGCCGCATACATGCCGCGCGCATGCCTGGAGGGCATTTCAGCGCGGAAAATGACCATCCTGGGCCTTCAGATCCGGATATTTGCTGTCTTATATAAGATTCGTCGCCATCTGATACACAAACAGCGGCAGGACAGTCTAAAATACGTGGTGGGCAAGCACGGCGTCACCGCCGGCACACTAGCCGTCCAAAGCAAGGCTAACCGTCCTGTGTTTGGAATGAAGAAAGTTAACCACCAGGCATCACCGCATACAAGGGAATGAACATGGCAACACAAAAATCCAAAATCATCTACACGCTGACTGACGAGGCGCCGCTGCTCGCGACGTATTCCCTGCTGCCAATTATCAAAAAATTCACCGCGCCGGCTGGCGTGGACGTGGTCGCCAGCGATATTTCGGTGGCGGCCCGTGTACTGGCTGAATTTCCCGAATTCCTGACGGACGCGCAAAAAGTCCCGAACACCCTGGCTGAACTGGGCAAATTGACCCAGAATCCGGACACCAACATCATCAAACTGCCGAACATCAGCGCCTCGCAAGGTCAGCTGATCGCCTGCGTGCGCGAATTGCAAGGCCGTGGCTACAAGCTGCCGGATTACCCGGAAGATGCGAAGACGGACGAAGAAAAAGCCCTGAAAGCCCGTTACGGCAAGTGCATCGGCAGCTCGGTCAACCCGGTCTTGCGCGAAGGCAATTCCGACCGCCGCGCACCGAAGGCCGTCAAAGAGTACGCACGCAAGCACCCGCATTCGATGGGTGAGTGGAGCCAGTCGTCGCAAACGCACGTGTCGCACATGCACCATGGCGACTTCTACCACGGCGAAAAATCGCTGACGCTGGAAAAGGCGCGCGACGTCAAGATGGAACTGGTCACGGCCTCGGGCAAGACCATCGTGCTGAAACCGAAGGTTTCCCTGCAAGCGGGCGAAATCATCGACAGCATGTTCATGAGCAAGAAAGCGCTGCTGGAGTTCTACGAGAAGGAAATCGACGACGCCTTCAAGACGGGCGTGATGTTCTCGCTGCACGTCAAGGCGACCATGATGAAGGTTTCGCACCCTATCGTTTTCGGCCACTGCGTGCGCATCTTCTACAAGGACGCGTTCGCCAAGCACGCCGCGCTGTTCGACAAGCTGGGCGTGAATGTCAACAATGGCATGAGCAACCTGTACGACAAGATCGAAACCCTGCCAGCGTCGCAAAAAGATGAAGTGCTGAAAGATCTGCACGCTTGCCACGCCAACCGTCCGGAACTGGCCATGGTCGATTCGGCCAAGGGCATCACCAACTTCCATTCGCCGAACGACATCATCGTCGACGCGTCGATGCCAGCCATGATCCGTATCGGCGGCAAGATGTGGGGCGCCGATGGCCGTCCGAAGGACGTCAAGGCCGTCATGCCGGAATCGACCTTCGCGCGCATCTACCAGGAAATGATCGGCTTCTGCAAATGGCATGGCAACTTCGATCCGAAGACCATGGGCACCGTGCCGAACGTGGGCCTGATGGCGCAGCAAGCGGAAGAATACGGTTCGCACGACAAGACGTTTGAAGTGCCGGAAGGCGGCATCGCCAACATCACCGACCTGGAAACGGGCGAAGTGCTGCTGACGCAAACGGTGGAAGAGGGCGATATCTGGCGCATGTGCCAGGTCAAGGACGCGCCGATCCGCGACTGGGTCAAGCTGGCCGTCACGCGCGCGCGCAATTCGGGCATGCCTGCCGTGTTCTGGCTCGATTCCTACCGTCCGCACGAGAACGAAGTCATCAAGAAGGTACAGGTTTACCTGAAGGAGCACGACACCAAGGGCCTGGACATCCAGATCATGTCGCAAACGCGCGCCATGCGTTACACCCTGGAACGCGCCTTCCGCGGCCTGGACACCATCTCGGTGACCGGCAACATCCTGCGCGATTACCTGACCGACCTGTTCCCGATCCTGGAACTGGGCACGTCCGCCAAGATGCTGTCGATCGTGCCGCTGATGGCCGGTGGCGGCATGTATGAAACGGGCGCCGGCGGTTCGGCACCGAAGCACGTCAAGCAACTGGTGGAAGAAAACCATCTGCGCTGGGATTCGCTGGGCGAGTTCCTGGCCCTGGCCGTGTCGCTGGAAGACATGGGCATCAAGACGGGCAATGCGAAGGCCAAAATCCTCGCGAAAACCCTGGACGAAGCCACCGGCAAGCTGCTGGACAACAACAAGTCGCCATCGCCACGTACCGGCGAGCTGGACAACCGCGGCAGCCATTTCTACCTGGCCATGTACTGGGCGCAAGCCCTGGCTGCGCAGAAGGACGATGCGGAACTGGCAGCGCATTTTGCGCCGGTGGCCAAGGCCCTGGCCGACAACGAAGAAAAGATCGTTGCCGAGCTGAAAGCAGTACAAGGCAAGGAAACGGATATCGGCGGCTACTACCTGCCAGATCCGGCGAAGACGGAAGCCGTCATGCGTCCTAGCGCCAGCCTGAATGCGGTGCTGGACAGCATCTGATGCAGTCTTGACAGGCAGTAAGTTCTTGACTGCTGCCTGATAAAAAAACGCCGCCGGAAGCGATTCCGGCGGCGTTTTTCATTTCCGTGCAGGTTTTTTACTTGTAATGCTTGTAGACCTCGGTGCTGCCATTGTTCTTGACCAGCAAGACGTCATACGCATCCTTGCGCGGTCCTTCCATGCCTGGCGAGCCCATCGGCATTGCCGGCACGGCCAGGCCTTTCGCCTTGGGTTTGTCGCGCAGCAACTGCTTGATCTCGCTGGCCGGTACATGGCCTTCGATGGCGTAGCCGTTGACGAGGCCCGTGTGGCAGGAGCCGAGCGCGTCGGGAATGCCGGCCAGCTTGCGGTATTGCGCCGGCATCTCGACATTTTTCGCGCGGACCGTAAAGCCGTTCGCTTCCAGGTGCTTGATCCAGTCGGCACAGCAGCCGCACGAGGCGCTCTTGTAGACTTCGATGACGGGCAGGGCCGCCATGGCGAACGCGGGCAGGCCCAGCATGGCGGCGAAGGCGCCGCGCAATAAGAAATGTTTGATCATGTGTTGCTTTCAGACGGAATAGGGCTATTGTGGCCACCTTGGTGGCTTGCTTGGGATCTAGGCGGAAAGCGGCCGCGGCGGCCGGCGCGGGCCGTCGGGAATGAATCCCGTCAGCAAGGTGGCCGCGGCGATGGTGACTTGTTGCGCGCCGCTGCAGGCGGCGGCAGGCAGGGCCAGGCCAGGCGGCATCAGCGCGCCCAGGCAAAAGCTGGCGCAGGCGCCGCACGCGGGGTGCTTGGCAGGAGTCTTGTCGTCTTCCGGCGTGCCGGCGTCGTGCGGGATGGCCAAGGATGGCGCAGCGTGATGCTGGCAAGCCGCTGTCATCGCGACGGCAGGCTCGTCAGCGAGCGGCGCGCATAGCCGCGTGGCGCCCGCAGCGGCCGCTTGCAGCGGCACCGCCGCGATCAGCAGCAGGATCAGCCATGTTTTGAAGAGTCTTAGCATCGCCGGAAAGTATAGCATAGGGGCAACTGCCGCCGGGCGCGGGCGTCCGCTAGCGCGAGGCGGCGGCCAGCATTTTCGACGCGTACATGGCCCGGTCCGCATGGCGCAGCAGCAGTTGCATGGTATCGCCGTCTTCCGGATAGTGGGCCACGCCGATACTGACGGCGATCTGCAAATGCTGTCCGTTGCCCAGGTGCAGCGGCGCAGCCAGGGCCGCGTGGATCTTTTGCTCGATCAGGCTGACGTCGGCCGGCGCGGCATTGCTTTCCAAAAGCACGACGAATTCATCGCCGCCCATCCTGGCCAGGGTGTCGGTTTCGCGCATGCAATCGCGCAGGCGGCTCGCCACCGTTTGCAGCAGCAGGTCGCCACAGGCATGGCCGTGGTCGTCGTTGACCCGCTTGAAGTTGTCGAGGTCGAGGAACAGCAGCGACAGCCGGCCTTCCTGGCGGTGCGCGCGCGCGAAGGCCGTGTGCAGGCGGTCGTGGAACAGGCGGCGGTTCGGCAGGCGGGTCAGTTCGTCGTGCATGGCCATGAATTGCATCTGCGTCTGCAACTGCCGGCGCTCGATGGCGGTGGCAAGTTGCTTGGCGACAAATTGCAGCAAATCCTGGTCTTGCTCCGTGCCGATAACGGCATCCTGGCCGCCTTGCAGGGCCAGCGCGCCGATGCTGCCCAGGGAAGAATACAGCGGCACGGCCAGCCAGCACGAGGACAGGGCGCAGGCTGCCGTTTGCAGCGCGGCCGGCAGGCCGGCCAGTTGTCCCGCCTGCAGCAGCAGGGGGCGGCCGCTGCGCAGGACTTCGTCGCACAGCAGGCTGGCCAGCGACGACGTGGGCTGCGGCGCGCTGTCGTCGGCATGCGAGGTCATGGGAGGCTGGGCGCCGTGTTCGTCATGCAGCAGCAAGGTCAGGCTGCGCGTGGGCAAGTGTTCGCCGATGATGTGCTGGATGCGGTGCAGCAAGGCGGACAAGTCTTGCGTCGCCTGCATGGCTTCGGAGATGGCGTACAGCGCGGCCTGTTTTGCCTGCGCCTGTTTCAGCAGGGTGACGTCGCGCGCCACGGCCACGCGCAGCTGGTCGGCGGCGGACCAGCGTGCGGACCACATGATGTGCGCCAGGCTGCCATCCTTGCGCAGGTAGCGGTTCTCGAAGTGCGTCTGGGCATGGCCATCCATGATGGCACGCGCGGCCGCCAGCGTGCGCGCGCGGTCGGCCGGGGCGACCATGTCGAGCATGAGCTTGCCGACCATTTCCTGCTGCGTATAGCCGAAGATGCGTTCGCAGGCGGCGCTGACGAAAACAAAGCGCCCCTCCACGTCGACCATGCACACGGCATCGAGCAACAAGTCGGTAAAGCTGGCCAGCGGCGCGCGCAGAATCTTGTGTTCCATGGTGGCATTTTAATGGACATTCCCGGCGGTGATTCAACTTGTTGGGGGTAGGCGAGGTCTGCGGCATGAAAATGTTTCATTTCCCCGACGCTCATGCTTTTCCGTTTCTTGCCGTTAATGCAGTATTGCCATGCAGTACTTGCCATCACGCCAGATAACGTGACGCAAGGTTTGCCTGGCGCCAGGTAATTGCAAAATACTTAACCATATCGAACTTTTATGATGCATCTTCTCTCCATTTGCAAGGTGACAGCGCCATGACCTCCATTTCTCCACTGTCCAGCTGGAACAGCGCCCCGTCGCGGGCTGCCGCCGCCACGTCGAACCGCGCGGAGGCGGCAGCGCCGTCGCCCGTATCGACGCCATCGTCCATCGTTGCTCTCAGCCCGGAAAGCGTGAACGACGGCAAGCCGGCGGCGTTCGTCAAACCGCCGATGGTGTGGGAAAGCGCGACGCGCGACAAGGTGAGCGAGGCGATGACGAAGAGTTTTTCTTCGTATGCGTTTGGCGGCCGCTTCAGCGGCCTGGGCGCGGCCATGCTGGGACAGGCCAAGCTGGGAAACTACAATTTCTCGCAGGCGATGCGGCAGCCGCCGCCGAGCACCACGCCGAACATCTATGCGGCGTCCGGCATCGCGCCCGGCAGCCTGCATGGCAATGGCGAAGACCGGGTTTCCCTCAGCATCACGACGAAGAGCGGCGTGGAAGTCAAGCTGTCGCTCGACAGCCAGGGCGACGGCCTGGCCGTGAACATGACGACCAGCGGCGACCTCAGCGACGCTGAAGCGAGCGCCCTGGGCGAGCTGGCGAAAGGTTTTCAGGAAGCCATCGACGGCATGGGACAAAGCATGCCGAAAATCAAGCTGGAAGGCTTGATGCAGTTCGATCAGCAAGTGCTCGAGTCGGTGAAGCTACATGCGGAAGTCAAGGTGCGCGGCGAAACGGAAAGTACCCAAACCCTGGATTTCCAGGCCGATGGCGCGCAGCGCAAGGTCAGCTTCAGCGGCGAGGCCGGCAGCCTGGACCTGAAGGTCGATGCCAGCGCGCTCAATACCCTGGGTAGCCCCGAGCGGCAAGCCAAGGCGCTGGGCAGTTATATGAAGCAATTCGACCAGGCGGCGTCGCGCGGCCATGGCGACGCGGGCCTGATGGCCATGCTCAAGGATAGCTTCACTGCCTTGCACAGCAATACCGCCGCGCCGCAAGTGGCCACGGACAATCCCGCGACGGGCAAGTGGCGCCTGGCGGCCGAGGACAAGTCCATCCTGACGGGGCTGGCCGATTTCAGCGCTTCCGTGTCGCAGACCGTGAAATTCAGCAATCCCATGCGCAGCGCGGAAAAGGATGGCTTCAACTATGAAGTGTCGCAAAAGACGGAGCAGGCCGGCGCCAGCCAGGACGAGCGCTCGATCAGGCAGCAGCAGCAATCGAAGCTCAGCGCCAGCTACCACCAGACGCTGGTCCCCGGCGTGCCGCTGCGCCTGCTGGACAATACGGAGTCGCAGAACTATACCTACCACCAGATCGAGGATGCGGCCAGCAGTGAGGCGCAAGTGGCTTATAAGGATGGTAAGATGGTGAAGGCGAGCTTGCGGCAGGAGGGCAGTCAGTCCGAACACGTCATGAAGTATTTCCTGGGCAAGCTGCAATCGGACAAGACCACGCCGGGCAATTTCTCCGTGCTGCGCGACTTGCTGCCCGTGCTGGGGCCGTACAAGTCAGGCGAGAAGGAGATGACGCCCGAAGCGCGCCTGGAACAGCGCAAGCAGGCGTTGCTGACCTTGAGCGACGACGTGCTGCTGCAGTCGTATGCGGGCCAGACCATCAGCCTGTGGCAAGCCGATGTGCCGCCCGAGGAGGCGGTCCGTTAATTGCCCCTTGCCTCATATTAAAAAAAAGCCCGTCTTCCTGCGAAGACGGGCTTTTTGTTTGATGCGGCGCAAACAGCTTACGCTTTGGCCTTGCTTTGCTTGATCCAGTAACCGACGCCCAGCGCGGCGAGCCACACGGGGATCAGGTAGACGGAGATGCGCAGGCCCGGCGTCAGGTACATGATCACCAGGATGCCGGCCAGGAACGCCAGGCACAGGTAGTTGGTGAACGGGTAGCCCAGGCTCTGGAACAGGGTCGTCTTGCCTTCGATTTTTTTCTGCGCGCGGAAGCGCAGGTGGATCCAGCTGATCATGGCCCAGTTGATGATCAGCGCCGACACCACGAGTCCCATTAGCACTTCGAACGCTTCGCCCGGCATGAAGTAATTGACCACCACGCAGGCGCCCGTCGCCAGGGCCGACACGCCCAGGGCGACCAGCGGCACGCCGCGGCGGTTCAGGTGCAGCAGCGCGCGCGGCGCATTGCCTTGCTTGGCCAGGCCGAACAGCATGCGTGTGTTGCAGTACACGCCGCTGTTGTAGACGGACAGGGCGGCCGTCAGCACCACCACGTTCAGGGCCGTGGCCACCAGGTTGCTGTCGAGCGCATGGAAGATCAGCACGAAGGGGCTGCCGCCGGTGACGACGTTTTGCCACGGGTACAGCGACAGCAGGATGCCCAGCGCGCCGATGTAAAAGATCAGGATGCGGTAGATGGCCTGGTTGGTGGCGCGCGGGATCGTCGTGCTCGGGTCATCCGCCTCGGCCGCCGTGATGCCGACCAGTTCCAGGCCGCCGAACGAGAACATGATGACGGCCATGGCCATCACCAGTCCCTGCCAGCCATTCGGGAAGAAGCCGCCGTGCTGCCACAAGTTGGCCACCGACGCCTGCGGGCCCGCGTCGCCGGAGGCCAGCAGGTACGCGCCGAAGACGATCATGCCGATGATGGCGACCACCTTGATGAGGGCGAACCAGAATTCCATCTCGCCGAATGCTTTGACATTCAACAAGCTGATGGCGTTAATCACGCAAAAGAAGACGAGCGCCGACACCCAGGTGGGCACGCCCGGCCACCAGTACTGCACGTAGATGCCGACGGCCGTCAGTTCGGCCATGCTGACGAGCACATACAGCACCCAGTAATTCCAGCCCGACAAAAAGCCGGGCAGGTGGCCGCAGTATTTGTCGGCAAAATAGCTGAAGGAGCCGGCGACGGGTTCGTCGACCACCATCTCGCCCAGCTGGCGCATGATCAGGAAGGCGATGACGCCGGCGATGCCATAACCCAGCAGCACTGAAGGGCCGGCCATCTTGATGGTTTGCGCGATGCCCAGAAACAGGCCGGTGCCGATGGCGCCGCCCAGGGCGATGAGCTGGATGTGGCGGCTTTTCAGGCCGCGCTTGAGCTCTTGTGGTTCGGTAATCCCGACTGCCGTCATATGTTTTATCCTGTTTTTACGGGGCTGAGGTCGCTGATTCTAAAGCATGAATGGGCAAATCAGGAGCGAAATGCATGTTGCACTGCGGAGGCGCAAGAAAAGCCCCGCATCTTCGCCGAACGGCGCGCAAAACGGCGGCCCAGGCGTCCGCTTTTACGCGCCGGCCGCGACGATGGCCGGTTCGTACGCGGCCAGGAACTCGGGCGGCAGGCGGCGCGCGCGGCCGCTGCTCAATTCGATGCAGATCAAGTCCCAGCGTCCGCGCACGACGGTGGCGCCGTCGCTGTCGCGGACCAGCTGGAAGCGCCGCTCCATGCTGGAACGGCCATCGCTGGCGCACAGCCAGGTGGCCAGGGTCAGCGCTTCGCCGGCCCGCGTCGGCAGCAAATAGTCGTATTCGCCGCGGCGTATCGCCATGGCCCGGTCCAGGCGCCGGTAATCGTCCAGGTCCAGCCCCAGGGTGGCCGAATGGTGCCAGGCGATATGCTCGCACCAGCGCACGTAGACGGCGTTATTCGTGTGCTGCAAGCCGTCGATGTCGCCCGGTTCGGGCGTGACGGGCAGGGTATGGGCGTGCGGATAATCCCAGTTCAAGAGCATTCCTTTCGATACGGTGGCCGCTGATTGTACGGTCTCGCGGCGCTTCCTGTCTGCGGCGCACGCGTGGAAAAACACTGTTTTTCACATTGATGTATGATGCATCATAATTCATCAGCGATCAAAGACACGCATGAACCATTCATTGGACACTCTGCTGCACGTCAATCTGGGCAAGTCCGTGTACGCCATGCTGCGCGAAGCGCTGGCGGCCGGGCGCTTCCAGCCGAATGACCGGCTGCGCATCCGCGAACTGGCGCAGCAGCTGGGCACCAGCGTCACGCCCGTGCGCGACGCCATGCTGCAACTGGTGCAGGAAGAGGCGCTGGTGCTGCGCTCGCCGCGCGACTTCCGCGTGCCCGTGCTGAGCGTGGCGCGCTACCTGGAAATCCGCGCGCTGCGCCTGGAACTGGAAGGACTGGGCGCGGCGGAGGCGGCGCAGCGCATCGACGCCGCGACCCTGGCCGACCTGGAACGCCTGCTGCAGGCGAATGAAGAGGCCATCGCACGGCACGACCTGGCCGCAGCGCTGCAATGCAACCAGGCGTTTCACCTGGGCCTGGCGCAGGCGGCCGGCATGCCGACCCTGAAGCGTTTCGTCGACCACTTGTGGATGCAGACGGCGCCCCTGATCGCCGCCGGCTATGTCAGCTTTTCGCCCGACATGCGGGTGGGCCACCACCACGCCATCATCAGCGCGCTGCGCCAGCGCGACAGCGGGGCCGCGCGGCGCGCCATCGAGCAGGACATCCTCGACGGCGGCACGCAGATGCTGGCCTACGTGATGCGCCAGGAGCGCATCCACGCCGGCGCAACCGAAGAAGACAAGGAAGAACATGACGCACATCAAGCACAAGATTGAACAGAACATGGAACAGAAAACCGCCATCGTCACGGGCGCCAGCCGCGGCATCGGCCATGCCGTGGCCGAGCGCTTCCGCAGCCTGGGCTGGAGGGTCATCACCGTCTCGCGCAGCCCGATTCCCGGCGGCTGCCCGCGCAGCCAGGAGCACAACACGCATGTGTGCATGGATTTGTCGGACCTGAGCCAGATCGGGCAGATGGTCGAGACGCTGCGCCCCATGCTGGGCGACGCCAAATTGCACGCGCTGGTCAACAATGCGGGCGTGTCGCCGAAGGGGCCGGGCGGCTCGCGCGTCAATTCGCTCACGACGGACATGCAGACGTGGCAGGAAATGTACAACACGAATTTCTTTGCGCCGCTGGCGCTGACGCGCGGCTTTGCGCAGGAATTGTCGAACGCGCGCGGCTCCGTGGTGAATCTGTGCTCGATCGCCGGCTACCGCGTGCATCCGTTTGCCGGTTCGGCCTACGCCAGTTCGAAGGCGGCGCTGGCGTCGCTGACGCGCGAAATGGCCAACGACATGGCGCCGCTGAACGTGCGCGTGAACGCCATCGCGCCGGGCGAGATCGACACGGCCATCCTGTCGCCCGGCACTTCGCACATCGTCGACACGCAGATTCCCCTGCGCCGCCTGGGCACGACGGCCGAAGTGGCGGACCTGGTGGAGTTCCTGTGCAGCGAGCGCGCCTCGTACATCACGGGCGCGGAAATCCCCATCGACGGCGGGCAGCGTATTTAATTGAAAAGGAAGATCGCATGACACAACATATCGGCATCGTCGGCTGCTCGGCCGAAGGCGCGGCCCTGTGCTACCGCACGATCTGCGAAGAGGGCGCGCATGCGCTGGGGCCATATGAACACCCGGAAGTATCGATGCACACGCCGTCGCTGGCGCGTTACGTGGATTGCCTGAACAGGGGCGACTTGGCAGGCGTGGCCGAACTGATGCTGGCGTCGGCGCGCAAGCTGGCCGCCGCCGGGGCCGATTTCCTGATCTGCCCCGACAACACCATCCACCAGGCATTCGAGCTGATGGCGTCCCGTTCGCCGCTGCCATGGCTGCATATCGCGGACGTCGTGGCCGCCGAAGCGGCGGCGCGCGGTGTCCAACGGGTGGGCCTGACGGGTACGCGCTGGCTGGTCGACAGCGCCGTCTATCCGGACAGGCTGGCCGCGCGCGGCATCGCTTGCGTGCGGCCCGGCGAGGACGAACGCAGCGAGATCAACCGCATCATCATGGAAGAGCTGGTGCCGGGCGTGGTCAAGGGGGACAGCGTGGCGCGCTTCCAGGCCATCATTGCCGGCTTGCGGGAGCAGGGCTGCGACGCCGTCATCCTCGGCTGCACGGAGATCCCGCTGATCATCAGCGACGCCAATTCGCCGCTGCCGACGCTCGATTCCACGCGCTTGCTGGCGCGCGCCGCCTTGCGCCGGGCGCTGGAAACCTAGCGTTCCAGCTGCGCCTGCAGCGCGGCCACCACCAGCGCGTGGTCGTCCGCCTGCGCCAGGCCGGAAACGGTCACCGTGCCGACCAGTCCCACGCCGCGTATCAGCAGGGGGAAAGCGCCGCCATGGCCCGCGTACTCGATGTCATCGAGGTATTTCACGTCTTCGAAGGTGCTGCCGCGGCTCTTGTACGAGATGCCCATGTAATAGGAACTGCGGCAAAAGCGCTGCACCGTGTTGTTCTTGCGGCGTATCCAGTCCGCCTGGTCCGCCGTGGCGCCCGTCATGGCGTGGTGGAACAGGATCTGACCGTTGCGCGTGATGTTGACGGTGACGGCCTTGCCCCGCTTGCGCACTTCCTCGACGATCCACAGGCCTACGGCCAGCGCGGCGTCGTTGTCGAAGCGTTCGAATTGCAGGGATTCTTCCTGTTGCGCCAGGGTTTGCAGCAAATCGGCGTAATGATCCATCGTGGAGGAGGGCGGTAGTGGCTGGAAGCGCTACTGTAGCGCACCATGGGCCGGCCGCGCGCGCTTTTTCCGTGGCGCGGCTAAAATAACCGGCATGAACCTGTCCCTGTTTGCCGATGAAGACCAGATCCCGGCCGGCCCGGCACCGCTCGTGCCAGGCTCGCGCGCGTCGGTCCTGCTGCGCGGTTTTGCGCTGCCGTATCTGCACGAGATGCTGCCGGCGCTGGACGCCGTCGTGCTGGCGGCGCCCCTGCGCCACATGGCCACGCCGGGCGGCTTGCGCATGTCGGTTGCCATGAGCAATTGTGGCCCCCTGGGCTGGGTCACGGATGGGCGCGGCTACCGCTACGCGCGGCACGATCCGGCCAGCGGCCTTCCCTGGCCGCCCATGCCGCCCGTGTTCCTGCGCCTGGCGCGGCAGGCGGCGCTGGCGGCCGGCTATCCGGACTTCACGCCCGACGCCTGCCTCGTCAACCGTTATGCCCCCGGCGCGCGCATGGCCCTGCACCAGGACCGCGACGAATGCGATTTCACCGCGCCCATCGTTTCCGTCTCGCTGGGGCTGCCCGCTACTTTCCTGTTCGGCGGCGCGGAGCGGGCCGACAAGGCGGCGCGCATCGGCTTGCTGCATGGCGACGTGGTGGTGTGGGGCGGCGCCGACCGCCTGCGCTTCCACGGCGTGGCGCCGCTGAAGGAAGGCGAACACGCGCTGCTGGGCGCGCAGCGCATCAATTTGACGTTTCGCAAGGCCAGCTGATCCGTCAATACACCCATTAATGCAAGGCACTTGCAAATGCGGCCGTTTTTCTCCATGATATGCAACTTGTTTGCATATGGAGTGTTCAGCATGAAGCGCGATCCGATTTCCTCGCCCCTGCCCGACGTGGCGGCCGGCCCACATCTGGGCAATCCCTTGCCGCTCGAGTGGGTCGGCATGCAGGGCATCGCCTTGCCCCTGTGGCTGGAAGAGGGCGGGCAGGCGCAGCAAGTGCATGCCTGGGCCGACGTGCAGGTCGACTTGCCCGACCCGCAGGTGAAGGGCATCCACATGTCGCGCCTGTATCTGCTGCTCGACGCGTTCGCCGCCGCGCAGCCGCTCGATGCGGGCGCGCTGGCCGCCGTGCTGCGGCGCATGGTGGACAGCCACGCCGATTGCGGCAGCACGCAGGCGCGCCTGGCGCTGGCGTTCCCCCTGCTGCGGCGCCAGTCGGCGCTGCTGACGGCGGGATTGTCCGGCTGGAAATCGTATCCCGTGCGCCTGCAGGCCAGTGTTTCGCCGCAGGGCTTTGCCCTATCCTTGACGGTGGAGGTCGGCTACTCGTCGACCTGCCCGTGCTCGGCGGCGCTGGCGCGGCAATTGCTCGCCGACGCCTTCGCGGCGCAGTTCGGCGCGGGCCCCATCGATGGCGCGGCTGCGCATGAATGGCTGCGGGAACATGCGAGCCTGGCCACGCCGCACAGCCAGCGCAGCACGGCGACGGTCACCGTGCCCTTGACGGAACAGGCGGAACTGGACCTGTTTCCCCTGATCGACGTGGTGGAAGCGGCGCTGGCGACACCGCTGCAGACGGCCGTGAAACGGGCCGACGAGCAGGCGTTCGCGCGCCTCAATGGTGCTAACCTGATGTATGTGGAGGATGCGGCCCGCCGCGTGCAGGCGGCGCTGGCGCCATTGGTGTCACCGTATGCGCAGGCGCGTGTTACCGTACGGCATATGGAAAGCCTGCATCCGCACGATGCCGTGGCGCAGGCGGGCAAGCTTGCCGGAGATTGGTAGTCAACCACCGTGGAGGAGGGCAACATGCCGGAGAAAACCGAGCGGGACGTCAACGATGACAGCCTGGAAGAGGAACTGGAGCGCGAACGGCGCGAACATGCGCTGATCGACGAGGAAAAGCTGGGCATGGACGAGCTGGAAGAGGAGCACCTGAAGCGGGAACGCCAGCCCGGCGGGCCGGCGGGGCGCTAGCGTCAGGCGCGGGAGTCAAGGCGGCGCGATCATCGCTGGCATCGCGCGGCGCTGCCCGGTACAATTTCGCTTTGTCCTGCTCCCCCAACCCCGGAGGCCCATGAAATATCGCGCATTTTTTCCGTTCATCCTCGGCCTGACAGGCGCCGTCCTGGTGGCCTCGCAAGCCCAGGCCGCCACCATCTGCACCGCCATGGCGGACGCCAAAACGGGCACCGTCTTGCTGCAAGAGGGTAATTGCCTCGACCGCGTCACCCCCGCCTCCACGTTCAAGATCGCGCTCAGCCTGATGGGCTATGACGCCGGTTTCCTCAAGGACGAGCACAAGCCGACCCTGCCGTACCGCCAGGGCTATGTGGACTGGGGCGGCGAAGCGTGGCGCCAGGAAACGGATCCGTCGCGCTGGATGCAGTATTCCGTCGTCTGGTATTCGCAGCAGATCACGCAGGCGCTGGGCGCCGAGCGCTTCCAGAAATATGCGAAGGCTTTGCGCTACGGCAATGCGGACGTGTCGGGCGATCCGGGCAAGGACAATAGCCTGGAGCGCTCGTGGATCAGTTCTTCGCTGAAGATCTCGCCGCTGGAACAGCTGGGCTTTTTGCGCAAGCTGGTCAACGATCAGTTGCCCGTCACCAAACAGGCGATGGAGCAGACGCGCCGCCTGACCCGCCTGGCGGACGTGGGCGGCTGGCAAGTGCATGGCAAGACGGGCGCGGCCTTCCCGCGCAAGGCCGACGGCAGCTTTGACGAAGCGCATGGCTACGGCTGGTTCGTGGGCTGGGCCAGCAAGGGCGAGCGCAGCATCGTGTTTGCGCGCCTGGTGCAGGACGAACAGAAGGGCCAGCAATCCGCCGGCTTGCGCACGCGCGACGCCATGCTGAAGGAATTGCCGGCCTTGCTGGAGCAGGCACAGAAGTGACGGCCAGCATCGTCGCCGCCACCTTCATCGCTTCCGACGGCGAGTACCTGGAAGCCGTCATCGAGGTGGAGGGCCAGCGCCTGCACGTGATGGACGAGTTCGGCGGCGGGCAACTGGCCGCCGGCACGCAAGTCCGGCTCGAACTGTGGCCCATGACCAGCGAGCTGGACGACTGGGACGCCATCTTCGGCGCCAACCCCGGCTGCGTAAAGGGCGTGCGCCGGCTCGATGGCTGGCGCTACCTGGCGCTGGGCGTCGTGACCCAGGTCGATCCCGTCATCTGCGATTGCGGCTTGCTGCAGCTGGAAAACCCGTTTACGACGCATGATGCGCGCTGCGTGGGCGCGTACGTGGGCGTTACGCTGGCGCGCCTGGATGCTTGCCTGGCGTAAAATCCGGCCCGCTTTGTTGCCCGCCCTATATACTTGCTGAAACGGATCATCCGGCATCAGACAAGGTTACAAGCATGGCATCAGGCATGGAGCAGTTTCAGGAAAAAGCACGGCAGGCATGGACATGGACGCGCGCGCAAGCCGTGCGCGTGGCGGGAGTGGCGTGGACAAAGGCGGTGGCGCTGTACCGGCGCGGCCACGCGCACCTGATGACCTTGCCGCCCGTGCGGCGCGCGCTGGTGCTGGGGCTATGGTCGTTCCTGGCCGTGCTGGCGCTGGTGATCCTGTACATGCTGCTGCTGATCCCCCTGACGCCGAGCATCCACGACTTGCGCCAGGCGCGCGCGGCCGCGCCGAGCACCATGGTCAGCGCGGACGGCGAGGAACTGGCCCGCTTCGACCAGGGCTTGCAGGAGCGGGTCACGTTAAAACAGATTTCGCCGAACGTGATCAGCGCGCTGATTTCGACGGAAGACCACCGTTTCTATGACCACCACGGCATCGATTTCACGCGCACGGCGGGCGCCGTCCTGCATACGGCGGGAGGCAACCCCCAGGGCGGCTCTACCATCACGCAGCAGTTGGCGCGCAATATGTTCCCTGAGGAAATCGGCCGCTCGCGCAACCTGAACCGCAAGCTGAAGGAACTCATCACGGCCCTCAAAATCGAGGCCACCTACAGCAAGACGGAAATCCTGGAAGCCTACCTGAACACGGTACCCTTCCTGTACAACACCTACGGCATCGAAATGGCGGCGCGCACCTATTTCGACAAGCCCGCGTCGCGCCTCGACATCCTGGAAAGCGCCACCCTGGTCGGCATGCTCAAGGGCACGAATTACTACAATCCCGTCGGTAATCCCGAACGATCCTTGCAGCGGCGCAATGTGGTGCTGGGGCAAATGCGCAAACATGACGTCATCGACGAGGCGCGCTACAGGCAGTTGATCAAGCGTCCCCTGCGCCTGCATTTCGAGCGCCAGAGCGAGCGGGCGCAATCGGACAGCCATTTCACGGCGTATGTGCGCAAGTGGCTGATCGACTGGGCCGACGAGAACGACTACAACCTGGAGCGCGACGGCTTGATCGTGCACACCACGCTGGACCAGGATTTGCAGCAGGCGGCCGAGCGCGCCGTCGAGCGCCAGGCGAATGCCTTGCAGGCGATCGCCGACGTGGAATGGAGCCGCGCGGGCGTGCCGTCATCCACGTCGACAGGCATGTATGCGGGCATGCAGGGCGGCAGCGTGCCATTCGATTATTTCTGGAAATCGCATCCGGCCCTGCTCGACGCCTTCGTGCGCGAGTCGGGCGACTACCGCAAGCTGACGGCGGCCGGCGCCACGCCGGACGACGCGCTGGCGCAACTGAAGGGCGACCGCGCCTTCATGGCGGCCTTGCGCAAGTCGAAGACGCGCCTGGAAGCGGGCTTCGCGGCCATGGACCCGGCCACGGGCGCCGTGCGCGCCTGGGTGGGCAGCCGCGACTTTGCGCGCGAACAGTTCGACCACGTGTCGCAGGCGGCGCGCCAGCCCGGCTCCACCTTCAAGCCCATCGTGTATGGCGCGGCGCTGGAAAAGGGCCTGAGCCCCGAGCACGTCTACCGCGATGCCGTGATGGATATCAAGGCGTCCGACGGCACGATATGGCGCCCGACGGACATGAGCGGCACGACGGGGCGCGACATGACCATGCGCGACGGCCTCGTGTACTCGAAAAACACCATCACGGCGCAAGTGATGCAGGACGTCGGCTTGCCGCCGATCATCAAGCTGGCGCGCGCGCTGGGCATCCGCGACAGCAAGCTGGAAAAAGTGCCGTCGCTGGCGCTGGGCACCAGTCCCGTCACTTTATTGGAAATGGTCAACGCCTACGCCAGCATCGCGGCCCAGGGCGAGGCGCGCCTGCCGTTCGTCGTCACGCACATCACGGACCGCGAAGGCAAGGTCATCGCCCGCTTTGGCGAAGATAAGCCGCAGCGCGCGATGAAGGCGGAATCGGCGGCCACCCTGACGGACATGATGCGCGGCGTCATCGACCGCGGCACGGGCACGGCCATCCGCAGCCGCTTCGGCATCCGCTCCGACGTGGCGGGCAAGAGCGGCACGACGCAAAACAATGCGGACGGCTGGTTCATCCTGATGCATCCGGAACTGGTGGGCGGCGCCTGGGTCGGTTTCAATGACGCCAGGGTCACCATGCGCAGCAATTACTGGGGCCAGGGCGGTCACAATGCCGTGCTGGTGGTGGGCGACTTCTTCAAGACGGCGCTCGACACGGGAAAACTGTCGCGCGACGCGATCTTCCCTGGCGGCAAGCCTCCACCTCCGCTGCGCCACGTGGAGCCGGTCGACGAGCCCGCGGACGAACCGGTGGAAGAGCCGGGCGATTTGCTGCAGGAAGGCGCACCGGCCGCGCCGCTGGCCATGCCGGCCGAAGGCGAGGGCGGACAGGAGTCGCATGGCAAGGCGGTGCCGGAGGCGGCTCCCGCACCTGCGCCGCTTCCGTTGCCATCGGATTGAGATGACACTTCTATATGGCGTCGTTATTGCGGCCTTCGGGTTTCATATCGTGCCATCCTCGTTGCTGTTCGTCACGCGGTGCACTTGAAGGCAGAAACTTGGCCATAGCATGTCGCTAACTGTGCTCCAGTTTGTTTCGGGCGAATCAGGATGAAATCGGTTTGCGCACAGTCTTTAGCGAAGTGCAGGAAAATCACGTCCGTTTGGAGTTCTTGAGTTTATTATATGGAACTTCAGTGTTCTATTTTATTAAGGTGATACGATGAATAAAGATACTCCTTTCTATTTTTCTTGTCCGGACTCCGTAGAGATTCAAGTGAAGGTTGACTGGTCGCTTCCAGTGACGCATGACGTGTTGTTTCATGGGCTGGTTGAGGAAGATGCGACTGCCTACTTCTACGCCATAATTGCCATTCATGAGAAAGAATGGTGGCCGTACTACATCGGGAAAGTATTTTCTCAATCTACATCGCAGCGACATCGTGCTGCCGACCATATCGCCAGAATCGCGAGATTACGTGAAGAGTATCCTGAAAAGACATTTCATATTTCGCTTGGTACGCCAATCTTGAAAGACATGCACGAGGTCCCTGACTCGGAAACTGTCGATGATATTGAAGGCCTACTAATTATTTCTAATTGGAGCGAAAAAATGATCAATAAACGAAAAGTTGATCGCTTCATATGCACCCGTCAGATATCGCTTGAAAATACGGGTTTTTCAGAGCATCTTTACAAACGGGCTGCCTATGGATTGTTCTGGGCGGGGGAATGATTGATGATTTTGGTCGGAATGTTCCGATTTATAAGTACGGTAGATGGTCCAGAAAGTTGATGTATAAATTTAGATTATTTTAAGAGGGAGGAAAGTAATGGAGGGAAATACTGATTCCAGAACCTGTGAAGAGCGGTGTAGCGATCGGGTTCGCACTCCTGCGGAGCGGGCCATTATCTATGCTGGGGTTTTGGGCGGATTGAGTCTGGAACAGTTAAATAATTTACTGGCGCAAACCAATACGCGATGTGTTCCTGCTGCGAGTTACGAATCCATGAAAAAAACTTATGTCCCTTTCTGGATTGCAGGCATGGAAACTAAAGGGGAAGGGCCGAATATATTCGGTAAGGAGATATATCATCCAACACCTTGGGGGCGTTTGAACGCGGCGGCAGACGTTGACGACTGACACTAGCGTGTATTGCGCCTCAACCCCGCTTCGCGCACGAACACTTGCAGCGCCGCCAGCGTCTGCTGGTGCAGCGCTTTCAATTCTTCTCTCAGCGCAGGCTTGACGGCCAGGCTGCCATCCGCCTGCCGGCGCACGGTCAGGCCCAGCGCCTGCGCCATTTCTACCGGGTAATTCGTAAAATTGCCGTAAGGCCGCTTGCCGTCGACGGACGGGGTGGGCCAATAGCCTTCGGCCAGGTAATCCTCCGCACTGCCCATGCCCAGCATTTCCACCGTCAGCCACGACTGCTGGCGCAGCAGCGTCAGGTGCCGCGCAGTCAGGGTGAACGGCGTTTTGCCGTTGGCATAGCTGCCTGGCTTCAGGTCGGCCATCTGCACGAAGTGGGGCAGCAGCAGCGATGCCTCCATCAGGCGCTGCGCGGCCAGGGCTGCATCCTTGCCGGCGATCGCTTGCATGGCCAGTTGCAGGGTATCGCCATTGCCCAGCGGGTGCTCCGGATTGAGCATGGGCGCGCCGCTTTCCACGGGCGACCAGCCGATGTTGAAACGCCGTATCAGCGCCAGGTGGTGCACATTGAGCACCTTGGGCAGCGGAGCGTCGAGGGTGGCCAGGATGCGCTGGCGCACGTCGCGCGGCAGGCCGTCGTCGGCCGCGCGCGCGAGCATGGGCGAGCACAGCAGGGCGCCGGCGAGGCGCAGCAGCTGGCGCCGCAGGGGCTGGACCAGGTCCGGCATCACGGCGCCGTCAAGTCCTGGCGCTGGAATTCGATGCGGTTTTCTTGATAAGCCCACTTGGTGTAGGGGCCGAACACGCGCCGGTTTTCCTTGCTGTCGGCATTCGACACTTCGCGCTTCATGCGCCGCACGAGGGCAGGGTCCGTGAGCGGCGCCGTCGTGGCGGCGAACACGTCGTGCCGCACGCTCTGTTTCGCGTCGGCGCCGCGCGAGATGATGGTGAGCTTGCGCGAGGCGGGATCGAAGTACAGGCGCATGGCGAAGGTATTCATGTCCTGCAGATACAGGCCGTCGTCGCGCTGCTGGGCATAGAAATAGTCGCCGCAGACGGCTTTCGGCTCGCGTTTCCACTCGCACGACAGGACGATCATCAGATGCTGGTCATCGAGTTGCTTGACCGAAATGCGTCCCTTGGAATAGCCCCAGGTGCTGGCCGGCACGGTCGCCGACGAGGCCAGGTTGTAGTCGCCCACGAGTTTGGTCAGGGGAGCTTGCGCCGAGGCGCCCGCGCAGAAAGTAAAGGCGGCGGCCGCAAGGGCGCCTGGTATCTTGGAAAAGGATGTCATGATGGCCATAAAGAAAAGTTGCCATATTATAGATGGCAACTTGCCAAGATGGCCGCGCGCTTGAACGCGCTGCTGGCCGTTACTTCAGCTTGCTTAATTCCGCCACGTCGATCTTGACGGTCTTGCCGTCAGTGGCGGCCACCAGGGTCAGGAAGTGGGGCGTCGCGTAGTGCGCCGTCAGGGCCGCCTTGTCGGTCCATTCTTCCAGCATGATGAAGCGCGTGGGAATCTTATTGTCGAGGTGCAATTCGTAGCGCAGGCAGCCGCTTTCGGCGCGGCTCGGCGGCACGACGGCTTCCAGGGCGGCGCGCACGGCGTCCGTATGGTCGGCTTGGGCATCGATGGTGGCGACGACGGTCAGGGTCATGGTGGTCCTTGTGTAGTGGTGGGGCGGATGCAGCTTAGCGCATCCTGGACTTTCATGCCTGTCATGTCCAGTCTGGCTGCGCCGAAACAGTTTCCGTCGCAGCCAGAAAATCCGCCGCCGCTTACGCTGCCTGCAGTGCGCCGATCTGTTCAAACGCGGCCGTCAACGCCTGCGCCCTGGCGTCGTCGCTGACCTTGACGCCTTCGGCGCGCACGATTTCGATCTGCGTGACGCCGAGGAAGCCGAAGAAGGCGCGCAGGTGGCTTTCCTGGTGTTCCAGGGCGGCCATCGGCGTGTCGGCGCCGTAATAGCCGCCGCGCGTCGAGGCGATGATCACGCGCTTGCTGCCGAGCAAGCCTTCCGGGCCGTTGGCGCCATACTGGAACGTTTTGCCGGGCACGGCCAGCGCATCGAGCCACGATTTGAGCTGGCTGGGGATGGCGAAGTTGTACATGGGCGCGCCGATGACGATGACGTCGGCGGCCAGCACTTGCTCCAGCGCGCCGGACAAGGCGGCAGCGTCGGCGGCGCCGGGCGCGGCCGTAAATTGCGGCAACGGTTGCGCGGCCAGGTCGCGGTACTGGGCGGTGGCGCCCGGCGCGGCCGCTTGCAGGCGGGCGACGATGGCGGCGGACAATTGGCGGCTGAGGGAATGCTCGCCGAGGATGCTCGAATCGATGTGCAGGATGTTCATGTAGGCCTTCTTGGGTGGTATGATCATGTGGTATGTTTTTGTAACCGAGTTAAATATAGTGACTATCAAATGAACGCACAAGAAGGCACTTTTTCCACACTGGGGCACACGGATGTGACTATTGGCGACGCCGCCGCGCAAGGAGCGGAGCTGGAACGGCGCATGCGTGACGAGGGCGGCCATGCGGGCGTGGCCGCTTCCTGCCGCCCGATCACGGATATCCTGACCCGCGTGGGCGACAAATGGAGCGTGATGGTGGTGATATTGCTGGGCAATGGCACCAAGCGCTTCAACGAGATGCGCCGCCTGATCGGCGGCATCTCGCAGCGCATGCTGACCCTGACCCTGCGCGGGCTGGAACGCGACGGCCTGGTGACGCGCACCGTGTTTCCCACCGTGCCGCCGCGCGTCGACTACGCCCTGACGGACCTGGGCCGCTCGCTGTTGATCCCCATCAGCGCGCTGGGCGCCTGGGCCCATGGCCACCGCGACGCCATCGATGCGGCGCGGCTGGCGTTTGATGCGAGGGCGGCGAACCAGTCGCCAGCGGCGGAGTAGGCATGGCGCTGCAAACCATTTGGCGAGAAAGTGAAACAATGCCCCAGATACAATTATTCTACCCCCGCAAGGAAGCCGTGGATCTTGCCTTGCTGCTGGCCGTGTGCGATGAGTTGAGCCAGGAGTGGAAAGACCATGCGCTGGGCGTGGAGCCGATGCCCGTGTATGGCGATAATAAATCGCTGGCGGAGCGCTTGCGCGCCAATCCGCACTACGCCTGCAGTTTTGACGTCGCTTGCCGGCTGCTCAGCAGCCAGCGCAATACGCGGCAAACCTCCCGCGCACTGTTCGACCATGTTGACAATGCGCAATGGTTTGAGCGCGTCAAGGCGCCGCATGGCTTGGGCGGCAGAAACGTGGATTGCGTGGAATTTACCGCGCCATGCCTGGCGTACTGGCATGGCTTGCCGGATGGCGTGCGCGCGCAGCTGGCGCTGCAGGCGCAGCAGCTGATCTGCTCCGACGTCGAGCTGGGCACCGGGGAGGACGTGGCGGTGGTCACCATGCAGTGGTCCGATCCGCAGGCGATTGCCGCGCTCGCCAGCACGGTCGAGGTACCGGCAGGCGGCACGCTGGACCGGCGCCAGCTGCTGCAATTGCTGATCGCCGATATCGGCCAGACCCCGTTCCAGCCGCGGTATCGCCGGCAGAATATCGGTGCCCCGGTCACGGGCTGGGACCGGCGCCTGCTCGCGTATTTCTGGCCGCATAAGTCGGTGGGCTATGCCGGCACGGCGCAGAAGACAAAGCCCTTGATTGCGGCGGCCGCGCAGCTGGCCCTTTGCCTGGAGGACGGGCGCGACTGGGACGGTCAGCAGCAAGGCGAGGCCGTCGATTTGGCGGTGGCGATTTTCAGCTGGGGAGGCGTGCCGCAAAAACACGGCACGGTGACGCCGGCCAATGTCGCAGCCGTGTTCCGCGCCGCGCTGGCCGCGGATGGCAAGGCTGCCGCGCTGATGAACAGCGGCTGGACCAAGGTGGCGGCCTTTGCCACCGCCCACCACGATCACGCCCGGGCGGCTGGCTGCGCGCAAGTCATCTGGGATAGCCGGGTCGCGACCTCGCTGATTTCGCGTCTCGACCATCTATTGTCGGCCAACGGGCAGTCCGCGCCCGGCAATCTGTTTCCCGGTATCGGCACCGTTGCCGGACGTGGCGGCAGCCGTCCGCGCCCGCTTCGGCTGCGCTGGCCCGACGGTTACCGCAAATGGAGCGCGCAAGTGGCCGGCAGTGCGCTGGTCCGCGACATTTGCGGCTTGCTCAATGCCGGCAACCATCCGGCGATGCCCTTGCCAGAGGGCGGCACGGGGCCGTGGACCATGCGCGGCGTTGAAATGGTGCTGTTCATGGATGGTTATTGAGCGTCACCCGCACTCGACAGCTGCGCCATCGTCTGGCGCAGCTGATGGTTCGACGCACGACGGATCTGCCTGACTAGAGTCCGGCCGCATCGCTCCGGTAGCGCGCCGGCGGCAGTTCGAACTGGGTCTTGAAGAAGCGGGTGAACGCGCTTTGCGAGGAAAAGCCCAGGCGCTCGCTGATTTCCACCACGCTCAGGCTCGTTTCGCGCAGCAAACGGCGCGATTCGCGGCTCTTGGCGCGCAGTTCCAGCGCGCGGAACGACGTTTTTTCCTGCTGCAGCTGGCGCTGCAGGGTCCAGCGGTTCATCGCCAGGCCGTCGCACAGGGCCGGCAGCAGCGCGGCGCCATCGGCGTCGGCTTGCTGGCCCAGCAAATCGATGATGGCTTGCTCCACGCGGGCCGAAAACAGCTGCGCGCCCTGCAACTGCTGCAATTGTCCCTGCGCGTGCCGCAGCGCGTGCGGCGCCAGCATGGCGTTGAACTGGGCGAAAGGCCGGTCCAGCGCCGGCGCGTCAAACGTCAGCGTGTTGCGCGCCTGGCCGAAGGTGGCGGCGGCGCCGAAGCACTCGCCAATGGCTGGCGCGAACCACGGCGCCTTGCCCTGGAAGCCGGCATGGAAGGCCGTGGCTGCGCCATCGTCGTAGGCGCGCGCCACCAGCGACAGCATGCGGAAATTGGCCAGCGCCTGCATGGCGCCCCCCAGCGGGCAAAACTCGGACAGGTATTCGATCTCGATGCGCGTCCCATTCTCACTCATCAGCATGAAGTCGAATTCGCCGATCAGGCCCCGCAAGTGCAGCAGCTCGTGCAGGGCGCTGCGCAGGGTGGGGCGGTTGAAGCAGACGTGGGCGATGCCCGAGTAATGCGCGAACCAGTGCGTCACGTCGAGGTCGAGCAAGCCGCGGTGCTGCGGCAGCTGCTGGGCGTAGGCCGTCATGCGGCGGTGCCGCTCGGCGTTGATGCGTCCGCCCGGCTCCTCGAGCTGCGCCGGCGTGATGCCCGTCTGCCGGAAAAAGTCGGCGGGGTCGTGGCCATCGGCTTGCATGGCGCGCGCGCATTGCTGCGCGATACGGTTCGAAACCGTGCGCGTATCGGGTTTGTGCAAGGGTGTCTCCTGCTTGTTGTAGTAATTTTTCACAAATATTAGCACTTTGTAGGAGATTGTTGGTTGTCGTGCCGTCTAACCAAAAATTGTTCTCGCGGGTATAAAACGCGTGCTGTGCGGTCAAGAAACTCACGCATTCTCACGCTATATTGATTTCGGGCTGGCCCTGATGCCACCCGGATACCTACAAAAACAGTCTTGGAGATAATGATGAATTGCACTATGAAACCGATGGCCCGCATGGTCGCCGGCTGCGTCGCCACGCTTGCCCTGGCCGCCTGCGGCAACGACACCGTCAGCGAGGAATACACGCAGCCCGTGTTCGGCGCCACCACCTATAGCCAGCTCAAGGTCGACGGCTATACCTTCAAGGACATGAACCGCAACGGCAAGATCGACCCGTACGAAGACTGGCGCCTGTCCGCCGAGGCGCGCGCCGACGACCTGCTGTCGCGCATGAGCCTCGACGAAAAGGCCGGCCTGATGATGCACGGCACGGCGCCCACCGTGTCCGACCCTTCCGGCATCGGCCTCGGTGGCGCGTATGACTTGACGGCCCTGCAAGACCTGATCGTCAAGCAGTACGTCAACACCTTCATCACGCGCATGGCGGGCGATACGGCCAACATGGCGTCCCAGTACAACAAGGTGCAGGAAATCAGCGAAACGTCGCGCCACGGCATTCCCGTGTCCATCAGCACGGACCCGCGCCACCATTTCCAGTACACGGTGGGCGCCAGCGCCGGCACCAAGGGATTTTCCCAGTGGCCGGAAACCCTGGGCCTGGCCGCCATCGGCGACGATGCGCTGGTGCGCCGCTTCGGCGACATCGCGCGCCAGGAATACCTGGCCGTCGGCATCACGCAAGCGCTGTCGCCGCAGGCGGACCTGGCCACCGAGCCGCGCTGGTCGCGCATCAACGGCACCTTTGGCGAAGATGCGGACTTGGCCAAGCGCATGGTGCAGCACTATATCGAAGGCTTCCAGGACGGCAATACGGGCTTGCACGACGGCAGCGTGGTGGCCGTCGTCAAGCACTGGGTCGGCTACGGCGCTACGAAAGAGGGGTTCGACGGCCACAATTACTATGGTCGCTACATGACCTATCCGGGCAACAACTTCGCCTACCACGTGAAGCCGTTCGAGGGCGCCTTCACGGCCAAGGCGGCTTCCGTCATGCCCACCTACGCGCTGCCGGATGGCAACATCACCATCGACGGCATCACCCTGGAGCAGGTGGCGGCCGGTTTCAGCAAGACCATGCTGACGGACTTGCTGCGCGGTAAATACGGCTTCGAAGGCGTGATCCTGTCCGACTGGGGCATCACTTCCGACTGCGACGCCAACTGCCGTAACGGCACGCCGGCCAGCGTGGCGCCTTCCTTCATCGGCTTCGGCACGCCGTGGGGCATGGAAAACGCCACCAAGGCCGAGCGTTACGTGAAAGCCGTCACGGCCGGAATGGACCAGTTTGGCGGCGTGACGGAAGCGCCCTACCTGACGCAAGCCGTGCAGCGGGGCCAGTTGACGGAAGCGCGCATCAACGCGTCGGCGCGGCGCATCCTGATCCAGAAATTCAAGCAAGGCCTGTTCGAACACCCGTTCGTCGATGCGGCCAAGGCGGCGACCACCGTGGGCAAGGCGGACTTCATCGAGGCGGGCCTGGAAGCCCAGCGCCGCTCGCTGGTCTTGCTGGAAAACAAGGACAAGGTCTTGCCGCTGGCAACCACCGTCAAGAAGGTCTACCTGTACGGCATCGATGCGGCCGTGGCGAAGCAGTATGGCTACACGGTGGTCGCCACGCCGCAGGAAGCGGACGTGGCCCTGCTGCGCGTGGCCGCGCCGTATGAAATCCTGCACCCGAACTACATCTTCGGCAGCATGCAGCACGAAGGACGCCTGAATTATGTCGATGGCGACGCCGACTACGAAGCCATCAAGAACGCGGCGAAATACGCGCCGAAGACGGTGGTGACGGTCTACCTGGACCGCCCGGCCATCCTTGGCAACGTGCAGGACAAGGCCAGCGCCATCCTCGCCAACTTCGGCGTCAGCGACGGCGCGCTGTTCGACGTCTTGACGGGCAAGGCCAAACCGCAAGGCAAGCTGCCGTTCGAACTGCCATCGTCGATGGCCGAAGTGCAGGTGCAGAAATCGGACGTGCCGTATGACACGGCCCATCCGCTGTACAAGTTCGGTTACGGCATGGGGTACTGATAACGCTCCTGCTGTCAGCGCACGGTAATCCAGCTGCGCTCCTGCACGGAGCGCAGCGCCGCGGCTATCAGCCGGTCCACCTCGTAGCCGTCGCGGAAGGTGGGCCAGACCGGCTGGCCGCTGGCGATCGCCTGCAGAAAATCGCGCGCCTCGATGACGATTTGCTCGTTGTAGCCCGTGCCGTGCCCGGCTCCCTGGCTGAACGCCAGGTAGTCGGGGTGGGCGGGTCCCATCAGCAGGCGCTGGAAACCCTGGCGCTGCGCCGGGCGGCTGGCGTCGTACAGCCATAGCGCATTCTGGCTTTCCTGATCAAACGCAATGGCGCCTTTCGTCCCCGTGATACGGTAGGTGTAGCCCATCTTGCGCCCGGCCGCCACGCGGCTGAAGGTCAGCGCGCCCAGCGCGCCGCTGGCAAAGCGCAGCATCAGATTCCCCTGGTCGTCGTTGTCCACCGCTTCCATGCCATGCGGGCCGTCGCGCCGCGCATGCACGGTATTCATGTCGGCCACCAGCGAGTCGACGGGGCCGCCCAGGCGCAGGGCCAGGTTGAGCAGGTGCGAACCCACGTCGGCCAGCGCGCCGGCGCGCGTTGCCGTGGCTTCCCGCGTGCGCCAGGAGGCGGGTGCGCGCGGGTCGTGCAGGTAGTCTTCCACGTGCTCGGCGGCGACGTGGATGATGTCGCCGATTTCCCCCGATTCGATGATCTGCCGCGCCAGCTGGCTGGCGGGCGTGCGGATGTAGTTGTAGCCGACCATGTTGGCCACGCCCGCGCTTTCCGCCGCCTGCGCCAGCAGCAAGGATTCGGCGGCCGTCATGCCCAGCGGCTTTTCGCAAAACACGGGTTTGCCCAGGGCCAGCGCCGCCAGCACGATGTCCTTGTGCGTGGCGGGCGGCGTGGCGACGACGATGGCGTCGATGGCGGGGTCATTGACCAGTGCGCGCCAGTCGCCGGTGGACCTGTTCCAGCCCAGTTCCCGCGCGCTGCGCGCCGCGCCTTCTTCGCTGCTGGTGGCGATGCAGGCGCAGACGGGGTTGCGGGCCGTGGGAAAGATGCTGCGCACGGTCTTGTAGGCGATGGTGTGGGCCTTGCCCATGTAGCCGGCGCCGATCAGGCCGATGTGGATGTCTTGCATAGGGAGTCTCCGAGGGTGACGCGTAGGGGATTCAGGCTTGCTGGCGCCAGGCGTGGCTGTCCAGGGCGTCGAGGAAGCGGGCCGCGGGCCAGTCCTGCGCCAGCGCTTCGCGCATGAGCTGCTGCTGCGTGGGCGGCGCCATGCCATCGATGGGCTGGTCGCGGTCCAGGTTACTGGGAAAGGCATAGCCTTCGGCGCAGGCGGCGATCGCGTGGCCGACGCCAGCGTCATCCAGGGCACCCTGCGCGCGCAGCGCCTGCAAGGCGGGATATAGCGCGGCGCTCATGGCGCGGCGGTCCAGCGTTTCCATGGCGCGCCCGAATGGCGACGACACTTGCAGCAGCTTGGCCATGCGGCGGATGTCGGGCGAACGGTTATGCCCGGCCGCGTGGAACAGGGCGGGATTGAAGAACACGGCGTCGCCTTTCGACAGCGGCAGCTGCACGCAATGCCGGGCAAAATAGTCGCGGAACGGCCGCTGCTGCCAGGCGAGAAAACCGGCCCGGTAGCGCTGCGAATAAGGCAGGTACAGGGTGGGACCGGATTCCAGCGGCATGTCGCAATGGGCGACGGCGCCCTGCAGGGTCAAGAGGGCAGACATCTGGTGCACGGGCGCGGGATAGGCGGCGCAGGCGGCGGCGCTCTGGAAGCCCAGGTGATAGTCGCGGTGCGGCGCCTGGGCGGCCCCGCCGGGATTGACGACGTTCACTTGCGCCGTCATCTGGTAGGCGGGACCCAGCCAGGCCTCGGATATCCAGGCGAAGACGGGATTGGCGTAGTAGCGCGCGAACGTTACGGGCGCGCGCAGGCAAAGCTTTTGCTGGGCGTTCCAGATGCGGTCATTCGCGCCCGGCCTGGCGAAATGGTCGCCTGCCGTCTGGCCGCTGGCATGCTGCCCGGCGATCAGGTCGCGGAACACGCGATTCGCCTGTTCCAGCGTGTCCATGTCGGTGACGGCCCGTTTGAGCACGATGACGCCGGGACCGTCCATCAGCGCCTTGCCCCATTCGGCCTGCAGCGCGCGCAGCGAGGCCGGATTGGCAGCCAGTTCGCGCACGGCGTCGCAGTCGTAGACGAGGATATTTTCCTGCACCGCGGCGGCGTGGGGATAGTCGGCCAGCGCCGTGCGGCAACTGACGGTGCCGATGAAGTCTTGCAGGTCGCAGCTTTCCGGCGTCAGCCAATACGGGGCGGGTGGCTGGGCGCCGGCGTTGGTGATGTGCATGCGGTGTCTCCTGATTATTTAAGTTGTAGAATCAGTATAGGGATGAAAATCCGCATTTTTCATCAGAAAATCCATCAAAAAACCATCAATCCGAAATGGAGAGCACGTGACGCATCCTTTCCCCGTCAAGGTCGTGGCGCTGCAGGCCGGCGTCAGCGTGGCCACGGTCGACCGCGTGATCAAGCAGCGCGGCGGCGTGCACGCCAATACGGTGCGCCGCGTGATGCAGGCGCTGGATGAACTGGCGCGGCAAAGCACGCAGGTGGGCCTGTCCGGCAGAAAATTCATGCTCGACGTGCTGATGGTGGCGCCGCGCCGCTTTACGGATGCCGTGCGCGCCGCGCTGGAGGCGGAGCTGCCGTCGCTGCATCCGGCCGTGCTGCGTTCGCGCTTTCACCTGCATGAAACCCTGGAGGTGGGCGGCATCGTCGACCTGCTGGAACACATCCGCAAGAACGGCAGCCACGGCGTGCTGCTCAAGGCGCCCGACTTGCCGCCAGTGGCCGGGGCGGTGAACCGGCTGGCGGCGGCCGGCATCCCCGTGGTGACCCTGGTGACGGACTTGCCGGCTTCCGCGCGCCGCAGCTATGTGGGCATGGATAACCGGGCGGCGGGCGAGACGGCCGCTTACCTGGTCGGCCAGTGGCTGGGCAGCAGGAAGCAGCAGCAGGTGCTGGTGACCCTGAGCAGCAACCGCTTTCATGGCGAGGAAGAGCGCGAGATCGGCTTTCGCCGCGCGCTGCGCGAACGGCATCGGCACTTGAGCGTCGTCGAAGTGAGCGAAGGCCACGGCATCGACGGCGCCACGGGCGCGCTGGTGCGGCAGGCGCTGGCCGACCATCCGGGCATCGCCGCCGTGTATTCCATCGGCGGCGGGAATGCAGCCATCGTGCAGGCGTTCGCCAAAGCGGGCCGGCCTTGCCAGGTCTTCATCGGCCATGACCTCGACGCGGACAACCTGGCGCTGCTCAAGTCGGGCGCTATCCACGCCGTGCTGCACCACGACCTGGGCCAGGACATGCGCCGCGCCTGCCAGGAAATCCTGCGGGCGCAGGGCGCGCTGCCGGCATTGGCGCAGCCGGCCTGCCTGTCCGCCATCCAGGTCGTCACGCCGTGGAACCTGCCCGCCCTGAATTGACAGGCATGCGAGGCTGGCCGATACTCGCCGCTTCGCTCATCGCTCACCTTCGAAGGAATCCCCCGATGTCCGTCATCCCGAAATTGCATCAGACCGTGCTTGCCGCCTTGCTCTCCACCGCGTTTGCCATGCCGGCCATGGCCGCCGCCCCCGCAGTTGCGGCAGCCGCCGCCCCATCGGCCTGGGTCGAGGCCAGCAACCGCAACGCGGCCATCGTGCTGGCGGCGCAGGCGCAGTTCTCGCCTGAAAACGCTTCCGACACGGGCCTGGCGCAGTACGATGGCCTGGCGGCCGACCTGGGACCGAAGATCACGGAACGCTATGTGGCAGCCATGCAGCAGGCGCGCGCGCAATTGCAGCGCAAGCTGGCGGCGGAAAAGGATGAGCGCATCCGCCAGGATCTGCAAATCCTGACGCAGGCCGTCGACCAGGAAATCGCCGGCGCCCTGCTGGAAGCCAAGTACGCCTTGCCGTGGGTCGATGTGCCGCAAATGGTCTTTGGCAGCATGCAAAGCCTGCTGCAGGAACAGCGCCCGGCCGCGCGCCGCGCCAAGGCGCTGGAACGGCTGCAGCGCTATGTCGGGCAATACCCGGGCAGCACGCCGATCACGCAGCAGGCGAAGGCGCGCTTCACGGAGCAAATCGGCAAGCCCGGCCTGGCGGGACCCGTGCGCCTGCAGGTGGAGCAGTCGCTGGAAAACGTGCCGACGTATGTCGCCGGTATCCGCAAGCTGTTCGCCGACATGCAGATCGCGGGCGCGGAAAGCGCGCTGGCGGCCATGGAACAGCAGCTGACCGAGTATGCGGCGTGGGAAAAGCAGGTGGTGCTGCCCCTGTCGCGCACGGATTTCCGCATGGCGCCCGAGCTGTATGCGTTTCGCCTGAAGCAGGTGGGCATCGATATCGAGCCGCGCGCGCTGGTCGAACGGGCGCAGGTGGCTTACCTGGAAACGCGCGCCGCCATGCAGGCGCTGGCGCCCGTGGTGGCGGAGAGAATGTCGCTCAAGAGTGTCGACGGCAGCGATTACCGCCAGGTGCTGCGCGCGCTGAAAAGCGCGTCGATTCCCAACGAGCAGCTCGAAGCGCATTACAAGGGCGTCAATACGCAGCTTGAAGAACGCATCGCCCGGCAGCGCGTGGTCGATATTCCTGCGCGCGCCATGACCATGCGCCTGGCGTCCGCCGCCGAATCGGCGGCCCAGCCGGCGCCGCATATGCGTCCGCCTCCGCTGATCGGCAATACGGGAGAACACGGCCAGTTCGTCCTCCCCGTCAGCAATCCCGCCGCCAGCGGCAAGGGCGAGGCGTATGACGATTTCAATTTCGCGGGCGCCGCCTGGACCCTGAGCGCGCACGAGGGCCGCCCTGGCCACGAGCTGCAGTTCAGCGCCATGGTGGAGCGGGGCGTGTCGCAGGCGCGCAGCCTGTACGCGTTCAACAGCGTCAACGTGGAAGGCTGGGCGCTGTACGCGGAAGCGGAGATGATTCCCTACGAGCCGGCCGAAGGCCAGTTCATCGCGCTGCAGTTCCGCATGCTGCGCGCGGCGCGCGCCATGCTGGACCCGATGCTGAATCTGGGGCAGGTCACGCGCGAAGAGGCTGGCCGCATCCTGACGGACGAGGTGATGCTGTCGAAACCGATGGCGCGTCAGGAGCTGGACCGCTACACCTTCAATGCGCCGGGCCAGGCGGGCAGCTATTTCTATGGCTACACGCGCATCCTGCAGCTGCGCGCGGAAACGGAGCTGGCGCTGGGAGACAGATTCGACCGCCTGGCCTTCAATAATTTCCTGCTGGGGCAGGGCTTGCTGCCGCCGGACTTGCTGGCCAGGGCCGTGCGCGAACATTTCATCCCCGCACAGAGAAAAGCCGGGGGCTGACGGCGGTCTCCTGCGCATGCCATACTGGCGCCCTTGAATGAAAACGTGAGAGTGGCAGGCATGTGGCGTGGGATCGTATGTGGTGTGCTGGCCGGCGCCTTTTGGGGCGCCGTTTTCATTGTGCCCGTCTTGCTGCCGGATTTTTCCCCGGTCGAGCTGATGGTGGGTCGCTACATCTGCTATGGCGCGCTGGCGGCCGGCCTGATGCTGCCGCGTCTCTTGCCCCTGCTGCGGCGCTTGCGGCGCAGCGACTGGCTGGCCATGCTGCGCCAGGCGCTGGCCGGCAATGTCGTGTATTACCTGCTGCTGGCCTACGGCGTCAAGCTGGCCGGCGTGGCACCCACTTCCCTGATCATCGGCTTGCTGCCCCTGAGCGTCACCATCCTGGGCCGCAAGGACCACGGCGCGCTGCCGCTGCGCCAGCTGGCCTGGCCGCTGCTGGTGGTAGCGTTGGGCATCGCCTGTATCAATGTCGATATCTTCAGCCATGCAGGCGGCGCGGGCGGCGCCGGTCTGGCGCACAAGCTGGCCGGCGTGCTGTGCGCCGTTGGCGCGCTCGCCTGCTGGACCTGGTATGCGCTCGACAATGCCCGTTTCCTCAAGCGCCACGCGCATTTCAGTTCCGTGGAATGGGCCATGCTGTATGGCCTGGCCAGCGGCGTCATCGCCCTGGTCGTCGGCGCCGCGATGCTGGCGCTGCAGCAGGCAAGCGGCGCCGACGACGCGCCGGCGCGCGACTGGCACCGCTACTGGCTCGTGTGTTTGCTGCTGGCGCTGGGCGCTTCCGTGATCGGCAATTACCTGTGGAACCTGGCGTCGCGCCTGGTGCCGGTCACCTTGTCGGGCCAGCTGATCCTGTCGGAAACCCTGTTCGCGCTGCTGTACGGCTTCGTCTACGCGCAGCGCATGCCGCGGCCCCTGGAGTGGGCCGCCATGGTCTTGCT
This sequence comes from Janthinobacterium kumbetense, assembly GCF_023703445.1. Classification (NCBI taxonomy): domain Bacteria; kingdom Pseudomonadati; phylum Pseudomonadota; class Betaproteobacteria; order Burkholderiales; family Oxalobacteraceae; genus Janthinobacterium; species Janthinobacterium kumbetense. The sequence goes on from NZ_JAMQGR010000001.1 coordinate 653,141, forward strand.
GACGGCGGGCGTGCTGTGGTCCGTGCGGCGACATGCGCAGGAGGAGGGAGCAGGGCAGGAGGCAGGGCGGACGTAGCGAAAAATACATCGTTGCCGGCCTGCCGTTTGCAGTGGCCGGGCCGTATAATTACGCTAATTTTCCGCCCACCCAGGGAGTTCCGCTTGCAGCTACCGATCCGTTATCCGAACATGCCGCAACTGCTGCTGAAGGCCCGCGACAGCCTGCTCCAGCATTTCCGCCCCATCCTCAATCACTTCGGCGTGACGGAGCAGCAGTGGCGCATCATGCGCGCGCTGAACGAAAGCCCGACCCTGGAACCGCGCGAACTGTGCGAGATCTGCCAGATTTCCAGTCCCAGCATGAGCGGCATCCTGGCGCGCATGGAAGAAATCGGCTTGATCGGGCGCAGCAAGTTCGAAGGCGACCAGCGCCGCCGCAAGGTGCACCTGTCGGAAGCGGGCGCCAGCCTGCTGCTGCAGATGGGTAAGCTGATCGACCTGCAATATGAACACCTGGAAGCGGCCTACGGCAAGCAAGTGTTCGAAGACATGCGCCGCACCCTGGAAGCCTTCATTGCCCTCGAGACCCTGCCGGTGGCGCCCGCCATACTGCGCTGACCATCCCGCTTTTCCCGTTTTTCCGCCTGCCTGATTAGCCACCGGGCGCGTGTTTTTCGACACGCGCCGCCGCTGCTTTCCCCATGCCTGTTCCGCGTATTTCCGCATCCTGCCGGGCGTGCGCCCGCATGCCTGACGGTTTTGCTATAAGACACAAGAAAGTTTTGCTATAAGACTACGCCTTGCAGTCAATCACTTACATGTGAGTAAATAAGCGTATAATTTGCTCCACTTGATCCAAATCAAGAAGAAAAGCGGACGTCCCACTCGCTGTATGGGGCCGCAACGCGGCGCCACAGCCGGTATGTCGCCATCACGGCGGTAATGCCGGCCGGGCGTACTATAAAACAGGAAAGTCAGGAAAAAATGAACACTACATGCATGCGCGCTGCGGCGCTGGCCGTCTCCACGCTCATCGGCGCAAACGTTTGCGCCCAAAGCAATGTCAGCATTTACGGCGTGGTCGACGCGGCCATGGCGTACACCAGCAACCAGGGCGGCAATTCGAACACCTACATGCGCAGCGGCAACTTGTCCGCCAGCAAGATCGGTTTCCAGGGCGTGGAAGACCTGGGCGGCGACCTGAAGGCGCTGTTCCTGCTGGAAAACGGCTTTGAAAGCGATACGGGCGCGCAAAGTTCGGCCAGTTCCCTGTTCAACCGCCAGGCTTACGTGGGCTTGCAATCGGCAGCCTACGGTAGCGTGACGGCCGGACGCCAGTACACGCCGTACTACCTGCTGGTGGGCTCGCTGGCGTCGAGCAATGTCTTGACGGGCGCGACCGGCGCCCACCCGGGCGATATCGACGGCCTCGATACGACCGTGCGCATCAGCAATTCCGTCACCTACAGCATGCCGGCCTGGCGCGGCCTGCAGGCCAGCGCGCAGTACGGCTTTGGCGAAGCGGCAGACGGCAACGCCGTGGGCAGCAGCTTCAGCGCCGCCGTCAAGTACAGCACCTCGCCAGCCGAATTCGCGCTCGGCTACCTGAAACTGAAAAACGGCCAGAACAATGCCAGCGCCATGGCCATGAGCACCCAGGGCGGCTGGAACAGCAATGCTTCGGGCAGCTTCGGCATTTCCGCCATCAACCAGGGCTATGCCTCGGCTGAAAGCGTGCAATTCGTCGCCGCCAGCGCGCGCTACACCATGGGCAAGTGGATGATGGGCGCCAACGCCAGCAACGTGCAATACGAGGCGGGCAGCCGCTCGGCCTTCCGCGACACGGCCATCTTCAACACGGCCGGCCTGATCTCCAGCTACCAGTTGACGCCGCAGTGGTTCCTGGCCGCCGGCTACAGCGACACCTTCGCCAGCCACGCCAACGGCATCGCCGACCGCGCGCGCTACCGCCAGCTGTCGTTCGAACAGACGTATGCGTTGTCGAAGCGCACCGCCATCTACCTGATCGAGGCGCGCCAGCTGGCGCGCGGCCAGACCCTCGGCCAGGACGGCGCCATCGTCAACGCCGTCGCCTCGGTCGGCGATTCGCAAAACGGCACGCCGTCGTCGACCGGCGGCCAGTCGGTGGTCATGGTCGGTCTCAAGCATTCTTTCTGAACGGTTGCTGAACTCACGGGAGCTTCAAGTGGACGCTACACATCACAAGGAGGGCCGCGGCCCTCTCAATCCCGGCCGCCGCATGGTGCTGGCCGGCTTGCTGTCGGCTTCGGCCGCGGCGCTGATTCCCTGGGCGCTGGCCGAACCGGTCGCCAATGCGGAGCAGGGCGCCTTCCTGGGCGTGTCGGCCATGCTGGTGGGGCGGCAAGTGCTCGACCCCGTGCTGGCCAGGCGCCTGTATGACGCGCTGGTGGCGCAGGATACGGCCTTCCCGGCGAAGGTGCGCGCGCTGCTGGCGCTGATCAATGCGCAAGGCTTGCAGGCGGCCGGCCTGCAGGAAGCGCTCGACGGGCTGGACCCGGCCCAGTCGCCGCTGGCTGCCTTGCCGCGCCAGATCGCCAGCGCCTGGTACCTGGGCATCGTCGGCACGGGCGAGGCGGCCGTCTGCGTCGCCTACGAGCAGGCGTTGAACGCGGCCGTCGTGGCCGACGTGCTGAAACCTCCCACGTATTCCTACGGCGCCTACGGCAGCTGGGCCAGAAAACCAATTTAAGGAGCCCTCATGGCTGAAGAACTCTCTGCCGATTACCTCGTGATCGGTTCCGGCATCATCGGCTCCCTGGCTGCGCGCAAGCTCGCGCTGGCCGGCGCCTCGGTGCTGATCCTGGAAGCGGGACCGCGCGTGTCGCGCGGCGAAATCGTCGCCCGTTTCCGCAACACGACGCGCCGCAGCGACTGGATGTCGCCGTATCCGTCCGTCGCCACGGCGCCGCACCCGATCTACCAGCCGACCGATAACGGCTACCTGGTGCAGGCCGGCCCGTATCCATATCCGGCCGAATACATCCGCCAGTTCGGCGGCACGTCGTGGCACTGGGCCGCGCAAGCGTGGCGCAATGTGCCGAACGACTTCCGCATCCATACCCTGTATGGCGTGGGCGTCGACTGGCCGATCAGCTACGAAGACCTGGAGCCGTTTTACCAGGAAGCGGAAGAGATCATGGGCGTCTCGGGCGCCGAGAACACGGGTTCGCCGCGCAAGCAGGCGTTTCCGATGGACCCCGTGACGGAGCCGTACGCGATGCGCCGCATTCGCGAGCGCCTCGACCCCGCGTTCAAGGTGGTCGGCAACACGGTGGCGCGCAACAGCGTCAGCTACGATGGCCGCCCGGCCTGCTGCGGCAATAACAGCTGCCAGCCGATCTGCCCCATCGATGCGCAATACCACGGCGGCATCGCCGCGCAGCAGGCGGAGGACGCGGGCGTGAAGATCGTCTGCAACGCCAACGTCTACAAGCTGGAACACGACGCGCAGGGCCGCATCACGGCCGCGCTGTACTACGACGTCGACAAGAAAAGCCACCGGGTCACGGCCAAGACTTTTATCCTCGCCGCCAACGGCATCGAAAGCCCGCGTCTGCTGCTCGTTTCCGCCTCGGACAAATACCCGAACGGCCTGGCCAACAGCAGCGACATGGTGGGCCGCAACCTGATGGACCACCCGAGCACCTCGATCACCTTCGACGCGGATGAAGACTTGTGGCTGGGCCGGGGCCCGCAAAGCCCCAATTCCATTAACACCATGCGCGATGGCGACTTCCGCAGCGAGCACTCGCCGTACCGCCTGGATTTCACGAACATCTCGCGCGTCGACGGCGCCACCAGGGAATTGATCGGCAAGGGCGTGTTTGGCGAGGCATTCGAGCAGCAGCTGCGTTTCCGCTCGGCCCGCGAAATGAGCCTGAAAAACGTGCTGGAAGTGCTGCCGAACCCGGAAAACCGCATTGCCTTGAGCAGCGAAAAGGATGCCATGGGCATCCCCAAGCCGCAGGCGCACTATTCGATCGACGAGTATACGAAGCGTGGCCACGAGCGTTCGAAGCAGGATTTCGAACAGATCGCCAAGCTGATGGGCGGCACCAATCTGCGCCACAGCAAGGAAGGCGTGTTTGCCAACAACCAGCACATCTGCGGCACCCTGTCGATGGGTTCCGACCCCGCCAAGGCCGTGTGCGACCAGTGGGGCCGCACCTTCGACCACGCCAACCTGTTCCTGTGCAGCACCGGCGTGCTGCCCACGTCCGGCACCTGCAACTCGACGGAAAACGGCCTGGCCGTGGCGCTGCGCACCGTCAAGCACATCCTCGACGAACAACAGGGAGGCACAGCATGATGGCGGCCTTCAGACTGACGGCGGGCGCCGTCTTGCTGTCTCTCGCGGCCATGCCCGTGCTGGCGGCCGACAAGGGCGTGCCCGATGCGGCGGCGATCGAACGCGGCCGCTACCTGGCGACGGCCGGCGACTGCATCGCCTGCCATAGCGTGCCTGGCGGCAAACCGATGGCGGGCGGGCTGTCCCTGGCGACGCCATTGGGCGCCATCGTTGCCACCAATATCACGCCGTCGAAAACGCACGGCATCGGCAATTACACGCTCAAGCAGTTTTCCGACGCCGTGCGCCATGGCGTGCGGGCCGACGGCGCCAACCTGTACCCGGCCATGCCCTACACGGCCTACGCCAAGGTGACGGACGAGGATACGGCGGCCCTGTATGACTACTTCATGCACGGCGTGGCGGCCGTGGATGCGGCGCCGGCACAGACGACGGACTTGCCGTTCCCGTTCAACATCCGCCTGTCGATGGCGGGCTGGAACATGCTCTTCCTCGACAAGAAGCCCTTCGTCGCCGATACGGCGAAAAGCATGGAGTGGAACCGGGGCGCCTACCTGGCGCAAGGCCTGGCCCACTGCACCACCTGCCACACGCCGCGCAATGCGCTGATGGCCGAGCAGCTGTCGAAGGAGCTGGGAGGCGCTGACCTGGGCACCTGGCATGCGCCGAACATCACGTCGGATATCAACAGCGGCGTGGGCGGCTGGAGCCAGCAGGAACTGGTCGATTACCTGCGCACGGGCCGCACCGCCAACAAGGCGCAGGCCGCGGGACCGATGGCCGAAGCCATCGACCATAGCCTGAAGCACCTGAGCGACGCGGACTTGCACGCCATCGCGCACTACGTCAAGAGCGTGCCGGCCATTCGCGACAAGGCCGACACGCAGTCGGTGACGCAATGGGGCAAGGCGGGCGACGAGCTGGCCAGCATCCGCGGCGTGCCGCTGCCGCAAAACCTGAACAAGATGTCGGGTGCGCAGTTGTACGATGCGCAGTGCGCCAGCTGCCACCAGGCCAGGGGCGAGGGCAGTTTCGACGGCAGCCTGCCGCCGCTGTTCCACAACTCGGTGACGGGCCGCAGCAACAGCAACAACCTAGTGATGGCGATACTCGACGGCGTGGAGCGGCAGGATGGCAGGGGTGCCCATGCAGGTCACCTGATGCCCGCCTTCCGCCAGACCCTGTCGGACGAGCAGATCGTCACCCTCGGCAATTACGTGCAGAAGATGTACGGCAATCCCGCCATCAAGGTGACGGCGGAGCAGGTGACGACCCTGCGCAACGGCGGTGCGCCGTCCAACCTGATCGGCCTGGCCCGCGCGGGCATCATCGTCGGCGTGCTGGTGCTGCTGGCATTGCTGCTGTGGTGGCGGGGACGCCGGCGCAAGCAGGCATAGAAGCAGCCGCGAACAACAGGCGCTGAAGTACAGACGCTGAAGTACAGGCAGGGGCCGGGCTGAATACTCCGGCCCTTTTTTACGTCCTGATATTGCAACTGGTTTGCATCTGTGGAAATTATGTACTATTATTAGTTACATGAGACGCGACAGCAAACTATCATCGATCCTCCATGTGCTGCTGCACATGGCCCACGCGGGACGCCCGATGACGTCCGAGGAACTCTCCGCTTACCTGGATACCAATCCCGTGCTGGTGCGGCGCGTGATGGCCGGCTTGCGCGAGCGCGGTTACGTGGCTTCGGTCAAGGGGCACGGCGGCGGCTGGCGCATCGTCTGCGACCTGCACCGCGTCACGCTGCACGACATTTACGTGGCCGTGGGTTCGCCCACCGTCTTCGCCATGGGCAACCGCGTCGATCAGCCGGGCTGCCTGGTCGAGCAGGTGGTCAACCAGTCGCTGGCCGGCGCCTTCGACGAAGCCGAGGCGCTGCTGATCCGGCGCTTTGGCGCCGTCACCCTGGCCGACCTGGCCGAACGTTTCAGCCAACAATACGCCACACACCAAGGAGCACCGCATGACCATTCCTGAATCCCAGGGCGGAGGCGATGCCACGCCTGCCGCCGCATTCGATGTCCCGTTCGACGCCATCATCGTCGGCGGCAGCTACGCGGGCCTGTCGGCCGCCACGCAGCTGGCGCGCGCCCGCCGCCGCGTACTGGTGGTCGACGGCGGCCAGCGCCGCAACCGCTACGCCAGCCATTCCCACGGCTTCCTGACCCAGGACGGCAGCGGGACGGCTGCCATCGCGGCCGAGGGCAAGGCGCAGCTGCTGGCGTATGCCACCGTCACCTGGCTGGACGGGATGGCCGTGCAGGCAGCGGTCAGCAGCGCCGGCGAAGGCTACGACGTGACCCTGGCGGATGGCATGCGCGTGCGGGGCCGCCGGCTGGTGCTGGCCACCGGGGTGATCGACGAATTGCCGCCCGTCGATGGCCTGGCCGAGCGCTGGGGCCGCAGCGTCTTTCACTGCCCGTACTGCCACGGCTATGAGCTGGAGCAAGGCGCCATCGGCGTGCTGGCCACCGGCCCCCTCTCCATGCACCATGCGCTGATGCTGCCCGACTGGGGCACGGTCACTTTTTTCCTGAATGGCGCGTTCGAACCCGATGGCGCGCAGCTGGAGCAGCTGGCCACGCGCGGCGTCACGGTGGTGCGCGCGCCCGTGGCGCGGATCGCCGGCGTGGCCGACGTGGTCATGCAGGACGGCAGCCGCCATGCGATGGCCGGCCTGTTCGTGGCGACCCGCACCCGCCTGGCCAGTTCCCTGGCCGGTGAGCTGGGCTGCGCGTTGGAAGAGGGTGCCATGGGTCCGTTCGTGCGCACCGACGAGCAAAAGGCCAGCAGCGTGCCTGGCGTCTTTTGCTGCGGCGACGCGGGGCGCATGGCCGGCAGCGTGGCGTTCGCGGTGGCCGATGGCGCCATGGCTGGCGTGGCAGCGCACCGCTCGCTGATGTTCGGACTGACCCCGGCGGCCTAATGCCGGGGCCGTGGTACGTGCTGGCGCTCAGGCGGCAAAACCGCCATCGATCTTCAGCCCGGCGCCCGTGACGAACGCCGCTTCCGGGCTGGCCAGGTAAGCGACCATGCCGGCGATTTCATCGGCCGTGCCGTGGCGGGGCAGGGCCATCAGACCGTGCATCAGGTCGGCGAAGTCGCCCGTCGGCGGGTTCATGTCCGTGGCGACGGGGCCCGGCTCCACGTTGTTGATGGTGATGCCGCGCGGACCCAGGTCGCGCGACAGGCCTTGCGTCAGGCCGCTCAGTGCCGATTTGCTCATGGCGTAGGCGGCCGCGCCGCCGAACGGCATGCGGTGCGCGTTCGTGCTGCCGATGTTGATGATGCGCCCGCCCGTCTGCATGTGCGCCACGGCTGCCTTGATGGCCACGAACACGGCGCGCACGTTGACGGCCACGGTCTTGTCGAAGTCTGCCAGCGAGAAATCGTCGATGGCGCCCGGCAGGAATACGCCGGCGTTGTTGACGAGGATATCGACGCGGCCAAATTGCGCCGCCACCTTGTCGATGGCCGCCGTCAGGGCGGTGGCGTCAGCCGCATCGGCTTGCACGCCCAGGGCCTTGCCGCCGCTTGCCTCCACCGTGGCGGCCAGCGCCTGCGCTTCGGCGGCCGAGCTTTGATACGTGAAGACGACGTTGGCGCCCTGGCTGGCTAGGCGGCGCACGATGGCGGCGCCGATGCCGCGCGAGCCGCCCGTCACAAACGCGATCTTGTCTTGCAGTGGCAGGGAGGTGGTGGTTTGGGTTTGCATGATGTGCTTTCTAAGTGAGGGGTTGAGGAGTTCAGTATCTGCCTTTCATTCCTGCCGCGCTAGCCATGAATCGCTACAATCACTTTCAACCATTGGTATCAGCTGGGCGGGTAGAATAGGCGCATGGACGCCCTCAATCACTTGCAATCCTTCGTGCTGTCTGCCGAGCTGGGCAGCTTTTCCGCCGCCGCGCGCCGCCTGGGACTGACGCCGGCCGCCGTCAGCAAGAACGTGGCGCGCCTGGAAGCGAGCCTGGGATTGCGGCTGTTCCAGCGCAGCACGCGGCGCCTGACCCTGACGGAAGGGGGCGAGCGTTTCCTGCAGCAGATAGGCGGCGCCCTGTCCACCCTGCGCGAAGCGATCGCCGGCGTGGCGGAAGAGGGCGGCCAGCCGGCCGGCATCCTGAAAATCAGCATGGCGCCGTCGTTCGGGCGCAGCTACGTGGTGCCACTGCTGGGCGACTTCATCGCGCGCCACCCGGGCGTGGTGCCCGACTGCCATTTCGACAACCGGCAAGTGGACTTGATCGGCGAAGGCTTCGATGTCGCCATCGGCGGCGGCATCGAGCTGACGCCGGGCGTGGTGGCGCGCGAGCTGGGCCACGCCCACATCGTCGCCACGGCGTCGCCCTCCTTCATGCAGGGCAAGGCCATGCCCAGGCATCCGTCGGACCTGGCGCAATTCGACGGCGTGGCGCGCCGCTCGGCCGGCAGCGGCAGGCTGCGCAGCTGGATATTGCGCGACGGCGCGGGCGGCGAAGGCGTGGCCGAATGCCGGCCGCGCGCCATCTTCGACGACCCGGAAGCGATGGCGCAGGCGGCCATCCTGGGCGTCGGCGTGGCGCTGCTGCCCATGCCGCACGCGCTGGCCCACTTGCGCAGCGGCGCGCTGGTCCGGCTGCTGCCAGGCTGGCACGCCGATTCCGGGCCCCTGTCCGTGTACTATCCCAGCAAGAAGCTCTTGCCCGCGAAGACGCGCGTGTTCGTCGATTTCCTGCTGGAGCAGTTCCGCCAGCGCGATTTCGCCGCGCAGATGCGGCCCGATTAAACGATGAACAATTCCCATGCATAGTAATTACAGCCTGTTTTACACCTTCGACGGCGACCGGCCGGCCCGCTTCCGGGAAGCGCGCGTCTTCGGCACGACCGTCTGGACGGCCAGCGGCGCGGCCATGACCTGGGGCGAGGAGACGCGCAACGACTACGCCAGCGAAGCCGAAGCGCACGCCGTCTACCTGGCGCATGGCCGGGCCGCGCTGGCCGATGGCTATGCGCTGGCGCGCAGCACGGTCATCGATCCGGCCGTCTTCGATTTCGCGCTGCTGCAAACCCTGGTGGCGGATGCCGCGCGCCGGGCTGTCGAAGCCGCGCGCCGTGCGCATCCCGGGCAGCACATCGACGCCTTCGCGCTGGTCAGCGACGACAGCGCCATGACCATCGGCCCCATGGCGAACAGCCGCGAAGCGCTGGCCGCCTCGGAATATGGCGAAGAGATGCTGTGGAATCCGGCCGAATGGGCGTTCGAGGACGGCGGCGCGTATTTCGACAGCGCCTACCGCCTGCTCTTGCAGGCGCACCGCGACTTGCCGTTCGACGTGGACTTCGCCGCCTTCCGCAGCGGCGTGTTCGACGCCTGCATCGCGGCGCTGGCGCGGCTTGACGCCGAGGGGGTATTCGGCACGGGCGCCCAGCGTGACGAGAGCGTGCTGCTGTTCGAGGTCAGCGACAGCGAAGCGGTGGAAAGCGCGATGGCGCGTTTGAATCCGCCGGCGGTGGTGGCGCGGTTCGAGGCGTGGATGGCCAGCTGGGCCGACTAGGTTCTACGCCGCCACCAGCCTGAGTCTCGTAATCTCCGCCGGCGCGCCTATGCGTTTCGGCGGCCCCCAGTAGCCCGTGCCGCGGCTCACATAAATCCACAGGCGGCCTTGCCGGTGCAGGCCCGCCACGTAGGGCTGCTGCAGCGGCACGAACAGGTTCCACGGCCAGAACTGGCCGCCGTACGTGTGGCCCGACAATTGCAGGTCGTAGCCGGCCGCTTCCGCCTCGGGGGCGCTGCGCGGCTGGTGCGCCAGCAGGATGCGGGGGATGCCGGCCGGCGCGCCGGCGATGGCCGCTTGCGGGTCGCTTTTCTGCGCCGGATCGAAGGCGGCCGCGTTGAAGTCGGTGACGCCGGCCAATGCCAGGCGCGCGTCGTCGCGGTCGAGGACGACATGTTCATTCATCAGCACGCGCAGGCCCAGGCGGCGAAATTCCGCCACCCACGGCGCGGCGCCCGAATAGTATTCGTGGTTGCCCGTGACGAGGAAGACGCCGTGGCGCGCGTGCAGCTCGCCCAGCGGCGCCGTGTGGCTGCCCAGTTGCGCCACCGTGCCGTCGACCACGTCGCCAGTGATGGCGATGAGGTCCGCCTGCAAGCCGTTGGCGCGCGCGACGATGGCCTGCACGTAGGCGCGCTTGATGGTGGCGCCCACGTGGATGTCGCTCAGTTGCACGATGGTGTAGCCCTGCAAGGCGGCCGGCAGGCCCGCGATGGGCACGTCGACCTCACGCACGCGCGCCACCCGGCGGGCATTGATGAAGCCGACGACGGTGGCCAGCAGCGCCAGGAGCAGCACAAGCACGGCGGACGCCTGCGCGTGCGGGCGGGTGGCGGGAATCAGCATCAGCAGTGCGCGCAGCACGGTCAGCACGAACAGCGAGGAAAAAAAGCCCATGCACAGCGAACCGGCCCAGCTCAGACGGTCGGCCAGGCGCGCATCGTTGGTGACGGCGCGGGCAAAGATCGTCATCGGCATGAGCATGGTCGACGCCAGCAGGACCAGGCCGCCCAGCAGCCAGCCGGCCAGGCCGACGGGCAGCGACGGCAGCAGCAGCCAGCCCAGGAGGGCGTGCAGGGCGCCCAGTATTATGGTGATGCGCAGCAGCGGCGTGCGGGTTGTCATGTCATGCTTCCAGAGGTGAGGCGGCCGCCGATTATAGCCGACGCCTTGGCCGCAGGCAGCCGCCACCCCGCTCATGGGGCGATATGCAATCCCAGCATGGCCAGCTTGCCGAAATCGACGGGTTTGGCGAAGTGTTCGTTGAAACCGGCCTGCAGGGCCGCCTGGCGGTCGTGTTCCTGGCCGTAGCCGGTCAGCGCGACGAGCAGGAATTGCTGCGGTATCGGCAACTGGCGCATTTTGACGGCCACGTCGTAGCCGCTCGTGTCGGGCAGGCCGATGTCGAGAAAGACGATGTCGGGCTTGAATTCCAGCGTGCGCTCGGCGGCTTGCGCGCCCGTGTAGGCCGTGCGCACCGTGTGGCCGTACATTTCCAGCAGTTCGGCCAGGGTATCGGCCGCATCGCGGTTGTCATCGACGACGAGGATGCGCTGGCTGCCGCCGGTGGCGGTCTGCGGCGCTGGTGCTGCCGCCACCGGCACGTTGGCGTCGAGCGGCAGCAGGACTTCGAAGGTGCTGCCCAGCCCTACGCCGGGGCTGCGCACGCTGACCTGGCCGCCGTGCAGGGTCACCAGGTTGCGTACCAGCGACAGGCCGATGCCCAGGCCATCCTGCACCCGGTCGGGCGAGTGTCCGCTCTGCTCGAACAGGCCGAAGATGCTGTCGATGCTGGCGGCGGCGATGCCGATGCCGTTGTCCCTGAGGCGGATGCGCACATTGTCGCCTTCGCGTTCGGCGGTAATGGCGATGCGCCCGCCCGGCGCCGTGAACTTGGCCGCATTGAGCAGCAGGTTGGCGACGATCTGCGACAGGCGCACGGCGTCGCCGCAGACCCACAGCTCTTCCCGGGGCAGGTTCACGTCCAGCGCATGGCCGCGCGCCTCGATGCTGTGCGAACTCGTTTCCAGCGCGCTGCGGATGACGCTGGCCAGGCTCACGCTTTCCCATTGCAGCGAGATTTTGCCCTGCGAAATGCGCGACACGTCGAGCAGGTCGTCCACCAGGCGCACCAGGTGATCGGTATGGCGGGCGATGGTGCGGCGCGCATTGTCCTGCACGGCCGGCACGACGGGGTCGAGCTTGCACAGCAGGGCCAGCGCCGTGCGGATGGGGCCCAGCGGGTTGCGCAATTCGTGCGCCAGGGTGGCCAGGAATTCATCCTTGCGGCGATCCACGTCGCGCAGCGCGCGCTCGACGCGGCCCAGGCGCAGCAGCGCCTTGACGTTGGCGATCAGTTCATCGGCCTCGATCGGCTCGACCAGGTAATTGTCGGCGCCGCCGTCCAGGGCGCGGATCTTGTCGGCCGTGCCGATGCAGGAAGCCGACGTCTGCAGCACCAGGATGGTGTTCGTCTCGGCGCCGCCCTTCAACTGGCGGCACACTTCCAGGCCGTTGATGTCGGGCAGCTTGACGTCGAGCAGGATCAGGTTGGGGCGGTCGTGGCGGGCGCGCAGCAGCGCGTCGCCACCGTTCGACGCTTCGATGACCTTGAAACCGGCGCGTTGGAGGATGCGCGACTTGGCGTAGCGGGCGCCATCGCTGTCATCGACGTTCAGGATCAGAGCATCGCTGTTGTTATCCGGTAGCATGCGCATTGTCCCAGGTGGTTGTGCCTTGCGGCGGAACCGGCTCTTGCCGGTGGTGTGGATTGCCGATCAGCGCGCGCAGGGTCGCCAGCAATTGCTGGCGCAGCAGCGGTTTCACGTAATAGGCGTCGGCGCCCAGGGCCAGGCCCTTGCGCACGTCGTCGATCTCGGTGGCGACGATGACGGGCACCTGGCGCCGCAGCGGGTCGTTTTTCAGCTCGGCCAGCCAGTGCCAGGCCGTTTCGCCGTGCAGCAGGATGTCGAGGATGACGGCGACAGGGCGCTGCTGCTCCCAGCGCTCCTGCGCTTCGCGCACGCTGCGCGCGGGGACCACGCGAAATTCGCTGCCGGCCAGGAATTTCTCATACAGCAGGCGGACGGGCGGATTGTCTTCCACCACCAGCACGGGGATGCGCTGATCGTTGCCATTGTCGTTGGCCGGCGCGCACGGCGGCAGGCTGCCCTCGGGCGCATGGTAGCTGGCGGGCAGGATCACGGAAAACAGCGAACCGTGGCCCGGCGTGCTTTCCACGGACACCGTGCCATTGAGCAGGGTGGCCAGGTTGCGGCACAGGGGCAGCCCCAGGCCCGTGCCCTTGACCTTGCGCTGCATGTGGTTTTCCACCTGGCTGAATTCCTCGAAGATCATCTGCACGTCTTCGGCGGCGATGCCCAGGCCCGTGTCGGAGACGGAAAAGCGGATGGCATCCTGCTCCGGCAAGGGCGTGGCGCTGACGACGATGGCCCCGGCCTCGGTGAACTTCAGGGCGTTGGAGATGAAGTTGCGCAGGATTTGCGACAGCTTGCCTTCATCCGTGTGGATGTGCAGCGCCGGATCGGGGTCGATGAAGGTCAAGGTGAGCGCATCGGATACCAGCAGCGGGCGCAGCATGCCGCGCAGGGCGCTGAACAGGTCCGCCGCCTGGAAACTGTTGGCGTGCACGTCGACCTTACCCGCCTCGATCTTGGCCAGGTCCAGCAGGTCGTTCACCAGGTCGCTCAGGCTGACGGCGCTTTGCAGGATGAACAGCACCTGCTTTTCCTGTTCCTCCGACAGCTCGCCGTCGATGCGGTCGAGCAGCAGCTTGGACAGGGCGCGGATGGAGCTGAGCGGCGTGCGGAATTCATGGCTCATGTTCGACAGGAAGCGCGATTTCATCTGGTCGGCGCGGCGCAGGTGGTCGGCCTTTTCATCGAGTTCCGCGAACAGCGCCACCACGCCGCGGTTGGTGTCTTCCAGTTCGCGCGTCAGCTGCAGCAGGTCGTCCTGTCGCGTCTTCAGTTCGGCCAGGGTGGTCAGCAGCTCGCGGTTCTGCTGCTGCACTTCCGACAGCGTGATGTCCGGCGGCAGCGCCTGCAGGCTGCCGGACAGCGTGCCGATCTTGCCGCCGTCGAGCAGGGGCGCGTCGCGCGGGAACAGCTTGTGCAGGGTGATCTGCGTGCCGTCGCCCGGCGCGCTGCGGATATGGCAGCGGTCCATCAGGCGCTGGGCGCCCAGGATGCCCAGGCCCATGCCCGTCGGCGAGCGGTAGGTGCCAGCCAGTATCTGTTCCAGCTGCGCGATGCCGGGGCCCTGGTCCTCGATGCGGATGCTGAGCACCTGCGGCGCCGTCTGGCCATCGATGGCGAAATGCACCTTGCCGCTGCCGGCGTAGTTGTAGACGTTGCGCGCCAGTTCCGATACGGCCGTGGCGATGCGCACCTGGTCCTGCACGCCGAAGCCGCACAGGGCGGCGATCTGCCGCGCGCGCTGGCGTGCGCCCACCACATCGAGTTCGCTGCCGATATGGGCCGTCAATATGCGTCGTGTCATGTCGTTTCGCTCCTTTCCCCCGTCACGGCCTGCTGTTCCTCATGTTCGCGCAGCACCACCACCGTGACGTCGTCGCGCCCGCGCGCAAAGTCGCGGTACAGCACGGCGGCGACGAGGCTGGGGTGGCAGTGCGCCAGGCCCGGATACTGTTCCAGGTCCCAGCGCGTGTGCAGGCCGTCGCTATGCATGATCAAGGTCGCGCCAGGCTGCCACGGATAGCAGAATTCCTGCACCTTGCGCAAGTTGCTGCCAACGATGCCGTTGTGCGACAGCAAATGCCGGCGCTGCCGCGCATCGAAGGCGCAGGCGGCGATATTGCCCACGCCCGCGTAGCGCAACTGGCGGCGCGCGCTGTCGATATGCGCCACCGCCAGGGCCGCGCCGCGCGTGGCGCGCAGGGCGCCGTTGGCCAGCTCGATGAAGGGGGCGGGCAGCGGCGGCAGTCCCGGCGTGTCGTGTTCCAGCAGGGCGCTGGCGCATTCCGAGGCGCGCGCCGCCAGCGGGCCGTGGCCCAGGCCATCGGCCACCATCAGGCTCAGTTCATGGCCTTCGCAGACCACGTTCCAGGCGTCGCCGCATACCTGTTCCGAGGCCAGCGGCAGGCACACTGCGCCGATCTGCCAGTTCGGGCTGGCCGGGATGGCGCTGCTGGCGTTCGGCCCCCAGACCACCATCATCAGCACCGTGCCCTTGCCGGGCGCCGTGTACAGGTCGAATTCCTGGCTCAGGCGGCGTATCGCGCCCAATCCCACGCCGTAGGTGCCCGTGGTGGAATGGCCATCCTGCATGTGCTGGCGCACATTTGCCATGCCGGGGCCGTTGTCGATGGCCAGCACTTCGATGCCGCTGGTGCCGCCGCGCAGCACCTTGCGCAGCAGGATTTCGCCGCGCTGCGCGTGCTTGACGATGTTGGTCGCCGCTTCGCTGATGATGATGGCCAGCTGGCCCGTGCGCACGTCGTCGAAGCCGATGTGGCGCGCCAGCTCGTTGCCGGCGCGGCGGGCCGTGGCGATTTCGCTCGGTTCGCCGACGGAAAAACGGCGTTGCCTGGCAATGTCAGGGGCTTGCTCGAGGTGGTTCAAAACAGCTTCCATTTCGCGATGGTGACAGTGGTGCCCGCGCCGGGCGCCGTGTCGATGTGAAAGGCGTCGGCCAGGCGCTTGGCGCCACCCAGCCCCAGTCCCAGCCCGCCGCCGCTGGTATAGCCATCGGTCAGCGCCAGGGGAATATCGTCGATGCCCGGTCCCGCATCGACAAAGCGCAGTTCCAGTCCCTGGCGCGCGCCATCGCAGACGCGCGCGATGCGCGCTTCGCCGCCGCCGCCGTAGCGCAGGGTGTTGCGCGCCAGTTCGCTGGCCGCCGTGATGATCTTGGTCTGTTCGATCAGGCCAAAACCCATGGCGACCATGCTGTCGCGTACCTGTTTGCGCAGCCGCACGACGTCTTCGTCGCTGTGCAGGGGCAGAATCTGCTGCACTCCGGCCTGCGCCCGCTCCTGTGCCTGCGCGCCTAGCACGGCGCCCCCGTCATGCGCATGCGCCGCCCCGTTCCAGCAGCTTGATCCCCCGTTCCACGTTCAGGGCCGTACTGACGCCTTCCAGGGTCAGGCCCAGTTCCACCAGGGTGATGGCGACGGCCGGCTGCATGCCGACGACGACGGTGCGCGCGTCGAGGATTTTCGCCATCGCCGCCGTGTTGCTGATCATGCGGCCGATGAAGGAATCGACGATGTCGAGCGCGGAAATGTCGATCAGTACGCCCGTGGCGCGGTCCGTCACGATGCGGGTGGTCAGGTCGTCCTGCAAGGTCATCGCCAGGCGGTCGTGCATGTCCACCTGGATCGTCACCAGCAGCAGCCGGCCCATGCGTAAAATGGGGATTCTTTCCATAGGCGCCTCAGTGTGCTTGCTGCTGGTAGGTGATGCTGGAACCCGTGCGCTTCAGGGCCACGACGAAGGCGTCGGCCAGCGTGGCCTTGGTCATCACGTCTTCCAGGTTCACGCCCAGGTGCACGATGGTTTGCGCGATCTGCGGGCGGATGCCGCTGATGATGCAGTCGGCGCCCATCAGGCGCGCGGCGGCGATGGTTTTCAGCAGATGCTGCGCCACCAGGGTGTCGACGGTGGGCACGCCCGTGATGTCGATGATGGCGATCAGCGCGCCCGTGTCGACGATCTTTTGCAGCAGGCTTTCCATCACCACCTGCGTGCGGGCGCTGTCGAGGGTGCCGATCAGGGGCAGGGCCAGCACGTTTTGCCACAGCTGCACCACGGGCGTGGACAGTTCCAGCAATTCCTGCTGCTGGCGCAATATCACCTGTTCGCGCGCCTTCTGGTAGATGGCGATGGTGAGCAAACCCAGCTCGTCGAACAATTTGCTGGCGCTGACGATGGCGTCGCCCAGTTCCTGCGGCTGCGCCGTGATTTCCTGGCGCAGGTAGGCGAACAGCGGTTCCTTGAGCGAGAACATGAAGCTGGCCGTGTCGATCGGCGAATAGCCCTGGCGCACGCGCGACTGCGATATTTCCGCGAGCAGCTGGCGCGTGTCGTCCCAGGCGCCGCCTTCGATGTCGAACGAGTCGCCGTTTTCCAGCGCGCCCGCCAGCAGCGGCAGGAATTGCGATGCCTGCTGGCGCAGCTCGTTTTCGGCGATCTTGTCGCGCCGCACCAGGCGGGCGATCAGGCCGGCCATCCAGCCGTCCAGCAATGCCGTGTGGTGCGCGTTGATGATGCCGGCCAGTTGCTGCGCCTGGCCCGTGCCCGTCTTGACCGTGTCCGTCTTCATACTCATGCTCATCCTTGGCTGGAGTGGAGGGTGCGGCGCGGCCGCAATCGGGCACGCGCTGTGATGAATAAATTATAGGCAGGCGTGGCCGTAGCTTGTGTTCTGTGCCGCACATAGTGGCGCATGTCGATGTACATTCTTGTGAGAAACATTGGCGCCTTTAAAGATGCATGTAATTTGCATGTTTAAGCGAATTCCGTTACACTGGGAACACTCAACAAGAGAAAAACATCATGAATATCGACAAATTCAAACAGCAGCACCTGGCCATCCTGGCCGCCATCGATGACTTGCGCCAGCTGGCGCGCGGCGGTGTCGCCGCGCAGGCGCAGGCCATTGCCGACCAGATCATCGCCATGAGCGGCTTGATCAAGCTGCACCTGGCCGTCGAGCAGCGCTACCTGTATCCGGCCGCGCAAGCGTGCGGCGTGGCCGAGGTGGCCCGGCTGGGACGCCAGTACGAAAACGAGATGCACGGCATCGCCGGCGCCTACCTGGATTTCGCCAGCCGCTGGAATACGCCCGTGCGCCTGGAAGCCGAACCGGACGCCTTCCGCAGCGAAGCCAATACCGTGCTGCACGCGCTGTTCCAGCGCATGCGGCGCGAGGATCACGATCTGTATCCGGCCATTGAATCGCTGGCCTGACACCGCTTACTAATAAATACACTAATAGATACATAGGAGTTTTACATGCTGACCCAAGAACAACGCGCCATCATCACTGCCACCGTCCCCATCCTCGAGCAGGGCGGCGAAGCGCTGACCCGCCATTTCTACAAGAATCTGTTCCGCGACCATCCCGAAGTGCTGCCGTACTTTAACCAGGCGCACCAGCACAGCGGCGACCAGCAGCGCGCGCTGGCCAATGGCGTGCTGATGTATGCCAAAAATATCGACAAGCTTGCCGCGCTGGGCGACCTGGTGGCCACCATCGTCAACAAGCACGTGGCTCTGCAGATTCGCGCCGAGCACTATCCGCTGGTGGGCGCCAGCCTGCTGCAAGCCATCCGCGAAGTGCTGGGCGAAGAAGTGGCCAGCGACGCCGTCATCGATGCATGGGGCGCGGCCTACGGCCAGCTTGCCGACATCCTGGCCGGCGAAGAAGGGCGCATCTACAAGGCGCAAGCGGCCGCGCCGGGCGGCTGGAGCGGCGCGCGCGACTTTACTGTGCGCAGCAAGAGCGTGGAAAGCGCCGAGATCACCTCCTTCCTGCTGGCGCCGGCCGATGGCCAGCCCGTGCTCGACTTTGCGCCAGGTCAATACATTGGCGTGGTGGCCACCGTCGATGGCGTGCCCATGCGCCGCCAGTATTCCCTGTCCGCCGCCAGCAATGGCCAGACTTACCGCATCAGCGTCAAGCGCGAAGAGGGCGGCAAGGTATCGAATTTCTTCCACGACCACGTGCAGGCGGGCGACACCGTGCAGCTGACGCCGCCATCGGGCGACTTCGTGCTGACGCAGAGCGACAAGCCGCTGGTGCTGATCAGCGGCGGCGTCGGCATCACGCCCACCCTGGCCATGCTGACGGCGGCCCTGCGCGGCAAGCGTCCCGTGCATTTCATCCACGCGGCGCGCAACCACGGCGTGCATGCATTCCGCGCGCAGATCGATGCACTGGCCGCGCAGCACCCGCAGCTGCAGCGTTATTACTGCTATGCGGAACATGGCGGCGAACACGATGCGCCGGGCGCCGCCGCGCCGGACGCCGTCGGCTTGCTGAATAAAGAGCAGTTGAACAGCTGGCTGCCGGCCTCGCGCGACGTCGACGCCTACTTCCTGGGGCCGCAGCCATTCATGCGGGCCGTCAAGCAATACTTGCGCGAACTGGGCGTGCCGGAACAGCAGACGCACCACGAGTTCTTCGGACCGGCTGCCGCACTGAATTGATTTTTTGCCTGCCTTGTGTTGTCCCGGCGAGAAAAAACGCTGCCGTAAGGGGCGGGTAAGCCTCGCGCTGTACTGTGAATCCAAGCTCGAAAACAACAGAGCAGCTTTTACATAACAGGAGGCAACACAATGCATGACGATCTCGTTCAAAAAATCAAGAGCGACCCCAACTATCACCAACTGGTCAAGGTGCGTTCCCGCTTCGGCTGGGCGCTGACGGGCCTGATGATGCTGGTGTACTACGGCTACATCCTGCTCATCGCCTTCAACAAGGAATTCCTCGCCACTAAGACGGGCACCGGCGTGATGACCTGGGGCATGCCGATCGGCTTGTTCGTCATCGTGTTTACCGTGCTGGTCACGGGCATCTATGTGCGCCGCGCCAACAAGCAATTCGATGACTTGAGCAACGCCATCCAGGCACGGGTGCAAGCATGAACGGCACCACATTGACGCAACGCAAACTCTCCTGTCTGGCAAGCCTGGTCTTGCTGGCGGGCGCCAGCAGCAGCGTGCTGGCGGCCGGCGCCGACCTGGGGCAGGCAGTCAAGCAACCGACCAACTGGACGGCGATCATCATGTTCGCCGCCTTCGTCATTTTCACGCTGTTCGTCACCAAGTGGGCGGCCGCGAAGACCAAGTCGGCTTCCGATTTTTACACGGCCGGCGGCGGCATCACGGGCTTCCAGAACGGCCTGGCCATCGCGGGCGACTACATGTCGGCCGCTTCCTTCCTCGGCATTTCCGCCGCCGTCTTTTTGAACGGCTACGATGGCCTGATCTACGCCATCGGCTTTCTCGTCGGCTGGCCCGTCATCACCTTTTTGATGGCAGAGCGCCTGCGCAACCTGGGCCGCTTCACCTTTGCCGACGTGGCCGCCTACCGCTTCAAGCAGGCGCCGATCCGCATTTTCTCCGCGTCCGGCACCCTGGTCGTCGTGGCCTTTTATCTGATCGCGCAGATGGTGGGCGCAGGCCAGCTGATCAAGCTGCTGTTCGGCCTGGAATACTGGATCGCCGTCGTCCTGGTCGGCACCCTGATGATGATTTACGTGCTGTTTGGCGGCATGACGGCCACCACCTGGGTGCAGATCATCAAGGCCGTGATGCTGCTGGGCGGCGCCACCTTCATGGCCGTGGCCGTGCTGGCGCAGTTCAACTTCAGCCCGGAAGCGCTGTTCGCCAAGTCGGTGGACGTGCACGCCACCAAGGAAGCCATCATGGGCCCCGGTTCCTTCATCAAGGATCCTATTTCCGCCATCTCGTTCGGCATGGCGCTGATGTTTGGCACGGCCGGTTTGCCGCACATCCTGATGCGTTTCTTCACGGTGCCCAGCGCCAAGGAAGCGCGTAAATCCGTGTTCTGGGCCACCACCTGGATCGCCTACTTCTACATTCTGACCTTCATCATCGGCTTTGGCGCCATCGTGCTGGTGAGTACCAATCCCGAGTTCAAGGATGCCGCAGGTAAATTGCTGGGCGGTAACAACATGGCGGCCGTGCACCTGGCCAAGGCCGTGGGCGGCAACGTTTTCCTCGGCTTCATGTCCGCTGTCGCGTTTGCCACCATCCTGGCCGTCGTGGCGGGCTTGACCCTGTCGGGCGCGTCGGCCGTGTCGCACGACCTGTATGCCACCGTCATCAAGAAGGGCAAGGCCACGGGCGCCAATGAATTGAAAGTGTCGCGCGTGACGACGATCGTGCTGGGCATTATCGCCGTGGTGCTGGGCATCGCCTTTGAAAAGCAGAACATCGCCTTCATGGTTTCGCTGGCTTTTGCGATTGCCGCCTCGGCCAACTTCCCCGTGCTGTTCATGTCGGTGCTGTGGAAGGATTGCACCACGCGGGGCGCCACCATCGGCGGCTTCCTGGGCTTGATCACGGCCGTCGCGCTGACGGTGGTGTCGAAGTCCGTGTGGGTCGACGTGCTGGGCCATGGCGAAGCGCTGTTCCCGTATGCCTCGCCGGCGCTGTTCTCGATGACGGCCGGCTTCGTCGGCATCTGGCTGTTCTCGGTGCTCGACAAGAGCCCCCGCGCGCGCATCGACCGCGCCGGTTACGAAGCGCAGCAAATGCGTTCGGAAACGGGTATCGGCGCGGCAGGCGCCAGCGCGCATTGATGTAAACAGGAGTTGCTGAAGGAAACAATGCCCGGTTCGCCGGGCATTGTTGTTTCTGGCGCGCTTACTTTGCCACGCGCAGGGGGATGACGCCCGCCGCCAGCGCCGGCGCGCCCGGCGTCGCGTCGAGTATCGATGCCAGCGTCACCGTGTCGAGCACGGCCAGGAAAGCGGCCGTGGCCTGGCCCAGCTTGGCCTTCAGCAGGCAATCGGGCGTGAGCGGACAGGTATTATTTTCCTTGTTGAAACATTCCGCCATGAAAAAATCGTTTTCCGTTTCGCGCACGACGGTGCCGATATTGATCTCGGCCGGGTCGCGCGCCAGGCGCAGGCCGCCATTTCTCCCACGCACCGTTTCCACGATGCCCGACAGGCCCAGCTGGTGCACCACCTTCATCAAATGATTTTTCGAGATGGAATGCAGGTCGGCAATGTCCTGGATGGTCACGAGCCGGTCGCGGTGCACGCCCAGGTACATCAGGGTGCGCAGGGTGTAGTCAGTGTAGGCAGTCAGTCGCATGGGATATCGTTCATAAGATGTGGATTACATCCTTGTTTCAGCCGCCAGCATACAGGAGAGCGCCGGCCATGTGTGTTGCGCCGTCACTTTTCAGCCTCGAAAGACAAAAGTTGATTGCCTTTCGCTTAAATGCGTAGTAAATTTTCATATTGTTGCCCTGGCAAACAGCTCGTAAGCCCTTGTCGGCCCTTTGGATATGATTTTTATTGATGGAAATCAAGAGGATGGTGAAGCAATAAGGTAAATTTACTACAAATTCGACGATGGGCGTTTCCCGGGCCGGGAAGCGCGTACTACGCAATCTGTGCGGTGCCGCCGTGGCCGCCCCAGGAAATGAATACCATGCAAATGAATGAAGTGAAAGACGAGCTGCTGAGCAGCGATATCCGCCAGCTGGGCCGTCTGCTGGGCGACGCCATCCGCAACCACCTGGGCGACCCCGCCTTCGAACGCATCGAACATGTGCGCCAGCTGGCCATCCGTTTCCGCCGCGACAATGATGAAGCAGCGCGCGCGCAGCTGTCGGACGCGCTGCAAGCGCTGTCGCAGGAAGAAACCACGCAATTGACGCGCGCTTTCAGCTATTTCTCGCTGCTGGCCAATATTGCGGAAGATCAACATCACATCCGCCGCACGCGCGCCCATTTGATCGCCGGCTCGCCGCCGCGCCAGGGTAGCCTCAGCCATGCCGTTGGCAATGTGTTTGACGCAGGCAAGGCCGATGCGCTGGAAACCTTCTTCGACGATGCGTTCGTCAGCCCCGTCTTCACGGCGCATCCGACGGAAGTGCAGCGCAAGAGCATCCAGAATTGCCAGATGGCTATCGCGCGCCTGTTGAGCGAGCGCGACCGCGTGCAAATGACGCCGGAAGAAGCGGAACAGAACGAAGAAGCGCTGGGCCGCGGCATCGTCACCCTGTGGCAGACGCGTCTGTTGCGCACGAGCAAGCTGTCCGTCATGGATGAAGTGGCCAATGGCCTGTCGTTCTACGACCACACGATCTTGCGCGAATTGCCGAAATTGTATTCTTCGCTGGAAACCATGCTGGCCCAGCGCGATGCTCGCTGGGAAGATGCGGAGTTGCCCAATTTTATGAAGGTCGGCAGCTGGATAGGCGGCGACCGCGACGGCAACCCGTTCGTTACGGCCGACATCCTGCGTAGCACCCTGCAGACGCAGGCCGACAAGGTGCTCGATTTTTACCTGGGCGAATTGCGCAAGCTCGCTTCGCAACTGTCGCTGGCGCAAATACTCAATGCCTGCAGCGAGCCGCTGCGCGCGCTGGCCGAACGCTCGGCCGACGCCTCGCCGCACCGCGTCGACGAGCCGTACCGCCGCGCCTTGCACGGCATCCATGCGCGCCTGGACGCCACGCGCGTCGTGCTGTCCAAGAAGGGTGACAATGCGGGCAAGCAGGCAGACGGCGTGCAGCCCTACGCTGCCGCTGCTGACCTGCTGGCCGACTTGGACGTGGTCCAGCATTCGCTCGTCAGCAATGGCTTGCGCGCGCTGGCCCGTGGCCGGCTGCGCCAGCTGCGCCGCGCCGTCAAGGTGTTCGGCTTTTCGCTGGCGCCGCTCGATTTGCGCCAGAATTCCGACGTGCACGAGCGCGTCGTGGGCGAACTGTTTGCGGGCGCCCAGCCTGGCCTCGTCTATCTGGACCTCGATGAAGAGCAGCGCATCGGCTTGCTGTTGGCCGAACTGGAGTCGCCACGCCTGCTGACCTCGCCGTATGCGCAATACTCGGAGGAAACGACGTCCGAACTCGACATCTTCCGCGCCGTGCGCGCAGCCCACGTCAAGTACGGCCGCGAATCGGTGCCGAACTGCATCATCTCCAAGGCGGCCAGCGTCTCGGACTTGCTGGAAGTGGCCTTGCTGCTCAAGGAAGTGGGCTTGCTGCGCCAGGACAGCCGCGAAGTGGACGTCAACATCATCCCCCTGTTTGAAACCATAGCCGACTTGCGCGCCGGCCCCGCCATCATGGCGCGCGCCTTCGGCTTGCCGTTCTACCGTGGCTTGCTGGCATCGCGCGCGGACCAGCAGGAAGTCATGCTCGGCTACTCGGACAGCAACAAGGACGGCGGCTTTTTGACGTCCGGCTGGGAACTCTACAAGGCCGAGATCGAGCTGGTGACGGTCTTCAAGCAAGAACAGATCAAGCTGCGGTTGTTCCACGGCCGCGGCGGTTCCGTGGGACGTGGCGGCGGACCCAGCTACGAAGCTATCCTGGCCCAGCCGGCCGGCGCCGTGCAGGGACAGATCCGATTGACGGAGCAGGGCGAAGTCATCACGGCCAAGTATGCGAACCCGGAAGTAGGGCGCCGCAACCTGGAAGTGCTGGTGGCCGCCACCATCCAGTCGACCCTGCTGCCGCAGGCGCAATTGCAGCCGAAAGCCTCGGCCGGCGCGGGCCATTTGGCTGCCATGGAAGAGCTGTCCGGCACGGCCCTGAACGCCTATCGCGACCTCGTCTACGGCACGGATGGCTTCGAGCAGTATTTCTGGGAATCGACGGTGATCGCGGAAATTGCCGCGCTGAATATCGGCAGCCGTCCCGCCTCGCGCAAGAAATCCACGTCCATCGAGGATTTGCGCGCCATTCCCTGGGTCTTGAGCTGGGCGCAATGCCGTTTGATGCTGCCGGGCTGGTTCGGTTTCGGTTCCGCCGTGCAAGCCTACCTGGCTGCCCATCCCGCCGACGGGGCAGACGTGCTGCGCGGCATGTACACGGATTGGCCTTTCTTCACGTCCCTGCTGTCGAACATGGACATGGTCCTGGCCAAGAGCGATATCGCCATCGCCGGCAAGTATGCGGAACTGGTCAAGGACAAGGCCTTGCGCGACGCCATCTTCACGCGCATCCGCGCCGAATACGCGGCCACCCTGGACGCCTTGAAGCTGATCACGGGCCAGGAAGAGTTGCAACAAGCCAATCCGTTGATGCAGCGCTCGATACGCAACCGTTTCCCGTACATCGATCCGCTCAACCACGTGCAGGTGGAATTGCTGAAACGTTTCCGCGAGGGTAAGCAGGACGCGGCGGCGCGCACGGGCATTCATTTGTCGATCAATGGCATCGCGGCGGGACTGAGAAATAGTGGTTAAGTAAGTCATTCAAACAATATCAAGGAGACAGCATGACCATCAAAGTTGCCATCAATGGCTATGGCCGCATCGGCCGCAATGTCTTGCGCGCGTTTTATGAAGGCGGCAAGCAGCAGGATATCGAGATCGTCGCCATCAACGACCTGGGCGACGCCAAGTCGAATGCGCACCTGACGCGCTACGACACGGTGCACGGCAAGTTTCCCGGCGTCGTCACCATCGACGGCGACAATATGCTCGTCAATGGCGACCGCATCCGCGTCTTCGCGCAGCGCGACCCGGCCCTGATCCCCTGGGGCGAACTCGGTGTCGACGTCGTGCTCGAATGCACGGGTTTCTTCACCACCAAGGAAAAAGCGTCGGCCCACTTGAAGGGCGGCGCAAAGAAAGTCATCATTTCCGCGCCGGGCGGCAAGGATGTGGACGCCACCATCGTGTTCGGCGTCAACCAGCACGTGTTGAAAGCCTCGGATACGGTCATTTCGAATGCTTCGTGCACGACGAATTGCCTCGCGCCCTTGGTGAAACCGCTGAACGACGCCATCGGCATCGAATCGGGCCTGATGACCACCGTGCACGCCTACACGAATGACCAGGTATTGAGCGACGTGATGCATGAAGACTTGCGCCGCGCCCGTTCGGCCACGCATTCGATGATCCCCACCAAGACGGGCGCGGCGGCCGCCGTCGGCCTCGTCTTGCCGGAACTGAATGGCAAGCTGGACGGCTTTGCCGTGCGCGTGCCGACGATCAACGTGTCGCTGGTCGACCTGTCCTTCATCGCCAAGCGCGATACCACGGTCGAGGAAGTCAACGCCTTGCTGAAAACGGCGTCGGAAGGCGCCTTGAAGGGCATTCTCACGTACCAGACGGAACCGCTCGTTTCCATCGATTTCAACCATAACCCGGCCTCGTCGAACTTCGATTCGACCCTGACCAAGGTCTCGGGCCGCCTCGTGAAGGTGTCGTCGTGGTACGACAACGAGTGGGGCTTCTCGAACCGCATGTTGGACACCACGGTCGCCCTGATGGCGGCCAAGTAAGAACGTAGTACCGCTGATCCAGCGCACCAGGACGGCCGGCCCACAAGGCCGGCCCTTGTAGCAGCACGAACTTTATAGAAAGCAGCACACCATGACCATGCAAGTACAGCAACGCGCCACCAAGATCGTTTCCACCATCGGCCCCGCTTCGAACGATATCGATACCCTGGTCCGCATGTTCAAGGCCGGCGTCGACGTCGTGCGCTTGAACTTTTCGCATGGCAAGGCGCAAGACCATATCGACCGCGCCCGCATGGTGCGCGAAGCGGCAGCCCTGTGCGGCCGCGAAGTGGCCATCATGGCCGACTTGCAAGGCCCGAAGATTCGCGTCGGCAAGTTTGAAGAAGGCAAGATTTTCCTGGAAAACGGCGCCAAGTTCATCCTCGACGCGAAATGGGGCGAAAACGGCGAGCTGGGCAACATCGAGCGCTGCGGCCTCGACTACAAGGAATTGCCGCGCGACTTGCGCGCCGCTGACGTATTGTTGCTCAACGATGGCCTCATCGTCTTGACGGTGGACAAGGTCGTCGGCAGCGAAATCCACACGACGGTGAAAATCGGCGGCGAATTGTCGAACAACAAGGGCATCAACCGCCAGGGCGGCGGCTTGTCGGCTCCGGCCCTGACGGCGAAAGACATGGAAGACGTCAAGACGGCGATGAGCTTCCAGGCCGATTACGTGGCCGTGTCCTTCCCGAAAAACGCCACCGACATGGTCATGGCGCGCCAGCTGGCCAATATCGCGGGCGAAGCGTGGGACCACAAGCCGATGATGATCGCCAAGATCGAGCGCGCGGAAGCTATTCCTGCGCTGCAAGAAATTCTCGACGCGTCCGACGGCATCATGGTGGCCCGCGGCGACCTGGCCGTCGAGGTGGGCAATGCGGCCGTGCCGGCCCTGCAAAAGCGCATGATCAAGATGGCGCGCGCGTCGAACAAGTTGGCGATTACGGCCACGCAGATGATGGAATCGATGATCGTCAACGCCGTACCGACCCGCGCGGAAGTGTCCGACGTGGCCAATGCCGTGCTGGACGGCACGGATGCCGTCATGACGTCGGCGGAAACGGCCTCGGGCCGCTATCCGATCGAAACGGTGGAAGCGATGGCCGCCATCTGCCTGGACGCGGAAAAGTGGGATACCTGCAAGCTGGATGCCGATTTCCTCAATGCCACGTTCTCGCGCATCGACCAGTCGATCGCCTACGGCGCCCTGTTTACGGCCCATCACCTGCGCGTAAAAGCCATCGCCACCCTGACGGAATCGGGTTCCACGGCGCTGTGGATGAGCCGTTGCAACATCGACATCCCCATCGTCGCGCTGACCCCGAGCGTGGGCACGCGCCGCAAGCTGGCCCTGTACCGCAACGTCAGCACCTTGGAATTGACGTCGGGCACGGACCGCGACAAGGTCTTGCAACAGGCGGAAGATTTGCTGGTGGAACATAAAGTCGTGGCCAAGGGCGATACCGTCGTGCTGACCTGGGGCGAGCCGATGGGCAAGGTCGGCGGCACGAACGCGCTGAAGATCATGAAGATCGGCCAGCACTGACCGCATCGCTGGCCGGCCGCCGCCTGCAGTCTTAAGAATGACTGAAAGCGGGGTGCCTGGCCGCCCATCGCAATGGCAGATGCCTGATTTGCCATTGCGATGGCCACATTTCCGTGTCAGCATGGTTTCCTGCCTTCCAAGGCGCTTCCGGAGTTCATGATGACTACCTACCTGCCGGCACTGATCTGGTCCCTGTCGGCCTTCGCTTGTCTCTTCATCGCCAAACGCCGTTCCTTGAAAACAACTACCGTCAGGTCCATCCTGGTGGTATTTCTGGGGCCGTTTGCCATTCCTTTCGTTCTGGCGGCCAAGTCCCAGAAACCCCATCTGGCATGATCGCCCGCCACGGCTACCGATACGCGCTGAACGGCCAGCCGCCGCGCTGAAACAACAGTTTGCCGGGCGGGACGGGCGCCGGCATTGACGCCGCGGGCAATGATTTGTGATAATGAGAATTATTATCAATTGAGTCGCTTGCCTTGCGGCCGGCCATCGTCCTGGCCGCGCCTTGCCTTGAGCGCATCGGAGTCCCTAGTGAACATTGCGCAATCCGGCGAATCGATCGCAGTCATTTACAGCAATCACCACGGCTGGCTGATGCGCTGGCTGCGCGCCAAGCTGCAGTGCGCCGACCATGCGGCCGACCTGGCGCAGGATACCTTCGTGCGCCTGCTGACGGCGCCGCCGGAAGGCCGGCAGACCATGCGCGAGCCGCGCGCCTATTTGACCACCGTGGCGCAGCGCCTGCTGATCGACCATTACCGGCGTCTGTCGCTGGAGCAGGCGTGGCTGGAAACGCTGGCGCAGCAGCCCGATCTGCTGATGCAGTCGCCCGAGGAGCGCTTGATGGTGCGCGAAGCCCTGCAGCGCATCGATGCCATGCTCGACGGCTTGCCGCCGCTGGTGCGCAATGCCTTCCTGCTGGCGCATGTCGATGGCCTTAGCTACGGGGAAATCGCCCGGCGCCTGGCCGTGAGCGAGCGCAGCATCAAGCGCTACATGGTGCAGGCGTTCGAGCGCTGCATCTTGCTGATCCTGTGAGCACCGCCAGCACGGCGGCCATCGATCCCCGCGCCGCGCGGGCGGCGGCACAATGGCTGGTGCGCCTGCATGCGGGCCCCTTGACTGCAGGCGAGCAGCAGGCGTTCCAGGCCTGGCGCGCCAGCGATCCCTCGCATGAAGCGGCCTGGCAGCGGGCCGAGCTGGTGTGCAGCGCCCTGGCCGGCGTGCCGCCCGCGCTGCGCCAGGCGGCGGACGCGGCACCGCAATCTCCGCGGCGGCGTGCCGTGCTCTACGGCCTGGCCGGGCTGATCGCGGCCGCACCCGCGCTGTGGCTGGCCAGCCAGTCGGCGCCCTGGCAAGCGTGGCGCGCCGCGATCCGCACGGCGCGCGGTGAAATCCGGCATATGGCATTACCCGACGGCACGCAACTGGTGCTCAATACGGATACGGCCATCGACGTGCGTTTTGACGACGCGGCGCGGCTGGTGGCCTTGCATGCGGGCGAAATCCACGTTGCCACGGCGCATGATGCGGCCGTGCCGGCGCGACCGTTCCTCGTGCGCAGCAGCAATGGCACCGTGCGCGCGCTGGGCACGCACTTCAGCGTGCGCCATCTTGGCAGCGTGCTGGCGCCGCGCACCGAGGTGGGCGTCAGCGAGGGCGCCGTCGAGATCGAGCCATCGCAGGCGCCCGACGGCTTGCGCACGATCGATGCGGGCCGGCAGGGCAGTTTCGACGACGTGGCCGTGTCCGCCTTGACGCCGTCGTCACCCCATGCGGACGCCTGGCTGCGGGGCGTGCTGATCGCCGAACGCATGCCGCTAGGGGAGGTGCTGGAACAGGTGGCGCGCTATCGCTATGGCGTGCTGCGCTGCGATCCGGCGCTGGCGGCCTTGCCCGTGGACGGCATTTTCCAGTTAAACGACCCGGACAACATCCTGCTCCTGCTGCAACGTTCCCTGCCGATCCGGCTGGCGCGCCGCACGCGCTACTGGATCAGTGTCGAGGCAGCCTGAAGAAATTATTTGCCGCTTGCCTGTCCCTTTTTTGAGATTGCTTCGTCATACAAGGTAGAGAACGAACAATCCGAACCATCGAAAGGGTTTTACATGGCTGTGCAGCACCGCATCTTTTCCCCGTGGACGCCACTCGCGCTCCATCCCACCACGGGCGCCGTGCGCGCCGCGCTGGCCTTGCTGCTGGCCGTGGGCGCGGCTGGCGCCGGCTTGCCGCAAACAGCGCTGGCCGCTGAAGCCAGCCCGTCCGCAAGCGTGCGCGATTACAGCATTCCCGCAGGCAGCCTGCGCAGCGCCTTGGCATCGTTCGCCATCGCCGCCGGCGTGAACCTGTCCACCCAGGGCGTGGCGCTCGACGGCCTGGCGACGCCGGGCTTGCAGGGGCGCCATGGCGTTGCCGCCGGCGTGCAACAATTGCTGCAAGGCAGCGGCCTGGAGGTGACGGATGGTGGCAAGGGCAATTATCTGTTGCGCAAGATCAATACCAATACGGCCGATGGCGGCCTGGCCAGCATGCCCGCCGTCGTCGTCAGCGCCGAGGCGGACCGCGCCACGGAAGGCACGGGCTTGTATACCTCGCGCAATCTGTCGACGGCCACGGGCTTGAACCTGTCGCAGCGCCACACGCCGCAAACGGTCAGCGTCATTTCGCGCCAGCAAATGGAAGATTTCGATCTGACCACCCTGCAGGACGTGGCGCGCGCCACGCCCGGCCTGTATGGCAAGACGCAGGGCGTGTCTGACCAGGAAACCACGTATTTCGCGCGCGGCTTCGCCTTGAGCCACATCAATGTCGATGGCTTGCCGCTGGACGTCACGGGTTTCAATGAGCGCAACGTCTCCGCCGACATGCTGATGTACGACCGCGTGGAAGTGGTGCGCGGCGCCACCGGCCTGATGGAAGGGGCGGGCGCGCCGTCGGGCAGCATCAACATGATACGCAAGCGCCCCACGGCCACGCCCTTGCTGGACGCATCCATTCACCTGGGCAGCTGGAAGGACCGGCAATTGACAGTGGACACCAGCAATGCCCTGAACGCATCGGGCAGCGTGCGCGGGCGCGTGGCGGCCAGTCTGCGCGACAGCGACAGCTTCGTCGACGTGGTCAACAACAAGAACAGCACGGTATATGCGATCGTCGAGACGGACCTGACGCCATCGACCACGGCCGGCATCGGCTTTTCGCGCCAGCACAGCCGCACTGACGGCGTGTTCGTCGGCTTGCCGACCTTGCCCGACGGCCGTCACATGGACTTGCCCCGCTCGACTTTCCTGAATAATGCCGACTCGTTCCAGAAGCGCGACAACAACGTCGTCTTCGCCGACCTGGAAACGAAGCTGGCGCAGGGCTGGCGCAGCCGCTTCGCCATCACGCATATCGACGCCTCGTCGAGCACGCGCAATACCACCAACGGCCGCGTCGCTGGCGAAACGTTTTTGCTGGAACAGTCGGAAACAGGCTGGAAGTACAACACGCAGCAAGTGGTGGCGGACTGGCGCTTGAGCGGCCCTGTCACCTGGTTCGGCCGCCAGCATGACGTCATCGTCGGCGCCAGCTACCGCCACGACGATTCGGACGCGGGTCAGAGCTGGGAAGGCGCGCAGACGCGCGTGTTCGATATCCGCCACTGGAATCCCCGCGCCTACCGCATGAACGGCGCGCCGTTCGAGCCCTACAACTGGGGCCGCAAGACGGACGAGAAGGGGCTGTATGCGGCCGGCAACTTCAGCCTGGCCGATCCGCTGCGCCTGGTGCTGGGCGGGCGCTTCGGCTGGTATGCGCAGGATGTCACGGGCTGGTATGCCGCCAATCCGACGTGGCGCCGCGACCTGACGGAAAACGCGAAATTCACCCCGTACGCGGGCCTCGTCTACGACTTGGACCCGCATCACTCCGTGTATGCGAGCGGCACGCAGATATTCCAGCCGCAAAGCGTGCTCGATGTCAAAGGCAATGGCTTGCCGCCGTTGAGCGGCACCAACCTGGAAGTGGGCGTCAAGGGCGAATATTTCGGCGGCAGGCTCAACGCCAGCGGCGCCTTGTTCCGCATCAAGCAAAACAACCGCGCCATGACCGATGAAGTCAATTGCCCCACGGGCGGCCCCATCTATTGCGCCCGCGCGGCCGGGCAGGTGCAGAGCGAAGGCGTCGATCTGCAATTGTCGGGCTCGCCATTGCCGGGCTGGCAGGTCTCGGGTGGTTACACCCATGTGCTGGCCAAGTACACGAAGGACAGCGTGGCCGCGAATATCGGCCAGCGCATCGCCACGGACGAGCCGAAGCAGTTGTTCAAGCTGTACACGAACGTGCAGCTGAGCGGCAGCCTGGCGCGCTGGAACCTGGGCGCCTCCGTGTATGCGCAGGACAAGATCGACCGCCGCGACAAGGCTTACCTGACGCAGCAGGGCGGTTACGCCATCGTCGGGCTGACGGCCGGCTATCGCATCAGCGAGCAGCTGCAGCTGCGCGCGAACATCGACAACGTGCTCGATCGCCGCTACTACCAGGCGCTCGGCTATTCCTGGTCCGGCGGGCTGGCGCGCTACGGCGCGCCGCGCAGCGTACTTGTCTCGCTGAACTACAAGATGTAGCCGTTGCGCCAGCGGAGCGCGCCCGTCCGGGCGCCTCTGCTACACTGCCGCCGTCTTTATCTTTCCACTTTGCCATGACCGCCATTCCTCTCCTCACGCCCCTGAAAAGCGCTTTCCAGCAATCGCGCGCCGAGAATAACATCGAGCTGATCCTGCCCGAACTGCTGGCCGCGCAATTGCACGTCGTCATCGGCGGGCAAAGCGAGCAGATCGACCTGTTCCTCGTGCCGTCGCCGAATCCCGAGCGCCGCTGCGTGACGGTGGCGGAAGATCCCGCCTTCCTGGCCGGCATCAATTTCCCCAAGATTCCCGTCACGGGCGCGCAACTGCTCGCCTCGATTCCTCCCGAGATCGAAATCGTCCTGCTGCATGGCGATGGCGCCAATTACCTGACGCGCGAGCAACTGGCGTGGTTCCGCGGCATGCTGGCGCAGAACGCTTGAGCGGTATTCCCGCCCGGCCTTGCAAGCCGGCGCGCGCCGAATGGATACGCTTTGCGCCGGCCGACGATGCCAGCTGCCATGCGGCGATGATGGCCAATATGCGCCCCGTGCTGTGGCGCAGCGTGCTGCTGGGCGGCTGCGTCCTGATCCTTGCCTTCATCGTGCAAGCCGTCTGGCGCGACGTGCCGTATGCGGGCGAGGCGGTGCTGCTGGGCCTGC
Organism: Janthinobacterium kumbetense; assembly: GCF_023703445.1. Classification (NCBI taxonomy): domain Bacteria; kingdom Pseudomonadati; phylum Pseudomonadota; class Betaproteobacteria; order Burkholderiales; family Oxalobacteraceae; genus Janthinobacterium; species Janthinobacterium kumbetense. The sequence continues at coordinate 685,844 of NZ_JAMQGR010000001.1, forward strand.
CGGCGCTGACCGCCTGGATCGTCGGCGTGCTTTTTCTGCCGGGCCCCGATCTGTCTTTTCATGTCGAGATCAATGATGCGGGCGTGTTGCTGCGCCGGCTGGCGCGGGGCTTGCCCGGCCATGACAAGGTACTGCAGCTGACGCCGCAGCAGATACGCGCGCTGGAGGTGGTCACTTACGCGGGCGCGGTGGATGTCTACCGCGGCGGGCCGCCGATGGCGCGCGTGGAGCTGCTGCTGCACACGACCCTCGACGATTGCCCGCTGATCCGCGTGGTGGGCATGGATCTGCCCGTGCCGCAGCGCTGGTCGTTGCGGCAGATCAAGGACGAGCTGGGCCGCCGCTGTACACTGGCAGGTATCCCTGTGGCCGAGCGCGCTGGTGCGACCTATCAGGCCTCTTCCGCCATACGCGCGCTGTGGCCGCCAGCCTGAACGGGCGAGCGCTGTCGCATCGCGACCTCAGAATATTGCCTTTCTTGCTATAGTATTGCTGAAGTCCTATGAATATGTTCGCAAAGCAACTATACTCATGGCTCTTTAAAAAATCATCGTCACGCTGGCGGCCAGCCATCCGCGCCAGAGTTCGTACGCATTCCGCTTTTTCACTCTGTAAAAAGCACCTTTCCCCCGCGCGGCAGGCGCGGGCGTGATGACCGAGCCTTGCCCTGGTCGACTGCTACCGTTGTCATTTCCGCTGTGTTGCCGCTTTAGTAAAAAGCGTGGCGCCGGCGCGCGCGGTGCGCCGTCATGTTTTGCGACGTCACGTTTCACTCACCTTATGCCACGACAGTATGTTTAGTTCCATCTTTGCCGTATCGACCGATACCATGCAGTACATCTACGGCACGCACAACGCCTGGCTGGTGCTGTTTTCCATCGGCATCGCCATCTTTGCCTCGTTCATGGCCTTGCAGATCGCCGGCATGGCGCGCAGCAGCGAGCGCGGCTTCCAGCGCCAGACGGCCATCATCACGGGCGCCATCGCGCTCGGCGGCGGCATCTGGTCGATGCACTTCATCGGCATGCTGGCTTTCGACATCTGCACGCGCGTCTCCTTCGACCCCAGCCTGACCTTGCTTTCCATGCTGCCCGGCGTGGCCGCTTCGTGGGTGGCGCTGCACATGCTGGCGCGCCCGAGCATCAACTGGCGCCAGCTGGTGGTGGGCGGCGTGCTCGTCGGCGTGGGCATCGGTTCCATGCATTACAGCGGCATGGCCGCCATGCAGACGTCGCTGACCCTGCATTACCAGCCCTGGCTGTTCGCCCTGTCGCTGGTGGTGGCCGTCGTCATGGCCATGCTGGCGCTGTGGATACGCTTCGGCCTGAGCGCCATGCGTTTGCGCATGAGTCCCCTGGCGTCCTTGCTGGTCAGCAGTGCCGTCATGGGCTTGGCCATTTCCGGCATGCATTACACAGGCATGCTGGCGGCGCGCTTTTCCGGCACCCCCACGGCAGGCGACAACACGATCACGGTGCAAGCTTCATTTGTGGCCCTGGCCGTGGCGCTGATCACCGTCACCCTGACGGTGTTTGTCGCCGCCGCGAACGGCTTGCTGCGCTACCGCCAGCTGCTGCGCCATGCGAGCGCCAGCGAATCGCGCCTGCGCGCCATCGTCGATACGGCGGCCGACGGCTTGATCACCATCGATGGCCAGGGCAAGGTGCGCTCCTTCAATCCCGCCGCGGAAAGCCTGTTCGGCTGGCGCGAAGCGGAGATCGTGGGGCGCGACGCCAGCGTGCTGCTGCAGCCGTCCGACGCGGCCGAATACGAGGGCTATCTGCGCGACTACCTGGAAACGGGCGCCTCGCGCATCCTCGACAGCGGACGCGAACTCGATGGCTGCCACAAGGATGGCGCCGTGCTGCCCATGCGCGTGGCGATCGGCAAGATCGACACGCCGGGCCAGCCCCTGTTCGTGGCGTTTGTCACGGACATGCGCTCGTCGCGCAGCATGGAGCAGGCGCTGAAGGACAGCGAGCGCCAGTACCGCACCCTGATCCGCAACATTCCCGGCGTCTCGTTCCACTGCAGCTTCGCGCCCGAATGGAAGATGATCTTCATCAGCGACGCCGTCTTCAACCTGACGGGCTGGATGCCGCAGGATTTCGTCGAGGGCCGCGTCAGGCTGTTCGACCTCGTGCACCCGGACGACCGCCAGCGCGTCAACGACACCTGCGTGCAGGCGGCCGGCGAAAAGCGCGACTTCGAGAACGTCTACCGCCTGATCCACCGAGACGGGCGCGAGCGCTGGGTGCGCGAAAGCAGCGGCCCCGTGCTCGACAACGACGGCGTGGTGCGCTGGATCGACGGCGTCATCCTCGATATCACGGAAAGCGAATTGCGCAACGCCGAGTACGAAGGCAAGGTGACGGCCATCTCGCGCGCGACTGCCGTCGCGGAATTCGACCTGCAGGGGCGCATCCTGGCGGCCAACGAGAACTTCCTCGACCTGATCGGCTACCGGTCCGACGACGTGCTGGGCTTGCACCACAGCATCTTCTGCGAACCGGGCTATGTGACCTCGCCCGATTACATCGCGTTCTGGCAGCACCTGGCGCAGGGTGAATTCAACACGGGCGAGTACAAACGCATCGGCAAGGATGGCCGGGAAGTGTGGATACAGGCTTCGTACAACCCCATCTTCAATACGGACGGCAAGCCGTTCAAGGTGGTCAAGCTGGCCACCGACGTGAGCGAACGGCGCGCCATGCAGGAAAACCTGCGCGCGGCCAAAGACCGCGCCGAGCTGGCCGCCGAATCGAAGACCAGCTTCCTGGCCAACATGAGCCATGAAATCCGCACGCCGATGAACGCCATCATCGGCTTTACGGAAGTGCTGCTGGGGACGGCCCTGGACAGCCTGCAGCGCCGCCACCTGGGCACGGTACGCCAGTCGGCCCGTTCCCTGCTCGAACTGCTCAACGACATCCTCGACACGGCCAAGCTGGAAAAAGGCGCCACCGAGCTGGAACTGGTGGACTTTTCGCTGCCCGACCTGGTCGATCACGTGGCCGCGTCGCTGCGCATCACGGCGCATGCGCGCGACCTGGTGCTGCATGTCGACATCGACCCGGGCATGGGCCAATTCTTCCTGGGCGACGCGCGCCGGGTGCAGCAGGTGCTGACGAATTTGATCGGCAACGCCGTCAAGTTCACGGAAGTGGGCCATGTGCGCGTGGCCGTCGGCATGCAGGGCGAGCAGGTGCATATCGCCGTGCACGATACGGGCATCGGCATCCCCGCCGACCGCCTGGACAAGATCTTCGCGCCGTTCACGCAGGCCGATTCCTCGATGAGCCGCCGTTTTGGCGGCACGGGCCTGGGCACGACGATTTCGCTGCAATTGGTTGAACTGATGGGGGGCACCATCACGGTGGAAAGCACCCTGGGCGTGGGCAGCGTGTTCCACGTGCTGCTGCCGCTGGCGCCGGGCAAGGCCGTGGCGCGCCGCAGCGAGCAGCCCGTGGTGGCCTTGCCGCCGCTGCGCATCCTGGCGGCCGACGACGTGCCGCAGAACGTGGAGCTGCTCCTGATCAGCCTGGGCGCGGCCGGCCACCAGGTGATCGCCGCCAGCGATGGCGAGAGCGCCGTGCGCGAATTCGGCAAGGGCAGCTTCGACATCGTGCTGATGGACGTGCAGATGCCGCGCATGGATGGCCTGGAAGCGACGCGCCTGATCCGCGTGCACGAGCGTGAGCAGGGCTTGAAGGCGACGCCCATCATCGCCCTGACGGCCAGCGTGCTGGAACAGGACCGGCGCGCCGCGCAGACGGCCGGCATGAACGGTTTCGCCTCGAAGCCGCTGGAAATGCACAAGCTGACGGCGGAAATCGCCCGCCTGCTCGATATCGCCGTGGCCATGCCGCCGCCGGCGGCCGGCGCGGCGGCGCGCGCCGCTGCCGGCCAGGTGGACTGGCAGCGCGGCATCGCCCTGTGGGGCGGACGCGAAGCCCTGCAGCGCGCCATCGCGCGCTTCGTGCAGGCCAATGGCGACTGCGCCGCCATGCTGGCGGCGGAACTGGAACGCGGCGGCAGCAGTGTGGCCGGCCACCTGCTGCACCGTATCAAGGGCGCGGCGGGCAACCTGTGCCTGGTGCAGGTCGAAAGCCTGCTGGGGCGCATCGAGCAAGCGATTGCGCGCCAGTTGCCGGTGACCGAATTGCTGGTGCAGCTGGCGGCCGCCTTCATGGCGCTGGCCGGCGAGCTGGAAGAGGCGGGCATGCCGGCCGTGGCCATGCAGGCGCCGGTCGCCAGCGCGCCCCTCGATGCAGCCGCCGCTGGCGCCTTGCTGCGGCAAGCTATCGCCAGCCTGGAAGGCGGGCAGCTGGACGACGCCTTGATGGCGCAGATCTCCGCCATGCTGGCGCCGCACGGCCAGCAGCCGCGCCTGCAGGCGCTGGCCAGCGCCATCGACGACTTTGAATTTGCGCGCGCCGCGGGCGTGCTGCGCCAGCTGCTGGCGTGGCTGGAAGCGCCAACGCCTGCCGACCTTTCCTGATATTGGGCTAACGATGACCTTACACGAAGACAAACCGATCCTGTTGCTGGTCGACGATGAAGCGACGAATCTGCAGGTGCTGCGCCAGATTTTGCAGGACGATTACCGCCTGCTGTATGCGAAGGATGGCGAGAAGGCGCTGGAACTGGCGCAGAACAACCCCGTCGAACTGATCCTGCTCGACATCATGATGCCCGCCATGACGGGCTATGAAGTGTGCCGCCAGCTGAAGGCCATGCCGGTCACCGCATCCATCCCCGTCATTTTTGTGACGGCCCTGTGCGACGTGAAGGACGAGGCGGACGGTTTTGACGCGGGCGCCGTCGACTACATCACGAAACCCGTCAGCCCGCCCATCGTGCGCGCCCGCGTGCGCACGCATCTGTCGCTGGTCGACGCCGAGGAATTGCGCCGCTCGCGCCTGCAGGTGATCCAGACCCTGGGCCAGGCGGCCGAGTACAAGGACAACGAGACGGGCATGCACGTCATCCGCATGAGCTATTACGCGCGCCAGCTGGCGCTGGCGGCCGGCTACAGCGCGGGCAGGGCGGAAGACTTGCTCAACGCGGCGCCTATGCACGACGTGGGCAAGATCGGCATCCCCGACGCCATCCTGCAAAAACCGGGCAAGCTCGATGCGGACGAATGGAAAGTCATGCGCAGCCACGCGGAAATCGGCGCGGCCATCATCGGCGAGCACGCGGGCGGCCTGTTGAAAATGGCGCGCACCATCGCCCTGACGCACCATGAAAAATGGGATGGCAGCGGCTATCCGCAAGGCTTGAAGGGCGAGGAAATCCCCCACGAAGGCCGCATCGTCGCCATCGCCGACGTCTTCGACGCCCTCACCAGCGAACGCCCGTACAAGCGCGCCTGGACGGTCGACGAAGCCATCGCCACCATGCAGCGCGACAGCGGCACGCACTTCGACCCGCAACTGCTGGCGCTGTTCATCGAACAGCTGCCGGCCATGCTTGAAATCAAGGACAAGTGGCGCGAGCCGGCGTAGGGGAGGCAGGTCAGGGCGGATCCACGCGCAGGCGATCGGCAAGCAGGCGTGCACAGGCCGCGGTGTCGCCGAATCGCACGTGTTGGCACGCCATGTCGCTGCCCAGCTTGCTCATGTGGCGCGATGAAATGGCATACGCAAGTTTGCCGGGCTGGCGGCGCGATGGATACATGAAACCGTGAATCGCGCCGGCTTCCTGCGCAATGATCCGATCCAGCTGCCAGCCCAGCCATTGGCACCAGCCGTGATCGGGGCTGCGCAATTGGTCATAGATGCCCAGCCGGCTGGCGGCCAGGCCCGTCAGGTCGAGCAGCCGCAGTGGCACGTTGAATGACAGCGTTGCGATCAGCGCTTGTTGCGCGTTGTGCGCGATGTAAAAGGTGCCTGGGCGCGTGACGTCATTACGGCACAGCTGGGCTTCCCAGGCTGCCGTGTAGGCATCGTCCGCGATATACACCCAGTGATAGGGGAAGCCGTGCGCATTGGCCAGCTCGGCGGGCGGACCGAAGCGGTAGGTCCGTTCAACCTTCGCCGGCCAGATGGACGTCTCGTTCCACGCCGCGCGCACGAGGGCCTGGCCGGCCTGAAGGATGATGATATTGCTCAATAATTCAGTGCGCAGCGATGCCAATGCCGGCAGGCGTGCGGCCATGTCTGGCGGAATTGGTGTTTCTTGCAGTTCAGGCGTCATGCGGGACTAGCCTATGATGTCAGCCATCCCCCTATGCTGCCACTTTGCCGATGCCATGACCTTGCGTAATCTCTCGCTGGCCGGCAGATCCAGCAGCGCCTGCTGGCTGGGATGCACTGCGGGCCGCGTTTCAAACGATTTGCCTGCAAGCATCTCTGCTGGCGAAAGTTCGTTGAGTTCGTCTGCACTGCTGATCCAGAAGGCATGGATTTCACTGCTCGGCTGGCCGGCCAGGATGGCCAGCACGGGCGCGATCAATTCCGGCACAGGCTGCACAAATTGCCAAGCCGGAAACTCCTTGCCGATACTGCGTCCCTTGGGCGTCACGCAATAAAACCGCTGGCTTTCCACGGCGCGATACAGCGACGCTTGCGACAGTTCCACCCATCCCTGGCCAATGACTTCTGAAACCTTGAGTTTTGATGCAGGAAGTTGCAGCAGGATCGATGGCGGCGTGGGGACCAGCGAGGCGCGCGCCGCATTGAGCGCGCGTGTGGCCAGGTCGATCAGGCGCTCGCGCTCGGGGCCGTGCGCCAGCATGTCGAGTTGCGCACACACCAACTGCGAGAATTGTTCCACTGTCCGCAAGTCCCTATCTGTCCATTCCTGAAGGTCGGGCGCCAGGGTGCTGTGAGTCAGATGTGCTGTCATGTTCACTCCTCGGATAAATGCGGCTGACATCTCACTCACAAGATTATCATGTTTCGCAACTTTATCAAGCGAGCAGCGCACTTTTCCCGCATCAGGCAGCTGGATATGCGGCCGCGCGGTCATGGTCATTGCTTTCTTGCCTCTTTATCGGCGCAGTGGCGATGCTGATGAGCAAGGGCTGGAGGCAGGCCGGGTAGGTGGGATTGCGCAGGGTGCTGCTCCGCGCATCCGACCTGCGATGCCTTATGGCAAGCTGTCCGGCAACCGCAAAATCCGCCGTATCTCCAGAATCGCCTGCGGGCTTTCCTGCACGCTGTGCCAGGACGGGATGACTTTTTCCGACTGCGCGCCGTCGAGGTGGGCGCTGGCGTAGGGCACCACGCCATCGCTCGATTCGGCCAGCGGCAGGTCCGGCGTGTCGTTGCCCATGATGGAGTAGTAGCGCACTTTCGGGCTGATGGGCAGGTCGGCCACCAGGCGCACGAACGGATCCTTGTCGCTGAGGTTATCGATGCTGTTGGGGATGCGCAGCGGCTCGCTGCTGCCCGTGTCGAGCTGCGCCAGGCTGCCGGCCGCGTCGGACAGCTGGTCGAGCATGGTGATGGGCAAGGTGACGAGGTTGGCGATCCAGCGCGCCACCTTGTGGTTGGCGAACGAGGTGCCGCGGTGCGGCGCGGCGATGAAGATGGCGCGGTTCACCTGCGGCATGGCCGTGAAATTCAGGTAGGGCGCCAGGCCGGCGCGCACTTTTTCCGCCTTCTTGCCCTTCAAATTGTATTCTTCCGTGATGGCGTCGAGCAGGGTGTTGCTGGCGTCGGACACCATCAGGCGCGCCAGCACGCCGCCCATGCTGTGGCCGATCAAGACCATGTCGTTCGCGGCATCCGCCTTGCCAGCCGGGTCGAACTGCGCCAGGGTGGCGGCAAGCGCCTGGCGGATGGCGGCGTTGTTGGCCGCCAGCGGTGCATTGCTCGGGTAGTACACTTGCCAGATCTGGTAGCGGCGGCGCAGCTGTTCGTCGCCCATCAGTTCATTCGCCACGTTGATCCACGCTTCCGGGCTGCTGGCCAGGCCGTGCAGCATGACGATGGTGCGCTTCTTCGGGTCGTAGGGCTGCATCAGGTGCACCTGCGGGCGCGAAATGCCGTCGGCGCGGCCGAACAGGGTGCGCAGCGCCTGCACGCCGAAGCCGGAACGGGCCAGCCACAAGCCATAGCCGGCCGTGAAATTGGCGGCCACCGGCAATTCCTGGCCCGCCATGCGCGTCGATTCGCTGCGCGTCGGGTCGACCAGCATCACCAGCAGCTGCTGCGTGGCCAGCACTTCCTGCAGGCTGTTGCCGTCGAAGCGGATCAGCGCCGTGACGACGGGGAAGCGGGTTTCCTGGTAGGGCACATAGTCGCCTTTCGACGCCTGCGGCTTGGGCATGACGGCCACCAGGTCGGCGCCGAAGCCGTCGCGCCGGTACACATTGCGCAGGCCGGAAAACGACAGCGAGGTGGCCGGCAGCAGTTCTTCGGGCAGGGTGCCGTCCTCTGGCAGGCGCAGGGCCGACAATTCGCTGTCGATCTGCCAGCCGGCGACGCGGATCACATGGCCGTCCGGGCGGTATTCGCCGCGGTGGCGGAACAGGTTGCCGACGGCCTTTTGCACGGCGTAGTTGTAGTAGTCGCGGATCTGCGTCTGGCGTTCTTCGAAGGCGCGCTGGCCCGGCGTGCGCGTCGTGTAGAACAGGTAGGCATACGCATAGCGGGCCGATTCCAGCCAGGCGGCCAGCAGTTCGGCGCTGGCGTGGCCGCCCTGTTTTTCTTCCGCCAGCGCGCTTTCCAGCCACAATTCGGACAGGGTGGCCAGGCGCTGCTCGTCGCTGAGCAGTTCGGAGCGGGCCAGGTCGGCGCGGCAGCTGCCCGTATTGGCTTCGCAGGCGGCGATGTCGCTGCCGATGATGCGCAGCACCTCACTGGCCGCAGCGCTCAATTTCCCCGTGGTGAGGATGTCGCCGCGCCGCTGCTGCAGGTAGTCGGCCGGCGAGATCGCGCTGACGGTGACGGCGGCGCAGCCGCTCAGGAGCGCCGCGGCGCACAGGAGGGCGCATACGCGCAGACGCCGCATCAGCATGGCCGGACCGCGCCTAGAACGAGTAGACCAGGGTCAGCGACGTTTGCGTATCCGTGTTCTTCTTGTCGTCCGGTACGCGCGTGTCGTTGCGGGCGCTGAAGGCGGCCTTCATCTGCATGGTGCCGTTGATTTTCGTGCTGAGCGCCGTCTCGGCGATCGAGTGGGTGTTCGAAGTGCCCCGTTCCACGCTGATCGTTTGCGTAAACATGGCCGACTGGCTGATCTTCCACTTCATGGCGGCCGCGCCGCGCACCGTCAGGCCGTGTTCCGATTCGCCCGCGTCGTTGGTGCCGCTGAAATAGCCAGGACCGATTTCCACGTCGACGCTTTTGTCGCTCGACTGGTACCAGCGCGAGCCATGACCGACGGCCAGGGTCGAGTACTTGGTGTAGGCGCCGAACTTGTCGTTCACGTGCGAGGCCAGCACGAACAGTTTTTCATGGTCGGCCATCAGCTTGTAGGCGGCCTTGGCGGAGGCGGAAAAGCGTTCCGCCGAGCGTTCGCGCACTTTCTCGCCGTCGTCGTTCGTCGTTTCGTCTTCCTTGAAGTAGCCGCTGAAGATGTACTGGTTGCTCCAGTCATCGAGCTCCTGGCGCGCGTCGATCTTGCCCGTGACGGAGGTGCCGACCGTGTTGCCCGAGGTGGTGATGGCGCCCAGTTCGGCGGAAGTGCTCCAGCTGCCGATGGGGATTTCATCGAACAGCATGCTTTGCTTGGTGTCGGCGGCGGCGGCGGCGGCGGCGCTGCCGCAGGTGATGGCCAGCGCCAGTGCGAGAGAGTGGGTCGGTTTCATGGCTGTATTTGTCTGTGGCGCGCGCCGGGCGTGCCTGCTGTTCGTTAATGGCAGTGGTGGCTATGCAGGCCGCGGCAAGCCGGGAGGCGCCGATAAACCTGCGCACATGCGCGCGCGGGCGCGGCCAAAAATTGTCGAGGCTGTATTGTACCCGACCCTGCCATCGTTCGCCGCACGCGGCGGCGCGCATGAATGCTGCTATATTATGAGAAATATTGCAAACCTGGCATGCATGGATGATGACGATGAAAATGGCACGCAAGCTTGTTACTCTGATATGGCTGTGCGGTGCGGCGCCAGCGGGCGCGCAGGCGCCCGAAGCGGCGCCGGTACAGGATCCTGGGCCGGCACCGCAACTGACGCAAACGATGATACGCGATGCCGTGCGCGCCGTGCTGGAGGAAGAGGCGCAGGTGCGCGACTCTCTGCCGCAGCCGGCCATGCAGCAGGTGACGATACGCGCCGACCGAAAATATGAGCAGTTTGCCGCCGCCTTTGCCGAAGCGAAGGTGCCCGACTGCCTGCACGCCGATGGCTTGAAGCGCCAGCCCACCGGCATCGGCCCGCTCGCCATCGGCGGCGTGTATGCCTTGCCCTTCATGGCGATCGCCAAGCTGCGCGGAAAATGTAACTAGCCGGGGAACGCCGCGCGGCGGGGCTGGCAAGTGGCGCGCGCCTGGCGTATGCTGCGCATGTTTGCTGTCCCGCTCTTTACAAGGAATTCCCGTGCGCTGCCTGGTCATCGAAGACGAAGCTGAAACTTCCCGCTATATCTGTGCCGGCCTGCGCGAGGCTGGCCACGACGTCACCGCCTGCGACAATGGCATCGACGGCATGCGCCTGGCCTGCGGCGAAGACTGGGATGCGCTGGTGCTCGACCGCCTGCTGCCCGGCGAGATCGACGGCCTGGCCATCGTCGCGCGCCTGCGCGGCATGGGCCGCAACACGCCCGTGCTGGTGCTGTCGGCCCTGTCCAGCGTCGACGAGCGCGTGCGCGGCTTGCGCAGCGGCGGCGACGATTATTTGTCAAAACCGTTCGCCATCGCCGAACTGCTGGCGCGCATCGAGGCGCTGCTGCGGCGCGCCGCGCCCGTGCCCGAATCGACGCAGCTGCAGGTGGCCGACCTGGTGCTCGACATGCGCACCATGCGCGTGACGCGCGCCAACCGGCAAATCGCCCTGCAGCCGCGCGAATTCCGCCTGCTCGAATATCTGATGCGCCACCAAGGCCAGTCCGTCACGCGCGCCATGCTGCTCGAAGCCGTGTGGGACTACCATTTCGACCCGCAGACCAACGTCATCGACGTGCAGGTGAGCCGCTTGCGCACCAAGGTGGACAAGGAATTTTCGCCGCCGCTGATCCACACGGTGCGCGGCGTCGGCTACACCCTGGGCGTGATCGACAGTGCGTAACTGGCACCGCTCGATCGCGGCCCGCCTGGCGCTCGGTTATGGCGTGCTGGTGGTCGTCTCGATCAGCATCGTCTGCGCCGTGTTCTATTTCGGCACCATCGGCGTGCTCGATCGCAGCGTGGATCGCAAGCTGACCCTGCTCTCGGAGCGCCTCGCCGCCCTGTACCAGCAGGACGACGCCAGCCGCACGACGGCGGAAATCGCCCATTTGCTGACCGACCGCACCGACAGCGACACGGAAATCTTCCTGCTGGTGGGCGCCGACGGCCGCCGCGTGGCGGGCAATCTGTCGTCCTGGCCCGACGTGGGCAGCCCCGTGGGCCGTTTGCTGCACCGCGACGTCACGCGCGAAGGGCGCCGGGTGCCCGCGCGCATGCTGATCCGCGATCTGGCGGGCGGCGCGCGTCTGTTCGTCGGGCGCGACATGGAAGAGGGCAAGTCGATCCGTACCCTGGTGCTGCGCTCGCTGGCCTATGGCGGCGGGGTGGCCATCCTGCTGGTGGTGGCGGGCGCGTGGCTGTTCCGCCGCCAGCTCGAGGCGCGCATCGGCCAGATCCGCCGCACGGCGGGGGAAATCGAGGCGGGCGACCTGAGCCGGCGCATTCCCGTCTCCAGCGAGGATGAATTCGGCTTGCTGAGCCGCGACATCAACCGCATGCTCGACCGCATCGAACATTTGATGGAAGGCGTGCGCCACGTGTCGAACGCCATCGCGCACGACTTGCGCACGCCGCTGGCGCGCATCCGCAACAAGCTCGATGGCGCCTTGCGCCAGCAGCAGGACGTGGCCGGCCACGAGAGTGCGGCGCAGGCGGCCATCGACGACATCGACGACCTGACGCGCGTGTTCGACAAGCTGCTGCAGATCGCGGCGGCCGAATCGGGTATGCGCCCGGAGAATTTCGACGACATCGACTTGCAGCAGATCGGCGCCGATATCGTGGAAATGTACGAAGCCACGGCCGACGAGCAGGGCGTGCTGCTGGTGCAGATGTATGGCGAAGGCGTGCCGGCGCGCGGCGACCGCAACCTGTTGGGCAGCGCCCTGGCCAGCCTGGTCGACAACGCCATCAAGTACGCGGGCCCGGGCGCCACGGTGGAAGTGTCGGCCGGCAGCGATGAACGCGGCTGCTGGCTGGCCGTGCGCGACAACGGCCCCGGCGTGCCGACGGAAGAATTGCCGAAGCTGACGCAGCGTTTTTACCGGCTCGACAAGAGCCGCCACTTGCCCGGCAATGGCCTGGGCCTGTCCATCGTGGCGGCCATCGCGGCCCTGCATGGCGGCAGTCTGGATATCGAGGATGCGGCGCCGGGCCTGCGCCTGCGCTTGCGGCTGCTGCGCTAGCTTGCCAGTGCGCGTGGCATATCCGCACATTACCAACTTGTAACCCCCTTCATTTTCACCTCCCCCTATCATCCGCTTTACCCCGCGTAGAGCGGCTGCGTGCGCGCAGCGGCCCGTGCCGGGCTGCCTGCGGCCGTCGCCGCGTCCCGTTCAGTAGAGCCGTTTCATGCATACATTTACCGCCACCGGCGACAACGCCGCGCCGCCACCGGCGCCACTGCGCCAGCATGGCCACCGGATCAAGGCGGCGCTGGGCGCGCTCGTCTTCCCCCTGCAGCGCGCGCGCTGGCAAGCGGTCATCGCCACGACGCCGGGCCTGGCGGCGCTGGCGCAAGCCCATCCCAGCCTGCGCTACAAGATCTATCGTCCCTACGCCAGCCGCCAGCTGGGCTGCGCGGCGAGGGTGGACCTGCTGTGCGGGCATTACCGTTTCCTGTGGCAGGCTGGCGCGCGGCCGCTGGTGGAATGCGCAGCGCGGCGCGCGCTGGTGCTGGCCAGCATCGAAGGCAAGGATGGCGCCAGCTACCGCTTGCAGCTGACGGCCATCCATGACAGCCACCGCGAAGGGGAGCTGTGCCTGCGCCTGACGCGCGACGGCGTGCCGCTGTACCTGGCCAGTTTCCTGTTCCGGCCCCAGCCTGGCGGCGCCGTCATCCAGCTGGGCGCCTTGCAGGGCTTGCGCTCGCCCGCCGGCGCGCAGGCAGTGAAGGAGGCCACGCGGGCGCTGCACGGCTGCCGGCCGAAAAACCTGATGGTGGCCGCCTTGCGCGACCTGGGCGACTTTTTCGGCTGCGGCCACCTGGACCTGGTCAGCAACGCCAACCGCATCGCGCTGAACTGGCGCCGGCGCCGGCATATCTCCTGCGATTACGACCTGGCGTGGCGGGAACTGCATGCGCTGCCCACCAGCGACGGCAATTACCGCCTGCCTTGCGGCCCTTGCCGGATGCCGGAGCTGGAGCTGGTGCCGTCGAAAAAGCGTGCCGATGCACGCCGCCGCGGCGCCATGCTGGTGCAGCTGGCGGCCGACATGCGCTGGCAAGTGGCGGCCCTGCTGCACGCGCAATGACGGCGCAGGGCGGGGTTTCTTGACCTGCGCGGCTTTTTTGCCGGGCAGCCCGGCGCAATCGGCGTGATCGGCGTATACTGATCGGCGTTGTTAACCTGAAGCCAGTCATCCCATGCCAGCACAATTCCCCACTTCGCGCATGCGCCGCTTGCGCGCGACCCCGCAACTGCGCGAGCTGTTCCGCGAAACCGAGATCAATCCGCGCGACCTGGTCCTGCCGATCTTCGTCGACGAAGGCAGCAGCGAATTCATCGACATCAAGTCCATGCCCGGCGTGCGCCGCATTCCCGAAGCGAAGCTGGCGCAGGAAGTCGAGCGCTATGCGCGCGCCGGCCTGCGCTCCGTCATGACCTTCGGCATTTCGCACCACAAGGACAGCCACGGCACGGACACCCTGAACCCGGACGGCCTGGTGGCGCGCATGTCGCGCATCATCAAGGACGCCGTGCCGGAAATGGTGGTCATGTCCGACACCTGCTTCTGCGAATACACGGACCACGGCCATTGCGGCATCCTGCATGGCGACACGGTCGACAATGACAGTACAGTGCTCAACCTGGGCAAGCAGGCCGTCATCGCCGCCCAGGCGGGCGCCGACATCATCGCCCCGTCGGCCGCCATGGATGGCCAGGTGGCGGCCATCCGCGGCGCGCTCGACGCGGCCGGTTTCCACGACACGCCCGTGATGGCGTATTCCACCAAGTTCGCCTCCGGCCTGTACGGCCCGTTTCGCGACGCGGCCGGCAGCACCCTGAAGGGCGACCGCAAGACCTACCAGATGGACCCGATGAACCGCCGCGAAGCGGTGCGCGAGTCCTTGATCGACGAAGCCGAAGGCGCCGACGCGCTGATGGTGAAACCGGCCGGCGCCTACCTGGACATCATCCGCGACCTGCGCGAAGTGACGCGTTTGCCGATCGGCGCCTACCAGGTCAGCGGCGAGTACGCGATGATCAAGTTCGCCGCGCAGGCGGGCGCCATCGACGAGCGCCGCGTGGTGCAGGAAACCCTGGGCGCCATCAAGCGCGCTGGCGCGGACATGATTTTTACTTACTTCGCGATGGATGTGCTGAATAATCCGTACTAAGTAAACGCGGGGCAGGGCGGCCGCCTTTTCAGCTATCATGGCGCGCTGCCCAACCTGAATTTGCTTATGCCCCTGAAAATCTCCCGCATCCTGCACGCCGGCTATGTCTTCGAGTGCGAAGGCACGGCCATCGCCTTCGATCCCATCGTCGAAAACCCGTTCAGCCGCAACTGCCACGCGTTTCCGCCCGTGCGTTTCGACCTGGACGCCGTGCGCCGGCTGCGCTGGGATGCCGTCTTCATCTCGCACTTCCACGACGACCACTGCTCGCTCGACAGCCTCGATGCGCTCGACCGCGCCACGCCCATCTACCTGTACTGCGTCTTCGACGAACTGTTCGCGATGCTGCGCGCGCTCGGTTTCACGCGGGTGGAGAAGCTGCACGTGGACGTGCCCGTGCAGGTGGGCAGCATCGAGGTGATCCCGCGCCGCGCGCTGGACGACGACGTCGACTCGCTGTTCCAGGTGCGCGCAGCGGGCTTGAATGTGCTCAACGTCGTCGATTCCTGGATCGGCCCCGAGACATTGGCGCAGCTGGCCGCCTTCGCGCCCTGGGACATGGTGCTGTGGCCATTCCAGACCATGCGCGAGATCGCCGTCATCGCACCGTCGCAAGCGGCGCGGGGCCCGGTGGAACTTCCCGACGACTGGGTGCCGCAGCTGCGCGCCCTGGCGCCCCGTTACCTCGTGCCCAGCTCCTGCCAGTTCGTGCAGGAAGACTGGTCCTGGTACAACCATGCGATGTTCCCGATTACCTACCGCCGCTTTGCCGATGAAATGGGCGCCGCGCTGCCCGAGACGCACATCTTCCGCCTCGATCCATCGACGGCCGTGCTGCTCGATGCACACGGCATGGCGCCGGCCGCGCCGCTGCCCTGGGTCATTCCCGTGGGGCCGCAGGACGTGGATTTCGACTACCGCCCGGAGGCGCTTGCGCCCGCCACGGCGGACATCGCCCGCCGTTTCGCGCCCTTGAACGATGCCGACACGGCGCTGGTGCTGGATTTCTGCCATCGCGGCTTGCTCGAACGCTACCGCGACATGGAGCTGCCCGAGGACAGTTACTTCCAGGCCCCGCGCGTGTGGCGCCTGGCGCTGTACGGCCATGACGGCGCGGCCACTATCCTGCATTACCGCACGCATGGCGACTTGATCGACCTCGTGCCGGACACGGGCGAGGCGCCGGGCTGGACGACGCAAGTGCCGCTGGTGAAATGCCACGCGGCGCTGGTGCTCGGTGAATCGCTGACGTCGATGTACATGCGCATCAACGATGGCCCCTTCGACGAAGCCACGCGCGCCGAACTGATGGAAGCGGACATCGTCGACGATCCCTTGATCCGTTGCCTGTTCAACGACGCCATCGGCGCCTATCAGGCGGCGCAGCTCAAGCGCTTGCTGGCCCGCTGAAGAAAATCGCGCGACAGGGTAAGATAAACGATTAATCCCAGTATCTGAGATCAAGGAATGATCAACATGACACAAAACAAGGAAACCGCGATCCTGGCCGGCGGCTGCTTCTGGGGCGTGCAAGACTTGCTGCGCCGCTATCCGGGCGTGATCGCCACGCGCGTGGGCTACAGCGGCGGCGACGTGACCAACGCCACCTACCGCAACCATGGCACGCATGCGGAAGCGATCGAGATCATCTTCGACCCGCACACCATCAGCTACCGCAAGATCCTGGAATTTTTCTTCCAGATCCACGACCCCAGCACGGAAAACCGCCAGGGCAACGACCGCGGCACCAGCTACCGCTCGGCCATCTTCTACACCAGCGATGAGCAAAAACGCGTGGCCGAGGACACCATCCGCGACGTCGACGCCTCCGGCCTGTGGCCCGGCAAGGTGGTGACGGAAGTGGCGCCGGCCGGCCCGTTCTGGGAAGCGGAACCGGAGCACCAGGATTATCTGCAGCGCTTGCCGCATGGCTACACCTGCCATTACATCCGGCCGGACTGGGTCTTGCCGCAACGCGGGCAGTAAGGAGCCAGGCATGCGTTACTGGCGCGTCGAGCGGCCGCCGGCGGAAGGGCAGCTGGACTTCGGGCGTACCCTGGAGCTGATGGCGGCCATCGGCCATGCCGACGTGAACGCCGTCGCCGGGGCAATCCTGAAGACGGTCAGCACGGTCGCGCCCATTGCCCAGTGCACGATCTTTGCCTATGAATTCGGCAACCGTCCCCGCACGGTGGCCGTGGCGGACCGGCGCGGCGGGCGCTTTTTGCAGGATATCGCCGACAGCTACGCCCGCCATTACTATGCGCTCGATGGCAACCAGCGCGTGATCGCCCCGGCGCCGGGGCGGAAAATCGATCCCGCCATCGTGCTGCACCAGCAGGCCAGCGACGAAATCGACCATCCCGGCTACCGCGCCGTCTGCTACCAGAAGCCGAATGTGTCGGACCGCCTGTCCCTGCTGGTGCAGCCGGCCGGCGATATCTGGCTGTCCGTCAATTTCTACCGCGACAGCAGCCAGGGCCAGTTCCAGCCCGGCGAAGTGGCGGGCATCGAAACCCTGTCCCCGCTGTTTGCCCATGCCGTCAAGCATCACTACAGCTTGAAGGGCCAGGCCACGCAAGGCGTCGCGCCGCTGATGCTGGCAAGGCTGCGTCAGCATTGCCCCGCCCTGAGCAAGCGCGAACTGGACGTGCTGCGCTGCGTGCTCGAAGGCCTCACGGCCGTGGAAATCGCCGAGACCATGGGCGTGCAGCCATCGAGCGTGATCACGTACCAGAAGCGCGCCTATAAGCGCCTGGGCATTTCCAGCCAGCGGCAACTGTTTGCGCTGTGCATGGCGCCAGCCCCTTAGTCCTTTTGGCGTAGGGATGGCTTCGCCTTTTTGACAGTTTTAGCCGCGAAACGTCCCCAAAATGGGGACAAGGTTTGCGGCGCGCGTCTGCATACTGTGTTGCAAGCCGGGATCACCCGGCCGCTCTCACCCAATAACAATAGCAAGGGGAGAGCGACACCTTATGGAGACAAGCATGACCATCGCCCCCGCGGCCATCCCCGCCACCGCCGTGCCCGTCCTCGACGCGGCCACCCTGCAACTGGAACAGCAAGTGATGCGCAAGGTGTCGCGCCATCTGCTGGGCTTTCTGTTCCTGCTGTTCGTGTTTTCCTTTCTCGACCGCATCAACATCGGCTTCGCCGGCCTGACCATGATGCAAGACCTGGGCCTGTCCGGCACCCAGTTCGGCTTTGCCACCACCCTGTTTTACATCGCCTACATCGCTTGCAGCATTCCCAGCAACATCGTGCTGGCCCGCATCGGCGCCCGTAAATGGATAGGCAGCATGATGATCGCCTGGGGCCTGGCCTCGACGGCGACCCTGTTCGCCAGCGGTCCGGCCAGCCTGTATGCGCTGCGCTTTTTGGTGGGCGTGACGGAAGCGGGCTTTCTGCCCGGCATGCTGCTGTATCTGACCTACTGGTTTCCCAGCGCCTACCGGGCGCGCGCCAATGCCCTGTTCATGATCGCCATGCCTGTCACGGCTGCCATCGGTTCGGCCTTGTCGGGCCTGATCCTGGGGCTGGACGGACACTGGGGCTTGAAGGGCTGGCAATGGCTGTTCTTGCTCGAAGGCATGCCTTCCGTGCTGCTGGGCCTGGCCGTGTACGGCTACCTGGACGACTCGCCCAACAAGGCGAATTGGCTGGGCAAGCTGGAGCAGCAGGTGCTGGCGCGCATGCTGGCGGCCGAGCAGAAACCTGTTGCGCCGCAGCAAAAAACGTCCGTGCTGGCGGAAATGCTGTCGCCCACCGTGCTGAAATTCGGCCTCGCCTATTTTTGCCTGGTCAACACCCTGGCGATGGTGGCCGTGTGGACGCCGCTGATCGTGAAAAGTTTCAATAGCAACGCCAGCAACACGCAAATCGGCTTGCTGGCCGCCATCCCGCAAGTGTGCACCGTCGTCGGCATGATCGCCTGGGGCCGCCGCTCGGACCGCCTGCAGGAACGCCGCTGGCATATCGTCTGGCCCATGCTGCTGTCGGCCGCCGGCTGGTTGTTGACGGCCTATGCAAGCAATCCCGTGGTGCAATTGCTGGGCGTGTGCATGGCGTCGACGGGCGCTTATACGGCCATGTCCGTCTTCTGGACGACGCCGGACCGGGCATTGAGCCTGGGCGCGCGCGCCATCGGCATCGCCGTCATCAATGCCACGGGCAATATCGGCTCGGCCCTGAATCCCGTCGTCGTGGGCTGGCTGAAGGATTTGACGCACAGCTTTGCCACGGGCTTGCTGTACGCCAGCGTGCTGCTGGTGGCGGGCGCGGCCATCGTGCTGACCCTGCCGATCGCCCGCAGCAGCAAATAACATTGTTGAAGAGGAAACATCATGAGCGATACATTCCACCCTTATCCCCATGTGCCGAAGGTGTATCCGCCCGGCAAGCCTGCGGGCGCCGGCACGCAGCACGTGCCCGTGCTGATCGTCGGCGGCGGCCCCGTGGGCCTGGCCACGGCCCTGGGCCTGGCCCGCCACGGCGTGCGCTCGGTGCTGATCGAGGCGGACGATGGCGTGTGCACGGGCAGCCGCGCCATCTGCATCTCGCGGCGCAGCCTGGAAATCATCGAACGCCTCGGCGCGCTCGACGGTTTTTTAGCCAAGGGCTTGCCGTGGGCGGGCGGACGCAGTTTTTACCGCGACGAGGAAGTGCTGCACTTTACGATGCCGCAAGACGCGAACCAGAAGCTGCCGCCGATGGTTAACCTGGCGCAATACCATATTGAGCAATTCCTGCTCGATGCGGCCGAGCGCCAGCCGGAATTGATCGATATCCGCTGGCAAACGCGGGTGACTGGCGTGGACAAGCGCGCCGACGGCGCCACCGTCACCGTGGCGACGCCCGATGAGACCTATAAAATCGAGGCGGACTGGCTGGTGGCGGCCGATGGCGGGCGCAGCGTGGTGCGCGAGGCGCTGGGGCTCAAATTGCAGGGCACCAGCTATGAAGGGCGCTATGTGATCGTCGATATCCACCTGAAGAGCGAGCGCCCGACGGAGCGCCTCGCGTATTTCGACCCGCCGTCGAATCCTGGCTCGACCGTGCTGGTGCACAAGCAGCCCGACGATATCTGGCGCATCGACTACCAGTTGCGCGACGACGAGGATGCGCAGGCGGCCGTGCTGCTGGAAAACGTGGCGCCCCGCGTGGACAGCCTGCTGGCCATGATGGGAGAGACTGCCCCATGGCATCCCGTATGGATCACCATTTATAAAGCCAATGCCTTGACCCTGGACAAATACCGGCACGGCCCCGTGCTGTTCGCGGGCGATGCGGCCCACCTGGTGCCCATCTTCGGCGTGCGCGGCGCCAATTCCGGCATCGACGACGCGGACAACCTGGCCTGGAAGCTCGCCTACGTCGTCAACGGTCAGGCGCCGCATGCCTTGCTGGACAGCTATTCGGACGAGCGCGTGTTCGCTGCCCGTGAAAACTTGCGCCACGGCACCAAAAGCACGGAATTCATGGCGCCGCCCACGTTTGCCTTCGAACTGATGCGCACGGCCGTGCTGGGCCTGGCGGGCAGGCATGCGCACGTGCGCTCGCTGATCAACCCGCGCCAGACGAGCGCCATCGCGTATGCGCAGTCGGCCCTGAATGCGCCGGATAGCGAGACGTTTGCCGCCGGCCCCGCGCCGGGCACGGTCTTGCCGGAATGCCCGCTGGCGCTGCCGCACGACGGCGGGCAAAAAGCGGGGTATATTACCGATTTGCTCAAGCGCGCAGATGGCCATTTCACGGGACTGTACTTCAGCGAGGACGGGTCTGTACCATCCGCACTGGCGGCGCTGGGCGACACCTTGCCGCTGACGACCGTGGCGATTTCCCGCAGCGGCGCGCAAGGGTGCGCCTGGGACCACACGGCGCAGGTATTCTCGCTGTTCGACGCGCAGCCTGGCACGTTTTATCTCGTGCGCCCGGACGGCCACGTGCTGGGACGCTGGCGGCAAGTGCAGGCGGGGCAGGTGCTTGAAGCGCTTGCAAAAGCCGGGATCAGACCCGGCGGGTCTGACCCCAGTACTTTGCGCAGCGGGTCATTAAAAGTTATTAAGGAGGCAGCATGACCGACATCGAACTGGACAATCTTTACACCGAGCTGTGCCACACCATGGGCGGCCTGGGCGAACAGCGTTCGCCCCTGTTCCTGGCCCGTTTCGCGTTGCTGGCCATGGGCGCCATCGGCAAGGCCGACGTGGTGCAGGGTTTGCTGCGCGACGCGGCCGACGGCCTGGCGGAGCCGGCATGATAGGCGCCGGCTACCAAAGCGGCTTCGGCAACGAATTTGCCACGGAAGCCATCGCCGGCGCCTTGCCGCAGGGGCAGAATTCACCGCAGCAGGCGCCGCTGGGCCTGTATGCGGAACAATTGTCGGGCACGGCCTTCACGGCGCCGCGCGCGCAGAACCGGCGCTCGTGGCTGTACCGCATCCGTCCCGCCAGCCAGCATCCGCCGTTTACCTTGCTGGAAAATACCCGCATCGTCAGCGACTTCCACGCCATGCCGCCGACGCCGCCGAACCAGCTGCGCTGGGACCCGCTGCCGCTGCCCGACAGTAGTACGCCGGTCGACTTCATCGACGGCTGGCAGACCATGGCCGGCAACGGCAGCGCCGAAACCATGAGCGGCTGCGCCATCCACGTGTACGCGGCCAACCGCTCGATGCAGCGCTTCTTTTACTCGGCCGATGGCGAATTGCTGGTGGTGCCGCAGGAAGGCCGGCTGGCCATCGCCACGGAACTGGGCTTGATCGAGCTGGAACCGCAGGAAATCGCCGTCATCCCCCGCGGCGTGCGCTTCCGCGTGACCCTGCCGGACGGCGCGGCGCGCGGCTATGTGTGCGAAAACTTCGGCACGGCCTTCCGTCTGCCGGACATGGGCCCCATCGGCTCGAACGGCCTGGCCAACAGCCGCGATTTCCTCACGCCGCACGCGGCGTTTGAAGACATCGACGGCGCATGTGAACTGCTGGCCAAATTCGGCGGCCACCTGTGGCGAACGACCCTCGACCATTCGCCGCTGGACGTGGTGGCCTGGCACGGCAATTACGCGCCGTACAAATACGATCTGCGCCGCTTCAACACCATCGGCTCGATCAGCTACGACCACCCGGACCCGTCGATCTTCCTGGTGCTGCAGGCGCCCAGCGAAAATCCCCTGTTCGGCGCCATCGACTTCGCCATCTTCCCGCCGCGCTGGCTGGCGGCCGAGCATACCTTCCGCCCGCCGTGGTTCCACCGCAACGTGGCCAGCGAGTTCATGGGGCTGATCCACGGCGTGTACGACGCCAAGGCGGCCGGCTTCGTGCCGGGCGGCGCCAGCCTGCACAACTGCATGTCCGGCCACGGCCCCGATGCGCAGACCTTCGACAAGGCGTCGCACAGCGACACGTCCGCGCCCGTGAAGGTGGGCGACACCATGGCCTTCATGTTCGAGACGCGCACCATCCTCAAGCCCACGCCATTCGCGCTGGACGGCGGCCTGCTGCAAAACGACTATTTCGCGTGCTGGCAAGGCTTGCGCAAGCATTTCGATCCGAAGCAGGCGTAGACAGCCTATCAAAACCTGCTGCGCATCGTAATTTTTACTGCCTCGGCGGCCCCGTACTCCGTACAGTTGCGCTTCTCGAGCCGACACGGGCGCCGAGTCTTTCTTTCGCTCGTTACGGTTGTGTCAGGCGTTGTTAGTCAAACATTAGTCGCGCAGTCCGCGCCCGCGCCTGTGCGATAAATCTTGCCAAGTTGAAATTATCAATATACCATCCCCCTTGCATCGAGCACGCGATTTTTTCTGTACCCGCTAGTCGAAGAAATGAACTGCTGAAAGGGCTGTATGGACCACTTTCCGGAGAACTTCGCCCGTCGTCGTGCCCTTCGAGGCATCGGTGCTCTCGCGGTTGGCACAACCGTCGGCTTGTCAGGCTGTTGCTTGCTCAAGCCATGTCCCATAGATTGCGTAAACAGTCCTGACATTAACTTGCCGACGGGACCTTTGACCATCGATGCCCACTGCCACATTTTCAATGGCACGGATATCCCTGTCATGGACTTTGTGGGAAAGGTGCTGGTTGGGGAGGCCAGCCCGCTGGGACCTGCGGCAATGGCTGTCGGTGCGCTGCTACAAGGCCTTGCGTGGTCATTGGCGCCTTCGGGTAATGTGGAACTGCAGACGCTCCGGGAGTTGTCCCCCCAACTGGCTGCTTGTACAACCGAGCAGGCCAAGATTGAGGTCATTTCACAGCTGCGACGAAACGCATATGCAGCCGGTACGGCTTCCTTGAAGACCGCTGCCGCTACCTCCCCCCTGTACCTGCCATTCATTGTGGAAAAACAAAGCAAGCTCCTTGTTCCCGATATGCAGACCCGTTTGCAAGTCGAGGCCCTGGAAATTATTGACAAGCTTCCTGCCACGATTCCCGATTTGGACAAGGACGCTCCAGAGCCATTGGACATGCTGAGTGGAGACAGGTCGGTGATGGGTGTAATTAAATTCATCCTTCAAAATTTCCAATACCGGTATGTAAATATTCAGCAATATCTGCGCACATTTAATGTTCCCGGGGTTCGAACGGTGGACCTCCTTATGCCCAGCATGGTCGATTATTCGTGGTGGATCTCAAAGGGGAAAACAACAGGGACGACGCTCGAAACGCAGGTCAAGGTCATGGAGCAGTTGTCCATTATGACGGGAGGGAGAATGCACGGATTCGTGCCATTCTGTCCGTTGCGAGAAGTGGCGTTCGGGAAGGGGGAATCAGCTACCAGTTCTTTTGCTCTTGTCCAGGGCGCGCTTGATGAACATGGATTTATCGGCGTCAAGTTATACCCACCAATGGGCTTTGCCGCGCTGGGAAATCAGCATATTCAAGATGCGGAGCCCGATTTCTGGAAGCGTTGTTGGTTGCCGGAGTGGGTACAAAATACCCCTGATTTGGGAAGGTTGCTTGATGGCGCCTTGCGCCGGCTTTATGGCTACTGTGAAGAGCATGGTGTACCTGTCATGGCGCACACGGGTCTTTCTAACGGCCCCAGCATGGCTTTCAAGAATCTGGCCGGCTCCAGATACTGGGCGTGCGTCTTGAAGGAGTTTCCACGCCTGCGTATCAACTTCGGACATTTTGGCGACACGTCAATCGTGAAGGACCAGCGTGCAGGATTCTCCCTTGCCGAAGCATTTGCAAAGGAAATGAATCCAAGCGGACCTGGGGAATTCGCGTACGCCGATGCTGGATTCTTTACCGAGGTGATATCGGACCAGCCTGAACTCAAGGCCGATCTGCAAAAGCTCTATGACCTTACCGCCCAAAAGGGTTCTGCATCGTTGGCGAATCGCTTTTTATATGGCACAGACTGGGAAATGAGCCTGACAGCCAGCTCAATTGGAAGCTATTTGAGCGATTTTATGAAACTTTTCAAAGAGCTTGAAGAACTGCCATCTCTCAGAGACGAAACCGCGACGACGCTCTCGAATAAATTCTTTGGCGATAACGCCGTACGTTACGCAGGCTTGTCCCGAGGCGGGAAAACGCGTTTGAGGTTGCAGACATTCTATGACAAACATGGCGTAAAGCCACCTGCCTGGTTGTTGAAAGTTGATGATCGATTCGGTTAGCGGAAAAGAGCATGGTGCGGGTGTCCGAAATTTCACTTTCAAAATTTGGAGATTATCGATGTCTAACAGACTCCGGCAGTCGGTTGCTATCATTTTCTCGCTCATGGCTATGGGAGCCTCGGCAGCGGATATCGATATGGAAAAAATCCAGCAAGAAATTCCTGCGGCAAAAGATGAATCCATATCCGTTATTTGTGAGAGATGCAATTCTGATTTCAAGATAAGCGAGCATAAAATACTGCTGGATGGCCTGAGCAGCCGGAGGTATGTGCGCCAAATGCAAATTGCACTTTACATGCAAGATATCGTTCATCAGACTGCATCAAAAGCCCACTTCGACAACTGTGATTTTTCCGGAGCTATCGCTTATATTGCACAACTTAAAGCCGAACTGGACGAGCACGCTGAAGCGGCCACGGTTCTTCTCATGGCAAAAAAACCATTGTTGGTGAATCTGGAACTGAATCTGGCCTTCCTGTCCCTGGGACAGGCACTGCATGGAATTCAGGACTTCTATGCTCACACGAATTATGTCGAAATCAATATCGATCATGCCAGCGCTTTATCGGACTTCAAGGTTGTCAAAACCTGGGGAGACCAGGCAGAAGAGAATATTCAAAAATGGCAAGAGGCGGGTCTAAAATCTGGATACGTGAGTTGGGGGGCACCAAAGAAATGTGCTGTTCCATATGAAACGCATGGAGAGATGGCTAAAGACTCAAAGGAAACTGATCGAGGGAAAAAAACTATTTCAAAGTTTGGTAATGTTACCCATTTTGAAGTGGCTCAGGGACTTGCCAAAGATGCTTCAAAGAAATTTATTCTTGACGTATTCGCAGAGTGGCCGATTTTAAACGCAGTAAGTCAGGGAACGATTACACTCGATGTGTTGGTGGACAGCCGGGCGACCGTTTTGAAGTAGCGACGAAACAAATCCCGGCAAGGTCAGTGTTGAAGTCGGGGAGGGATGACGCCATCGCCAGCCAAAGTGCGCCGTTTGCGACAAAACAGCGTTCACTCCCGGCTCTTCGCATATGCAAATTCCGGATAAGCTAGCGCGGCACCATTCGTTCACGCCTGGAGATGGAGCGCGGTATAGTCGGCCCATGGAACTCTTAGCCCACAATTTCAGCAGCGATTTCGCGCGCAGCGCCCACCTGGCCCGCGGCGCGGGCGATGACGGCGACAGCGAGGCGCTGGTCGCCTTCCGCGACCCGCAGCAAATGAGCTTGCTGGTGCGCGCCACGGCCTTTGTCTTTGCCGACCCCCGTTCGCGCCAGTTGCACGAGCTGATCGAGCGCATCGCCCCCAGCGAGGCGACGGTGCTGATCACGGGCGAAACGGGGACGGGAAAAGAACTGATTGCGCGCCACGTGCACGGCTTGAGCGGCCGCGCCGAGCAGACCTTCGTGGCGATCAACTGCGGCGCGTTTTCCGAAACCCTCGTCGAGAGCGAGCTGTTTGGCTATGAAAAAGGCGCGTTTACGGGCGCGCAGCAGGGCAAGCCTGGCTGGTTCGAGACGGCCAGCGGCGGCACCCTGTTCCTCGATGAAATCGGCGACTTGCCGCTGGCGATGCAGGTCAAGCTGCTGCGCGTGCTGCAGGAACGCGAAGTGGTGCGCCTGGGCGCGCGGCGCGCCATCCCCATCGACGTGCGCCTGATCGCCGCCACCAACGTGGACCTGGCCGAAGCCGTGCGGGCCGGGCGCTTCCGCGAAGACCTGTATTACCGGCTGCAGGTGATCGGCCTGCCGCTGCGTCCCCTGCGCGAGCGCCCGGGCGACGTCATGCCGCTGACGCGCCACTTCATGGCCATCTATGCGCAGCGCCTGCACCTGGGCGAGGTGGAACTGGGCCTGGACGCGCAAGAGGCCTTGCTGGCCTATCCGTGGCCGGGCAATATCCGCGAACTGGAAAACGTCATTCACCGCGCGCTGCTCGTGTGCCGCAGCGGCGTCGTGCGGGCCGACGATTTGAGCTTGTCGGGCTGGCACAGGGCGCCCGCTGCCGCACCTGTCTCCGCACCTGTTTCCGTGGCTGTCCCAGACGCCTGGGCGGGCGGCGCCGACATCGCCTACGCGGCCCACGGCGCGTCCGGCCAGGACGATTTATTGGCGGCCGAGCGCTTTGCCCGCGCCTGGCAAGCCTTGCTCGACTCGGGCGAAGCCGTGGAATTCGAAGCGATGCAGCAGGAACTGGTGCGCGCCGCGTGGGAGCGCAATGAGCGCAACCAGGTGCGCACGGCCAGGCACTTGAATTTGAGCCGCAACATCCTGCGCACTTTCCTGAAAAAGGCGGGCGCCATCGACTAGGCGCATGCGCGACCTCCCGGAGCCGGACCCGCAGCGATGCGGCTCCGGCTTTTTTCATGGCTGCTGCGCGCGCAGCATATTGCTGCCATGGGGGCAGCGGATTGCTGCCAAATCAACAGCGGCGGGCAGCGGCGGGCCTCTGCGGCATGGCATGTTTTCTGCGAGGAGGGTAGGGCAGGCCGCTGCGCGATGCGCATACGGCCTTTTCTTCGACCCACGACAGGAGTCCTCGCATGACCATAGAATTCATCTGGCAATTGCCCACCAGCGGCGATGGCCGTTACGCGGCGCCCGGCATCACGCGCCGCGGCGAACGGGCCGCCGGCGCGCCCAGCCCCCTGCAGGCGGGCGTGAGCGACCCGCGCGGCGCGCGTCCGCCATTCAATTATTTCGATTATCTGCACCAGATCGCCCGCGCGGCCGATCTTTCCGGCTTCGACGGTATCCAGGTGCGCCACGATACGCAGGGCGATGAAAGCTGGATCGTCGCCGGCTACCTGGCCCGCAGCACGCGCCACCTGAAACTGATCGCGGAATTCGACGCGGCCTGGGGTTCGGCCGTGTATGCGGCAAAGAACGCCGTCAGCTTCCAGCGCTTCACGGGGGGACGCTTCGCCTGGCAGATCGGCCCTGGCGGCGACGCGGCAGCGCGCCGGCGCCAGGGCGATGCGGCGCCGGAGGCCGACATCCTGCCCCGCATCGATGAATTCATCACGGTGGCGCGCGGCGTGCAGAATACGTCGCCGTTCAGCTTCAAGGGCAAGTTCTTCGAAGTGCAGGACGGGGGCTTCAAAGGGCCGCTGGCGAACCATCCCGTGAACGGCATCTATCTGACGGGCGAGTCGCCTGAAGCGCTGGCCCTGTCGGCGCGCCAGGCCGACGTGCACGTGTTCGACGCGGCGCCCGTGGCGCACTTGCAGCCCGCCATCGGCAGCCTGCACACGCAGGCGCGCCAGCTGGGCCGCGCCGTGGCGGCGGGCTTGCGCATCGACGTGCTGGCCCGCGAAACGTTCGACGAAGCCTTGCGCGATGCGCGCCGCTACCGCAGCGGGGCGGGGTTGCCTGACGATGCCCCGTCGGCTGATGACACGGCGGGCGGTGCAGCCTTGTTCTGGCCCGGCTTTGCGCAAGCGCAAACGGGCGCCCGCGGGGCCCTGGTCGGCAGCCATGCACAGGTCGCCGCAGCGCTCGAAGCCTACGCGCAAGCCGGTGTGTCCAGCTTCGTGCTGGCGGCCATTCCCCATTTCGAGGAAGCCTACCGCATCGGCGAGCACGTGCTGCCCCGCGTGCGGGCAGCGTTGCGCGCCCAGCTGCAAGCGGCTTGAGTCCCCGTATCCAACCTATTCAAGGAGTACCCATATGGCTATCGATTTTTTCTGGCGCATCCCCACGCATGGCGAACCGAGTTCGCACCGCGCCCGCACGCCGTTTCGCGGCGACTGGTTTCCCGGCAATGACAACCTGCGCCAGGCCGGCCTCGGCGGCGGCGGCGCCGACGGTTTTACGTATATCGACTACCTGGCGGAAATCGCCCGCGCGGCGGAATTGTCCGGCTTCCAGGGCGGTTTGATACCGTCTTTCCCCATGACGGACGAACCGTGGGCCATTTCCGCGCTGCTGGCGCGCGAAACGAGCACTTTCCGCTTCATGATCCCGTTCCAGCCCGGCTTCCTGAATCCCGTGGTGGCCGCGCGCATAACCGCCAGCCTGCAGCGGGCCACGGGCGGGAGGGCCCTGTACAACGTGATCACGGGCGGCGGCGGTCCGGCGCAGCTGTGGTGGGGCGATTCGGCCGGCCACGACGACCGCTATACGCGCACGACGGAATTTCTCGACGTGGTGCGCGGCGTGTGGCGCGGCGGGCCGTTTTCCTACCAGGGCAAGTTCTACCAGGTGGAGGATGCGGGCCTGGCCACGCCGCTGTCGGAGCAGGATTTCCCCGAGATTTATTTTTCCGGTTCCTCCGACGCGGCCTTGGGTTCCGCGTCCAAGCATGCCGATTACTACCTGACGTGGCTGGAGCCGTTCGAGCAGCTGCGCGAGAAATTCGCCCGCGTGCATGAAAAGACGGCGCTTCTGGGACGCAAGATCAAGTGCGCCGTGCGCGTCGACATCGTCGCCCGCGCCACGGAAGAAGAAGCGTGGGACGAAGTGCGCAAGGGTTTCGAGGCCGTCGATGCGGCCACCCTGCGCCAGTTCCTCGGTGCCGATGGCGGCGATTCCGTGGGCGCGGCGCGCCAGCGGGGCAACCGCCCGACCACCCTGAACAGTTACAGGGACTTGATCACGGCGCCGAACATCTGGTCCGGCTTCAACCTGCTGCGCGGCGGCCAGACGCAGGGTATCGTGGGCAGCTACCAGCAGGTGGCCGAACGCCTCGACGAACTGGTGCAGCTGGGCGCCGACGCCTTCATCCTGGCCAGCACGCCGCACCTGGAAGAAGCGTACCGCGTGGGCGAGGAAGTGCTGCCCCTCGTGCGTGGCCACACGGCGGCACTGCTGCGCGCCGCCTGAGTATCCCCTGTTGCCGCGACAGCAGCGCCACCGCCCGCTGTCGCGCAGGCAGCACGCGGCGGCGCCGCTGCTGCCAAATCAACAGCACTATCATGGCGATAGTCTTCCTTTGAAATCAATCACTTAACGACGATTTTGCTGCGCTGCGGCAGCGGGCATGCCCCTTGCAATACAGGTCATCACCATCTCGCGTTTTGACTTTACTCAAGGATAATCACCCATGCGCCGTTCGACTGCCCCCGCCGCCTTTTCCTCTTTCCCCTTTCATTTGACGCCAGTGCGCCGCGCGCTGCGCTCGGCCTTCGCCATCGGCGGCCTGATGCTCGTCCATGGCATGGCCCATGCCGAAGCGCCCGGTGCAGAGGTCATCGCCGCAGCCGACGCGAACGGCGCCGGCGAGGGCGCCGCGCTGCAATTGGTGACGGTGACGGCGCAAAAACGCGAAGAATCCGCGCAGAAGGTGCCCAGCGCGATCACGGTCCTGGGCGGCAAGGAGCTGCTCGACACGGGCATCGGCCGCTCGGCCAGCGAAATCCTCAATTACGTGCCGAACGCCTCGGCCGGCACGCAGCAGCATGGCCGCCCGCGCTGGTGGATACGCGGCGTGGGTGCGGGCCAGCAGCAGATCGACTTCCCGAATCCCGTCGGCTTTTACCTCGACGACGTCTACATCAGCAATTCCAGCGCCACGGGTTTTCCCCTGTTCGACCTGGACCGGGTGGAAGTGCTGCGCGGCCCGCAAGGCACCCTGTGGGGCA
Source organism: Janthinobacterium kumbetense (assembly GCF_023703445.1). Lineage (NCBI taxonomy): Bacteria > Pseudomonadati > Pseudomonadota > Betaproteobacteria > Burkholderiales > Oxalobacteraceae > Janthinobacterium > Janthinobacterium kumbetense. The sequence continues at coordinate 715,726 of NZ_JAMQGR010000001.1, forward strand.
AGAACACGACGGGCGGCGCCATCAACGTGATTTCGCGCAAACCGTCGTTCAAGTCCAGCGGCTACGCCAAGGTCGATTACAGCAGCTACGACACCAAGCTGGCCGAAGGGGCCATCGGCGGCGCGCTGGTCGACGAGGTGCTGGCGGGGCGCTTGTCCTTCCACACGGAGCAGCAGGACAAGGGCCGCTTCCACAACCAGTTTACGGGCGAACGCGATGGAAAGCTCAAGGACAGCGCCATCCGCGGCCAGCTCAAGGCCCTGATCGGACGCGATTTGACGGCCAATCTGAACCTGCATTATCGCGACTACACGACCAAGGGCGCCACCACCACCGTGGCCAGCTATGGCGCGAATGGCGTGTACCGCAATGGCTACATCCCCAGCACGAATCCCGATGACGTGAGCACGAATGCGCCGGCCGACAGCGACGTGAAACAGGGCGGCGCGCAGCTGAACCTGGAATACGCGCTGGGCGAGCTGACCCTGACGTCGATCACCGGCTATGAAAATTTCCGCAACGAGGCGACGGGCGACAGCGACAACACGCCGCTGGAAGTGGGCCGCAGCCGCTTGAAGGCCAGCAGCCGCCAGGTATCGCAGGAGCTGCGCCTGACGTCGCCGCAAAACGGCGCCGTGAGCTGGGTGGCGGGCCTGTTCTACTTCAATGAAAAGATCGATTCCGATTCGGCTGGCGCGCGCCTGCCCAACGGTACCGTGCCGGCGCTGGCGGGCAGCACCCAGCCCGTCGGCTACAACCGCACCGTCTACCAGCACAAGGCGCGCAGCGCGGCCATCTTCGGCAGCACGACCGTCAACTTCAGCGAGCAGTTCCTGTCCACCTTCGGCTTGCGCTGGACGACGGAAACCAAGGACCTCGACTTGCGCCGCGTGCAGGCCGCATCGAACACGGTGACGTTTGGCGATGCGTCGAACTGGTGGAACACGGTCAAGGGCGGCAATTACGCGGCCGCCTCGGTGGCCAACAACAATTTCACGTCGAATCCGTCGACCACGTGGAATGCGCTGACGTATGACGTGACGCCCGAATACCGCTTCAGCCGCACCCTGCGCGGCTACCTGAAGTACGCGCACGGCATCAAGTCGGGCGGCTACAACACGAGCGCCACGGACGTGCGCGCCCTGAACACGGTCAAGCCGGAAACCCTGAACTCGTTCGAGGCGGGCATCAAGTCGGAATGGCTGGACGGACGCCTGAATTTCAACGCCAACGTCTTCCACTATGACTACAAGAACGTGCAGGTGAATATCACGGGCGTGTACAACGGAGACCCCACGCAAAGCGTCAATTACCTGCAAAACGTGCGCAAGGCCCACGTGAACGGTGCGGAATTCGAACTCGAGGCGCAGCCGACGGACAACCTGCACCTCAACGCCAATATCGGCCTGCTGCGCACGGAATTCGACGATTTCGCCATCCAGAACAATGGCGGCGACCGCTCCGGCAATGAATTCGTGCGCTCGCCCCACGTGACGGCCTTGCTGGCGGCCGACTACCGCTACCCGCTGGGCAATGGCGCGCAGCTGGTGTTCAGCGGCGACGTGCGCTACACGTCGAAGCAGTACTACTATGTCGACCCGCAAAATGCCGCGCGCGACTTGCTGAACCAGGGCGGCTTCGCGCTGGCCAATGCACGCCTGTCGTACGTGCTCCCTGGCGGCAAGCAGCGCATCACGGCATATGCGAACAACCTGGCCGACAAGGTCTACCGCAACCACACGCTCACCAGCTTCGTGCCGGGCGCCGTGAATGGCGACACCGTCATCATCGGCCAGGGCCGCACGGTGGGGGCATCGTACACGCTGCAGTTCTGAGCCTGACCGCCTGATGTAGAAAGGCCGGCGATTGCGCCGGCCTTGTCGTTTATGGCGCCAGCTTAGGCCGCCACGTGCAGCAACGCGTCGAGGCGCCGCTGCGCCTCTTCCAAAGGCCGGCGGTCGATCCACGCCCCGATATCCACGTCGCGGTCGAGGAAACCGTGCTGCAGCTGGAAATCCTTCTGCTGGCGGAACAGCGCCACTTTTTCCTCTGACAGGTCGGGCGCCAGGGTCAAATGAAAACCGTCGCGGTAGGCTTCGGCCACGGCGTCGGCGCCGGCCCGCGTCTCGCCCTGCAGGATGGCCAGCACGTCTTCCTTGTGGCTGCGGGCCCAGTGCGCGGCGCGCAGGGTTTGCGTCAGGAAGCGCACGACCAGCTCGAAATGCTGCTCCAGCATGGTCTCATGCACGGTGATCGGCCGCGGCGTGCCGTTATTCACGCGGAAGCGCCGGTCGGGCAGGGCGTCGATGTCTATGCCCACTTCCAGCCCCGCCGCGCGGGCCGCCTCGGCCGCCGCCGCGCCTTTTACGTAGACGGCATCGACTTCGCCGCGCAGCAGCGGCGCGATGCCTTGCCACAGTCCCGCGCCGAGATTGGCTTGCGCCGGCGCCTCGCCGCCCACTTCCACCAGCTGCACGTCGTCGAGCGTGAGGCCGGCCGACGCCAGCACGCCCTTGTAGCCGGCCAGGCTCATGCCGCGCGCGATGCTGCGTCCGCGCCGGTTGTCGCGCAAGTCCTCGGCGCGGAAGACGGGCAGCGCCAGACGCTTGCCCTGCAGCTGCGCGGGCGTCGCGATGCCGGAGCCGGGGCGCACGAGGATGGCTTGCCACTCGTCGATCCAGGTCAGACCGATCAAGCGCGTGGGCGCCCCTTGCGCGCGTGCGGGCAGGGCCAGCAGGTTGCCGCCTTCGCGCACGAGCGTGGACAAGCCATGGTCGTAGTGGTGGCGCGCCAGCTCGCCGCCCACTTCCTGCAGGGTCTTTAACGCGATGCCGTCGCGGGCGAATTCCTCGTCCAGCCAGCCCAGTTTGTAGGCCAGGCCCGTGGCCGTGGGCACGGGGCAGCGGGTGAACCAGACGGTATCGACGGCGGGGGATGGTGCGGTAGTCATGGGATTCCTTCGTGGTGGTGGAAGCCTGTAACCGTGCAGGAAACGTGCCCGCGCCGCTTGCTGGCTGGCCGACAGCGCGTGCGGACGGTGCTGCTGCCGCGCCAGCAGCCGCTGTTGCGCAGGCAGCAGCCATGCACCATTTTCCCCGCGCTGGCGCTGGCACGCGTCTTGCGAAAGTAGAGACAGGACTGACCCGTATTCCAACCCCAACGAATGGAGCATGACATGACGGACGTGGCACAAGCGGAAGCACAACAAGTACAGGTGCAGGAGTTGACGGCGGCCGAACTGGCCTTCGTGGAGCAGGTGCGCCGCGATGCGCAGATCGCCTTCGACGGCTTGCGCGAGACGGGCAGCCTGACGGCCAACGGCACGGTGGGCTTCGTCGAGCGCACGCCGGGCGGCGACAAGGTGGTGGTGGTCAACGATCCGGGCCCGTTCCGCCGCGGCCAGGCCCTGAAGGCGGCCGTGCTGGCGCTCGATGGCACGGTGCTCGTGGGCGATGCGAACAACGGCGGCGCGCGCTACTTAAAACTGTTCCGCGAGCGCCCGGAGGTCACGTCGATCTCGCACGTGCACTCGCCGTCGCTGGGCGCGTGGGCGCAGACGCACCGCACCCTGCCGATCCGCTACGTGCCCGTGCAGCGCTACCAGCTGGTGCGCGAAATTCCCATCTATATCGACCGCCGCCAGCCGGAAGTCGATTTCATCCTCGGCGAAATCGCCCGCAACACGCACGCGACGGCCATCCTGGAAGCGAATGGCGGCACCACCGTGTGGGGCAAACAGGGCTTGCTGAAGCTGGCCGAGTTCATCTTGCTGCTGGAAGAGGGCGCGAAGATCCAGATCGCGGCCGAAGCCATCGGCGGTTCGCGCGATTTCGGCCCAGGCGTGCTGCTGCAGCAATGGAAGATGAGCAAGCTGATCGACACGGCGCGCGCCTTGTCGCTGCTGCCCGCCACCGACCTGGTGTAACCCTTTCACGAACAGGCCCGCAATGTCATTGAAATTCTTACGTTTGAGCTGGCGCAAGCTGTCTGCCGCCATCGTGGCGGCCAGCCTGCTGGCGCCAGCCATCGCTGTGGCGGCCGAGCCGCTGCCGGCCGCCGTGCGCATCGCCGTCGTGGCCCGCACGGCGCCGTCCGGCAAGACCGTGTTTGCCGGTTCCGCCGCCCAAGTGGCGTCAACAGGCTGGCTGTCGGCCGAACTGGGCAAGCTGGGCGTGAAGCTGGAATGGGTGCCCGTCACCACCAATTCCGTGGCGACGCAGGTCAACGAAGCGTTTGCCAACCATTCGATCGATCTGGCCCAGTATGGCGACTTGCCGTCGATTATCGCCAATGCCTCGGGCTTGCAGACGCGGCTGATCCTGCCCGGCGGCAGCGCCAACAACACCTATCTGGTGGTGCCGAACGGTTCCACGGCCCGTTCGATCAAGGATTTGAAGGGCAAGAAGATCGCCCTGCACCGGGGGCGGCCATGGGAATACCCATTTGCCCGCCTGCTGGAAGCGAATGGGATGACCTTGCGCGATGTCAAGATTCTCAACCTCAATCCGCAGGCGGGCGCGGCGGCCGTGGCGACGGGCGGCGCGGACGCCTTCTTTACCCTCAGCGACGCCTTCTTGCTGGAAGATAAAAAGGTGGGCAAGATCATCTGGGCGAGCAAGGCGCCGCCGCAGGACTGGAAGATGCGCGCCGAACTGTGGGCCGACAGCGGCTTCCTGCAACGCTGGCCGCAGCTGGCCCAGCTGGTGGTGACGGCCTATGTGCGCGAACACCACCGGGCCGCCGGCGCCGGCGGCGAAGAAGAGTATGTGCGCACCGAGGCGGCCGCGGGCCAGGTGGAAAGCGTGGTGCGGCGCGAACTGGCGGGCGACCACACGCCGTGGCAGGCGCGCTGGTCGCCCCTGTTTACGGCCAGCCTGCGCCAGCATTACGTGGGCGAGGCGGCATATGCGAAGAGCGCGGGCCTGATCGGGCGGCCCCTGCAAGTCGACAGCCTGTTCGCGCCCCAGTTCGTCAACACGGCGCTGGCGCAGCTGAAACTGCAAACGTACTGGGCGCCATGACTTCGATCGCCCGCGCCATCGCCTTGCCGCGCCCCCCCGCGCCAGCGCGTGCAGCCTCAGTCCCCTTGCTGCAGCGCTTTATCCGTTCACCCTGGTCCGTGTGGGCGTCGCCGCTGGCCTTGCTGCTGCTATGGACGGCCGCCACCACCTTCGAGTGGATGCCTGCGCATATTTTGATGTCGCCATGGCAAGTACTGCTGACGGCGCGCGACCTGGCCGAGAGCGGCGAACTTGGCCAGCACCTGGGCATCAGCCTGTTCCGTCTGCTGGCCGGTTTCGGCCTGGGCGCCAGCGGCGGCCTGGCCTTTGGCGTCGTGCTGGGGCTGTCCCCTGGCTTGCGCGCCTATGTCGACCCCACCTTCAATGTCTTGCGCCAGTTGCCGACCGTCGCCTTGATCCCCTTGTTTATCTTGCTGTTCGGCATAGGCGAGAGTTTTAAAGTGTTTATCGTGGCCAAGGCCAGTTTCTTCATCGTCGCGCTGGCCGTGCATGACGCCATCCGCAACCTGTCGCTGCGCTACTTTGAGGTGGCGCAAGTGTATTGCTTCTCGCGCTGGCAGCGCATCCGCCTGATCGTCCTGCCGGCCATCGTGCCGGCCGCGCTGACGGGCATGCGCATCGCCCTGTCGCGCTCGTGGATGGTGCTGGTGGGTGCGGAATTGCTGGCTGCGGACAGCGGCTTGGGCCAGATGATGGAAATGGGCCGGCAAATGTTCCGCCTCGACGTGGTGATGGTGGGCGTGGTGCTGACGGGCGTGATCGGCTTCGGCCTGGACCGGGCTTGCCACGCGCTGGAAGCACGGTTGATGCGCTGGAAACGTAGTGGCGATGGTAAGGGGGGCGCCACATGAAACAACGTTTGATCCAGATCATCAAGGGCGCGCTGCTGCCGCTGGCCTTGCTGGGCGCCTGGCAATGGGCGTCCGGCCAGGGCGCGGCGGCGGCCTACATCTTTGTCTCCCTGGGCGACCTGGCGCACAGCTTGCGCGACTTGCTCGTCACGGGCGAGCTGTGGGTGCACCTGCGCGCCAGCCTGGGCCGTACCCTGTCCGGCTTGTTGCTGGGCGGCAGCGCCGGCATCGTCACGGGCGCGCTGATGGCGCAGTCGCCGCTGGCGGACCGATTGATCGGCCCCCTGTTCCACAGCATCCGGCAAGTACCGTTGCTGGGCCTGATTCCCTTGCTGGGCTTGTGGGTGGGCAATGGCGACGGCGCCAAGCTGCTGGTGATCGCCATCGCCGCCTTCTATCCCACCGTGCTCAACACCTATGCGGGCATGCGCCAGGTGGAAGGGAGATTGCGCGAAGTGGGGCAGGTGCTGACCCTGACGCGCTGGCAGACCTTGCGCCAGATCTTGTTGCCGGGCGCCATGCCGGCCATCGTCACGGGTGTCACGCATGCGCTGGCGTTTGCCTGGCTCGCTTGCCTGGGCGGCGAACTGCTGTTTTCGGCCGGTCCCGGCATGGGTTCATTGTTGCTCAATGGCGAAGTGTCGGGCCGCATGGATGTCGTCTTGCTGGCCGTGCTCGTGATCGCCTTGCTGGCGCAAGCGATGAACGTGGCGTTTGCGCGCCTGGCGCGCCTGCTGGTGAAGGGGCGCAGCAGTGAGTGAATCCCTGCCATTCCAACCGGACGCGGCCGTCAGCGCCCGCGAAGGGGAGCTGCGCGCCTTCTTGCTGCGCTTTATCGGCCTGACTTTGCTGTCGGGCGTGACCATCGGCATGAACAAGGTGCTGGCCACCTTGCTGGGCTTGCATTTGCACGTGAGCAATTTCCAGCTGGCCGCGATCAGCAGCGCGGAAACCCTGGCCATGGCGCTGGGCACCATTCCGGCCGGCTACATCTTGTCGCGCGGCAATCCGAAGCATCTGTACGCGGGTGTCAGCCTGAGCCTGGCGCTGGCCTTTTGCGTGCTGCCGTGGCTGCCCGGCTGGCAATGGGTGGCCTTGCTGATGTTTTTGGTGGGCTTGTGCATTTCGCTGCGCATCGTGGCCATGAGCACCGTGTTTCTCGTGCGCTTGCCGGAACTGGGGCAGGGCAAGGCGGGCTGGTACAAGGGGACGTTGATACTCGGCATGCAGTTCCTGGGACCCCTGTGCGGCAATTACCTGATCGCGCAACTGGGGCTGAAGGCGGGCTTTTTGATCTCTGCCCTGATGTTCGCCATCCTGGCCGTGCTGGGCTGGCAAGTGTTGCCTGACAATACGGCGCCGCGCAAGCAGGCGGGCCACTCCACGCTGCCAAGCGCGGCCAGCCTGCGCGAACTGCTGCGTCTGCCCATCGTGCGCGTGACTTATCTGTTTGAAATCCTCGCCAGCTTCACGGCGTCCAGCGTGGGCGTGTTTTCCATCTTGCTGGCCATCCGCGTGCTGCACTGGCCTGCGCACCACTCCGTCTGGCTGATGGCCGTGCAGGGACTCAGCTGCGTGCTCGTGCTGCTGTTCCTGGGGCGCTTCGTGCTAGCCAGCCGCTACCGCGAGCAACTGTATGGCGGCGCCCACCTGGCCATCATGGCGGCCTTGCTGATCCTGGGCCTGTGGCCTTCCAGCATCGCCTACCTGGGCGCCTCCGTGCTGCTGGGACTGGGACTGGGCGTGAATAACCTCGTCAATACGGACAATATCGCCCGCGCGCCCGTCGACAAGGCCCGCGTTTCCGCCCATCTGACCCTGTTCGGCATGGTGGGCGGCACGGCCGGCGCGCTGGCGGCGGGTCGCCTGGCCGACCTGACGGGCTTGCGCAATGTGTTCCTGATCTGGCTATTTCCCTGGCTGGCCGCCTGGCTGGTTTTCCACGGCAGCCGCTGGCTGCGCCGCTCGCCGCCCGCCGCCATTCCTTCCCTTGCCCCCACCGCAGAGAGTGCGCCATGAATGATTTTGTTTCCCCATCGACCTTGTCGCCGCAACAGCAGCACCTGAGCGGCGGCTTGCAAGTGCAGCACGTGAGCAAGTCGTTTTCCCTGAAAGGCGCGCCGCTGCCCGTGCTCGACGATATTTCGCTGACCATCGCGCCGGGCGAATTCGTCGCCATCGTGGGCGCGTCCGGTTGCGGTAAATCAACCCTGCTGCGCCTCTTGGCGGGCCTGGACACGGATTACACGGGCTTGCTGCTGCACGATGGCGCGCCCATCCGTGGCACGGATCTGCGCCGGGGCCTCGTGTTCCAGGATCACCGCCTGTTTCCCTGGCTGACGGTGCAGCAAAACGTGGCCGTGGCTTTCAGCAATACCAAGGTGCCGCTGGCCGAGCGCGAAGCCCGCGTGGCGGCGGAAATCACGCGCGTGGGCCTCGATGGCTATGCGGATGCGTATCCGCATCAGTTGTCTGGAGGCATGTCACAGCGTGCGGCGATTGCCCGCGCCCTCGTGGGACGGCCCGACGTGCTGCTGCTGGACGAACCGCTGGGCGCGCTCGACGCGCTGACCCGCTTGCGTTTGCAGCAGGAATTGCGCCGCCTGTGGCAGGACGAGGGCATCACCATGGTGATGGTCACGCATGACATCGATGAAGCCGTCTACCTGGCCGACCGCATCGTCGTGCTCGACGCGCGTCCCGGCAAGGTGCGCCGCGTGCAGGACGTGCCGCTGGCCCATCCGCGCCAGCGGGGTTCGGCCGGCTTTGTCGCCATCCGCGACGGCTTGCATGCGGATTTCAGCGACCTCGACGAATCGCACGCGCCCGTGGCGCGGGAAGAACACCCCAGCAGCTTGTGGGATGGCAATGAATGGGCGCGCAGGATGGCGCTGTAGTTTTTTTGATATCTATCAACCTGGAGATACAAGATGAGCAATAGCAACGCACTCGACACCCTGTGGTACACGCGCTGCCCCGTCCCCACGGGCCTGGGGATAGCCCTGCAGCAAGGCTGGCTGGAAGAAGCCTTGCGCGCCGACGGCACCAGCTTGCGCTCGCTGCGCGAATCGGACCAGGAAGCCGTGCGCGAATCGCATTTCGACCATACCCTGCAAAATTCCGTGCGCCACGGCGGCAATATCCCCGCCCTGTGGGCCCGCGCGGCGGGACGCGAGACGCGCGTGATCGGCCTGTCGTGGTCGGACGAGACGCAGCTGATATTGACCTTGCCCGGCAGCGGCATCCAGACGGTGCGCGACTTGAAGGGCCGGCGTTTCGGCTTGCCCCTGTGGGCCAGGGCGCAGATCGACTTTGCGCGCGCGCAAGCCTTGCGGGGGCTGGAAAATGCGCTGAGCCTGGAAGGGCTGGCCGTGGCGGACGTGGAACTGGTCGATTATGTGGTCAACACAGGCCAGAGCGAGGCGCCGCCGGAAAAGGGCGCGGCAACGAATCTGTTCAGCGGCGCGCGGCGCGGCGGGCAAAGCCCTGAATTGCTGGGCCTCTTGCGGGGCGAGGTGGACGCCATCTTCCTGAAAGGCGCGTCGGCCGCCCAGCTGGCGCAGCAGTTCGGCTTGCATACGGTGATCGACACGGGCAGCCACCCGGAACCCTTGATCCGCGCCAACAACGGCACGCCGCGCACCCTGAGCGTGGATGCGCACTTGCTGGACAACCATTTTGCTTCCGCCGTCACCCTGGTCGACCAGGTGCTGCGGGCAGAAGCGTGGGCGCGCGGCCATGCGGACGAGACGCGCCGTTTCCTGGCGCGCGAATCGAATGCCAGCGAGCACTGGGTGCAGGTGGCCTACGGCAAGGATGCGCATCTGCGCCTGGACACGGACCTGGCGGAAACGTCGATCGCGGGCTTGCAGGATTTCAGCGATTTCCTGTTCCGCTGGAACTTCCTGCCCAGCAAGGTCGACGTGCGCGCGTGGATCGACCCCCGTCCTTTCGAAGCGGCGCTGGCGCACGCGCGCCGGGCGGCTTGAGCGGGAAGTACGTCAACAGTGGCCATGCTTGATGATGAGGAGAATGCGATGCGGCGACGCACGGTGATGGGCGGGCTGGCGCTGCTGCCCCTGGCGGGACAGGCAGTGTCGGCGGCGAAGGCGGGGGTGCCGCCGGCGGCCCTGCGCATCGCCTCGACGGGCTTTGAGGAAAACGGCAAGGCGGAGCTGGGCGGCATCGCTTACCGGGTGCAGCAGGAAGGCTGGCTGGCGCGCGAACTGAAGCAGCGGGGCGTGCGGCTGGAATGGCTGCCCGTCACGGGCGACACGGGCGCCACGATGAATGAAGCGTTCGCCAGCGGACGCATCGACATGGCCGCGTATGGCGACTTGCCGTCCGTCATACTCAACGCGGGCGGCGTGCGCACGCAGGTGATCGTGCCGGCGGGGCGGGGCACGGACCAGTTCCTGCTCGTGCCCACCGGTTCGCGCGCCACGTCCCTGGCCGACCTGAAAGGCAAGCGCATCAGCGTGCACCGGGGCCGGCCGTGGGAACTGGGCTTGCGCCAGCTGATCGCCGACCAGCGCATGTCGCCCACGGATTTCCGCCTGATTAATATGGACCTCAAACCGGGCACGGCCGCGCTGGCCACGGGCGCCGTCGACGCCTTGTTCATGATCAATGGCTATCCGCTGGAAGACAAGGGCATCGGCCGCATCATCTGGTCCAGCAAGGGCTTACCCGAGCGTAAAATGCGCGCGGAACTGTGGGCGCGGCGCGATTTTACGCAAGCCCATCCCGACATCTCGGAACTGGTGGCCACGGCCTGGCTGCGGGCCCAGCACTGGGCGGCGCTCGACGGCAACCGCGAAGCCGTCATCAAGGATGGCACGCGCAACGGCACGCCCGACAGCGTGGTGCGGCGCAGCTACGATGATCCGGGCTTGCAGTGGAAGGAGCGCTGGTCGCCCCTGTATGACGACGCCGTGTACCGCCATTACCGCCGGGTGCTGGCGTTTGCGCAGGAACAAAAGCTGATCCGGCAACCGTTGACGGCGGAAGAATTGCTGGAGCCGCGTTTCGTCGCGGCCGGCTTGAAAAAGCTGGGGCTGGCCAATTACTGGGAACCGGCCAAGGTGTAGCGTCAGCGCGGGACGCGGCTCAATGGGGCAGGCATACGCGTCCCGCCACGTTGATCACGTCGTCGCCCGCATGTGCGCGCAGTTGCAGCAGCATCAGGGCCACGCCCAGCATCAGCGCGGCTGCGCAGAGTTTCTTGTGCATCGTCTTTTCCGTTTTTATGCTCGATGGAGCTTGGTTGTCATATTTACAGCCATATTATTGCCGAAATTCATGTGTGCGGGCTGAGCTTGTGCCAGGCGTGCTTTACAATTATGCATCTTGCGCATCCGCGCCATCTGAATGCTATGCATAGTATGTGAAGGGAATGACAAGCCTGTGACTTCCAAGCCGATCAAGATCGCCGCCACCGTTGTCGTGGCACTCGCCGCTGGGGCCGGCATTTATACGTACACCCGTCCCGCCGCCACCGCCATGCCGGGCGCTCCCGCCGCGGGCAATCCGGCCGCCGCACCCCAATCGAGCGTCGACACGGCCGCCGTGGCCGCCCAATTCCGCGACTTGCTGGGCAATTTCCGCAAGATTATCGTGCTGCTGGCCGACGAGCAGAGTCTGCCCGAAGGGGCGCGCGATGAAGCCCGCAAAGTGGGGCAGGCGCTGTTCCATGAAAACCAGGAGCGCATCGCCAGGCTCGATGCGGCGCTCGACCAACTGACGGCGCCCACCAATCCGGGCCGCTTCGAGGCGCTCGACAGTTTATTGACCTATATCGAATCCGATCCTGGCCTGTACGACGCGGACCGCCTGGCCTTCCGCGAACTGCTGCAAAGCATGCTGGCCGACGTGGCCAAGGATTCGTCCTTGCCGGCGATCAAGCTGCACAAGCGCATTTCCGAAGACCTCGACGCGCTGGGCGAGATCGAGCGCAATTACGAGAAGGAAATCCGGCAAATCTTCGGCAACCTGGGCCAGCGCGCCATCGAACTCAAGCGTGAACGGTGGGACGATTACGTGGCGCAGCTGAAGAAACTCTACAGCCGCGAACAGATTCTCAAGGAAAACGGCATCGTCGTGCCCTATGCAACACCGCCGGCTGGCTCCGTGCCCGAAGCCAAGCCCGCACCCAAGAAGGACGAAGCGGAAATATTCGGCCTCGGCTTGCCGAAGAAAACCATCGTGCTGACCTTTGACGACGGCCCGCACCGCCGCTACACGGAAGAAATCAGCGCCATCCTGAAACAGTATGGCGTGCCGGCCGTGTTCTTCAACGTGGGCCGTAACCTGGGCAGTCTGGACGCGGAAGGCCACGCCAAGCTGGGCGCGGGCGCGGAAGTGAGCCGCAAGCTGATGAAAGAGGGCTATGCCGTGGGCAACCACAGTTTCAGCCACGCACAATTGTCGAAACAGACGGGCGACAAGCTGAAAGGCGAAATCCTCGGCACCGATACGCTGTTGAAGGCCATCAGCCCCGAGCGGGCCGCGCTGTTCCGCTTTCCGTATGGCGCGCGCAACAGCGAAGGCATGGCCGCGCTGGCCGATGCGCACTTGAAATCCGTGATGTGGAATATCGATTCGCTGGACTGGGCCGACCCCGTGCCCAGCTCGATCACCAATCGCGTGCTGGCATCCGTCGACAAGGCGGGACGGGGCATCGTCCTGTTCCACGACATCCATGAACGTACGGTGAAAGCCTTGCCGGCCGTGCTCGACAAGCTGATCGCCGAAGGCTATCAATTCGCGGGCTGGGATGGCACGAGCTTCCAGGTCGCGAAAAGCACGGCCCCGGCGCCGGAAAAGGTGCCCGTCACCACCGGTTACGCCAATTCCTGGGCCGTGGTGATCGGCATCGACGATTACGCCAAGTGGCCGAAATTGCAATATGCGGTGCGCGACGCGCAAGGCATCCGCGAGACGCTGATCGAGAAATTCGCGTTCGCGCCCGAACGTGTCGTGACCCTGAAAAACGGCGAAGCGACGCGCAACAATATCCTGGCCGCCTTCCACGACAAGCTGGCGCATGGCGGCGTGCAAAAGAATGACCGCATCTTCGTCTTCTTCGCCGGCCATGGCGCCACGCGCAAGCTCAGTTCCGGACGCGACCTCGGCTACATCGTGCCCGTCGATTCCGATCCGGCGCAGTTCGCCACGGATGCGATTCCGATGACGGAAATCCAGAATATCGCGGAATCGCTGACGGCCAAGCACGCGTTCTTCGTCATGGATGCCTGCTACAGCGGCCTGGGCCTGACGCGCGGCGCCGGCTCCAGTTCCTTCCTGCGCGACAACGCCAAGCGCATCGGCCGGCAAATGCTGACGGCGGGCGGCGGCGACCAGCTGGTGGCCGACGGCGGACCGAACGGCCACTCCGTGTTCACGTGGACCTTGCTGCAAGGCTTGGCGGGCAAGGGCGACCTGAACGGCGACGGCCTCATCACGGCCACGGAACTGGCGGCCTACGTGGCGCCGGCCGTGTCCAGCGTCTCGAACCAGACGCCCGCATTCGGCAGCCTGCCCGGCTCGGAAGGGGGCGATTTCGTCTTTGAATTGCCGGGTGAAACGGAATTCCTCAGCCCGAACACGACGCAGCTGTCGACGGAAGCCATCGCCCTGAACAGCAAGCTGGACGCCAAGCCGGCAGCGGCAAGCGTGACGGTGAAGGATTTGCAGGGCGGCGAACAGAAGATCGTCACGCCGGGCGCCGTGCCGACGTCCACGCGCCAGCTGGCGCAGCGGGCCAACGACCGGGGCTTGCAGCTGTACAAGGAGAAACAGTATGCGGCGGCGGAAGCGCAATTTACGGAAGCGCTGAAATTGCGTCCCGACTTTGCGCTGGCGGCGAACAACCTGGGCTTTGTCTTCTACAAGCAGGAAAAATACCGCGAAGCGGCCCGCTGGTTTGAAAACACGGTCAAGATGGACCCGTCGCGCGCCATTGCCTACCTGAACCTGGGCGACGCGTATGCCAAGGCCGGCGATGCCGCCAAGGCGAAAGCGGCCTATAAAACCTATCTGGAACTGGCGCCGACGGCTTCGACGGCGCCGGCCGTGCGGCAAAAGATGGAGAAGCTGTAAGCGTGTCCGACAGCGCGCCCATCGTCCACGTATTTGCCTGCAACGGGCGCTTTCCCAGCTGGGAAGCGCTGCAGGCTTATCTGTCGCCCACGTACACGGAAGACGGCGATGCCGTGCCGTCGCCATTCTTTCTGGAAACGGGCCTCACGTCCTATGAGCCGGCCTGTTTCGAGAGCGCCATGCTGGCGTCGGCCGCGCCGCTGGCGCAGCTGCTCGATGGCGCGTCGTATGGCGACAGCTGGCTGGCGCAGGCATGCGCGGATGCGCAGGCGCAGGGCGTGCTGGCCGATGCCAGCGTGTGCGTGTTTGCGCCGAATCAGCTGGCGCACCCGCAGCGCAGTTCGCTGCATTACGTGGGCAGTTACCGTTACTGCGTGGAAGATTGAGCGCCATCCCCCCGTTCCTCATGCAATAGCTTGTTGACGCTGGCCAGCAGGCTGGTGCCCGAGGTGGTGATGAAGCGTGCGCCGGCCGCCTCCGCTTCCGTGCCGTAGCTGGCGATCGTATCTTTGCTGCAATACACGATGATGGGCAGTCCGGGCTGGGCTTGCTGCACTTCGCGCACCGTGCGTATGCCCGCATCCTTGATGCGCCGGCGGTTTTCCACCCGCGCCATGTCCGTGATGAGCAGCGCATAGGGCTTTTGTTGCAGCATGGCCAACGCCTGCCGCGTCGAAACCGCCTGGTCCACCTTGATGTTTTCCCGTTCCAGCTGTTCCACCAGCAAGGTATTGTTGCGCGGATGGTCGTCCAGCCACAGCACCAGGCTGGCGGGTTTTTTCTCCGCCGGCATGCCGGCCAGGGCCGTGACGGCCGCGCCCTCGCACGGCGGATGGGCCAGCAACAGCTGCGTCACGGCTTCCTGCATGTCCTCCAGCGATTTTTGCTGCAAACGGCTCAGTTCCGCCACTTCGATTTCCTTGCCGCTTTGCAGGCGCACGGATTCGTTCTTGACCATGCTGTCGGCGCGCTTGATCATGATCGACAGGTAAATACGCGTGAGCAGGTAGCCGATCAGAAAACCATGCACGGAAAAGAACAGCATGATGCCGCCCACGACGGCCATGGCTGTGGGCGTGTCCGTGTCCAGGCTCGGTGCGATGAAGGCGGCCATGTTGCGCGCGCTGCCGGGCAGGCTTTTGAGCTCGATCAAGCCCACGCCGACGATGATTTTCGTCAGCCAGTCCGACACTTCCACCAGATTCGAATTGATTTCCATGGGCGTGGGCGTGCCCAGGAACAGGGTATTGCTGGCATTGCCCGTCGCCGCATCGGCCCCGGCGGCCGGCGGCTCGTCCGTGGGGCGGTCCTTGCCATTGCTGCGCTCGTCGTGCGGCGCCACGTTGACGGTGCCCGAGGGCAGGGTGCGCGGTATGCCGAACAGGAATCCCAGCAGCATGCCGCTGACGCAAAAGCCCAGGCTCCACAGCAGGGCCGGCACGGCATGGTAATAGGGCGGCAACAGGGCGCCCGCCAGCACGGCGAGCAGCCCCGCCAGCAGGATGAACAGCAGGATATATGGCAGCACGTCGCGCTTGCGCACGTCGGAAGGGGGACTGCCTGCCTTGCCGGTGCTGTCGTTCAGGTTCACGCTCGCTCCTTGAAAAGGCTGAATCCAGGCGCCCATCCGCCGCGTATATAGCCAGCAGGAGCCCGTACTGACATCATAAAAACTGGAGACGCGATGCTATTGAGAAAACGCAAACTGGTGGCAGCTTGTGCACTGGCATTGTTGGGCATGGGGCGCCAGGTGGCGGCGCAGGGGCCGGCCGATGCCGCCGCAGGGGCCGAAGAGTCGCGCACCGTGCGCGTGACGGGCCACTATGACAACGCCGTCGGCACGTCGGACGCGGCCAGCCAGGGCGTCATCACCAATGAACTGATCGTCAACCGGCCCGCCTTGCGCACGGGCGAGTTGCTGGAATTCGTGCCGGGGCTGATCGTCACCCAGCACAGCGGCGACGGCAAGGCCAACCAGTATTTCCTGCGCGGCTTTAACCTTGACCATGGCACGGATTTTGCCACCTACGTCGACGGCATGCCCGTCAACATGCGCACGCATGCGCATGGGCAAGGCTATTCCGACCTCAATTTCCTCATTCCCGAGCTGGTGCAGCGCATCGATTACAAGAAGGGGCCGTATTTCGCCGGCGAAGGCGATTTTTCCTCGGCAGGCAGCGCCCGCATCCGCCTGGCCGACAAATTGCCGCAAGGCCAGGCCAGCGTATCCGTCGGCCAGCACGGCTATGTGCGCGGCGTCGTGGCCGATTCGGCCGCTGCCGGGCCTGGCACCTTGCTGTACGGCCTCGAAGTGAACCGCAACAACGGTCCCTGGGACGTGCCGGAAAACGTGCGCAAATACAGCGGCGTGCTGCGCTACAGCCAGGGCACGCCGGACGACGGCTTCAGCGTGACCGGCATGGCGTACAAGAACAGCTGGAACGCCACGGACCAGGTGCCGCTGCGCGCCGTGGCGTCGGGCCAGATCGGCCGTTTCGGCTCGCTGGCGCCCAGTGACGGCGGCGACATGTCGCGCACCAGCCTGTCGTACGCCATGCGCAAGCGCACGGAGAAGGGGCTGTTCGAACTGGATGCCTACCTGATCCGCTCGCAACTGGAGCTGAACAGCGATTTCACCTATTTCCTCGCCAACCCGGTCGCCGGCGACCAGTTCCAGCAAAGCGAGCGGCGCACGGTGGCGGGCGTGAACGCGGCCGAAAGCTGGAGTACGGAGCTGGCGGGACTGCCCATGCGCAACAAGGTCGGCGTGCAGGCCCGCTACGACCGCTTGTCGCCCGTGGGCCTGTACAACACGGTGGATCGGGTACGGCAGAGTACGGTGCGCGAAGACAGCGTGCGCGAAGCCAGCGTCGGCCTGTACGGCGAAAACACCGTGCAATGGCTGCCGTGGCTGCGTTCTGTGGCGGGCTTGCGCTACGACGCCTACCGTTTCAATGTGGCCAGCAGCATAGCCGGCAACAGCGGCGCGGCGAACGACCACGTGGTGTCGCCCAAGCTGTCCCTGATTCTTGGTCCGTGGAGCAAGACGGAATTCTTCGTGAACTACGGCAAGGGTTTCCATAGCAACGATGCACGGGGCACGACGCAGACGCGCCTGCCTGACGGGCAAGCTGCCACGCCCGTGACGCCCCTGGTGCCGACGAAAGGCGTGGAACTGGGTGCGCGCACGGAATGGCTGCCGGGACTGCAAAGTTCGCTGGCCCTGTGGCGCCTCGACATCGCGTCGGAACTGCTGTTCGTCGGCGACGCGGGCGAGACGGAAGCGAGCCGCGCCAGCCATCGCCACGGCATCGAATGGAACAACCATTACATCGCCGCGCCCTGGCTGCTGTTCGACCTGGATCTGGCCGCCTCGCGCTCGCGTTATACGCAAAACGATCCGGCGGGCAACCACATCCCCGGTGCCATCGACAAGGTGGCTTCGTTCGGCGTGACGGTGACGGACCAGGGCCCGTGGTCGGGCGCTTTTCAATTGCGCTATTTCGGCCCCCGTCCCTTGATCGAGGACAATAGCGTGCGCTCCGCGTCGACTACACTGGCGTATGCGCGCCTGGCGTATCAGCTCAACCGCAAGACGCGGCTGTCGCTCGACGTGTTCAACCTGTTCAACAAGCGCGCCAGCGATATCGATTACTACTATGCGTCGCGCCTGCCTGGCGAGGCGGCGGACGGGGTGAACGACCGGCATTTCCATCCGGTGGAACCGCGCTCCGCGCGTTTGACCTTGTCATATGCGTTCTGATAACGGTAGACTGGGGCATGACCGATCATTTAGTAAATACCAGTAAATTTCTTTCCCTCATATTGCGCCACGCCCCCGAAAAAATCGGCCTCGCGCTCGATACCAACGGCTGGGCCGACATCGGCCAGCTGCTGGCGCAATCGGCCCGGCATGGCCGCCGCCTTTCCCGTGAACAATTAGAGGACGTGGTGGCGCGCGACAGCAAGACGCGCTACGCCATCAGTGCCGACGGCTTGCGCATCCGCGCCAACCAGGGCCACTCCCTGGCCGCCGTCGATATCGCTCTGCCGCCCGCCACGCCGCCCGCCATGCTGTACCACGGCACGGCCAGTCGCTTTGTCGAAGCGATTCGTGCCGGCGGTTTGCTGCCGGGATCGCGCAACCACGTGCACCTGTCGTCCAGCCGCGAAACGGCCGTCGCCGTGGGCGCGCGCCACGGCAAGCCCGTCGTGCTGACGGTGGATGCGGCCGCCATGCAGGCGCAGGGCCACGTGTTTTATGTGTCCGACAACGGCGTGTGGCTGACTGACGCCGTGCCGCAGACCTTCATCACTTTTCCCTGAGGGGCGCTTCCACGCCCGAATAGGCCAGCACGGCGTCGGGCAGGCGCGCGCCCCGGATAGGAATGGCCGCGACAGCCTGGTTCAGCTCGGCTACTTCTCCCGACGTCAACCGCACGTGCGCCGCACCGATATTGTCCAGCAGGTGCGCCATCTGCGTGGTGCCGGGAATCGGCACGATCCACGGCCGCTGCGCCATCAGCCAGGCCAGGGCGATCTGCGCCGGTGTCACCTGCTTGCGCGTGGCCCAGCTATTCACCAGGGCCACCAGCGCCAGGTTGTGCGGCAGGTTTTCCGGTGAAAAACGCGATTCGAGCTGGCGGATGTCGCCGTCGGCAAAGCGGGTCTTCGCGTCGATGGCGCCTGCCAGGAAGCCCACGCCCAGCGGGCTCCACGGCACGAAGCCGATGCCCAGTTCCTCGCACAGGGCCAGCACGCCATCTTCCGGCCCGCGCCACAGCATCGAGTATTCGCTTTGCACGGCGGAAACGGGCAGGGCGGCATGGGCGCGCCGCAGCGTTGATAATCCCATCTCGGACAAGCCCCAGTGCAGCACCTTGCCTTCTTTCATGAGGTCCCGCACGGCGCCGGCCACGTCCTCGATCGGCACTTGCGGGTCGACCCGGTGCTGGTACAGCAAGTCGATGCGGTCCGTGCGCAGGCGTTGCAGCATGCCTTCGACGGCCAGCTTGATGTGCGCGGGGCGGCTGTTCAAGCCCGGACGGCGCTGGCCCGTCTGCTGGTCGATGTCCCAGCCGAACTTGGTGGCGATGACGATGTCGTTGCGAAACGGCGCCACGCCTACGCCCAGTATCCGCTCCACCTCGTGCGGTCCGTACGCCTCGGCCGCGTCAAACAAGGTGACGCCCCGCTCGAACGCCGTGCGGATGATCCTGTGCATCTCCGGGCGGCTGGGGATCGTCGTCTGGTAGGTGCGGCTCATGTTTTGCACGCCCAGGCCCAGGCTCGATACTTCCAGCTGGCCCAGCTTGCGGCGGTTCGCCACCGTTGCCTGCACCGTCCGGTCCTGCGCCTGGCCGATCAACGGTGCGGCGGCCAGGCCGCCCGCCGCCAGCAGGAAGTCGCGACGGTCCGTGGGCGTGTCGTGTTTGCTTGTCATGAAGCTATCCCTTCAGATATCGAGCTTGCGTGCGGCCATCCACTGGACGATGGCCGGGTCGCGGTGTGAAAAGAAGCTGCTGCTGCCCGTTTCCAGGGTGGCGATGGCGGCCATGTCCGCTTCGTCCAGGTCGAAATCGTCGATGGCCAGGTTTTCCGCCATGCGCGCGCGGCGCACGGTCTTGGCCAGCACGGCGATGCCCCGGTGCGTCAGCCAGCGCAGGACCACCTGGCCGACGGACTTGCCGTGCTTGCCAGCGATGCCCAGCAGCAATTCATTCTGGAACAGGTTGTTGCGGCCCTCGGCGAACGGCGCCCACGCTTGCGGCTGCACGCCGTGCTCGAGCATGAAGGCCACGCTGTCCGCCTGCTGGTGGAAGGGGTTGATCTCGATCTGGTTGACGGCGGGCGCGATGTCGTTGAAGGCGATGAGGTCCATCAAGCGGTCCGCATGAAAATTGCTCACGCCGATGGCGCGCAGCTTGCCGCTGCGATACGCATCCTGCATGGCGCGCCACGATCCGTGGACGTCGCCGAACGGCTGGTGGATCAGGAACAAGTCCAGGTAATCGAGCTGCAAACGCTGCAGCGACTGCTCGATGGCCTGTGCCGTGCGCTCGTAGCCCGTGTCCTGCACCCACAGCTTGCTGGTGACGAACAGCTCCTCGCGCGCGACGCCGCTGCGGGCGATGCCCTGGCCGACGGCCGCTTCGTTCAGGTAGGAAGCGGCCGTGTCGATCAGGCGGTAGCCGGCGGCGATGGCGTCGATGACGCTGCGCTCGCATTCGGCAGGGTCGGGAATCTGGAAGACGCCGTAGCCGGCGACGGGCATGGTGATGCCGTTATTCAGGGTGACGCGGTTCATGGCAAGCTCCTTCAGTCATTAACAGGAGCTACTGTACGGCGTCTGCCACCTATTGATAAGCCGTTGGAATCGACATACTCTTATTAGCTGAGCTAATGAATGAGGGCTTTGGCCCTGGCTTGCCCCTGGCGCTTGCGGCGCCAGATCAGCACGCCCGATACGCTCAAGCCTGCCACCAGCACGCCCATGGCGCAGATGAACATCTTAAAGGGCCAGCCCCACATCGAGGCCATGTGCAGGGCGCTGATCCAGCTGCGGATGGTGTCGCCGCTGGCCGCGCCCGTGGGCAGCCACGCGGCCAGTTGCCGGCCGCTGGCCGCGTCGAAGAAGACGGTGGTCAATCCCTTGTGGGCGCGCACGTCGCGGCTGCTGCGCACGTTGTAGCTGTACACGCCCAGCGCGCGTTCGTAGGACAGCGCGTTTTCCTCGACGATGGCGAACGCGTGCCGCTGCGCCAGCGCGTGCATCAACAGGCGCCCCTGCGCGCGCGCAGCGGGCCAGTCCAGGTGCGGGCCCGGCGACGGCGTGTGCCGCGCCACCGCTTCCTCGGCCCCCTGGTGCGGGAACAGCGGCTGCATCACGGCCGCATACACGCCGTACAGGTTGAAGGCGACGCCGCTCCAGGCAAACACCAGCAGCATGGCCCACAGCCACAGGCCGCCTGCGCGGTGCAGGTCGAATATCAGTTTATAGCTGCCGCCGTGGCGGCGCAGCAGCCAGGACGGACGCCAGCGCAGCAGCCACGGTTTGCTGCCCGGCGAGCGTTTTTTCAGGCGCGCGGGGAAGGTCAGGGCGGCGCCGATGAAGCAATCGACCGTCCACACGATGGCGACCAGGCCGAAGATGAACAAGCCCGTGTCGCCCAGCGCCAGCGCGTAATGCAGGCGCTCGATGAAGGGCAGCAGGTTGATGGCGCCCTGGCTTATCTCGCCCCAGCGACGCTGGCCCAGCACGGCGCCCGTGTAGGGATCGACAAACACTTCGTCGCTGGCCAGCGGCGCGTCGCCGGGCGGGCGCAGGTAAAACACCATGCTGCGGCCGGGCGGCGCGGACAGGGGCGCGTACGTGACGCTCGCCTGGGGAAAGCGCGCGGCGACGGACTCGCGCAGCAGCAGGGCGTCGAGGGGCGCCGCGCCCGGCGCGGGCGGCGCTGCGCGGAAGACGGCGGGCAGCATGGCCGCTTCCAGTTCATCCTTCCATGCGAGCGCGCTGCCCGTGACGCCGGCCACGATGAGGAAGCCGGCCATCAGCAGGCCCGCGTAGCGGTGCAGCGCCGCCAATGCGGGGCGCATGTGCAGCGATGGCATCAGAACCTGTACATCGCGCTGACGTTGGCCGTGCGTTCCGCATTGCGGTAGCACAGGTTCGGCAGGTAACCGCAGTCATACAGGGTCTGCTTGTCGAGCACATTGTTGACGTTGAGGGAAAACTGCCACGGCCCGCGCGACACGCCCAGCGCCGCATCCCACTGCGTCAGGCCGCCATTGCGGATGTTCAGGTTGTCGCCGTCGGAGTTCGAGCGCATGGCGCCCAGAAAGCGCATGCCCAGCGCCGCATACGCGGGCAAGGCCGTGCCCAGGTCGAACGCCTGGCGCGCCCAGGCCGAGGCGCTGTGGCGCGGCGCGCCCGACTGCTGCAAGCCAAGGTCGCCGTTATTGCTCTTCCTGACCTCCGTATCGAGGTAGGTGTACTGCGCGATCAGGCTCAGACGGCTGGCGAACTCCGTGCGCGCTTCCAGTTCCAGGCCGCGCGAGCCCACTTGTCCCGTCTGCAGCAGGCTGCCCGGGTTGCCGATGTCGGAGGTGGTGACGTTGTCGCGCACCAGGTCGAACACGGCGGCCGTGTAGCTGGCGCGCTGGCCCACGGGTTCATAGCGCACGCCAGCTTCGAATTGCTTGCCGCGCGACGGCTTCAGGGCGTCGCCGTTGGCCGTGACGCCCAGTTCGGGCGAGAATGAGGTGGCGTAGCTGACATATGGCGCCCAGCCGCCATCGAACAGGTAGACGGCGCCCACGCGGCCCGTGGTGGCCGACGGCGACTGATGGTAGTCCGCTTTCACGCTGCCGGCATGGAGGTCGGTGACGTCGCGCGATTGCGTCGCCTTGTCGCGGCGCAGGCCCGCCGTCACGACCCAGCGGTCCCATTTGATTTGATCCTGCGCATACAGGCCCAGCTGGCGCGACGGGGCGTCCGCGCGGGTCGGCGACTTGGCCGGGACCAGGGGCTGCTTGCCATACACGGGCTGGTACAGGTCGATCGGCTCGATAAAGCCCTGCTGGTGGCGGTATTCGTCCGTGTTGCGGATGTTCGCGTAATCGACGCCCAGCAGCACCTGGTGCGCCAGGCTGCCCGTGGCGAAGCGCGCCTGCAGCTGGGTATCGGCGAACAGGCTTTTCGACGCCGTATCGACGGGCATGAAATAGCGCTTCACCGTGCCATCGTCATTCAAGCCCAGGGGGAACATGTCCGTGCGGTCGTTTTTCAAGTGCGTGTAGCGCAGGTTCTGGCGCAGCGACCACGTATCGTTGAACGCATGCTCGAACTCGTAGCCCAGCATGGTATTGCGGCGCTTGAAGCGGTTGTCGTCGCCCATCAGGTTGACACCGGGGTCGACCTGGCCGCGCTGGCCCGGTACCAGCAGCTGGTTGGGAAACGCGTATTGCTGGTTGTCCTGCTCGTAGCGGGCCAGCAGGGTCAAACGCGTGGCCGGTCCTGCCTGCCAAGTGAGGGACGGCGCGAAGTACAGGCGGTTGTCGCGGTCGCGATCCAGCCGCGTGTCCGCTTCGCGGCCCAGCATGACGACGCGCCAAGTCCAGGCGCCTGGCGCGTCGAGCGTGCCGCCCACGTCGGCTTTCAGCTGGCGGCGCTGGTAGCTGCCGTACTCGATACCCACTTCGCGCACGGCGTCCGCGCTGGGACGCTTGCTGACGGCGTTGACCATGCCGCCCGGCGGAATCTGCCCGTACAGCACGGAGGCGGGGCCGCGCAGCACTTCCAGGCGTTCCAAGCCATACGGCTCGATGGAGGCGCCAAACGTGCGGCCCGAATTGCGCAAGCCATCTTGCAGGATGCCGTTCGTTTCGATGGTGAAGCCGCGCAGCAGCGAGGAATCGTCGCTGCCCAGCGGGCGCTGGTTCGGCGTCACGCCTGCCGTGTAGCGCAGGGTCTCGTCGAGCGATTCGGCGTTGCGGTCGCTGATTTCATCGGCCGTGACGACGGACACGGATTGCGGGTTTTCATTTAAGGCCGTATCCGTCTTGGTGGCCGAGGCGGCGCGCCGCGCCACGTAGCCGCGCACGGGGCCAGTCGCCGTTTCGCGTTCGCTGCTGGCATTGATGGTGATGGCGGGCAGGGTGGCGCTGGCCTGCGCCGCCTGTGCGCTTGCCGGCGCCGGCAATGGCGTTGCCGAGGCGTCCGCCCGCAGCGCATAGGCGCCGTTGGCGCCCGTCACGACGCGCACGCCCTGGCCGCGCAGCAGTTCGTCGAAGCCCTGGCGCACGGTATAGCTGCCTGCCAGGCCGCCGCTGCGCTTGCCCTGCAAGAGGGCCGCGTCGGCCGACAGTTCCACGCCGGCCGCGCTGGCAAACGCGGTCAAGGCCCGCTCCAGCGGTCCGGCGGGGATCGCGTAGGGGCGCTTGGCTTGCGCATTCTCAAGCGTTTGCGCGTGGGCGGCAGGGGCCGTGGCGGCCAGGGCGCCCATGGCGGCGCCAGCCAGGAACAGGGCCTGGATGGCGACGGCGAGGGGGAATGGACGCAGCTTGGGGGCGGTCGGGCGAGGGGGCATGGTGCAGATCCTTGGAAAGTGGAAGGAAAAAATCGGTTCTTCCCGTATTCCGAACGAAAAGCCAAAACCCTCAACGTTTTTTCATTTATTTTGCCTATATTTTTCAGGACGCCTGGCGCGGCCCCACGCTGACCCAGTAGCGCGTGCGGTAGCGCAGCTGCACGGGCAGGCTCAGGGCCAGGTTGGCCAGCGAGCGGTCCGTGTCGCGCAGCGAATACACGCCCGTCACGCGCAGGCCGGCGATGGATGCGTCGCAGCGCAGCACGCCGTGACGGTAGCGTCCCAGCTCGGCCAGCAGTTCGCCCAGCGGCATGCGTTCGGCCACCAGGCGGCCATCGGCCCAGGCGGCGGCGCTGTCTTCCACCTTGCCGATGTCTTGCACTGCGCGGCGCGTATAGCCGGCCTGCTGGCCCGCCTGCAGGTGTACGGGCGCGGCGCCGTCCTGCCGCGGCTGCAGGGCGACGGCGCCCTGGAACACGGCCACCTTGCTGGCGTCGGCATCGAGGCGCACGCCAAAGCGCGTGCCCAGCGCCGTGGCCGTGCCTTGCGGCGTCGCCACCAGCAGCGGACGGTAGACAGGCGCCGTTTCGTGCGCGCTGGTGACGAGGATGGCGCCCGCGCGCAGCACGATGCGCCGTTCGCCGGCGCTGTATGCCACGTCGATGGCGCTGGCCGTGTCCAGCACCACCTGCGTGCCGTCGGCCAGCACGATGGCGCGCGTCTCGCCCACAGCCGTGCGGTAATCGCTGGCGGCGCGCTGCCACAGGCCCGATTCGTGCGCCAGCAGGGCCGTGCCGCCGCCCGCCGCGATCAATCCCAGCAGCTGCAAGGCGCGCCGGCGGCCGGCGGCATGGCGCCGGGCCGGCGCCAGCGCACCGCGCGCCACCTCGCGGGGCAGGGCCTCGAATTGGCGGGCGAAGCGTTGCAGCCGGGCCCAGGCCCGTTCGTGCTCGGGGTGGGCGGCGCGCCAGGCGGCGCAGGCGTCGGCATCGGCCGCGCTGGCGTCTTCCGCCCACAGCCGCGCCATCCACTCGGCGGCGCGCTGCAGCACGGCGGGGGCGATGGGAGGGCTGTCCAGTTGGGGGGTCATGCGCATTGCGCCATGCAGCAGGCCAGCAGCGCGCGGGCGATGTATTTTTCCACGGAGGAGACGGACACGTCGAGGCGCGCGGCGATGTCGGCGTAGGCCATGCCTTCGAGCTTGCACAGCAAAAAGGCGTCGCGCACCTTGTTCGGCAGGCTGGCCAGGATGGCGTCGATTTCCACCAGCGCTTCGACGATCAGCGCGCGCATTTCCGGCGTCGGCACCAGCGCTTCCGGCTGCGCGGCGATGGCGTCCGCGTAGGCTGACTCGATATGCCGGCGGCGGAACAGGTCGACCACCAGGCCGTTGGCGATCTGCGCCAGGTGCTGGCGCGATTCCACGGGAGCGGGCGCGCGGCCGCGCGCGAGGATGCGCAGATACGTGTCGTGCGCCAGGTCGGCCGCGTCGAAGGCGTTGCCCAGCTTGCGGCGCAGCCAGCCCTGCAGCCAGCCATGGTGGTCGCTGTAGAGGACTTCGATTTGCCGATGCAGTTCCAGTTCGGGGCGTAGCATGCAACCTTTCCATGCCACGGTCCACAGGACAGACAGGCCTTGATGCGATTGAGAATTGTTCGTATTGTAGCCCGATTGCCGGGACTTGTGGCCTGGCAGTGGCTGTCCAACAACGCTATCGGGCGGCCGTCACGTTGAAATCAGCTTGATATCGGCCACCCGCTCCACCAGCCACACGCAAGCGACCAGGGCGATGGCCAGCGAGCCGACGGTCAGCACTTGCCGGTACAGCCACGTCTTGCGCAGCAGCCAGGCGAGCGGCAGGAAGGCGGCGACGATGGCCAGCTGGCCGATCTCCACGCCCACGTTGAAGCCGAACAGGCTGGCCAGCAGGGAGCCCTGCGGCAAGCCCAGGTCGCGCAGCACGCTGGCGAAGCCGAAACCGTGGATCAGCCCGAATATGAAGGCGGCCACGGGGCGCTTGCCGCGGAACAGGGGCAGCAGGTTGTTCAGTGCGGCCAGGATCACGGAAGCGGCAATCGCCGATTCCACCCAGCGCGACGGCAGCGACACGAGCGACAGGCTGGCCAGGGTCAATGTGATGGAATGGGCCAGCGTGAACGCCGTGACGACCTTCAGCACGTCATAAAAAGCCGCTTTCAAGCCTTGCCGCTGTTCGCGCAAGCCCGGCAGCAGCACGGCCGGCAGCAGCAGGGACAGCAGGAACAGGATATGGTCGTAGCCGATCCAGATATGCCAGATGCCGTGTTTGACATACGCGCCGAACTGCGCCAGGCGGTCGGGGGCGGCCAGGGACAGCGTCTGGCGGGGGCTGTCCGGGTCGAAGATGGCCGTTTGCGTGGCGCCGCCGCTGTCGATCTTGAGCAGCCCCTTGTGCTGCGGGTCGAGGTCGGCGAACAGGGTGTAGCCGATGCTCAAGGTGGCTGGCGCGGCGTTGCCGGGGCAGGTGGCCGCAAAGCGCAGCACGCTGTAGGCGCCGTCCGTATGCTGGTCGATCAGCTGCTCGACGGCCTTCAAGGGGCAGGCGCCCCGGTCGCTGGCCAGCTGCAGGCGCTGCAGCGCATAGGCGGCGATGGCCGCGTGGCGCGCGCGTATCTCATCCCAGGTCAGCGCGCCGTCGCCATTGCCATCGAGGCCGATGGCGAAATCGAGGTCGCGCAGGGCGATGTCCCATTGCCCGTCGATCTGCTGGCCGTGCACGGCCAGGCTCAGGTAGCTGTCGCTGGGCTTGTGCGCCTGCGCGGGGGCCAGCCAGGCGCACAGGGTGAGCAGCAACGCGAGCATGCGGGCGTTCACAGCGCACCTGCTTTCTTTGCGGCACTAAGTTTTTGCCCATCCTGCGGCCCCAGCTGCCTGACGAGGCGCTGCAGGGCCACGTCTTCCACGCCATGCGCCGTGATCCAGGCCAGCACCGGTTGCGCCGCCGCGTAGTTGCGCGCGGCCACGGATGCTTCCAGCAAGATGCGCATGTCGGGCACTTCCTTCTGGATGGCCCAGTTTTTCTGCGCCAGTTGCAGGGCGGCCGGCACATCCTGTTGCAGGAACAGGGCGAAACGGGCCTGTTCCCGCTGGTGCACGGTGTCGCCGCGTTGCATGGCGGCATTGAAGCGGGCTGCCAGTTCCGCCTTTGCCGCCTGGAAGGCCGTCTGCTGGCCGGGCAGCGCCTGCAGGGCCAGCGCGTAGCGCAGCAGCAGGGCGTCGATGCGTTGCTGTTCTTTCAGCAATTTGGCGACTTCCTGCGGGCGCTGCCGGTCGAGCAGGAAATCCGCGTAGGCGCCCAGCAGATAGCTGTCGCGCGGCTGCCGCGCCAGCGCCGTCGTGTAGCGCGCCTCGGCCAGCGCCGCCTCTCCGCGCCGCGTGGCCATTTCCGCCAGCAGGGTTGCGGCCCAGCTGTCGAGCTCCGGCGCCGCGCCGGCGCTGCGTTGCAGGGTCAGGTCCAGCAAGCGCTCGCTGCTGGCGGCCCGGCCCGTGACGCTGGCGATACTGGCAAGGCAGGTGACGGTGACGAGCTGCGTCGTCAAGGCGGACAGGCGTGCGCAGGCCGCTGTCGCCTGGACATAGTCGCCCTGCACGGTGAGGACGGTGGCGCGCGTCAGCCAGGCCTGGCCGTTTTGCGGCTGCTGGGCGATGACGGCGTCGAGGTCTTGCAGGGCGGGAGCGAAATGGTGGGTGCTTTGCAGGATGGTGGCGCGCAGCAGGCGCACGGGGACGGGCGGCGCCGCTTGCCGCCACCAGGGCGCCAGCGCCGCTTGCGCGTAGCCCAGGTAGCGCGGGTCCGTTTCGCTGCGCGCCAGGGCAATGTAGCGCTGGGCCAGGCTGGTGGCCAGGGCAAGGTCTTGCGGCGTGTCATTCAGTTGCTGGCGCAGGCCGCGCAAGGCCAGCTGCGTGGCGTCGGCGCGGCGCGGCAATTGCTCGATGACGGCGCTGCCGTCTTTCGGCGTGTAGGGCGCGGCCGGCGCCAGCACGGGCAGGCAGGCGCACAGCAGGGAAATCGGTGTTTTCATCGTGGACGCCATCGACGGTGGAATAGGGCGGCAAGGGCGGGCGCCGGAGAACGCTGTCTCCGGCGCCCGCACTCGGTGACCGCGCGTTACAGCGGTACCGGCTCCGTATTTTCCGGAGAGGTCGCCATGATGGCGTCGATGGCGACGCCGTCCTTGTCATCGCTGGTGGTCAGGATGACGTTGCTGACGGCCACATAGAAGGCGTCGAGCAAGACCACGGGCGGAGGGGTGACGCCGCCGTCGCCGTTATCGCCGCCGTGGCTGCTGCCGCCGCCACCGCAGCCGGCCAGCAGGGTGGTGAGCGCCAGGGCGCCGCATGCATGGAGCTTTTTCATCGTATTCTCCTCGTAGGCTTACAGTTGCGGCGAACCGGCGATGGGGTTTTTCAGGTAGGGAAAACCCGCCGTGAAGTAGGTTTCATCGAGGAAGGCGCCATCCGTGAAGTGCAGGCCGCCGGCCGGGGCATCGGCCGGGGCGCAGCCGATGTTCAGGGTGCACAGCTTGCCCATGGCCACGCGCAGCACCACGTCGACCACGTCGTCGCCGGGGCGGCGGCCGTTCGGGAAGCCCGCGTTATCGCCATCGATGACGCCCAGGCGCTTTTGCGCGCCGACGGCGGTGGGGGCGATCGAGGTGTTCAGGCGCAACATTTCAGAGGCGACGACCGTCGCTGGCTGGTTCACGCCCTTGATGCCCGTCAGGAAAGTGGCCACCAGGTCGTTGCGGGGGAAGTTGGTGGGCGCCTTGGCGCCTGCCGAGCCGAACAGCACTTCCACCAGGGCCGGCGCCGTGGGGTTGGTGACGTAGTCGGCAAACTGCGCGTCGCCCGACGGCTTGCTGGCGTTGAAGCGGTCCTTGTCCTTCAGGCCGATGACCAGTTCATTCACCAGCGGCATGCCCAGGCGCGACACTTGCACCCACGCGCCGCCTTCCTTCGAGGCCGTGGTGGCCGTGCCCGGCGCCGGGTTCAGCAAGCGTCCCTGGCGCAGGCTGGCCGTGGTCCAGCCGCCGATGACGGGGTCGCTGCCAGCCGTCAGGCAGGCGGTCGGCACTTCCATCTCGATGGCCGTGACGTTTTTCCGGGCCAGGTCATCCTTGGCGGCCGACTCCGCATTTGCGGCGAATTCCGTGGCGGGCGCCTTGATGTTGATCAAGTCGAACGTTTCGCCCAGGTTCACGACGAACGGGTCCTTGCGCTGGCCGACGAACATGCGGGCCGGCGTGGCGCAGCCGGGAATATTGACGGCATACACATGTTGCGCAGCATACGCGGCATAGTTGGGGATGGACTTGTTGCCGATATTGTCGACGGGCTTGTCGAAGGTCGTGCCGCCGCCGCTGGCGTTGGTGACGGCGCTCCGCGTACCCGTGCGGCGGTCGCCCCGCACCACGGTCACGCTGTAGGTTTCGCGCACGTTCAGGCCGGCCGGATTGACGCTGTCGATGGCGCCGCCGTTGATGACGAGCGGAATCGAGACTTTCTTGCCGCCCACGGTGAACTGGCCATCCTTGATGGTGTTGGTGAAGCGGAACTGGAAGGTGAGGTCTTCCTTGCCGTCGCCATTGTTGTCGATATGGATTTCGTACAGGGCGTTGGGGTCCATGGCGAAGTAATTCGGGCCGCCGTAGGCATCCTGCAGGGGAATGTAGTCGGCCACCAGGGTGGTGTAGGCGCCGCGGCCCGCCTCATAGCTGCGGAACATATAGAAGTCGGTGGCGTCGACTTTGGGGTTTTGCGTGATGAATGGCGCTTCGCGGTGGCTGGAAGCGTGGGCCGCTGGCGCGATGGCCAACGTGAAGGATACGGCGAGCAGGTTGCCCATGAGGGCGGCGCCCAGCGCGGTTTTCGAGTGTGACAAGGACATTTCGATTCTCCCGATTTTTGTTAGCGTTGACAGACAAGTCCAAGAAACTGCAGGCTGCCTGACTTATACGCACGGGGGAGGGAAATGGATTCAACTCTTAGATGGGATCGGAAAAATCAATTTTGGTGTGATATCGTTGAGTGCAATGTTGTGCCAGTCTTGATGCAACGTCCACCGCCTGCGTGCAAAATAATCGTTTTTGTTGAGCGTACCAAGTAGTCGATGGGCTTGGCTATCGTAGCCAACTGTGTGGATGTAGCTCTCAAAAGCACGCGCTCCAATGCGGATGCTTCAGGCGGATATGGCATTCTTCACCGTCTGTTGTGGCGGAGGAGGGCCACAACGTGACCCAGCCGTTCATGGCGCAGAACTAACTTGCTCAAGTGCGCCGCTTACGGACGACCTCACGGCGTTTCTCTACCGACGCGCGCCATTTTTCTAACGTCTCTATATCACTGGAGAGTTCCTCTGGAGACGGGGTAGGAAGATGGGCACCAGCGGCCGGATCGTGGGCAAATTTTGAACATTTCGTCATGCCTGTTTCGATTTGCATGTAGTCATCGTCCTCGACGATTACTGAACGTAATCTCTGAGTTGATATCCCTTCTTCAAAGCGGGTGACGGTGCCAAATAGAAGTACCTCTTCCACTGCTCGCTCCCATGCCAGTCGAAGATGGTAGTAGGCATCACGTGTCCACTGTGTCTGGGCTTCATCATCACCAGTGTTTTTTGCTTCTTTGACCTTGTCGTACATTTTACGCAGTGCTGAGATGCGTTTTGTTGTGACCATTGCATCAAACGGGACGCGTTCCGAATGTACGCCGAACCCCCCTGGAGCTTTGCGGATGCACTGTGGGGTGAGCTCTAAGTCAAGTTCGGTCGCGCATTGCTGCAAGATGCACAGGAAGTAGATGTCGTGCGTAAAGATGATGACTTGCCGCTTAAGCGCTTCCTGTGCTAGCCGTTTGGCAACAAGCCAGCGGCGTCGATGGTCTAACGAGGAAACCGGATCGTCGAAAACCACACCGCCTAGTCCACCACCAAGAGTCATGGTATAAGATGAACAAATACGTACGTCCAACTCGTTATAGCGACTTGCTTTGGCCTTTAGTTCTAGCGCTTTTTCTTTCGGATCGCGCTCCGTGAGCGCTTTCACCAATATGGCAAAGCGCTCCTTGTCGACATCGCTGATGGTTGCGAGCAGTTCGAGTTCAGCTGTCTTGGTCTTTGATGATAGCCCACGTATCAAGGCGCCGACCTTCGTTTGCGACTGCCCTAAGTGGGAAAACGCGTCAAGTTTTGGCCGAACGACTTCAAGCTCGGCAGATGCCATTGTTTTGAGTTTGCCGCAGACACCGACCAGCTTTTCAAGAATGTCCAAGCCATAGGGGATGTAAGCAAAATCGCCTTTGTTGTCCACATAAGCGCGTGCGCAGTACGAATCGAAGATTGCGATCGCCGACAAAGATTCGGGTGCGGCTTGATTTGCTTTCCATACGACCTCAGTAGGCAGATCGTCAATAAAGAGATCAAAGCTCGCTTGAGGAGTGCCGGCTTGGCCTGGGGCAAGTCTAGCGTCGGGATGGATCGATTCACTCTGATCGCGAGCACGACAAGCTTTCTTTAAGGCTCGGGAGTAACCAGACTTGCCAGCACCGTTCTCACCATAGATCACGCTCAGGCCGGTTCTTGCGATCAACAGATGTTGGTCGGGTGCCAAGGCATTGACGTTGAGCAGATTCTTGATTGACGCTAATTGCACACGCTGGCCAATTGGTGCTGCGCCTGCAATTTGATCGGCGGCAAACTTACGTGGCTGGCGTCCAGCAGGATCCGGGATGCCATGCTCTGCCTTCAATAGCGCATACAGATCGTCCAGGTCTTCTGCTGAAAGGTCGCTCTGGTTATAGATGCGCGCGATGGCATCTTGCTGCCAATCAGGCTGTTCGGTGGACCATTTTTGAATCGCTAGAAGTATGGACATGGCGCCTAGTTGTATTTTTATCTATTAATGATTGATAGTAGGCTAAAGTAAAGTCCCAATGCAATCAATATTGATGACATGTTGCTAAAATTGTCTGTATTTGTAAAATTAAAAACTTATTGATGACAGTTTTTTAGTCGCCTCTTGCTCTGAGTGAGAGTGACTTGACCATGATGCGGAAAGATCCAACGGATAAATTCATCCGACCTAAAATGGCACTAAATTGAATATGAGGCTTGCTCCCATATTTATTCAATTTTCAGAATAATGACTAGGACGAATGTGATTGATTTTACGTAGTTTTCTGTCGAAAATATTGTCCACTTTGTGAACGATAATTTCGAACAATTTGGTAGTGATAAGGACGAAGAATTTCCGGCCAACGTACTCGAGTATCTAGCCAGAGGATTTTTTGCCATCATACGACTACAGGAAGGCTTTGCAATTGCCTATAAGGGGAGGTGCCACAGCTTTGGCATCGGTTTTCAGGAAGCAGACCTCATGTTTTTGTATGTGCATCCAGAGTGCAGTCGAATGGGGGTAGGGACGAAACTGATCGAACAAGTGAAGATATCAGTAGCCCCCGATATCGCGATCATTCTCAAATGCGAAACGAGAAAACGAAAAGAATTTTTTGAGAAGCGTGGATTTTCTGTTGTCGAACACCACATGGAAGGCGATCACTATTTGATGCGCTGGACACCGATGAATACTTAGTGGGTGTAGACAAAACCAATACCGAAGTTATTGCATGTTATCTCGATCTGGATACTGCGTTGAAGCCCAATATAGCTACGCCAAGTGCTCACCAGGCCAGCACCCTGGGGCCAAGGGCCGCGCCGATGGCGGTGGGCACCAGCATGCCCAGCACGTACCAGAAACCGACGAAGCTGGCCGCCAGCTCGGGGCAATGCAGGCAGTAGACGAGCGCCGCCAGGGCGCCGGCCGCAAAACCGGCGGCCGCGCCCGCCAAGCGCAGGCGCGTGGGCGCCAGCTGGCGCATCAGGCGCAGCACGGCGGCCAGGATGGGCAGGGAAAGGGTGGCGATCAGCAAAGGGCAGCTGCGCCAGGTGGCGCCCCAGAACAGCTCGGCGCGTTGCCCGGCCGGGGCTTCCTGCAGGATGAGGGCGCCCAGCGCCCACATCAGCAGCAGGGGCAGGGCGAGCAGCAGGGGCAGGGCGCGCGTCGGCGCACCGGGCATGCACAGGCGGCGGCTGGCTTGCCAGGCCGCCAGGCAGAGGCAGGCGACGAAACCCACCTTGATCCAGAAGTCGGGCAACCGGGCCAGCTGTTCCAGGTTGGGCCGCACGCCCAGCAACATGGCCATCAGCGCCACGCTGCCCAGTACGCCGGCGCTCAAAGTGCCCGCGGCGCGCCAGCGGGCGCCCGGGGGCGGCGCGGCGGCCACGTCGGGGCCGCTGGCCAGCATGGCGATCAAGTCATCGGTTTTCATGGTGTCGTTATCCTCAAATTGGCTGCCAGTGCCTTCAAGCCGCGATGCACGGCCACTTTGACGCTGGCTTCCGAAATCTGCATGGCCGCCGCCGTGTCGCGCACGGACCAGCCGTCGAGCTTGGTATGCACGATGGCGTCGCGCTGCTGCGCCGGCAAGCTGGCCAGCAATTTTCCCAAGTCGCGGCTGGCTTCGGCCGCCTCGGCATCGGCGCTGGAAAACAGTTCCTGCGCGCTATCTTCTTCGTCGTACGGCAAGTGCTGCGCCTCGCGCCGTCCATGCCGGCGCAGCCAGTCGATCAATTTATAGCGGGCGATCGCATGGATCCACGACGTCAGCGGCACGCCCGTGTCATACGTCAGCCGCTGGTTGTGGATGGCCAGCAGACATTCCTGCACCAGGTCTTCCACCTCGTCCGGCCAGCGCTGCAGGCGGCGACGCAGGAATGCGCGCAAATGGCTGCTGCTGGCCTGCAAGAAACTGCGATACGCGGCCGCATCGCCATCGAGCCCGCGCAGCATCAAGCCATGCAGCCGCAATTCCGTGCCATGCAGGTGCTCGCTTACAGGTATTCGTTGCATGCAGGCCTTTGGTGACAGGCGTTGAAAAAAATAAATATCACTAATTTTGCCGGCGGCTGTAACCAATCCGGCCATTGCGGCGAATTGACAGGCAAGCACGCTTCTTCATTCACTATAACGGGTAGTCATCATGCATATCAAGCACCGCCTTGCCGCCAGCCTCGTTCCGCTCTGCCTGTGGGCCGCGACGGCACCCGCGTACGCGCAGCTGGCGGCCGGCCAGCGCTGCGCCGTGCAAAGCGGGCCGCAGACGGCGGCGCTGGTGGAACTGTACAGCAGCGAAGGCTGCTCCAGCTGCCCGCCCGCCGACCAGCGCCTGAACGCCTTGCGCAAGGAAGCGGGGGCGGCCAGCCTGATCGTGCCGCTGGCCCTGCACGTCACCTACTGGGACCAGATCGGCTGGACGGACCCGCTGGCGCAGGCGCAATTCGATGCGCGCCAGGCCGAATTGCTGCGCCACCAGCCCCGCCACGTGGCGTACACGCCCCAATTCTTTGTGGGCGGCACGGAATTGCGCGGCTGGGATACGCAACTGCCGGCCGCCATCCGCCGCATCAACGCGACCGCCGCGCCCGTCAACATCAGCCTGTCCGCCACGCCGGGGCCGGGGGGGAAGCTATTGCTGGAAGCCAATGCCAGCGCGGCGGATGGGCAGACGGGCGGCCAGCTGTACGTGGCCATCAGCGAAAGCGCCATCGTCTCGAAAGTGCTGCGCGGCGAAAACCGCGGCGCCACCCTGCATCACGATGCGGCCGTGCGCCTGTGGCTGGGACCCGTTGCGCTGGCGCAAGGCCACGCCCGGCTGCGCCGCGAAGTCAACCTGCCCGCCAGCTGGCGCCCGGAGCAGCTGCAAGTGGTCGCCTTCGTGCAGCGGCCCGACAGCAGCGCCATCCTGCAAGCCGTCAGCACGGCATCCTGCGCGAAGGGAGTGATGTGATGAACGGACAAGCGAACGTGATCCACCCCGCCTGGCTGCGCCTGACGCACTGGCTCAATGCCGTGGCCGTCGTGGTGCTTGCCACCAGCGGCTGGCGCATCTATAACGCGGCGCCATTTTTCCCCTTCGAGCTGCCGCGCGCGCTGACCCTGGGCGGCTGGCTGGGCGGCGCCCTGCAATGGCATTTCGCCGCCATGTGGCTGCTGGCGGGCAATGGCTTGCTGTACCTGATCATCAATATCGTCTCGGGACGGCTGCGGCGCCAGTTCTTTCCCCTGACGCCGCGCCTGTTGCTGGCCGATTTCATGGCGGCCCTGAAAGGCAAGCTGGCCCACGCGGACCCGCGCCGCTACAACATGGTGCAGCGCGCCGCCTACCTGTTCGTGATGCTCGACTGCATCGTGCTGGTGCTGTCCGGCCTGGTGCTGTGGAAGTCCGTGCAATTTCCCCTGCTGCGCGAGCTCATCGGCGGCTACGAGAGTGCGCGCAGGGTCCACTTCATCGCCATGGCGTTGCTGACGGGCTTTGTCGGCGTGCACTTGCTGATGGTGGCGCTGGTGCCGCGCACCCTGGTCGCCATGCTGCGCGGCCGCTAAGGAGACGATCATGAAAAAAACCATCCTCGTGCCAAGGCAGGGCCAGGCCATGCTGGACGACGCCTTGCGCCAGATCAAGCAACCGTCGCGCCGTTTGTTCCTGCAGCGCAGCCTGACCCTGGGCGGCTTGTCCTTGTTGACCGGCTGCAACGTCAGCGACCCGTCCGGCATCGAGACGGCCCTGGCGGCCGTGTCGCGCTTCAACGACAGGGTACAGGGCTGGCTGTTCGACCCGACCAAACTGGCGCCGACCTACCCGGACTCCATGATCACGCGGCCGTTCCCCTTCAACGCGTATTACGGCGAAGACGAGGTGGAAGAAGTCGATGGCGACGCCTGGCGCCTGGAATTGAGCGGCTTGATCGCCGACAAGAAGCCGTGGACCCTGCCGCAACTGCGCGCCTTGCCGCAGGAAACCCAGATCACGCGCCACATCTGCGTGGAAGGCTGGAGCGCCATCGGCAAGTGGGGCGGCGTGCCGTTTTCCCACTTCCTGAAGCGGGTCGGCGCCGACACGACGGCGAAATACGTCGGCTTCAAGTGCGCCGACGATTATTTCACCAGCATCGACATGGCCACGGCCCTGCATCCGCAAACCATCATGGCCCTGAGCTACGACGGCCAGGAATTGCCGCCCAAGTACGGCTACCCGATGAAATTGCGCATGCCGACCAAGCTGGGCTACAAGAATCCCAAGCACATCCAGGCCATTTTCGTGACGAATACGTATCCGGGAGGGTATTGGGAGAATCAGGGCTACAACTGGTTCGGCGGCTCTTGAACAATTTTGGCAGTACCCGTAGCACGGCAACAGCTTTACCACCGGGCAATCTCGCCCATATAACCCAGAGACAAGGACATATCATGAAAACCACCATCACCGCCCTGATTGCTTCCGCCATCCTCATGTCGGGCGCCGCGTTTGCCCAGGATGCCATGAAGAAAGACGCCATGGCCAAGGACGCCTCGGCCGACGCCATGCACAAGGACGCCATGGGCAAGGACGGCATGCACAAGCCGATGGCGAAGAAACACATGAAGAAGGACCACATGGCCAAGGATGGCATGGCGAAAGATGCCATGGCAAAAGACGGCATGAAGAAGGATGAGATGAAAAAGGATGGCATGGCCAAGGATGCGATGGCCAAGTAAGCGGGCAAGCAAGGTTTTGCATGGGCAGGCGCACCATCCTCGCCGGGTGGCGCGCCTGCCGTCGTTTCGCCAGCGGCTTGCTGGTGTTCATGGCAATTTGCTAAAATTGAAAACTTATTTAATAGCAATTGCTGGAGTAACGATGCCGATGCATGAAGCAAGCTTCCCATTACGCTGTGCGGCAGCGGTGCTGGCCTTCCTGCCCGGGCTTGGCCAGGCGATGCCGGGCGCGACCTGTCCGCCGCAAGTGTATCCGCACGAGGCACGCCTGTATGAACTGGAAGGTAAAACGAGCGTGCGCTTTTCCGTAGAGCAGGATGGCAAGGTGGCAACGGCATCCGTGGCACGCAGTTCGGGGTGGAAAGTTTTGGACGATGCGGCGCTGAGCAATGTGCGGCAGTGCGTGTTCCCTGCTGATAGAGCGGCCAAGGAAAATTTTAGTGTTCAATATGTATGGGACCTGGATGATGCCGAGCTCTTGCGTCCCTTGCTGGTACCGGGCAGCTGCCAGCCTTCCCAGCGCGTCCAGGGCTATAACAATCTCGACAAATCGGCCAGCAATGACAGCGGCGTCGTGCTGCGCATGTTTATCGGCAGTGAAGGCGCCCCTGCACGCATCGTGGCCGAGGCGCCAGGCTTGCCAGCGGAACTGGTCGAGGCGGCGGTTACCTATGTGCAGGGTTGCCGTTTTGCCATCGATCCTGAAGTTGGCGGCACGCGTAGCTGGAGCACGTATGGCAAGGTGCTGCTGCGCCGCCAGCCCCTGTAGTAAGCTTGCACTGTCCACATCGTTTTCCTGCCGAAGTCATGACCGAACCATCCGCCGCTGTTGCCACCGCATCGTCCCCCTCCGACAAATCGATCCGCCGCCGCTCGCTGTTCGCCGCCTGCAGCGCGCATGCCGTGCATGACGGCTTGACGGATGTCATCTATGTGCTCCTGCCCATCTGGCAGGCGCAGTTTGCCATCAGTTACGCCATGGTGGGCCTGTTGCGCGGTTCCTACTCGGGCATGATGGCCGGCTTCCAGCTGCTGGCCAGCCGCATGGCCAGGCGCTGGGGCCGCGAACGCATGCTCGTGGGCGGCACGGCGCTGGCCGGCGTCGCCTACCTGATCGCGGGGCAGGCGGGCGGCCTGGCCGTCTTGCTGATCGCCTTGCTGCTGGGCGGCCTGGGCGCCAGCACGCAGCATCCGCTGGCGTCTTCCATCGTCACCGACACGCACGAGGCGGGCGGCGGTGTGAAGGAAGCGCTGTCGCACTACAACTTTGCCGGCGATATCGGCAAGACCCTGATTCCCGCGCTGGTGGGCTTGCTGTTATTGGTGTGCAGCTGGCAAGCCAGCGTCTCCTTGCTGGGTTTGCTGGGCCTGGCGGCGGCCGGCTTGCTGTGGTGGCTGCTGCCGAAACCGGGCGAGCTGCAGGCGGGCGCGAAGAAGGCGGGCAAGACCATCGCCGGCAGCGGCTCGAAGGCGAGCTTTCGCGCCTTGCTGGCCACGGGCACCCTGGACAGCGCCGTGCGCATGGGTTTTCTCACCTTTTTGCCATTCTTGCTGAAAAGCAAGGGCGCGGGCACGGCCGGCATCGGCGTGGCGCTATCGCTGCTGTTCGTGGGCGGCGCCTTCGGCAAGTTGCTGTGCGGCTACCTGGGCGCGCGCATCGGCATGATGAAGACCGTGTGGCTGACGGAATCGATGACCTCGCTGCTGATCGTGCTGGCCCTGTGGCTGCCGCTGGCCGGCGTCATGGCCATGCTGCCCTTGCTGGGGCTGGCGCTCAATGGCACTTCATCCGTGCTGTATGGCGTGGTGCCGGAATTGGCCGAACCCGGCAAGCGCGAGCATGCGTTCGCCCTGTTCTACACGGGCAGCATCGGCGGCGGGGCGCTGTCGCCCGTGCTGTTCGGCGCGCTGGGCGACCAGACGAGCGTGCACACGGCCTTGCTGGCGCTGGCGGCCGTATTGCTGCTGACCTTGCCGCTGGCGTGGAAGGTGCAGCGGGGCCTGGCGCACGGCGGCACCGCATGAGGGGACGCTTCGCATGAGCCTGCCATTGCCGCGCGATAAACACGATACGCCGAACGCGCAAGCACTGATCGCCTTGAGCTGGGAGGAAGTCCATCCAGCCATGCCGCAGATCCTGGAATGGGTGCAGGATGTGAACTGGCCCGTGGCCGGCGTGCTCCTGCCGTATCTGGCCGGCATCGGGCCGCGCCTTGCCCCCTATATAAAAACGGTGCTGGCCGGTAATGACGAACAATGGAAGTATTATGTATTGCAGGGCATCGTGCGTCATTCACGGGAGCTGGCATTCGAATTGGACGGGGAATTGCAACGCTTCGCCCATGCACCGACAATGGGAGAACGGGAAGAAGGCGTGGCCGAGGTGGCCCGGGAAATTCTGCAATGCCAGACAATAACTGTGGCCGGTCAGTAATCAGGGGCATTATTGTAAGAAATCAGTATTGAATGTGCGCGTGTGTGGCCATTCCTGTAATAGATAGGAGACAATCCGGGCCGAATATATTTCGACCTCCGGGTTGTAAAACCCTCCCTATCATTTAACAGGAAGATTACATGGGCAATTTTAGTATCCCGCAAACCAATAAAGCACTCGCCGTGTATTTTCACGGCAAGATGGTGCCTAGGCTGTTTGCGGTATTTGCGGCGATCCTG
The DNA here is from genome assembly GCF_023703445.1 of Janthinobacterium kumbetense. Taxonomy (NCBI): domain Bacteria; kingdom Pseudomonadati; phylum Pseudomonadota; class Betaproteobacteria; order Burkholderiales; family Oxalobacteraceae; genus Janthinobacterium; species Janthinobacterium kumbetense. The sequence continues at coordinate 755,091 of NZ_JAMQGR010000001.1, forward strand.
GCGGCAGTGGCAGGTTTTGTCTTGTACCTGAGCACGACCATCCCTCAGAAAACACTGACCGATACGCAGGCCATGACCTTGCGTAATGGCGCCAAGCTGGGCACGCACAGCAATTTGACTATTCTGTACGGCACGGCGGCTTTTCTATTGCTGCTCGCCGTGCTGGTACTGGTCATGCGCGCGATAATGCTCAAGCGGCGGAAAAGCCGTTTTGAATTGCATGAAGACGGTGTGGTGCATGAATTGAACGGCATTCGCAGCTATGCCGCCTTTGCCGATATCGAGGATCTGTATCTGTTTGCCGGCGGCTCCACCGCCATGACCGGCATGATCAATAACTTTGCCTACCGCACGGGCGCCGACCAGCCCTGGATATGGGCTACGGGGGAACTCAAGCGCTTTGACGAATTCATGGACGAATTTCGCTCCCGTTACCTGGAATACCGCATGCCCGTCTTGAAGCAAAAGCTGGCGGACGGCGAGCGCGTGACTTTCCGCTACATCAGCAGCGGCGAGGTATACAAGAAACGCTTGTTCGGCAATTTCCTGAATGTCAAGACACAGGAACTGGCCTTCTCGGCGCAGGGCTTGCATGTGGACGGCGTCACCTGGCCTGGCGCCAGCCTGAAGTGCATGAATCAGAATGACTGGACCGAGAGATTGACGATCAAGGATGCGGCGGGTACGACCGTATTTTCATGCATCGGCACGGGTATCCTGAGTTTCGACCTGTTCGCCAATATGATAGACGACGAGATTAATCAAGCGTCGTAATTCCGGCGGAAATAAGCCTCCCGATACGGGGAGGCTTGCGACCGGCTTATCCCGGTCGGCGGCCAAATGCAGATAAAAAATGAAAACACATTTACTGTCGAATGACGAATATCAAAAAACCTTCCATGCACCCATGCTGAAGGTGACCGAGACCGCCAGGGAAGTCGTCGATCTTTGGGCATATGCCGATCTGGTCATCGGGAGTGACTTTGGCGACGCCGCGGACTGGAATTGGCAGGCCGCGCATATTTATGAGTCGTCAGATGGAAAGTTTCAGCACATCGGCATTCCCGTTCCCCGCGATGATACTTATCTGACTGTGATCGTCGATATACACGGCAGAAAAATCCTGGGGCATGTTTTTCTTGATTTGCGCGCCAGGCAGTCAAGCCGCAGTGAGGAATAACAGGCAGCGATTGGTGCTGCATGTCGCATTGATAAGTTACTGGCAAGCCGATACGGCATGACTTGCCCGCCAGTCCCCCCATCGTCTACACTCGCCGCATGAAAAATTTTGAAAAGCGGCGCGACCGCTATGACTTGTTCCGGGCGTTTGACAATCCCCTCGTCAACATCAATTTCCAGCTCGACGTGCCGGATTTCCGGCCCTGGTGCAGGGAACGGAAAATTCCCGTGTTTCACTTTTTCCTGTTTTGCCTGCTCAATACGGTCAGGGACATCGACAACTTCATGTACCGCATCTATCAGGGCGAGGTGATACGGATCGACGATTTTCCCGCTTCGTACACCGTCATCAACGGCGATGAAAACCTCAATTACACGCGTTTCGCGATGACGGACCAGCTCGACCTGTTCATCGCGCGCAGCCTGGAAGCCAAGCGCATTGCCGAAGCCAGTTCCGCGCTGATCAATACGGGCGAGGGCGAAAGTGAGCGCGAGCAGCGCAACAATATCTTTATCACCTGTTTGCCATGGCTGGAGCTGGCGGCCATCGAACACCCGATCCACCGTCACCGCGACGCCGACATACCGACCTTTACCTGGGGCAAGTTCGGCCCCGCGCAAGCGGACGGCCGCATGCGCATACCGTTTTCCGCGCAAGCCCACCATGGATTTGTCGATGGCTACCATGTGCAGAAACTGGCGCAGGCATTGTCGCAGCGCATCGCTGCCATCATGTCCTAGGCTAAATAATCGCTGGGTGCCTGGCCTAGCACGCGGCGGAAGGCGGCCGTGAAGGCGCTGGGGCTGGCATAGCCGAGGTCGAGCGCCACGCGGGTGACGGCTTGCCCGTCCGCCAGCCGCGCGATGGCCGCCAGCAGGCACGCTTGCTGGCGCCACTGGGCAAAGGCCAGCCCCGTCTGGGCCCGGAACTGGCGCGTAAAGGTGCGCCGGCTCATGCCGGCCTGCGCCGCCATCGCATCTAGGCTGCTGTCCAGGCTCGGTTGCCGCAGCAAGTCCATGCACAGCCGTGCCAGCCGCGGTTCCTGCGGCAGAGGCGCGCTCAGGGGCAGTGGCCTGGCGGCGGCAATTTCATCGAGCAGCAAGGCCATCAGCCGTCCGGCCCGCGATTGTTCCGCATACAAACCATCGACCGTCACGGCCTCGGCCAGCAGTTGGCGCAGCAGCGGCGAAGCGTCCAGTACCTGGCAGTGGGACGGCAAGCCCATCCCTGCAATGGCCGGTGCGTCGATAAACACGTTGTGCATGGTCACGGCGCCATGCATGCGCATGCCATGGGATAGCTGGGCAGGTACCCAGCAAGCGCGTTGCGGCGGCACCAGCCAGTTGCCTTGCGGCGTGTGCACGCTGATGACACCGCGTGCCGCATACGCAAATTGCCCACGCGCATGGCTGTGGCTGGGAAACATTGCGCCAGAAGCATAGTCGCGTGCCGTGGCGATCAATGGACGCGGTACTTCCGTATAAAAATTATCCATGGCCCATACTCTACAGTAGTTGACCTGGCATCGAAAGCGGGCCGCTTGCCGTCCGCTTACCATCACACTCTTTTTCCGGAGTGAACATGCACAATACCTGTCATCGCGTGGGCCATGGTCCCCACGCCGTCATCGTCCTGCACGGCTGGTTTGGCGACGCCAACGCTTTTTCCCCGATGGAAGCGGGTCTCGACGGCGGCGCTTTCAGCTATGTCTTCATGGACAATCGCGGCTATGGCGGCATGCGTGGCGCAGAGGGTGAGTATTCGATGGACGAGGTCGCCCGCGACGCGCTGGCGCTGGCCGATGCGCTCGGCTTTGCCACTTTCAGCGTGATAGGCCACTCCATGGGGGGCATGGCGCTGGAACGGCTGGCCTTGCTGGCCCCCTTGCGCCTGCGCAAACTGGTGGCCGTGGCGCCCGTGCCCTGCTGCGGCGTGGCCTTCGATGCGGCCGCCCGCGCGACGTTTCTCGCGGCCGCCGATAGCGTGGCGGCGCGGCGCGCCATCATCGACCGCAGCACGGGCGGGCGCTTGCCAGCCACCTGGCTGGACTGGAAGGCACAGTATTCGTGGGAAAGTTCGGATCCAGCCGCGTTTGCCGCGTATTTCCTCGCGTGGAGCGAGACGGATTTCAGTGAAGAAATCAAGGCGGCGTGCGTGGAATTGCCGTTGCTGGCGCTGGTGGGGGAACATGACCCTCGCTTTGATGCGGCCCTGATGCGCCGCACGTATCTGTCGTGGTACCCGCAAGCCCGGCTGGAGGTGCTGGGCAATGCGGGACACTATCCGATGAATGAAACACCGCTGGCCCTGGCGGCCAGCATCGAGGCGTTTTTGACGGAAAAGAACTAGTTACGCCGCCTTGGCGCGCAGGCGCAGCAGGCTCAGGCCCAGCAAGACGAAGGCGCCGCCCGTGATGCGGTTGAACAGCTTGGCGCGGCCCGGCGTGGCCAGCTGGGTTTTCAGCAGGCGCGCCAGGTTGGCGTAGAACAGGTGGGCCAGCATGGCGCAGGCGACAAACGAAGTCGTCAGCACGGTGAACTGGATGGCCACCGGTTCGCCCGGCGTAATGAATTGCGGGAACAGCGCCGAGAAGAACAGGATCGCTTTCGGATTGGTCAGCGCCACCGTCAAGCCCTGGCGGAAGAGTTTCCAGAACGAGTTAGGATTCGCCGTGCCGGTCACCACGGGCGCATCGGCCACGACGCTGGTCTTGCTGCGCCATTGCTTGATGCCCAAGTACACCAGATACAGGGCGCCAGCCAGTTTCAGCAGCATGAAGGCCGTGGCCGAGGTGGCCAGCACGACGCCCATGCCGGCCATGGCCACGCCGGAAATGATAAACAAGCCAAAACCATTGCCCATGCTGCTGATCATTGCGCGGCGCGGGCCGACGGCGATGGCGTTCGAGATGGCCAGCAAGACGGCCGGACCGGGAGAAAACGTGACGAGCAGGGCGACGCTGCAGAAAAGCAGCCAGTTCGAGAGATGCATGGGTGTTCCTGGGTGGGGCCGAAGCCGGATTGAGAGTCAAAACACGTATATTGTACGAAGTTTTCGCCTCCCGCGTCTGCGGCCCCGGCTTGTATCAAGCTGCGCCTTAAGCAAACAGGCTGGCCACCACATGGTTGATGGCGGCGCCACCGGCGATGAGCCAGCAGAACAGCAGGCCGGCCAGCAGCAGGGGCTTGATGCCGGCGCGGCGGATGGCCGACATGTGCGTCGTCAAGCCGAGGGCCGCCATGGCCATCGCCAGCAAGACTGTGTCGAGCTCGGTGATGGTGGCGACTGTTCCCGCTGGCAGCAGGCCCAGCGAATTGAATGCCACCACGCCGATAAAGATGAAGGCGAACCAGGGGATGGCCAGCTTGGCCGCCTTGTCGTGGCCGCCGTTGCCACCTTTGGCCTTGCCGCGCGCCAGCACCGCCGACAGGATGACGAGGAAGGGGGCCAGCATCATCACGCGCACCATCTTGGCGATCACGGCCGCATTCGCCGCTTCCTGCCCGATCGACTTGCCGGCCGCTACCACCTGCGCCACTTCATGCACGGTCGAGCCGATGTACACGCCAAAGGCGGACGGTGTTGCCGCCAGCACATGCCAGCCTTGATTCAGCTGGTACAGCAATGGATACAAAAAGATGGCGATGGTGCCGAAGACCACGACGGTCGAGACGGCCACGGTGACATCTTCGCTGCGACCCTTGACGACGGGCTCGGTCGCCATCACGGCCGCCGCGCCGCAGATCGAGCTGCCCGCGCCGATCAGGATGGCGCTGTTGCGTTCCAGTTTGAATACGGTGGTGCCAAGGAACATGGCCAGGCCAAACGTGGACGCCAGCACCAGCGCGTCGATGGCGATGCCGGCCAGGCCCACCTGACCGATGTCCTGGAAGGTCAAACGAAAGCCATACAGGATGATGCCGAGCCGTAATAATGTCTGTTTGGAAAAAGTCACACCCGCGCCGCAGGTGGGCGCCAGGCGGCCATACACGCTATTGCCGAGCACAATGCCCAGCATGATGGCCAAGGTCAGGGCACTCATGCCGTGGCTTTGCATCCATTCCAGCTTGCCCAGTTGAATGGCGCCCCAGGCGATCACGCCGCTGAGCAGCAGGCCGGGGAGAAGGCGGCCATAACGGTCGCTGAAACTTGTTGTGTTGCTTGTTGAGAGGGATGACATACCGTACTCCGTGGTTCCTGGTTCGTATGGCATGACTGTACAGTTCGTCGATTAAATGGTAAAACGGATTGTTTTTGTATCTTTAACCGATTAGATAGGTAGATAAAATGGCGTTGACCTTGCGGCAACTGCAGATTTTCCTCGCCGTGGCGGACACGGGCAGCACCAGTGCGGCCGGCGAGTTGATTGCGCTGTCGCAATCGGCCACCAGCGCGGCCCTGAATGAACTGGAAGCCTTGTTGGGAGCGCAACTGTTCGACCGTGTGGGCAAGCGTTTGCTGCTCAACGACAATGGCCGCCTGCTATTGCCGCAGGCGCGCCAGATGCGTGACGGGGCCGCCAGCATCGAGCGCCAGTTCGCGGGCGCCGACCCATCCGTGCCCGTCAGCCTGCAGATCGGCGCCAGCACGACGATCGGCATCTATTTGCTGCCGCAGATACTGGCGCTCGCGGCGCAGCAATATGGGCGCAGCATTCCGCAAGTGACGATTGCCAACACGGCCGACATCGCCGCCGCCGTGGCGGAGTTCCGTGTCGATATCGGCCTGATCGAAGGGCCGTGCCACGAAGCGGGCTTGCTGGTGGAGCCGTGGCTGACGGACCAGATGCTGATCGTGGCCGCGCCCACGCATCCGCTGGCGCAATTGCGCCATCTGCTCAGCTTTACGGAGCTGAACCAGGCGGGCTGGCTGCTGCGCGAAGCGGGCTCGGGCACGCGTGAAGCCGTCGAGCAGGCGCTGGTGCCGTATCTGCACTATCTGCGCGCTGCGGGCGAGTTCAGCAATTCGGAAGCCATCAAATATGGCGCGGCGGCGGGGCTGGGCATCGCCTGCCTGTCGCGCGTCGTCGTGGCCGATTTGCTGGCCAGCGGGCAACTGGTAGAACTGGAAACCATGCTGCCGCCGCTGGAGCGCAATTTCTATCTGATCCGCCAGTCCAGGAAAATCCTTTCCCCGCGCCTGGCCGGCTTCCTGGAGCTGTGCCGCCACGCCACACGCATGGCGGGCTAGCGGGATCAGGCAAACAGCTTGACTGTTTTCCATATTGGGAATAAATTCTCAGATATGGAAAATTCAACATTCGTAGAAAGCGATACGGAACAGCGGCTGGCGGCCCGTTTAAAGCAGTTGCGCGTGGAGCGTGGTTGGTCGCTGGACCAGCTGGCTACTGCCAGCCAAGTCAGCCGCGCCACCCTGTCACGCCTGGAAAATGGCGAGGTCAGCCCGACTACAAGCGTGCTGGGCAAGCTGTGCGCCGCGTATGGCTTGGCCATGTCGCGCCTGCTGCGCATGGTGGAAGACGACTTTCCACCCCTGCTGCTGCGGGCTGAGCAAAGCGTGTGGAGCGACCCGGACACGGGCTTTATCCGCCGCTCCGTTTCGCCCCCGTCGCGCGCGCTGGCTGGCGAAGCGCTCGAATGCGAGCTGGGCGCTGGCGTGACGATCGCCTACGCGGCCTCACCCCGGCCCGGCATGGAACACCATTTGTTGCTGCAGCAAGGCAAGCTGAACGTGACCGTCGACGGCCGCTCCCATGATTTGCTGGCCGGCGACTGCCTGCGCTACCAGCTGCATGGGCCCAGCGCGTTCACGACGCCGCCGGACAGCGGCGCCCGCTATTTTCTCTTTCTTGTCTGAGGTCGCCATGCCCGTATCGCTACGCCATTTTTCATCCACTGATATACGTGACCGCTTGCCGGAACTGGGGGCCTTGCTGCAAAACTGCGTGCACGACGGCGCCAGCATCGGTTTTATCTTGCCCTTCGACACGGCGGCCAGCCAAGCCTTCTGGACGGATAACGTCTTGCCGGCCGTCACGCGCGGCGTGCGCCTGTTGCTGGTGGCTGAGGTGGACGGGCAGGTGGCGGGCGCCGTGCAGCTGGACTGGGATACCAATCCGAACCAGGCACACCGGGCCGAAGTGCGCAAGCTGCTGGTCGCGCCCGCTTTCCGCCGGCGCGGCCTTGCGCGCCAGCTGATGCAGGCGCTGGAAGAACAGGCGCGCCTCTTGCCGCGCAGCCTGCTGACCCTGGATACGCGCAGCAGCGACCACGCGGAACCGCTGTACTTGTCGCTCGGCTATGTGGTGGCCGGCAGCATCCCCGGCTATGCGCTGGCGCCGGCCGGCGACCGGCTGGACGCCACCACCATCATGTACAAGCAGTTGTAGCGATTCTATGGCGGCGCTGCGATGGCCGGGGGAACTCAGGCTTTCAGCCGCGCTCTAACGCTTGTGGCAGGCAGGTTTGCCGGCGCGGAAATGGCGTGCGCAGCCTGTCCGGCTACCAGGCTGATGCCGTGCGCGGCCTGGGCAGGTACCTGGTCACGGCTCAGCTTGAAGATGCCCACCGTGCCTGACAGTAGCGTGGCGCGCTGCTGCATGCTGGCCGCCGCCGTCGATGCCTGCTCCACCAGGGCCGCATTTTGCTGCGTCACCTGTTCCATCTGCACGATGGCAGCATTGACTTGTTCGATGCCGGACAATTGCTCGCCGCTGGCCATGCTGATCTCGCCCATGATGTCCGTAACGCGGTGCACGCTGGCCACGATCTCGCGCATGGTGGCGCCGGCCGTGTCGACCAGGCGCGCGCCTGCATCGACCCGCTCGACGGAGTCGCCGATCAGCTGCTTGATTTCTTTTGCCGCGCCGGCAGAACGCTGGGCCAGGGTGCGCACTTCAGCGGCCACGACGGCAAAACCGCGCCCCTGTTCTCCGGCCCGCGCCGCCTCCACGGCGGCATTCAGGGCCAGGATATTCGTCTGGAAGGCGATGGCGTCGATGACGCCGATGATGTCAACGATCTTTTTCGAGGAAGCGTTGATCGAGCTCATGGTATCGACCACTTGCGCCACGACCGTCCCCCCTTTGCCTGCCACGCCGGCGGCCGATTGCGCCAGCTGATTGGCTTGCCGTGCGTTATCGGCATTTTGCTTGACGGTGCCAGTCAGTTCTTCCATCGACGCGGCCGTGCGCTCCAGCGAGCTGGCTTGCGCTTGGGTACGCTGCGACAAGTCCAGGTTGCCGGCGGCAATTTCTCCCGAGGCGCCCGCGATGTCATGCGTGCCGCCACGCACCTCGCCCACGATCGTGATCAAGCTGGCATTCATGTCTTTCAGGGCCTGCAGCAGTTGCCCCACTTCATCGCGGGAATCGACGCGGATATGTTCGCTCAAGTCGCCGCCAGCCACCTTGCGCGCCACTTTGACTGCATGCCGCAAGGGCCGCACGATGCCGCTGCTGATGAACCAGGCTGTGGCCAGGCTCAACACGCCGCCGACCAGGCCCAGCGCGATGATCAGCACGCTGGTATCGTGCGCGCGGGCCATGGCCGCCTCGGCCGCCGCGCGCATCTGCACCGACTGCGTGGCGATCTGCTGGTCGAGCTCCCGCAGGGCCGGCTGTTCCTGCGTGCTGTTGCGCGTGGCCTGCAATTGCGCGATGCGCGCATAGCGCTGGTTCACGCTGCTGTCGATTTCCCCGCTTACCGCCGATAGCTGCCATGTGCTGATGACCACCACCACGGCCAGTAACAGCGAAGTGAGCAAAAAGCCTGTGGTCAGGCGCACACCGATACGTATGTTTGAAATATTCATGTCCCCTCAGCTGTTGTCCCATGGTGGCCGGTTCCCATGCCTGCGGCATGACGCGGCGCTTGTCCCCTGAAGTTGCCGGGGTGAAATGAGTGTAGCAGCGCGGTACTAAGTAATCTATAAATATTTCCATATTGGAATTAGTCAATGCCTGTTTAGCAACAGCGGCATGGCATGTTGCCAGATAAAATCACCCGCCGTATTGCAGACGCATCCTACCTCCATACCCGGCATCGTCCGACTGGCGCATGGCGGTGCCGCGCCTACACTGTTCCTTGCACGGACCCGGCGGCGGGTCTTTCTTCTTATTCACAGGAGGCTGACATGGCGAATATCCAGGCAGGATCGGACGGTGCGGCAAAGGAGGAAATGTCGGCCAAGCGCCTGAACGTGGTGGACTGGATCTCGATGATCCTGCTGATCGTGGGCGGCTTGAACTGGGCGCTGGTGGGCTTGTTTGATATCGATATCGTGGCCCGCATCCTCGGTGCCATGTCGACGGCGTCGCGCGGCGTGTACGTGCTGGTGGGGCTGGCGGCGCTGTATTCCATCTATCTGTGCGTGCGCAAGCTGCCGGCCAAGCCCTAGACGGGAGGACACATGCCTGTTGGTGCCAGCCCCAAGCGTGAACGCGAATTCAGGCAACTGGAAAAAGAGTTCAAGCAGGAAGGGCGCTATCCGGGCCGTGAGGACGAGGTCGCCGCGCGCATCGTGAACAAGCAAAGGGCGCAGGCGGGGGAAACGCGGGAGGCACCGAAGCGGAAAAAGGCCAGCAGCCCGGCCTCGGGTGCACCGGCGTCAGATCTGCCCATCGCCGGCTACCAGCACCTGACGGTGGCGCAGATCCGCGACAAGCTGGGCGGTTTGTCCGCCGCCCAGTTGCGTCGCCTGCGCGACTATGAAGCGGCGCACAAGAAGCGCAAGGGAGTGCTGCAAGCGCTGGGAGCTTGATCTGGCGTCAGGACTTGATGCCGTGTGCGCGTGCATGCATGCGCGCTGGTTACATCCGCTTACTTCACGCGATTACTGCGTGCGCAGGTAGGCCAGCAGATCGGCCACTTGCTGCGCATTGCCGATGCCCCAGAAGCGCATGTTGTTTCCAGGAATGAAGTCGCTCGGTGCTTGCAGGAAGCTGGCCAGATTTTGTTCGGTCCAGACGATGTTCGCGTTCTTCATGGCTACCGAGTATTTATAGTCGATGGTGGCGCCAGCCTTGCGGCCGATCACCCCCGTCAGCTTGGGGCCGAAGCCGCCGCGCGCCGAAGGCCCCACCTGGTGGCAGGACGCGCACTTGCGAAACGCAGCCTTGCCTGCTTCGGCATTGCCTTTCAAGGCGGCGGGAGCGGCCGCATTTACCATGGCGGCGGGCGCCAGCAGCAGGGCTGCAGCGGCAAGAGGGGAGAACCAGCGAAGAAGAAATGTGGATGTCATCGGTGAGGCGGAAGTGCGCGATATGGCAAGCAATGACGCATTTTACAGGCGGGCATCAAATCCTGTCCGTCAGCGGCGCAGCAATGCCAGGCGGCGCAGGAATGGTTGCAGGAAGCGCGCAGGATCGATACGGGATGGCTGAATGCCGCTAGCGTTTGCCGCCCTGTGCACCCAGCGCCGCCATGGCCGAGGCAAACACGATGCAGGCGATGGCTAGCCACTGGGTCAGGCTCAGCAGTTCTCCCAGCACGGCCATGGCGGCCAGCGCGCTGACGGCGGGCGCCGCGCTGCTGAACATGCCGAACACGCCTTGCGGCAAACGGCGAAGGGCAAAGATTTCCAGCGAATACGGCAGGGCGCTGGACAGCATGGCAATGGCCAGGCCCATCAGCGCAATCGATGGCGCCAGCAGGGCCGTGCCCGAATATGCGACGCCGATAGGCACCGTCACCATGGCCGCCACCGTCATGCCCCAGGCCACAGCCTGGCCGCCTTGCAAGGTGGAGGCACGCTTGCCGAAGATGATATACAGCGCCCAGCACAGCGCCGCCCCCAGCGCATACGCCACGCCGACAGGGTCCAGGCTGCCCGGACTGCCTTGCAGGGGCAGCAGCAGATACAAGCCGAACACGGCGCACGCCACCGCCAGCAAATCACGGGGCCGCCGCGATGACAGCATGGCCACCGCCAGCGGCCCCGTTACCTCGATGGCGACGGCGATACCGATCGGTATCAGCGCAAACGCCCGGTAAATCAGCAAATTCATCAACCCCAGCACGGAACCGTAGATCAGCAAGTTCAGCATATCCTTGCGCGTCAGGCGATAGCGCCACGGCCGGAAGATGGCCAGCAGGATCAGCGCCGAAAACCCCACCCGGTACGCCGTAATCCCTTCCACGCCAATGACAGGAAACAGATTCTTCGCAATCGCCGCCCCCAGATTGACGGAAATCTGCCCTCCCAGTACGGCCAGGGACGGGAGCAAAATGCTGTCGGGAAGGGCGGAGGTCGAGGCGGGGGAGGTCATGGGACGGTATTCTAATATGCCTGAGGCTGGCAGTCGCTGGCAGATTGGTAAGCCGAGGAAATTTAACGAGGTAGTTGCTGACATGACTGGTGCATCGCGGCTTCTTTTTCGATATCATGTTGCAAAATACGCTACAGTTGCGGAATTGTTTACGAATGGTCAGAAGTCGCCGCTCCTAATCGAACCGCCTTTACCATTTTGAGTCTTAACACTTTCGGGAGCTGCCATGCAAATGGTCCGGGTAAATTCCAGCGCCATTGTTGCAATTGGTTACGACGAGCAAGCAGCTCGCATGCGTATCCAATTCCAGCAGGGGCATAGTTATGATTTTTGCCGAGTACCTCCAAATGTGCATGCTGCGTTCATGCGTGCCTACTCCAAGGGTATTTACTACAATGAGCACATCAAAGACCGATACCAATGCTAATCGGAATTTCGACTAAAAGAGTCGGCAATCGGCCAGAAGCAGCCTCCCATCGAGAAAGGACATCGTATGGCTCAGTTACCTGAATTTGTAATCAATGCGCGAGACGAGGCGAATACTGCTGCAGACGCTCATCATGATGCTTGGGATGAATTGCAGGCCATTGCTGAGCCTTCCTACGAGGATATCGAGAAATGGATAGCAGTGCGGGAGAAGTTCTACTTTGCGCAAGAAAGGTTCGAAAAGTTATTATGGCAGGCGTTGGGTCGTTAAGCAGCTTTCGGCCAGTAACGGACATTCGCCGCCCGTGGCGAACTAGGGGAAATAATGAGTGATTTGCGCAGCATAGCAGGTCGGCAATACGAACTGCTATTCGGCAGTGATGTGATTCGGGACGGGGTGTTTCTTGAACTGTCAGAACTTGCCGATGGCGTGAGAGACATAATGGCTGAGGCATTCTTTTACGATGAGCTTGGTTACGTCGTCTTTAACGCGTATCGTTTAGAAATACCATACCCACTAATCATGTGGTTGTACGATGCTGTACTCAAAGAGGGCTGGCCACTCGATGAATATAAGTCTTGAGTGCATTTAAGACGTGCTTGCTTGCGAACTTCGGCACTCGGCCCGAAGCGGCCTCTCGCGGTCGTCTAAATTTTCTTGCAAGTTGTGGAGCACAATGATGATGGAACCCACTAATGTCCCCCCAGACTTCATCCCGATCTTTAACTTCAAAAACCAGCTGTCGAGATCAATCACGTTGGCACTGGAGTTGACTCCACTAGAGATTGTTTTAGCGCCTGGTGATGTTGTTCATGTATTCGTCTACAAAGACGACATCACACTACCAATGACCATGGAACTTAGCGAGGACTACCTGCAAATTCATCCCCACCGTAGTTGGGGCAACTGGTACGCGTACAAAAACGGGGAAGACGTTTCGCGAGAGCCGTATCGAACTCCAGTCAGCACATGGTAACTGCAGGGTCCGTAAAATCAAGTTCGGATTTGCCGATGTCCGGTTTGGGGCGGAAGCGGACATTACAAGTTTTACCTGTTTTACAGAGTAAACGCCTCTTTCTTGCATTCATTGGCATTATTAAAGGTGGTAAAGTTTAATGCCATTGCTGTGCGCATTGATAATAGTTAAATTAATATGGTGAAGATACGGCAATCCTGCATTTCTTGCTGTTTATCGCACCGTCTATTTGCTTGTAACTCAGGAGAAGTATTGAATGACTGTTTTTAGTATCGGCAACACCAATTTTGAAGTGAATGTAGCGAAATCAAACATTAGTCTGGAAGCTCATGGCAGCGGCATGCTGGAGCTGAATATCGATATCCATGGCGACGATGAGGTGTTTATGCGCTTGACCGAGCCGGAGGATGCGGAATGGTCGTGGGCGTTGTATCCGCCTGCCTTTTTCCTGCATGGCTTGCGCATACCGGAAGGGCAGGGAGGAGCGTTTTCGATCGGGATGCTGGATATGCATCCCGAGGCAGAGGAATCGGGTATCTATATGATGGAATATGGTGACGTGTCGGCTGTCAACATCATTGAATTGTCGGCGGATCGACTAGCCGTGTCGGGCATGGTGGACTTGTGCAGCAAGCGCCTGCCATTTCATATCGATATGCCGCGCAGATAGTATCGGGGCCGGGCTCCTCGGGATCGGAATGCGCCCCATTGAGGCGCATTCCCCCGGCCGGGCCGGCCCCGCCTGATTATTCCAGCTTCAACGCCTTCGCCACATCCCCCCACGCCACATACTTGAAGTTCTGCGGTCCGTCCGGCAAGCGCTTGTAGCCGTCCTGGATCACCAGCATGCCTTGCGCATACGCGCCGCCCAGGTTGGCGGAGGTAACGTCGAGGCCGTCCGTTTCCGAGGTGCCGTCTATGCCGGCGGGCAAGTTGAAGCCCACCTTGAAGCGCCCGCGCACCTTGTAGGGGGCTTGCGCGTCGAGCACCACGTAGCTGCTGTCGCCCTGGCTGGAGACGATCAGGTAGCCCGTGTTGGCTTTGGCGCCAGGCTGGCGGTAGATGGCCATGCCTTCCACGTCGGCCTTCAATTGTGTGCCCACGGGCAAGACCATGGTGAGGGCATCCGGCTTGGCGGCGTCGGCCGAGGTGGTCCAGATGCCGCGCGTTTCCTCGCCCAGGAACAAGCGGGCGTTGGCGTCGTCGGCCACGCAGCCTTCCGGTTGCGTGGCAACCTTGAAGCTGCGCAAGCGGGTGGCGCTGAACTTGTTGCCTTCCAGGCCGATACTGTACTGCTGGAAAGTGCCGTCCTTGTCGTTGATGAATGCTTGCACGCCGCCGCTGGCCGGCTGGTACAAGCACATGCCGTAGATGCTTTTCAATCCCGTAGGGAAGCGGCCCGCTTCCGCCACGTCGCCGCTGGCATTGATGGTGAACAGCATCATGCTGTTGTCGTCGCGCTGGGTAGCCACGGCCAGGTCGACCTTGCTGCCGCCAAGACTGATGTTCTGCCGCACGTCGACGTTGTTCAGGCGGCCCACTTCCAGCAGCTGTGTCTGCTTGCCTTGCAAGTCGTAGACGAGCAGCCCCTGTTTCTTGTTGGTGCCGAGGATGCGTGCGTTGGCGGGGTTGCTGGACAGCCAGATGGCAGGATCGTCGGCCGCGTCGCCCTGGCGCGCCATCGGTTCCGTCTGCGCTTGCGGGGCGATGATGGCCACCGCAGGCTGCGTTTCCGCCTGGCCAGCCCATTTCAAGGGCCGCGCCTGCCAACCATTCTTGCCGCGTAACATCAACGAATTTCCATTGAGTGCCAGCTGGCTGTCGCCCTTGCGCACGTTCAAGGCGACGGCTTGCGGTGACATGGCCGTCCATTGACTTTCCTGATGGGCGAACAGGTGCAGCTTTTCCGCCTTGCCGTCGAGTACTGCCACGCCGCCCGGCAGCACGGCCAGCGCACCGGCGCCGCCGTCCAGCTGGCCGTACGGCTTGCGCAGGGCGACCACTTCGCGCTTGCCCATGCCTTCGGACTCGGCGTCATACGCCCAGACGCCCATGTTGGCCTCGCTTACCAGCAGGCGCTGGGCGCCATCGTCGACCCGGCAATGCTTGGCGTGCGGCGGCAAGGCCAGTTTGCGCACCAGGCTGCGCTGTTCGCCCTGCATCACCCACTGTTCCGCTTGCCCATCCTTGCCGATCAAGAACAGATGGGCTAGCTGCTGGGCGTCGCGGTACAGGCAGGACGCTTCCACGGAAAACGTCGGGATGGGAAACGGCGCCAGCTTGACCAGCTTGCCGGCCTGCACATCCACGGACACGGGCAGCGGGCGCTGCGTGTCCGCTTCCAGGAACACGGCCAGCACCTTGTTGCCATCGATGCGCGTGTCGAGCTGCTTGGCGCGCACGGCGATGCGGTCCTGTTCCTTGCTCGCAGGATCGAACAGGTGCAAGCCGTGCTTGTCCAGGGTCAGCCAGCCGCCGCCGGGCAGGCGCGCCAGTTCTTCCGCTTCCTGCATTAAAGAAGGTAAAGCAACGGCGGGAACAGCCAGCGCCAGATTGCTGAAAGAAAAAGCAGCCAGCAAGGCGCTGCGGAGTACGGTTTTTTTCATGTTATTGGAAATCATCATCAGAAGGCGCTGGCTTTCAGGCTCACTTTGAAAGTGCGGCCATATTGTTCGTTCTGCACGTTGTATTGCTTCGTGCCCTGGTAGACATAGTATTTTTCGTTGTTCAGGTTAGCCGCCTCAAACATCAGCTGGAACTGTTTATTGATCTGGTACGACAGCGAGAAATCGAGCTGCTTCTGGCTGGCGACGATATGGTCCTGGCTTTGGTCGAGGATGTCGCCGCCCATTTCCAGCAGGTAAGGCGATTTGTAGTTGAGGGCCAGGCGGGCGCTCACGGGCCCCGTTTCATAGCCCAGCATCAAGTTCATCACCTGGTTCGACTGGCCCGGCAGGCGGATGTCGCGGTTCATCTGCTTGTTGCTGGCCTTGTCGAAGCGGCCGATTTGCGCGCTCGAGGTGCTCAGGGTGCCGTTGACGCCGACGAGGAATTTATTGAATGGCGCCGGCAGCATGCGCAGCGGCTGCATGTAGGCCAGTTCGATGCCCTTTACTTTGGCCGCGTCGCCATTCGCATACGAGGTGGCCGTCGTGTAGCCGGCCCACTGTCCCGTGCCGGCCAGGTTCGTCGTGTAGGTAAAATTCTTGATGTCCTTGTAGAAGCCGTAGGCTGACATCACGCCGTCGTTGCCCAGGACTCTCTCGATACCGAGGTCCAGGTTGTTTGCCTTCAAGGGCTTCAAATCCGGGTTGCCGATCACGGCTTCCGTGTTGCTGGCCAGGCTGATGCCCGGCGCCAGCTGGCTGAAGTTGGCGCGTACGACGGCTTGCGTCCAGGCGGCCCGCACGCTGGTCTTTTGATCCAGGTCATAACGGGTTTGCAGGTTTGGCAGCCAGTTGGTGTACGAGCGTTCGCGCGTCAAGGCCGTGGCGACGCCGGCGCTGTCCACTTGCGAGCCGGCCGCCTCGAAACTGGTGCGCTCGGCGCGCACGCCGCCGAGGATGTGCCAGGCGTCGAAGTCATAGCTGTTCTGCACATACATGGCGTTGATGTCTTCATGCATGCGGTAGTCATTGATGATGGACTCGGTGGCCAGGCGCGCCTTGGCGCGGTCCAGTCCCGCCACGCGGGCGCGGATGAGGGCCGGGTCCAGCGCCACGCCGATGTTGCCCAGGTCGTAGTCGAGATTGTGGCCTTGCACGAAGTTGCTCATCGAGGTGGAGCCTGCGCCCCAGTAATTGCCGCTGGAAGCCTTGCTGCTGTTGTACGCCCATTGATCCGTGTCATTGGTTTTTTCGCGGCGGCTGACTTTTGCGCCGAACTTCAGGGTGGCGATGTCGAACTTGCGGGCCAGGTCGATGCGCGCGTGGTGCTCATTGTCCTTCGAGTAGCGCCTTTGCAGGGTGATGGCGTTGAGCGCGTAGCTGGCCGGGTCGTACAGCGAGGCGGGGCCGCTCAATTTCGGTTCCTGCGTGTCCGTGAAGCTGATACCGGCGAAATTGCTGGTGCCGCGGAAACGGCCGTCGTTCAGCGACTCCGGCGTGTCTTCCGTGGCGCGGCTCATGCCGCCTTTCACGTCCAGCGTCCAGTCGCCCGATTTTTGCTGCGTGCCCAGGACTAAGGAGCGCACTTGCTGCGTGTACTTGCGCTGGCGGATGCGGCGCTCGGCGCGTGCGCTGGCCGTGGCTCCTTCGGCCAGGCTGCCGCCCGCGATATTGCTGATGGTCAGGCGGTCGCGCACTTCATCGTCGGAAAATTCGCTGACGAAGGAGCGCAGGAACCAGCTGTTGCCCGTTTCGGGACGGTAATCGAGGTTGACGGCCAGTGCGCCGCGCTTGCGCACGGGCAGGTAGTCGCGCAATTCCAGGCCCGACAATTTACCCTTGCTCCAGGCGCCGCCCGTTTCCACGTCGTCCGAGCCGAACGAGCGCTTTTCCGCGCTCAGGCCGGCGGCTACGCCCAGTTTGCCGTCTAGGAAGCGCTGGGCCCACAGGGCGCCGCCGCTGGGGCTGGTTTTGCCCGTCTTTTCATCGTAGCTGGCGCCCACGTTGGCCGACAGCAGCTTGCCCGGCAAGTCGAAGGCGGACAGCGATTTCACCTCGACGGTGGCGCCCAGCGAGTTGGCATCCATTTCCGGCAGCAAGGTCTTCGATACTTCCAAGGTGCGGATCAGGCCGGCTGGCAGGATGTCCAGCGCCACGGCGCGGCGGCCCGCTTCCGGCGACGGCACCAGCGCGCCGTTGATGGTGACGGCGTTCAGGTCAGGACCCAGGCCGCGCACCGTGATGTAGCGGCCTTCGCCCTGGTCGCGCTGCACGGACACGCCCGGCAAGCGGGCCAGCGCCTCGGCCGCGTTTTTGTCGGGCAAGCCGCCGATATCGTCGCTGCTGATGACGCTGATGATGTTGTCGGCTTTCTCTTGCGCGGCGATGGCGTTGCGCAGGCTGGCGCGCTGGCCGCTGACGACCACGGTGGCGGCCGGCTGGCCGTCCGCATCTTGCGCTTGCGCATGGCTTTGGCCGCTGAAGACGGCCATGATGCCGAGGGCCAGGGCCGTGAGGCGCAGCGGGGAGGGAAACGATGTGTGCATGGTTTTCATGAAGAGCTCGGTTAGGGGGAAGGAACCGGGCGGATTCTAGGCAGCAAATATGACGGTTGCGTGACAGGCAAGGGCTTGCCACCCTGAAAACAACGGCATGCGAACGCTTTCCGGCTGGAATGGCGCTGCCATGAGCTGAAATGACCTGCCAGCGCGGGGCGCATGGGATGCGGCTTGCCAAATCCGCACCAGCGGCACTGCTAATGATGAGCCGTTTGCACCTGCCGCACGGGCGCGGGGCATGTCATCGTGCCGTCATGGGCGGGCGCTATCGTGGCGACAGCACCACTTTTAAAGGTTTCCCACATGCTGCCGTTGCACCGTAACAGCCTGATTGCCGCCGCGCTCGCGTTGCCCCTGTTCTTGTTCCTGTATGCCACACTGGGGCAGCTTAAACCGTTTGCCATCTGGAAGTGGATGGATATCGTCTGCGAAGGCGGCACGGCCGTCATGGCGGGCATCTGGTTCTTGTTTACCCTCAGTAGCCGACCCCGCGGGCTGGTGACGCGCCTGATCGCGGGCGGCCTGTGCGCCATCATGCTGGGGTCCTGGGCCGATTGCCTCGATGAATTCTTTGCCGTCGATAAGAGCGCCGTGTGGGATAACTGGCTGGAAGCCTTGATTCCGTTTGGCATGTTGGTGCTGACGATCGGCATGTATTACTGGCGCCAGGAACAGTTCAGGTTAAATGAACACCTGCAAAAGCGCGAACGCCTGTTCCGCGACCATCGCGCCTTCGACCGTATCACGCAACTGGCCGACGCCAGCTACCTGCGCACGCAGATGCGCCTGGAGCAGGAGCGCCGGCCCGGCCTCGATTGCGCGCTGGTCTTGCTCGATATCGACAGCTTTCACCTGATTAACCGCGAATACGGCCACCGCGAAGGCGACCGCGTGCTGCAAGCTGTGGGCCACATGCTGCTGCTGAACTTGCGCAATGACGATTTGCTGTGCCGCTATGCGGGCGACCGCTTTGCCGTCCTGATGCCGGGCGTGTCGCGCGAAGATGCGGCCGTGAAGGCGCGCCACCTGTGCGCCATGGTGGGGCAGATGCGCCACCACGCCAACGATAACCGCGAAATCCGCCTGAGCCTGCGGCATGCCTGCTCGCTGACCGATGGCGTGCCGGAAGTGGTCTTGGCCGAGTTGAGCCGGGCCGTGGAAACGCCGCGCTCCGGTGCCGGAATCAGTTCCGCCGCGCCTGCCTGATGCCGCTGAACCAGCAAGGCGACCCCAGCATCGCGGCCCATCACCAGCCGGCGCTGGTGCTCGATTACGCGCGCAGCCGGGAACTGGCCGTGGCGCCGCTGCTCAAGGGCACGGGTCTCGATGGCGGCGCGCTGCCGTCCGAGGAAAGCCAGGTCAGCGCCGCGCAATACCTGCAATTGCTGGCCAACGTGGCGCGCGGCCTGGACAGTGCCGACACCAGCTTCATGCTGGGCCAGCAAATGCTGCCCGGCCATTACGGCGCCGCCAGCCATGCCTTGCTGCAGGCGCAGAATCTGCGCCAGGCGCTGGGCATCCTGTGCGGTTTTCATACCTTGCTGTGTCCGCTGCTGCAGCCGCGTTTGCGCGAAGCGGGCGACATGCACGTGCTGTATTGGGTCGATGCATTCGGCGCGCCCAGCCAGCTGCCTTTTTTGGTGGAAATGCACATGACGGCACTGGCGGCCATGTGCCGCTGGCTGGCCGGGCAGTCCCTGCCGTGGCGCTTCTGCTTTAACCGCGCGCGGCCCCGCCACGTCGAGCAGCATGAGGTGCACCTGGGCCAGGCGCTGCGTTTCGATTGCCAGGTCGACGCCATGCTCATCGATTCCAGCTGGCTCGACAAACCCTGGCCGCGCGGCAATGCCACGGCGGCCGCGCTGGCCTTGCGGGCGGCGGCCCTGGCGCCCGCGCCGGCAGTGAGCCTGCTCGGCGCGCTGTACGATTACCTGCTGGCCAATATCCGCTGCGCGCCGACCTTGGAGCGCACGGCGCAGGAATTCGGCGTCAGTCCCGCCACCCTGAAACGCCACCTGGCGCGCCATGGCACACATTTCCAGGCCGAGCTGGACCAGGTGCGCGCGCACAAGGCGATCTATCTGTTTCAGGCGCATGGCTACGACAACGATGCCGTGGCCGCCTACCTTGGCTTTCATGATGCCACCAACTTCCGCCGCTCGTTCAAGCGCTGGACGGGGCAAACGCCGCAGTTATTGCGTCACGCACTGGCCTTGTTTGTTGCTGGTTAAAGACGTTCCGCACGCGGCGTTGCGCGCCAGCGCCACGGACAGTCGTTCCTGCGGGAACAATTGCCCGTTCTGCTACATCCATAGTACACTCGATCAGAGAGCGAACAGACGCGCTTTGAGGCGCTCCGGCACGGCGTCACGCGACGCCGCAATACCGTCATCCTGATGGCGGTGCCGGCGGCAGACGACCGGTGTGCCGTGCCTTAACCCAGCCTGGAAACTGGCGTCACCCGTGGGGTGCGCCGGAAACCGGGCAACTTGATAATGCTCAATCGTGTATTCACAATCGCAGATCGATCCAGTCGTCAGTTTCCGCAACACCCAGGGTGAGGCGGTGCGCGGCACGATTTTCAACTTGCAGCGCAATTCGCTGGTCATGGAAATCTATAATCCATACTCGATTGTGCAGGTCAGCGAGGTGCTCAATGACGTGACGGTGCGCATGGGGGCGAAAAACGCCTACGTGGGCAAGGCCGTCGTCATCAGCAGCGTCAACACGGGCCTGACCGCCATCGTTTCCGTGACCCTGATCGACGAGTGGCGCGAGCTGAGCGACGTGGTGGTGGTCAAGGGCGCCGTGCAGAAGGAGTCCAGCGCCTTTGTTGCCGGCTGGGGCGAGCGTTTCCGCATCCGCCGCGATTACCAGATCGTCGTCAACGAAATGCGCGCCTTCCTGTCGGAAGTGTCGCGCTGGGTCGAGCAAGTCGACTTGTCCGACTCGCTGCCCAAGGAAAACGGCCGGCTGCGCCCCGATATCTTCGACGAACTGGCCTTGCCGCTGATGGAGCAGACCCAGCTGTATCTGCGCCAGCTGGAAGTGGAAGCGTCGCTCGTCGAGGAAGAGCGGGCGCCCGCGCACCGCGCCTTCGCCCAGGCGGCGCTGCATCCATTGATCCTGCGCGCGCCGTTCGTCTTCCGCACGTTTACCAAGCCGCTCGGTTACGCGGGCGATTACCAGATGGTGAACCAGCTGCTGGACGACCCGCGCCAGGGGCCGAGCACGTACTTTCAGATCGTCAATGCGGCCTTCCTGCAGGCGGCCGTAGCCACGGCGCACCGCAACCGCATCGATATCCTGACGGAATTCCTGTCGCAGAAAGCGGCCGCGGCGCGCGCTGCCGGGCGCGTGTATAAAGTGCTCAACGTGGGCTGCGGCCCGGCCATCGAGGTGCAGCGCTTCCTGGAAACGTGCCCGGACGCGCAGTGGCTGGCCTTCGAACTGGTCGACTTCAGCAGCGAGACCCTGGACTGGACGCGCGCGCGGCTGACGACCATCATGCAGCGCACGGGAAGAGTGGTCGAGATCGATTATGTGCACGATTCCGTGCACAACCTGCTCAAGCGCCGCCATGGCGCCGGTATCACGGGCTTGCCCGGCAGTTTCGACGCCGTGTATTGCGCCGGCCTGTTCGACTATCTGTCCGACAAGGTGTGCGCGCGCCTGCTGATGCACTTCGCCTCGCGCGTGGGTCCCGGCGGGCGTCTGCTGGTGACGAATGTGCACGCGGATAATCCGGGCAAGTTCGGCATGGAGCATTTGCTGGAATGGCATTTGATCTATCGCAATGAGGCGGGCCTGTCGGCCTTGCTGCCCGAACATGCAACGGACCCGAAAATCTATGTCGACGCCACGGGCGTGAATGTGTTCGCGGAAGTGAGCATTCCTTGATGGATACTCCAGGCCTGCACGCCGGCTATACGGCCGTTTTGCGCGACTTCCGCCTGGAATTCAGCCGCGGCGGGGCCTACACGGGCATCGTCTTGATCCTGCTGGGCATGGGCCTCGATTCGGCCCTGTACCCGGACAAGCAATCGGCGTTTACCAGTGCGCGCATCGTCGTGTCCGTGCTGATCTTCTGTGTCGTGCTGGCCATGCGCACGCGCTGGGCGCAAGACCGTATCCAGGGCCTGACGTTTGTCTGGCTGATCCTGCCGCAAATCATGATCGCCTGGATGATCGCCGTCACGGAAGGCGCCACCTCGATCTATTATGTGGGCATGACCCTGGCCATCTATTCGTCGGGCATCGTGCTGGCTTTCGGCCTGTGGCAAAACATGGTCTTCGGCGCCATCTCCTGCCTGCTGTACGTGGCCGCCTGCGCCTGGCATGCGGGCGGCTTCGACTTGCCGGGCACGTTTGTCGTCAACTGCCTGTTCCTCATCATGTCGGCCAGCATCAGCGCCGTATTTACCTATTTTAATGAGCGCGCCCGCTTCATGCTGTTCCAGCTGAAGGCGGAAGTGGCGCAAAAGAACACGCAGCTGGAAGAAACCAACAAGAGCCTGGCCGATATCAAGGGGCAGATGCTGCAGCAGGAGAAAATGGCCGCCATCGGCACCCTGGCCGCCGGCATGCTGCATGAAGTCAATAACCCCGTGAATTTCTGCATGATGGCCATCGAGGTGGCCATCGAAGACCCTGCCGCCCAGCAAAGCGCACTGGTCAGCGAATGCCTGGCCGACGCCAAGCAGGGCATGCTGCGCGTGCAGCACATCGTGTCCGACTTGAAGACCTTTGCCTACCGCAAGAGCGGCAACCAGCTGGAAACGGGGCATTTCCAGTTCCGCAGCGCGCTCGACGCGGCCATCCGCCTGGTGGGGCATGAAACGAAAAATGTCAGCATCAGCCACGACTTGCCCGTCGACACCCTGGTGCGCGGCGACGAGGCGGCCATCGTGGGCGTGCTGATCAACTTGCTGGGCAATGCCGTGCTGTCCATGCGCAAGGGCAATGCGCCGCCGTTCGAGATCCGCATCACGGCCCACTGGGACGAGAACCGCCTGCGCATCAGCGTGCGCGACAACGGCCCTGGCATCGCGCCGGAAAACCTGGCGCGCGTGTTCGAACCGTTCTTTACCACGCGCGAAGTGGGGCAGGGCCTGGGCCTGGGACTGAGCATCAGCTATGGCGTGATCGAGCGCCACGGCGGCACCCTCAGCGCCGAAAGCGAGCTGGGCGTGTGGGCCAGCATGAATTTCGACTTGCAGCGCTCCGATTGGGAGGGCCGCTAGCATGGATAACGATAGCCGCGCCAGCGTGCTGTACGTGGACGATGAAGCGCTCGCCTGCAAGTATTTCGAGCGCGCCGTCGGTCCCCGCTACCGCGTGCTGACGGCGCAGAGCGTCGATGCGGCGCTCGCTCTGCTGCATGACGACGCCGGCCAGATCGACGTGCTCGTCACCGATTACCGCATGCCGGACCGCCTGGGCAGCGAATTGCTGCAGGAAGTGGCGCAGCGCTATCCGCACATCGTCTGCATGCTGGTGACCGCGTATGCGGACAAGGATGTGCTGCTCGAACTGATCAACGGCGGCGCGGTGTTCCGCTTGCTGGAAAAGCCGCTCGACTTGCCCGCCATGCAAACGGCGCTGCAACTGGCTGTGCAGACGGGACGCGAGCGCGCCGCGCGCCGCCAGGGCCTGGTGGCGATGGAGGAATCGCTGGCTTTCCTCGCGCATGAATTGAACACCCCGCTGGCGGCCATCGCCAATTTTGCGCGCGGCATCGCGCGGCGCGCGCAGGCGGACGCGGCCCCGCAGGCCGAGATCGGCGAAGCAGCCGCCTTGATGCACGACAATGCGCGCTATTGCCTGTCCGTCCTGGCCAGCTTTATCGACACGGTGCGCCTGGCCAGTGCCGGGCCGGGCATGCAGGGCGGACGCCGCGCCGGCAGCGCGCGCCAGCTGCTGGCCGCCTTGCTCGACAGCTATCCCTTGAGCACGGCCCAGCGCGCCGCCATCACGGTGGACGTGGGCGACGATTTCTCCATTGCCGAGTCCCCCAATTGCGTCGCGCTGATTTTATCGTCCGTGCTGGCGAATGCCTTGCGCTCGGCCGGTGAGCAGGCTCATCCGGCGATCGGCATCCGCATCGACGCCGGCCGCATCAAGGTGCGCGACAATGGCGCCGGCATCGCCCCCGAGATCGTCGAACAGCTGTTGATCGACCCCGTCAGTGCCAACGGCGACGAAGGCAAGGGCTGGGGCATGGTGTTTTGCCACCGCATGATGCAGTCGTTCGGCGGCAATCTCGACATCGCCACCGAGTTTGGCACTTCCACCACGGTAACCCTGAATTTTCCAGTACATATAAGGAACGAGCATGATTGACGCCAATCTGCGTTTACCGGCTCAGCGTGAGCCGGCGCAAGGCTTGCCGACGATACTCTATGTCGATGACGAGGCCAACGCCCTCAAATACTTCCAGCGCGCCATCGCGCCGCTGGCCGACGTGCTGACGGCGACCTCGGTCGAGGAGGGCAAGCGCATCCTGGACGAGCAGGCCGACCGCATCGCCGTGCTGGTGTCGGACCAGCGCATGCCGGGCGCCTATGGCAACGAGCTGCTGTCGTACGCCTGGGACCGCCATCCGCACATCGTGCGCATCCTGACCACCGCGTATTCCGAGCTTGAGCACACGGTGGAAGCCGTCAACCAGGGGCAGATCCACCGCTACATCCAGAAGCCGTGGGATATCGCGGCCCTGCGCATGGAACTCAAGCAGGCGCTGGAACTGGCGCGGCTGCGCAACGAGCACGCCCAATTGCTGCGCGAAAAGCTGATGGTGCGCCAGCGGCAAGCCGTCGCCAACCGCATCGGCAGCCTGTACGCGTTGTGCGCCAGCCTGGCCGGTCCGGAACAGCAGCTGCCCGTGGAAGCGTATTTGTCGGCGGCCCTGACGGCCGGCGTCACGCCGCCGGAGCCGGACTGGTTGTTGATGGATTATGCCGACCTGGTCAGTTCAGAAGCCTTCCGCGGCACGGCCTTTGCCGCCGCCGTGCGCCAGCAGCTCGACACGCTCGAGCGCGAGCATCCGGGGCGCGGCGTGGAACAGGCGATCGACATGCTGCTGCCCGTGTTCGGCGCGGCGCTGCAAAACCAGGGCGGCACGGCGCTGTTCCTCGATGGCCGCCTGCTGACGGAATTCCTGGAAACGCCCACCACCACGCCCGTCTCGGCCATTCACTCGTTCTGGCTGGCCAGCTTGCTGTGGCTGGCGCGGCGCGGCTGGTCCTTGCAGCTGAGTAAAACGGAAATGGGCTTGCAGGGCAAGGTGGTGCAGGCTGAACCGGCGCTCACGCCGGACCACCTGGCGGCCTGGATCGAGCAGTTCTGAGCCGGCTGCCCCGCAAGGGGCGGCGCCAACGACAACAGGGCCGCGCGGCCCTGTTTTTCATCGCGACGGAAAAGGCTTAGCGCTCTGCCGCCGCCTTCAGGTTGTTCAAGCCCTTCTCGAAATCCTTGCCGATCATGGTATCCATGCTGACGAAGACCGTCATGACCTTGCTCACGTAAGGGCTGGGGCCTGTCATGGTCCAGTTTACCTTGGTGCTGTCGCCTTCTTGTGTCATGGCAAACGTGGTGGTGTTATGGCTTTCGAACGGCTTGAGGAAGTCCAGCTTGATGACGGTGCGTTCGGGCTGAGCCGCTTCCGTGATTTCCATGCGGCCGGCGCCCACCTTGTCATTACCCGTCCACGCATATTGCGCGCCCAGGCCATTGGCGGGGCCCGTAAACGTGCGGCGCATGGCCGGATCGAGCTTTTCCCACGGCGACCAGGCGGCCCAGTAGTGGAAGTCCGTGATCAGGGCGGCGATTTTCTCGGGCGGTGCCTTGATGGTGATTTCGCGCTGGACACTGAAGGTGTCGGGTTTGGTGGTGGCATAGCCGAGGATGGCGGCGACGACGACAACGATCAGCAGCAGGGTTTTTTTGATCATATGCTCTCCAAATCTTGAATGGTCGATGCGAACGAATCAAGGCAATCTTAGCAGATATGAATGGCTGTGCGCGGCCTGTTGGCCTTTATTTGCGCCAGCTCTGCACAGGGCCGCCCGCACGCCCGCCTGCACGCCCGTTCGCCGCCGCGCACGCCAGGTTTGTGCCGGTTTGTGGCGAGGGCCGCCGTCCGCTAGAATGCTGGCCTGCAAAGATTTCAGAGGGAAATATGTTTCAACGATCGATCGCCAGGCTGACCCTGGCGTGCGGCTTGCTGGCTTCCGCCTTTGCCGCGAACCTGGCGCATGCCGATGCCTGTCCCGCCCACTACGTCGATGGCCGCAAGCCGGAAATCACCAACCCCAAGCTGGACGTGGCAACCAGGGAGCTGTGCTACAACGTGTTTGGCGTGATGCATTCGGGGATTACGCGCACGCCGCTGTGGTCGGCTGAACACTTGACGGCGAACAACCTGGAAGCGGCGCAGGACTTGTCGCGCGAAAATTCCTTCCATGCCGAGCGCAAGCTGCCCGCCGCCCAGCGCGCCGAGCTGGCCGATTATGCGCGCAGCGGCTTCGACCGTGGCCACATGGCGCCGAACGGCGACATGCCGGACCGCCAGAGCCAGCGCGACAGCTTTACCCTGGCCAACATGGTGCCGCAGGATGCGCGCAACAACCGCTATGTGTGGGCCGGCATCGAGGGCGCCGTGCGCAAGATGGCGAAGAAGGAGGGCGACCTGTACGTGATCACGGGTCCGGCTTTCATTGGCGGCAACCTGCGCAAGGTGGGAAGAGTCATTGTGCCCAGCCATCTGTACAAGGCCGTGTACAGCCCGCGCCAGCGCGCCGGCGCCGCCTACTTCATTGAAAACGTCGATACCAAGGCGTATGAAGTGCTGAGCATTGCGCAACTGGAAGACAGGATAGGCATCGATCTGTTACCGTCGCTGACGCGCCAGCAAAAGTTGCGCATGCTGAGTTTGCCCAAGATCAATAGCAAGTCGAAAAAATAATCCCTTTGAGAGGAAATCCCATGTGCGCAAAGAAATTCGTCCCGTACGCCAATGAAAGCGATGTGCTGGAGATCGGCAGCCTGAGCATCGAAAACAGGATCGACCGCATCAGCATCAGCGGCGACATCGACCTGACCCTGGACAAGCCGGGCCTGGCGCTGGCGAAACAGCTGCAAAAACTGCTGGGCGACGTGGTGGCGCAACTGGAAAAGCAGGAATTGCCCGACCAGCTGCCGCCGCCCGAAGTGACGTCGGTGGCCAATCCCTTCGAGTGACGCTGGCGGGGACGTCTACGGCGCCGCCTTGGCGGCGCGATAGTAGCCTTTCCTGTTGATCTCTTCCGGCGCGTTCGCCACTTCATACGCGGTCAAGGCGATGGCGATGGCCGAGTATTGCTGCGCCGCGCTGAAAGGCTGCACGTTGTCGTAGGTGTCGAGCACCGTGTGATGCACGCGCGCATAGTCGAAGTCGCCGAGCACGGTAAATTTCGGCGTCGGCACGCCATGCAGGCTGAAGACGGCGTCATCGCTGCCTGCCCGCGCGCTCATCGCCTTGCTGGCGTCGCGCGGCACGTCATTGATGCTGGCGGCGAAGCCGAACACGGGGTGGATGTCTTGCAGGGCCAGCTCGACCCGGCCAAACACGCTCTTCCAGGCCGAGGGAATGGCGATGCCGTCGATGGCGCCGGGCCGCCCGTCGCGGTTGAGCATCATGACGATATGCTCCAATTGCCCCGCATGCCGCTCGGCGAACGCGAACGATCCCTTGCGGCCGATTTCCTCCGCGCCGAAGGCCACCAGCATGATGGTGCGGCGCGGCTTCGCCCCGGATAGCGCCAGGAGGCGCATCGCTTCGAGCATTGTGGCCACGCCGCCGCCATTGTCGGCCGCGCCCGTGCCGCCGTCATAGCTGTCTAGGTGGGCGCCGATCAGCACGATTTCCTCCGGCTTTTCCGTGCCCGGAATGCGGGCGACGACGTTGTGATACGTCACCGGGCCCGGATAGAACCAGTTGCGGACGTCAAACTCCAGGGTGACGGCTTCGCCGCGCGCCAGGCGCTGGCGGATGTCGGCGTACTGAGGCGCGGCCAGCTTGATGTCGGGCAAGGTCGGCAGGGCTGCCCACGCGGCGGGCGCGGCGCTGGCGGCATACAGCGGTTCTTCGCCGGACTGGATGGTGCCGAGGGCGCCCGCCTGCAGCAGCACGCGGGTGATGGCCCTGGGCTGGTGGATGGTGCTGCCATCGCGCCCGCCGCCCCCGTTTTCACCGCCGATCAGCACCCATTTGCCCTTGAATTGCGCGGCGCGCGCCTGCGCCTCTTCCAGGGTGGCCGGTCCCATCATGGCCAGGCCCCGTTGCACGCCGCGCGTGCCGGCCGAATAGGTGGGCGTCGCCAGGCGCAGCGGCTGTTCCTCGGGCGCCAGCATCTTGCCCGACCACGGGCCGCGGTTGAAGCCGACGGGCATCTGGCCCGCTTCTTCCAGCTCCGCTTGCACGCCCCATTGCCGCAGTTGCATGCGCGCCCATTGCGCCGCATGCGTGTAGGCGTCGCTGCCGGCCATGCGGCCGCCGAAGCGGTTGCTGAGGATGTCGAGCCAGTCCATCGCGCGCGGCTCGCCGGTGCCCAGCGCCACGATCCGGCGCGCCGTGGCGTCGTTGGACGGCGACGTGGCGGCGTCGATGCCGGCATTTCTGCCGGACAGTGTGGCGAGGAAGGCGGGCAGCCTGTCTTGCCGGCGCGCCGCCAGCGCCGCATCCAGCTTCGCGGAACGGTTCAGCTTATTCTGGCGCAACAGGGTTTCGTAGGCGCGCAGCACGCCCTGCATGGCCGCCAGGTCGCTGGCGCTCTGCTGCCCAGCCTGCTCCGGGTGTTCGATCTGGAAGGCCATCGCGCTGGCCAGGTATTGAAAGACCGTTGCCTCGCGGATGGCCGGCCGGCCGGCGATGGAGAGCCAGTTTTCCAGCGCGCTGGCCGGTAAGGTGAAGTCGGGAATCGCTTCTATCCATGCGCCCAGCCAGGCGCCGTCGCGCTGTTGCACGGCCAGGGGATCGCGCTGCGCCTCGTTCGCCATCCGCACCACGCGCGCGCGCTCGGCCGGCGTGGAAGGGCCGCGCGCGGCGCCGCTTGCCGCTGGCGGTGTGGCCGGCAGCGTGGGCGGCACATAGCGTTCCGTGAGCCGCGTGCCGCTCACGGGCTTGGGTTCGTTCTCATCGGTTTCGACCAGGCGCTCGCCGCTCAGCACGTTGCCCTTGGCTTGCAGGGTCCAGCGTATCGTCACGTCGGTGCTGATCTCCTTGCCGTTGCGCCCCGTGCTGACGCGCTTGCCTCCATGCCGGAAGACGGCGCCGGCGGGGCCTGCCGTGCCGCTGACCGTGCGGGGCGGCGTGAGCTGGCCCCGTTCGTCGAGCCACGCGATCGTCGCGCGCAAGCCGCCTTGCTCTTCGCTGATGTCGAGGATGCCCGTGTCGATCAGGTCGACCTCGACGCCATTCGTCGTGGTCGTGCCCGTCGCCGTCTGGAATTGCCACTGTCCGGCGAGGGCCGGCGCTTGCGCGTACAGGGCGCCCGGCAGCGCGGCAGCGGCGAGGAAGCAGGTGGCGTAAAGGTGGGGATGGAACAGGTGCATGGTTGTCCTTGTCATGGTTTTCACTCGGGAAGAGTCGAAAAACAGTATGGGGATAACCAGATTGCCAAGATGCTACTTTCCGACCAAGGCCGGGATTTGCGGAATGAAGGCGGGTTTGGCCGCGCCGAATGCCAGACCAACCCCATCCGGCAAGCTGCATCGGACGAGGTTGATCTGGCACAAACTTACCTGGCGAAGGCCTGTGCCGCCGGCGTGACGGTGACGGCCGCCGGCTTGATGTCCAGCTTCATCGCGCCGATGACCTTGTCTTCATCGAGCAGCGCCTGCGGCTTGTTGCCGTCGTACTTGATGGGAGAGAACGCGTCGCTGACGAGCTTATCCTTCAAGCCGGCCGCATCCTTGGCGACGATCACCACGGACAGGTTCTTCGCCGACAGGTGCTGCTGGATGGCGCGGTTGACGTCGGCCAGCGTCAGTTTCGACAAGCCATCACGCATCAGCTTGGTAAATTCCGGCGTGCCATACCATTGCGAATCGAGCGCATAACCGAGTTGCTGGTCCTGCGTCGACGTCATGACGAAGACGTTCTTCATCAGGTAGTCGCGCGTGGTGGCGAAATCGTCCTGCGTCAAGCCGTTGTCGACCAGCTTGCCCAGTTCCGTCAGTGCCACGCGCAGGGCGAAATGGGCGTTGTCCGGCGCCACGGGGCGGATCCAGATTTCGAACAGCTGCGCCTTGCGGCCCAGGTTCGGGTTCGGGAAGAACTGGTACATGCCGCGCGGGAAGGCTTCGATGTATGCGTAATCGCCATAGTTCATGCCGCGGATTTCACGGATGCGCTGGTACAGGTAGGAATTCGAGGCGCGGTGCTCGCCCAGCCACGTCTTCGCCAGCCACAGGGCGGGGAAGTCCGGGTGCGTGCGCGTCACGTCCAGCGGCAAGCCGAAGGAAATGGCCGTGGCGCGCGTGTTTTTCTCGATGATTTCCACTTCCAGTCCCTGCGCCTTGCGGCCCGCGGGTTTCACGGTGGCGGGCAAGCCGGGGCCGGCCGGCAAGCTTGCCAGCGCCTGCGTCAGCGAGGCCGTCATGGCGTCCGACACGTCGCCGGAAATGCCGACCTTGACGGCGCCTTGCGCATACGCGCTCTTCCAGAACTGTTTCACGTCGTCGAGGGTGATGGCGTCGATGCCGGCGACCGTGCCCAGCACGGGGTGGCCGTACGGCGTGCCCGCATACACATTCGTTTGCAGGCGTTCCTTGGCGAATTCCTCTTCGTTATTGTCCTTCAGGTCCAGCAGCAGCGCGTTCTTTTGCGCATCCTTCAGGCGGCGGAAGTCGTCTTCGCGAAAACCGGGCGAGAGCAGCAGCGGCAGGGCGATGGCGTTGAACTGGGTCCAGTTATCCCGGTGGATGGAACCCGTAAACGTCGTCATTTCCTTGTCCGTCTGCTGGCTGAAACTGCCGGCCAGCGGGAACAGGGCCTGGTTGACTTCGTCGATCTTGCGCTCGGACGAACCACCGGACGCTACCATGGACGCCGTCAGCGCGGCCAGGCCTTCCTTGCCTTGCGGGTCTTGCGCGGAACCTGCCGTAAACAGCAGCTTGTAGCGGATTTGCGGCAGCGCCGACTTTTGCACCAGCACGTCGAACTTCGCGGTCGGGGCGGCCGGCAGCCGGCTGGCCAGCGTTGGCGTGGCGGCGATGGCGGCTGCCATCGGCTGGTGCGACAGGGTCGTCACCACCAGACCCTCGTCCGTCAGGTATTTGCGCGCGGCCGCCTGCAGGTCGGCCGGCGTGAGCGTATCGATCAGGCGGTAGTACTGGTTGATGGTGGCATACGAGCGGTCGAAATGCACGAAGGACGCCAGGGTGCCGGCGATCTGTTCCGTGTTGTCGAGCGAGCGGATCAAGCCGTATTTTTCCGCCGACTTGGCGTCCGCCAGGTCTTTCTCGCTGACGGGCGTGTCGCGCAGCTGCGCCACGGTGGCCAGAATGGCGTCGCGCACGTAGACGGCGTCGTCGATGTTCTTCACGCGCGCGCCGATCACGGCCAGGGTCGGGTCGACCCGGTCCGGCGTCATGTCGAACAACTGGTCGACCTTCTGTTCGTTCTGCACCAGGCGTTTATACAGGGGAGAGGTGCGGCCGAACGACAGCGACAGCAGGGTGGCCAGCGCCGCCTGGTCCTTGTCCTTCACGGAAAACGCGGGTGCGTGGAAGCCCACGGCCACCCACGGCAGGGTCGGCGTGGGCCAGGCCACATGCTTGTAGACGGGGCCGTGCGGTTTTGGTTCCACGGGCACGGCCGCCTGCTGCTTGCCGCGCTGCCAGCTGCTCCAGTATTTTTCCACCAGCGCGATCGCTTGCTGCGGCTCCACGTCACCGGCGATGATGATGGTGGTGCGCTCGGGACGGTACCAGCGGTCGAAGAAGATCTTCGAATACGCGTACTGGTTCGGCATGTCCTCGATGTCCTGGATGAAGCCCATCGTCGTGTGCTTGTAGGTATGCGTCGTGTAGGCGCTGTCGCGCATCACTTCAAACAGTTTCGACACGGGATTGGCGCTGTTCTTGTTGTACTCGCCCAGCACGGCCCGCGATTCCGTCTTGAACGCGTCTTCCGCGTAATCGAGGTGCTGGAAGCGGTCCGCTTCCACCTTCAGCACGGTTTCCAGGTCTTGCTTGGCAAACGTCGTGTGGTAATTGGTCAAGTCGTCGCTCGTATACGCGTTCTGGCGCGCGCCGGCGCGGGTGATGACTTCCTGGTATTTCTCGGGCGGATAAGCCTTGGTGCCGCGGAACATCATGTGCTCGAAGAAGTGGGCGAAACCGGACTTGCCCGGCTCGACTTCGTTGCGCGAACCCGTCTGCACGGGAATCTGCAGCGAGACCAGGTTCGGGAAGCCGGTCGGCACGATGATGATCTTCAAGCCGTTGGGCAAGGTCTTTTCCGTCGCCTTGAATGGCAGCAGATCGGCCTTGCTGGCCGCGGCGCCATGGGCGGCGGCCGGTTTGACGGGCGCGGCGCCCAGGTTCGACGCGGCCATGGCCGACAGGGCCAGGGCGAAAGCGGGTAATAAAGCGGGCATGATTCTTGACACGAAGGCTCCTTCTTTTTTGGATGTTATGAAAGTGCAACGCCGCAGCATAGAATATTCGTGCCGCCCTGCATAGGGGCTAACAGTCGGGCCGCAGGATGCGCGCCGTCAAGTGGGCGAGGAAGTCGCGTTTGGTGGGCAGGAGCATGCGGATGTGCACGACGTCGTGCACGGCGTCATGTCAATCCTGGTCGAGGCGGGACAGGGAGTCTTCTTCGGATACCACGTCGCCGCGTGCGATGTCCTGGCTGCCTACGTGAGCGTCGTTTCCGGCAGGCTGATGCGGTTGCGGCCCAGGTGCTTGGCGCGGTACAGGGCGCAGTCGGCCGTGTGGATCAGCTGTCCCAGTTCCGTGCCGGGGCCGGGCAGGGCCGTGGCGGCGCCGATGCTGACGGTGACGCAGGCGCCGTCCGGACGCTTGCGCGGCAGTTGCAGCCGCTCCACGCGCTGGCGGATGCGTTCGGCCACGATGGCCGCGCCCTTGAGCGACTGGTTTGGCAGGATCACGGCAAATTCCTCGCCGCCATAGCGGGCCACCAGGTCGTTCGTGCGCATTTCGCTGGCCACGGCGCCGGCCACCTTGCGCAGGCACAGGTCGCCGCCCTGGTGGCCGTGGCTGTCGTTGTATTCCTTGAAATTGTCGACGTCGACCATCAGCAGCGACAGGGGCTGGCCCTGCCGCTGGGCCCGCTGCCACTCGGCCAGGATGGTGTCGTCGAAGCAGCGCCGGTTTGCCAGGCCCGTCAGGCCGTCGCGCGTGGCCAGGCGTTCCAGTTCCACGTGCGCGCGTTTTTCATCCGTCATGTCGCGCAGGGTTTCGACGACGGCGATCAGCTCGTCGTGATTGCCATAGATGGGACTGGCATCGACGGCCAGGTAGCGCCGCCGCCCCGTGCGCGGCATGTCGCACCAGTTTTCCGCGCACAGATTGCCGCCCGTGCTGCTGCGGTATTGCTGCTGGGCGTGCAGCGCGCGCATGTCGCCGCCGCGCCCGGCCAGCAGCAGGTCGGCCAGGGTGGGGCGCTCGTCGTTGTAGAAGCAGCGGCCCGGCTCGCGCGTGCGCAGCACTTCGGCCGCCGGCACGCCCGTCAGCTGCTCGCAGGCGCGGTTCCAGATCATGACCTGGCCATGCACGTCGAGGACAAAGGTGGGCACCACCAGCAATTCCATCATCTTGACGGCAAAACCCTGGGCTGCATCGCAGGGCGATGCGCTGGCATGAGCATGGCTATCCGGCATGTAAGCATCTTTCTTGGGGTGAATGGGGCTGGCTCGTTGGCCATGATGCAGCGCAGCGGGGCGGAAGGTGTTGATATTGAGCAATATTTATGGCGCCACGATCAGTCGTGCAGCAGGGGCGCCTCCTCGCAGGCGGCCAGCGGCAGGGACAGGCGCAAGGTGGTGCCGGCGCCGCTGCGGCTTTCGATGTGCAGGCTGCCGCCGGCGGCGGCCACGCGCTCATGCATGCCGGACAGGCCGCAGCCGAGGCGCGGTGGCGAGCCCGACAGCCCGACGCCGTCATCGCTGATGCGGCATGCCAGGGTGGCTCCCGCTTGCAGCAGGCTCAGCTGGACATGCGTGGCGCGCGCATGGCGGGCGATGTTCGCCAGCGCTTCCTGCAGCACGTGATACAGCAGGGGGCCGTGCGCGCTGCCGGCGGCGGCGTCGAGCCGGTAGTCGCAGCTGCAAGCGATGCCCGTGATGCGCTTGAAATCGGCCAGCAAGCCGTCGCACGCCGCTTGCAGGCCCGCGTCGAGGGCGGGCGGGCGCAGGTCGTGGATGACGCAGCGCAGCGCCGCGATGCTGAGGTCGATATTGCGCGCCATCATGGCCAGTTGGCGCGCCAGCAAGGGGGCGGCGTCGTGCGTGCTGGTCTGCAGCATGGCCAGGTCGATTTTCAGGGTCAGCAGATGCTGGCCCAGGTCGTCGTGGATGTCGCGCCCGATGCGCAGGCGTTCCTGCGCGCGCGCCTTGTGCTGTTCGCCGGCCAGGCGCGCCTGTTCCGCCTCCGCGCGCAACTGTTCCAGTGCCTGCAGGCGCAGCGCCAGGCGGTGCTGGCGCCACAGCAGCAGCGCCAGCGCACCGAGCAGCACGGCACAGGCCAGCATCAAGGGGGAGGGCGTGCCGGCCGGCTGCATCGGCCCGGCGGCATGGCCGGCGTGCAGGGCCGCGAGTGCGGCCGCCGCCAGGCAGGCCAGAATACTCAGGCGGTACGGCGGGCGTAGCCAGCGTCGCAGCATGTCCATGCTCCCTCAATGTTTTCCATCAGGCAATGTTCTTACAGAAAATATATTAACTTGAGATCATTTACATTGTCTAAACGCAAAAGCCGCGCAGTTATGCCTGCCCATGTCGATTTCCGGCCCCGGACGCCGCAGCGGCAGGCGGCGGGCACGGCATTTGCACGGGAAGTGTCGCGGCGGCATATAATAGAGGGTTGTCAATCGGCTTTTGCGGTAACGGCGCCACGCGCCAGCCCCGATGCGTTCGCCCTGCGCGATGACGCCAGCCAGCTCTTAGGAAATACAGTGACTTATAGCATCAAAGAGATTTTTTATACCCTGCAGGGCGAAGGTGCGCACGCGGGCCGTCCGGCCGTGTTTTGCCGCTTTTCCGGCTGCAACCTGTGGACGGGCCGCGAAAGCGACCGCGCCACGGCCGTGTGCCAGTTCTGCGACACGGATTTCGTCGGCACGGACGGCGAACTGGGCGGCAAGTTCAAGACGCCGCAGGAATTGGCCGCGCTGATCGACAGCCTGTGGCCCGCCAGCTACGCGCCCAGCAAATACGTGGTGTTTACGGGCGGCGAACCGCTGCTGCAACTGGACACGGCCCTGATCGACGCCATGCACGCGGTGGGCTTTACCATCGCCATCGAAACCAATGGCACCTTGCCCGTGCCGGCCGGCGTGGACTGGATCTGCGTCAGCCCGAAGATGGGTTCCACCCTGGTGGTGCACAAAGGCAATGAAATCAAGGTGGTCATTCCCCAGTTCCAGCAAGACCTGGCCGCCTACGAACAACTGGACTTCGAGAACTTCTTCGTGCAGGCGATGGACGGCCCCCTGGCCGCGCACAACATGAAGCTGGCCATCGAAACATGCAAAAGCAACCCGAAGTGGAAGCTGAGCCTGCAAACCCATAAACTCCTGCAAATCCCTTAAAACAAATAATATGCTGACTATCACACGCAAGCTCGAATTCGACGCGGGCCACCGCATTCCCGACCACAAAAGCCAGTGCCGCAACCTGCACGGCCACCGCTACACGGTGGAAATCACCCTGGTCGGCAAGGTCATCGAAGCGGAAGGCAATTCCGACAATGGCATGATCATGGACTTTTCCGACGTGAAAACCCTGGCCAAGCAGCACCTGGTCGATGTGTGGGACCACGCCTTCCTCGTCTACGAAAAAGATACGGCCGTGCGCGACTTCCTGGCCAGCCTGCCCGACCATAAAACCGTCGTCATCGACCGCATTCCGACCGTGGAAAACCTGGCGCGCATCGCCTTCGACATCCTCAAGGCCGCATTTACCGACCATTTCGGCACGGGCTTGCACCTGCATAAGCTGGTGCTGCATGAAACGCCGAATTGCTGGGCAGAAGTGACCGATGACTGAAACGCACGCTAGCGCGCAGGACGCGCGCTACATGCAGCTGGCCCTGGAACAGGCCCAGCACGCATGGGACCTGGGCGAAGTGCCCGTCGGCGCCGTCGTCGTCAAGGATGGGGTAGTCATCGCCGTCGGCTACAACCAGCCCATCGGCCGCCACGACCCCACGGCGCACGCGGAAGTCATGGCCTTGCGCGCGGCCGCCGAAAAACTGGGCAACTACCGCTTGCCCGGCTGCGAGCTGTACGTGACGCTGGAACCGTGCGTGATGTGCTCGGGCGCCATGCTGCATGCGCGCCTGGCGCGCGTCGTGTACGGCGCGGGCGACCCGAAGACGGGCGCCTGCGGTTCCGTGCTGAATCTGTTCGAACAGCCGGCGCTGAACCACCAGACGGCCATCGCTGGCGGCGTGCTGGCCGATGAGTGCGGCGCTTTCCTCAAGCGTTTCTTTGCCGAGCGCCGCCGCGCGCAGGCGGAAGCGCGCAAGCTGGCCCATCCTCCGGCCTGATTTCGCCCCAGACAGGGCAGGGCCGCCACGGCCTTGTCCCGCGTGCCAGCCATGCCAGCCACCCCGGCTGGCATTTTTCATAACTGTTGCGAAATAACATCTGTCTAGACCACTTTGCCATTCTCAAATGAGAATGATTCGTGTTACAGTATTGTTTTCGCCAGCAAACTTTCCTTATGCATCGTTAACACTTTCGTTATCGATCCGGGTTCAAGAGCCAGCCTTTACTCTTCCACCGGATCATCATGACTACTGTGCCTACGCAGCGCCTCGCTGCACCCGTCGTATCCCCAGCTCACCTGCCTGTCCGCCGCCATAACCTGGTGCTGCGCGCAGCCTTGCTGGGCCTGTTCGCCGCGCCGCTGCTGCCCGTGGCCGCGCAAAACGCCGCCATCAATGCAGGCACGGCCGCGCAGGAACCGGCCAAGCTGCCTGTCTTCCCGGAAATCGTCGTGAACGCCAAACAGGATTACGAGCGCCGCGCGGGCACCAAGACGGTGATCCGCAGCGATGACCTGGAGCGCCGCAACGTGACGGACATGGCCGGCGTCGTGCGCTATCAGCCGCTGATCAGCACGTCAATGGCGGCCTCGGGCGGCGGCGGCATGTGGGATGGCGCGGGCAATACCGGTTACAACATCCGCGGCCTGGAAGGCAACCGGGTCAGCCTGGAACTCGACGGCATTTCCCTGCCCGACGCGGCACCCAAGCCGGACAGCACTAACATGAACGCCTTCGGCATGGGCCGCGATTATTTTGATCCAGAAACTTTCCGCGAAGTGCGCATCGATTCGGGCACGACGGCCGTCAGCGGCGCCAATCCCGGCCTGGGCGGCGGCGTGGCCTTCATCACCAAGTCGCCCGAAGATTACCTGGGCGAAGGGGTGGACCATTACGTGGCGTATAAATACGGCCGCGCCACGGTGGACCGCAGCAATGCGCATACCCTGACGGGCGCCGCCAAGATCGGCGCCAATCTGCAAGGCCTGGCCGTGTACGTGCACCGCGATGGCGAGCAGCTGGACAGCCGCGGCAGCGCCACCGTCAACCCGGATGACTGGCATTCGAACGCCTTGCTGTCGAAGCTGGTGTGGGCCTTGCCGGGCGAACAAAAGCTGGACTTGACGGTCGACATGTTCGAACGCAAGAACAAGCGCGACCTCAACAATAAAGTCAGCGCCATGTACCCGGACGGCGTGCAGCAGGATTCCACCACCAAGCGCACCCGCGTCAGCCTGGGCCACGAGGTGGTGCTGAAGGATTTCGCCCTGTTCGACCGCCTGACCTCGAAAGTCTACCTGCAGAATGCGAAGATCGAGGACAAGAGCAAGGGCCGCTATGTTTACCGCGGCAACTCCCAGCGCGCCATCGACACCAGCTTCAAGAATGACAGCATCGGCCTGAGCTCGGAAGCGTTCAAGCAGCTCAATGCGGACAACGCGCTGCTGTACGGCGTGCAGCTGGAACAGGCCAAATCGCGCCGGCCCTGGATGGAAGACCGCACCCTCATCGCCACGGGCGAGCACCAGATCACGCGCAAGAACCGCATGGCCGACATGGATGCCACCAAGCTGGCCCTGTACGTGCGCGACGACCTCAGTTTCGACCTGGGCGGCAAGAAAGCCGTGCTGACGCCGGGCCTGCGTGCCGACTACCGCAAGCTGGAGCCGAAAAACCTGCAGAACTACCTGATCGGCGTGCCGAATGCGGCCAAGGAAGTGCGCAAGGAGAGCGATTCCTACTTCACGCCGAGCCTGAGCCTGTCCGTGGAAGTGCTGCCGCAAATGCAAGCCTACGCCACGTTCACGCGCGGCACGCGCCTGCCGACGGCGATCGAACGCACGGGTACCTATGATTCCATCAGCTATACGGGCACGGGCAATGGCTATGCCGTGCTGGGCAATCCGAATCTGGGCAAGGAAACCAGCAAGGCATATGAACTGGGGCTGAAAGGCGACGTGACCAGGGGCTTGAGCATGCAGGCGTCCGTCTACCAGACGGAGTACAAGAACATGATCGAGTACGTGGCGCAAGAGCTGGATCCGGTGAATTACCCGACCCTCACCCTGGGCCTGTTCCGTCCGGAAAACATTGGCAATGCGCGCAC
Organism: Janthinobacterium kumbetense; assembly: GCF_023703445.1. Taxonomy (NCBI): domain Bacteria; kingdom Pseudomonadati; phylum Pseudomonadota; class Betaproteobacteria; order Burkholderiales; family Oxalobacteraceae; genus Janthinobacterium; species Janthinobacterium kumbetense. The sequence continues at coordinate 793,947 of NZ_JAMQGR010000001.1, forward strand.
CTGGGGCGCCGAGCTGAGCCTGCGCGCGGAGCTGGGAACCTGGTTGCCGGCCATGCAGGGCTACCGCGTCGACCTGGCCACGGGCGTGGCCAAGGGCCGCTCCTTCAATACCCTGACGGGCGAGAGCGGCGGCTTGGCCTCGGTGGCGCCGGCCAAGACGGCGCTGACCTTCGGCTATGACCATACGAACAAGTTGTTCGGCCTGGAACTGACGGCGCTGCATGCCGGCGAGAAACAGGCGCCGAACGATTTGCTGATGGGCGGGACCGCGCCGCTCTTCAAGGTGCCGTCGTACACCATCTTCGACCTGTCGACCTACTGGAACGTGCACAAGAACGCCAAGATCATCGTCGGCGTGTACAACTTGACGGATCGCAAGTACTGGGATTACGCCGCCGCGCGCAGCCTGGCCGCCGGCACCACGGCTGCCAGCCGCCTGGAGATCGAGCGCTACGCCAAGCCGGGCCGCAACGTCGCCGCCAGCCTCAGCGTCAACTATTGATTTTTACCGGGGAGGGGTGCTTGCCCCTCTTTTTTTCCATGTTTGATTGAATGGTCTCTCTATGAAGTTATCCAAACTCGTTCTATCCCTGCTAGGCAGCCTGCTGATCGCAAACGCATATGCGGCCCCAGCCACTTTGGCGGAACGCTGGTTCACCTTGCGCACGGAGCAGCCGAAGCTGCAGATCCGCGACGCGGCGCGCGCGCTGGGTGTATCCGAAGCGCAATTGCTGGCAACCAACATCGGCAAGGGCGTCACGCGCCTGCAGGCCGACGGCAACCAGCCGCGCGAAATCATGCGCGCCGCGCTGGACCTGGGCATCGTGCAAGCGATCACGCGCAATGAAAACGGCGTCATCGAAACGACGGGCGTCGCCAGCAAATTCAAGCAGGCGGGCGACAAATCCGAGCAGGCCGACACCAAGGACCCGGAAACGCAAGCGCGCCAGCGCAATATCGCCGGCGGTTACCTGGGCGGCCAGATCGACCTGCGTTTCCACTTTGAAAACTGGAAATACGCATTTGCGGTAGAACAAGCAGGCCGCGATGGCAAGCCGACGCGCAGCCTGCAATTCTTCGACGCCAACGGCACGGCCGTGCACAAGATCTACCTGCGCAATGAGCCTGGCGTGGCCGTCTACGATAAATTGGTGGCCACCTTCCGCATGCCCCAGCAAAGCGCGGAGCTGAACGTGCTGGCCGTGGCGCCGAAAGCGGCGGAAAAGCCGGATGCCGAGATCGACGTCAAGGAATTCCAGCTGGCCTGGAAAGACATGACGGACGTGCACCAGTTTGCGCAAATCATGCGCGAATTCCACCTGTCGCGCGAACAGGCCCTGCGCCTGGCGCCGGCCGGCGTGGTCGAGCGCGTGACGCCAGCGGCGCTGCGCACCCTGCTGGAAAACGCGGCCAAGGACAAGGTCGCCATCATGGTGTTCCTGGGCAATGAAGGCTTGACGCAGATCTACAGCGGCAAGATCGGGAAAACCATGGCCGCCGGCGGCTTCTTCAACGTGCTGGACCCGGACTTCAACCTGCACATCCGCGACACGGCCCTGCGCAGCGGCTGGATCGTCAAGCGCGGCGGCGTCACTTCCGTCGAGTTCTTCGACAACGACGGCACGCAAGTGGTCTCCTTCTTCGGCGTGCGCGAGCGCGGCAAACCGCAGCCGCAAAGCTGGGTGGACCTGGCCGATTCCTTGCCGAAGGCCAAGTAAGCAGTAGCGATGATTCTGCACGGTTGCCGCGCGCCGTACCGGCGCGGCAACACTTCAGCTTGTGTACCGCGTGCCGGTCTCATGTCTGAAGCACAATAGTGGTATGCTGATTGCAAGGCCGCAGCGATCGTGCCTGCGTGCTGGTTCCTGAAGAGAGGCAATCATGGCAACCATCATGGCGAACGGCCTCAACATAGCTTATGAGAGCCACGGCAACCCCGATGACCCGTGCGTGCTGCTGGTCATGGGCCTGGGCATGCAACTGATTGCCTGGCCGGCGGACTTCGTCGAAGGCATCGTCGAGCAAGGCTACCGGGTCGTGCGTTTCGACAACCGCGACAGCGGCCTGTCGAGCAAGATGGCGCTGGCGGGCAAGCCGTATCTGCCGCTGGCCTACGTGAAAAACCTGCTGGGCTGGCCCCTCAAGACTTCCTACACCCTCGATGACATGGCGGACGACGCGCTGGGCTTGCTGGCGTCCCTGCGGATTGCCCAGGCGCACGTGATCGGCGTGTCGATGGGCGGCATGATCGCGCAAGTGATGGCGGCGCGCGCGCCGCTGCAGGTGCTCAGCCTGACCTCCATCATGTCGAGCAGCGGCCGGCGCGGCTTGCCCGGCCCCACGCGGGCCGCGCGCAATGCGCTGCTGCAACGCCCGAAACGCAACGCCAGCCGCGCCGAACTGATGGCGCACATGGCCGCCACCGTGCGCGTGATCGGCAGTCCCGCTTATCCCGTGTCGGAAAAACTGCTGTACCAGCGTATCGAAGCGGCACTGCAGCGGGGCAGTTGCCCCGAAGGCGTGGCGCGGCAAATGGTGGCGATCGCCGCCTCGGGCGAGCGCACGGCCTTGCTGCCAAGCATCAGTTGTCCGGCGCTGGTGATCCATGGCGCGGCCGACCCCTTGATCCCCGTCGCCTGCGGCATCGATACGGCGGCGCTGATCCCCGGCGCCCGGCTGGAAGTGATCGAAGGCATGGGGCACGACATGCCGCCCCAGCTGATCGAGCGCCTGCTCGCCTTGATCGATGTGCATCTGCAAGGTAAGATGGCGCCCCAGATGCGCTCCCAGCCAGCTTGAGCCAGGCGCGCCCACCACTTGACTAGCCAGGCATATTTTGAAGACACCTGAGATTGGCATCGCCATCGTCGCGCCGGGCGGTTGTGCGCCCGACGAGGCGGCTTTGGCGCGCGGCATCGCCCGCTTGCAGGCGCAAGGCGCCACCGTCCACAATTACTACGACCCCGACCGCACATTCCAGCGCTTCGGCGGCACGGATGCGGGCCGCCTGGCGCAGCTGAACGCGGCCGCCGCCGACCCGGCCGTGCAGGTGGTGATCGCCTTGCGCGGCAGCTACGGCATCAGCCGCATCCTGCCCGACATCGATTTCGACCGCATGGCCGCCAGCGGCAAGCTGTTTGTCGGCTACAGCGACTTCACGGCCTTCCACATGGGCTTGCTGGCAAAAACGGGCCGCGCCAGCTTTGCCGGCCCCATGATCTGTGACGATTTTATCCGCGACGAGCCCGAGCAATTTACGCTGGATCAACTGTGGTCGTGCCTGGCCGGTCCCACGCACACGGTCACGGGCGCGGCGGCGGGCAATCCGCAGGTCGAGCTGACGGGAAAATTGTGGGGCGGCAACCTGGCCATGCTGGTTCACTTGCTGGGTACGCCGTATTTCCCCCAGATCGATGGCGGCATCCTGTTCCTGGAAGACGTCAACGAACACCCGTACCGGGTCGAGCGCATGCTGCTGCAACTGCTGCACGCGGGCGTGATCCAGCGCCAGCAAGCGGTCGTGCTCGGCGATTTTTCCGGCTATAAACTGAGCCCGATGGACAAGGGCTACGATTTCGACGCCATGCTGGCCTACGTGCGCGAGCGCCTGCCCGTGCCCGTGCTGACGGGACTGGAATTCGGCCACATCCGCCGCCGCGTCACCTTGCCGTTCGGCGGCCAGGCGCGGCTGCAATCGGATGCGTCCGGCTTCAGCCTGCAGGTGGGCGATTACCCGACCCTGGCGCGCGCCTGAGCGCCCTCGGTCCCATGAGCGCCAAACCCGGACGCCTGCTGCAGCTCGATGTGCTGCGCGGCCTGGCCGTGTTTGGCATCTTGCTGGTGAATATCTGGTCGTTTGCCTGGGGCAGCCTGTCCTTGCGCTACGGCACCTTGCCGGCGCAGCCGCCAGTGCTCGACCAGCTCGTCATTTTCGGCGTGGCGGCGTTGGCGCAATTCAAGTTTTACCCCATCTTCGCCTTTCTGTTCGGCGCCGGTTTTGCCTTGCAGACACGTTCCCTGCGGCGCCAGCTGGGGAGCTGGGAGGCGGCGCAAGCGGCTTACCGGCGCCGTTTGCGCTGGCTGCTCGTGTTCGGCCTGCTGCACGGCTTTTGCATCTGGAGCGGCGACGTGCTGACCTCGTATGCCGTCGCCGGCATGCTGATCCTGCCCCTGCTGTCCGCCAGGCTCAGCCGCGTGCGCAACCGCGCCTGGCTGGTGGCGGCCGGTTTTCTATTATTCATGTGCCTGTTGATTCCTGTGGGCCAGCAGGGCGGCGCGCCGGACATCGCGCGCGACCTGCAAGCCTTTGCGGAACGTTACGCGGTCTACACGCAGGGCGGCGCATGGGCCGTCGCCAGGCTGCGCGCCAACGATTTCCTCGTCTCCTTGCTGTATTCGGCCGTCATGCTGCCGCATATCGTCGTGCTGTTCTTGCTGGGCATCTTGTCCGTGCGTTTCGGCTGGCTGACGCAGCCGCTGCGCCACCAGCGCCTGTGGCGCCGGGTGCGCGTCGTGGGCCTGGGCGCAGGCTTGCCGTTCAACCTGCTGGCGGCGGGAGCCGTCGCGTGGCAGGTGGCCGATCCGTATCAAACCGTGTTTGACACGGCCCTGTTCGAAGTGGGCCTGTTCGCCGGCGGCCCCGTGCTGGCGGCCGGCTATGTGGCCGCGCTGATGCTGGCCGGTCCCTTCATGCTGCGCTGGCTCGGTGCATGGCTGGCGCCCGTGGGACGCATGGCGCTGAGCAATTACCTGCTGCAATCGCTGATCGGCACCTGGCTGCTGCAGGGGCCGGGCCTGGGCTGGGGCGCCAAGTTGCGTCCCGCCGAGATGCTGGGCCTGGCGGTCGTGATGATGGCGAGTCAGGTGCTGCTGAGCCGCTACTGGCTGCGCCATTTCAGGCAAGGTCCCATGGAAGCGCTGTGGCGCCGTCTGGCGCGCCTGCCTTAATCCGTACCCCAGTCGAACGCACTTTGCGCCGCGGCCGGCGGCGCCTTGGCCCTGGCGGACGGCACCAGCGGATTGTCGACGGCATGCCATTCGAACAAGTCCACGTCGAGCATGCAGGTGCGCGCCAGGTGCAGCGCCTGCTCGGGTGTCAGGGCGGGGTCAATCCAGCGGTGCGCGTCTTCCCGGCTGACGGCCACGGGGCGCCGGTCGTGGATATCGACCATGCCGCCCAGACTGTCGGCCGTCACCAGCACGAAGCCCGCTTCTTCCCGATTGACCTTGTAGGGGCCGAACTGGGCCAGCGCCAGCAGGAACAGGGGCGCGCGGTCCTTGCGGTGGATGTGCCACGGCTGCTTGCCGCCTTTCTCGCCCGTCCATTCATACCAGCCGGAAACGCAGACGATGCCGCGCCCCGCGCGCAGCAAGGGTTTCCAGTAGGCGCCGGCGAGCTTTTCCAGGCGGGCATTGATGGCGATGGGGATTTTTTTCTTGCCGGGAGCGGGCGTGGCCGCGGCGGCCCAGGCGGGGCGGTAGCCCCAGAAGACATCGTCGACCCGGTGCACGCCATCCTGGATGTGCAGGATGGGCCGGTAGGTGCCGGGCGAGACGTTCAGATGCGGTTCCGCCTCGCTGTCGAACACCGCGTCGGTCCAGCCGAAGGATGACGCCAGCACGCGCGCCGTGTCATTTTGATCGAATCGTCCACACATGGCGAAATCATACCCGATCGCCTGCCGGCGCGAGCGCGGCGCGCGCCCTTTTCGTGAGTGTGGTCAAACGTACAGACGTGGGCGGCCGCAAGGCGCACAGTGGAAGCCAGTCAGGTCCCTGACGCTTCTTGCATCGGAGGAATTATGCCTTTTGAAAATCCCACCATCCACAAGGGTTTTACCATCAGCGCCACGGCCAGCCAGCGCCGCGATGGCCGCTGGGTCGGCTCGTATGTCAGCCAGAACCAGGCGTGCGGCGCATATGCGGACACCTGCGATTACGACGATTGCAGCAATGAAAAAGAGGCGCAGCAACTGGCGCTGTCCGTCGGCTGGCGCCTGGCCGATGGCGTGCCGGTACGCTGAGACCGCTTGCCGGTCAGTGTTTCGGTCAGTGTTTTCGCCGCAGGGCCAGCAGCAAGCCGGCCACGGGGAACAGCAGGGCGGTGCCCAGCCGTACGGAGGTCAGAGAAGCGGCCTCCACGCCCACCACATGGGGCAAGGCCAGCAGCAACAGGGGCGTGGGCACGGCGATGGCAAAGAAAAACAGGTACCACGAATAGCCATTCTTCTTGGCCAGCAAGGCAATCAGGGCGCAGCCGACGAGGAAGAGCAGCGGCAAGTTCACATATTCCATGGTTCTGGGTTTTCATCCGGGAAAGCGCGTTATTATACGCGCGCCCCGGGCGCAGGACGGGCTTGCCGGCGTCAGTTGCCGACGAAATCCGGCGGCTGCGGCGCTTGCGTACCAGCCTGCGTATCGGCCTGTGTACCCGCGAGCGGCGCCTCGGCCGGCAGCAGCGCCTTGATGGCGCCGTTATAGATGAGTTCCTGGGCGTACGCCGAGGCCTCGATCAAGGCCGCATGCACGGATTTGAAACTGCTCGGCGTTTCAATCAGCACGGGCTTGGCATACGCCTGCAAGGTATCGCCGCGCTTGCTGATCAAGATCATGCCCCGGTAGCGCCCATCCTTCTCCAGCGCCCCCGTCACATGAAATTCATAACCCCTGATCTGGTGTTTTTGTTCCTGATCCATGTCTCCCGCCTCCAATTCCATTGTCACGGCATTGGGCCATCAATTCGATAGGAACAGCAGAGTGTTTGATCTGAATCAAGACCGCCATTTCAAGCCACGATTCAACGCAAGTCTCGGCGCTTGTCGCAAGCGGAGCGGATGTGTGGCTGAGAAGCGCAACCGCACTGACGTGCGGTGAGCATCGCCAGCCGCAAAGCGCCCCGCGCAGTAGCTTGCGGCTGCCGTCATCACCCAGCGCGGATGGCGCGGATCTGCTGGGCCGTTTCTTCGATCTCCCGATACGCTTCCTGGATGTAGCCATCGAGCGGATGCCCATCCATCCACTCGAAATAGGCGCGCTCGTCGTGCTTGATGGCAAAAGGTACGTGGTGGTCGCGTATCGATTCGGCCGTTTCGCGCACCAGCGAGGCAAAAAGCAGCTCAAGAGTTTCCATGATGGTCACCTTGCGGGACAGGAATGCAGAGCCTTGAATGTAGCACAAAGTGGCGCGTCGCCTGCGCAGCCGGCCATGGCGTGCGCAGGCCTTGCCCGGCGTCAGGCCGGATGGCCGATATGTTCGTACAGGATCACGCAGCCGATGACGATCAGCACCAGGCCGCCCACCAGCTCGGCGCGCCGGCCCGCCACCGTGCCCAGCACGCGGCCCAGCATCACGCCCAGGGTGACCATGACGAAGGTGGAAAAGCCGATGGCGGCGGCCGTCACGACGATGTTGGCGCCGAGCAAAGCCAGGCCCGCGCCCACCACCATGGCGTCGATGCTGGTGGCCAGGCCCGTCACGGCCAGTACCCAAAACGAGTGCGACTGGGCCGGCGCCTCTTCCTCGTCGGCATCGGAAAGGGCATTGCGTATCATCAGCAAGCCGATGATGCCCAGCAGGCTGAAGGCGATCCAGTGGTCCCACGCTTCCACGTAGGGCGCGGCCACGCTGCCCAGGGCCCAGCCGATGATGGGCGTGATGGCTTCGATGACGCCAAAGATCAGCCCCGTGCGCAGCGCTTCGCGCCATTGCGGCTTGTGCAGGGCTGCGCCCTTGCCCACGGCGGCCGCGAAGGCATCGGTGGACATGGCAAGCGAGAGGGCGGCGGTGGCGGCGAAATTCATCGTTGGCTTTCAGTAAAACCTGGCTGGGATAGTAAAGCAACAACGCCGAAGAAAACCGTAGCGAGCGGAAGAGAGTTGCGGTCGAGAAGCGCAACTGTATGCAGGTACAGTGAGCATCGCAGGCCGTAAATCACGACGCGCAGTAGGTTTTATAGGCGTTTAACGCAAACCCGGCGATTTTACCCTACGTACAGCACCACCAAGGAGGCCAGCAGGCAATATGTGCCAAAGAAATGCCAGCGCCCCTGTTCCAGCCAGCGCGACAGCCAGCGCAGGGCCAGCAAGCCGGCCAGGAACGACAGCAGCATGCCCAGCAGGCTGGGGCCGAGCAGGTGCAGCAGGCTGTTGCCGTGTTCCAGATGGTCGAGGCTGCCGTTTGCCACGGCCTGATAGAAGCGCCAGCCTTCCTTGACCAGCACGGCCGGCGTCAGCACGACGGCCAGGGCGAAGCTGAATTCCTCGGCGCGGCGCTGCGGCACGCCCATGGCGATGCCGGCGGAAATGGTGGCGCCCGAGCGGGAAAAGCCCCGGAAGGGCAGGCACAGTCCCTGCACGGCGCCGATCACCATCGCCTTGCCGATGGACAAGGTGCCATGCTGGCGCGCCTGCAGGCGCGACGACACAATGATCAGCACGCCTGCGGCGGCCAGGGCGGCGGCCATCAGTTTCGCGTTGCCGAACAGGTGCTCGATTTCAAAGCCGGGCGCATCCTTGCTCATGACGTGCGTAATGCCCTTCAGCAAGCCGAAGCCGACGATGCCCGTCAGGGCCGTGGCGGCCACGAGCAGCAAGGCATTGCTGCGGAAGGCGGTGGCCGAGCTGAAATACGTGGCGCGCCAGGATTTCCAGAAATACACGATGACGGCGAACATGGTGCCCGTGTGCAGCATCACCAGCAGCATGGTCAGCTCCGGCGACGTGGGGTCCAGGCCCATCAGTTTTTCCGCCATGATGACGTGGGCGGAGCTGGACACGGGCAGCAGCTCGGCGAAGCCCTGGACGATGGAAAGAATAAATAGTTGCAAAAAACTCATGGGTATCTGTACTCGGCGGGGGGAATAGGGGTCGCCGATTTTACCCGCCGGATGCGGCGGGCACGTCCCGCGCCAGATTACAGTTTGTCCATGTTGGCGCAAGCGAGCGCAAGGCCCAGCGCCATCAGGACCGCGCCGATCAGCCGGTCGATGGTCCGCTGGTGGCTGACCATGCGCATGCGGAAGCGCGCTTGCGAGAAAAAGACGGCCACCAGGGCGAACCAGGCCAGGTGGATGGCGGACATGCACAGCCCGTAACCGAACTGGACTGCCAACGGCGTGCCGGGCTGCACCACCTGGGTGTAGGTGCTGATGACAAACAGGGTCGTTTTCGGGTTCAGGGCATTGGTCAGTAAGCCGTTGAGCAAGATTTGACGCCGGGGCACGCTGGCGCCGCCATGCAGGTCGATGACGAGTCCGGCGCGGTTGGCCCAGGTTTTCCAGCCGATCACGGCCAGGTAGAGGGCGCCGGCCAGCTTGATCGCCGTAAATAGTCCAGGCGAACCGGCGATGAGCAGCGCTACGCCAAACATCGTATAGAACACGTGCACTTGCACGCCCAGCGCGATGCCGAGCGCGGCCAGCAGGCCGGCGCGGCGGCCATGCAGATAGCTGTTGCGCGTGACCATCGCGAAATCGGGGCCCGGAACGATGGAGGCGAGCAGGGTAATCAGGGCAACGGCAAGCAATGCAATCATGTGTCTTCCTTGGACAGTGGTGGCGCCCGCACGGCCATCGATGACTATTTCTCGCCTGTTGGGCAAGGGCGCGGCGCGCATGCGGGCTGCCGGAAGACAAATTATCGCTAGAATGGCCTTCCATGAAAAACGATGATATCTTGCGGATGTGTGTGAGAAAAAGTGACAGATCATGACTAGACAGACGGCGCTGGGCACCTTGCGTTTCTTCGAGGCTGCGGCCAGGCTGGGCAGTTTCGTCCAGGCGGCCGCGGAACTGCACGTCACGCATGGGGCGGTCAGCCGGCAAATCCGCCTGCTGGAAACGTCGCTGGGCACGCCCCTGTTCGAACGCCGCAACCGCGGCGTGTTCCTCCTGCCTGCGGGCGCGCAGCTGCGCGATGCCGTCCAGCAAGCATTCGAGCGGCTCGACGCTGCCCTCGACGCCGTGCGCCAGCCGGTGCGCCAGGGGCCGCTGGTGGTGTCGTGCGAGCCGACGATCGCGATGAAGTGGCTGATACCGCGCCTCGGCGACTTTTACCAGCGCCATCCCGAGGTGCCGCTGCACCTGTTCGCCTCGGGCGGGCCGGTGGCGTTCCAGCGCGACGCGGTGGACGTGGCGCTGCGCCGCAACGACTTTCTGTGGGATGCGGGCTTGCATGCGGAAAAGGTGTGCGATGAATGGATCGCGCCCGTGTGCGCGCCGGCCCTGCTGCGGCAAGGCCGGCTGGACCTGCCCGCGCAGCGCCTGCTGCACACGGCGTCGCGCCCGGCCGCCTGGACCCACTGGCGCGCCGCCGGCAAGGATGCCGACGGCGGCGGCCAGGGCGGCAGCCAGACCTACGAGCACTTCTATCTGAGCCTGCAAGCGGCTTGCGCCGGCCTCGGCGTGGCCATCGGCTCAGTCTTCATGGCGCGCGAAGACCTCGACAGCGGGCGCCTGGTCGCGCCCTTCGGGTTCCGGCGCGACGGCAGCGCCTATTTCCTGCTGTCGCCGCTGCCATTCGATGGCGATGCGCGCCGCACCACCTTGCTGCACTGGCTGCGCGAGCAGATGGGGCAGGCGCTGCCGGCGCCGTAGCCGTCCCCGTTCCCGTCCCGCTTATTGCGGCGGCGTGGCCGGCTTGAAGACGCTGCGAAACGCTTTCAGGGCGGCCGGGTGATAGATCGTGCCGTGGGTTTCTTCCGGCATCTTTTCCACATGCCATTGCAAGCCGCGCGGCGCCTGTTTTTCCAGCACGTCGGCCAGGCGCTGCACTTCCACGGCGATGCCTGCTTCGCTGCTGGACGCCAGATACAGGCTGTGCTTGCCTGGCGTGCCTTTCGCCAGCAGGGCTGCCGCCTGGCGCGGCAGGGCGCCCTGATTCCACCACAGGCTGGGGTCGAACGCCACGTAATGGTCGAACAGCTGCGGTTCCAGCAGATAGGTTTCCACCACGAACAGGCCCCCCAGCGATTCGCCGACGATGGCCGTCTCGCCCGTCGTGCGGTAGCGGCGCTTGATTTCCGGCATCAGCTCATCGCGGATGAAGGTCCGGTAGGCGGCCGCGCCGCCCACGACGGGGGCGATCTTGCGGTCTTCCGCATTCCCGGTCGGCCCCGTCAGGTCGCGCCGGCGCTGCGTGTTTTGCATGCCGACTAGCATGAAGGGACGCATCGTGCCATTCGCCACGGACACTTGCAGCAAGCCGGCCACGTGCAAAAAGTCTTCGGCCACGCCGCCGTCCGGCATGTACAGCACGGGCAGCGGGGCGTCGGGGGGCGTATCCCAGGCGCGCGCCATGTACACATTGATGTGGCGTTTTTCTTTCAGCGCCTGTGAATCGATGCTGAAACTTTCGCCGATGACGAGCGGCGTGGCTGCGCTGGAGGAAGCGGTAGCGGCGGGCGCGGCATTGGCGAGGTGGAAGGGGCTGGACAGCAGCAGGGCGGCGGTGAGGTGCAGTGCAAGGCAAGAGCGGCGCATGGTTTCCTGTGATAAGTAAGTTTGGATCGATGGCATGTACTCGTATAGACATGCCATCAAGCAATTCTATCTCATCTTTCTTGTCTTTGATGCAGCCTTACTTGATCGTCAATAGTTTTCTCTCGCGCACGATACCGGCCTTGTCGATCGTGTAGGCGACCAGCAGGGCGCCATCGTCGGCACAGGCGTGGCAGGTGATCAGGGGCGTGGAAAACAGCACGCTCTGGCCGCCATCGCCGGTGGCCGTGCTGCCGACGAACTCGGCGGGCGCGAACGGCATGGCGTCCGGGTGGGCGGCGGTAAACGCTTGCCAGGCAGGCGTGGCCCGGTCTTCCTCGCGCACGGAGTGCTCGTCGACATCGATGGCCGCGCCATCGCTGCCGATCAGCAAGGTGCTTTCATTCGTGTTGGCGCGAAACGGATAGGTGACGGTGGCCAGCGCCACCTTGCCCAGCGGGCGCCAGGCAGAGATGTAGCCTGGCATGTTTGCCCCGACCAGCATCCTGGCGGCGGCGATGGCTTGCGGGGGCGCACCGGTACGCTTCATGGTGCGCAGCAGGCAGACGTCGGGCGCGGAGTGCGATTGCCCGGTGCGGCAGGCCGACAGCGAGCGTTCCTGCCAGACGGCACGCGCATCGATGGGCCCCGTCTCTTCGGCATGGGCGGCCTGCATGGCGACCAAAGCGGAAAAGGCCAATACGGCGCAACCGATGACATGGCGGGGAAATTGTATGAACATGGGGAACTTTCTGTAGCGGAAACAATAGAGCCTCAGATTATAGGAGGGGGCCGACGAGCTTGCGCGCACGGCTGGATGGCCGCTTGACGCCCGGCGTCCGCTCGCCGATGATGGCGCGGTGCGGCAGCCCGCCGCGCGCCCATTCAATGGAAACCCACCTCTATGCGTCTTGCCCCAGTCATCGCCGCCGTCGCGCCGTACTGGCGCGCCAATCCTGGCGCCACGCCGGCATCCCTGGCTGCCATCGAACAGGCCATGGGCCTGCCGTTGCCGCCGGATTTACACGACTTCCTGTGCTGGTCCGATGGCGGCGCAGGGGATGTCGATGGGCAATCGCTGTCGCTGTGGCCCGCGCGCGAGCTGGTGGCGCTGAATGGCGCGTATCAACTGCAGCGCTACCTGGGCGGCCAGTGCCTGGGGATCGGTTCCGATGGCGGGCCGCTATGCCTGCTGCTCGATTATCGCGCGGGCGCGGCGCCGGCCCTGGCGTACGTCAACTTCGGCGACCTCGATCCGACCGAGGTACGCGTCATCGCCCCCGCGTTCGGCGAGGGCATGGCCTTGCTGGCGGCCGGCTTGCGCCTCGATTAACGCTTTTTGGCCGTCGCCTGGCGCAAGGCCTTCGCTTCCTGCTTGTTGGGGATGTGCGGGCGCGTGGCCAGCACCGCCTTGACGGCGGCGATGGCGGCGCCGAACTGCTGCTCGGCCTGCTCTGGGCTGGCGCCTGCATAATCCTGCTGGTTGGATTGCGCGGCACGCAGCCGGCGCAGCAGCGCCAGCAATTGCTTGCCGTGCAGGCTGGCCAGGTCTTGCGCCAATACCTGCTTGCTCAGCGCACCGTCCACGTGGTCGGGATCGAGCAGGCGCAGCAGCGCCAGGCCTGCCGGCTGGGCGACGGGTGTCAGTTTGGGTTTATCCACCGGCAGCCTTAGGGATGAGTGAAGGATTACAGGTATTCCCAGATTTCATCGAAGGTTTCGCGCGCGAAATCGTTGCGCCAGGCTTCCGAGTTTTTTTCGCGGCTGACGGCAAACACGGCGCGCCACGCCTGTTTCGGCGAGCTCGTGTAGGTCGCGGCGATCTTTTGCAAGCCGGCCTTGCATTGCTCGACCTTGCAACCGCTCTTCGCCAGTTGCTGGGCGGCAGGCGCCCATGCCAGCGGTACCTTGACGATCTGGCATTCGAAGCTGACGGCGGCCGTCTGGATGCCGTTTTCCACCGTCACCGGGTCCGCCTTGGTGGCCTGGCACACGGCGCCCTTCTTGGCGGCGATGACGTTCGCCGCCAGCAATTCGGCGGCCGGCGTCACGGCCGCGCGCATGGTTGCGGGGAACAGGTCGGCGATCAGCTTGCCCGTTTCCGTTGGAAACTTGGCGTCCGCTTCCTTCATGTCGCTGTACGACGCGTATTCGGCGCTCTGGTGGCCGGCCAGGCGGGTGGGGCGCAGGTAGGCGTTGAGCTTGGCGACGCTGGCTTCATCCTGGTTGATGATGGTCTTGATGTACAGGTCGGCCGCATCGAGCGGGGCCAGTTCCGCGGCGTCGGCGGCGATGGCGGGTTGGGCCAGCGCCACGGCGGCGGCAAAGCTTGCTGCCAGCAGGAAGGTGCGCGATGTTTGTTGTGTTTGATGCATGCATTTTCTCCACGATTCAATGTCAGGCGCCAAAAGATGCCTTAAAGCAACTCTGGCGCCGCGCATTATATATGGTGAAAGTCATAACGTTGCGCACGCAACGTTGTCCACCTCAGGCGCCGGTCTTGCTGGCCGCTTCCAGCAAGGCCTGCAGCAGCTCCCTGCGCCGGCCTTGCGCCTTGCGCGCCAGGGCCGCCAGTTTTTCCAGCTTGCCCCAGATGGGATACAGCATGTGCTCGACCAGGTAGCCTTCCAGCCCTTGCAGTTGCTGGCAGAACAGTTCCAGTTTCTCCACCTCTTCCAGTTCCGCCTGGATTTTGACTTTGGCGTTATCCGTGCACGCGCGCAGGCAGGCCGCCAGCACGGGGATGGACTCCGTCGTCACGCCATGCCGCTCGGCGAAGGCGGCCGTGAACTGATCCTGCACGGACTGGTGTTCCTCGTCGACGTTGGCCATGTAGTGCTGCACCAGCGGGAAATGGCGTGCATCGAGCAAGCCCAGGCCAAACGTGGCGTAACTGCCGGGCATGCAATTCTTTTCGCCTTCCGTGTCGGCATAGAACTCGTATTGCTCGATGGCGGCGCGCGCATACGCTTCCAGTTGCGGCTGCAGCGATGCATGGGCGAGGGCGTTGGCAAAGAAGCGGTGCGTGTCGGAGCGGGCCAGGCCTTTCAAGGGCAGATATTCCTTGACCTTCGATTTGAGCTTGATCCGGTAGCTTTTCGGGAAACCGTTGTTCAGCAGGTGCGTGATGAACGCGAGCGCCTGCGCATACGCGCCTTCTTCTTCCTGGGCAATCGTGATGCTGATCGTGGCAAATACGTCGTTGGCGCGGCATTCCAGCAGCGCATTTTTGACGTGGATGTCGCCGTCGGGGAAGGTGCCGCTGCCTTCCTTGAGCATGCGCACGGCCCGTTCGCTGCCCAGTTCACGCGCGATTTCCAGGAATTTCAGGCCCGTCGATTTGGCGTAGCTCGGTTCGTGGCGCAAGATCATCACGGCCCCGTACAGCAGCAGGTCGATCGGCGCCAGCGCCTGGGCATCGGGCGCCGTGCCCGCTTTCAAGGTGTATTCCGTGCCGCTGTAGCTTGAGGTCTGCACGTCATAGAACTGCGGCAAGAACTGTTTTTCCGCCCAGGCCGACACGGCCTGGATGATGTCGCTGCGATGTTCGGCCAGCGCTTGCGGCCGCGACTTGTTCAGCTGTTCGATGCGCTCGAATTGTGCGATGGTCCAGGCGATGTCGGGCTGCGGAAACAGCTGGGGATCGAGCAGGTGGCGCGCCAGGAAGAAGGTTTCCAGCTTTTTCGTCGGCCGGTTGCCGCGCTCGAGTTTTTGCTCGACGTAGCTGTGGATGCGCGCGAGCAGGGCGCTGCGCTTGCCTTCGTTGACATGATCGAGCAGATTCAGGTGCAGCGTGCCCTGTGCCGTCTGGAATTTGCCGCGAAAGCTGAAGCGGTAGTCGATCAGGGGCGTGTCGGCCAGCGTTGCCAGTTTCGCTTGCACCATGGCAACCAGCTGGGGCGCGATGCTGTCGCGTACGACGGCTTCATCGAGGCGCGATGGCGTCCTCTGCGTGAAATCCCCGGCATCGGCCAGATGGTAATCGTCGGCCGTGGTGCGGCCGGGTTTGTAGTCGAGCAAGAGATCGTTAAAGATACCCATTTGCAAGGTGGTCCGATTCACGGCGCTTTCCAGATCGGTGCGCTTCAGGCGCTCGACAAACCACGCCTCCACGGCCGCCATCATTTCCGCCGTTGCCTGTTCCTGCAGTGTACTCATCCTCTCATGCCTTTCGGTAGTTGCGTCCCGCGGGGCAGTATACGTGATGCTGCCTTTTCGCCATGGTTTCAACCGTGCCAGCCTGATTCTTCCTGCATGCTTATCTTCCGCATAATGTTGCATTGCAGTGTATTGGTATTTCCGCACAGATCGTCAAGTAAATGCAGGTATGGCTGGACGGAAATGTTACATCTGGGTATTCTGCGCATGATACTTATTTCTATACAGAAAAAGGTAAGAGGGCGGTTCGGGGCGGCGGCAACGCGGCGCGCGCCGCCACGCAAGGTCAGGCATGCAAAGGTGAAGTCGTCCGCCAGCTGAGCGAAACTGTCAGGTTTCGGCTCGCGGCGGGCAGGGAACAGTGCTGTCATCTTTAAAATAGTAGGAGAGGTTGCTCATGGATGCAGAAAAGGATGTTGTGTACGGTACAGAAGATTTGTTGATGAGTTTGTGCAACTCGGTGGTTCGGGTGCTCAACGTTGCAACGCAAAGCAAGGTCAATTATTCAGGCATGGTGCAGCGCATCACCAAGACGGGCCTGAAGCCGGATATCGGCTGTTTCGTCATGTTCGATGGCGGTTTCACGGGCCTGGTGGTGCTCAATTTTGCCGCCGATACGGCGATGGAAATCTACGAGCGCTACATGTTGCACATGGGTATGCCGAAGTCGGAGCTGGCCAGCTTCTACACGTCGGACGAAGTGTCGAACATCATGGGCGAGCTGATGAACCAGATCGTGGGCGACTTCACGGGCAAGGTACGGCGCGAGCTGCAAACGAATATCACCCAGAGCCAGCCGAAGATGCTGGTGCTGAACAAGCAGGTGATGCTCAGCGTCGACACGCCGCTGGACCGCCCGGAAATGCGCCGCGTCACTTTCTACACGGAAAAGAACAATATTTTCTATCTGGAACTGGCGATCGACCGTACCGAGTTCATCAAGTTGCATGATTTCGATTCCCGCGAAGTCGACGCCGACTCGCTGATGGATGGCGAATTCGCGAACCGCGAACGGGACGCCGCCCCGGCGCCTGCCGCGGAACCGGAAGACGACGACAACGCCGACCTGCTCAAGTCCCTGGGCATGTAAGCAGAGGTCGCTACCCGGGTTGGCGGCAGGTTTGTCGCCAGCCCTGGTCGCATGCCGCCTACAGGGGCTTGCTCATGAATACCCGGCTCGTCCCCTCGGGACTGCAGGCAATCTCGCCGAAGCGGCGCCAGCCGCGCCGCTCGTAAAACTCGGGCGCCTGGAAAGTGATGGTGTACAGCACCGCCGAGGCGCAGCCGCGCCGGCGTCCTTCCTCTTCGAACTGCGCCAGTATCCGGCTGCCCAGTCCCAGTCCCCGCAAGGCGGCGGGCAAATAAAACAAATCGAGAAACAGCAGGCCCAGCGAAGTCCGGCCCATGGCGCCGCCCAGCACCCGCTGGCTGTCGCGGTCGCGCACGACGACGCTCAATACCTGCCTGTCGCTATAGCCGGTGATGGCATCGTTGTAGGCATTCAAGCCCTCGAGGATGGTTTGCTCGACTTCCGCGTCGATCGTGGCGCTCACGCAGATGGTGTAGGGTAATTGGATGGGCGGGTGTGCAGGCATGCTCGAAAAGGGGATAATAGATAACTGTATGAATATACAGTATTCCGCCTGTTCGCGTCTATTTTATTGCGGCAACGTCAATGTTTCCATCCTGCGAATGCCGACCATGCCGCGTTGCTGGCTGTCATCGAGCGACCAGTACTCGAGCGCATACGCATAACTGCCGTCGATGATGGTCAGCGACTCCTTTTGGCGGCCGTTGGGCGCCTTGTAGTACAGGCGCCGCGCGGGCCTGCCATCGACCTGCTGCTTGAACGATTGCGGCGAAATATGGGCGCGCTTGCCCGTCTTGCCTGCCATCGACATGGCCGTGATCGTCACATAGGCCCGATCCGGGCACCGCGCCAGCAGGTGCGCGCCGCTCAGGACGGCCGCTGGCGCTTGTTCCAGCGGGAAACCGAACGGCTGCATGCCGACGATATCGTCGCAGCCCATCTGCTGCGCCAGGGTGCTCAGCACGGCCGGATCGAGCGCGCTGGTATAGTGTTTTTCAGCGGCCTGCGCCTGTCCCAGCGCCAGGCGGCGCTCCAGCTCGGCCAGCGAAATGTCGCTGGGCACGGGCAGCGGTGCCGGGGCGTCCGGATCGGCGGCGCTGGACGTTTCCGCCTGCATGCGCGCGACAACGGAGTGGCTGCGGTCGGCGGCGGCGATCCCATCGTGGGCATGGGCGGATGGTGCGGCGCCGGCAAAGGCCATGGCCAGCGCCAGGGTCGTGTGTTTCAGCATGAAATCTCCTGCAATCGGATACAAGTGGCCTGCATTGTGTATCAGATTGCCTGCGCATGCGCGCTTCTTCTAGCGTGCGGCCATCGCCGACGCAATCTCGATCGAACTCAGCTTCCAGCCCCACACGCCATGGCGCAGCAGGACCAGCGCGCCTTCCTGCGCATTGCCATCCTTCGCGCGCACGATGAAGGTGTTCAGGCCGGCATAGCCGGCTGAATAATCGGCCTGCTTGCGCGCGCCATCGGCGGGCGCATCTGCCGTGTCACTTGCTTGCGGGCTGATGGCGCTCTTGTTGACCAGCGCCACCACGCCGGCGGGCGAGACCATGGTGTCGACCATCTTGCCCAGCATGGCGCTGGCGATCGACTGGCCCAGCGCGGCCAGCGGGTTGCCGTTGCCGGCGGTCGCCTCGATGCTGCGCGCCATGCTCGCTTCCAGCTGCGTCTTGACGCTGGCGCGCAGGGCGGGGAAGTCCACGTGTGCGGCCAGCGCGTCGGCGTTGCGCTCGGCCAGCGCGGTCTTGATCTGGTGCAAGGTGTAGTAGGGCGAAGCGTAGGCGGTGACAGCAACGGCAATGACGGCCACGGCGGCGGCGATGGTGATTTTTTTCAAGTGATGCCTGTGAGGTGAAGGGTAGAAAACAATGCCACGCAGCGTAGCTGCTAAATGGGAATACGGCAATCATATTTTCTTGCCATTATTTCTGCGCCGTATGCCTGCGCATAGGCTCCGGCTGCGACTGCCGGGCCACTATAGAGTGGAAGAGGGTGGGTGCTGTATAATGGGGGAAAAGTACTTAACTAGCTGTTTTAACTGAATAAAGACCTAATATCACATGCTTTCAACCGCAAATATTACGATGCAGTTTGGCGCCAAGCCATTGTTTGAGAATATCTCCGTCAAGTTCGGCGACGGCAACCGCTATGGTTTGATCGGCGCGAACGGCTGCGGCAAGTCGACGTTCATGAAGATCCTGGGCGGCGACCTGGATCCGTCGGGCGGCAACGTCATGCTCGATACCAACGAGCGCCTGGGCAAGCTGCGCCAGGACCAGTTTGCGTTTGAAGACATGCGCGTCCTCGACGTCGTCATGATGGGCCACACGGAAATGTGGGCCGCCATCCAGCAACGCGACGCGATCTACGCGAACCCGGAAGCGACGGACGACGACTACATGCAGGCCGCCGAACTGGAAGGCAAAGTTTCCGAATACGACGGCTACACGGCCGAATCGCGCGCCGGCGAACTGCTGCTGGGCGCCGGTGTCGCCATTGACCTGCATCAAGGCCCGATGAGCAATGTCTCGCCAGGCTGGAAGCTGCGCGTGCTGCTGGCGCAGGCGCTGTTCTCGAACCCGGACATCCTGCTGCTCGACGAGCCGACGAATAACCTGGATATCAACACGATTCGCTGGCTGGAAGACGTGCTCAACGAGCGCAATTCCACCATGATCATCATTTCCCATGATCGCCACTTCCTGAACCAGGTGTGCACCCACGTGGCCGACATGGACTACGGCACCCTGAAGATTTATCCAGGCAACTACGACGAATACATGTTCGCCTCGACCCAGGCGCGCAACCAGCAGCTGGCCAACAACGCGAAAGCGAAAGACAAGGTTGCCGAGCTGCAGGAATTCGTGCGCCGCTTCGCCGCGAACAAATCGAAGGCCCGCCAGGCCACGTCGCGCGCCAAGCAGATCGAAAAGATCAAGGTCGACGACATCAAGCCATCGTCGCGCGCCTATCCATTCGTGCGTTTCGACGGCGAAAAGAAATTGCACCGCCTGGCCGTGGAAGTCGAGAATATCTCGAAAGGTTTTGACCGCCAGCTGTTCAAGAACTTCAGCATCATGGTCGAAGCGGGCGAGCGCATCGCCATCATCGGCGCCAACGGCGCCGGCAAAACCACCATGCTGCGCTGCATCGCGGGCGACATCGCCGGCCTGCAGCCGGACCAGGGCCGCGTGAAGTGGGCGGAAAACGCCAACGTGGGCTACATGCCGCAAGATCCGACGGAAGATTTCGCCAAGGACACGAACCTGACCGACTGGATCGGCCAGTGGACGAAAGAGGGTGACGACGACCAGGCCGTGCGCTCCATCCTGGGCCGTTTGCTGTTCGGCGGCGACGATGTGAAAAAGGCCGTCAAGGTACTGTCCGGTGGCGAGAAGGGCCGCATGATGTACGGCAAGCTGATGCTGGGCCGCCACAACGTGCTGATGCTCGATGAACCGACCAACCACATGGACATGGAATCGATCGAATCCCTGAACATCGCGCTGGAAAAATACGCGGGCACCCTGATCTTCGTGTCGCATGACCGCGAATTCGTCTCGTCGCTGGCCAACCGCATCATCGAGATCAAGGAAGATGAAGTGGTCGATTACCGCGGCAACTACGAAGACTACTTGAAGAGCCAAGGTATTGATTGATTGATTGATTGATGCTTGCATAGAGGTTTGTCGGATTACGCGCTGTGCGCTAATCCGACCTACGTCAGATGCAAGCGGTTGGCACAGGTTTGGGTAAGTCGGATTAGCGGGCCGCCGAGGCGTAGCCTAATCCGACATTACAACGCCAGCCGCCAGCACCACACCGACGCGCCGCGGTCCTTTCGTTCCGGCGCACCTGCTTTATTGCGTTCGTGCCGGTCTATCCCGTTTTTGTTTGACACAGCCATGCAAACTTTAGCCATCAAATCCGTCGAGTATGAACATCCACAAGACGGAGCCAGCTGCACTGCCCACGCCTGGGCACGCACGCCAGCGACGCCTTCCCCGGCTGAAAAAGCCGAACTGATCACGCGCATCAAGCGCCTGCTGATCGAGCGCGAAGCCGTGCTCGTTGCCCACTACTACGTTGATGCTGACCTGCAAGATCTGGCCGAAGCCACGGGCGGCTGCGTCTCCGACTCCCTGGAAATGGCCCGCTTCGGGCGCGACCATCCGGCCAAGACCCTGGTCGTGGCCGGCGTGCGCTTCATGGGCGAAACGGCTAAGATCCTCAGTCCCGAAAAAACGGTACTGATGCCCGACCTCGACGCGACCTGTTCGCTCGACCTCGGCTGCCCCGTGGACGAATTCACGGCCTTCTGCGATGCCCATCCGGACCGTACCGTCGTCGTCTACGCCAACACCAGCGCGGCCGTGAAGGCGCGCGCGGACTGGATGGTGACGTCGTCCATCGGCCTCGATATCGTGGCCCACCTGCATGCGCAGGGCAAGAAAATACTGTGGGCACCCGATAAACACCTGGGTTCGTATATCCAGAAGGAAACGGGCGCCGACATGCTGCTGTGGCAGGGCAGCTGCCTCGTGCATGACGAGTTCAAGGGTATCGAACTCGATTTGCTCAAGGAAGAGTATCCGCAAGCCAAGGTGCTCGTGCACCCGGAGTCGCCCGCCAACGTGGTGGCGCTGGCCGACATGGTGGGTTCCACGTCGCAAATGATTGCGGCAGCGCAAAGCATGGACACGGACACTTTCATTGTCGCCACCGACAACGGCATCCTGCACAAGATGCGCGCGGCCGCGCCTGGAAAACGCTTCATCGAAGCGCCCACGGCCGGCAACAGCGCCACGTGCAAGAGCTGCGCGCACTGCCCGTGGATGGCCATGAACGGCTTGCTGAACCTAGCGCAGACGCTGGAAAGCATGCACAACGAAATCCACGTCGATCCTGCCGTCGGCCAGCTGGCTGTGCGCTCGATCAACCGCATGCTCGACTTCGCCGCCGCCAAGAAGGCGGGCCTCAAGCCGGGCGCGGATCTGGCAAAAGAAACTACATTGTTCCAAGGAATCGGTCCAGCATGAGTACCCTCGTTAATTCTTTCGCTCCTTTCGATCCCGCCCTGGCGCGCGCATTCGAAGGCAATTTGCTGGCCGCCTTGCTGGAAGACGTGGGCCAGTGCGACCTGACGGGCGAGCTGGTGCCGCCCGACCACATCGTCACGGCCCGCGTCATCGTGCGCGAAGCAGCCGTGCTGTGCGGCGCGCCATGGTTCGAAGGCATCATGAAAAGCCTGGACCGCAGCATCGATATCGTTTGGCATTATGCCGAAGGCGACATGATGACGGCCGACAGCGTCGTGTGCACGATCGAAGCGCCGGCGCGCGCGCTGCTCACGGCCGAGCGCAGCGCCCTCAATTTCCTGCAGCTGCTGTCGGCCGTGGCCACGGCCACGCGCCAGTATGTCGACGTGATCGCCGGCACCAAGGCATCCATTTTAGATACGCGCAAGACCTTGCCGGGCCTGCGCCTGGCGCAAAAGTATGCGGTACGCGTGGGCGGCGGCAAGAACCAGCGCCTGGCCCTGTACGACGGCATCCTGATCAAGGAAAACCATATCGCCGCCGCGGGCGGCGTCAGCCAGGCCCTGGAAAACGCGCGCAACCTCGACGCGGGCGTGCCCGTGCAGATCGAGGTGGAAACCCTGGCGCAATTGCAGGAAGCGCTCGATGCGGGCGCCGTTTCCGTGCTGCTCGATAACTTCAGCAACGATATGATGCGCGACGCCGTGGCCTTGACGCAAGGCCGCGCCTTGCTGGAAGCGTCGGGCGGCATCAATTTCGACACCGTGCGGGCCATCGCCGAAACGGGCGTGGACCGCATCTCGATCGGCAGCCTGACCAAGGACGTGCGGGCCACCGATTACTCCTTGCGCATCGTCGGCTGATGAGCGGAGCCGGGCGGCGCCTGCTGGCCTTGGCGCTGCTGTGGCCCGCGCTTGCCGCGCCTCTGCCGGCGCAGGCGCGCGAGCTGCTGGCCGTGGGCGCGCAGTTCGAGCGCGTTTTCGAGTACCAGGACAGCGGCGAGTATGGGGGGCTGGGCGCGGAACTGCTGCGCCTGATGGCGGCGCGCACGGGCAATACCGTGCGTTTTCGCATGGTACCGTGGGCGCGCGCGCAAGCCATGCTGGTGCAGGGGCAGGCCGATATCCTCATCGGCCCCTACAAGACGCCCGAGCGCATCGCCAGCATGGGCTTTTCCGACAAGCCGTTCTATCAGGACCAGATGGTCTTTTATACGCGCCAGGACGCCAGTTTCGCCTGGGATGGCGACTACGCGGCGCTGAAGAGCCGCCGGGTGGTGCTGCTCAATGGCTGGGCCTATGGCGCGGACTGGGAGCGCGTGCGGCCCGGCTTGCAGGTCAGCGTGGCGAATAACGTGGAAAACGGCTTGAAGATGCTGGTGCACAACCACGTCGACGTGTTCGTGAGCAACCGCCGCAATACCGATCCCGTGATCGCCCGCCTCGGCTATGGACGCCAGGTGAAACCCCTGCCCAGGGTCATCGAAGTGCAGAACGGCTATTTTGCCTTTCCCCGTTCGCCTGCCTTCGACAAGCTGCGCCTGCAGTTCGACCAGGAACTCAATACCCTGATCGAGACAGGCGAGCTGAAAAGACTGGGCAAGCGCTACGACGTGGCCGTACCCTGACCTCGGTCTATCTTCCCCCCGCTTGACGCGCCTCAAGCGTCCGGCCAGGCCCGGTTATACCCTGATGACAGGCAGTGCAACGCTGCCCACCACGCAGAAGGGGAAGGCCATGAAAACGCACACCACCACGCAGATCGTGTACGCCTGTCTCGCCGCGGCGCTGGCCGCCGTGCTGCTTGCCTGCGGCGGCGGCCATCATCACCACAAGCCACCCGCGCTGAGCACGTATGCGGCGACCAGCCTCGTGTCCGATACGACCGCCGTGCCCGCCGCCGCGCATACCGATCCCAATCTCGTCAACGCCTGGGGCGTGGCCTTCAATCCCCGCGGCTTCGTCTGGGTGGTCGCGAATGGCACGGCGAAGTCCACTCTGTACGACGGCAACGGCGTGCCCCAGGCGCTGGTGGTCAGCACGCCGGCGGGGCCGACGGGCATCGTATTCAACGGCACGCAAGACTTCAAGCTGAGCCAGAACGGCGTGACGGCGGCCAGTCCCTTCATTTTCGCCAGCGAGAGCGGCAGCATTGCGGCGTGGTCGCCCACGGTCAGCCCGACGACCGCCGTGGTCGTGTACGATGGCAGCGGGGGCGGCAGCGTCTACAAGGGCCTGGCCATTGCCGCCTATGCGGGCGCCAATTACCTGTATGCGGCCGATTTCCATAACCAGCGCGTCGACGTCTTCGATGCCAGTTTCGCCAGGCTCAGCTGGTCTGGCGCGTTCAGCGACCCCGGCTTGCCGGCCGGCTATGCGCCGTTTGGCATCCAGGCCATCGGCGAGCGCATCTATGTCGCGTATGCCATGCGGCAGGCCAGCGGCGACGATGAGCAGGCTGGCGCGGGCCTGGGCATCGTCAACGTGTACGACACCGGCGGCAAGCTGATCAAGCGGCTGGTGAGCGGCGGGGCCTTGAATGCGCCGTGGGGCATGGCGCTGGCGCCAGCCGACTTCGGCGCTGCCAGCAATATGTTATTGATAGGGAATTTTGGCGATGGCAAGATCAATGCCTATGACCTGGCCACGGGCGAGGCGAGGGGAGCGCTGCGCAAGGTGGATGGCACGCCGCTCGTGATCGACGGCCTGTGGGGCATCGCCTTCGGCAATGGGCTCAACAGCCAGCCCGTCAATACCCTGTTTTATGCAGCGGGACCGCATGACGAGACGCATGGGCAATATGGGCGCATCGACCTGAAGTAGGCGGCAGCGATTGCTGCCAGCCAGGTGACCCTGCGGCAGGCTGGCCTGCCGCAGGGAACGGTGCGCCGCCGTTACAGCTGGCGCGCCTCAAACGTGTTGCACTGGGAAATCTGGCCGCTCTCGATGCCCTTGCTGAACCAGCGCACGCGCTGCTCCGAAGTGCCGTGCGTAAACGAGTCCGGCACGACATGGCCTTGCGACTGGCGCTGCAGCGCATCGTCGCCGATGGCCGTGGCCGCCTTGAGCGCTGTTTCCACGTCGCCCTGTTCCAGGATCTTGCGGTCGGCATTGGCGTGATACGCCCACACGCCGGCAAAGCAGTCCGCTTGCAATTCCAGGCGCACGGACATGGCGTTGGCCTGGCGCTCCGATTGCGAGCGGCGTGCATTGTCGACCTTTTCGGACAAGCCCATCAGGTTTTGCACGTGGTGGCCCACTTCATGGGCGATCACATACGCTTCGGCAAATTCGCCCGAGACCTTGAAGCGCTGCTGCATCAGGTTGAAGAAATCGAGGTCCAGGTAGACTTTCTGGTCGCCGGGGCAATAGAAGGGACCGCTTGCGCTCTGGCCCGTGCCGCAAGCCGTCGGCGTGCTGCCCGAGTACAGGACCAGCTTGGGTTTCACATAGTTGCCGCCTTCCGCCTTGAACAGGGCGCCCCACGTGTCTTCCGTATCGGCCAGCACCGTTTTCACGAAACGGGCCATCTCGTCCGATTCGGGCGGCTGGCGCGCGGGCGACTGGCTTTGCTGGGTGCTGATCTGGCCGCCACCGCCGCTGAGCATGTTGAGCAAGGTCAAGGGATTGACGCCCAGCACATACGAGCCGACGAGGGCGATGACGATGGTGCCGATGCCGATCGAGCGCCCGCCAAAGCCGAAGCCGCCCCCACCGCCGCCTCCGCCGCCATCTTCGCCGCGGCGATCTTCCACATTGTCGCTTTCGCGATTGCCTTCCCATTTCATGATATTTACTCCTGCTGCGATTGTGCGATTGATTGTTGACGCCTCAAGATGCCTCTTGCGACGAATCTTGTTATTATCGCAGCAAACCGCACCGCGACAGGGGCGACAATGTTACCCTTTGCAACTTTTTACCCACTCCACAACAGGTACACGCATGGCACTTGGCAACGATACACGCATTTCGCCCACGGCGGTGGTCCAGGCCCAACTGGACGCCTACAACGCCCACGATGTTGCCGCCTTGCTGGCCATCTATGCCGATGACGCGCAGCAATTCGAGCACCCCGATACCTTGCTGGCCACGGGCGGCGCGCAAATCGGCCCCCGTTTCACGGCCCGCTTTGCCGCCAGCCGGCCACGGGCGCAGTTGCTCAACCGCATCGCCTGCGGCAAGCTGGTGATCGACCATGAAATCGTCCATGGCGACACGCCGGACGGTGTTTCCGCGCAGGAACTGGTGGCGACATATGAAGTGGTGCAGGGACGCATCGCGCGCGCCTGGTTCAGCTTTGGCCCGCTGACCCGCTTGCGCGTGGCGCTGCCGGCCGATGTGCCGGCCATGAATGCGCTGATCGCCCGTTCCGGCGTGGAACTGAGCGCAGGATTCTATACGCAGGAGCAAGCCCAGGCCGTCACGCGCCACGTGTTCGGCGTCGATACGCAGCTCGTGGCCGACCAGACGTATTTCGTGATCGAGCGCGATGGCGCCATGCTGGCTTGCGGCGGCTGGAGCCGGCGCGCCACCCTGTATGGCGCCGACCGGGCCAAGAGCGGGCCGGACCCGCTGCTCGATCCGGCCAGCCAGCCGGGACGCATCCGCGCCTTCTTTGTCGAGCCGGCGGCCGTCCGCCAGGGACTGGGCAGCATGCTGATGCGCCATTGCGAACGCCAGGCGCAGGCCGCCGGTTTCGGTGCGCTGGAACTGGCCGCCACCTTGCCCGGCGTGCCGCTATACCTGGCCAGCGGCTTTGCCGTGACCGAAGAGTTTCATCTGGACTTGCCCGATGACATCAAACTGCCGCTGGCGCGCATGCACAAGCGGCTGTAAGGACCTGCCTTACCAGGGCAGCGGGGCCTTTTCGCCGTTGCCATGTTCGCCGTAGTACAGCGACGGCAAAAAGCGCGACAGATAGGTAAATTCGCTGTAGCAATGGCGCAGCAGGTTCAGGCCCAGCACGTCGGGCACGTCGCGCACGGGGTTCAAGCTGTTGCGGCCCAGCAGGAAGCGGCTGCGCAGCACGCAGCCCGTGGGCGTGTCGCGCGCCAGGTGCAGCATTTCGCCATCGAGCGGATCGCCATGCGGGTCGAGCACCACATGGTCGCCGAAGCCGATGCGCGCGCAGACGGCCGCCGACAGGGCGCCGCTGTCCCTGGCCAGCTGCAGTTGCGCGGGATCGAACACGTGTTTCGGATCGTGGAACTTCAGCTTGGCTTTCACGGGCGCAATGTCACCCAGCGATTCCACCGCCTCGATCGAGGCGCCGTAGTAACTCTCTCCTTTTTTCCATGCGCTGTTCCAGCCATGGTGCGCCACGTGGTCGTGCGGATGCCACCACTTGATGTGCTGCGTCGTCTCGAAAAACGTAAACCACCAGTCCAGCATGCGCCCGCTGCAGCCGTGCAGTTCCGTGCGGGCCGCCACCAGCAGGCAGCCGTCGGCCAGGCGCGTGATGCCCGTTTCCAGGTGCAGGGGAAACGGATCGAGCAAGTCGCCCGTGCCGGTGATGCTCCATGGAAATTGAATATGCGTGTAGCTCGTCATGTCGTTCTCCTTTGTTAGGGTGAGACAATTATATATTAAAGAAACGAACATCGTTTCCAAAATATGTTTCAGTGTAAAATTGCCCATCGATCAAGATGGGAGCTGGCATGCAGCAAGAAGAGAGCAAGGCCGTGCGTGGACGGGGCCGTCCGGCGCGGCCGCCCGAGGAAGCGCGCGAGGCGGCCGTGCAGGCGGCCACGTGGCTGCTGCTGCATGAAGGCTATGCGGCCACCACCATGGAAGCGGTGGCGCGCCACGCGGGCATGGCAAAGAAGTCGCTATATCAATATGCGGCCAACCGCGAGGAACTCGTCGCCCTCGTGGTGCGCGGCTGGACGGATGGCTTCCTGCCGGCCATGGCGCATGATGCGTCCGCGCCCGGCGAGGTGCTGCCCTTGCTGAAGGAGATCTTGCAGGCGATGGCGGCGCGCGTGCTGACGGCCGATGCCGTGGGACTGTTCCGCCTGCTGTGCACGGAGTTTCCCGCCCGCGCGGATTTACTTGCCGTGTATCAGCGCAACGGCATCGAGCGGGGCACGGCCTTGCTGGCCGAGTGGCTGGGACGCCAGGCCGCGCGCGGCCACGTGGCAGTCGGCAATGCGCCTGAACTGGCCGGCTTGCTGCTGGCCATGGTGATAGCCGAACCGCTGCGGCAGATGGCGCTGGGCTTGCTGGCGCCCGTGCCCGCCTGGGATGCCGGACCCCGCATCGACGCCGCGCTGCGCCTGCTGGGCGGCTCGTCCTTCAGCGCGGCTGGTGCTTCAGCGCTTCGCGGCGGGTGAGGGGAGACAGTTGCTGGCGGTGTGCGTCGGCAAACGCCGTCACGGCTTCGGGCGCGTGGCGCGCGTAGTCGCGCAAGGCCCAGCCGATGGCCTTGCGGATGAAAAACTCGTCTTCATGGGCCAGCGCCAGCGCTGCGCCGAATAGCCAGGCCGCATCCGTGTCGCCGCGCCAGCCCAGCTGGTGCAGCATGGCGATGCGGCGCAGCCAGTAGTCGTCGTGGCGCAGGGCTGTATCCATGTGCGCACGGCCGTCGCCGCCGCGCTGCAATTCCGCCTGCAGCACGTCGCCGACGATGCCCGCCATGCCGTCGATGCTGTCCCACCACGCGCGCTGGCGGGCCAGCCCAAGCAGGGCGGGGATATGTTCGATGCCCAGTTGCCGCCGGTGCAGGGCCAGCATGTCGAGGGCCACGTGCTGGTATTCGCGTTCCGGCTGTTGCCACAGCAGCTGCGCATGTTCCAGCAGCGTCTCCGTATCGATGCCCTTCAGGCCCGCCAGCAGGGCCCTGGCGGCCGTTCGCCGCTGCGGCGCTGCCACGCCCAGGAAAACGAACTGGTCGCGCATATAGGCCTGCATGGGCCCCGCACGGCCCGGTTCGGCAACCGCTTCCAGCGCGACCTTCAATTCTGCATGTAAATCCATCGATTGGTCCATCGCATCTCGTTAAGTTTCAGGCGTAAAAAAAGCGCCCCGAAGAGCGCTCTTGTCCAGCCATCCAGACGGCTGATAGAAGCGTAGCGAGCGGCAGCGATTTGTGGCCGAGACGCGCAACCGTACGAAAGTACGGGGCCGCCGAGGCGGTGAGCATCGCAGGCCGCAAAGCGCGACGCGCAGTAGCTTATATCAGGCGTTTTTACTGGATTTTGGCTTTTTTCATCAGTTCGTCGCGGTAAGCGGCGAGTTTCTTCTGCTGCAGCGACTCGGCCACTTGACCCTTGACTTCTTCCAGTGCCGGCAGCTTCGTCGGACGGGTTTCTTCCAGTTTGATCACGTGGAAGCCGAATTGCGATTGCACGGGCGTTTGCGTGACCTGGCCTGGTTTCAGGGCCACCATGGCGTCGGAGAATGGCTTCACGTACGAAGCTGGGCTAGCCCAGTCCAGGTCGCCGCCATTGGCAGCGGAACCGTCTTTCGATACTTTCGCCAGTTCTTCGAACTTGGCGCCGCCTTTCAGCTTGGCGATGATGTCTTTCGCTTCCGCTTCGGTGGCGACCAGGATGTGGCGTGCATGGTATTCCTTGTCGCCCGCTTGTGCCTTGAACTTGTCGTACTCGGCCTTGATTTCAGCGTCCTTGACGGGGTTCTTCTTCACGTAGTCGGCCAGCAGGGCGTTGATGATGATGCTTTGACGGGCATTGTCGATCTGCGATTTGACTTCCGGACGGGTGCCGTAGCCTTGCTTGTCGGCTTCCTGGATCAGCACTTCGCGGCCGATCAGGTCTTTCTTGATGGCTTCGCGCAATTGCGGCGAATCAGCTTGCTTGCCTTGGGCGACGACTTGCTTGACGACCTGGTCAACGCGCGACGATGGGATGGCCTTGCCATTCACGGTGGCGACGTTTTGCGCGAATGCAGGGATCGCGACTACGGCGACCAGGGCTAAGATCAGGCGGGCTGGCTTCAAAATCATGTTCATTCCTAATAAATATACAAAAACCGATACGGAGAACGCGACTGCCGTGCAGTTCGCATTCAGGCGCAGAATACACGACCGGCGCCGAAAAGGGCGCCGGGGAGGTCAGTTCTTATTGAACTTTCGCTTTTTTGATCATTTCTTCCTGATACGCTTGCAGTTTCTTTTGCTGCAGCGCTTCGGCGATCTGTGGCTTGACTTCTTCCAGGGTCGGCAGTTTTGCCGCGCGGGTGTCGTCCAGCTTGATCACGTGGAAACCGTTAGGCGTTTGCACCGGGGTCTCGGTGACCTGGCCTTTTTGCAGTTTCACGAAGGCGTCGGAGAAGACTTTCGGGAACGACGATGGGGCTGCCCAGTCCAGGTCGCCGCCGTTGTCGGCCGAGCCGGCATCTTTCGATTGCTTGGCCAGGTCTTCGAACTTGGCGCCGCCTTTCAGCTTGGCGATGATGTCTTTCGCTTCGGCTTCGGTGGCCACCAGGATGTGGCGTACGTGGTATTCCTTGTCGCCCGTCTGAGCCACGAAGCGGTCGTATTCAGCCTTGATTTCAGCGTCGTTGACGGGATTCTTTTTCAGGTAGTCGCCGACCAGGGCGTTGATGACGATGGCTTGGCGTGCGTTCTCGATTTGCTGTTTGACAGCTGCATCTTTACCGAAACCTTTGTTTTCCGCTTCTTGCATCAGCACTTCACGGCCGATCAAGTCCTTCTTGATGGCTTCGCGCAATTGCGGCGAATCCGGTTGCTGGCCTTGGGCGACGACTTGCTTGACGACTGCATCAACGCGCGACGATGGGATAGGCTTGCCATTAACAACGGCAACATTTTGCGCAAAAACAGGTACCGCGACAACGGCGAGTAGTGCGATCAGCAAGCGGGCTGGCTTAAAAGTCATTATTAAATCCTGTTAGGGAAAGTTTCGTAAAAAACGCATGGAAAGAAATCCAGGCATGGCGCCAGAAGCAAGGGCATACCCAAGTGATCCGGGTACGCCAAAAACGCCATCCTTATGCTACCTCGGACGGCGCCAATGCCACAATCGCCAATGCATGTATCTCATTATGCATCATATCGTGCACGGAATCATACACCAGTCGATGGCGCATGACGAGCCTGAGCCCCTCAAATTGACTAGAAATAATGCGTAGATTGTAATGGCCGCCGCCCGAGGCGGCGCCCGCATGGCCCCGGTGGCGCGCCGAGTCGTCTTCCAGCACGCATTCCAGAGGGGAAAGTGCCGTTTCCAGGCGGGTACGAATGCGCTGCATGCGCGTTTCCGGCGAAGTATTTTCGGTGGTGGTGTGCATCATGCGTCTTCCTTGATATGTTTGGCCAGGAACAGGGTTTGCGCCACGATGAAGGCAAAGAAAATGCCCGTCGCGCCAAACGCCTTGAAGCTGACCCAGGCAGCCATGTCGCCCTTGTACAGCACGAAGGCGACGAACAGGTTCAGTGCGCCGATGGCGCCGAAGAAAATGATCCATGCGGCCAGCAGCTGGTTCCAGACGGCATCCGGCAATTGCACTTGCGCTTCCATGGTCTTGCGGATCAGGTTTTTCTTGAAACCCACGTGGGCGATCAGGAGGGCCAGGCCGGACAGCCAGTAGATCAGGGTCGGCTTCCATTTCAGGAAGAAATCGTCATGCAGGTAAATGCTGGCGCCGCCGAACACGACAAAGATGAACAGCGACAGCCACAGCATGCCGTCCACCTTGCGCCCGCGCAGCAGCAGATAGCTGACCTGGCAAGCCGTGGCGACGATGCCGACGAGGGTGGCAAGTATCCACGGCGCCTGGTCGGCCTTGATCAGGCCGCCGGACACGAAGCCGGACAGATATTGCTGCACGAAATCGTGCGTGGCCGCTTCATACATGCCGCCCAGTTTGAAGGCGGTGAAGAAGGCGATCAGGGGGAAGAGGTCGAATAGAAATTTCATGGCGAGACTTTACACTGGTCTTATTAAAATCATCTTAGGAATGGCTTAGGAGCAAGGCCCAAGCCATTGCCGGCATCACGGCTGCGGATCGAAGCGCAGGGAAGCCGAATTGATGCAATAGCGCAAGCCGGTCGGCGGCGGGCCGTCCGGGAACACGTGGCCCAGGTGGGCGTCGCAGACGGCGCAGACGATTTCCGTGCGCACCATGCCGTGGCTGCGGTCGACGATTTCCGTGACATTCGCCGGGTCGAGCGCCTGGAAATAGCTGGGCCAGCCGCAGCCGGAGTCGAATTTCGTGTCCGAGGCAAATAGTGGCGTGTTGCAGCAGACGCAGGTGTAGACGCCGTGTTCATGGTGGTCCCAGAACTTGCCCGTGAAGGCCCGTTCCGTGGCCGCGTGGCGCGTGACTTCGTATTGCATCGAGTCGAGCATGGCGCGCCATTCGGCGTCGGTTTTCTTGACTTTATTCGTGGTCATAAGGACTCCTTAGGATGAGCAGCTGACTTCAAGGTGGCTGGCCCAGTCGGGCGGCAGGGCCGCATAGTGCTGGTGTTCGGGCTGTTCGTCAAATGGCTTTTGCAAAACTTCCAGCAATTTCGCCACTTCCGTGTAATCGTGCTGCTGGGCTTTCTCGATGGCCACTTGCGCCAGGTAGTTGCGCAGCACGTATTTCGGGTTGACCTGGTTCATCGCCGCCTGGCGCTCGGCATCGACGCTGTTTTCCAGCAGCAGGCGCGCGCGGTATTGTGCCGCCCACGCATCGAAGGCGGGGCGGTCGATGAACAGGTCGCGCAGCATCGTGTCGTGTTCGGGGGCCGCCACTTGCAAGGTCGCCAGCGCGCGGAAGAAGTTGGTGAAATCCACGTGATTGGCTTGCATCAGCGCAAACATGCTGTCGAACAGGGCCGTATCGTCTTCCTGCACCGTGCGCAAACCCAGCTTGGCGCGCAGCAAGGCATTCATCTTGTCCGCAAACGCGGGCTGGTAGCTGTCCAGCGCCGCCTGCGCCAGCTCCACTTCGCCGATCAGCGGCAGCAGGGCCTGGCCCAGCGCATAGCAGTTCCAGTGGCCCACTTGCGGCTGGTTGGCGTAGGAATAGCGGCCCTGCTGGTCCGTATGGTTGCAGATGTGCTCGGCGTCAAACGCTTCCATGAAGCCGAAGGGGCCGTAATCGAGCGTCAGGCCCAGGATGGACATATTGTCCGTGTTCATGACGCCATGCATGAAGCCCACGGCTTGCCAGTGCGCAATCATGTGCGCCGTGCGCACGCACACTTCGGCCAGCAAGGCTTGATATGGATTTGATGCGGCGCGCAAATGGGGATAAAAACCGTCGATGACGTAATCGGCAAGGATTTTCAGCTCGTCCGGCTTCTTGCGGTAAAACCAGTGTTCGAACGAGCCGAAGCGCACGAAAGTGGGCGCCATGCGCGTCACGACGGCGGCAGTCTCGACCGTTTCGCGCATGATGCCTTGCTGCGAACCCATGATGGACAGTGCGCGCGAGGTGGGAATGCCCAGCGCCGCCATGGCTTCCGAGCACAGGAATTCGCGGATGGACGAGCGCAGCACGGCGCGCCCGTCACCCATGCGCGAATACGGCGTGGCGCCGGCGCCTTTCAGCTGCAGCTCCATCGGGCCGTGTTCGGTGGCGATATCGCCCAGCAAGATGGCGCGGCCGTCGCCCAGCTGGCCGGCCCAGACGCCGAACTGGTGGCCCGAATACACGGCCGACAGGGGAATCGAGCGCTCGGCAACCGTGTTGCCGCTCAGCAGCTCCACGTAATCGGGCCCGGCCAGGCGCGCGGCATCGAGGCCGACCAGGCTGGCGGCCGGCGCGCTGGCGGCCACGAAATACGGGGCGGGCAGGGGCGTGGGCATCAAGCGCGTATAGAACGCGGGCGGCAAGGCCGCAAAGGCGTTATCCAGTGGTAAGGTATGAGCGGTGATGGCAATTCCAGTCAGATAAGAGGGACCGGCACGGTGCGCCAGCCTGGAAGGCGATTTTACCGCACGGCGCCAAGCCGCGTGGCGGGCGTGGAAATGGGGGCCAAGGCGGCAAAAAACGGAATCAAAAATTCCATGCTGCAATGCAATATCGAAATGCGTTGACGATTTCCGCACGACCGTACGAAACTAAGGAAAATCTTTAAATTCCAACAATAACCGAGTATCCAACCCAGGAGACACGATGTCGGCATTTCCCTTGAGTCCAGTGATGGGCCAGATGATGAATCAGCCCCTGCTGATTTCCAGCATTATCGAGTTTGCAGCGCGTCATTATGGAGGCAGCGAAATCATTTCGCGGCGGGTGGAGGGCGATATGCACCGCTACACCTACCGCGACTGCCACCAGCGCGCGCGCCGGCTGGCGAACGCCTTGCATGGCCTCGGCGTCGGCATGGGCGACCGGGTCGCCACCCTGGCCTGGAATGGCTACCGCCACCTGGAAGCCTATTATGCCGTGTCCGGCTCGGGCGCCGTGCTGCACACCATCAATCCGCGCCTGTTCCCCGACCAGATCGCCTACATCTCGAACCATGCCGAAGACCAGGTCTTGCTGTTCGATTTGACCTTCTTGCCCGTGGTGGAGAAAATCGCCGCCGACTGCACGTTCGTGCGTCACTTCGTGCTGATGTGCGACCGCGACCGCATGCCCGCCAGCAGCACGATTCCCGACCTGCTGTGCTATGAAGACTTGATCGCCACGCATTCCGACGATTACGCCTGGCCCCTGTTCGACGAAAATGCGGCCGCCACCCTGTGCTACACGTCGGGCACGACGGGCAACCCCAAGGGTGCCCTGTATTCGCACCGCTCGACCGTGCTGCACGCGTACGCGTCGGCCATGCCCAGCGCCCTGAACGTGCGCGCTTCGGACACCGTGTTGCCCGTCGTGCCCATGTTCCACGTGAATGCGTGGGGCTTGCCGTACTCCGTGCCCCTGTCCGGCGCGCGCATGGTGTTTCCCGGCGCGGCGCTCGATGGCAAGTCGCTGTATGAACTGTTCGAGGCGGAAAAGGTGACGTTCTCGGCCGGCGTACCCACCGTCTGGCTGGGTTTGCTCAATCACGCCTTGCAGAATAACTTGCAGTTTTCCACTTTCCGCCGCACGGTGATCGGGGGCGCCGCGTGCCCGCCCGCCATGATGGATACCCTGATCGACAAGTTCGACATCGAGGTCATCCACGCCTGGGGCATGACGGAAATGTCGCCGCTGGGCACGGCCGGCGGCTTGCAGACCAAGCACCTGGACTTGCCGAAGGAGGAGCAGCGCAAGATCCTGCAAAAGCAGGGCCATGCGATTTATGGCGTGGACATGAAGATCGTCGACGACGATGGCAAGGAATTGCCGTGGGATGGCGTGGCCTACGGGCATTTGCTGGTGAAAGGGCCGTGGATCATTTCCTCGTACTACAAGAACGAGGGCGGCGAGGTGTTGCAGGATGGCTGGTTCCCCACGGGCGACGTGGCCACCATCGACGGGGACGGCTACATGCAGATCACGGACCGCAGCAAGGACGTGATCAAGTCGGGCGGCGAATGGATCGGCACCATCGACCTGGAAAACCTGGCCATGGCGCACCCGGCCGTGCTGCAGGCGGCCTGCATCGGCGTGTTCCACCCGAAATGGGACGAGCGCCCCGTGCTGGTGGTGGTGCTGCGTCCCGGCATGACGGTCACGCGCGATGCGCTATTGCAATTCTTCGAAGGCAAGATCGCCAAGTGGTGGACGCCGGACGACGTGCTGTTCATCGACGCCTTGCCCATGGGCGCCACGGGCAAGATCCAGAAAAACAAGCTGCGCGAGCAGTTCAAGGGGCACAAGCTGCCGGGGATGTAATCCAGCCTAGGCCGCCTGCGGCAGCGCCGACCCCAGTTTTTCCAGCAAATGATCGCACTGGAAGACGGACAGGGTCTGGCGCTGCGCATCCGTGCCGATATCGATCATTTCATCCATTTCGCTGCGCAAGTCGTCATGTTCTCCCGTGCGGATGATTTGCGGCGCCGCAAAGCGCTGGCTGTCGGAAATCGTCATGATGTTATCGACATGGTCGACGAGAAAACCGTAGCGCTCGTCACCCCGTTCCACGATCAGGATCTTGCCCGCGCTGGCGTCCGGCAAGGCCGGCATCGCATACAGCTGGCGCAAGTCGATGATGCTGATCATTTGCTGGCGCAAGTTCAGCATGCCGCGCATGAAGGCCGGCATGCCCGGCGGCGTGGTGATGGCGCCGCTGAAATCGATGATTTCGCGCACTTGTCCGATTTCCACGGCGAAGCGGGTTTCCACCGTAAACGTGATGTAGACGCGGCGCTGCGCCTTGCGCGTGGCGGCGGTGGCCGTTTCCGGGTCGCTGGGGTACAGGCGCGCGTGGCCGTCGCGCATCTCGACGATCTCCGCCTGCGACAGGATTTCCTTGTGGTCCAGGAAAATGATGTCGCCCAGGCCTTCTTTCGTGATGCAACCGGCAAACATGGCGGCGCGCGCCTTGCTCAGCAGGGGAATCGGCAGCACTTCGTCGCCAAAGAAATGCACGATGCTGTCGACGGAGTCGACGAGGAAGCCCACGGTCGTGTCTTCCAGGCGCACGACGATGATGCGCTGGTCGCCGGTGGCTGCCTTGCCGGGCTCGCCAGCCTGCAGCAGGGCGCCGAAATCGACGACGGCCACCTGGCTGCCGCGAAAATGCATGCGTCCCAGGCACAGTTCGCTGTTCAGCAGGGAACTGTGCAGTTCCGGCACCCGGATGATTTCCTGGATGGCCAGCATTTCGAAGGCAAACGTGGCGCCCGCCGCATGGAAGCTGACGCACTGCCGGCGTTCGCTTTGCGCGTGATAGCGGGACGTGCTCAGCCTGGCGCCCGTCGCCTGCAGGGCCAGCACGTGGGGCACGTTTTCGATGCGCAGCAGGGCGTGCGGGTCGAGTACCTGCAGCAGGCGCGCGCCGCCGTCCTGCAGGATCGTGCCGGCGATGACGGCGTGGCTGTCGCCGGCCGCATAGTGCAGGGCGCTGCGGGCGCTGGCGGGCACGCGCAGGATTTCGCCCGTATCCTGGAAAACGATGCCGATCAGCACTTGCTGGAAGTCGAGGATGGCGATCTTGTCCGTGGCCACGGCGCGCGGCGCGTCGGCGCGGAACAAGCGGCCCAGGTTGACCACGGGAATGACGCTGCCGCGCAAGGTGAACATGCCTTCCAGGTAGGCGGGCGACAGGGGCAGGGCGGTGACTTTGGCAGGGTAGTTCACCACTTCGCGGATGCAGCTGGCGGGCAGGGCGAATTCATCGTCGCCCAGGTGGAAGGAACCGAACAGTTCGGTGGCCGTGTCGCTGGCGCCCTGCGCTTGCAAGCCCGTTGCTTCATGCATATCCATATGCGCCTTCCTTGCGTGGAATCAATTCGGGTTGCGCCACCACATCGGTGACGGCATAGCTGTGCCGGGCGCAATCGATCAGCAACTGGCGCCCGTGGCGGCCGCCCAGCGCGCAAAAACTCACCGACAAGCCGCACTGGTCCAGGTATTTTTGCGCCGCTTCCGCGTTTTGCCGGCCCACCTGCAGGCGCCCATGGCCATTCGCGGGGCCAAACATGCTGGCGCCGCCCGCCAGCACCACTTCGATATCGGCGTAATCGGCCTGGCGCACGCCCATCAGGCGCAGCAGCGAGGGCACGGCCTGGCTCACATAGCGTGCATTCGGAGCGCCAGGGGCGCCGGCGGTACCGGGCGCTTCCGGCAGCAGGCAGTGGGCCAGGCCGCAGCACGGGCCATTCTTCCAGATGAAGCCGATGCCGATGCAGGAACCGAGCAAGGCTTGCAGCTGCTCGCCCTGCGTGCCCACGCTGAGTTGCCCCATGCCAACATGTTGCAGTGGCAGCTTATGCTCGATGATGATGCTCATGCGGTACCCGCCTTATAAATCATGGGAAACTCGAATTGATAGCCGGTGCCGAGGCGGGCGATGGTTTCCGACTCGCCCAGGATCAGCCGGCCCTCCTCCTTCAGGCTCAGGCGCGCCTGGCGCAGCACGGTTTCCTGGTGCTCGGCGTCGAAATAAATCAGCACATTGCGCAGGAAGACCAGGTCGAAGCGCTGGGCCGGGCGCAGCGCTTCCAGCAGATTGTGCTGGGCAAAGCTGACGTGCTGGCGCAACTCCTCGTTGACCTTGACGCCATACGGTGCGGGCGTGAAATATTTGCGCAGCAAGTCCGGATGCGACAGGCGGATGCGCTCGACGGAGCGGCCGCTGTACTGGCCGGCCCGCGCCGCGCCCAGGATCTGCTGCGAAATGTCGCTGGCCAGGATCTGGTAGCGGAAGGCGGGCGCCTGCAGCTTGAATTGCTCGCACAGCATGGCGATCGAATACAGTTCTTCGCCGCTGGCGGCCGCCGCCGACCAGATGGCGAGGCAGCCTCCCGGATGCGCGCGGGCCCAGGCGGGCAGGTAGCGGTCGCGGAAGTAATCCCAGATGGACGGCGTGCGGAAGAACAGGGTGTCGTTGGTGGTCACCAGGTCGATGAAATAGGCCACCTCGTCGCGGTCGCTGGCCACGCGGTCCAGGTAAGCCTGGTAGCTGTGCAGGGACAGCGCCTGCAGCCGTGGCTGCAAGCGCCGCTCCAGCAAGACGCTCTTGCGTGCCGTCATGGCGATGCCCGTATGCTGACGCACCAGCGCGATCAGGGTCGTCAGCACCTCGGGCGTCAAGGTGGCCGCGTGGCTCATGGCCTACACCACGAAGCCGGAGACAGTCTGGTTCAGGCTGCCCGCGCGCTCGTTCAAGCCATCCGTCGAGCGGGCGATGCTGTCGCAGTTGGCGGCCGACTTTTCCGTTTCCTCGGCGATGTACTGGATGGCCGTCGATACTTCGCGCGCCGTCAGCAGCTGCTCGTTGGCCGCCTTCGAGATATCCGAGATGGCCAGCGTGGTCTTCGCCACGCCCGATACGATCTTGTCGAAGGCGTCGCTGGCCTGGCGCGAAATCTCGCTGCCTGTCGAGACGCGCTTGACGGATTCGTTGATCAGCTTGGAAATTTCTTTTGTTGCCTGCGAGGAGCGCTCGGCCAGCTTGCGCACCTCGTCGGCAACGACGGAAAAGCCCAGCCCGTGCTCGCCCGCGCGCGCCGCCTCGATGGCCGCGTTGAAGGCCAGCATGTTGGTCTGGTTGGCGATTTCGCTGATGACCTTGACGATTTCGCCGATGTCTTCCGACGAGCGGTTGATCAAGTCCATCGCCTCGATCGACTTGGCGACGGCGCGCGCGCCCGCTTCCGCTTCCTGCTGCGTGGCTTTCGCCAGGTAATCGGCGTTCGAGGTGTTTTCCGCGATGGAATTGATGGAAAAGGTCAGGCCGTCGATGGAGGCGTTCATTTCTTCCACCGTGGCGCCCAGCGCCTGCGTGCCCACGGCCACGCCCGTGGCCCGTTCGGCGATCGCGTGCGAGGCGTCGGCAAAGCCGTTCGCCGCCGACACCACGTTGCCGATCACGCCGCGCAAGTCGATGATCATCTTGCTGATGCCGCCGGCCAGCAGGTCGATCGGCTCGTCGCCCTCGGGCACGATATTGCAGGTCAGGTCGCCTTGCGCCGCGCGCGCCACCGACTCGAGCAAGGCATTGACCTTGCGGCTGTCGTTGGCGGCCTTGGACTGGATGCTGTTTTCCAGGTTCACCTGTTCGCTGATGTCGATGGCGAACTTGACCACCTTATACGGCTTGCCGTTCAGGTCCAGGATGGGGTTGTAGGTGGCCTGTATCCACACCACCTTGCCGTGGTTGCCCAGGCGCTTGTAGCGGCCCGCGTCGAATTCGCCGCGGTTGAGCTTTTGCCAGAATTTCTTGTACTCGGCGCTGCTCGCATACTCGGGTTCGCAAAACATGCGGTGGTGCTCGCCCTTGATATCGCTCAAGTCATAGTCCATGACGGCGAGGAAATTGTCGTTCGCATCCAGCACATTGCCCTGCATGTCGAATTCGATCACGGCCTGCGCCTTGCCGATGGCGCTGACCTTGCCTTCGTACTCGGCGTTGCGCTTTTTCAGGGCGGTGACGTCGCTGGCGAACTTGACCACCTTGAAGGGCCGGCCTTCCGTATCGAAAATGGGGTTGTACGAGGCATTGAGCCAGATTTCGCGGCCGTCCTTGGTGACGCGCTTGTATTCGCCCGCGTCGAACTGGCCTTGCCCCAGCTTGTGCCAGAACTGCGCATAGTCGTCGCTGTTGGCGTAGTCGGGCAGGCAAAACATGCGGTGATGCTTGCCCTTGATCTCGTCGAGCGTGTAGCCGACGGACTTGAGGAAATTGTCGTTGGCGTCGAGGATGGTGCCGTCGAGCCGGAATTCGATCACGGCCTGGGCCTTGCTGATGGCGTCGATCTTGCCTTCGTAATCGGCGTTGCGGCGCTTGGTGGCCGTGATGTCGGTGGCAAACTTGATGACCTTATACGGTTTGCCGTCAGCGTCGAGGATGGGGTTGTAGGACGCGTTGATCCACACTTCGCGCCCATCCTTGGCGCGGCGCTTGTATTCGCCATGGTCGAACTCGCCGCGTCCCAGCTTGGCCCAGAAGTTGCTGTATTCATCCGTCTTGACATATTCGGGGTCGCAGAAGATGGCATGGTGCTTGCCTTGTACTTCCGCCAGGGTATAGCCGACGACGCGCAGGAAATTGTCGTTCGCATGCAGGATGGTGCCGTCGAGTTCGAATTCGATCACGGCCTGGACACGGTTCAATGCAGTATTTATCGCTTGTAAGTCCAGATCCTGGGAGTGGCTGACATGGCTGGCTGCGTCCATAGTATTTCCTTCGGGGTGAGAAGAGGAATGGGAACGATAATGCCGCTGCTATTACTTTTACTGCTATCCATAAAAGGCAGCAATGTTATTGCCGCGGTCGACATCTGGTGATAATCGGTGAGAATGTGCGCGCAGAACGGCCGCCAGTGTTTTTCCTGCGGTATGCCTTATTGTAGATAAATTGTAGAGTATTGATTTGTATCAACAATTTTATTATTCCCCAGCATCTGGCGAAAAACAAGGGGCGGGAATAAATAATGTAAAAACTGTCGTAATTGGCCCATGCCGGCATATAACAAACGTATTTTCTTACATAATAAAACGGCGTTATTATTATTGTGCTTTTATTATTTAAATGAATATTCAAGTGATAGCTTCTACTGGACCTTGCTGCATGCAGCAGAATCTTTCCGCAAATGATGTTGTACCATGGCGTACCATGCTGGCGCCGGCGCGCGCACGACAAAAATAATACGAGCGTTCTTTTATGCGGTATAGTGCAGCTTCATCCCTTGCAACCACCTCATCGCCAAGCAAAAACCTATAGACCAACAAGGAAGAGACATGAGTGCTGAATATCAAGTGAACGGCGCCGTTGCCGTCATTACCCTGGCCAACCCGCCCGTCAACGGCCTGGGCCTGGCGACGCGCACGGCCGCCGTGGCCGGCATCCGCCAGGCGCTGGCGGACGACGCCGTCAAAGCCATCGTCATCACGGGCGCCGGCAAGGCCTTTTCGGGCGGCGCCGATATCAAGGAATTCAATTCGCCCAAGGCGCTCACGGAACCAACGCTGCACACCTTGATCAATGTCGTCGAGCAATCG
Source organism: Janthinobacterium kumbetense (assembly GCF_023703445.1). NCBI lineage: Bacteria > Pseudomonadati > Pseudomonadota > Betaproteobacteria > Burkholderiales > Oxalobacteraceae > Janthinobacterium > Janthinobacterium kumbetense. The sequence continues at coordinate 835,228 of NZ_JAMQGR010000001.1, forward strand.
ACCAAGCCAGTCGTGGCAGCCATCCACAGCGTCTGCATGGGCGGCGGCCTGGAGCTGGCGCTGGGCTGCAACTATCGCGTGGCCGCGCCTGGCGCGCAGATGGCCTTGCCTGAAGTCAAACTCGGCATCTTGCCGGGCGCGGGCGGCACGCAGCGCCTGCCGCGCGTGCTGGGCCTGGAAATGGCCTTGAACATGATCGTCTCGGGCACGCCCGTGGCGTCGGAAAAACTGGCCGGCACGGCCCTGTTCGACGAAGTCATCGCGCCCGGCGCGGACTTGCTGGCCGCCGCCGTGGCCTTCGCCACGAAAGTGGGCGACGTGCGCCCGCTGCCGAAAGTGCGCGAGCGCAAGGTCGATTACCCGAACCACGAAGCGTTCCTGCAATTTTCGCGCAATACCGTGAAAGCCATGTCCGGCCCGTTCCCCGCACCGCTGAAATGCGTCGATGCCGTGGCGGCCGCCGTGACGATGAAATTCGACGAGGGCTTGAAGTACGAGCGCGAACTGTTCATGCAACTGGTGCAGTCGCCGGAATCGAAAGCCCTGCGCCACGCCTTCTTTGCCGAGCGCGTCGCCAGCAAGGTGCCCGACGTGCCGGCCGACACGCCCGTGCGCACCATCGCCAGCGCGGCCATCGTCGGCGCCGGCACCATGGGCGGCGGCATCGCCATGAATTTCGCCAACGCGGGCATCCCCGTGACCTTGCTGGAAACGAAGCAGGAAGCGCTGGACAAGGGCCTGGCCACCATCCGCAAGAATTATGAAAACACGGTCAAGAAGGGCAAATTGACGCAGGACAAGGCCGAGCAGCGCATCGCGCTCGTTTCCGGTACGTTGGCGTATGCGGACATCGCGCAGGCGGACATCGTCATCGAAGCCGTCTTCGAAGAACTGGGCGTCAAGGAAACCGTGTTCAGGCAGCTCGACGCCGTCATGAAGCCGGGCGCCATCCTCGCCTCGAACACCTCGACCCTGGACCTGGACAAGATCGCCGCGTTCACCCAGCGCCCGCAAGACGTGGTCGGCACGCATTTCTTCAGCCCGGCGAACGTCATGAAACTGCTGGAAATCGTCCGCGGCAAGGAAACGGGCAAGGACGTGCTGGCCACGGCGCTGGCGTTGTCGAAAAAGCTGAAAAAGACGGGCGTCGTTTCCGGCGTGTGCGACGGTTTCATCGGCAACCGCATGATCGAGCAATACAGCCGCCAAGCCGGTTTCCTGCTGGAAGAAGGCTGCCTGCCGGAACAGGTCGACAAGGCCGTCGAGAAATTCGGCTTTGCCATGGGCCCGTTCCGCATGGGCGACCTGGCCGGCAACGACATCGGCTGGGCCATCCGCAAGCGCCGCTACGTGGAAAAACCGGAAGTGACGTATTCGAAGACGGCCGATCTGCTGTGCGAACTGGGGCGCTATGGCCAGAAGACGGGCGCCGGCTGGTATGACTACAAGCCGGGCGACCGCAAGGCGTACGCCTCGGAACAGGTCAACGCCATGATAGTCCAGCATTCCGCCGACATCGGCGTGGCGCGGCGCAAGATCAGCGACCAGGAAATCGTCGAACGCCTCGTGTATGCGCTTGTCAACGAAGGCGCGCGCATCCTGGAAGAGGGCATCGCCCTGCGCGCGTCGGACATCGACATGGTGTATCTGACGGGCTACGGCTTCCCGCTGTTCCGCGGTGGCCCCATGTTCTACGCGGACACGGTCGGCTTGCCGAATGTGCTCGACACCATCGCCGGCTATGCGAAAGGCCGCCACGGCGAAGCGTGGACGCCGGCGCCCCTGCTGGTGAAGCTGGCGGGCGAGGGCAAGGGCTTCAATAGTTGATGTTGGGCTGTTGAATGACAAAGGGCAGATTTCTCTGCCCTTTTTTTATTTCTTCTTCGCCACCATCTTGATCGCTTCGTTGACGATGACGGGGTTGTCCTTCTGGATGTAGTAGCCGGCGCCCGTGATGCGCTCGATGGCTGGCGCGCCGGACAGGCGCTGCCAATCCTTTTCCTGGGCCCGCACCACGTTTTCAAACGAGCCCATTTCCTCGATGCCGAACTTGTCGCGCACCAGCAGCATGGCGGGCACGCGCAGCGGGCTGCCCATGTCGACGTGCTGCAGACATTGCGTCTGGGCATCAAATTCGGTCGATTCCGTACTGTTGAACATCAGCTTGCGCCGCGTCTTGACGAGCATGGCGTAGGTGGACGCGTCCGTCTGCAGGCGGTTCCATTGCTGCGGGTGCGTGGGATCGAGCAAGACCAGGCCGGCCACGTCCTGCGGGTACAGCCTCGCATACACATACTGGTACAGTCCGCCCAAGCCATGGCCGACCAGCACATACGGCGGTTTCAAGCCAGCTTGCGCCAGCAGGGCGCGCTGCTGGGCAGCGATGGTGCAGGGGTCGCGCGGCGTGGTGGTTTTCTTGCTGTCGCCGTAGCCGGGGCGGTCGTACACGAGCACGCGGTGCTGCTTGGCCACTTCGGGCGCCACCTTCGCCCACACATCCTTGCCGTCGCCCATGCCAGACTGGAACACGACGGGTATGCCGCCCTGGCCGCTCACGGTGTAGGCGATGCTGGCGTCGGGCAGGGCGGCGGTAGCCGGCACGCCGGGCATGACGGGGGGCGATGGCAACAGAGAGCAGCCGGAAAAACAGCCTGCCAGCAGCAAGCCTGCGCTGGAGAGGAGCATGGTGCGCGCAGGGCGGCCGACGAATAGATGGTGCATGAATCTCCTTCTTGATACAGGGACCGGGGACCGGTATGGCGTGCCAGCCATTATAGGCAAATCGTCACGAAGTGGAAATGCCGAACAGAGGTGGATTTCCCGTCCTGTCAGCCGGCGTCGGCGCGGTGGCAGACGGCTTCGATGCGGTTGCCGTCCGGATCGAACAAAAAGGCCGCGTAATAGCTGGCGTGATAGTGGCGCAAGCCGGGCGCGCCCAGGTCGATGCCGCCCTGCGCCAGTCCCGCGTGCCAGAACGCTTCCACGGCCGCGCGCGAGGGGGCCTTGAAGCAGCAATGGCGGCGCGGCGCGTCGCCGGGCGCGGGGCCCAGGCGCACGGAAAAATAGCTGCGTTCGGGGTGTTCGGCATCGCTGCGCTCGCCATAGCCTATCCACGCATTGGCATGGTCGCTGCCCACCTTGGGCACGCCGAGCGCGGCGAAGATGGCGTCGTAGAAGCGCTCGGCGCGTTCCAGGTCGCTGACGGTGAGGGAAACGTGGTCGAGCATGGTCACTCCGCAGTAAGAACAAGGACGGCCATAGCATAGCCCGGATCAGGGCGGCCGTGGGCAGGAGTGACCGAGTGATACTGCCGGTGGCCGACTGCTGGTTAAGGTCGGCGGACGCACGCACATGGCCCATCGGCCGCGCAGGCGGGGCAGCCTGGTGCCGGGCGCGCCAGCCGGGTGACGATATTGCGGCTGATGACTTGCACGCGGGGCGCGAACAGCATCACGGCGCAGAAGGCCACGGGCCAGGCGGCGAAGAACGCGTGGCGCCAGCGGGGCAGGAAGTCCGCCTGCAGGCCGATATTGAGCCAGGTGACCCAGGCGCTCATCAGCAGGGTCATGACCAGCGACATCAGGAAGGCAAATACGCAACGCAAACGCAGGGCTTCGGACATGGGACACTTTCAAAATGGTAAGGAAAGGGCAGCGTAACAACTTGCAGCAATCTATACTAGAGCCATATTTTTAATTTCAAATTCCGAAAATGCAATCATGCTCGATGATTTAGCCCTGTTTGTTTCCATTGTCGAGGCGGGCAGCCTGCATGCGGCGGCCGTGAAGGAAGACTTGCCCGCCGCGACCGTCACGCGCCGGCTGCAAAAGCTGGAAAGCCAGCTCGGTTACCGCTTGCTCAACCGCAGCGCGCGCCGCTTGCAGCCGACGGCGGAAGGCTGGCAATACTACGAGCAGTGCCGTCCTTTGGTCCATGCCCTGCGGCAAGCCACGCAGCAGCTCGACGCCAGCCTGTCGGCCGTCTCGGGCAGCATCCGCGTGTTGGCGCCCGTCAACTTCGCCAGCGGCTTGCTGACGCCGGCCTGGGTCAGCTTCATGCAGAAGTATCCGGACATCCGCCTGGAGCTGGAACTGTCGAACCTGCTGCAAGACCTGGTGGGCAGCGGCGCCGACCTGGCCATCCGCGTGGGCTCGCTCGACGATTCCTCGCTGATGCAGCGCCGCCTGGGCAGCGCCGCGCTGGTGATGGTGGCCGCGCCCGGCTACCTGGCGCGCGCCGGCGTGCCGCGCGACTTGCAGGAACTGGAAAAGCACGAGCTGATCGTGGCCGAACCGCTGCGCACCTGGCGCTTGCGGCGGCCCGGCGACGGCGCCGAAATGGTGATCGAACCGCAGGCGCGCCTGCGCGTAAACGAGATGCGCCTGGCCGTGGAGATGGCCGACGCGGGCATCGGCATCCTGCTGTGTCCGCTTCTGCAATGCCGTGACGAAGTGGCCAGCGGCAGCCTGGTGCGCGTGCTGCCCGACTGGATGCCGCAGCCGCGCCACGTGTACGCCGTGTGGACGCAGCGGCGCTACCTGCCGGCCCGCGTGCGCGTGCTGCTCGAGCACCTGGCGGCGTTTGCGGCCGGCAATCCGCTGTTGAACGACGAGGCCGGCGTCTAGCCCGCCTGTTGCTGCACCAGCCACTGCGTGAATCGGCGCAGCGCCGGCGCAAAGCCGCTGGCCGGCGCGGCGCCGGGCCTGGCCTGGGCAAGAAAATAGGCTGCCTGCGCCTGCATGGCGGGATAGCGGTGCAGCAACAGCGCGGCATGCTCGTCCAGGCTGGCGGGCCAGCCGGGATCGCCATCCTGGCGCAGCAGGTTGCAGGAACGGATCAGCTTGCGCGATGCCTCGCGCTGCAGGCGGGCGATGGCGGCAGGGTCGCGCTCGTCATCGAGGCGCCGCGCATAATCTTCCAGCACGCGGGCAAAGTCGCCATTCACGGCCTGGGCGATGGCGCGCGAGGGTGCGAACGGCGCAAAGTGCGGCGCCAGGTCCTCGCCCCACAGGCAGCGGCACTGGTGCTTGAGCCAGTAGCCCCAGCTGTACAGGTGCTCCGGCGCCAGCACCTGGGCACGGTGGCCGATATCGAAATCGATTTTCAGTACTTCCCGGTGGCGTGCCTGCAGGGCCAGGCGCAGCGCTTCCAGCGTTTCCAGTTGCGGCGGCGTGGGCGGCTGGCGCAGCACCAGGGTCAGGTCGAGGTCGGATACGCCCGGTGTGGCGTCGCCGCGGGCGATGCTGCCGTACAGGTATATGCCGTCCAGCAAGTTGCCGGCGTGCGCAGCCAGGCTGGCGCAGACGTCTTGCAGCAAGGCGTCGAAATGGTGCTGCAGCGGGCCGCAGGGGGCGGGGGCGATGGTCGGCATGCCTGTGGACGAGTCTGGTAAGAGAAACTTCCACCATAGCATGCAGTGGCGCGCGCGCAGGTAATCCTTTCTAATAAGTAATACCGAGCGCTTGTACTTTTCGCCAGGATCGCGTTAAGATAAAGCTGGCCGCTTTTCCAGTGGGCAATCTGGTGTTTTTCGCGCAATCCCGTCCCTATCCATGAGAGTAGCAATGAAATATCTGATCATTCCCTTCTTGCTGGCCATTACTGGCTGTGAAGTACTGTATGACGCAAACCGGGACAAGATCGGCGAGTATTGCAACAGCCTCAATAATTTTGACGACCGCAACGCCTGTCGCAAGCGCAACCAGACCAGCTACCAGGAATACGTGCAGCAGCGCGACCAGCTGAAAAAGAAAAACGACAAGTAAGCCTGCCGCCATAGACGCCACATAAAAAAACGCCGCTGACCAGTCAGCGGCGTTTTGCTTTGCGGACCCCGGTCTTGCGGCCGGGGCTGGCATCCATTTAATCGTCGGCGTAGATATTGTTGTCCTTGGTTTCCTTGACGAACAGGGTGCCGATCACGACAGTCGCCAGGGCGACGACGATCGGATACCACAGGCCATAATAAATGTCGCCCTTGAAGGCCACCAGCGCGAAGGCCGTGGTCGGCAGCAAGCCGCCGAACCAGCCGTTACCGATATGGTAGGGCAGGGACATCGAGGTGTAACGTATACGCGTCGGGAACATTTCCACCAGCATGGCGGCGATCGGGCCATACACCATGGTCACGTACAGCACCAGGATGAAGAGCAGCAAGACGACCATCGGCTTGTTGATCTGGTCCGGATCGGCTTTCGCAGGGTAGCCCGCTTCCTTGATGCCGGCGCCCAGTTCTTTCTTCAGCGCCGCTTCGTGGGCCTTGCTGTCCGCATCGAAGTTCAGGCCGTCCGGCGTCATGACGGCGTTGAACGAGCTAAATTCCTTCGTACCGATGCGCACCTTGGCGATGCTGCCGGCCGGCGCGTCTTCCTTCGTGTAGTTCACCGAGCTGTTCGACAGGAAGCCCGTGGCGATGTCGCACGACGATGGGAACTTCTTGGTACCCGTCATGTTGAACTGGAAGTGGCAGGACGCCGGATCGGCGACGACCACCACTGGCGAGTTCTTCAGTGCCGCTTCCAGCTGCGGGTTGGCGAAGTGGGTCAGGCCGTTGAAGATCGGGAAGTAGGTGGCCGCGGCGATCAGGCAGCCGCCGAGGATGATGTACTTGCGGCCGATGCGGTCGGACAGGCTGCCGAAGAACAGGAAGAACGGCGTGGCCAGCAGCAGGGCGACGGCGACGAGCACGTTGGCCGTTGCCAGGTCCACCTTCAGGGTCTGGATCATGAAGAACAGGGCGTAGAACTGGCCCGTGTACCACACGACTGCCTGGCCGGCGGTCAGGCCGATCAGGGCCAGGATGACGATCTTCAGGTTTTTCCACTTGCCGAACGCTTCCGTCAGCGGGGCTTTCGAGGTCTTGCCCTCGGCCTTCATCTTGGCAAACGCCGGCGATTCATTCATGGCCAGGCGGATCCATACGGAAATACCCAGCAGGATGACGGAGACGAGGAAGGGAATGCGCCAGCCCCACGCTTCGAAATCCTTCTCGCCGGTCGCCAGGCGGGTGCCCAGGATGACCATCAGCGACAGGAAGAAGCCCAGGGTTGCCGTCGTCTGTATCCACGCCGTGAACGCGCCGCGCTTGCCTTCAGGCGCATGCTCGGCCACGTAGGTGGCTGCGCCGCCGTACTCGCCGCCCAGCGCCAGGCCTTGCAGGATGCGCAGGATGACGAGGATGATCGGTGCGGCGATGCCGATGGACGCATGGCCCGGCAGCAAGCCGACGATGAAGGTGGAGCCGCCCATGATCAGAATGGTGATCAGGAAAGTGTACTTGCGGCCGATCATGTCGCCCAGGCGGCCGAAGACCAGCGCGCCGAACGGACGCACGATGAAGCCGGCGGCAAAGGCCAGCAGCGCGAAGATGAAGGTGGTGGTGGGGTCGCCGATGAAGAATTGCTTGGCGATGATCGATGCCAGCGAACCGTACAGGTAAAAATCGTACCATTCAAAGACGGTGCCCAAGGAGGATGCAAAGATGACCTTGCGTTCCTCTGGCGTAATCGGCGTTCCTTTGGTGGAAATTTTCCGTACGTCGGCAGAGCCGGATGGTGATGCCATGGTTTGTCTCCCTATGTTTTATAGTGAACCATTGCCGCGGTCTTTTTGACCATTCTTGCAACAGCTGGAGGCGAGTGTGTTCTCCGAACCTTACGTCATGCTTGCTTGAAACTTACAGCAAGCTTACAAATTGCCATTCATTTCAACTTTGCGAACGACCGTACTTAAATGTGCTATTCTGATTCCGCAGATCTATCACCCGACCATATAACATTCCCACAAGGAGACACAGCATGAATGAAGCCGTCATCGTATCGACCGCCCGCACGGGCCTGGCCAAGTCCTGGAAGGGCGCGTTCAACATGACGCATGGCGCCACCCTGGGCGGCCATGTGCTGGCGGCCGCCGTCGAGCGCGCGCGCATCGAGGCGGAGGAAGTGGAAGATGTGCTGGTCGGCTGCGCCTTTCCCGAAGGCGCCACGGGCGGCAATATCGCGCGCCAGGTGGCCTTGCGCGGCGGCTGCCCCGTCACGACGGCCGGCATGACCGTCAACCGTTTCTGCTCGTCGGGCTTGCAGGCCATCGCCCTGGCGGCGCAGCGCATCATCGCCGGCGAAGGCGATATCTATGCGGCGGGCGGCGTGGAATCGATTTCCTGCGTGCAAAATGAAATGAATACGCATATGTACCGCGACGTCTGGCTGCAGCAGCACAAGCCGGAAGTGTATTGGCCCATGCTGCAGACGGCCGAAACCGTGGCCAAGCGCTACCAGATTTCGCGCGAGCGCCAGGATGCCTACGGCGCGCAAAGCCAGCAGCGCGCCGCCGCGGCCCTGGCTGCCGGCCTGTTCGATGCGGAAATCGTGCCGATGACCACCGTCATGGGCGTGGCCGACAAGGCCAGCGGCATGCTGGTGTCGCGCGAAGTGACGATCTCGGCAGACGAAGGCATCCGCGCGGACACGACGTATGACGGCGTGGCGAAGATCCGCCCGGCCATTCCGGGCGGCGTCATCAGCGCCGGCAACGCCAGCCAGTTTTCCGATGGCGCTTCGATGGCCATCGTGATGAATGCGAAAGTGGCCGAAGCGAAAGGGCTGCAGCCGCTGGGCATCTTCCGTGGCTTCGCCGTGGCCGGCTGCGAACCCGATGAAATGGGCATCGGCCCCGTGTTTGCCATCCCGAAACTGCTGAAAAAGGCGGGCTTGACTGTAGCCGACATCGGCTTGTGGGAACTCAATGAAGCGTTCGCCGTGCAAGTGCTGTACTGCGCCGACACCCTGGGCATCCCCATGGACCGCCTGAACGTGAACGGCGGCGCGATCGCCGTCGGCCACCCGTACGGCGTGTCGGGCGCCCGCCTGACGGGCCACGCCTTAATCGAAGGCAAGCGTCGCGGCGTCAAATACGTGGTGGTGACTATGTGCATAGGCGGCGGGCAGGGCGCGGCCGGGCTGTTCGAAGTGCTGTGATATAGGTAAACCTTGTCTGCGGGCGGCTTCCAGGGCCGCCCGTTTGCATTGCGCGCCCTGTTCCTGCAAGACGCGCCGATAGCGGTTACAGTAATGCTTCATTAATAAACAAGCAGCCTGCCGCCATGATCAAGCACATCGTTTTCTGGAAACTCAAAGACCACGCCGAAGGCGCCGACCGCGCCACCAATGCATTGAAATTGAAAGCCCTGCTCGATTCCTGCTCGGACCTGGTGCCGGGCATCTTGAAATTCGAGGCAGCCGTGGCCAAGCCTGGCCTGGAAGCGACCTACGACATCGTGCTGTACAGCGAGTTCGCCAGCCGCGAGGCGCTCGACGCTTACCAGAATCACCCCGAGCACGTGAAAATCAAGCCATTCTTTGGCGCCGTGCGGGAAGCGCGCCAATGTATGGATTATGAGATTTAGTCGTTACGCATCAGACACCCGGGGTCAGACCCGGCGGGTCTGACCCCAGCCTTCCGCTGATCCTATCTATTGATAAGGAGCATTCATGACCACCTACCAACGCATCGTCCTCGCCTCGCGCCCCGCCTCCAATGAGGAAGTACAGCCGGCACATTTTCGTCTGGAAACCAAAGAGATTCCCGCCATCCAGGATGGACAATTGCTGGTGCGCAACCAGTACCTGTCGCTCGACCCCTATATGCGCGGACGCATGAGCGCCAATAAAAGCTATGCGGCGCCGCAGGCGCTCGATGAAACCATGATAGGCGGCACGGTGGGCATGGTGCTGGAATCGAAGCATCCGAAGTTTGCCGTGGGCGACACCGTCGTGGGCACCCTGGGCTGGACGGAAGTGGCCGTATCGGACGGCACCATGCTGCGCAAGGTCGATACGACGCACATTCCCGCTTCCGCCTACCTGGGTTCCGTCGGCATGCCGGGCATGACGGCGTGGTATGGCTTGAACCAGATCATGGCGCCGAAAGCGGGTGAAACGGTGGTCGTGTCGGCCGCCAGCGGCGCCGTGGGCAGCGTCGTGGGTCAGTTGGCGAAATTGAAAGGTTGTCGCGTGGTCGGTATCGCCGGCGGCGCCGACAAGTGCGCGTATGTGGTGAATGAGCTGGGTTTCGACGCCTGCGTCGATTACAAGGCGGGCAATCTGGAGGCCGACCTGGCGGCGGCCACGCCGGACGGTATCGACGCCATCTTTGAAAACGTGGGCGGCGCCATCTTCGATGCGGCCCTGGCGCGCACCAACGCGTTTGGCCGGATCGCCGTGTGCGGCTGGATCGCCGGCTACAACGGCGAACCGACGCCGCTCGACAATGCGCGCCTGATCCTCACCAACCGCCTCACCGTACGGGGCTTCATCGTTTCCGAGCAGCCGGAATTCTGGCCGCAAGGCTTGAGTGAACTGGGCACGCTGGTGGCGACGGGCAAGCTGAAATTCCGTGAATCCGTGGCCGACGGCCTGGCCAGCGCGCCCGAAGCGTTCATCGGCCTGTTGAAAGGCCGTAACTTCGGCAAGCAGCTGGTCAAGCTCAGCTGATCTCTCTGTGGAAAGGCAGGTCGTGCGACAATTGCGGCCTGTCTTTTACTACTCTCTACCATGACCAAGCACACCATCCGCCTCGGCGACTGGGCCACCCTGGGCCCTGACGCCACCGCCATCCGTTTTGAAGTTTTCGTCGATGAACAGAAAGTGCCGGCCGAGATCGAACTCGACGACATGGACGCCGTCTGCCTGCACGCCGTGGCCTACGACGATGCCGGCAATGCCATCGGCACGGGCCGGCTATTGCCTGACGGCCACATCGGCCGCATGGCCGTGCGCCAGCCGGGCCGCGGCACGGGCGTGGGCGGCGCCATTTTGACCTTGCTGATGGACAAAGCCCGCGAACGGGGCGACAAGGCGGTGGTGCTGAACGCGCAAACCGTAGCCGCGCCATTCTATGCGCGCCACGGTTTCGTGCAGCAGGGGGAACAATTTGAAGAGGCGGGGATTGCGCATGTGGAAATGCGCCTGCAGTTTGCCTGATTAATCAAGCAGGCGTGGTTCGCACGGCGTCCGAGAATACGGACGCCGTGCGGCTACGCTTAATTTTGCGCGTGGCTCTGGCGCCATTTGTCGAGAATCACGGCCAGCACGATCACGACGCCCTTGGCTACATACTGCCAGAACGACGACAGTCCCAAAATCGTCAAGCCATTGTTCATCACGCCGATGATCAGGGCGCCGATGACGGTGCCCCAGACGGAACCGACGCCGCCCATCAGGCTGGTGCCGCCCAGCACGACGGCCGCGATGGCGTCGAGTTCATAACCCGTGCCCCAGTTGCCGTTGGCCGCATACAGGCGGCTGGCCGACATGGCGCCGCCCAGGCCCGCGAACAGACCGCTGATCGTGTAGACAAACATCAAGACGAGACCGACTTTGATCCCCGTCAAACGAGCCGCCTGGATATTGCCGCCGACGGCGTAGATATGCAGGCCCAGGGTGGTCTTGCGCAAGATGAACCACGTCAGCACGACGACGGCCGCCGCCAGCCAGATCAGCCAGGGCACGGCCAGGAAGCTGCCGTTGCCCATCCATTCGAAGCTTGGGATTTCCGTGTTCAGCACGCTGGTGCCATCCGCCAGCAGGTAAGCGGCGCCGCGCAGGGCCGTCATGGTGCCGAGGGTCACGACGAAGGGGTTCAGGCCGACGAGGGCCACCAGCACGCCGTTCAGCGCGCCCAGCAGCAGGCCGACGATGAGGAAGGCGGGAATCGAAAAGCCGGCGAACTGGGCCGACAGCGACATCAGCATGCCTGCCACGGCCGAGACGGCCAGCACGGAGCCGACGGACAGGTCGATGCCGCTGGTCAAAATGACGAAAGTCATGCCGGACGCCAGCACGATGTTGATCGACACCTGGCGGAAGATGTTCATGGTGTTGTTGCTGGTCATGAACGTGGACGTGCCGTCGGCCGAGAAATACACGGTCAAGCCATACATGGCCAGGTACAGCACCACCAGCACGGGCAGCATGCCCAGGCGGCGCATCAGGTTCGAGGCATTGAAGGGTTCGCCGGCGCGCGCGGCGCCGCGGGTGGTAGTCGTTGTCATGTTGAATCTCCTGAATGATTATTTTTATGCCGCTTCCAGCTGGGTGGCATAGGCGAGGATGTTTTCCTGCGTAATGTCGTCGCCCGTCACTTCGCCCGTCAGGCGTCCTTCGCACATCACCATCACGCGGTCGCAGATGCCGACCAGCTCGGCCAGCTCGCTGGAAATGCACAGCACGGCCGTACCCGCATCGGCCAGCTGGTGGATGATCTTGTAGATTTCGCTCTTCGCGCCCACATCCACGCCCCGCGTCGGTTCGTCGAGGATCAGCACTTTCGGCGCGATGGCCAGCCAGCGCGCCAGCAAGACTTTCTGCTGGTTGCCGCCAGACAATCCGCCGACGATGCCGTCCGGCCCCGACACCTTGACGTTGAGGTTGCTGATCGCTTCGCGCGTGAGCTGCGTCAGGGCGCCACGGTTGACGACGCCCGCCGTCGCATGCTTGGACAGGATATTCATCGACATGTTTTCCATGGCCGACAATTGCATGAACAGGCCCAGGCTCTTGCGGTCCTCGGGCAGGTAGCCGATGCCGTGGCGGATGGCCGCCAGCGGGCGCTGGATATGCACTTCCTGGCCGTCGAGCCACACTTGCCCCGATTGTTTCTTGTCCGCACCAAAGATCAGGCGCGCCAGTTCCGTGCGGCCCGCGCCGACGAGGCCGGCCAGGCCCGTGACTTCGCCCGCATGCAGGCTGAACGAGGCGGGCTTGACCTTGCCGCCGCCCACGTTTTCCACGCGCAAGCGCTCGGCGCCCCGCGTGGTGCGCCGCTGGTGCGAATAAAAGTCGTCGGCGGGGCGGCCCACCATCATTTGCACGACTTTCTTTTGATCCAGCTCATCCTTGCCCAGCTCGCCCACATAGGCGCCGTCGCGCAGCACCGTGATGCGGCGCGCCAGGCGTTCCACCTCGGCCATGCGGTGGCTGATGTACAGCACGGCGAGGCCCTTGTCGCGCTGTTCTTCGATGATGCGGAACAATTGTTCTGTTTCCCGGTCGGACAGGGCGGCAGTGGGCTCGTCCATGATCAGGATGCGGCTTTCGTGCACGAGGGCGCGGGCAATTTCCACCTGCTGCTGCTCGGCGATCGACAGGGTGGACACCATGGTGTCGGCGTCGAAGCGGGAACCGAGGTCGGCCAGGATGGCGTTCGTGCGCGCGCGCATTTCGCCGCCCTTGACGGTCCAGAACGGTCCTTGCGGCTCGCTGCCCATGAAGACGTTCTGCGCCACCGTCATGTTCTTGGCCACGCTCAATTCCTGGTAGATCAGGTTGATGCCCAGCGCGCGGGCCTCGCCCGGGTTGCGGATGCGGATCGGCTTGCCGTCGAGAATGATTTCGCCCGCGTCCGGTGTGTATACGCCCGACAGAATCTTCATCAGGGTACTCTTGCCGGCGCCGTTTTCGCCCATCACGGCATGGATTTCGCCGCTGCGCACCGTCAGGTGCACGCCGCGCAGCGCGCGCGTGGCGCCAAAGCGCTTCTCGATGCCGCGCATTTCAAAAATAATATCGTTGCTCATGACTGTCCTTCCTTGCTGGTGAAACTGGCGCCGCCTGGTAACTGGCCGGCGGCGCCGCGTGGTTCAGGTCAGGCAGATCAGTTCTTTACCCAGCCCGTGTAGGTGGCGACGTTTTCCTTGGTGATGGCCGGGGTCGGCAACAGCACCATGGTCTGTTTCGGCGTGCGGCCGTTCATGATGTCGTAGCCCATCTGCACGGCGTCCGTGGCCATGCGGTACGGGTTTTGCGCCGAGGTGGCGGCAAACAGGCCGGCCTTGTTTTTCAGGGCGTTCTGGCCATCGGGCGCGCCATCGACGGCCGTGATCAGTTTCACGTCCGTGCGCTTCGATTGCTTGATCGCCAGTTCCGCGCCGATGCCCGTCGGGTCGTTGATGGCGAACACGCCGTCGATCTTCGGATGGGCCGTCAGCAGGTTCGACATCACGGTCATGCCGCCGTCGCGGCTGCCGCCCGCGTTCTGGTTGTCGGACAGGATCTTGATATCCTTGAACGCGGCCAGGGTTTTCTTGCAGCCATTCACGCGGTCGATCACGGACGTGACCGGCGGGCCGTTCAGGATCACCACATTGCCCTTGCCGCCGATCTGCTTGGCCAGGTAGGCGCACGACACGTCGCCCGCCATGGTGTTGTCGGACATCACGGTGGCCGAAGCGCCCACGGCGCCCACGTCGACAGCGATCACGACCACGCCCGCATTGCGCGCTTTCTTGATGGCTGGCGCGATGCCCTTGGAATCGACGGCGTTCAGGATGATGATGTCGGTCTTGTTGGCGATGAAGTTCTCGATCTGGTCCACCTGGGTGTTCAGGTCATACTTGCTGGAAACAGTCGTGACTTTCACGCCGGGGCCGCCCAGTTTTTTCGCGCTTTCTTCCGCGCCGCGGCCGATGGCGACAAAAAACGGGTTGGCCAGGTCGCCCACGCTCACGCCGATGGATTTCAGCGGTTTGTCGGCGGCGAAGGCGCCGCAGGCGGCGGACAGCAGCAGGGAGGCGGTAATGACTTTTTTCATGAGGATCTCCAAGGGTTTTTATTGTAAAAAACAAACGGTGCTACGGTAAAAACTGGGTAAAAACTTAGCGAGTGCGCAATTTCTCGATCATGGCGTCCAGCTTGCCCGCATCGACGGCGAAGCCGCGGATGCCTTCGGCCAGCTTTTCGGTCGCCATCGCGTCGTCGTTCAAGGCGTAGCGGAAGGCCGCTTCGTCGTAGCTGACGGCCGGCTGCGGCGCGCCCAGGTCGCCGCCCAGCGCGCGCTCGAATGGCGCATCCGCCGCTTCGAGCTTGGCCAGCAAGTCCGGGCTGATGGTCAGCAAGTCGCAACCGGACAGGGCCGTGATCTGGCCCACGTTGCGGAAGCTGGCGCCCATCACCTGGGTGGCGATGCCATGTTGCTTGTAGTAATTGAAGATGCGCGTGACCGATTGCACGCCCGGATCGTTGGACAGGCTGCGCGCCGCTTCGTCCCATGCCGCACCCTGCGACTTCTTGTGCCAGTCGTAGATGCGGCCCACGAACGGCGAAATCAGGCGCACGTTCGCATCGGCGCAGGCGACGGCCTGGCAAAACGCGAACAGCAGGGTCAGGTTGCAAAAGATACCGTCTTTTTCCAGCTCGCGCGCGGCCTGGATGCCTTCCCAGGTGGCGGCGACCTTGATCAGCACGCGTTCGCGGGCCACGCCGGCTTGCTCGTACAGGGCGATCAGGCGGCGTCCGCGGGCGACGGTGGCGTCGCGGTCAAAGCTCAAACGGGCATCGACTTCCGTCGAGACGCGGCCCGGCACGACCTTCAGGATTTCCAGGCCGAAGCGCACCAGCACCTGGTCGACGATATCGTCGAGCGAGGCGCCTGGATGGGCGGCGACCGTGCTTTCCAGCAAGGGCGCGTAATCGGGCTGCAGCACGGCCTTCAAGATCAGCGACGGGTTGGTGGTCGCGTCTTGCGGCGCGAAGCGCGCCAGTTGCAGGAAGTCGCCCGTGTCGGCGACGACGGTACTGTGTTGCTTCAATTGTTGCAGCTGATTCATTACTATTCCTTATCACTGAGTTGGTGCAAGGCTTGCACGGCGGGAAACAGGCTACGGTAGCGGCCGTAGCGGATGCTCAAGGCTGCGCTGTGCGCGGCATCGGGCAGGAAAGTGTTTTTGATGGGCAAGCCGGTGGACAGCAGCTGGCGCTGGCCGATGGCGGCAAAGCCCAGCTTGGCCGCGCCCAGGCTGGCCGACAGTTCGCTGTTGTGCAGGGTGCGCATTTCGCGTCCCAGCACATTGGCCAGCAATTGCGCCCAGTACTGGCTGCGCGCGCCGCCGCCCACCAGCATGCAGTGGGGAACGACGGCGCCCGTCGACGTGACGGCCGCCATGGCGTCGCGCAAGGCGAAGGCCACGCCTTCGAGCACGGCGTAACCGAGCTGCGCCGGCGTGCTGTCGTGGCCCAGTTGCAAAAAGGCGCCGCGCACTTGCGGGTCGTTATGCGGCGTGCGCTCGCCCGACAGATAGGGCAGGAACAGGGGCGCGGACGGGGCGACGGGGGCGTCGAGCGGCAAACCCGCTTCCACCAGCGCCAGCAGGGCTGCTTCGTCCGGCTGGCCCAGCACGCCGGTGGCCCAGCGCAAACAGCTGGCGCCGGACAAGATCGCGCCCATCGCATACCAGCGGCCGGGCAAGGCGTGGCAAAAGCTGTGCACGCCGCCGGCCGGATTGCCCAGGGGGGCTTCGGTCACGGACACGATGGCGGCGCTGGTGCCCAGCGAGATAAAACTGTCGCCGCCGTTGACGGCGCCGATGCCCACGGCCGAGACGGGATTGTCGCCGCCGCCGCCCGCCACCACCACATCCGCCGGCAAGCCCAGCTGGTCGGCGATGGACGCCAGCACGGTACCGGTGGCGGCGTCGCCTTCGGCCAGCGCCGGCATCTGCTCCGGCGTCAAGCCGCAGGCGGCCAGCATGGGCGCGAACCAGGCGCGTCGGGCCTCGTCCAGCCACAGGGTGCCGGCCGCGTCGGACATGTCCGTGAGTTTGATTCCGGTCAAGCGCAGGCGCAGATAGTCCTTTGGCGACAGCAGGCAGGCGATGGCGGCGAAGGCGGCCGGCTCGTGCGTTTGCAGCCACAGCAGTTTCGGCGCCGTCAGGCCCGCCATGGGCAGGCTGCCCGTCACGTCCGCATACGCGGGATAGTCGCGCGCCAGGGTAGCGGCCTCGGCTTCGGCGCGCGCATCGTTCCACAGGATGGCGGGACGGATGACTTCATCGTTGGCGTCGAGCAGCACGGCGCCGTGCATCTGGCCCGACAGGCCGATGCAGGCGATCTGTGCATAGTCCTGCGGCCAACCGGCGCGCAGCTGGGCCAGCGCCTGAACGCAGGCGGCCCACCAGTCTTGCGGCGCTTGTTCGGACCAGCCTGCTTGCGGGCGGCTGGTGTCGATGCGCACGGACGCCTGGCCGCGCACGCTGCCTGCGCTGTCCATCAGCACGGTTTTCAGTTCGGAGGTACCGAGGTCGATACCGAGGGAAATTGCTGGATGCATGGTGTGTCTATATGTAAAGGTCAGGGGCAGCCGCAGGAGTTGCGTACGCGCAAGGTTGGCGACAGGCGCTGCACGTGCTGCGCGCGGCCCGGATTGGCGATGCGGTCGATCAACAGGTCGACGGCCATGGCGCCCAGCTCTTCGAGCGGCTGCGCCATCACGGTCAGGCGGGGGCTGAAATAATCGGCCCAGTCGAAATCATCGAAGCCGGCCAGCGCGACGTCTTGAGGTACCGCAATGTGCGCGTCGCGCAAGGCATGCATGGTGCCGATGGTCATCAGGTTATTGCCGGCGACGATGGCCGTGGGACGCTGTGCGGCGGGCAGGGCCAGCAATTCGCGCGTGGCCGCGCCGCTGCGCTCCAGGTTGGAGTCGCCCGAGCGCAGCAGCTCGGGATCAAAGGCGATATCGGCGTGCTGCAAGGCCAGGCGGTAGCCGTCGATGCGCTCGTCCGTCGTGGACAGGCCCGGTGCGCCCGCGATGAAGCCGATGCGGCGGTGGCCGTGGACGGTGATCAGGTGGCTGACCAGCTCGGCCGTGGCGTGCGTGTTTTCCACGCCCACCTGGTCGAAGGGCTGGGGCGACATGCGGTCGACCAGCACGGAAGCGATCTTGTTGCTATTTAAATAGTCGAGGGCGCGGTTGTGCGGATCGCCGGACGGCGCCAGCACGATGCCGTCGACGCGGCGCTGGTGCAAGTTTTGCACCACTTTCAACTCCTGTTCGGGGTCGTCATGCGTATCGGAAAACAGCATCATCAAGCCGTGGCGCGTGCAAGCCGCCTCGATGGCGCGCACGGTCTCGCTGAAGTAATGATTGGTGAAGGCGGAAATGGCCACGCCGATGGTGCCCGACGAGGAGCCGGCCAGCGCGCGCGCCAGCATGTTCGGCACATAGCCGATCTGCTGCATGGCCGCGTTGACGGCGGCGACGGTTTTCGGGCTGACCTTGCGGGTGCCGTTGACTACGTGAGAGACGGTCGACAGCGATACGTCCGCCGCCCGCGCTACATCTTCCATGGTGGCCATGGTGTCTCCTGAGGTTTTTTTTATTATTGTGTACTGCGATTGGGTACGGCTGTGTCGCCGCGATTGAAGCTATCGTAAACAAAAGAAAGCGCTTGCGCAAGCGCTTTCTTTTTTTGCGCGAACGATATTTTGCCAAGGCAAGCAAGCCGCGCGGGAGGGAATGGATGAGGGAAGCGGGGCGGAGCCGGACGGTGCCGGCCCCGCAGCAATTACTGAATCACCAGCTCGTGCAATTCGCCGGGAGAGTCCGGGAACAGTTTCACGACGGTGGACGTGCGCGTGCCGTAGCCCGGCGTTTCGATGCAGACGGCGGACAGCACGCGCTCGAGGTCGAGCGGCACGCCCGTGTCCGGCAAGCGGAAGTCGGGCGCGCGCGTGGTGTCGGCCAGCATGTCGAAGTACGCTTCGTCGGGCGCGCCCTGGCACAGCAGGCTGGCGAACTGGGCCTTGGTTTTCAGCACTTTCGGCCACGGCGCGTCGAGCAGGGCGTTCGACAGGCCGTAGATGCCCGGTTCCAAGGGCTGGCCATTGCGCGCATCGCCGTCGCCCCGGTTGGAAAACCAGATCAGGGTATCCGCATCGCCCAGCACCAGGTTGAAACCGTTGTAGGCTGTGCAGCCGGGACGGATCTGTGCGATGTAATCCTGTGGCGACATATTGCCAGCCAGATAGTCTGCCACCAGGGCGCCGCGCGAGGGGGCGTCCGGGTTGCGGTCTTGCGGGCTGCGGATATTCGTGATGGCGGCAAAGCGCGAGCTGCCGCTGCCGGCCTGGGTGATGCCCATCCAACTGCCGCCCGCCTGCAAGTCGCGGCCCGCATACACTTGCGGGTGCTCGGGCCAGGCGCCGGCGGGGGCGCTGGCGCGTTCATAGAATTCGTCGCGGTTGGCGGCGGCAATCAGCGGGATGTGCGGATTGACTTTCCAGGCAAAAACGATCAGGCACATGGGGGCAAATCCATGAACACTTCCGTATGCCGCGCGCCAGCCGTCAGGGACAGCAAGCCCGCTTCCTCGGCCACGCTGGCCAGCAGTTCCGTAAAGCCTTCGCCGACGACGGGGTAGATTTCCATCCACGTCTGCAAGCCGTCCTTGGCTTCCGGACGGCGCTTCAGCTGCGGCGCCACGCCGGAAGCGGCCGCCAGCTTGCCTTGCAGGGCGCGGATCCGCGCTTCCAGCGCCTGGGCGTGCTCTTCTTTTACCTGATAGTAAACGTACAGATCTTTCATGGCATTCTCACAAGTCGAGTGCGTCGAGCACGTAAGGCATGGACAGGAACTGCACGGCGGCGCCCTGGGCCGAGCCGTAGCGCACGGCGCCGGCGGCGCTTGAACCTTCTTCGATCGCCCCCAGCTTCATTTCGACGAGGGCGTCGATGCCGCCGTCGCCGTTGGGCGCCGCGTTGACGACCATGCCGCAAGGCTGCTCGGGGTCGCTGACGGCAAACAGTTCGCCACCGGCGGCGACGCTTGCGTCAGCGATGCTGACGAGGGTGGTGCGGCGCTTGAGCTTGCCCAGATACTGGCTGCGCGCGACGATTTCCTGGCCCGGGTAGCAGCCTTTCTTGAAATTGACGCCGCCCAGCAGCTCGAAATTGACCATTTGCGGCACGAATTGCTCTTGCGTGGCGGCCGTGATCTGCGGGATGCCCGCGTGGATGTCCGACAAATGCCAGGCGTCATTGCCGCCCTTGGCCAGCTGTGTCGTCAATGGCGTCCACGCGTCGCGCGCCGTGGCGGCCGACGTCAGCCATTCATAGCGGGGGTTGCCGAAAGCGTCGGCCACGCGCAGCAGGGTGCCGGACGCGTGTTCGACCTTGCTGAACGGCGTGGCGGGCAGGACGGGGAACCAGGCGGACAGGGCCGCGTTGGCGTGCTTGCCGCCCAGGCCCAGGACGACCTGGTTCGCTTCGTCGCCGGATGCATCGTGCAGCTTGGCCTTGGCGCGCAGCACGAACATCTGCAAGCGCTTCTGGATGGCTGGCTGTATGGCGCGCGGCAATTGCAGATAAATGGTGGTGGCGTTGCGCCACATCAGGAAACTGGCCAGCATCCGGCCTTTCGGCGTGCAGTAGCCGGCCAGGCGCACTTGCTCTGGGCTCAGGTGTTCCACGTCGTTGGTCAGCTGGCCGTGCAGGAAACTGGCTGCCTCGTCGCCGTTCAATCCGATCAAGCCCTGGTCCGTGATGGCCGCGACAAAACCTTCTTGCAGTTGGGACACTGTCAGGGAGTTGCCAAAATCGGCGATGGCGGCGGCGGCGATGGGGGCGGTGCTGTCAGGCGCGCCATCGGTGGCAACGGGACGGGCGCCTTGTGCGGTTAAAAATTGATTCCAGTTATTCATAATTTCCATTAGATCAGCGATTAAGCATTATCATTACGGGTTCATTATAGTGATGTCGCGCAGATTGCGTCGGCAGCGGCAAGATTGCCAGTGTTGGCGCCGCTTTGCGCGCACTTGCTTCACAAATGAACGATCATAACAAGCGGACGTTGGCCATCAGCGCCCGCATCACAAGAATCGGAACAATGGCTTTCTTTAAAAAACTTGTAGTCAGCTCGGTCATCGCCGCCATCGGCGTCGGTGGTACTTTTGTGTACTGGGCGCAGCAGCCCATCACCACGGACGGCGAAGCGATTCCGTTTACGATCAGCCCGGGCAGCGGCGCGCATGCGGCCGGCCAGCAGATCGCGGACGCGGGCGTTCCCATCGTGCCCATCCTGTTCAACATGCTGGCGCGCATCGAAGGCAAGACGTCGAAGATCAAGGCCGGTTCCTACGAGCTGAAACCGGGCACGACGCCGCAGCGTTTGATTACGCAACTGGCGCGCGGCGAGTTCGCGCAAGAGTCGCTGACCATCATCGAAGGCTGGACCTTCAGGCAGATGCGCATGGCGATGGCCAGCCATCCGGGCCTCAAGCACGATACCGTGGGTTTGTCCGACAAGGAACTGATGGCGAAGATCAGCCCGGAATACGTGCTGCCGGAAGGCCTGTTCTTCCCGGACACGTATCTGTTCGCCAAGGGCGCCAGCGAAATGCAGATTTTCAGGCAGGCGCACGCGGCCATGATCGGCCGCCTGTCCGAAGCGTGGGACAAGCGCGATCCGGCCTTGCCGTATAAAAACCCGTACGAGGCGCTGATCATGGCCTCCATCGTGGAAAAGGAAACGGGACAAAAGTCCGAGCGCGCCATGATCGCCGGCGTGTTCGTCAACCGCCTGAAAACAGGCATGCTGCTGCAGACGGACCCGACCGTAATCTATGGCATGGGCGACAACTACCAGGGCAAGATCCGCAAACGCGACCTGGAAGCGGACACCCCGTACAATACCTATACGCGCGGCGGCTTGCCGCCCACGCCGATCGCCCTGGCTGGCGCGCAATCGCTGACGGCGGCGCTGGCGCCGGCTCGCACGCAGGCGCTGTATTTCGTCGCACGCGGCGACGGCACCAGCCAGTTCTCGGCCAACTTGCCCGACCATAACCGCGCCGTGAATCAATACCAGCGTTAATTATTTCAAACTAGAAGCTTCATGACACCACACTATCAACCCCGTTTCATCACCTTCGAAGGCATCGATGGCGCGGGCAAGTCGACGCATATCGGCTTTGTCACCGACTACCTGCAGCAGCGGGGCGTGACCCTCGTCTCGTCGCGCGAACCGGGCGGCACCAGCCTGGGCGAAAAGCTGCGCGAACTGCTGCTGCATGAAAAGATGCACCTGGAAACGGAAGCCTTGCTGATGTTCGCCAGCCGCCGCGAACACATCGCGCAAGTCATCGCCCCCGCGCTGGAGCGCGGCGAATGGGTCATTTCCGACCGCTTCAGCGATGCCAGCTTTGCCTACCAGGGCGGCGGGCGTGGCATGGATTTGCGCAAGATGGAGCAACTGGAAGCGTGGGTGCACCCGCACCTGCAGCCGGACCTGACGTTCCTGTTCGACGTTCCGCTGGCCGTCGCCCGCGCCCGCCTAGACGCCACGCGTGCGCTGGACAAGTTCGAGCAGGAGCAGGCCGACTTCTTCGCCGCCACGCGCAACGAATATTTGCGCCGCGCGGCCCAGTTCCCGCAGCGTTTCCGCATCATCGATTCCACGCAAAGCATTGCCGATATTCAAGTACAACTGGCGCAACTGCTTGACGTGTTACTTGAGAAAAGCATCGCAACGTGTTGATTTGCAAAGAATAAAATGACGACTTCTCTCTATCCGTGGCAACAGGACGCCTGGCAGCAATTGCAAGCCTTGCGCCCACGCATGCCGCACGCCATCCTGTTCCATGGCGCGCAGGGCATCGGCAAGGCCGACTTCATCGAGCATTTCGCGCAGGCATTGCTGTGCGAAGACGTGCGCGCCGACGGCCATGCCTGCGGCGCCTGCGCCTCGTGCGGCTGGTTTAGCCAGGGCAACCATCCCGATTACCGCCGGGTCCGTCCGGAAGCGCTGGAAGACGACGTGGCGGACGATGGCGAAGAGGGCGAAGGCGCGAAGAAAAGCGCCAAGACCAAGACGCCGTCGAAAGACATCAAGATCGAGCAAATCCGCAACCTGGCCGACTTCATGAACATTTCCACGCACCGCCAAGGCTTGCGCGTGGTGGTGCTGTACCCGGCCGAGGCGCTGAACACGCCCGCCTCGAACGCCTTGCTGAAAACGCTGGAAGAGCCGCCGCCGGGCACCCTGTTCTTGCTGGCATCGAACAGCCTGGACCGCCTGCTGCCGACGATATTGTCGCGCTGCAGGAAATTTGCCTTGCCGATGCCCAGCCATGAGCAAGCCTTGACGTGGCTCAAGCAACAAGGCTTGAATGATGCGGACAGCTGGCTGCGCGAGCAGGGCGGCGCGCCGCTGGCCGCGCTGGCCCAGTCCGAATCGGGTGGCCGCGAAGAGACGGAACAATTGTTGCAAGTCTTGGCTAACCCTGGCGTGGAAGCGGCCCTGAAGGCGGCGGATAAATTGCAGAAGTCTCCGCTGGCGCCGCTCGTGGCATCGCTCCAGCGCTGGCTGTACGACGTGTTTTCAGTCAAGCTGTCCGGCACCATCCGCTACTACCCGCGCCACCGGCGCGAGCTGGAAGCGTTGGCGGGACGCATCAACGTGAGCCGTTTGATGGCCGCCATCAAGGCCGCCAACGAACGCCGGGCGATTGCCGAGCATCCGCTGTCGCCCAAGCTGTTCCTGGAAGATATGTTGCTCGACTACGCATCCAGTTGCCAATAAAATCAAGCACTTGCGCTGCCAAGTTAATCCGGATTGTGCGATTTTTTGTCCGTTTGGAATGACTTAGCCGCAGGTGCGCGTGCAACTGCGGTATTGCACTTCGCACGCTTGCTGGCGCTCGGCGCGCCGGGCGCGGAAGGCTTCGGCCTCCGTCGGGAGCAACTGCTGCGACTGGGCGCCGGCTTCTTTGCCAGCGGCAACGTAGGGATTGCTGCTCGGCTTCATCAACAGCATGGGGCTGCTATCGTTTTCCGTGGCGCCTTGCGCTTGTGCGCGGCAATCCTGGCGCGCCGAGGCGCAGACGGGCTGGCACAGTCCGGCATCGGGGATGGCCTTCGGCGCATCGCGCTTGTCTTGCGCATGCGCTGTCAGGGCCAGGCTGGCCAACAGTATCAAAGGGCCGGCAACTTTCAGCATGAACAATCTCCACGGTTCCGCGCGCAACCCCATGGTTGCACTCCGGCAAGCCACTATACATCTTGATAATATTTCTGCCTAGCCATGCAAGTCAAGGCTGGCCACTTCCCCAGGCCAGGTCCGTTTGCCATGCCGGGAACGCGGTGTTACAGTCAGTCATCTTTGCAAACCACGCGGCAGCGCCGCACCGGAGGCGTCAAATGAAACGAGTCACTGGCATCGGCGGCATCTTTTTCCACGCGCAAGACCCGGCCGCGCTGCGCGCCTGGTACCAGCGCCACCTGGGCCTGGACGTGCAGCCTTGGGGCGGTGCCGCCTTCACCTGGACGGACGCCGATGGCAAACCCAGTGCCGGCACCACCATCTGGTCCGTCGCGGCCAAGGACAGCGAGCAATTCGCGCCCGGCAAGGCCTCCTTCATGATCAACTACCGCGTCGACGACCTCGACGCGCTGCTGCAAGCCCTGCGCGACGAAGGCTGCAACGTGCTGGAAAAGGCGCCCGATTCCGAGTATGGCCAGTTCGGCTGGGTCATCGATCCCGAGGGCAACAAGGTGGAGCTGTGGCAGCCGCCGCAGGGGCAGTAGGCGAACCACGCGGGAGCAGTCGGCGGCAGTAGGAATTTGCACCTTCCCCCTGCCAGTTTTCCCGTGCTCCGGTACAATCCCGCCTTATGTATATCGATTCCCATTGCCATATCAATTTCCCCGAGCTGGCTGCTCGCATGCCCGAGATCCTGGCCAAGATGGCCGAGAACAAGGTGACGCACGCGCTGTGCGTGTCCGTCGACTTGCCGGACTTTCCACAGGTGCTGGCCCTGGCCGAGCAGTATCCGCATATCTTTGCTTCCGTCGGCGTGCATCCCGATTACGAGGACACGCCTGAACCGTCCGTGGAAGACCTGGTCCTTTTGTCCGACCATCCGAAGATCATCGCCATCGGCGAGACGGGTCTCGACTATTTCCGTTTGACGGGCGACCTGGAGTGGCAGCGCGAGCGTTTCCGCACTCACATCAAAGCTTCAAGAATCACGCGCAAGCCCTTGATTATTCACACAAGAGCGGCCAGTGTAGACACCATACGCATCATGCGCGAAGAGGGTGCCGGCGTGTCCGACGGCGGCGTGGCCGGCGTCATGCATTGCTTTACGGAATCCCTGGAAGTGGCGCGCGCGGCCATCGACATGGGCTTCTATATTTCCTTTTCCGGCATCGTCACGTTCAAGAGCGCCAAGGATTTGCAGGCCGTGGCCCTGGAAGTGCCGCTTGAGCGCATCCTCATCGAGACGGATTCGCCGTATCTGGCGCCCGTGCCGTTCCGCGGCCGCATGAACGAACCCGGCTATGTGGCCCACGTGGCGGAATACCTGTCGACCTTGAAAGGCATCCCCCTGGACCAGGTGGCACGTCAGACGACGGATAATTTCTTCAAATTATTCAATCAGTTGCCATAACTTCTTAAGGTCAGACATGATGAAAAAACTCGCGTTGGCGATGCTGCTGTGCTGCGCGGCGGCCAGCCACGCGGCGCCGGAACCGGACGCTTTCTTCCGCGCCGTCTCCGTCAATAATGTCAGCGGCGTGCGCAGCATGCTGCTTGACGGCATGAATCCGAACCAGCCTGACGCGCAGCGGGGCGACATTCCCCTCGTGCTGGCCCTGCGCGACGATGCGGACCGGGTGTTCCAGGTATTGCTCGACGCGCCCGGCATCGACATCGAAGCCCGTTCGGCCAACGGCAACACGGCGCTGATGATGGCAGCCTACAAGCACAAGCTGGAAGCCGTGAACGCCTTGCTGGCCAAGGGCGCCAAGGTCAACCAGAGCGGCTGGACGGCGCTGCACTATGCGGCCTCGGCTGGCGACTTGCCCATCATGAAGATATTGCTCGACCGCGACGCCATGGTCGATGCGCGCGCCCCCGCGAATATCACGCCGCTGATGTTTGCCGCCCGCGAAGGCCAGGAGGGCGCCGTCAAGCTGCTGCTGTCCTGGGGCGCGGACGCCAGCCTGAAAAGCGACCATGGCTGGACGGCCGTGCAGTTCGCCCAGGCGGGCGACAAGCCCGGCGTGGTCGCCATCATCGAAGCGGCACAAAAGGCGCGCGCAAGACGTAAATAAGTACCTGCAAGTAATGTTTTAATTTCAATACTTTCCATGCCAGCGCTGAAACTGGCATGGAATTGCCTCTCACCTCAGCCCTTTGTTCTCCCTGCCGATTAACGATAATGATTGTGTCGCATTAATCAGGAGATACCTCGCATGGGTCATCAGATCACCGTCAGGCGCCGGCTGTATTGTCGCCGCCCCTCGCGCAGCCCGTGCGATATCACTGCTTTCTGGAATGACAAAACCGATCGGCCATCGGAGCCAGACTCCAAGAGGACAGACATGCTGAATGAACGAGAAATCGAGAGTTGTTACCTGGGGCAATTTATCCCCGTCCATTACCACCACAATATGTTGATGGACCAGAACCGCATGCACGGGTTCAAGTCGGCGATCGATTACGCGGTAAAACCCGGCATGAAGGTGCTGGAACTGGGCGGCGGCACGGGCGTGCTGTCGTGGTTTGCGGCCGCGCGCGCCGACAAGGTGTGGTGCGTGGAATTCAATCCGGACATGGTCAAGGAAGCGCGCAAGATGCTGGCGCTCAACCCCAACGGTGAAAAAGTCGAGGTCGTCCACGCGGACGCCTTCGAATACCTGCCGCCGGAACCCGTCGATGTGGTTATCTGCGAAATGATCCATGTCGGCATGCTGCGCGAAAAACAGGTGGAAGTGATCGAATCGTTCAAGCGCCGCTACCTGGCCCGCTTCGGCGGCCCGTTGCCCATCTTCCTGCCCGAGGCCGTCATCATGGCCGTGCAGCCGATGCAGCAGGAATACGATTTCGAGGGGTTTTATGCGCCCATCGTGCAATTCCAGGAAACCACGGCCATTCACCCTGGCGTGCAGGAACTGGCGCCGCCTTCCGTCTACAGCATCATCGACTTCAGCCAGCCGACGGACAGCGTGTTCGGCTTCGACGGCAAGTTTGTCGTCGAGCGCAGCGGCACCCTGAACGCCTTGCGTTTCGTCACCAAGAACATCCTAGCCGTCGTGCCCGAGCGTTCGACCACCATCGACTGGCTGAACCACTACATGTGCTTGCCGCTGGCCACGCCGGTCGCCGTGAAGGCGGGCGACGTGCTGCAGGTGACTTTCCAGTACCGCGCGGGCGGCTCGATTCCCTCGCTGGAAGCGTCGATTCGCGCGCAGGTGATCTATGACGTCAACTTGCAGCCGGTGACGCAGAGTGCCGTGTATGCGTAAGCATCATTAATGTAAAGGCAACGCCGCAGCGATTTCATCCTGCGGCGTTTGTCCATTCAGGGTATATTTCGTCTTTTACCCACTGGACAGCTTTACTATCATGGAACAGATCGATCAGCGTTACCTCGTGCAACAGAACAAAATCAGCGATGGCGAGACCAGGCCGCCCGTGTTTGCCAAGGTAATGCGCAGCAAGGAAGGCGTGTTCGAAGGCGTGTCCTTCATCAAGTCGAAGGACAAGGCCACCGTCATGACCATCGAAGATGCCAACCAGGCCATCAAATGGGCCACCAGCAAGAAGCCGAATGCGCATGAATACGTCACGAAAGTGATTTGCGTCGGTCAATAAGCCCCGTTCATTCCCGTTTTCGTACCGTTCATCCCCGCTGTACGCAGTTCATCGCATGGCCGTTGCCGCCGTCGCGGCGCTTTACTATAGTGCTGTCACGGTAGCGGGGCAAGCACGGCTTGCTCCGCACATTTCATTCTAGGGGGAACGCAATGCTGGGATTCGTGCTGTGGCTGCTGCTCTTGCTGGTGTGCTGGCCCCTGGCCTTGCTGGCCCTCGTGCTGTATCCGCTGGCCTGGCTGCTGTTGCTGCCATTCCGCTTGATCGGCATCGGCGTGGAAGGCGTGTTCGAATTGCTGCGCGCCATCGTCATGCTGCCGGCCCGCGTGCTGGGCGGCGGGCGGCGTTGAGATTTACGTTTCCGCAATAAAAAATGGCGCCCTCGGCGCCATTTGTCATATATGTGCCGCTTACAGGTCAACCATGAAGCCGGCGCCGATCGATTTCTGCGAATAGTTGTAGTCGATCAAGCTCTGGCCAT
The DNA here is from genome assembly GCF_023703445.1 of Janthinobacterium kumbetense. Classification (NCBI taxonomy): domain Bacteria; kingdom Pseudomonadati; phylum Pseudomonadota; class Betaproteobacteria; order Burkholderiales; family Oxalobacteraceae; genus Janthinobacterium; species Janthinobacterium kumbetense. The sequence goes on from NZ_JAMQGR010000001.1 coordinate 863,138, forward strand.
AGCCGGAGAACAGTTGCAGATAGCCTTTCAGGTTGGCCTTCAAAGGGAATGCCCAGCTTGCCTGCATGGAGCCATGCTTCTTGCTGAAATTGCGGCGCGCCGTCACCGCATACTCGTGCCCCTTGTTGCGATAGCTCACGCGCAAGTCGCCATGTCCCAGGTAATCGGTGATATCGATATTGTCATTATCGACCGCGCTATTGTCGAGGCGGTGCCAGACGCGCGCCGCGACGGCCAGGTTATCCTTCTCCATGCCCAGCTCGGCATACACGCGGTTCCAGCTACGCGACAGGGTCGACGTCTGGCCGTTGGACTGGTGCACGAGGCCGAAGTTCAGGTAATTGAATTCGATGCCCGCGAAATTCTTGTTGATCGGCATGACCAGCATCAGTTCCGGCTGGTAATTGGTCTCGCGGAAGGGGCTCGACGCCTTGCGGTTATATGCCTGCCAGAAACTTTGCTGCGTGTAGCCGAACCACATGTCGATGGGCGTGCCGGCGATGTCTTCCAGCAGCTTCATCTTGAAGCTCAGCTGGAACGTCAATTCCACGTGCTGGCTCTTGATGCCGGCCGGCGTGAAATCCTGGAACGGTTCGTCATTGGACGCGTCGCTGTAATTGGCCAGCAACAGATAGGTGTCGCGGTGGGGGCGGAAGTTGAACAGTCCCCGCTTCGAGGCGTCGTTCAGCTCCCAGGACTGTTGCGTGCGCGAAATTGGTGCTTCCGGCGGCGCCGCGCCAGCCTGCGCGATGGCGGGAATGGCGGCGTTGACGGCGTCCGGCGTGGCCACGCCAGGCGGACTGACAAACGTGAGGGGGGCGACTTCGGCGGCTGCCGCCAGGGTGACCGCCGCCGTGGCGGGATCGCCGCCGGCGGCGATGGTGGCCTTTTCCGCCGCCTTGGCCAGGGTGTCGAAGCAACCGAGGCGGGCGCTGGCGTCACCGAGGACGGCGCAACGCTGCATTTGCTGTTCCAGTTCGCCGGCCATGGCCAGCGCCGGCGACGCCAGCAGGGAAGAGAGAATTATTTTTCTTAGTCGGATAGTCATAGGCTGAGTGGGGCATGTCGTTCGGTGCGCACCTGGGCTGCATGCCGGCGGCGTCGCCTTACACGATAAATCACCGTGCGTCTTGATCCTGATTAATCTTTGTTGGATTAATAGCTTTGAAAGTATAGCGGAATACCTCGATTGCCCCGTCCGCCAGACGTGCGCGGGGGTAACAGTGTTGTACGCATGGTAAAAACCAGTCACCCGTGCCGCCCAAATCGATGTCTGCTACACTGGAAAACCGGTGCTGACACTGGCGCGCCGGGCTAGCCATGGAGATTGTGATGACCCGCAAAACACCTATCGAGCGCTACCGCAACATCGGCATCAGCGCCCATATCGACGCCGGCAAGACCACCACCACCGAGCGCATCCTTTTCTACACCGGGGTGAATCACAAGATCGGCGAAGTGCACAACGGCGCCGCCACCATGGACTGGATGGAGCAGGAGCAGGAACGGGGCATCACCATCACCTCGGCCGCCACCACGGCCTTCTGGAAAGGCATGGCCGGCAACTTCCCCGAGCACCGCATCAACATCATCGATACGCCCGGCCACGTGGATTTCACGATCGAGGTCGAACGCTCGATGCGCGTGCTCGACGGCGCCGTGATGGTCTACGACGCCGTCGGCGGCGTGCAGCCGCAATCGGAAACCGTCTGGCGGCAAGCCAACAAATACCATGTGCCGCGCATCGCCTTCATCAACAAGATGGACCGGGTGGGGGCGGATTTCTTGCGCGTGCGCAAGCAGATCGCCGAGCGCCTGAAGGGCGTGGCCGTGCCCATCCAGCTGCCCATCGGCGCGGAAGAGCATTTCACGGGCGTGATCGATCTGCTGAAAATGCGCGCCATCACCTGGGATGACGCCAGCCAGGGCGTGCAGTTCAGCTATGGCGAGATTCCCGCCGAGCTGCTGGCGCAGGCGCAGGAATGGCACGAGCACCTGGTCGAGCAGGCGGCCGAAGCCACGCTGGAGATGACGGAACGCTACCTGAATGGCGATACGTTCACGGAAGCGGAGCTGAAGCAGGCCTTGCGCGCGCGCACCATCCGCAATGAAATCGTGCCCATGCTGTGCGGCAGCGCCTTCAAGAACAAGGGCGTGCAGGCGATGCTGGACGCCGTCATCGAATACCTGCCGTCGCCGATGGAAGTGCCGCCCATCATGGGCCACGACGAGCACGACCACGAGGTGGAGCGCCATCCGACGGACGACGAGCATTTCTCGGCCCTGGCCTTCAAGATCATGACGGACCCGTTCGTGGGGCAGCTGACCTTCTTCCGCGTGTATTCGGGCGTGGTCAATTCGGGCGACATGGTCTACAACCCCACCAAGAGCGCGCGTGAGCGGCTGGGGCGCATCCTGCAGATGCATGCGAACGAGCGCAAGGAAATCAAGGAAGTGTATGCGGGCGACATCGCCGCCGCCGTGGGCCTGAAAGCCGTGACCACGGGCGACACCCTGTGCGCCATCGACCACATCATTGTGCTGGAAAAGATGATTTTCCCGGAACCCGTGATTTCCCAGGCGGTCGAACCGAAGACCAAGCCCGACCAGGAAAAGATGGGCATCGCCCTGAACCGCCTGGCGCAGGAAGACCCGTCGTTCCGGGTGCATACGGACGAGGAATCCGGCCAGACCATCATGTCGGGCATGGGGGAATTGCACCTGGAAATTTTAGTAGACCGCATGCGCCGCGAATTCGGCGTGGAAGCCAATGTCGGCAAGCCGCAAGTGGCGTACCGCGAAACCATCACCCGCGCGGTGGAAGACGTGGAAGGCAAGTTCGTCAAGCAATCGGGCGGGCGGGGCCAGTACGGCCACGTGGTGCTCAAGCTGGAACCCTTGCCGCCAGGCACAGGTTATCAATTCGTCGACGCCATCAAGGGCGGCGTGGTGCCGCGCGAATTCATCCCGGCCGTCGACAAGGGCATCGTCGAAACCTTGAAATCGGGCGTGCTGGCCGGCTATCCAGTCGTCGATGTCAAGGCGACGCTGACCTTCGGTTCCTACCACGACGTCGATTCGAACGAAAACGCGTTCCGCATGGCCGGCTCCATCGCCTTCAAGGATGGCATGCGCAAGGCCCATCCTGTGCTGCTGGAGCCGATGATGCAGGTGGAGGCGGAAACGCCGGAAGAGTTCATGGGCAACGTGATGGGCGACTTGACGGCCCGGCGCGGCATGGTGCAGGGCGTCGACGACATTCCCGGCGGCGCGGGCCGCATCGTCAAGGCCCTGGTGCCGCTGGCCGAAATGTTCGGTTACTCGACAACCTTGCGTTCGCTGACCCAGGGCCGCGCCACCTACACGATGGAATTCAAGCACTATGCGGCCGTGCCCAAGCATATACTGGACCAGGTGGCGGCGGCGGGGAAGGCGAAGTAGGCGTCAGTGGCTTGAGTTCTGCGCAATGATGGCGTCCGCCATCTTCTCCGCCTCATCCACGGGCTGGCTCAGCGCCTGGGTCGTGTAGACCGTGCTGGCCACCATCGGCTGGTCCAGGGTGGCTCCTTCGCCATGGCTGGTATCGACCGTCACCGTGGTCGACAGGCCGATGCGCAGCGGGTGGGCAGCCAGTTCCTTCGGGTCGAGCATGATGCGCACGGGCACGCGCTGCACCACCTTGATCCAGTTGCCCGTGGCATTCTGCGCCGGCAGCAGGGAAAACGCGCTGCCCGTGCCGGCCGACATGCCCAGCACCTTGCCGTGGTAGACCACCTTGCTGCCATACAAGTCCGTTTCGATGGTGGCCGCCTGACCCACACGGATATTGCGCAATTCGGACTCCTTGAAGTTCGCATCGACCCATAATTGATCCAGCGGCACGATGGACATCAAGGGCGTGCCCGGCGTCACGTGCGTGCCCAGTTGCACGCTGCGCTTGGCGACATAGCCCGAAACGGGCGCGACCACGGCGTTGCGGCGCACGGCCAGCCACGCCTGCAGCACGTCGCCCCTGGCCGACAAGACGGCCGGATGGCTGGCCAGGCTGACGCCGGCCACGCCCGATTTGGCCGACTCGGCCTGGCGCTGCGCCACCGTCAAGGCCGCTTTCGCATCGTCGACGGCCTGTTTCGCATGGGCCAAGTCTTCGCCCGAGATCGTCTGGTCCGCCGCCAGCGGCGCGCGGCGCGCCAGGTTGCCCTGCGCCGTGGCCAGGGCCAGGCGGCGCTGCTCGATGACGGCGTCGTACTGCGCCACGTTCGCATAGCGTTCGCGCTCCTGGCGCACGACGTTGCCCAATCGTGCCTCGGCCTGGCTCAGGGCCAGCTCCGCATCGATGGCATTGAGGGTGATCAGCGGGGCGCCCGCTTTCACCATTTGCGTCTCGTCGGCGCGGATGGCGTCCACATTGCCCGTCACTTGCGCGGACAGGGTGACCAGGTTGCCGCCCACGTAGGCATTGTCCGTGACTTCTTCCCTGGACAGTACCAGTTGATAGTAGGCGGCCCAGGCTGCGCCAGCCACGAGGAAGGCGGCCGTGATGGCGATGAGGACGGTCTTGCGCTTGCCCGGGTTGTCGGTGGATGCGGAGGTGGAGGTGGTATCGCTGCTCATGATGTGTTCCGTAATCGTTGGTTATTGTTTGGTGGTGACGGTGTCGGCGCCGGCGGCGAAATCGCTGCTGCCACGGTAGCCGCCGCCCAGGGCCACGGTCAGGTTGATTTCCGCGTCCTGGCGCTGGTTTTGCAGCTGCATGCCCAGGTCCACCTGGCCGCGCACGGTCATTTCCGCATTCAGTTGCGTGGCGCGGTCGGCCAGACCTTGCTTGAGTCGGGCATTGGCATTGCGCAACTGCGCTTCGCTGGCGCGCAGGTTTTCCTGCTGCAGGCGCAGCTGGTTTTCCACGCCCTGCACCCGGGCGCCCGCCTGCGCCACGTCGCGCACGACATTGAAGACGTTCTGGTTGTACTCGGCGATCAATTCATTGCGTTCGCTGCGGGCGCCAGCCAGCTGCGCCTGCAGGCGACCGCTGTCGAACAGGGGCAGCGACAGGGCCGGGCCGATGAACAGGGTGCGGCTGCCCGACTGCAGCAGCTTGCCCAGCTTGATCGCGTCGAGGCCGAACGAGGCACCCAGGTCGATATCGGGGTAGAACGATGCCTGCGCCGCCTCGATCGTGCTCATGGCTGCCTGGACTCGCCAGCGGGCCGCCTGCAAGTCGGGCCGGCGCGCCAGCAATTCCATGCCCAGCTTGCCGGGCAGGGCGTGCGGCAATGCCTGGGCTTCTTTGGGCTGCAGACTGGCCAGGGCCGAGGCATCCGCACCCAATGATGTTCCCAACAGCGCGCGCAAGGCTTCCCGTTCCGTGACGACCTGCGTTTCCAGCAAGGCGATCTGCTGCTGCAGCAAGCTCAAACGCGTTTGCGCGGACAAATGGTCGTCGCTGACGCCCAGGCCGTTGGCGATGCGCTTTTCCTTGTCGACCACCAACTGCTGTTGCAGCTTGACGAGCGCATGCAGGTTGTCCATGCGTGCCCAGCCATTTTGCATGCTGAAGTAGTGGCGGGCGATCTCGGCGGCCAGCATCTGCTCCGCCATCGCGTATTCGGCGCGGCGCGCGTTGACTTCGCCCAGGCTGGCCGCGATCTGCGCCTTGTGCTTGCCCCACCAGTCGAGGTCGTAATGGGCTTGCACGCCCACGGTGGTTTCATTGTAGTAATTGCCGCCGATGGGGGCGGGCATCAAGCCATTGCCCGAATAGCGCTGGCGGCTGGCATTCGCGCCCAGGTCGATCCTGGGGCCGCGCTGCGCATGCTGTGCGTCAAACGCGGACAGGGCCGAGCCGATGCGGGCATTCGCCACGTCCAGGTTCGGGCTGCTGGACAGGGCGCTTTCAATCAGCTGGTCCAGCTGGGCGTCCTGGAATTGGCGCCACCACAGCGCGGCGGGCCAGCCTTCGCTGGCCAGGTGGATGTCGGCCGCCAGCTGCATCGTGGCCAGGTCTTGCTGCGGCAACTGCTGCGTGTCGGGCGGGATGCTGGCGCAGCCGGCCAGGGCCAAACTTAGCGCAAGGACGCTCAGGGAGAGTTTCATAGGTGTATGCATGAGGGTTATTCCATCGCCGCGTGGTCGACCACGACGGGCGCATTCTTCTTCGGTGGTTTGATCAGGAGCAAGAGCGGCAGCACGAGGATGGTCAGCCACATCATCAGCCAGAAGTCGTCGAGGTAGGCGATCATCGATGCCTGCCGCGTGATTTCGCCATTCAGCGCCGCCATGCCGGAAGCCGTACCCAAGTTGTAGACGCCGGCGATGGCGGGGTCATGCAGGGCCGGGTTGGCGATGTTGACGTGTTCCGTCAGGGACGCATGGGCGATCTGCGTATTGCGCACCAACAAGGTCTGCACGAGGGCGATACCGATGCTGCTGCCGATATTGCGCACCAGGCTGTAGATGGCCGTGCCTTCCGCCCGCATCTGCGGCGACAGGGTGGCAAACGTGGCCGCGCTCAGGGGCACGAAGACGAGACCCAGGCCGATGCCCTGGATGATGCCGTTCCACACGACGGTCTTCGGCACCAGGTCCAGGGTGAAATTGGCCATCTGCCACAGCGAGAACGCGGTAATCGAAAAGCCCACGCCCAGCAGGATGCGCGTATCGATCTTGCCCGTCAGCCTGCCGACGATCAGCATGGCCAGCATCGTGCCCAGGCCGCTGGGCGCCGTCACGAGGCCGGCGATGGCCGCCGGATAGTTCATCAAGCCTTGCAGCATCGACGGCGTCAGCGCGCGGGTAGCGAACAGCACCATGCCGACGATGAAGATGAACAGCAAGCCGCTCACATAGTTCGAGTTCTTCAGCAAGCGGTAGTCGAGGAAGGACTTGCCGGCCGGGCGCAAGGCCGTATGGGCGACGAAGTAGCACAAGCTCATGGCCAGCACGATGGCTTCGATCCACGTTTCCGTGGAAGAAAACCAATCGTTCTGCTCGCCCCGGTCCAGCAGCATCTGCAGCGCGCCAATGGACAGGCTCAGGGTGGCAAAGCCGAACATGTCAAAGTTCATGCGGCGGTTCGGCGGGTCCTTGCGGATGTAGCGCCAGATGCCATAGAAAGCCATGGCGCCGATGGGGATGTTGATGAAGAAGACCCAGCGCCAGCTGTAGCTGTCCGTCAGCCAGCCGCCCAAGGTCGGTCCCAGGATGGGGCCGATCATCACGCCCATGCCCCAAATGGCCATGGCCGAGCCGTGCTTTTCGCGCGGATTGATGTCGAGCAAGACCGCCTGCGACAGCGGCACGAGGGCCGCGCCGAACACGCCCTGCAGCAGACGGGCGGCGACGATCTCGGACAGGGTGCCGGACAGGCCGCACAGCACGGAAGCGAGCGTAAAACCGGCCACGGAAACGAGAAAGGTGTTCTTCTGGCCGAAACGGTCGCACAGCCAGCCCGTCAGAGGCGTGGCGATGGCGGCGGCGACGATGAAGGAGGTGAGTACCCAGGTGATCTGGTCTTGCGAGGCGGACAGGCTGCCTTGCATGTGGGGCAGGGCGACGTTGGCGATGGTGCCGTCGAGCGCCTGGATGATGGTGGCGAGCATGATCGAAATCGTGATCATGCGCCGGTTCAGGCTGGGGTCCTGTGAAGCGGGCAGCGCCGGTGTGGCGCCGGCTGTGGCCGAACTCATGCGGATTTCTCCGTGGCCGCCTGTAACGCTTCCAGCAGTTCGGTGGCGGCCCGCAATTGATCAGGATCAATGCCCTGCAGCAGTTCCTTGCGGAAACCATCCGCTTCCTTGCGCACGGTGTCATAGACCTGCATGCCCGCCTCGGTCAGCACCACCAGCTTGACACGGCGGTCCGTTTCCGATGGCTGGCGCTGCACGAATCCCGATTTCACGAGCCGGTCCAGCATCGACACCATGGTGGGGTTTTCCACGCCCAATTGATGGGCCAGTTCGCTTTGCGAAGGCGGCTGGGGCGACTTGGCGATCATGGCGATGCACATCCAGCTTGCTTGCCCCAGGTCCAGGTCTTTCAGGCGCCGGTCGATGGCATGGCGCCAGCCGCGCGCCGTCTTGTGGAGGGCGGCGGAAAAGCGCTCTTCGATAGAAGTCATAAGGTGAGTCGTCTAATGGTTAGGTATCTAACTAATATTTTAGCATGCTGGTTTGACAGGCGTACAGGCCTTCCCGTTTATCTGCGCCGCTGGTACATTAGTGCCAGACCATCACCCTGAGGAGACCGCCATGACCACCGCAGAACAGAAGCAGGACGGACAGCACCGCGACAGCAGCGACTTTGTCATCACGCAAACTTTCGACGCGCCACGCGAACTGGTATTCCAGTCGTGGGTGGAGCCGGAGCGCCTGGCCCAATGGTGGGGCCCCGTCGGCTTCGAATTGAGCGTGCTGGCGCTGGACTTGCAGCCGGGCGGCATTTTCCACTACGGCATGCGTGCCGACAATGGCTATGAGATGTGGGGCAAGTTCACCTACCAGGCGATCGAAGCGCCGGAAAAGATCGTGTCCATCCTGTCATTCGCCGACAAGCAGGGCAATGCGGTGCAGCATCCGGTCAGCGCCACCTGGCCTTTGGAGTCGTTCAATACCATGACCCTCACGGAGGAAAACGGCAAGACGACGATGACCTTGCGGTCGACGCCGCACAAGGCCACGGATGAGCAGCATGAGACTTTCAAGCAGGGGTTTGAGTCGATGAAGGAGGGGTTCAAGGCTACCTTCGCCCAGCTGGCCCAGTACCTGGCGCGTGTTCAGTAGGTTTTTATTGCTTATTGAAGAGCGGGCCAGAGCCGCGGGCCTGAGAAAATGCCCATGGCTGCGTTGCTTGGGCTCGCCGTACATGCGTACTGCCTTCGCCCGCGCGCCTTGCCCTGGCCATTTTTCAGGCCCGCTGGGCCCGGGGAGCCTGGGTTTGGGGCGGGGGCGGGTTCTTGCTGTCGTTGCCAGTTTGCGGATGAGGAAGGTCTGCTTTCGCCCGAAGCAGACATAGATCTGACGCATTCGACATATGCCACCGCAGCCGATTAAGCGTCGTGATAAACAACGCCGTATGTGTCGAACATAGCTCCAGCTAGCTCGACCATGCTTAAGCCGCTGCGCTCCCAAAAAAACAGAAAGTATTCCAACTTGTCGTAAGGTGCTTCAGCGTCCATGCCGTGCAGCGCACAAATCGTGGTTCTGATATGCAACACCTCAGGGTCATCCGACATATCGCGTCCTCGGATGGTCTCCCAAAGCCTCACCCGGACAGCTATGGCCTCGCTATCCGTTGCCGCGCCCTCAAGATATCGTTTAGCAGCCAAAACAGAAGACTGCGCGGTAACGGGTAGACATTCGATCACCCGAGCCAAAGCGTTAACCATAAAGCGTTGAGCATCACCGTGCTCTACCGGATCATCCAGATCAACGGTGGATGAAATAACATCAAAAGGATCACGGTGAGACATGCTGACTTTCTGAGTAAAGCTTTATTGGTCAATTGCCGACTGTCCGCTTCTGGCCGGTTGCCGTCGTCGACAGGCTCCGTGCTGGAGAAAACAATTTCAATGAAAAAGATCAGAATCTCCACCGAAGAAGTCAGGTGCTTAAATCAAGCCGACTGATTTCGAAGTCGACGTGACCGACGCATACTGCACCCATGTCGATAATAAATCCTTGTACCTCGACCAGACCGTCCCCATGATCGAGCACATGCCCGCGCCCACGATATGCGTAATGTCCGGTACGTTCAATCCACTCCGTAGACAATGCCTCTTTTTCGCTTTCTGGCCAGTCAGCCAGGTATGTGGCGTGGACATCTGCATCTAGAACCGATAAGCGATTTTCGATAACGTCGCCGGCCTCTAAGCTGCACGGATGGCAAAACACGACGAGCTCACCTTTCTCGCTGCGCAGAGTAACTGACGCGGCTTCTTCATCTGGTGGATCGACCAAAACTACAGTGAGCTTATCCATTTTTTCAGAGTACCTTGTGTCTTTTAAGGATGGGATAGAAGACCGCGTCTGGCCGGTTGCTGTTGCGGATTTAATCGATCAACGCAACACTTTAACTTAAATGCATCGTTGCAGAGTGGAAATGATGCGAGAGATAACTCGAATCGATTGCTCCGCGACACACGAAGCCCAAGATTACCGTCGCAAGGCGTTTTGCCGCGGGAACGTTAATGCACGGACCTGCCGAAGCTCAAGTAGCTTATGCTCACGCGTGGCATGAGTCTCTGCAGGGCAGGGGAGAAAGACAGGCCAGACCCGATCTCGGCATTGGATCAGGCTGCTACGAGATTGCGCACCAGGTGCCTAACAGGACACGCAGGCCATACCACGATCCATCGGGTTTTCATCTTTCAAGAAGTATGGATCAGGAGAGCCTAAGCTACTGATGGCGATTCAGTCCGAAAATGCCCGGTTCGCTCAATAGTGAGGCGTCTCGCGGCCGGAGACGCCATGCGGTGTCTAAATTGCAGTCTTTCAGAGGCGGTACAGACTGCCGGAGCCAACGCTGTCCGTCGGCGTGCCGTCCGTGCAGCCGGCCATCGGCAAACCCTGCGCCCATCCTGCTGCCAAGGCATGCACGTCACGCAAGGGATCGGACGCCTTGGCGCGCTCATTGCGAATGCGGCAGGTTTCAGGATCAGTGGCAAACAGACCGCGCGCGAAAACGCGGCCCTGCTCGGCCAGCTTTGCGGTCTTTGGCCCGCGGATCTGCGCGAAGCGCAGCAAGGCTGCATCGAGGCTGCCGTCCGTCCCAAGCAGACAGCGCGCCAGATGCCAGGCGTCTTCCAGCGCCTGACAAGCGCCCTGGCCAGATGTCGGCAACGGCGCGTGCGCCGCATCCCCCACGAGCAGCACATTGGCCCGGCTCCACGTGTGCAGCGGCTCCAGGTCGTGCACGGCAATCAGTCGGATCGCATGCGCCGGTGTCGCCTGGATGATGCGGGTGACAGGCTCCGGCCATCGCGCAAACAGATCTTCAATCTCCTTACGCATATCCGCTGCGGGCGCCGCCCCCGGTAATGGCCGTGCCTGCGCCGCCGCCCAGTAGACCAGATCCGGCCGGACCGCCACGCAACCGAAGCGATCACCGGCCCCCCAATAATCCTGAATCGCGATATCGTCCACCAATGCACTCTCTCCCTGCGCCACACCGACCCAGTTCACGAAGCCCTGATACACTGGCGTGTTGTCCCCCGCAACGAACCGGCGTGCCACCGAGTCCATGCGGCCATCGGCGCCGATCAGCAGATCCGGACGAATGCTTGCCCCGTTTTCGAACCGCGCCACGGCTTTGCCGCCAGCATCGAGGTCGATCGCCACCGCCCGATGCCCGAATTCTACCGGGATCCCGGCCTGTGCCGCATGATCCAGCAGTACCGCCTGCAAGTCCCGGCGCAATATCGTATGGGTCGGATGTCCCATCATCTGGTCCAGCAGCGCAATATCGATGCCCCCCAAAGAATTGCCCGCGGCATCCTGACGGTGCATTGCGACTGGCCGGCCTGCCACTGCAGCGATGTCTTGCAGCAGCCCCAGTTCCTCCAGCACAAAGCCGGCGTTGGGCCAGAGCGTAACGCCAGCCCCCATCGTCGCAGGCCCCGTCCGGCGCTCATATACCCGGGGACTGTAGCCCCGCTTGCTCAATGCAAGCGCCACGCTCAAGCCTGCAATGCCGGCGCCAAGTATTCCGATTTCCATGCTGAAGCTCTCCTATTCAATCCGTCCCGACGCACCGCCGGCGGCGATCCATCGGACGAGACGGTATCTTAGATTCCACCACTGTCGAGCGCTAGTATGTGAAAATGGGCAGCTTTCATACCTTAATCGGGATAATCATGCGCAATGCCCTCGACTTGAATACCGTCCGCGTCTACGTGGCGGTCGTCGATGAACAAAGCTTTGCCGGCGCGGCACGCCTGCTGACCCTGCCATCATCCAACGTCAGCCGCCACGTCGCTTCGCTGGAACGCACGCTGGGCGTGCGCTTGCTGGAACGCAGCACCCGCCACCTGCGCATGACGGAAGCTGGCAGGCTACTCTACGAACGCGCAAAACCCTTGCTCGACGCCTTACTCTCCACTGAGGAAGAGCTTGGCGCAGTGCAGCGTGAACTGCGCGGCCCCCTAAGGATGTGCATGCCAGGCGAAGCGCCTAAGCTGCTAGCGCCCATCCTGGCCGAATTCTGTAGCCTCCATCCCGGCATCGAACTGGAATGCGACACGCGCCTGACCGGTCTGGAAGCTCTGCGGGAAGACATGGACCTGTCCATCGTCTTCCATCGTGGGCGCCAGGATGACAGTACCTTCATCACCCGCGAACTCGCTACGCTGCCCAGCATCGTGGTCGCGGCGCCCGCCCTGCTAGCCAAGACTGGAATACCGCGCCACGTGCGCGAACTCAGGTCATTGCCTTGCATTACCACCTTGAGCGCGTTGAAGGGCCAGCCCTGGCAGTTTCTCGACGCCACAGGCGAAATCGTGAAGGTATCCGTGCGTAGCCGCTATCGTGTCAACAGCGGAGAACTGGCATTGGCGGGCGCGCGGCAAGGCATTGGCTTCGCGATAGTGGCGGCCGATCCATGCCAGGAAGATATTGCCGCCGGCCGCTTGCGGGAAGTGCCGCTGGACCTGTGTCCTGCGCCGCTGCAATTGCTTGGCGTGTACAGCCATCGGCATTCCGTGACTGCGCGGGTTCGGGCTTTGCTGGAATTGATACAGGTGCGGTTGGGAGGAATCGGGAGCGGCTCAGGATGAAAATCGAATCGAGGAACGCGCCCGAATAGCGGAATGTCTGCCCCGGGCTTTTGCGACCACACTTGCTCCAGCGTCAGTGATCGCGCCCCTCAGAAATCTGCTCAGCCGCTTGTTCTTCAAGCAGCACTGTCATCATTGCGCGTTCATCCCCAACATCCCCCGAACCAGCGGCAAAATCATCCCCCAAGCATTCGACGTCGCCGCAATCTCGTCATAATGACTGGCACCGGGCAAAATCAGCACTTCCGCATGGTCGCCGGCCAGCTTGGCCTTGGCCGCGTAGTCGTGCGCGACTCTGGGTGGGGAGATGGTGTCGAGCTCGCCTGTGATCAGGACGGTGCGGCTGCCGTTGGGCATCAGGTCGGCTGCGTTGGTGTCGCTGTAGATGTCCGGGCGCTCGGTGCTGGCGCTGCCTGCCAGCTGGGCGATGTCGCGCTCGCAGCTGGTCTTGATCAATTCCTTTTCATGGCGCAGGTCGGCCAGGCCGCCCAGGCTGACGATGTTTTTGACTGGCAGGAACTGGTCGCGGTACAGGGGGCTGGTCTTGGGCAGCTTTTCCCTGCCTGCGATCCACTGCACCAGCTGGCCGCCGGCCGAGTGGCCCATGGCGACGATGCGGTTCACGTCCAACTGGTACTGGGAGGCATGCTGTTGCAGGCTGTCGAGCGCCGCGTGCATATCTTCGTAGGTGCCCGGATAGCCGCCGCCCGGCTCGTCGACCCGGCGGTACTCGACATTCCACACGGCGATGCCTTGCGCCACGAGGGCGCCGGCCACGTTGCGCATCTGCTGGATGCCGCCGAAGGCCACCGTCCAGCAGCCTCCGTGCACGAGCACGACGACGGGGAACGGTCCGCTGCCGTCGGGCCGGAACAGCTGCGCGTATTGCGACGGCGCGGGGCCATACGCGATCTGCGCCGTGGGCGGAGGGCCGTTCAGGGCCAGGTAATCGTCCAGGCTCATGGGGGCGGCGACGGCGCCGTGGGCGGAGGCGAGCAGGGCGGTAGCGATCAGGGAGGAGGGCAAGGAGGTAGGCATGCTGGAATTCGCTTGAGAAGAGAGCAACACTTTAGCATAGGCCCGCGTGGGCGCAGAGATCAAGCGCTGAGCTGTTTTCCTCCTGCAAGAGGGGTGCCCCATGGTATATTTCGGGCATCAGTTTTCCCCTTATCGACACGGTGCACGCAAACAACATTCTTTCCTTGCTGGACGCCGAGCATACTGCGCTGGGCAGCATCGCGGCCGGCGCCGACCTGGCTCATGCATTGGAGCATTTGTTGCTGGCGCTGCAAGACCTGGCCGAGGGCGGCGCGCATGCCTGCCTCGTGCTCATCGACGAAGCCGACCGCTTTTGCGGCCTGTCCGCGCCCAGCCTGCCGCAAGACCTGTGCCTGGCCCTGCGCCACGGCGGCGACCAGCCATCCCCGTTCGGCACGGCGGCCTTTTCCGGCGCGCCCGTGTATTGCGGCGACATCACGCGTGACGTGAACTGGAGTGCCGGACGCAAGGAAGCCATGCTGCACGGCTACCGCGCCTGCTGGGTCGCCCCCGTCTTTGGCGCCAAGGGACATATCCTGGGCGTGCTGGGCCTGTTTTTCCAGGCGCCATGCCATCCCACGCAACCCGAGACCGAATTGCTGGCGCTGGCCGCGCGCGTGGCCGCGCATGTCATCGAGCGGGGCCAGCTGGAACAATCGCTGCACGACAGCCGCGAACATTTTCATTACGCCATAGAACTGAACACGCAAGTGCTGTGGACGGCCGACGTCGACGGCAAGCTCGATTATGTGGCGCAGCGCTGGCGCGAATGGACGGGCAGCAGCGGCCTGGGCACCAGCTGGCTGGACGCCATCCACCCCGAGGACGTGCCCCATTCCCTGGCGGCCTGGAGCGAAGCCGTGGGCAGCGGCCAGCCTTTCGACCAGGAAATGCGCGTGCGCCGGCAAGACGGCCGCTACCGCTGGATGCACTCGCGCGCCTACTGCCGGCAAGACGAGCGCGGCCAGCCCGCGAAATGGTATGGCTCGTGCGAGGATATCGACGAACACTGGCAGGCGCGCAACGCCTTGCTCGACAGCGAAGCGCAGTTCCGTTCGCTCGCTTCCACCATGCCCAACCAGGCCTGGCTGGCGCATGGCAGCGGCGCTACCTACTGGGTCAACGAGCAGGTCTGCGAATACACGGGACAGTCGCTGAAATCGCTCGTCACCAGCGGTTTTCGCCACTGCGTGCATCCGGACGACGTGCAGGCCACGCAAAAGAGCTGGGAACGGGCCGTCGCCACCGCCAGCGCCTACGAACACGAATTCCGCATGCGCCGCGCCAGCGACGGCGCCTACCGCTGGTTCCTGGCGCGCGCCTTGCCCCTGTTCGACGAGGCGGGCACGGTGCTGCGCTGGGTGGGCACGAATACGGACGTGCAGGAACAGAAGAACGTGCTGGAAAAGATGGCTTACCTGAATTCCTCGCTGGAAGTGGAAATGGCCAACCGCACGGCCGACCGCGACCGCATGTGGCGGCTGTCGACCGATATCATGCTGGTGGCGGACCTGGCCGGCATGATCATCGCCGTCAATCCCGCCTGGAGCAAGATCCTCGACCGGCCGGAAATCGAGTCGCTGGGCATGGATTTCATCAGCCTCGTGCATCCCGACGACCGCATGGCGGCCTTGAAGGACTTGTCGCGCCTGGCCCACGGCGCGCCCACCTTGCGCATGGAAAACCGCTACCGGCGCCGCGATGGCGGCTACCGCTGGATTTCCTGGACGGCCGTGCCGGCGCAAAAGCTGATCCACGCCATCGGCCGCGACGTCACGGACGAGAAGGAGGCGCGGCTGGCACTGGTGCGCAGCGAGCAAGCTTTATTGCAGGCACAGAAGCTGGAATCGATCGGCAAGCTGACGGGCGGCGTGGCCCACGATTTCAATAACGTGCTGCAGATTATCTCGGGCAATCTGCAGTTGCTGAAGCTGACGGTGGCCGACAACCCGCAGGCGGCCAGGCGCCTCGCTTCGGCCGCTTCGGCCGTGGAGCGGGGCGCCAAGCTGTCGTCGCAACTGCTGGCCTTTGCGCGGCGTCAACCGTTGCGGCCGCTGGTGACGGACCTGGGGCGCTTGCTGCGCCGCATGCATGAGCTGATCCGCCGCGCCTTGGGCGAAGCGATTGCCGAGGAAACCTTCATCAGCGAAGGCTTGTGGCATACCCTGGTCGACCCGAACCAGATGGAAAACGTGCTGCTGAACATGGCCATCAACGCGCGCGACGCGATGGACAAGGGCGGGCGCCTCACTTTTACCTTGAGCAACGTCACGCTCGATGCGGACTACGCCAGCCGGCATGCCGACGTGCTGGAAGGGCAATACGTGCTGCTGACCATCACCGACACGGGCCACGGCATGGCGCGCGACGTGATCGACCAGATCTTCGAGCCCTTTTTCACCACCAAGCGCGAAGGCGAGGGCACGGGCCTGGGCCTGTCCATGGCCTACGGCTTCATCCGCCAGAGCGCGGGCCACATCAAGGTGCACAGCGCGCCGGGCGCCGGCACGACGTTCAAGATTTATCTGCCCCGTTCGCTGGAAACGCTGGCCGAGCCGCCGCCTGGCCTGACGGGCCCCGTGCTGGGCGGCAGCGAGACCATCCTCGTGGTGGAGGATGATGCCCCGGTGCAACATACGGTGGTCGACATGCTGCGCGGCCTCGGCTACGACGTGCTGCATGCGGATGACGGCGCCTCGGCCCTGGCCCTGCTGGGCACGGGCGTGGCCATCGACCTGCTGTTTACGGACGTCGTCATGCCGGGGCCCGTCAGCAGCAAGGAACTGGCGCAGCAGGCCAGGCTGCTGCTGCCGGAACTGGCCGTCCTGTTTACTTCGGGCTACACGCACAATGCCATCATGCAGGGCGGGCGGCTGGATCCGGGCGTTGAATTGTTGAGCAAACCGTATCAGCGCGAAGACCTGGCGCGGCGCATCCGCCACGTGCTGGCCGATCGCCGCCTGGTGGGCGCGCCCGACCCGTCCGGGCGACGCATCCTGCTGGTGGAAGACAATGACGATGCGCGCGAAATGACGACGGAAATGCTCAATATGCTGGGCCACACCGTGCACGGCGTGTCCAGCGCCGAGGAAGCCTTGCCCCTGCTGGCCTTGCCGGGCCTGGACGTGCTGGTGACGGATATCAGCCTGCCCACCATGTCCGGCCTGGAACTGGCGCGCCACGCGCGCGCGCACTGGCCGCAGCTGGACGTGGTATTTGCTTCCGGGCACGATTGGGGCGCCAGCCTGATGCAGGACGCCAGCGCGCGCTTCCTGCGCAAGCCGTTTGGCCTGGAAGAGCTGGCCGGCGCACTGAAGGCGCGCCGGCTCGACGTTTACTAGGCTGTCGGCAGCAAGGCTTGCTGCAATTGCTCGACGGTAAATGGTTTCACCAGGAAGCGCGCTTGCGGGTCCAGCACGCCTGAATTGGCCGGCGCGTGGCCCGTGGAAAACACCACTTCCAGCCGCGGATGGTCGCGCGCCGCCAGTTCGGCCAGCTCGGCGCCCGACATGCGCGGCAGGCTGATATCGGTCAGCAGCAGGTCCAGCCCCGGCGTGTCCAGCAGGGGCAAGGCTTCCTCGGCCGTGCCCACGGCCAGCACCGTGTGTCCCAGCATGGACAGCAGGTCGCCCGTCATGGCGCGCGCGTCCGCATTGTCTTCCACCAGAAGGATATGGCGGCCTGCCGGCGGCGCTGTTGCCGGCTGTGGCGGCAGCTGTGCGCGGTACTGGTGCAGGGCCGTCACGTGGCGGCCATTCGCCAGCAAGTGGCGGATGCGCCGCGCCAGGTCTTCGCGCCGGTAGGGTTTGCTCAACAATTCGACGCCCGGTTCCAGCCGCCCGCCCTGCATGATGGCGTCCTGCGTATAGCCCGAGGTAAACAGCACGGCCAGCTGCGGCAGCAGCACGCGGGCCTGGCGCGCCAGCGCCGTGCTGGCGACCTTGCCTGGCATCACCACGTCCGTAAACAGCAGGTCGATGGGCACGCCGCTGCCGATGATGGCCAGCGCGCTTTCGCCATCGCTGGCGCGCAGCACGGCATAGCCAAGGCCGCGCAACATGTCCACCACCGTCGTCTGCACCTGCACGTCGTCTTCCACGACGAGGATGGTTTCCTTGCCGCCCAGCACGGGGCCGCCCAGTTGCAGCGGCAGTTCCGTTTCCGCTTCTAGCGAGCGCGGCAGATAGATGCGGAAGGTGCTGCCATGGCCAGGCAGGCTGTCCACGGTCAGGTGGCCGCCGCTCTGGCGCAGGAAACCGTACGCCATGCTCAAACCCAGGCCCGTGCCTTCGCCTTCTTTCTTGGTCGTGAAGAACGGCTCGAAAATCTTGTCCAGCAGTTCCGCGGGAATGCCCGTGCCCGTGTCCGACACGGCCAGCTGCACGTAGTCGCCAGGCGCCACGTCCGCATGGCGCGCCGCGTAGTCGCTGCCCAGCACGCAGTTGCTGAGTTCGATGGTCAGCTGGCCCTGGCCCTCCATGGCGTCGCGCGCGTTGATGGCCAGGTTGAGGATGACGTTTTCCAGCTGGTGCGGATCGACCAGGGCGCGCCAGCAGTCGTCGGCCAGCAGCAAACGCGTCTCGATGGTTTCGCCGGTGGCGCGCCGCAGCAGCTCTTCCGTTGCGCGCAGCAGCTGCGCCAGGTCCGTCACCAGCGGTTTCAATGGTTGACGCCGCGCAAAGGCCAGCAACTGGGCCGACAGCTTGGCGCCCCGTTCCACGGCGGCCGAGGCGCTGGCGATGCGCTTGGCGGCCTGCGGGTCGTTATCCAGGCCCAGCTGCAGCAATTGCAAATTGCCCGAGATAATTTGCAGCACGTTATTGAAGTCGTGGGCCACGCCGCCCGTCAGCTTGCCCAGCGCTTCGAGCTTCTGCGATTGCAGCAGGGCCATTTCGCTGTGGCGCAACGATTCCTGCATGCGGCGCAAGGTATTCTGCGCTTCCTTTTCCAGGGTGACGTGGCGTCCGGTGGCAAACACCAGGTCGCCTTCGATTGCGGCCACCCACGACAGCCAGCGGTGGCCGCCGTCGCGGTGCCGGTAGCGGTTTTCAAAGCTGGGCATGGATTCCTTGCCCACTTGCAGCAAGGCCTGGCGCGTGGCGGCGGCATCCTCGGGCAGCACGAAGTCGAAGATGCTGCGGCCCAGCATTTCCTCGGGCAACCAGCCCAGGATGGCACCGGCGGCCGGGTTGACGGCGGCAAAGCAGCCTTCGGCATCGATGGCCACCATCAAGTCTTGCGCGCTGCGCCATAGCCGCTCGCGCTCGCTGTTGCGCGCGGCCAGGTCCGCTTCCAGCTTCTTTTCCACGGTGATGTCGCGCGCGCTGCAATACACCTTGTCGCCTTCGGGCACGGCCACCCACGACAGCCAGTGCCAGCCGCCCAGCTTGTGGCGGTAGCGGTTTTCGAAACGCAAGGCGGGCTGGCCCTGGTTGGCCGCATCCCAGGCCGCATGGGTGCGCGGCAAGTCGTCCGGATGGATCAGTTCGAGGAATTTCGTCGTGCGGATTTCCTCGGCCGACCAGCCCAGGGTGGCTTGCCAGGCGGGGTTCGAATGCTCGAAATAGCCGTCGAGGTTGAGCACGCCCAGCAAGTCGGGGCTCACGTTCCAGGTGCGGCCGAATTCGCGCGTGCGCTCGGCCACCTGCGTTTCCATGCTGGCACTGAGGGCGCGCAGGCGCGCTTCCGCCTGGGCCCGCAAAATGGTCGACCAGACCCGTTCCGACACTTGCACGGCCAGTTCGATCTCGTCCGCATGCCACAGGCGCGCCGCGCGGCTGTGCACGACGAACAGGGCCGCCAGCTGGCCATCCTTGGCAATGGGAATGTTCAGGAAGGCACGGATGCCCAGGCGCGCAAACGTGGCTTGCGCGGCGGGCTGGGCCGTGCGCGGGTCATTCATCACGTCGCTGACGGCCAGCGCCTGGCCCGCGGCAAGCGCCTCGGCCAGGCCTGCCGCGCAATCGCCGAGGAAATATTCGCCGGCGGCGCCCGGCGCCAGGCCATCGCTCCACGCATGCTGCAGGGTGGGGCACTGCAGGACCTGGTCAATATCGAAACACGCCACTTGCTGGGCGCCCAGGCGCTGGCCCAGCAGCTGGGCCGACAGGGCGAGGATCTCGCCCGTGTCTTGCAGCAGGCGCAGCCGGCGTTCCAGTTGCAGCAGGAAGGCCACGCCGCTGGCGCCGGCCTGGCTGCTGGTGGCAGGAGTGCTGCTCATGCGGGCCTCAGCTGCCGGCCAGCGGCAGGGTGACGCTGAACAGGGCGCCATTGCCGGGCTGGCTTTGCAGGGTGATGGCGCCGCCGTGCGCGTCCACCAGCTGCTTGGTGATGAACAGGCCCAGGCCCAGGCCGCCCGTGCGGTCCTGGTGGATGACGCGCTCGAAGGCGTCGAAGATGCGTTCCTGGTCGCGCGCGTTGATGCCGATGCCATGGTCGCGCACTTCGATGACGGCGCTGTTCTGCGTGTGCGCCAGGCTGATTTCCACGGGCTGGCCCTGGCCGTAGCGCACGGCATTGCTGATCAGGTTGACAACGATCTGCTCGACGCGGAAGGCATCCCAGTAACCCTGGATGGGTTCGAAGGCCAGCACTTCCAGCACGCTGCCGGCGGCGGCCGCATACGGTACCAGGTCGTCCGCCACGCGGCGTACCAGGCTGGTCAGGTCGACGGCTTCGCGGCGGATCGACAGCTTGCCGCTGGTGATGCGCGACACGTCGAGCATGTCGTCGATCAGGCGCACCATGCTGCGGATTTGCCGCCCGTCGCGCGCCACCATCTTGCCCAGCTTTTCCGGTTCGAAGGCGGCCAGGTTGCCCCGTTCCAGGTTGACGGTGCGCATCTGCGTTTCCAGGAACAGCGTATTCAGCGGCGTGCGCAGCTCGTGCGCCACCATGGACATGAATTCGTCGCGCAAGCGCAGCGAACGCTGCAGTTCCGCCTGGGTGGCGCGCAATTCCTTCAGCAGCGCTTCCTGCTGCTGGCGGCTGTGCTCGAGTGCCTGCACCTGGCGCCGCGTTTCGCTGCGCTGCTGGTGCAGGGCAACGAAGACGTTGACCTTGCTTTGCACGGCATTGATGTCGAGCGGCTTGTGCAGGAAATCGACGGCGCCGCTTTCATAGCCCTGGAAGGCGAAATTCATTTCCTTGCCGGCCGCCGTGACGAAGACGATGGGGATGTGGCGCGTTTTTTCCGTGCCGCGCATCAATTGCGCCAGCTCAAAGCCATCCATTTCCGGCATTTGCACGTCGAGGATGGCCAGCGCGAAATCGTGTTCCAGCAGCAGGGCCAGCGCTTCTTCGCCCGAGGATGCCTGGTAGACGCTGCGGTCGCTCTCGCGTATCAACGCATTGAGCGCGCGCAAGTTTTCCGGCAAGTCGTCAACGATCAGCAGTTTGGTGCTTGTTTCATTCATCATGTTTCATTCCTGGCATGGCTTTGCCGTCCAGCGTAGTGGGAAGCGGCGTGCGACGGCGCACGCTTGCGGTAGAGCTTTTCGGGACCCGGCAATGGCTCGAATTCGGCGGCAAAGCGGGTGAAATGCGTGCTTTCCTTGCTGCCCAGGCCCAGGAAACCCCGGTGGCACAGCGAGTCGTGGAACAGGCCCAGGGCCCGTTCCTGCAAGGTTTTGTTGAAGTAAATCAGCACGTTACGGCAGCAAATCAATTGCGTTTCAATAAAAACACTGTCCGTGGACAGGCTGTGGTCGGCAAAGTTGATCCTGTCGAGCAGGTGCTGCTGGAAACGCGCAGTGACATGCTCGACCGTGTAATAGTCGGCCAGATGGCCCAGGCCGCCGGCGGCCAGGTAGTTGGCGCCGTACTCATCGAGCCGGTGCAGCGGATACACGCCGCGCGCGGCCGTGGCCAGCGCTTGCGGATTGATGTCCGTGGCGTAAATCGTGCTGCGTTCGAGCAAGCCTTCCTCGTGCAGCAGGATGGCCAGCGACAGCGCTTCTTCGCCCGTGCAGCAGCCGGCCACCCAGATGGTCGGCGACGGGTAGGTTTTCAGCACGGGCACCACCTGTTCGCGCAAGGCGCGGAAAAACGCCGGGTCGCGGAACATTTGCGTGACGGGCACGGTCAAAATCTGCAGCAGCTTGCCAAAGGCGGCGGCATCGTCCAGCACCAGCTGCTGCAAGGCGGGCAGGTCGGCGCAATGCAGGCGTTCTAGCGCCTGATGCAGGCGCCGCCGCTGCGAGGGTAAAGAGTAGTCGCGGAAGTCATAGCTGTAGCGCTGATAGATTGCCTCCATCAGCGCCTGCAGTTGTGCGTCCGTGGTGCGCTGGGACATCAGCGCCGCTCCCGGGCATGGCGTGTCATCACATGCGTTCCATCTTCGGCATCCACACGCGCAGCAGCGAATACAAACGGTCCAGGTCGATCGGCTTGGCCAGGTAGTCGGACGCGCCCGCCTGCAGGCATTCTTCCTGGTCATTTTTCATGGCCTTGGCCGTGATGGCGATGATGGGCAGCTTGTTGTAGCGGCCATCGGCGCGGATCAAGCGCGTCGCTTCCAGGCCATCCATGCCCGGCATCATGACATCCATCAATACGAGGTCGATATCGTCCACGCTGTTGAGCTTGCTGATGGCTTCGAAGCCGTTGCGGCCGATTTCCACCACCACGCCTTTCTGTTCCAGCGCATTCGTCAGGGCAAAGATATTGCGCACGTCGTCGTCCACCAGCAAGATCTTGCGCCCTTCAAACACGCGTTCGCGGCTGCGCACCTGCTGCAGCATGCCCTGGCGCTCGCTCGACAGTTCCGACTCCACCTTGTGCAGGAAGAGGGTGACTTCGTCGAGCAGGCGTTCGGGCGAGCGGGCGCCCTTGATGATGATGGAGCGCGAATACTTCATCAGGTCCGCTTCTTCCTCGCGGCTCAGGTTGCGGCCCGTGTAGACGATGACGGGCGGGAACGAGCACAGCTCTTCATGTTCCATGCGTTCGAGCAATTCGTTGCCCTGGATATCGGGCAACTTGAGGTCGATGATCATGCAGTCGAAAATCTGTGTTTTCAGCAATTCCAGCGCCTGTTCGCCCAGCGCCACGGCCGTGATTTCCACGTCGTCGTCGCTGATCAGGTGCACCACGCTTTCGCGCTGGCGTTCGTCGTCCTCGACCAGCAGGATGCGCTTCATCTTTTGCGTGAACTTCGATTCGAGCTTGCGGAACACTTCCTTCAGCTGCTCGCGCGTGCGCGGCTTGGTGGCGTAGCCGATGGCGCCCAATTGCATGGCTTCCTGCATCTGGTCGTTGCCGGAGACGATGTGCACGGGAATGTGGCGCGTCAGCGGGTTTTCCTTGAGCTGCTGCAAGACCAGCAAGCCCGGGCGGTCCGGCAAGCCCATGTCGAGCAGGATGGCGTCGGGCAGGAATTCCTGCGCCAGGCGCAAGCCTTCGTCGGCGCCGTGCGCCACCAAGCAGCGGTATTGCATTTCATGTGCCAGGTCGAACAGGATGCCGGCGAACGACGGCTCATCCTCGATCACCAGCACGGAACGCTGGCCCGTCTTGGCCGCTGGCACGCTATTCCTGTCATCCTCGAAGGTGGGCAGCGGCACGGGCTTGGCAGCAGGCGCCGCCTTGGGTGCGGCGGCCGCGATTCTGGCGGGGGCCTGCGGCGCGGCGGCGGGCACGGTGACCGCTTCCGCCGCGCGTTCCGGCATGACGGCCGGCAGCACGAGGGTGAACGTGCTGCCCTGGCCGGGCGTGCTGGCCAGCTCGATGCTGCCACCGAGCAAGGCGGCCAGGTCGCGCGAAATCGACAGGCCCAGGCCCGTGCCGCCGTAGCGGCGGCTGGTGGTGCCGTCGGCCTGGTGGAAGGCGTCGAAAATCTTGTGCTGCTGGTCGCCGGCGATGCCGATGCCCGTATCCTGCACCTCGAAGCGCACCTGGCCGGCCGCAGCGGTGCTCACGTGCAGCGATACGCTGCCCGTGTCGGTAAACTTGATGGCGTTCGACAGCAGGTTTTTCAGGATTTGCTCGAGGCGCTGGCGGTCGCTGACAAACGATGGCGGGGCGTCCGGCGCCACCTTGACGTCTAAGACGAGTTTCTTTTGCTGCGCCTGGGCGCCGAACAGCATCTTCATGCTGCTGAGCAGCTCGTCGAAGGGCACGGCTTCCGGCGTCAATTCCAGCTTTCCCGCCTCGACCTTGGAAATGTCGAGGATATCGTTGATGAGGGTCAATAAGTCGTTGCCGGCCGAATATATGGTTTGCGCAAACGTCACTTGCTCCGGCGTCAGGTTGCCGCTGGTGTTGTCCGACAGCAGCTTCGACAGGATTAGCGAGCTGTTCAACGGCGTGCGCAGTTCGTGCGACATGTTCGCCAGGAATTCGGATTTATAGCGGCTGGCCCGCTGCAGCTCTTCGGCGCGCGCTTCCAGCTGTGCATGGGCTTCGCCGATGGCCATGTTTTTCTGGTCCAGCGACAGCGCCTGCACGGCCAGCTGCTCGTTCGACTGTTCCAGTGCCGCCTTTTGCTCTTCCAGGTGGGCTTGCGACTGTTCCAGCACGCGCGATTGCTCGCCCAGTTCTTCATTGGCCGTGCGCAATTCTTCCTGCTGCACTTCCAGTTCTTCATTCAATTGCTGGGTTTCTTCCAGCACATTTTGCAGGCGCTGGCGGTACAGGGCCGCTTCCAGCGACGTGCCGACATTCGCGGCAATCAGGTTCAGCCATTCCTTGGCGCGGGCACTGACGGGATGCGTGAAGCCCAGTTCGATGACGCCGTTGACGACGCCTTCGTTATTGACGGGCGTCAAGACCAGTTCCAGCGGCGTGCCGTGGCCCAGGCTCGATGTCACGGTCAGGTAATTGTCGGGCACTTGCTGCACATGCTTGAGGCGTTTTTCGCGCGCCGTCTCGCCCACCAGGCCTTCGCCCAGCTTGAAGACGGGCTTGTCCTTGACGCCCTGGTCGCTGAAGCCGTACACGGCCGTGCGGCGCAGGCTGCCATCCTCGTCGACGACGTACAGGGTGGCGACGGCCACGTCGAGGCGGTGAGCGAGGAAGTCCAGCACGTGCCGTCCCAGCTGCGGCAAGCCCAGTTGGCCGCTCGTGTGGGCCGCCAATTCCGTCTGCCCAGTGCGCAGCCACGCCTGCTCCTGCAGCACGTCATTGTCCTTGCCGCGCTGCTCGAGCGCATCGTTGTAGATGTCGGACAGGCGCAGCAGTTCGCGCCGTCCCAGGTAGGCGAGCAAGCCCGACAATCCCAGGCTGAGGATGAGGAAGACCACCACGGCCAGCATGGTGCGGCTTTCGGCCGTGTCGGCCCGTTCCTGGCGCAGCCGCTGCTCCATGGACAGGAAGGCGAGGAATTCGCGGCGGATTTCGTCAAATTCCAGCTTGCCTTCGCCCTGGCGCACGCGCGCGAGGAATTCCTGGTTGCTGCGGCGCTGGGCGATCACGCCTTCGGCATAATCGAGCCACTGGCCTTGCAGCGCGCGGATGCGGCGCAGCCGGTCGACCTGGATGGGGCTGTCGGACACCAGTTCCAGCAGCGTGTTCATTTCGACGGCGATCTTTGCCTTGCCTGATTTATATGGCGCCAAAAACGTTTCGTCGCCCGTCAGCAAGTAGCCGCGCATGCCCGTTTCCAGGTCGACGGACAATTTCATGACCTCGTTCGCATTGCCGATCACCCGTTCGGAATGCTCGACCGAGCGCAGGGCCGACAGCAGGTAGGCGATCAGGGCGACGAACACGAGGGCCGTGATGACCCCGATGACCAGCGGCAAGGTGACGTTGCGGGTGAGGATGCGGCGAAAGCTGAAGGAATCGATCGGGGTCTTGGTATTCATCATGTCCGTGTAAGGCTGTCGCGAAAGAATCAATTTTAATTGAAATGCAAGTTTTCTGGTGGTCAAGCATGGCGTGCGCTAGCATAACAGTCTTGTGCCCAATTGCCGACTCGCACGCCTGTGCAAGGCGAGGCAACGCACAGATCAAAGTGGCGGGAAAATCAAGCTGGCCACGATTGAGGCAGGTCAAAGAGATTGGTTGTTGTCATCCTAAGATGCAGGAGGTGGCGGCGTCCTTGCGGGCGGCCGCCGTGTGCAAGCCAACCCATGCAGGAGGACATCATGGCCAATCATTTGATCCACCGCGATCCGCAGCACCCGCTGGGACGTTTCGACCCCTTCAGCGACATGGAAGAATTCATGCGCGACTTTTTCGCGCCCGCCTTGCATGTGCGCGACGTGGGCAATGGGCGCATGCGCGTCGACATTGCCGAAACCGAACAAGCCTATCAGTTGCAGGCGGACATTCCAGGCGTGAATAAAGACGATATCCAGGTGTCCATCGATGGCAACCGCGTCTCCATCAGCGCCGAACTCAAGAATGAAAGGGTGACGCGCGACGGCGGCGGCAAGGTCGTGCGCAGCGAACGCGAGTACGGCCAGCAATACCGCAGCTTCGTGCTGCAGCATGAGGTGGACGAGGCCGGTGCGCAGGCCCGTTATGAAAATGGCGTGTTGCTGCTGGACTTGCCGAAGAAGGAAGGCACGGGCGGGCGGCAGCTGGCGATACAGTAAGCGTGACCAGGAAGCGTGGCGTCAAGCTGGCGCGGGGATGAAAAAAACGCCGGACGGAGCCGGCGTTTTTCAGTGCTGTGCGTACTGCACACTATATATATGTCAGTCGCGGATTTCCAGTGCCCGGTTCAGGCTCAGGGCGGCCAGCGAGGCGACGGCGCCCGACAGCAGGTAGAAGCTGACGTAGGCAAGGCCGAAGTTGGCTGACAGGCCCAGCGCCACCAGCGGAGCGAAGCCGGCGCCGACCAGCCAGGCCAGGTCGGACGTCAGGGCCGCGCCCGTATAGCGGAAGCGGGCAGGGAAGTTGGCCGTCACGGCGCCGGCTGCCTGGCCGTAGGACAAGCCCAGCAGGCTGAAGCCCACGAGGATGAACACGTCCTGGCCCGTATTGCCGCCGCCCATCAGGGTCGGCACGAAGGCGCTGAAGATGGCGATCAGCACGGCCAGCACGCCCAGGGTGGTGCGGCGGCCCACTTTATCGGCCAGCAAGCCGGAAATCACCACGCCGACGGCGGCCAGCACGGCGCCCAGCATTTGGATTTGCAGGAAGTCCGGCGCGGAACGCGTCTGGTAGACGGAAATCCACGACAGCGGGAACACGGTCACCAGGTGGAACAGGGCATAGCTGGCCAGCGCGGCGAGGGCGCCGATCAGCACGTTGCGGCCCTGGCCGCGGCTCATTTCAAACACGCTCACGGGCTGCAGTTCGCGTTCGTCGAGCAGGCGCGCATATTCATTCGTCGACACCAGGCGCAGACGGGCAAACAGGGCGACCACGTTGATGGCGAAGGCCACATAGAAAGGATAACGCCAGCCCCAGTCGAGGAAGTCTTCATCCGTCAGGGTGGTCAGCATGAACCAGAACAGGCCGGCAGCGATCAGGAAGCCGGCGGGCGCGCCCAGCTGGCCCAGCATGGCGTACCAGCCCCGCTTGTTTTCCGGCGCGTTCAGGGCCAGCAGCGAGGGCAAGCCATCCCACGAACCGCCGAGGGCCACGCCCTGGCCGATGCGCAGCACGGACAGCCAGATGATGGCGGCAAAACCCAGGTGGGAATACGTGGGCAGGAAGGCGATGCCGGCCGTCGACACGCCCAGCAGGAAGAGGGCGAAGGTCAGCTTGGCGCTGCGCCCCATGCGGCGCTGGATCTCCATGAAGATCACGGTGCCGAACGGACGGGCGATGAAGGCGAACGAGAAAATCAGGAAGGCATATAAAGTCCCTTCCAGCCGCTCTTCGAATGGGAAGAAGACGCGCGGAAACACCAGCACCGAGGCGATGGCGTAGACAAAGAAGTCGAAGTATTCGGAAGCGCGGCCGATGATCACGCCGACGGCGATCTCACCGGGGTCGATATGCGATTCGACCGTGCCGGCCCCGCTTGCGTCGCGCAGGGAGTGAGGGGAAAAGTCGGCGGGTACATCCCCGCTGTGTATGCGCGTGCTGGACATGATGATCGTCTCCAATATAGTTTCGAGTTCGGCCAACGCGTAACATACCCCGGGTGTCTCACGCCCGGAGTAGGACTATTCAATAGATAGCTGTAGGAAAACTCCGCAACTACCGAGTGAAAATCCGAGCAAGGGGTAGGACAAAACGTCCAATTGCCAACGCGCTCCAGTGAGAATACAGTACCATATCTTCATCCCCTGTACTGGACTTTCCTGTATGTTTTCATTAAAAGTTCGTCGCGGACTGCTTCTTTTACCTCTCGCATTGTTGGCTGGTTGCAATACGGTGGTACTGAATCCGTCCGGAGACATCGCAGTTCAGCAAGGCAATCTGATTGTCATCTCGACATTGCTGATGCTGTTGATTATCGTTCCGGTAATCGCCCTGACCCTGCTTTTCGCATGGCGCTATAGAAAAAACAACACCGCGGCCAAATACGAGCCGGACTGGGACCACTCGACTCGCCTCGAGCTGATCATCTGGGGCGCGCCCCTGCTGATCATCATCGTGCTGGGCCTGCTGACCTGGATCAGCACCCACACCCTCGATCCTTATCGTCCGCTGAGTCGTATCGACGCCAACCGTCCGATTCCTGCCAGCCACAAGCCGATGATCGTCGAAGTCGTGGCGCTGGACTGGAAATGGCTGTTCATCTACCCGGAGCAAGGCATCGCTTCCGTGAATGAACTGTACGCGCCAGTCGATCGTCCGATCCGCTTCAAGATCACCGCGTCGTCCGTCATGAACTCGTTCTTCATCCCCGCACTGGCAGGTCAGATCTACGCCATGCCTGGCATGGAAACGCAGTTGAATGCCGTCATCAACAAGCCTGGCGTCTACAAGGGCTTTTCCGCCAACTACAGCGGTGCCGGTTTCTCGGGCATGCGCTTCAAGTTCCACGGCGTGAATGATGCGGACTTCGACAAATGGGTGGAATCGGCACGTGCCGGTGGCGGCGCGCTGAACCGCGACGACTACCTGTCGCTGGCCCAGCCTAGCGAACGCGACCCGGTCCGCCGCTACAGCGCCGTACCTAGCGATCTGTACAAGGCAATTCTGAACCGCACCATCGTTTCCGACGCTCTGTGCGTGACGCCGGTCGAGCCATACAAATTGACGATGGCAAATAGCCCGGTAGCGGCCGTAACGGCAGTAGTCGCTAGCGATGCAGTAGTTGAAAAGGGCGTTCAAGCCAAGTAACGACTGCATGAATCCCGCAGCGCATTGCGCTGCAGATACTGGCGCCGCTTGCCTGGCGCCTCCCTTTTTTCTCTGAGAGTAACAATGCTAGACCATATTGATCTGACGAAGCTTATATTCGGCCGTCTGACTTGGGATGCAATTCCATTTCACGAACCTATCCTGCTGGCGACCTTTGCAATGGTCGCCCTGGGCGGTATCGCACTCGTTGCGGCACTGACGTATTTCCGCGTTTGGGGTACCCTGTGGCGCGACTGGATCACCAGTATCGACCATAAAAAAATCGGTATCATGTACATGATCCTGGGCCTGGTCATGCTGCTGCGCGGCTTTGCCGACGCGCTCATGATGCGCACCCAGCAGGCAATCGCCTTTGGCGACAATGCCGGCTTCCTGCCACCGCATCACTACGACCAGATCTTCACCGCCCACGGCGTGATCATGATCTTCTTCGTCGCGATGCCTTTCGTGACGGGTCTGATGAACTACGTGGTGCCGCTGCAAATCGGCGCGCGCGACGTGGCTTTCCCTTTCCTGAACAACTTCAGCTTCTGGATGACCACCATGGGCGCCGCCCTGGTCATGGCTTCGCTGTTCGTCGGCGAATTCGCCCGCACGGGCTGGCTGGCGTATCCACCGCTGTCGGGCATCGTCGGCAGTCCGGACGTGGGGGTAGACTATTACATATGGTCCTTGCAGATTGCCGGGGTCGGGACGCTATTGTCCGGTGTCAACCTGATCGCCACCATCGTCAAGATGCGCGCGCCAGGCATGACCTGGATGAAAATGCCGGTCTTCACCTGGACCGCACTGTGCACCAACATCCTGATCGTCGCCGCCTTCCCGGTGCTGACGGCCGTGCTGGCCATGCTGTCGCTGGACCGCGTTGCAGGCTTTAACTTCTTCACGACGGAACTGGGCGGCAACGCCATGATGTACGTCAACCTGATCTGGATCTGGGGTCACCCAGAGGTGTACATCCTGATCCTGCCGCTGTTCGGCGTGTTCTCGGAAGTCGTTGCCACCTTCAGCAGCAAGCGCCTGTTCGGCTACGCTTCGATGGTGTACGCCACCTGCGTCATCATGATCCTGTCGTACCTGGTATGGCTGCATCACTTCTTCACCATGGGTTCGGGCGCCAGCGTCAACTCCTTCTTCGGCATCACGACGATGATCATCTCGATCCCGACGGGCGCGAAGATCTTCAACTGGCTGTTTACCATGTACCGCGGCCGTATCCGCTTCGAACTGCCGATGCTGTGGACGATCGGCTTCATGGTCACCTTCACCATCGGCGGCATGACCGGCGTATTGCTGGCCGTACCACCAGCGGACTTCGTGCTGCACAACAGCCTGTTCCTGATCGCCCACTTCCATAACGTGATTATCGGCGGCGTGGTCTTCGGTGTCTTCGCTGCGATTAACTACTGGTATCCGAAAGCCTTCGGTTACAAGCTCGACGCGTTCTGGGGCAAGTGCTCGTTCTGGTTCTGGTTCGTCGGCTTCTACCTGGCCTTCATGCCGCTGTACGTGCTGGGCCTGATGGGCGTGACCCGTCGTGTCAACCACTTTGAAGATCCATCGCTGCAAATCTGGACCATCATCGCCTGGTTTGGCGCCGTCTCGATCGCACTGGGCATCGCGTCCATGCTGATCCAGTTCTTCGTCAGCTACCGCAACCGTCACGCCCTGCGCGACGTGACCGGCGACCCATGGGGCGGCCGTACGCTGGAATGGTCGACGTCGTCGCCACCGCCAGACTATAATTTCGCCTTCACGCCGCAAGTGCATGAACTCGATGCATGGACCGACATGAAGAAACATGGTTACCAGCGTCCGACGTCCGGTTTCACGAAGATCCACATGCCGAAGAACACCTGGGCTGGTTTCGTGATCGCCGCACTGTCCGCACTGGTCGGTTTTGGCCTGATCTGGCAAATGTGGCTCGTCGCCAGCATTGGCTTCGTGATCATGATGGTCACCATCATCGTCCATACCTTTAATTACAAGCGCGATTACTACATTCCTGCGGAAGAAGTGGTCCGTACCGAAGACGCTTATACTAAATTGCTGAGCAGCCATGTCTGATACCATCGCCCATAACACCGGCGCCGCTGGCGCCGCACCAAGCACGCGCAGCTACTTTGTGCGCGAGCACCACCCGGAAAACGGCAGCCTGCTGGGTTTCTGGCTCTACCTGATGAGCGATTGCCTGATCTTCGCCTGTCTGTTCGCCACGTACGCCGTGGTCGGCCGCAGCTACGCGGACGGCCCAACGGGCGCCGCGCTGTTCGACCTGCCGCTGGTGGCCGTCAACACGGCCATGCTGCTGTTGTCGTCGATCACCTACGGCTTCGCCATGCTGGCCATGCAGCGCAAGCAATTGCGCAGCACCCTGGTCTGGCTGGCCATCACGGGCCTGTTCGGCCTGGCCTTCCTGTCGCTGGAAATGTATGAATTCATTCATCTGATCCACGAAGGCGCCGGTCCGCAGCGCAGCGCGTTCCTGTCGTCGTTCTTCGCCCTGGTCGGTACCCACGGCTTGCACGTGACGTTCGGCGTGATCTGGCTCGTGACCTTGATGTTCCAGTTGAACAAGCATGGTCTGACCCCGGAAAACGGCCGTCGTATGATGTGCCTGTCGCTGTTCTGGCATTTCCTGGACGTCATCTGGATCGGCGTCTTCACCTTTGTCTACCTGATGGGAGTGCTGCCATGAGCGACCACCACACACACGGCGATAGCCACCACCATGACAATCACGATCATGGCAGCCTGAAAAGCTATACCATCGGCTTCATCCTGTCGGTGATCCTGACGGCCATTCCTTTCTGGCTGGTGATGACGAAAGCCATCACCAACTCGGGCACCATGGGCCTGGTCCTGCTGGCGTTCGCGGCCGTTCAAGTCGTGGTACACATGGTGTACTTCCTGCACATGAACACCAAGTCCGAAGGCGGCTGGAACATGATGGCGCTGATCTTCACGATCATGATCGTGGGTATTGCCATGGCCGGTTCCCTGTGGGTCATGTACCACATGAACCACAACATGATGCCGGATCTGATGCCTGAGTACATGCATACGAAAACGGCTCCATGATGAGTAATACGCGCCCAAGCAACACCGGGCGCGCCCCTGGCGCCGCATCGCAAGATGCCGCGCCAGGCCCACGCGGCATGGCTGTGCATTATTCGAAAATTGCACTGGCCTTGCTGGCGGGGATCTTGTTTGCCGGTTTCTGTGCCTTGGGCACCTGGCAAGTCAAGCGCCTGTTCTGGAAGCTTGACCTGATCGAGCGCGTCGAACAACGCGTACATGCGCCCGCAACGGACGCACCTGGACCCGCAGCCTGGGCCAGTGTCACGCAGCAAACGGATGAATACCGCCATGTGCGACTCTCCGGTACGTATCTCCCCATTTTCAATACCCTGGTGCAAGCAACGACGGCACTGGGCAGCGGTTACTGGCTGGTGACGCCCTTGCGCCTGGCCGATGGTAGCACCGTGCTGATCAACCGCGGCTTCGTGCCCAAACGCGAAGGCATCGCCGCCAGCACGCCGGCCGGCATCGTCCACGTGGACGGCTTGCTGCGCGTCAGCGAGACGGGCGGCGGTTTCCTGCGCGAAAACAGTCCTGCCACGCAGCACTGGTATTCGCGCGACGTGGCCGCCATCGGCGCCTCGCACATGCTGACCAACGTGGCGCCATACTTCGTCGATGCGAAGGCAAAGTCGGAAACGGCTGCGGACGCCCCCGTCGGCGGGCTGACCGTGATTTCCTTCCACAACAGCCACCTCGTGTACGCCTTGACGTGGTTCACCCTGGCCTTGATGGTAGCCGGTATCAGCTGGTGGATCGTGCGCGAAGACAAACGTCGCCGCGCGCGCAAGGCCAGCTTGTCCCAACAGCACCTTGATCTATCGCAAGAAAGCGACCATGCCGGGCAGGATTGAGATCCTGCCCAACCGCGAGGTGCTAGAACGCGGTGCGGTGGCGGCCGAGATGGAACATCCGGCCGGCCACCAGAACATGAAGCTGCTGATCCAGCTGCGCTGGCTGGCCGTGATCGGCCAGATCAGCACGATCTTCGGCGTGGGCGTGGGACTGGGCATCGCCTTGCCCGTGCCCTACATGCTCGAAGTGCTGTCCTGCCTCATCGCTTTTAATTTAGCCAGCCTGCTGCGCTGGCACGAACGCCAGCCCGTGTCCAACACGGCCCTGTTCCTCGCTCTGCTGGTCGACGTCACCGTACTGACGGCCCAGCTCTACCTGAGCGGCGGCATCAGCAACCCGTTTGCCTTCCTGTACTTATTGCAAGTCATCCTCAGCGCCGTCCTGCTGGAAGTGTGGTCGACCTGGATCATGGTGGCCATCACCAGTCTATGCCTGGCGGGCCTGGCCTTGCTGCCCGGCCCCTTGATCCTGCCGATCGACCCGGAACGGGGCTTTTCCAGCCTGTACGTGCAAGGCTTGCTGATCTGTTTCATCCTGAACGCCGCCTTGCTGGTGGTGTTTATTACGCGCATCAACCGCAACCAGCGCGCCGGCGACGCCAAGGTGGCGGACTTGCGCCAGCGCGCGGCGGAAGAAGAGCACATCATCCGCATGGGCTTGCTGGCTTCGGGCGCCGCGCACGAGCTGGGCACGCCGCTGGCGACCCTGTCCGTGATCCTCGGCGACTGGCGCCGCATGCCGGAACTGAGCAAGAACAGCGAATTGCTGGAAGAAATCACGGAAATGCAGGCGCAATTGCAGCGCTGCAAGAGCATCGTCAGCGGCATCTTGCTGTCTGCGGGCGAAGCGCGCGGCGAATCGTCCGTGAAAACGACGATCAACACCTTCCTCAACGACCTGGTCGACGAGTGGCGCACCAGCCGCCCGATCCAGGATTTCGAGTACGATAACCGCATCGAGCACGACGTACCCGTCGTCTTCGATTCGACCCTGAAACAAACCATCTGCAATGTGCTCGACAATGCGCTGGAAGCGTCGCCCGACTGGCTGCGCTTCGAAGCGACGCGCGAAGCGGATGCCTTGCACCTGGTCATCACCGATGCGGGCCCCGGCTTCGAGCCATCGATGCTGACGCACCTGGGCAAACCGTATCAAAGCAGCAAGGGCAAGCCCGGCGGCGGCCTCGGCCTGTTCCTGGTGGTGAATGTTGCGCGTACCTTGGGCGGTACGGTGACGGCGCGCAACAGGGTGCAGGGCGGGGCGGTGGTGCACCTGGCCTTGCCGCTGGCGGCCATCAAACTGGAAAGAGAAAGCGACCACCATGCAGGATGACCGTCTGTTACTGATCGTGGAAGACGACGCCGCGTTTGCCCGCACCCTGGGCCGCTCGTTCGAACGGCGCGGCTACCAGGTCATCCTGGCCACGAATTTCGATGAGGCGAGCGCCTTGCTGGAACAGCATTGCCCCGACTACGCCGTCGTCGATTTGAAGCTCAATGGCAATACGTCAGGCCTGGCTTGCGTGCAGATGCTGCACCAGCACGACCCGGAGATGCTGATCGTCGTGCTCACCGGTTACGCCAGCATCGGCACGGCCGTCGAAGCCATCAAGCTGGGCGCCTGCCAGTACCTGGCGAAACCGTCGAACACGGACGACATCGAAGCGGCCTTCGGCCACGTGGCCGGCAACGCGGACATCGAACTGACGAACCGCGCCACCAACATCAAGACCCTGGAATGGGAACGCATCCACGAAATGCTGGCCGAGACGGATTTCAATATCTCGGAAACGGCGAGAAGGTTGGGCATGCACCGGCGCACCCTAGCGCGCAAGCTGGAAAAGCAGCGGGTGAAGTAGGGCGCCGCGCCAGCTAGTCGTCGGCGAACGTCAGTTCGAGCACGCTGTCGTCGCTCCAGTCCTGTTCCCGCAGCGGCGGCGTGAACGACGAACCGCTGAAGGGCACGGGCGCGCTCTTGCCATTAAAACTGATCGTTGCCGCCGTAATGCGCCGCGGCTCGGAAAAGCTGTAGGTTCCCTTTTGCGACACGAAATTGCACGGGCCGCCCAATGCGCTCATCGCCGTGCGCATGGCGAAAGGCAAGGTTTCCTTGTCGATGGCCCAATGCACTTCGCACGCCAGCCGCAGGTCGCCCAGGCGGCGCAGCGTGTCGCTGGTGGCCGCGCTCCTGACGTAGGGTATCCACCTGACCGACCCCGCCTTGCGGTTGACGGTCAGCTCGGCCTTCTCATACAGAGGACCCTGTTCGACGGGCAGGCTGAAGATATTGCGCTCCCCCAGCGGTATCGCCATACCCGCCTCGTCGCTTTCCAGCCGCAGCGCGATGGCATGCATGTCGACATCGGCACGGCGCGGCTCCAGGATGAAGCGTAATTCGGCGCCAGGCGCCAGCGCATGCTTTTCCTCGAAGCGTTTGACGCCCTTGAGCATGGCGCTGTAGGGTTTCCAGTCCGGATCCCGGATGCCTTTGACATTGACGGACGGCGCCGTATCCGGTTCAGCCTGTTCCACGGCCGGCGCCACGGCTTGTTCCACATCGGCCTGGGCGTGGACGGCGGCGCCGCATGCACATAGCAGAAGTCCGGCGATTGCACGCATATTCATCCTGTTCATTTGCCTCTCACGTCATTGTTTATCAAGTCAGAGCAGTCTGTTTTTCCTGCCCATTCAAGGAAACATAAGTGTAGAAAAGAATGGCGATGAATGGGGATTTTTAGGACAGAGTGTCAATCTGGAGCAATGGAATGCTTGAATCAGCTGTTTTTTAGCGGCATTGGGAAAAGAAAGCAACGTTGTGCCGATGCCGCGTCGATGCGCGTATCTGCCATGAATGATTTACTCGCTAAAACACTATATTACGCCAATGCCATCAACAGGCCGGAAGCGATGACTACCGCAGCAAACAGGGCGACGGCAAAGCGATTATGCGGCAACGCTCTCGCCGGCGGGTAGTGGCCCAGCGTGAGTAGCCGTAGTATTGCCCAGCCCGGCCAATAGAACAGCTTTTCAATGATCGTTCCTAACAGGTTATAGATCAGCAGACGAACGATCCAGACGATGCCGTCAAAAATCCAGTCAAGCACGACTCATCCTCGGAGGGACGCAAGAATGGCCGTTACGCGCAGTGATCGAACTCATGCCACCGCCAGCCATTCCATTTTTTGCACGCGGATATGGGGATGGCTTTCCAGCGCTTCCCATTCCGGTAAAAAGACAAAGCCCTGTTTCTGGTAAAACGCGGCCGCGCGCGCATTTTCCGGCGCGACGTCGAGCACCAGCCGCGCGTGGCCATTGCCGACGGCGCATCGTTTCACGGCCTCGACCAGGTCTTGCGCCACGGCCAGGCCGCGATATTCGGAACGTACCCACATGGCGATCAGGTGGCACTCGCCATTGCCGGCCACCACTTGCGCGGCCAGGCCGATGGGTTGTTCTGCGTTAAAGGCGAGGAAAAACGTGCGCTGCGGCGTGCTGACGGCGCGTTGCTGCCAGTCGGCGTCCGAAAAATCGGCCGCGCTGGCGTGGCTGGCGCCAAAGGCCGTGGGGGCGTCGAGCAGGGCGGCCAGGCGCGTGGACTTCAGCGCCGGCCAATCGGCGGCGCTGGTGGGGCGGATGACGATGTGGCTCAAATCTGTGACATTTCTTCACTGGTGGGCACGGCCGTGGACGAGGAAATCTTCTTGTACGCTTCCGCCAGCATCGTGACGGTCGCCACGTCGTTCACACTGCGGGCCTGGATGACTGTCTCGCCCGCAGCGATGGTGATGTCGCCGTTCGCATAGCTGGCGGGAAAGCGCCGTTCGACGATCTTGTTGGTGAGGACATTGCGCGCATAGCGCAGCGCCACGAGCCGCTCGCCTTCCTGCTTGATGACGACATAGTTCGGGACGGTGGTGCGTTCCAGTTTCCAGGTGCCGATAAAGTCTTCGACAGGCGCGGCGCTGGCGTTGGTGAGCAGCGCGCAGCAGGCGGTGGTAATACCAAAAAACAATTTTTTCATGGTGCCGGCAATTCCATGCAAGGGTGGCCCGCATAGGCGGGAAAGACGTCCGTCATGCTTGAATGGCGTGGCGCGCATCCATGGATGGCGCCAGTTATTTAAGTATTTGGCAATATTAACAGCATCAATGCCTTGCTGGTGCCCGTGCATGCTGCAGTGTTGTATGCGCGTAAGACTTTGCCTAGCTGTTGGCCTCAAACGCGCGGTGGTAGGTCACGTTGCCTGTTGGTAAGGACCCCGCCAGATGCAGTGTCTGGAAATACTCGGCCGGCACACCCGGCAAGACCAAGGCAGCGTCCGCGCGGAAGCCGAAACGCCCGTAATACCGTGGATCGCCCAGCACCACGCAGCCGGCCGCGCCCAATTGGTGCAAGTCGTCCAGCAATTGCCCGATGAGCTGGCTGCCCACGCCCTGGTGCTGATGGCCAGGGGCAACGGAAACGGGGCCCAGCCCATACCAGCGCGGCGTGCCGTCGCTGATACTGACGGGGGAGGCGGCCACGTGGCCGATGATGGCGCCTTCCAGTTCGGCCACCAGCGACACGCTCAGGGCGCCCGCGGCACGCAAGGCCTTGACGATGAACTGTTCCGTATGGTCCGTGTGTTCCGCATGCAGAAAGGCGTCGCGCGTGAGGTGGTCGATGGCGTCGACGTCGGCCGCGGTTTCCTTGCGAATGATCAACGCTTGTGTCATGACTGGTCCCACACTTCGATGCTCAGCAGTTGGCCGGCTTGGCAGGCGGCGATGCGCTCCGGATGCACGGTGATGGTGCCGGGCCAGCCCGTCAGCGTATCTTGCGGAAATTCCCCATCCTGCGCCTCGGCAATGCCTACCTGCAGCAGGGGCGCGATGACGTCCGCCGAAGCCGTGTAGCGGTTGGGAAAACCGTTCGACGACAACTGGGTCGCCTTGCCTTGTGTGCACAGCTGCGCGATCCAGTCGGCGCCGAACAGGCCCGCTTCCCAGGTGGCGAGAAATGCATCCTTGTTGATTTTCGTCATGTCGGCCAGCTGTTCCGGCGTTTCTGTCGAGATAATGGTCCACCAGCCTGACATGGGCTATCCTTGCGAAAAGTGACAATTAACGGGTCATGGCGCGGCGCAGCAGGTAGCTGAGGCCATCGACGGCGGCCACCATCAGCAGCATGGCGACGATGACAGTGGCGGCGTTCTGCATCTGGAACAGCGACAGATGGTATTTCAGCATCTGCCCCAGGCCGCCCGCACCGACGACGCCGAGGATGGCGGCGGCGCGGATATTGTTTTCCCAGCGGTACAGGGTATAGGACATCATTTGCGGGCTGCATTGCGGCAAGGTCGCGTACAGGAAGGCCACGGCGGGCCGCGCGCCGTTGATGCGCAAGGTCGCCGCCGGCAAGGGCGGGCAATTCTCGAAGGCGTCGGCAAACAAGCGGCCCAGCACGCCCACCGTGTGCAGCGCCAGCGCCAGGGTGCCCGCGAACGGGCCCAGGCCGGCGGCGATCAGCAAGATCGACGCCCAGACCAGTTCGGGGATCGAGCGCAGCACATTCAACACGCCGCGCGTCGCGTTGCGCGCCACGGTGCCAAAACGCCCGCTGGCGGGCAGGGCCAGCAGCGCGCCCAGCACGGCCGCGATGACCGTGCCGATGGCCGACATGGCCAGGGTCTCGAACGTGGCCACGCCGACTTTCATCAGGAAGGGGCTGGCCAGCTCGGGCGGGGCGAAGCCGTGCAGGAAGTCGGCGCTCGTGCGCACGGCGTCCGCGCTGAAAAACTCGCCCCATTTCAGGGGCAGGGTGGCGAAGCTGGCGATGACCAGCAGCAACAAACCGGCCAGCAAGGCCCAGGTGGACCAACGGACAGGCTCTGAAACAGGCAGCATGGACGTGTCGCTCTTCATGCCAGCCTCCGGCGCAGCATGGCGGAGACGGCGTCGGCGCCCGCCACCAGCAGCACGAAGACCATCAGCATGGTGGCCAGTTCGCTGCCCGCCATCATCTTCATCGATTCATCCATGCGCTGGCCCAGGCCGCCCGCGCCGACAAAGCCCATGACGACGGAGCCGCGGATCGCGCATTCCCAGCGGTAAATCGTGTACGACACCAGTTCGGCGGCCGATTCGGGCAAGGCGCCGTACAGCAAGGCTTTCAGGCGGCCGCTGCCGTTGTGCAATAGCGCATTGCAGGCGGACGCATCCGACGATTCGAGGATTTCCGCGTAGACCTTGCCCAGCATGCCGCAATAGGTGAGGGCGATGGCGATCACGCCCGCCGTCGGCCCCAGTCCCACGATACGCACCAATAACAAGGCCCACACCAGTTCCGGCACGCTGCGCAGCAGCACCAGCAAGGCACGGACCGCGTGGCGCAGGGCGGCGGCCAGGGGCGCCACCCGGCCGGAGCCGAGGCGCGAAATCGACAATCGTTCCGTCACCAGCAAGGTCAGGGGGATGGCGCCCAGCATGGCCAGGGCCATGCCGGCCGTGGCCATGGCGATGGTTTCCCAGCTGGAAATGGCCACCAGTTGCAGGAATTCCAGCGAGTGGGCGGGCGGTACGAAGCTGGCAAGGAATTGCCAGGTGGCCGCCAGGCTTTGCGCATCCCATAAAATCCACGGCTTGAATTCCGCCTGCACCAGCATCGGCCACAGCACGAGCAGCACGATGGCGGCGCCGGTCAGGCGGCCGCGCCAGGCGGGGTCGCGCGGCATCGCGGCGTTGGCGGATTTCAGCAAAGGGGCCTCGCGGCGTCCAGCTGCGTTTCCACGGCCTCGAACTGCGGCGCCGTATCCGCCTTGTTGCGGTACAGTTCGGCGATCATGGCGTCGCTGACCTGGGCGCCGGGCAAGTCGAAGACGATCTTGCCGTCGCGTAAGGCGACGATGCGCGTAAAGCAGGCGCGGGCGATTTCCACCTGGTGCAGGCTGCAGATCAGGGTGGCGTTGCGCGCCGTCGCTTCCGCTTGCAGCACGTGGATCGTCTGCAAGGCCAGCGTGGGGTCGAGCGCGGACAGCGGTTCGTCGACGAGGAAGACTTGCGCATCCGACACGAGCGCGCGCGCCATGCCGCAGCGCTGGCGTTCGCCGCCGGACAGGCGGTCGACCCGCGCATACAATTTATCCTGCAGGTTGAATTTACCTAAAGCTTCCCATGCGGCGCGCGGATCGACGGGCGCCAGCAGCGAACGGATGGCCGTCCACAAGCTCCATTGGGGCAAGCGGCCCGCCAGCACGGCGTTGACGACGCGCTGGCGCGGCGGCAGCGGCGGCGTTTGCGGCGCCAGGAACAGGCGTGCGCGCAAGGCGTGGCGTTCGGCGCTGCCGATTTGCCAGGGAGAAATGCCCAGGATGTCCAAGGTGCCGGATTCGGGACGCAGCGCGCACGCCAGTGTGTGCAGCAGGCTGGTCTTGCCGGCGCCGGACGGGCCGATCAGGGCGATCTGCTCACCCTGGGCCACGTCCAGGTCCAGGTCGCGCAGGGCCAGCGCATTGCCTGCGGCGCCCGCGTGGTGGACGCTGACCTTGTGAAGTTGGAATGTCATGCGATGTGTCGGTGTGGGGGAGTGTGCCGGATGCGTCCGCAGGACGCCATCCGGCAAGTTTCAGCAGTTACTTCAACAACTTGGCATCGCGCGCAGCCGCTTCGATATCCTTGTAGTTTTCGGCCTTGGTCGGGATGAACTTGGTGGCGCGCTGCAGTTCGAGGATTTCCTTGCCTTCGGCCGTCGATGGGTCCAGCGCCAGGAAGGCGTCCGTCAGCTTCTTGCGCACGACGGGGTTCATGTCGGCGCGCACGCTCCAGTTGTAATCGTAGTAGCCTGGCGTCGTGTAGAACACGCGCACCTTGCTTGGATCGACCTTTTTCGCTTCGACGAGCTTTTCCCACACGGAAATGTTCAAGGTGCCCGCATCGACCTTGCCGCCGGCCACAGCAGCCACGGTGGCGTCATGCGCGCCGGAAAACGCGATGCGCTTCATGTCCGTGTCCGGGTTGATCTTGGCGGCCAGCAAGTAGTAGCGCGGCATCAAGTGACCCGAGGTCGACGATTCCGAGCCGAACGTGAAATTCTTGCCCTTCAGGTCGGACAATTGATTGATGTCCTTGCTGGTGGTTACAAATACCGAGCGGAACTTCGTGTCTTCCTCGCGCTGCACCAGGGGCACGATCTTGCCGCCGCTGCGCACGTTCGCTTGCACGAAGGTAAAACCGCCGAACCAGACCATGTCCAGCTTGTTATTGATCAAGCCTTCGACGGAGGCCGCGTAATCGGTGACGGGCGTAAATTCCACCTTCATGCCCAGCTTTTTCTCCAGGTAGCTGCCCAGCGGCTTGAACTTGCGCTGCAATTCCGTCGGCGCTTCGTCGGGGATGGCGGAGACGCGCAGCACTTGCTGCGCTTGCGCCAGGCCGCTGTGGATGGCCAGGGTGGCGGCGACGGTGGCCAGGATGGCGGGGAACTTGCTAAATGAGTTCGAGAATGTGGTCATGGGACTGCCTTTGCAAAAAATATTCATTAGATTACGGAAACCCCGGTACTGCCTTCCTGCATCTCGCCGATGACGACGGCGTCGCCAAAGCCTTCGGCGCGGAAAATCGCCAGTACTTGCTCGACGGCTTCCGGCGCGCAGGCCACCAGCAGGGGGCCGGCCGTTTGCGGGTCCGTCAAAATGGCCTTGTCGATGGCGCTCAGGCTGTCGT
Organism: Janthinobacterium kumbetense; assembly: GCF_023703445.1. Taxonomy (NCBI): domain Bacteria; kingdom Pseudomonadati; phylum Pseudomonadota; class Betaproteobacteria; order Burkholderiales; family Oxalobacteraceae; genus Janthinobacterium; species Janthinobacterium kumbetense. Next base: position 904,786 of record NZ_JAMQGR010000001.1, read on the forward strand.
CCAGCGCCACTTGCGCGCCATAGCCCTGCCAGTTGCGGTTCGAGGCGCCCGTGATATTGCCGTTCTGTGCCAGTTGCTGCACTTGCGGCAGCAGCGGCACGTCGTGCATGGCGATGCGCGCCTGCAACTTGGCGCCGCGCGCCAGTTCCAGGGTGTGGCCCAGCAAGCCGAAGCCCGTCACATCCGTCAGCGCATGCACGCCGTCCAGCAGGGCCAGTTTCTTGCCCGGGGTATTCAATTTGGTGGTGTTGTCGATTAAAGAAGCGTAGCCGTCCGCGTCCAGCGCGTTCTTTTTCAGCGCGGCCGACAAGATGCCCACGCCGATCGGCTTGCCCAATACCAGCTTGTCGCCGGCGCGCGCGCCCGCGTTGCGCTTCACCTGCGAGGGGTGGACCAGGCCCAGCACGACCAGGCCATAGATCGGTTCGACGGAATCGATGGTGTGGCCGCCCGCGATGGGGATGCCGGCCTGGGCGCAGATGGTTTCGCCGCCTTTCAAGATGAGACCGATGGTTTCCACGGGCAGCTTGTTGATCGGCATGCCGACCAAGGCCAGCGCCATGATGGGCGTGCCGCCCATGGCGTACACGTCGGAAATGGCGTTGGTGGCGGCAATGCGGCCGAAGTCGAACGGGTCGTCGACGATGGGCATGAAGAAATCCGTCGTGGCGATCAGCGCCTGTTCGTCGTTGAGCTGGTAGACGGCCGCGTCATCCGAGGTTTCTATGCCGACCAGCAATTCCTTCGGCAGGGGAAAACCGCCGCTGCCCTTTAAAATATCGGCCAGCACGCCCGGCGCGATTTTGCAGCCGCAGCCGCCGCCATGGGCAAATTCGGTCAATCGGATGGGGGTATCGGGTGTTGCTGCGCTATCGGACATGGTCGTCATCCTGCTCAAAAAGGTCATCAAAAGCTGCGCCGGCGCTTACGCGGCGCTGGCGGCACGGTGTTCGCCGACGATAGCACATAATGCGCGCGCGGCTTGCTCAAAGGCATGTTCTGAAATGTCGGGCAAGACCAGCGGCGTCGCCTGGGCGTAGCGGCTGAAGTTGCGGGCGATCGATTGCCGGTAGACGGGGTCGTAATGCTGCACCAGCAGTTCTTCCACGAGCTCGGCCATGCGGCCGGAAGTGGCCAGCTGCTGCCAGTGGGCAATTTTCTCCTTGCCATGCAGCTGCGTCAACAGGGCCAGCTGCACGTTCAGGCGCGCCGGGTCGCCGACGAAATGCTCGTAGTCCTGCATCAGCAATTGCACGCGCTGCTCCGTGGCCAGCCGCACATCCGTGCAGGCGGCCGCGCGCATCTTGTCCATCAGCGCATCGGGCACGCGCAAACGGCCCACTTTCTTGCTTTCCGATTCGATGAAGACGGGGAGTTGCGGGTCGAAATGGCGCAGTTGCTGCCACAGCGCGCTTTCAAACGCTTTTTGCGCCGGCTGGTCCGCCTCGGGCAAGCCGCCCAGCACGGAGCCGCGGTGGGCCGCCAGGTCTTCCAGGTCGATCACTTGCGCGCCTTGCCTGTCGAGCACTTGCAGCAAACGGCTCTTGCCGCTGCCCGTGGGGCCGCACAGTACGTTGATGAAGTCGAAGCGTTCGGGCAGGGTGGCCAGCTCGGCATTCACGTGGCGGCGGTAATCCTTGTAGCCGCCTTCGAGCTGCGTGACGGGCCAGCCGATGCGCGCGAGGATGTGCGCCATGGCGCCGCTGCGGTTGCCGCCGCGCCAGCAATACACGAGGGGTTTCCAGTGCTGCGGATGGCCGAGGAAACCGTCTTCGATATGCTGCGCGATATTCCTGGCGATCAGCGCCGCGCCCAGCTTCTTCGCCTCGAAGGCGCTGGTCTGTTTATATAGGGTACCGACGCGCACGCGCTGTTCGTCGTCCAGCACGGGCAGGTTGACGGCGCCCGGCAAGTGGTCTTCCGCGAACTCGGACGGGCTGCGCACGTCGATGATGGCATCGAATTCATTCAGGCGCGGCAGGATGTCGCTGAAGGGAAGCACTGCAGGGTATTTCATCGTGGCGCGGCTGCTTGGAATGGGGAAAGACGTATTATCCCCGATAAACGCCCGTGCGGTGGTGGCTTAATACGCCTAACAAAACCGTAGCGAGCGGAAGGAAGTTGTGGCCGAGAAGCGCAACTGTACGAATGTACAGTGAGCATCGCAGACCGCAAATTACGACGCGCAGTAGGTTTTGATAGGTGTTTTTAGCCCAACAATCTGCCCAGCAACGGCGCCAGCAATACCGTGACGACGCCCGAGAAAATCATCGTCAGGCTGGCCACGGCGCCTTCTTCCGTGCCCACCCGGCGCGCCACGGATAATCCAAAACCGTGCGCGGCCGCGCCATACGGGGCGCCACGGGCGATGCGCATGCGCAAGGGCAGCAGTTTCAAGAGCGGTTTGCCCAGCATCAAGCCGAACAAGCCCGTCATCACGACGAAGATGCCCGTCAGCTGGGCCGAACCGCCCATGTGGCGCGACGCTTCCAGCGCGAACGGCGTGGACACGGAACGGGCCAGCAGGCTGCGCGCCATGTCGCCATGCACGCCCAGCAGCCGGTCCAGCAGCAGGGTGGCGGCCACCGAGGCAACGATGCCGGCGCAGCTGCCCAGCGACAGGGCCAGCCAGTGTTTGCGGATCAGCTTGCGCTCCTGGAAAATGGGCAGGGCAAACGCGATGGTGGCCGGGCCCAGCAGCCACGGCAGCCAGCGCGTCTCGCCGAAATACGTGGCGAACGGCGTCGACGTCGCCTGCACGATGACGATCAATATCGCCGAGGTGCAGATGGCGGGCGTGAGCAGGAAATGCGGATGGCGGCGGTGCAGCGCCTGGTTGGCGTAGAACAGCACCAGGGTCAGCAGCAAAAACAGCAGGGACAACAGCAGGGTGTTCATGCGGCCGTCCTCGCCGCGCGCCGGCGTAGCAGTTTCTGCAGGCGCAACTTGCGCTCATAGCGGCACACCCATTCCACCGTCAACGCCGTGGCCAGCATCACGCTGGCGAAGCCCAGGCCGATATTCACGAACAGCATCAGGCCTTGCGACTTCAATAGTTGCGTAAATTGCACCACGGACACGACCAGCGGAATGAAGAACAGCAGCATATTGGCCAGCAGCCAGTTCGCGCCCAGTTCGATGGCGGCTGGCCGCACCCAACCCGCCAGCAGCAGGGCCACCAGCACGAACAGGCCCACGACGCCGCCGGAAAACGGCAGGTGCAGGGCGGAGGCGGCCTCATCGGCCAGCCACCAGGCGGCGATCAGCACGCCCACTTGCCACACGGTCTGTGCGGGCTGGCGCCAGGCAGGGATGGCGGGCAGGGCGGCGGTGGAACAGTGCAAGGCTTTCACGGCAGGCTTTCAAACGGCAGGGGGAAGTTTTCATTGTAGAGACCACACATCAAAAGATAAAATGACTTAAACTCATGAAAATCATTCGATATTGGAATGCATCATGGATATCCGCTCCCTGCGCTACTTCGTCGAAGTGGTGGAACAGAACAGTTTTACGCGCGCGGCCGCCAGGCTGCACGTGACGCAACCGACAGTGAGCAAGATGATTGCCCAGCTGGAACAGTCGCTGGACCTGGCTTTGCTGGACCGCGCCGGCAAGCGTTTTACCCTGACGGACGCGGGCAAGGTGGTGCTGTCGCGCGCGCATACATTGCTGGCCCTGCACGCGGAACTGAAGGTGGAGTTGCGCGACCTGCAACATCTGGAGCGGGGAGAGTTGCGGGTCGGCGTGTCGCCGCAAACCCACTCCACCCTGGCGCCGTGGCTGGCCGAGTACCACCAGCGCTATCCGGGCATCGAGCTGAAAATGTATGAAAGCGGCACGCAAGCGATCGAGCGAGACTTGCGCACGGGCACGGTGGAGCTGGGCACCATGCTCGACTATCCGGGCAATGCGGCCACCTGGCAGGATTTCGAGGCGCTGCCCCTCGTGCGCTCGCCGCTGTGCCTGCTGGCCGCGCCCGGCTCGCCGTGGCAGGGACGTTCTTCCGTCGCCCTGGCCGAACTGGCCGACAGCCCCTTCATTTTCTATGGCGCCGCGTTTGCCCTGAACGACATCGTGCTGGACGCCTGCCAGCGCGCCGGTTTCGCCCCGCGCATCACGGGCCGCAGCGGTCAGTGGGACTTTATTGCCTCGCTGGTGCGGCTGGGCGTGGGCATCTGCCTGCTGCCGAAGATGTACTGCGACACCCTGGAACCGTCGCAGTTTGCCGTCATTCCCCTGGACGGCCCGCCCGTAGAATGGAATCTGATGCTGGCCTGGCGCCGCGGCGGGCGGCTGTCGTTTGCCGCCCGTGCCTGGCTGGAGCTCGTCAGGGCGCGCATGACGGACGCGGCACGTTTACAATAGGCGCTCGCCAACTTCCGTCCGACCAGATGAACATCAACGCCAAGGTTACAGCCAAAATCAAACGCACGGCAGGCTCGCTGCTGCTGGGATTGCTATGCACCGTGGGCCTGATGAGCGAAATGGGCTACGCCCAGGCCGCCATTCCCGTGTATGGCTATTTCGTCAAGAATACCTATCCGCACGACCCCCAGGCGTTTACCCAGGGCTTGCTGTTCAAGGATGGCCATCTGTATGAAAGCACGGGCCAGAACGGCCAGTCGTCCTTGCGCAAGGTGGAATTGACGACGGGCAAGGTGCTGCAGAAAAGCATGCTGGACAAGAATGTGTTTGGCGAAGGCATCACGGACGTGGGCGATGAAATCCTGGGACTGACGTGGATTTCGCAAACGGGCTATGTGTTCGACCAGAAAACGTTCAAGCTGAAGCGCAAATTCAGCTACCAGGGCGAAGGCTGGGGCTTGGCCAGCGATGCTCATTTCGTCTACATGAGCGACGGCACGGCCGCCATCCGCGTGCTCAATCCGAAAACCCTGGCCGAGGTGCGCCGCTTCGAAGTGAAGGCCGAGGGCCGCCCCATCGAACGCCTGAATGAACTGGAAATGGTCGACGGGCAATTGTTTGCCAATGTGTGGGGCGCGGACGTGATCGCCCGCATCGACCCGGCCAGCGGCAAAGTTGTCGGCTGGATCGACCTGACGGGCTTGCTGCCGCCCGAGCAGCGGGGCACGGCCAATCCCGACGCCGTGCTCAACGGAATCGCCTGGGATGCGCGCGGCAAGCGTTTGTTTGTCACGGGGAAACTGTGGCCCAAGCTGTTCGAGATCGAGCTGATCGAAATCCAGCGCCACTGATGTTTCCTATCGGACAGTGTTGCTAGCGAAGAATCGTCTATGATGCTGTTCCTTCGCCCCGTGCGACCCTTGCAGGATGCCATGCTGTCCCTTCCTTTATGCCGCCTGGCGGCCGCCGCCAGCTTGCTGGCCACCGTCTTGCCCGCCGCGCAGGCGCAAACGCCATACGTGCCGGTGATGCAGCAATACGGCGACTTTGTCGTCACGCGCGACCGCCACGACCCGCTCGTCAACTTGTCTTTCCGTAAGCACGGCTATTGGCCCGGCGGCGCGCGCGAAGTGGTGGAAGTGCGGCCCCTGAAGGCCAGGCGCGAAGGCCAGCCCATGCTGCTGGCGTTTACCAAGGGCTATACGGGCCAGGGCACGATATTGATCGGCGTGCAGAACGGCGAACCGCTGATGCGCCCCGTCAGTCCTTTGCGGCGCGACGACATGGTGCGCACGGAGCGCGACCCCGAATGGGGCGTGCCGCAGCCGGGCCGCAGTGAAATACTGCTGTTTGCCCGCGACGGCCGCGCGCTCGATACGGATACGGGCGAACTGCTGTGGTTTGACATGCCGGGCATCGTCACCGGCGATTACGCGCCCGCCATGCTGGTCTCCGTCTCGCCCGACAGCCGGCGCGGCGCCTATCTGGCCCGCAGGGCGACCAGCGTGGAGGTCGTCGTCGCCACGCGCGACGACGGCGTGGCCGGCGTGCTGGCCTTGCCGCCCGACACCTATCAACGGTGGCTGAAGCCCTTGTCGCAGGCCGCTGCCGAACAGGCGGGCGCCGCCATCAAGGCGCGCCAGGGCCGCACGGATTCGAACCGCATCCAGCGCGAGCTGGAACTGGCCTGGTTCGGCCAGCAATTTCAATGGAAACAGGGCAAGAACGGCTTGCAGGTGACGGGGCTGGGCCTCATTTCCGCGCCGCCCGAGGGGGAACAGCCATGAGCATACCTGGACTGATCGCCGGCTGCTTCGCCGCCATCTTGCTGGCCGGCTGCGTGCACGGGGAAATATTCGCCCAGGATTATCTGGCGCAAGACATCGACAAGCAACAAGCCTTGCTGGAACTGGACGTGGTCTTCGGGCAAGCACCCGATGACAAGCTGACGTCGCGCGTAACGGCCCGCAATACCGTGGAATACACGGGCGCGCCGCATATCGTCGTACCGTTTTACCAGAAGGGCCTCGGCTTCGACCAGGGTTTTGCCGGCACCTACATGTTTGCCGTGCCCTATCCGATCGCCAAGGTCGAAACGGCCACGGCCAGCAGCCGCGTCTTCGGCCAGAAACTTGACGGCCAGCAGCAGGGCAGCCCGCGCTACCGCTTCCGCGTGCCGGGCAAGGCGCAGTGGAACAGCAATGAAACCTTCATGCTGGGCTTTGAGCGCAAGGGCCGCCGCGAAGAAATCACTTTCCGTTTCAGCAACGAGCAAAGCTGCCCGTCCGCCTTCCTGGCCACCACGCCAAAATATGGTTTCCACATCAAGGTGGTCGCCACGTTCAAGGATGACAAAGGCTGCCTGAAAGTGTGCGACAGCCGCGACCAGTGGCCCGGCTTTTGCGCCTTCCAGCCGCCGCCCGGCGCCTGACTATCACCATGCAAGCCACGCGCCGGCGTTTGCCGGCGCGGCGCTTATACACGCGCGCGTTTTGCCGATTCTATTCAATTGTCATCGAATGACCGCCTGAAACGCCTATTTTCACGGCATAAGGGTGGTGATATTGACGCAGGTCAATGTCTGGATCGGCGCATAAATCTTGCCGCAAAAGTATCTTTCTCAGGCGTATGATTTCTGTGCCGTGATCGGCGCACGCAGATGGCACGGCGCGGCCCGATATCCGAAACGCATCCTTCCTGTGGAGATACAGAATGAAAATGCCCGTTTTAGGAAGCACCCAGCCCGCCATCACCGGGCGTCCGCTCGACATGCTGGACACCGACAAGGCCGCCGTGCGCGCCATCGCCCAGGCGGCCGTCAGCGTGGAACTGTTCACCATTCCCCTGTACATGGCCACCATGTATTCGATCCAGGGCACGCACCAGATCAACTCGAAAGGCATCACGTATTACGAAGGCCGCCAGTGGCCGGGCATGGGCACCACGGCCCGGCCCGAACTGGCGGAGCAAAAGGCCTTCAATATCATCTTCAGCGTTTTCATCCAGGAAATGCTGCACCTGCAGATGGCGGCCAACCTGGCCACGGCCATCGGCACGGCGCCATGCTTCACGGGTTCGGAGCTGCAATCGCAGGACCACGGCTGGACCTGCTATGGCAAAAGCTGCACGGTGATCCCGCACATCGTCGACTTGCAGGACACGTCCGGCTACCGCCACGTGCGCGTCAACCTGGAAGAGCTGAACGCCAACCAGTGCGACCTGTTCCTCGCCATCGAGCAGCCGGAGGAGCAGGCCCGCGCCCAGCTGGCCGAGTTCGACAAGCACAACCACACCAAATATTTCCCCGAGGTACCGTTCGTGGGCTGGACGCCGGGCAAGCACGTGCATGATCTGCCCCTGTTCGGCACCATCGGCTACATGTACGAATGCTATGCGCGCTACATCGGCATCGAATACGCGGATGGCCAGACCCTGTGGCAAAAACTGTTCGTCAACGGCTCGGTGCAGCAAGACATGTTCAACAGCCAGGTGCAGGGCCATGCGCGGGCAGAATTTCCCAAGTTCGACACCTGTTTCGGCCCGCAAGACCAGGATGGCGGCCAGACGGGCTCGTTCAACAAGGCCATCGACATGATGGCGGCCATCACGGACCAGGGCGAAGGCAGCGCAACGGCCATCCAGCGCTACCGCCGCGACGCGGCGCAGCGCCTGATGGCCGTGCAGCCCGATTACCGCGAAGACCTGGCCGCCCTGAAGTGCGATTATCCGTCCTACGCGAACAATGGCAAGGATGCCGAATCGCGCGACGCGCAGGCGCGCCACGACAGCGCCCCGTTCGACCACTACGAGCGTTTCGGCCAGGTGAAGGCCATGCTGCCCGTAAAAACCTGGGCCGGCTGGCACCAGGACGGGGGGCGCTGGAGCGAGGCCATGCTGACCAACGAGCGCTACAACCCGGCCACCGCGCCCAGGAATATCCCGGCGCCGGCGGCCGTGGCGGGCGCCCTGAACCGCCTGAAGGATAGCAGCGGCACCTTGGGGATGCTGAGCACGGTCGCCACGGGCGCCATCTATGGCATCACTTCCGTGCTGGACAAGTACTGGCTGAACCAGGACCTGGACTTCCCGTATCCGTCGATGGTGGGCGCGGGCGACCGCATGGCCATCTGCTGGGCCGTGCTGGGCCAGGCGCCGAACCTGGCAACGGGCGTGCCGCTGGCCGAGAAAAGCGTGCTGTACCATGCCTGCCAGGGCATGCACCTGGAGGGCGAAGCGTCGTCCACCTGCGCCGCACTGGCCGTCTACCATACCTGCCGCGGCTCCAACGGCTGCCACGCCCAGGGCGGCTGCGGCTTTGCCCAGGCCGACACGGGCGGCTCGTCCTGCGGCCACTCGGTCAAGCTGGCCGCGTCGCCGGGCACACCGTGCTATGTGCCGCCACCGCCGCCGCAGCCCGACAAGGTCTACAGCGCGCCCAGCGACAACAAATGCGGGGGCTTCGGCGGCTGCGCCGTGCCGATTTCGGCCTCGCAACTGTATCCGAACACCTCGGGCAAGGAACCGCCCGAGCCCGCCACCATGACCCTGTACGATTTCGGTCCCGCACCCGACCACCGCAGCATTCCGCTGGGCCAGACCATGAGTTTCGCGCTGGGCGACAATGTCTACGACAAGGCCTGGGAAGCCTATGGCAAGGTGATGGCGGCGCGCGGCACGCCGGTGGGAGCGCCGCCGCCGCCCACCGACCTGCGCCTGGCCTTGCCGCCGTCGACCTGATGCGGGCCACGCACGGGGTGCCGCCACGCCTGGGCTTGCCGAACCTGGGCCTGGGCGTGGGGCTGCGCCCGCCGCATTATGAACACATCCTGCGCCACGGGCCGCAGGTGGACTGGTTCGAGATCATCAGCGAGAATTTCATCGACAACCACGGCTATGCGCGCCATGTGCTGGAGCAGGTGGCGGCGCAGGTGCCCATCGTCATGCATGGCGTCTCGCTGTCGATCGGCAGCAGCGATCCGCTCAATCTCGGCTACCTGCGCAAGCTGCGCCGGCTGGCCGGCGAGCTCCGGCCCGCGTGGATTTCCGACCACCTGTGCTGGACGGGCGCCGCCTCGCTCAACAGCCACGACTTGCTGCCGCTGCCGCTGGACGAAGCCAGCCTGCGCCACGTGGCGGGACGCGTGCGGCAGGTGCAGGAATTCCTGGGCCGTCCCCTGGTCCTGGAAAACCCCAGCACCTACGTGGAGTTTGCCCAGTCCAGCATGCCGGAATGGGAATTCCTGGGCCGCCTGGCCGAGGATACGGGGTGCGGGATCTTGCTTGACGTCAACAATGTCCACGTCAGCGCGCATAACCACGGCTATGACGCGGCCGCCTACATCCGCCAGTTGCCGCACGCGCACATCGTGCAGATCCACCTGGCCGGCCCTACCGTCTGCGGCGCCGTGCTGATCGACACCCACGACGCGCCCGTGCCGGCCGCCGTCTGGCGCCTGTACGCGCTGGCGCAGCGGCTGACGGGCGGCGTGTCGGCCCTGCTGGAATGGGATGCCGGCATTCCCCCGTACCCGCAACTGCTGGCTGAACTGGACAAGGCGCGCGCGGCCGAACGGGGAGAATTCGCGGATGCGGCGCCCACCACGGCTGCCGCCGCCGTGTCCGCGCCGCTGGGCTTTCACCTGGAGGCGGCCCATGCGCCATAGCGCGTCCGGGGACGAGGAGGGGGCTGGCGACGCCCGCGCACCGCTGGCGCAATTGCAGGCGTGGTTCCTGACGGCGATGACGGCGCCGGGCGGCGCGGAGCGCGGCATCCAGCTGGCCAGCGAGCGCCATGGCTTGACGCAGGAGCAAGTATTGAAACGGGCCAGGGGCGGGCCGGCGCCGCTGCACATCCATGCGGACGGCTATGTGCTGCGCCTGCTCGAATGCCTGCAAGCCGACTATCCCGTCTTGCGCAAGGTCATGGGCGACGAGCTGTTCGCCTTCTTTGCCCGCGCCTATGTCTGGCGCCACCCGTCCGCTTCTGCGACCTTGTACGACCTGGGCGGCGGTTTTGCCGATTTCCTCGCCGCCAGCCAGCGTGCCGCCGGCGCGCAAGGGGCAGCCTTGCGCTTTCCCGTGGAACTGGCGCAGCTGGAACGGGCGCGCAGCGAGGCGGGCAGGGCGCCGGGCCTGGAAAAGCTGGCGCCGCCCATACTGCCTTCCGGATTGGACTTGCTATTAGGAAATACACCTGCCTGGCGCCTGGCGCCGTGCACGCGGCTGCTGGCCCTGTCGTTTCCCCTGTGCGACTACTGGCAGCGGGCGCAGGCCGCACCCGGCGACGCCGTGCCGGCCCAGCCGGAGGCACGTCCCGCCTTTGTCGCCATTACGCGCATGCATTACCGGCTTGCCATGCAAGAGTTGCAGCCCTGGCAATTTTACTGGCTGCAGGCGCTGGCTGGCGGCGCGCCGCTGGCGCAGTGCGCGCGGCAGGCGGCGCAGTCCAGCGGCAGGGCCCAGGACGAGGTACTGGCCGACGCCATGCTGTGGCTGCCCATGGCGGCCGCGGCCGGGCTGGTCGCCTGCGATGCCTGAACAACAAGCGGCGGACGCAAAAAAGGCCGATGAAAATCGGCCTCGATGACAGCTGAATGCGTTGCTTAGCGGTAAAACGCTTCGACTTTGCCCTTCAGTTTGATCTGCAGCGGACGGCCGCGGCGGTCCAGCGACTTGGTGGAAGCGACCTTGATCCAGCGTTCGCTGATGCAATATTCTTCTACGTCAAGACGTTCCTTGTCGTTGAAGCGGATGCCGACGTCGTTCTCGAACACGGCTGCAACGTGGTAAGGGCTGCTGGGGTCGATCGACAGGCGATCGGGCAATGGGGGTAAGGTGGTGGTATCGTTCATGGGCGTAATTATCGCCCAGAATGCCGATCCAGACAACGGGGTGTGCATGCTTATCTGGCCGGCCGCGGCGCTGCGCTCCTGCATTCCCCTTCCCAGCGATGCCTACGCCCTACAGATGCCGTGTTTCCTGCGGCGGCACATTCCACTCGTCATGCAAGCCATCGACAAAGGTGACGGGCACCCGGGCCAGTTCGGCCGCCGAGGCATCGTCGAGGCAGTTGACGCCGATACCGACAAACGCACCGCTGCGGGCGGAATCGCCACGGCCGAACAGGCGCACGCCGCAGTGGCGGCAAAAGTAGTGGCGTTCGCGGCCGGCGCCGAAGCGGTATTCGCTCAAGTCCGCCTCGCCGGCCAGCAGGCGGAAGGCCGTGGGCGGCACTTGGCTGGCCCAGCAGCGGATTTTCAGGCAATAGGAACAGTTGCAGCGCAGGCTGGGCGCCGCCAGGTCGATCTCGGCCGCGAAGCGCACGGCGCCGCAGTGGCAACTGCCATGACAGGTTTTTTTCATCGTGTCTTACTTTACAGTGTTGCCGTGCTGTCATGCAACTGCTGGAATTGCGACAACTGCTGCTGCATCAGCCGCGCATACTGGCCGCCCGCGCGCAGCAGCTCGGCGTGCGTGCCTTGCTGGCAAATCCGGCCCTTGTCCATGACGATGATGCGGTCCGCTTTGACGATGGTGGAAAAGCGGTGGGCGATGATGATGGTGGTGCGCCCTTGCATCAGGGTATCGAGGGCGAGCTGCACCTGCTGTTCGCTGGCGGCGTCGAGCGCGCTGGTGGCTTCGTCGAGGATGAGGATTTTCGGCGCGCGCAGGATGGCGCGGGCGATCGCGATGCGCTGCTTCTGTCCGCCGGACAATTGCACGCCCCGTTCGCCCACCAGGGTTTCGTAGCCGTCCGGAAAGGCCGTGATGAAATCGTGGGCGTGCGCCAGGCGCGCCGCCGCCAGCATCTCGTCGCGCGTCACCTGGCGGTCCGGCACGGCAAAGCCGATATTGTCGGCGATGCTGCCGGAAAACAGGGCCGGTTCCTGCTCCACCACGGCCATCTGGCGGCGCAGCTGCGTCACACCCAGCACGTGCGCATCGATGCCGTCGAATTGCAGGCTGCCCCCGTCAAGCCGGTAATGGCCAAGCACCAGGCTGGCGATGGTGGACTTGCCCGCGCCAGAGGCGCCCACCAGGGCGATTTTTTCGCCCGCGCGGATGGACAGGCTGACGCCGTCGAGGGCCATGACTTGCGCGCGCTCGGGATACGAAAAACGCACGTCGCGCAGCGCGATATGGCCGGCCAGCGGCGGCTGCGGGGGCGCCTCGGGCACGGCGCGGTGGCTGCGCAGGATGTCGAAGATGCGGTCGGTCGAACCCATGGTGCGCATCCACGTGTTCCAGAACTCGCTGATGGAGCCGGCCGTGTCCGTCACCATGCTGGCATAGATGACAAAGGCCGTCAGCTCGCCCACGCTCAAGCGGCCCTGGCCGATCAGGTGGGCGCCGAAGCACAGGGTGGTCAGCAGGGCCACGAAGGCGAGCAAGCCTTGCGCGCCCTGGAACACGGCCAGCAGCCGCGTGCCGGCCAGGGACACGTCCAGCAATTGCCGCATGGCTTGCGCGTAGCGGGCCATGGCGCCGCCTTGCTGGTTGAAGGCCTGCACCAGGCGCGCATGGGCAAAGTATTCCTGCGCCACCTTGCCGCTGGCGGCCAGGCTGGCGGAAATGGCCCGCGCGCGCAGCCGGTAGTTGCTGCCAGATAACTTGCCCAGATACAGGCTGACGGGAATGAACAGGGCCAGCGGCAGGCTCAGCATCGGTGACAGATGCTGCAGCATGGCGATGCCGCCCACGAAGACGCACAGCGAGCGCAGGGCATTGGCCGCACCGATGGTCAGGCTTTCATGCAGGGCCGACACGTCGGACGTGAGCCGGCTGTTCAGTTCGCCGCCATGGTGCTTGTCGAAGAAGGCGATGGGCTGGTTGATCACCACGTCGAACAGGCGCCGGCGCACGCCCATGACGATCATGTGGCCGCCCGACTGCAGCAGATAGAAGCGCGCGGTCGTGATCAGCGCATACAGCAGGCTGAAGGCCAGCATGGCGGCCACCATGCCCGGCGTGACGCCGCGCCGGGTCAGTTCCGCCACGTTGTCGATGAAATATGCGATGGCTTGCGGAAACGCCAACTGCGCACCCACGGTGAGGGCCATGCACAGCAAGCCGGCGGCGATGCGCCAGCGCACGGGATACAGCAGGCGCAGCCGTTCGAGATGGGGGCCGACATTCAGATGGCTCATGCGGCGCGCTCCTGCGACGGTTCGGCGTGCAATTGCCCGACGAGGGCCAGCCAGTCTTCGTCGCCGATCAGGCCGGCCGCTTCCACTTGTCCCTGGTAATTGACAAAGACATAAGATGGCGAGCTCATCAGGGGATTCACGCGCCGGTAGTCGCGCAGGGCAAGCCGCGCCGTGGCCGAGCGCAGGCTATCGCCGGGCAAGAAGGCGCGCAGCCGGCGGGCCGGCTCTTCGCTGAGCAGCCACAGGGCCAGGCCCGCTTCCCGCGCCAGCGGCAGCAGCCGCTCGATGCCGGCCAGCTTTTCCCCGCATTTCGGGCAGCGGCTGGCCAGGAACAGCAGCACGGCCGCCTGGCCGGCCGCGCCCGGCTGGAAACGCGGGCCGCCAGCCAGCGGACGGGCTTGCACGGCGGGCAGGGGCTGGCCCGGCTCCAGGGCCAAGGGCGCGAGGCGTTCGCGGCGGCCGGCGCGCAGCACGGCCAGGCTTAGCCAGATATTGCCCGCAACGGCAAAGGCCAGGGCCGCCAGCACCCATTGCAAGGTGGTGGCATCCATCAGTCGGCCTTTGCCAGGGTGGCGATGTCGTGCAGGGAAATCGTGGCCACGCAGACGATGGCAGCCAGTCCAGCTGCCAATGCCGTGGTGGCGACGGGCAAGGTCGCTTCTTGCGCGAGCGCAAAGTAGGCGCCGTTGATGCCCACCGCCAGCACGTTGCGCAGCAAGTCGTACCGCGACACGGGCCGCGCCGCTTCGCCGAAGCAGCTGCAGCGCACCACGCTGTGCGTGAAATAGCGCCAGGCCAGGACGGCCGTGAGGGTAGTCAACAGCAAGAGCGACAGCAGCATCGGTATATGGGTCCCGCCCGCCATCAGCCAACCGGCGAGCGACAATTCCGCCATCACGAGGGCCGGCGCGGCCAGGCTGGCGGCGGCGGGCGGCACGCCGAACGAGGTGACCAGGTTGCCGCGAAAGTCGCCGTAGCTGCGCAGCTTGCCCACGCTGGCCGCCAGCAGGAGCAAGGCGATGCAATAGCGCGCGGTGTCGGCCAGTAATGTGGCCAGCACGGACGTCAGCATTGTGTGCTCCACACGGGCGCAAAGCCGCCCGGACGCTGGCGCCGCAGCTGCACGCCGTCGCGCGTGGCCAGCAGGGCATCGTTCCACGGCTCGTCCGGTGCGCTGCGCAGGGCGCCGCCTATGCTGGCCTGCAATTGCGTGGAAATGGCCCAGCCCAGCCGTTCCGCGTGCGCATCACGCGCCATGCGCAAGCCCAGCTGCGCCAGCTCTTCGCGCGTCAATGCATAGTTGTGCGAGTGATAACCCGTCACCAGTTGCGCGACGATGGCGCGCCGTGCCTCGGGTGTGGCCTCGGGCAATTGCCAGGCCAACAATTCCTCGCCGATCTGCGTCAGTTCCAAGGTGGTGCGGTAAAAGGCCGTCAGGGAAGGGGGGAAGATGCTGCCGCACAGCAGGGACAGCGATTGCTGGCGCGCTTCAGCCGCATCCACGCCGAACCATTGCTGCGCCATGTCGCCGAACACCTTGATGTCCAGGCTGGAAAAGGCGCCGCCATCCGCGCCTTCGAGCTGCGGGTCGATGGGCGAGAACAGGGCCAGGTCGCCCGCGATGATGTCATCCGCGCCCAGGGCCAGCAGGGTGGCGGCCGATTCGCAGTGGAAAGGTACGATGAAGCTCAGGTGACGCGCATGCTGGCGCAGCAGGAGGGCGATGCGGCGCGCCGCGTTGACGATGCCGCCGCGTCCGTGCAGCACCACGTCGAGGCGCGCCACGGGGCCGAGGCCCTGGCACAGCTCGTACAAGGCGGGCAGCAGTTCCATGTCCAGGTGCGAGGCGGCCAGGACGATGGCCCGGCTGTCGCGCCATTGTTCCAGCTCGCGCAGCTGGACGGGGATCCGGTTCAGGTCGGGCTGCGGCATACGGCTCCTTCGATCAGGGTATCGGCCACGCTTTCCAGCAGGGGCAGGGCGGGCACCAGTTGTTGTACGTACAAGAATTGACCCACAGGATTGTTTTCCAGGAAAACATACTCGCCCTCGGGCGTGACGATCAGGTCCAGCGCGCCATATTCGAGGCCATAGCTGTGCACGAAAGCGAGACAGCGCTGCTGTATTTCCGCCGGCAAGGTGCAGGCCTCATAGCGGATGGGGGCCGACATGTCGCGCGAATCGATGGCCGTGCGGGCATCGTCCTGGGAATACAGGCGCGCGGCAAACAATTGCTTGCCGATCACGGTGATCCGCAGTTCGTATTGCTTGGCGATATATTCCTGGAACTGGCAGCTCAGTTCGCCGACGGCGTCCAGGCTGTCGAGCATGGCGTCGTCGACGATGGTGGTGCCGATGCCGGCGCTGACCCTGTCAACCTCTTCGACTGTTTCGGCGGCCAGGCTGGGCGTGGACATGGACTTGAAAATGATGGGTCCCTTGACGGCTGCACGGAAAGCGCGCACGTCGTCGGGCACGTTGGTGATCACGGTGGCGGGTACGCGAAAGCCCATGCGCGCGGCGCGCGCAAGCTGTTCGCCTTTCCATTGGGCGCCGCGCAAGGCCAGCGGATGGCTGAGCCAGTAGCAATCGAGACCGTACAGCACGCTGAAGACGGCTTGCTCCGTTTCCAGCTGGGCGTAAGCGCGTTCCTGCGGCGTCAGGTCGGCGCTGGCATAGGCATAGTCGGCCGCCTTGCGCAGCCAGACGGCGCCCACGTCCTGCAAGTCGAGCCAGTCGCCGTCGGGCAGGCGGCGCAGGCGCGCGCTGGCGCGGCCGTCCTGCACGCGCTGGCACAGCTGGTAATCGCGGGGAAAGGCATCGAGGTCGATACGGAAAGGGGCACGGCCGCGGGCGGCGAGGAGCGATCCGACCAGGTCGGCGTGCAGATCGCCGCTATGGCTGATGATCAAGACCTTTTTGTGCATGGAGGGGGCCTGCGTAAGGGATGGTGAAAAAGCCTTGCCGTGGCAAGGCTTTCAGCTGGAATGTATCAGCAGAACTCGCCGCCATCGCTGGAACCGATGCGCGAATAGCGGTATTGCTCCTCGCTGTCGACCGCCGTGCAGCCGGCCACGGCGACGCCGTCGCGCACCTTCCAGGGCGCGGGAAGGGCCGGTTTTTCCTGTTCCTTCTTTTCCGCCAGTTTGAATGCGAACAGTTTGGTTTCTTTATGCATGGGAATATCCTCTAGGAATGGTTATGTTTCGATTTTTACCGGTAAATACATATTTTAAAAAATGGAATTGCCAATTGAAAGGCGATCATATGGCGCTATGCATTGCGCGCAGAAAAGCCGCGCCGGAATTGGCGCCGGCGCCAGTTTGAATATGGAAGATTGAATAAAACCCCCACGCCTGGCAGGGGTTATGGCGTGCCGGGGATCAGCAATACTGGCCGCGGTCGTTCGGCTGGAAGCGCGAAGAGTCGCGGTATTGCTCAGCTTGCACCGCGGTGCAGCCGGCCACGGCGACGCCGTCGCGCACTTTCCAGGCGGTGGCGGGCACCGCCGGTTTTTGTTCCTGTTTCTCTGCCAGTTTGAATGCGAACAATTTGGTTTGATTTTGCATTGTACTATCCTCTTGTGATGGTTAAGTACTGCTTGCGTTGTATGCCATGGTATGTGGCCATTCGATCTTAGCGCTGGAATAAATAAGCGTCAACTTGAATTGAATCGTATTCGCTATTATCTTTTTGAAATACTCACCAAATATCACGCAGGCCATTTTTATTATTGCAGTGCGATAAATAATATCGGCCCATTTTAAATGGGCGGCAATATGCCTGATTATCGATGGAAAACGGATCGACCATACGCGCGGGCACGCACTATAATGGCGCCTGTTGAATGGATAAGGCAGGAATCGCTCTATGGACATGGCCATCACAGACAGCTTGCGGCAGCTTGCATATGCGCAGGCCGCCGCGTTCGTGCAGACGCTCGACACGCGCGATCCTGTTGCGCTGCAACGCGACTGGGGCCTGTCGCCCGGCGTGGCCGACGAGATCATCGAGATGCTCGACAGTTATTTTGCGGCAAACCAGGCGCTGTCCCTGGCGCCGCTGGCGCAAGCCTTCGTGCCGGGCAAGGGGGGCCGCGTGGCCGTCGATGTGTATGCCACCGATGCCGGGCCGCTGGGCCTGGAATGCCTGCTGCTGGCCGATGGCCAGCCGGGCGAGGCAACCTTGCACCTGGAAATGTCCGGCCACGACGGCGCGCTGCGCCTCCATTACCACTACATCGGATCCTGAGAACACCATGACCGCACCGATCAGCGAAACACAGCAGCGCATCTGCGACAAATTCGGCATGCCAGCGCAAGCGCCCGAGCCCATGGTGGCCCTCGCCATCGGCAGCCTGGACCAGTCGCCCATCTACGGCACGCGCATCGTGCTGCCGGAGAACGGCACCATCAGTTGGTTCATCCACTGCGGCGAGCACGACGATGCCAGCGGCTTTTACCAGCCCCTGCATGCGGACCACCTGCACCAGATGCTGCCGCAGGTGGTCGATTACCTGGCCTTGCCCAGCGGCGCCAAGTTCATCCTCGACCGGGAAGGGTATGAGGATGTGTGGCTGGAAGAGTAACTTTCCGACCGGCAAGATTGTCGTTGACGTTGATAAATAGGTATGGGATGCTGCTGTTCCGTTTTCAATTGTCGAAAGCCTTATCTTGAACCCACGCCTCCCGTCTTTCCTGCTCGTCATGGCGCTCGCTGCCGTGGCGGCTCCCGTCACCGCGGCTGCCGCTGCCACCAGCCAGCCGCAAGCCTTGCGCGCGGAACAGGATATCGCCGCCTTTGTGCGCAGCGAAATGCAGGAGCGCCAGATTCCTGGCTTGCAACTGGCAGTGATTCAGCATGGCAAGGTCGTGCTGTCGCGCAATTTCGGCCTGGCCAGCCTGCAATACCAGGTGCCGGTGACGGATGCCAGCCTGTTTTCCATCAATTCGGCAACGAAAGCGTTTGCGGGCGTGGCCGTGATGCAACTGGTGCAAGAGGGCAAGATCGACCTGGCGGCACCCATCGGCCAGTACCTGACAGGCTTGCCTGCCGCCTGGCAAGCCGTGACGGTGACCCAATTGCTCAACCATACCTCGGGCTTGCCCGACGTGCTGGACCAGCGCAGCGGCAAGCTCGTGGGGCCGCAGCCGGACGACGCCGCTGCGGCGTGGACTGCCGTGCAGGCGCTGCCCGTGGAAGCCCAGCCAGGCGAGCGCTACCGCTATAACCAGACCAATTACGTGTTGCTGGCGCAATTGATCGAGCTGCAAGGCGGCCAGCCCTTTACCGCTTTCATCCAGCGCCGGCAATTCGACGTGGCGGGCATGCCGCACAGCGGCTTTGGCGATGCGAAGGACGTGGTCGCCAACAAGGCCAGTTCCTACGTGCTGGACCGGGGAGGCAAGGGCTACCGCAACGTGATCGAGGATTTCCCCGTGTTCATGCGGGCCGGGGCCGGCATCAACAGCAATGCGGGCGAACTGGCCAACTGGCTCGTCGCGCTGCAGTCGGGCCGCTTGCTGGCGCCCGCCAGCGTGGAACGGCTGTGGCAGCCGACCAGCCTGAAGGATGGCAAGCCGGGGGCGTGGGCGCTGGGCTGGCCCGCCATCGGCCGCGATGCGCACCGCGCCGTGGCCGGCATCGGCGGCGCCCGCTCGGCTTTCTATGTGTATCCGGACGATGACCTGGCCGTTGTTATCCTGAGCAACCTGGCCGGCGGCCAGCCGGAACAGCTGATCGATACCGTCGCCGGCTTTTACCTTCCCGCCCTGCGCCAGCAGCGGGGCGGCGCGTATGCCGCGCACCTGCTGCGCCAGCAGGCGGCCAGCAGCGGTTTCGACGGGCTGGAGCAGAAGCTGGTGGCCATCCGGCGCCAGCACGGCTTGTCCGCCCCCACGGAAGACGATTTGAATGCCTGGGGCTACCGCCTGCTGGCGCAGCAGCGGACGAAACAGGCGGCCGCCGTCTTCCAGTTGGGCGTGCAACTGTACCCGCAAGGGGCGAATGGCCACGACAGCCTGGCCGAAGCGTACGAGGCGGACGGCGCGAAGGCGCAAGCCATCACGCATTACCGCCGTTCGCTGGAACTGGACCCGGGCAATACGCACGCCACCGAGCGCCTGCGCGTGCTGGGCGCCAACTAAGGTGCTGTCTTGCCGTGCTCGGCGCCGTGCATGGCCAGGTAGGCGGCCAGGTTGTCATCGGCGATGTCCAGGGCGCGCAAGACTTCCCGCGTGAAAGTGACAGGCGCCGTGCCGGGCGCCGTGATGATGCGCTGGTCGGCCACGGCCCACGGTACGTCCTGGTACAGGGCGGCGCCCACATAGCCGGTACTGGCCAGGTTGTCGGCGGAATTGGAAGTGTGGCGCACGGTGTCGAGCACGCCGGCTTGCGCCAGCACGCGCGTGCCGTCGCAAATGCCTGCCAGCACGACATTCTTGTCGCGGGCGGCGCGCAGCAACGGGCCCAGGTCGGGCGCCTTGCCGCTTTGCCAGTGGCTGCCGCCACACACCATCAGCAAATCGAGTTCCTCGAGATGGATTTCTTCCAGCGCCAGTTGCGGCGTGACGAGCATGCCGCCGGACGAAGTGACGGGCAAGCCGCCCGGCGTGGCGAACTGCGTGTAGAAGCCGTAGTACAGGCGCGCCGTGGAATTGATCAGGGCGGTTTCCCAATCGGCAAAGTTCTCGGTCAGAATGGTAATGGCACGTGTCATGAAAAGTCCTGTCGCAGGTGGAGATATCAATATGAATACAGGCTGGCTGGCCTGCTGGTGCCGAAAGCATAATAAAAAGCACTGACAATTTCTGTCAGGAGCCCACGCAAAATGATGGCACGAGTTGCAACAGCCTGCGCTACAATCGCAGGCCCGTTACCGCGGGCATGACACTGTTCCATGTACGCCTGTTGATTACCTCCTACTTGCCGCCTCCATGCTGATTCTGTTTTGCCGTGTCCTGCTCAGCATTGCTGGCCTGCTGCTGTTCTTCCTCTTCGATCAGTTAAGCGCGAACGAATGCCTGAAATTGAGCGTCCTGCTGGCGGCCTGCCTGCTGGGCGTGGGCGGCGTGCTGCATGCGTGGCGCGGCAATGCCAGCGCCAGCGCGATTACCGTGCTGGTGCGCGTCGTCGTGCCCGTGTTTTACCTCGATGTCGCCATCAAGGGCTTCTTGCGTGGCTATTTTGGCATGCGGCCGAATCCCAATGCGGTTTTACAGGCGATGTTTGCGACAGATCAAGCCGAGACGGGAGAGTTTTTCCTGCACAACAGCGTCGCCCTGGCGCAAGCGGCCGGCTGGTTCGTGCTCGTGACGGCGGCGGTGCTGCTGGCTGACCGCCAGCTGCAGCGCCGGCAGGCCGGGCGCGACAGTACGCCGCCGGGCTTGCCGCAAAAGGGCTTTGCCGTCTTCATGGCCGCATTGCTCGTGTCCTTGCACGTCAATACCACCATGCGGCGCGAAAATCCGGCCCTGTTCTGGCCGCTGCGCTACCAGCAATACAGCGCGCAACTGGAGGCGATGAAGTCCATGCAGCACGCGCTGACGGCGGCCATGGCCGCGCCGCGCGACTGGAACGTGCGCTATGCGGGCGAGGATGCCCGCACCGTCATCCTGGTGATCGGCGAGAGCACCAACCGCGCCTCGATGTCGCTGTACGGCTATCCGCGCGCCACCACGCCCCAGCTCGACGCCCTGCGCTCGAAGCTGCTGGTATTTAACGATGTGATCTCGCCGGCTGCCAGCACGGTGGAATCGATGATGACGATGCTCACGCCGGCCGATATCGGCAACCCCGATGCGTGGATGGCCAAGCCGAACTTGCTGATGCTGGCCGAGGCGGCCGGCTACAAGACGTTCTGGGTGTCGAACCAGACGCGCAACGATGGCTGGATCGGGCTGCTGGCGGGCGAGGCCGATGAAAGCGACTTCATCAACTACGGCACCGGCCGTGGCGAAAACAATTTTGATGGCAACCTGTTCCAGCCATTCGCCCATGCGCTGCGCGACGAGGCGCCGAAAAAGCTCATCGTCGTGCATTTGCTGGGCGCGCATCCCAGCTATGACATGCGCTACCCCAGCCGCTTTGCACATTTCGACCGGGCGCACGACGCCGTCAGCGCGCAGATGGAACACCAGGGCAGGTCAAGCTGGATACGCAGCCAGCGCGACGAGTACGACAACGCCATCCGCTATGGCGATTATGTGCTCGGTACGCTGATCGGCATGACGGAAAAGGCCAAGACGGACCGCGCGGCGTCGCTGCTGTTCGTTTCCGATCACGGGCAGGAAGTGGGCTACAACCGCAATCACGCGGGCCATTCCGCCTCGGACAAGAGCGGCTATGAAATTCCCATGTTGATCTGGAATAACCGGCAGGCGCCGCAATCGGCGGCCGCGCGCGCCGCGCTGGAAAGCCGGCCCTACCAGACGGACAAGCTCGATGCGACCGTGCTGGGCTTGCTGAAGATCGAGACGCGCTATTACGCGGCGCAGGACGATATCCTCAGCAGCGCCTTTTTGCCCGTACAGCGCTTCATGAATGGCTTGCGCTACCAGCGCGCGGCTGGCCCGCTGACGCGGCAATGAAAAAGGCCCGGCGCCGCCGCAGTGTGCGGCGCCGGGCCTACGGGTCTTGCTGATACCTTGCGGATTACTTCTCGGCGAACGCGCGCTCGACAACGAAGTCGCCAGGCGTCGAGGTATTGCCTTCCTTGAAGCCACGCGCTTCCAGCATTTCTTTCAGGTCGCGCAGCATGTCCGAGCTGCCGCAGATCATGACGCGGTCTTCGGCAGGATTGAGTGCCGGCACGCCCAGATCTTCGGCCAGCTTGCCGTTTTCGATCAGTTCGGTGATGCGGCCCATGTTGCGGAAGTCTTCGCGCGTCACGGTCGGGTAGTAGCGCAGCTTGTCGCTGACCATTTCACCCAGGAACTCATGCTTCGGCAGATGCTCTTCCAGCAAGTCGTGGTAAGCCAGTTCATCGACCTGGCGCACGCCGTGCACGAGGATCAATTCGTCGAAGCGCTCATAGATGTCCGGATCGCGCACGATGCTGAGGAAAGGCGCCAGGCCGGTGCCCGTCGACAGCATGTACAGGCGCTTGCCTGGCAGCAGGTAGTCGGACACCAGGGTGCCCGTCGGCTTGCGGCCGACGATCACGGTGTCGCCCACTTGCAAGTGTTGCAGACGCGACGTCAACGGACCGCCCGGTACCTTGATGCTGAAAAATTCCAGGTGGTCTTCGTAGTTGGCGCTGGCGATACTGTAGGCGCGCAGCAATGGCTTGCCGTCGACGCGCAGGCCGATCATGGTGAAGTGGCCATTCGAGAAACGCAGCGACGGGTCGCGCGTGGTGGTAAAGGAGAACAGGGTATCCGTCCAGTGGTGCACGCTTAAAACGCGCTCTTCATTCATCGAACTCATAGTATTTGTTGGCTGGTCAAAAAAATGGTTAGTTGCTGGCAACTGCTGGCAAAAGTGAAACCCTGTGTAGGCCCAGACGCTATTGTACCGGCCTCCACACGAAATTGTTACCGTCTATCGCCGCCAATGCTGCCGCACACGGTGCCAACATTATAGTGCGGCTGGCAAGATCGGGCTGGAATTCGCCCGTAAACGGGCTGCGGGCATGCGGACTCTTGACCTGGCTCAGTTTTTCAGAGCGCCGCGCCAGGGCTGCCGCCAGCGCACGCCGGCGCGGCCGTGGCGGCGCCCCGGAAGCGCCGGCGCAGGGCGGCATTGGCCGGGTCGGACACGTAGCGGGCCACGAGGGCGGCCGCCAGCGCCGTCGCTGCCAGGAACAGCGCCAGCCAAGGCAGCCGTTCCGCGTAGCCCAGGCCCGCCTTGTCGACCACATTGCGCATGCCGGCCAGCACGATAATATGGAACAAATACAGCTCATAGCTGTGCCGTCCCAGCCATTGCAGCGGGCCGGGGAGGCCCCGGCCGGCCGCCTGGCCCGCCGTGGCGCCCGCGATGAAGGCGGCGCCGGCCACGGCGATCCACGTAAAACCGAATACCTCATGGCCGCCGATGCCGCGCACGTACAGGGCCGTCAGGGCCAGGCCCGCGATCCAGCGCAAGAATCGCCCGGCCCGCGCGCCCGGTTGCCAGTGTTGCGTCAGCAGGGCCGTCAGGCAACCGATGGCGATGGCGTCGAAACAGGCAAGGTAGCCGTACATGAAGTAAATCTCGTTGCCCACATGCAGGCTGCGGTACACGGGGCCGGCGACGATGGCGGCGCTGCACAGCAGCATGATCCAGTGCCGCTGGCGCAGCACGCGGCACGACAGGGGCAGCAGCAGATAGAACATTTCTTCAATGGATAGCGACCAGTACACGTTCAGGCAGTAATTGAAATAGCCGGCGCTTTGCATCAGCACGTTGTGCCAGAAGGTCAGGACGGAAGCGATGGCGATGACGAAGTAACTGGCGGGCAAGTCCTTGCCGCCATCGGAATTGGCAAAGAAGGGCACGTCGAGCACGCCCAGCAGTACGATGATGGACAGGGCCAGCAGCAGCGCGGGCAGCAGGCGCGCGATGCGGTAGGCATAAAACGCCGCCAGGTCGATGCGCGCCAGGTCGCCCCAGCGGCGCAGCGAGGTCGAGGTGATCAGATAGCCGGAAATGACGAAAAACATGGTCACGCCGTAATTGCCCTGGTAGGCGGCGCGCAGCAGCCAGGATGGCAGGATTTCGAGCGGGCTGTTCTTCAAACCATAGGCGAGCGCAAAGTGCAGCACCAGCACGCACAGGATGGCGGCGCCGCGCAGCGCGTCGATATGGCTGTTCCGGATATTCAATATGAGTCCTTCGCAAGATGGTTGGCGACGTAAGGGGCAATTATGTGACAAGTGTCGCTTGCCGGTCAATGATTTTGAAGATAAGGACGCGCGCTGCCGTAACGGAGCCGGGGGCGGGGAAGTCTTGCGTGTATGATATTGCCGAACAGAATTGTTGGGCATCTGCCATCTTGCGGGCGCGTGGTTTGTGCGCCTTCCAGCCCATGAATCTGCGTGCACGATTCCGACCGCGAGGATGCCTGACCCACAGCGAAAGGTAATAAAGATGTATAAAACAGTGCGCGACATGTTCCTGCATTTCAAGGAAGCCGTCCCATTCCGCCTCGTTCCCGCCCTGATTTGCACGGCCTTGCTGGTGAGCATGTTATTGCTGCCGGCGCCGGATGGCTTGACGCCCAAGGCCTGGGGCCTGGTGGCGATCTTCCTCACCACGATTTTGGCGATCATCCTGAAAGTCATGCCGATCGGCGTGATGGCGATGATGGCCATCGTCATCGTGTCCTTGTCGCAAGTGACGTCGACCTCGTCCAAGGGCGCCATCACGGATGCGCTCAGCAGTTTTTCGAATCCCCTGATCTGGCTGATCGTCGTGGCGATCCTGATTTCGCGCGGCTTGAAAAAGACGGGATTGGGCAGCCGCATCGGCTTGCTGTTCATCTCGCTGCTGGGCAAGCGCACCATGGGCATCGGCTATGGCCTGGCGATTTGCGAACTGGTGCTGGCACCGTTTACGCCAAGTAACACGGCGCGTGGCGGCGGCATCGTCCACCCCGTCATGAAGTCGATCGCCAACGCCTTCGATTCGGACCCGGCCAAGGGCACGGAAAAGAAGGTGGGCACCTATCTGGCCCTCGTCAACTACCACGCCAACCCGATCACGTCGGCGATGTTCCTGACGGCCACGGCGCCGAACCCGCTGGTGGTCGACTTCGTGGCCAAGGCCAGCGGCCAGGCTTTTCACCTGACGTGGACCACCTGGGCCCTGTGCATGCTGCTGCCGGGCCTGGTCTGCCTGCTGGCGATGCCGTTGATCATCTACTGGCTGTCGCCGCCGGAACTGAAAGCTACACCGGACGCCGTCACCTACGCCAAGGCGGAACTGAAAAGCATGGGCCCGCTGTCGCCGTCGGAAAAAGTCATGCTGGGCACCTTCGCCTTGCTGCTCTTGCTGTGGGCCAACGTCCCAGCCATGCTGCTCGGTCCCGCGTTTTCGCTCGATGCGACGGTCGTCGCCTTTGTCGGCTTGTTCGTGCTGATCATTACCGGCACCATCGACTGGGATGACGTGCTGTCGGAAAAGAGCGCCTGGGATACCCTCGTGTGGTTCGGCGCGCTCGTCATGATGGCCGAGCAATTGAACAAGACGGGCGTGATCGCCTGGTTCTCGGCCGGCATGAAGGCGGCGATTATCGCCAGCGGCATGGACTGGCTGCCGATCGCCGGCGTCCTCGTGCTGGTGTTTGTCTTCTCGCATTACTTTTTCGCCAGCACGACGGCCCACATCAGCGCCATGCTGCTGGCCTTCCTGACGGTGGGCCTGCACCTGATCCCGGCCGAATACCACGTGCCGTTCATGCTGATGATGACGGCCGGCTCGGCCATCATGATGACACTGACCCACTATGCGACGGGCACGTCGCCGATCATCTTCGGCAGCGGTTTCGTGACCATGGGCAACTGGTGGCGCGTCGGCTTCATCATGTGCGTGGTGGAACTGCTGATCTTTGCCGTCGTGGGCACCACCTGGTGGAAAGTGCTCGGCTACTGGTAACGCAGGCTGTCACCGCCGCTACAGCTGGCGCGCCAGGCTCTGCACCGTCGCCAGGCAGTGCTTGAGCTCGCCGCCCGCGGCGCGTTTCCACAGGGCGGCCGCCTGCGACCACGCCTTTTGCGCCAGCAAGTCCTTGATTTCTTTCTGCAATTCGCCCGGCAAGCCGCTGAACTGGCGCAGTTCCAGTGTGCGGGGCTGGCCGTGGCGGCCCGCCGGGTCGTTTTCTTCCAGCGCATCATGCAGGCTGCCGTAACGGTGCGTGATGCCGGCGTCGTCCACGGCCGCCAGCGCCAGATCGGGCGTTTCCTCCAGATCGTAGCCGAGGTCGCGGCAAGGTTCGTCGATCAGCTGGGCGATGTTATAGATCGTCAATACCTGCGCGGAACGCACGACGTCCGTCAGGTCGTGCACGTCGACGCCGGCGTCCAGCAAGCGCTGCAGGGCAGGGGAGTTGATGAAGGGAAAGCCTGATTCTCCCAGTTCGCGCCAGCGTTCCAGCCATTGCGGCTGCGGCATGGACTCGTCGACGACGTCGGACCACAGGCCGCGCAGCAGCAACTGCTGCAGCAAGGGACCATATTTCTTGTGTTGAATATCCTGCGCGAGGGCGTCTGCCTGCGCCGCATCGATGCCGCATTCCTGCAATCGTTGTGTTATGGTTGTCATGGTTCGCCGCCAGCCTTTTCCTGTCAGTGTGTACAGGCGGCATCATATACGCCAGCAGCCCCGTCACGGCAGTCGGCCGCGCACGACGTGCAGCAGATATTCGCGCGCCGCGTGCCGTTCCATGCCTTTTTCTTGCAGAAGTGGTAACAGACGCTCAAACAGCTGGCGCCGCTGCTGGCTGGCCTCCGACGTGCCGCGCCGGTCCGAAAAGAAGTCCATCAGGGTCGAGCCGCACAGGCAGTTGCGGTAGACCTCGACGATGGCCACGTTGTTGTCATCGAAGCTTTGTTTCAGCCCGGAGACATGCTGGCGCATCGCCTGCGTCTGCAAAATGAACTCGTCCGCCGTGGCGAAGACGCGCCCGCAGCAGGCGCAATGCTTGGGAAAGGCGGCTTCGGCCAGGGCGCGCAAGCCTTCGAAGAACAGCAGCTCCTGCATGATGGCTCCCGGTGGCGCGCCTAGGCGGCACGGTTGCTGATCTCGACGCCATGCGGCCCCACTGGCGGGCGCTGCACGCCGGACTCGAAACGCTGGAAGGCTTCGCGCAAATGGTCTTTCAGCAGGGTCTCGTCCCACGGTTTGGTGATGAACTTGTACACCGAGCCTTCGTTGATGGCTGCCGTGACCGAATGCAATTCAGGGTAGCCGGACAACATCACGCGCACGATCTCCGGATAGACGCCCTTGATGCGGCGCAATAGCTCGCTGCCGGACATCCCAGGCATGCGCGCATCCGTGAGGATCACGCCCACCGCGTGGGCGGCCACCAGTTCCAGCGCTTCCTGCGGCTTGCTGGTGCTGAGTATCTGGTAGCCTTCCTTGCGCAGCGAACGGCGCAGGGAGGACAGGATATGCTCCTCGTCGTCCACCAGCAGCAGCACGCGTTGCGGCGCGTCGGCATGGCAGTTTTCGGGCGGCAAATGGGTGCCGGCATACAGCATCAGATCCATCTCGGCGCCGGGCAGCGGGCGGCTGAAGTAATAGCCTTGCATGGCGTCGCAGCGGTTGGTATTGAGAAATCCCAATTGCGCTTCCGTTTCCACGCCTTCGGCCACCGTGGTCATGCGCAGCGACTTGGCCATGGCGATGATGGAGCGGGTCAGCGACGCGCCATCCACGCTGTCGGTCACGTCGCGGATGAACGATTGATCGATCTTGACGACGTCGATGGGGAACTGCTTGAGGTAGGACAGGCTGGAGTAGCCGGTGCCGAAGTCGTCCAGCGACAAGGTGATGCCGATTTCCTTCAACTGTTCCAGCGCCGTCACCACGAGGTCGCGGTTCTGCATCAGCACGCTCTCCGTCAGCTCCAGTTCCAGGCAGTGGGCCGGCACGCCGCTGTCGGCCAGCACTTCGCGCACCAGTTGCGGCATGTCGGCCTGGCGGAACTGGCGCGCCGACACGTTCACCGCCATCGTCAGATGCGTAAAGCCGTAGGCATGCCAGACGCCCAGTTGCGCGCAAGCCGTGCGCAGCACCCATTCGCCGATGGGCACGATCATGCCCGTTTCCTCGGCCAGGGGAATGAAGCGGTCCGGCGGCACCAGCCCGATGCCGTCGCGGCGCCAGCGCAGCAGCGCTTCCATGCCATAAATCTTGCCGCTGGTGAGGTCGACCTTGGGCTGATAGTGCAGTTCCAGCTCGCCCAGCGCCAGCGCCTGGTGCAGCGCGTGCTCGATTTCGGCGCGCTCTTCCACCAGCACGCCCATCTTGTGGTTGTAGAACTGGTAGCCGTTGCGGCCCTTGTCCTTGGCGCTGTAGAGGGCCGCATCGGCCGTTTTCAGCAGCATGTCGCCGCTGTCGCCGTCGGACGGAAACACGCTGGCGCCGATGCTGGTGCTCACGTGCAGGGTATGTTCGCCCAGCACGAAGGGATCGGCGAATACCGCCAGCACCTTTTTCACGATCTGCTCGGCAGTGTCGATGTCGGACAGGTCCGTCAGCAGGATCACGAACTCGTCGCCGCCCTGGCGGGCCACGGTGTCGCCCTCGCGCACCGCCACCTTCAGCCGGCGGGCCACTTCCTGCAGCAGCGCATCGCCCACCGGGTGGCCGTAACTGTCGTTGACGAACTTGAAACGGTCGAGATCGAGCATCAGCGTGGCCAGGTGCAAACGGGTGCGGCGGGCATGGGCGATGGCCTGGCCGATGCGGTCGTTCAGCAACTGGCGGTTGGGCAAATCCGTCAGCGCATCGTGGTTGGCCAGGTATTCGATGCGCCGCTGCTGCAGCTTGCGCTCCGTGATGTCCTGCACGGTGCCGCGCATCAGCAGCACCTGGCGGCCTTCGCGCACGGCCTCTGCCTGATGAAAGACGATGCATTCGCCGCCGTCCGGCTGCAGCACCTTGTGTTCCAGGCCGTAGCTGGTGCCGCTGGCATGCAATTCCATGAAGGCATCGAGCAGCAGGGGCCGCTGCTCTTCGGGCAGGCATTGCAGCAGGCGCTCGAAGCTGGTGGGGCCGGAGCCCGCGTCCAGGCCCAGGATGCGCAGCAGTTCCGGCGACCAGTAGCCGTCGCCGTCGGCGACCCGGTATTCCCAGTTGCCCAGGCGGGCCAGCGCCTGCGCGTGGCTGAGGCTTTCCTGGATGCGGCTCAACTCGGTCAGGGCGCTGCTGGCCCGCAGCAGGTAGCGCAGCCGGTGCGCCAGCAGCCGCCATTGCATCGGCTTGGAGATAAAATCGCTGGCGCCCGCTTCCAGCGCCTGCTTGATGGAGTCATCGTCGTCGTTGCCGGTCAGCACGACGATGGGCACGTGCGCGCCGCCGGGCAGCCGGCGCAGCTGGGCGCAGCATTCGAAGCCGCTCATGCCGGGCATGGCGACGTCGAGCAGGATCAGGTCGGGCACGCCACGCTGGAAGGCGGCCAGCGCTTCCAGGCCGCTGGCCGCTTCCTCGATGCGGAAGCCTTCCGGCTCCAGCGCTTCCGTCACCAAAATGCGTGTCATGGTGTCGTCATCGACCACCAGGACCAGGGGTTGCAGGGGCAGTGCGGTATTCATATGGCTTCCTTCTCAAGGGCCAGGGCGGCAAGGACACGGTCGAGTTCTTGCTGGATGCCGCGGATATGGTTGAGTGCGCTGCCGACGTCATTGCCGCGCGCGTATTGTTCGATTTCACGGCAGGTGGCCGACAAGCCCAGCGCGCCCACGTTGGCGCAGCTCGACTTGAGCGTGTGCGCCGCCAGTTGCAGGGCCGCCGCGTCGCTGGCTTCGGCAGCCACTTCCAGCTGGCCCAGCAGGCGCGGGGCGTCGCTGTAGAACAGGTCGATGATGCGGCCCAGCACGTCGGGACGGCCGGGACGCCGCATGGCGCGCAGGGTTTGCAGGGCGGCCGCGTCGAGGATGGCGGCCGCTTCCACCGTGGCTGGCGCCGTTTCTATGGCTGCCACCGTCCCGGCTGCAGGCGGCGCGGCGGACGCCGGACGCCAGCGGGCCAGCACGGCCAGCAGGGCGGCGCGCGTGTACGGCTTGGCGAGGTAGTCGTCCATGCCCGCGTCCAGGCACAGTTCGCGGTCGCCGAGGATGGCATTGGCCGTCAGGGCGATGATGGGCGTGCGGACGCGGCCTTGCTCGGTTTCCATGCGGCGCAGGCGCCGGGTCGCTTCGAAGCCGTCCATTTCCGGCATCTGGCAATCCATCAGGATCACATCGAAGGTCTGCCGCTCCCACAGGGCCAGCGCGCGCCGCCCGTTGTCGGCCGGCGTGACTTCGTAGCCGCTGTCTTCCAGCATGGCCAGGGCGATTTCCTGGTTGATCGCATTGTCTTCCACCAGCAGCATGCGCAGCGGCGCCTGGCCTGCGGCGGCGGTGTCCGGCGCAGCGCGCTGGCGGGGCAGCGCCGGCGCCGGCGGCGCGTCTCCGGGCGCCACGCTGCCCACGGCGACGGTGACGGCAAAGCTGGAACCCTGGCCCGCCACGGATTTCAGCACGATGTTGCCTTCCATCATCTCCGCCAGTTGCTTGATGATGGCCAGGCCCAGTCCCGTGCCGCCGTACTTGCGCGAAGTGGTGCTGTCGGCCTGGCGGAAGGGCTGGAAGACGGCCGCTGCCGCTTCCGGCGTCATGCCGATGCCCGTATCGCGCACTTCCAGCCGGATCTGGCCGGCGGCGGGACGGCTGACATCGACGGCAATCTCGCCCCGCTCGGTGAACTTGGTGGCGTTATTGAGCAGGTTGGTGAGGATTTGCCGCAGCCGCACGGGGTCGCCGCGCACGTGCTGCGGCACGTCGGCGGCGATGCGGCAGGTAAATTCGATGGCCTTGCGCTGGATGCCGTTGGCAAACAGCGCCACGACATCGTCGATCACCTGGCGCAGGTCGAAGGGGATGTGCTCGAGCACCAGCTTGCCCGCCTCGATCTTGGAAAAGTCGAGGATGTCGTCGATGATGCTCAGCAAGCTTTCGCCCGAACGGTGCACCGTGTGCACGAAACGCTGCTGCTTGGGACTCAGTTCTGTACGCTGCAGCAATTCCGTCATGCCCAGCACGCCATTCATCGGCGTGCGGATTTCGTGGCTCATCTTGGCCAGGAATGCCGACTTGGCGCGGTTGGCGGCGTCGGCCTCGGCCTTGGCCTGCTTGAGCGCCAGGTCGCGTTGTTCGACGTGCTCGAGCATGCCGTTAAAGCCCAGGATCAATTGCCCGAGTTCATCGCTGCCATGCTGCGCCACGCGCACCGACAGCGCCTTGCCGTCGCGGATATGGGCGATGGCATGGGACAGGCGCGCCAGCGGCCTGGCGATGGAAGCGCTGATCAGTCCCGTGATGGCCACGCAGGCCAGCAGCAGGACCAGCGCGATGCCGAAGATCAGCACGAACGCATGGCGCACGCCCTCGCGCACCTTGGCCACCGCGTCCTGCTGCTGGCCCGTGATGCGCGCCACCTGCTGCGTGGAATAGGCGGCCTGCTCGCGCTCGAAGGCGCGCACGTGGGCGATGACCTCGTCCAGCGCCGTCTGGCTGTCCAGCACGCTGCCCTTGGCCTGCACCAGCCGCTGTCCCGCGCGCTCGACCGCATCGAGCTGGGTGTTGACGCCGCGCGTTTCGGCCAGCAGGGCCAGCTGGCCTATGCTTTGCAGCAAGGTCTGCATGGTCGCCATGTCGCGGTGCAGGGCGCTGATGCGCTGCGCGATATCCTGCCCCAGGCGCGTGACGTCGCCGGCTGCCGTGGCAAGCATGACTTCGCCCACGTCGATGCTGATGGCGTCGACGGCCAGGTTGATTTCGCCGCTGGCGTCTTCGATGCGGGCCGACGTGTGCATGTAGCGGCCGGCCTCCGCCAGCCGGTCGCGTCCGATGGCCAGCTGCAGTTCGATGGGGTCGAGCTCCTCGGCCAGGCGCAGGTGGGCGCCGGCCAGGGCGGCGCTGGTGTGCTCCTTCAGGGCGGCATAGGCGGCCTGCTGCGCCGCGCTGGCGCCGCCCTCGGCCAGCAGACCGGCGCGCAAGGCCAGCAAGCCGGCGGCGGGATCGAGCATCTGGCGCGCCGTGGCCAGCAGTCTTGCCCGCAGCGCCTGCTGCGCCGGGCTGATGTCGCGCTCGCTGGTTCCTGCCAGGTGCGCCATCGCCGCCGCCAGGCGCTCGCGCAAGGGGGCGATGCGGAAACGGTTCTTCACGGCCTCCGTTTCGGCCAGCGCAATCTGCATGTCGTGGATGCTCTTGCGCAGGTCGGTCAGGTAGCGGGCGTTCTCGTTCAGGCGCTGGCTTTCCAGCTGCACCTCGGCGGCCGTGGCCTGGGCCTGGCTGTCGACCAGGCGGATCTTGCCCCGCGCAGCCTTGGCGGCGGCCTTGATCTGCGCCAGCACTTGCCGCATCTGCATCGCCTGCGCCTTGTAATAGGCCTCGTTTTCCAGGCGCTTGCGCACGGCGACGCGCATGCGCTGGAATTCCTGTTCGAAAGCCGAGTGATAGCGGGGCGCCTGCGACTCGCCATGACGCCGCAAGTCCTGGCTGATGCTCTCGGCGGTCCGGATATTGGCGACGATCTTGCTTGATACCTGCTCCAGCTGCGCCAGGTCTTCCGCCTTGCCCAGTTCGAAAAAATCCGACGTCATGTCCTGCACGGTATAGCGCAGGCGCAACACCTCCGTGTACAGCGGCACGGTCCGGTCGGTCAAGCCGTGCACATGGGTTTCGATGCCTTTCACCAGCAGCAGGCTGGCCGCCGCCATGGCCGCCACGCCCGCCAGCAGGACGGTGGTACTGATGATCAGCTTGGTCCTGATTTTCATGCCAGGCTCCAGGAGAGGGGCGCGCGCATCACTTCGCGCCGGGCGCCGGGTCGGCAGGAACGATCCTGCCGTCGGCAATGCGGGTCAGGAAGACGGCCGTCGACGCCTGGTGGTTGTCCGGGCCCAGCGTGACCCGCAAGCCGCCCAGATCGAGCCGGTCGAACGTTTCGAAGCTCCGGATCAGGCGTTCGCGCGTGAGATCGGCGCCCGCGCGGCGCAGCGCCGCCACCATCAGGGTAGCCGAGATGCAGCCTTCGAAACTGACAAAAGACAGCCTGGCCGCCGGCACGTGCCTGGCCAGCAGGGCGGCGCAGTCGGCGGCGATGGGCAGCTGGTGTTCTTCCGGCAGGGGCACTACCTGCGAAATGACCATGTTGTCGCCTTCCTTGCCCAGCAGTTGCAGCAGGCTGTCCGTGCCGACAAACGACACCGTGGACAGGGCCGCCTTCAGCCCGGCCTGGCTGGCCTCGCGCACGAACGCCGCCACCGGCGTGTAGGGGCCGGCCATGACCACCGCTTGCAGGTCGTGCCCGATCAGCGCCGCCAAGCCCGCCTTGACGGCCGTGGTGCCGCGCTGGAAGGAACCCTTGGCAACGAGCGCCATGCCGCGCCGCTGCAGGGCGCGCACGGTGCCGTCGAGCACGGCATTGCCGAAACCGTCATCCTGGTACAGCACGCCAAAGCGCTTGACGCCCCGGCTGGTGAAATACTGCACCAGGGCATCGGACTCATCGTCATAACTGGCGCGGAAGTTGATGATTTCATGCACCACGGGGCGGCGCAAGGTCATCGCGCCCGTAAATGCGCCCACCAGCGGCACCTTCATTTCCTGGACGATCGGTATGACGGCGTTGGTGGTGGGCGTGCCCACGTTGCCGAACAGGGCGAACACCTGTTTTTCCTCGACCAGTCTGAGCGTTTCGCTGATGGCGCGGTCCGGATCGTAGCCGTCGTCGGCGACCACCAGCTCGATGCTGCGGCCATGGATGCCGCCGCGCTGGTTCGCCTCCTGGAAAACAGCCGTCGCGCCGTCGAGCATGGCCCGCCCCAGCCCCGACGCCGCCCCCGTCTGGGCATTGACCATGCCCAGCCGGACTTGCGTCTCGGTGACGCCCGGTTCGGCGGCATGGCCGATGCCGGCCCCCAGAGTGATCGCGAGCCAGCAGCAGTTCCGGAAAAAGCGCATGAGCTACCTTTATGGAGA
This sequence comes from Janthinobacterium kumbetense, assembly GCF_023703445.1. Taxonomy (NCBI): domain Bacteria; kingdom Pseudomonadati; phylum Pseudomonadota; class Betaproteobacteria; order Burkholderiales; family Oxalobacteraceae; genus Janthinobacterium; species Janthinobacterium kumbetense. Next base: position 938,969 of record NZ_JAMQGR010000001.1, read on the forward strand.
TTGAGCGGTATCAATAGGCATGGGGTTGACAACGAGTATGGAGGAAATTGCCAACAAAAAACTCACACATAGTCACGGCGTAAAAAGCAATCCAGGGGTAACTCAAGGCACGGCCAGTTGCACCACCACCTTGCCCCGCGCGCGCCCCTGCGCCAGGTAGGCCAGCGCCTGTTTTGCCTCCGTAAAAGGAAACACCTTGTCGATGACGGGACGGATGGTACCCGCTTCGAGCAGGCTGGCGATCTGCGCCAGCTGGCCGCCGTCGGGACGCACGAAGTGGAAGGCATAGCTGGCGCCGCGTCGCTTCGCCAGGCCGATGATCTTGCGGCTGAGCAAACCAAACACCAGCTTCAGCACCACGTTCATGCCGCGCGCGCGGGCGAAAGCGGCGTCCGGCGGGCCGACCAGCGAGACGACGTGGCTGCCAGGCTTGACGATGCGCAAGGCTTTTTCCAGCCCGTCGCCGCGCACCGTGCCCAGCACGGCGTCGTAGTCGCGCAGCACGTCCTCGAATGGCTGTTGCTTGTAGTCGACCACGTCATCGGCGCCCAGGCCGCGCACCAGCTCCACGTTTGCCGTGCTGGTGGTGGTGCCCACGCGGGCGCCCAGGTGTTTGGCCAGCTGGATGGCGAACGTGCCGATACCGCCGGACCCGGCCGGAATGAACACTTTCTGGCCGGCCGTGAGCTGCATGCGTTCCTGCATGGCTTGCCAGGCCGTCAGGCCTACCATGGGAATCGACGCCGCCTGCACGAAATCGAGGTTCGCCGGTTTCAGCGCGGCCGCCTGCTCGGGCACGACGGCAAACTCGGCCAGGCTGCCGTATGGCGTGTCGAAGATACTCGCATACACGGCGTCGCCCGCTTGAAAACGCGTGACGCCGCTGCCGACTTCCACCACCACGCCGGCCAGGTCGCTGCCCAGGGTGGCCGGCAAGCGCATTCTTAAAATCGGCTTGAAGTCGCCCTTGGGAATCAGGTTGTCGATGGGGTTCAGGCCCGCGGCGTGCACCCGCACCAGCAGTTCGCCGGGGCCGGGAGTGGGGCGGGGCAGTTCGGCAAACGCCACATGATCCAGGCCGCCGTATTGTTTGAGTTGCAATGCTTGCATGAAGTTCTCCCTGATAGCTGAAAAGGACGCCGGGGCTCAGGCCAGGCGCAGGTCCTTGCGCAAGCCGGCGTCCAGCAGCGCGGCGGGCATGAACCGGCGCATCAGGCGCAGGCGCGCCGCCAGCGGCCCGGCCGTGTAGCGCAGCTTGGGCCGGCTTGCCTGCGCCGCCGCCAGGACGGTATCGGCCACGACGCCAGGGTCATCGGCTGCGGCCATCAGTGCCTGCAGCCGGCGCATGACGGCCGCGCTCACCTGCCGGTAGGCGGACAGCGGGGTGTCGGGCGCCAGCAGATTGGCTTCGAACGTGGTTTTCGTATAGGCCGGCTCGATGACGCTGGCGCGGATGCCCCAGCCCCGCACTTCATGGTCGAGCGATTCCGTGTAGCCCTCGATGGCGTGCTTGGTGGCCGAATACAGCGCGCCGTAAGGCATGGGCAGGAAGCCCACGACGGAACCGATATTGAGGATGCGCCCGCCGCCCTGGGCCCGCATGTGCGGCAGCACGGCTTGCGTCATGCGCACGACGCCGAAGAAATTCGTGTCGAAGATGGCTTGCGCCTGCGCCATGCTGCTTTCTTCGGCGCCCGCCGGGGCCACGCCGAAACCGGCGTTATTCACCAGCAGGTCGATGCGGCCTTCGCGCCGCATCACCTCGGCCACGGCGGCGGCGACGGACGCATCGCTGGTGACGTCGAGCGCCAGCATCGCATGGCCGGGCGCGGCCGCCTGGTCGCCGCGGCGGCTGGTGCCGTACACCGTGTAGCCCGCTTGCGTCAGGCGCTGGGCCGTGGCCGCGCCGATGCCGGACGAGGCGCCGGTGACCAGGGCAATTTGCTTGTTTTTCATGGCAGTTCCTTCAGTGATTGACAGCGTGGGATATAAAATATGACGATCATCATATTGATGTTGAAAAAAAAGCCCGGGACGGATCAGCGCCACGGGCGGTGCGATTAGCCGGTCGCTTGCAATTGCGCCAGCGTGGCTGCGCACAGCGCGTCCGACAGGGCCGGTTCGTCGACGGCACGGGCCAGGATGGTGGTGCCGATCAGGGCGCACACCGTCGCCATGGCTTGCGCGTGTGCTTCGGGCTGGCCCCAGTTCGGCAGCTGGCGGGCGAACAGGTCGATCATTTCCTTGATGTGGATGGTGGCGGCGCGCCGCACTTCGGGCGCCTGGCGCGGCATTTCCGAACCCAGCGCCGAGACGGGGCAGCCCACCTCGATGGCGGCGATGTGTTCGGGCGACAGATACGCGGCCATCATCGCCTGCAGGGCCTGGCCGGGAGGGGCGGCAGCCGCCACCCTGGCCGCCAGCGCCACCGCTTCGGCGCCCGCGCGGTCGCCCGCTTCGGCCAGCAGGGCGTCGCGCGAGGCGAAGTGCGCATAAAAGCCGCCGTGCGTCAGGCCCGCTTCCTTCATGATGTCGGCCACGCCCGTGCCCGCATAACCGCTGCGGCGGATGGCGCGCGTGGCCACCTCGACGATGCGTTCGTGGGTGGCTTCCTTGCGGCTTTGCGCCGTGATTCTGGCCGCTGACTTGTTGGGTGAATTCTGCATGATGATCATCATATCGCAATTTCCAACAGCGTGCACGCGATGCGCCGCGCCTGCGGGCGGCGCTCGGCGCGGTCAAATCAGGCGGGCGTTGCTGAACAGCTCGGTAGTCCAGTCGGTGAAGGCCCGCATTGCAGGGGAGAGAAAGCGGTGGTGGGGATAGAGCAGCGATACCGGCACCGGTGTCGGCCGCCTGTCGGCCAGCACCTCGACCAATGCTCCAACCTGCAAATGGTCGCGCACCAGGATCCCGGCCAGCTGCATCAGGCCGTGGCCGTCGAGGCCCAGCTTGATGTACAGCCCCGTCTCGTTGACCGCGGCCGTGCCAGGGACCGGCACCGCGACGCGGACGCCATCGTCGACGAAATGCAGATCGCTCTCCCGCCGCGTCTTGCCGGAAAAGTAGTGGACGGCCCGGTGTCGCTGCAAATCCTCCAGGACCTCGGGAACACCGTGTTCGGCCAGGTAGGACGGCGCCGCGCAGGTGATCCAGCGCAGCTCGCCCAAGCGGCGCGCCACCAGCGCCGAGTCTTCCAGGCTGCCGGTGCGGATGACGCAATCGACTCCCTCCTGTATCAAGTCCACCTGGCGATCATTGACGCCGATCATCAGGTAGATATCCGGGTAGCGCTGCTGGAATTGCCGCAACTGCGGCAGGATCACGGCATGGGCAATGCCGCCTGGCATATCCACGCGCAGCCTTCCTTGCGGGCGCTCGCCCGGGCCTTGCAGGCTCGCTTCGGTGTCGTCGATGAGGTCGAGTATTTCGCGGCAGCGGTGGAAATAGCGCTCGCCTTCGGGTGTCAGGCTGAGGTTTCTGGTGGAACGGTTCAGCAGGCGCGTCTGCAAGTGTTTTTCCAGCCGCTTGATGATGCCGGTGACGGACGATGCGGGCAAGCCCAGGGTCTCTGCCGCACGCACAAAACTCCTGCTCTCGACCACGCGAAGGAATACCTGCATTGCTTGTACGCGATCCATGTCTTGTCCGTGTGGCGCTAAAGGAAACGGCACTATAACCCAACATTGTTCGGATTTTCTGCATGCTGAAAACGCCCGCCGCTACTTTTTCCGCCTGCTTGCCTGCACTAGACTGCGTGCAACCCATTACTTATCGCAGGAAGCAAGCATGCTTGAACAAGTGACTCAATTGCCGGCTGTGCTGGCGCCACTGGCCCCGATCCCCCGCACGATGCTGATCCGCGGCGCGACGATCATCAGCATGGATGGCAAGGTCGGCAATTTGCCCAAGGGCGACATCCTGATCGCCGACGGCGCCATTGCCGCCATCGGCGTGCACCTGGAGGCCGACGGTGCCGAAGTGATCGATGCCGCACAGATGATCGCCATTCCGGGCATGGTCGATACCCATCGCCATTCCTGGGAAGGCCAGCTGCGCCGCATCAACCCGAATGCGGCGACGCTCGAGGACTATTGCAACGCCACCCATTTCTCGTTTGCCAAGTACTACCGGCCGCGCGACATTTACGTGGGCAACCTGCTCACGGCATTGGGCTGCATCGACGCCGGCATCACGACCGTGATCGACAACTCCCATAACAGCCGCACCGCGGCGCACTCCGACGCGGCCGTCGAAGCCTTGCTCGATACGGGCATCCGCGCCGTGCACGCATCCGGTGCGCCCGTATCGGGCGACTGGGATGAGGCGCATTGGCCGGGCAACCTCGCGCGCCTGCAGGCCAAGTATTTTGCCAATCCCGGCAGCCTGGTGACGCTGGCCATGATGGCGCAGCTGGAACCGGAGCAGTGGGCCGTCGCGCGGGCACTGGGCATTCCCATCGTGACCGAGTTTTTTGGCGGTGGCATGGCAGCCGAGCTCGAAGGCCTGCACCAGCAGGGAATGCTTGGCAGCGACAACATCTTCAACCACTGCACCTGCCTGCCGGAATCGGGCTGGAAAATCTTGCGCGAGGCAGGCGTGCGCGTCAATGTATGCCCGCGTTCGGATGCCCACTACGGTATCGAGGATGGCATGAACGCCTGGCAGGCGGCGTTCCAGCACGGCATACGCCCCGGCCTCAGTGTCGACAACGAGACCTCGTACAGCGGCGACATGTTCATGGAGATGCGCGTGGCGTTCTACCTGCAGCGGGTCCTGGGGCATACCCAGCGCCTGCATGGACATCACCATGCGGCGGCGCCCACCGATGCGTTTCGCTTGCTGGAGGCGGCCACGATAGACGGTGCCGCGTGTGCGGGGCTGGAGCAACGCATCGGCAGCCTGGCGCCTGGCAAGCAGGCCGACCTGGTGTTGATACGCACCGGCGACCTCAACCTCTACCCGGTCAACAACGCCATCGGTACCGTGGTGCACGCGGCAGAGCGCAGCAATATCGATACCGTCATCATCAACGGGCGCGTGCGCAAACGCGGTGGCGTCGTGCTGGGGGTGGACCAGGCAAGGCTGCGCTGCGCGATCGACGAATCCTGCGCTCACCTGTTCAATGCCGCCGGTTACCGGCCAGATCTGTTTGCCGCATCGTTCGCGCCGATCCACCATGCGTAAGCAGCGCCTGATGAACGCGCTACTGTTACCCACCGCTTTCGGCGCGGGCATCGCCATGTGATCGCCTTGCTGCGCGGCGGTAGCGCGCCGCACTTCGGGCGCCTGGCGCGGCATTTATGAGCCCGGTGCCGACACGGGAGGACCAATGGCAGGCGTTCGATTTCAGCGCCGTGGTGCTGCCCGCGGACCGGTTTCGCGACTGGCTGGCGCCGTTGATATATGGAATATGGCGAATGACACGGAGGGCAATGACTTGTTGCAGATCAAAGCCTGTCTTGCGGGCGTCCGCTAATATCCATTAAATAAGCGCAGTCAGCGCAGTTGAATATCGAGCGTGATATGCGGGTATTTCAAGCGGCACCAGGAATCTACCAGAGCCGCTTGAATAACGCTGGAAATTAATAAAGAACGATTAGTTCTTCAGGCTGCAAAAGGAAGCATAGTGGTCTTGCGTGTAATAGCGTTCCAGCAGCTTGCGTTTACCCGCCGGAGTCTGCACGAGCAATACCGCACGATGCGAACCTGCTCCGCCATCGCCGCCGATACCCAGATAATATTCATAATAAATCTCGTCCTTGCCGGCGGCAGGGAGACGCTTTTCATTATTATTGAAGACGGTATTGCCCGGACCGCCCGCCACGGCGCTCGTTTTCGCGTTGCGGTATGCATCGTATTCGCTATTTTGCGGGGTGGGCAGGGTTTTGCTCGGCTCCCTTTTGCCGCAATCGGGGATTTTCGCCGCATAGGCTTGGGAAGAGAACAGGGCGCCTGCCACGATAAGACCAAGCGACCAGGTTGTTGCGCGTTGAATTTTCATCGGTAAGCTTTCGTTGGTGCTGCGTTCAATGGATGGGCTATTGCGGATGCGGCCGGAATCCGGGCGGCCGGTGTCATCACTGCAATGCTGAATATAGTTGGATTTTTAAAAGATTTACTATTCAATTGTCACAGGCCGATAAATAGCCATATATTTACTTCAGGGAAACTATATGGGAGGCATTGCAGAAAATAAATTCAAGGCAAGAAATGGAAAGCAGCCGCGCCGCCATTTGCATTGACGTGACAATGTTTGAGTTTTTTTGATCGGCAATTCGTTATGCTTCGAAGAAGTTACTGGCAAAAAGCAAGCCAGTCCAGGCGTCGCGTTTCCCCGATATTCTGTTGCTGGGTATATTCGAGCCGGAATAAAGGATGACTTCATTGATTTAAATTATTAACCTCTGATAGGAATCTGCATGAGCCATGACCACCTCGGTTGCGCCTGCTGCAACCTGCCACACCTGCCTACGCTGACAAGCGGCCTGTTGACGGGAACCGCACTCAGCGGTGAACTGGACGCGGCGTTCCAGCAGGCATATCCCCAGCACGCCCAGAAACTGACGCCGCAAGCGACGATTTTCCATAACGGTAACATTCATACCATGGCCGCGGATGGCAGCGACCAGGTGGCGGCGCTGGGTATCGCCGGCGGCACCATCATTGCCACCGGCACGCTGCACGAAGTGCGCCAGGCCATGCAGCCGCACCAGGCAAGCGAGGTGGACCTGGGCGGCCGCACCTTGCTGCCGGGCTTTGTCGAACCCCATATGCACATCCTGCCCAGCGCGCTGTACAAGAGCTGGCTGTCGCTCACGCCGTTCCTGAGCGCACCCCGGCAGCAGGAACTGGATCCGGAATACAGTTTCAAGAGCATCAGTTGGCGAATTGGCGCGGCGCTGGGGCAGCCGGACCAGCTGCCGAAAGACAAGAAAGGCAACCCTTGGGTGCTGGGCTTCGGCGTCGATCCCTCGCTGATGCTGTCGTGGGAAGACATCACCGCCAGCGAGCTCGATAAGCTGAGCAGCACGGTGCCCATCCTGCTGATGAACTCGTCCGGCCACCTGGCCTATCTCAATACCGCGGCACTGAAGGCGGCGAACATCGAGGATAGCCCTTCCGGCGTGCTGACCGAAATCAGGATCGCCAAGGCGCTGCTGGTTGCGCCGCTGCCCAAGCTGCCGGAGTTTATCGCGTGCCTGAAGCAGGTGCTGGACAACGCCTCGGCCATGGGCTTTACCAGCGTCTTCGACGCGGGCCTGGGCGCCACCGATGCGCCGCTGGTGGAAATCGGCTTGCTCAAGCTGGCGGCCCATCTCGGTCCCGTGCGCATCGGCGCCGCGCTGTTCACCAAACCCGACGAAAAGGCACTGGACAATTGGCTCGATCATTACAAGCCGGACCTGGACAATCACGGCGACCAGCGTTTCAGCATCAAGGCGATCAAGCTGATCGCGGACGGCTCCAACCAGGGCTTGACCGGTTACCAGAGCCAGCCCTATGCCTGCTCGGATGAACATTCGATACCTGAGGTGCCGCCCACCGGCTTGAGCAATTACCCCGACACGTCCGTGTTTTCCCGCATGCTGGACAAGGCAGTGGGGCGCGGCTGGCCCGTGCTGGTGCACGCCAACGGCGACAAGGCGGTGGAATATGTGCTGCACAGCTACGACAAGGTATTGACGCCACGGCCAGGCGGCATCAGCGAAGAGGAAGCGAAAAAGCGGCGCCAGCTGCGCCTGCGCGTCGAGCACGCCTCGCTGCTGAATGACGAGGCCATCACGAAAATGGCGACGCTGCAGCTGAACCCCAGTTTCCTCATCGGCCACGTCGGCTATTGGGGACACACCTTCCAGCAGACCATTTTTGGCCAGGAGCGGGCCCAGTTGCTGGACCGTTGCCACTCGGCATTGAATGCGGGCATGCACATCAGCTTGCACTCGGACCATTTCGTCTCGCCGCTGGGCCCCTTGCGCATGATGGAGCAGGCGGTGTTCCGCACCATGGAAGGTGCGCCAGGGAAAGAGGTGCTGAATCCGGATGAGCGCATCAGCCGCATGGCGGGATTGCGCGCCGTCACGCTTGATGCCGCCTGGCATTGCCACATGGATCATCTGGTGGGCTCGCTGGAAGCCGGCAAGCGGGCCGACCTGGTGATCCTGGCGCAAGACCCGCTGGACGAGAACGTGCGCAAGCTGCGCGACATCGTGGTGGAGGAAACCTGGCTGGCAGGGGTGCAAGTGCACAGCGCCGCCACATCCCCAGGGGCAGTGACGCGATAAGCAGCCGCAATGTAAAAGCCCCCGATAGCTGCAGGCAGCTATCGGGGGGCTTTCAGTTACTGCGGGGCGTCACAGGGTCAGGCCAGCTTGTGCTTGCCTGCCGAGAAACGGTTCCAGCCATAGCCGGCGACGATGATGGCCAGGATGGCAGCCTGCGCCAGCAAGGTTTCCAGGGTCGGCAGGATGCCCAGCAAGTCGACGCGCATGAAATCGACGGGGGTGACGCCGACCCAGCCCGCTTCCTGCAGCGCGGCCACGCCTTTGCCCATCAAAATCACGGCCAGCACGGCCACGAAGGCGGACGTCCACGAGAAGAATTTGCCGATCGGCATGCGGGCGCTCGTGCGCAGCAAGGCCCAGGCGATCACCACCAGCAGCACGATGGCCACGAGGAAGCCGCCCAGCAGGGCGCCGCCATTGCCGTCCGCCGCCAGGGCGGAATAGAACAGCACGGTTTCAAAGACTTCGCGGTAGACGGCGATGAAGGCCAGGGCGAACAGGCCCCAGGCGGAGCGCCGCGACATCGCCGCCGTGAGTTTTTCGTGCAGGTATTCCTGCCAGCGCCCGGCGCTGCTCTTCTGGTGCATCCACAAGCCCACGCTGAGCAAGACCAGGGCTGCAAATACGGAACCGAGTCCTTCGCTCACTTCACGGCTGGCGCCGCTGATGGTCACCAGATACGTTGCCGCCACCCACGTCAGGCCGCCTGCCACCAGTGCGCTGGCCCAGCCCGCATGCACGTAGGGCAGCACATCGTTGCGCTTGGCCTTGCGCAGGAAGGCGATGATGCCGATCACGATCAGCAGCGCTTCCACGCCTTCGCGCAGCAGGATCGTCAGGGCGCCGACAAAGGTCGTCATCGGCTCGGCCTTGGCGTCGCCCAGCTCCGCTTCCACGTGGGTAAACAGTTGCTGCAGCTTTTCTCCCGCCGCCTCGGCGTCGGCCACCGTGCCCTTGGCCACGGCGGAACGGTACGCCAGCATGGCGTTTTCCACGGCCAGCAGCAAGGATTTGTTGCGCGCGCCGACCATCGGCTCGATCGGCTCGAAGCCGTCCAGGTAGGCGGACAGGCCCAGGCGCGTGGCGCCCGCGCGGTCGCCCGCATGCATGGCGGCCAGGCTTTCCGCCAGGCGCAAGCGGGACAGGGCCAGGCCGGCCGGCTTGTGCGCCTCGGCCTTGTCCGGGTGGCTGCGCAGGTAGGCCGTCAGCGCTTGCGCTTCGTCCGCGCCCAGCTTGGCGGCCACGGCTTCCTGCGTCAGGGTCGTCACGGCAGCCAGGTCGGCGTACAGCTTTTTGCTGCGCGGATCGTCCTGCCACAGCTTTTCGCCGCGCGCGCTTGCCGCCGCGTCGTGCGACATGCCGCCGATATAGAACGCCAGATCCCAGCGCTCGTTCTCGGACAACTGGCCGAAACTGGCCATCGAGGTGCCGGACACGCCTTGCGAAATGACCTGGTACAGGGCCATCAGGCTGCGCGACTGCGCCCGTTCGCCATCCGTGAAGGCGATCGGTTTCGGTTCCAGGCTGGCCGCCAGGGGGCCGTCGCCGCCGCCGGCCACGCCGTGGCAAGACGCGCACTGGGCCGCGTACAGGGCCGCGCCGCGCGCCAGGTTGGGCAGCACTTTCGGCGCCACGGGAATCGGGTAGGCGGCAATCAGCAAGCCGTTCGCGTGGTGCGCCAGGCGCTTGACTTCCACGCCGTCCGCCTTGGCGACGACGGCTTTGCGCAGGTCGGCGATGGCGGCGGCAATGGCCGCCTTGGAAGCGTGGGCGGGCAGGGCGGCGATCTGCGTCGTCGCGTTGTCCGTGAAATCGAGCATTTCCGCGTATTCCGCCTCGCTGACCACTTTGCCGTGCTCGACGGCGCCGCTGTAATCGACGGCAACATAATCGATCAATTGCCACAACTGCTTGGCGCCGGCGCCCTGGTCGGCCACTTGCGCTTGCGCGCCGCCTGCCAGTAAGAGGCTGAGGCTGGCGGCCACGAGCGGATAGCACACGAGCCATTTCTTGATAGAACTGAACATGATTCTCATTCTCATTTGTCGTTAACCCGGCGACTATAGGACAGACAGTGCGGGGTGTCAACGGCGCACGGGCGTGCGCGGGCGCAAACAGCGTCGTCCGGGTCAATGTTCTTGACCCGGACAAGCCGCCAGGAGAATGAAACGAGGGGGGAAGGTTATTGCTTCGATGCCGCTTTCGCGTACAGGCCCCTGGCCAGTCCGTTGTCCGCATCGTCGACCTTCAGGCCGCCCTCGACGACGCGCAAGGCCAGCTTCTGGAAAGCCTGGCCCCGCAACCACTGGGGATCGGTGACGGCGAACGCGGCGATGCGTTCCTGCGCGCGCGCGGGCGGCACGGCCAGCCATTGATAGTCGGCCTTCGATCCCTGGCGGCGCAGGCCGGCGCGCACCCAGCGTTCCGACGCCGGCATGCGGACGATGGCGTCGCCGTTCGCCACGCTGACGGCCGTGGCCGTCTTGCCGCTTTGCGCTTCGAACTTCACTTCCACGCCGGGCATCGGCCCTACTTGGGGGTAGCCGACGATGGCCACCCACAGGCCTGCTTCTGCGGGTTTCTGGATGCGCATTTCCGCTTCCTCGAACACGCGAAACTGCGGCTCCTTGCCGCCGTTGCCCGCCTCCAGGGTCACCACGTCGCCGGCAACGCGCCACTCGCCGCTGGCTTGCTCGTCGGTATTGCCATAGCTGAGCATCCATTCGAAGGTGCCGTCCTTTTTCAGCAGCAGTTCGGAGCCCGTTTCCATGACGCCTTGCAGGTAATAGTGTCCGGGTAGCGTAGCCGGGGCCGAGTCTGCCGCACTGGCCGAAAACGACCAGGCGAGGGCGGCGCAGGCCAGCAGGCGGGAGAGGGATTTCTTCATCGGTGTATCCTCGGTGTGTCTTTTAGGAAATGCCATCATAGCAACATCAATCTCATTGCCGTCGCACGACACACCGAGCAGCCTGCCGGCGGCGTGCCGCTCAGCTGCCGCTGAAATCGAGCACCACGCGCGAGGCAACCTGGCCATGTTCCAGCCGGCTGAAGATCTCGTTGATGGCCGACAGCGGCTGCAATTCCACGCCGGCCTTGACCTTGCCCGTGGCGGCGAAGGCGAGCGCCTCGGCCATGTCCTGGCGCGTGCCCACAAAAGAGCCGCGTATCGTCACGCAATTGGCGACCACGTCGAACAGCGGCGTCGGGAAGTCGCCCGGCGGCAAGCCGACCAATACGCAGGTGCCGCGCTTGCGCGTCATCGCCACGCCTTGCTGGAAGGCATCGATCGACGGCGCCGTGATCAGCACGCCGTGGGCGCCGCCCCCGGTCGCTTCGCGCAAGGCCGCAACCGGATCGCCCTGGCGCGCATTGATGGTCACTTCGGCGCCCAGGGCGCGCGCGTGCTCCAGTTTGCCTTCATCGATGTCGACGGCCGCCACGCGCAAGCCCATGGCCACCGCATATTCGATGGCCAGGTGGCCCAGTCCGCCGATGCCGGACACGGCCAGCCACTGGCCCGGCCGCGCGCCCGTTTCCTTGATGCCCTTGTAACTGGTCACGCCGGCGCAGATGATGGGCGCCGCCTGCACGGCGGACAAGCCGGCCGGAATGTGCGCGACGTAGCGCGGGTCGGCCAGGATGTATTCGGCGAAGCCGCCATTCTTGGTGTAGCCGCCGAACTGCGCCTCGGCGCAGACGGTTTCCCAGGCTGCCAGGCAATGTTCGCAATGGCCGCACGCCGAGTAAAGCCAGGGCACGCCGACCCGGTCGCCCAGCTGCACTTCCGTCACGCCCGTGCCCACGGCCACCACGAGGCCGATGCCTTCGTGGCCGGGAATGAACGGCGGCGTCGGCTTGACGGGCCAGTCGCCGCGCGCCGCATGCAAGTCCGTGTGGCACACGCCGCACGCTTCCGTCTTGACGAGGATCTGGCCGGGACCGGGCACCGGCACGGCGACGTCGCGCAGCACCAGCGGTTGACCCAGCTGTTCGACAACGGCGGCTTTCATGGTGGTGGGGATCATGTTATTCCTTATGTAGTGGCAAATGCAGGACGCAGGCACTCTGCCATGGTCTGTTCAACAGAGGTTTGCGAATGATCATATTCTGCTGCACACAATAGGAAAATTGATTGATCTACATCAACATATACCGGGAGGGGAGGCGATAAAAAAAGCACCTGGAACGGTGCTTTTTCGCTGGCGGCTGTTTAGCCAATCACTTGCCGGCACCGAGGGCCGCCAGCGGCTGCGGGGCATACAGCGCATTCTGGAAGGCCGGCACGTATTCATAGCTCATCATCTTCCCCAGCTTCAATGATTTCATATACGTGGAAAAACTGCCGTCGCCCAGCTTCAGGTCGACCGATTCCGCGCGCGTGCTCGATGCATGGCTCAGCAGACGTGAAACGGCATAGCCATACGTCAGCTTGCCGGCGCCATCCTTGTTGGTGAAGCTGTTGCTCACCACCTCGGCCTCGTGCGACAGGTCGCCCAGTTTTTTGCCTTCGAAAACAAAATCCAGCTTGCCCGTCGCGCTGTCCGTGACGGCAAAGGAAACGCTTGCTTCAGTTTCCTGTATGTCGATACCGGTCAGCCACTTTGGCAAGTTGTAGCCAACCACGCCACGCACCCTGGCCAGTTCCGTGTTGACGGGAAGCTTGAGCACATAGCCCCAGAAATCATGGGACAGCGATTGGCCCAGCAAGGTCAAAGGGCCAAAACTGGTGGAGCCGGGCTTGTTGGTCACAATCGCCAATGAAATTTCATTGTAGCTGTCGTTGTCGCAGTATTCATAGGCGTAGGCCGTCAACGCCACGGCCCCCCGGCCTGGCCACACTTGCAGCGGCTGGACTGCCTTCAATATGTCTTCCGGCATCAATTCCTTCAAGCGGGAAAGGTCGGCCGTAAATACCGCCGTGATCTTGCGGTTCTTGTAATAGAAATTCGGCGAATACGAGGCAAAGCCGATGTCGACCTTTTCTTTCTGCATGCCCTTGAACCAGCTCAGGTCAAGGTCCGGCGCTTCCGACGCAATGACCGATAAGGGCGGATTTGAGCGGAAGCGCTCGTACAGGCCACCAGCGGCCACCGGGACGGCATGGCCGGCGATATCGATGATGACTGGCGTGCTTTCGGCAGGAGTTTCGGCCCGCGCCGGGTTTGCGGCTAGACTCAGCATCAATGTCGATACTGAGGCGGCGACTGCCGCGGCAATTTTCATGTTCATGGCTTGCACCTTCAATGTTGGATGTGGAAAAATTCAGTTCAAATCCCGCTATTCATCCTGCGGCGATACTGGCGGTTCCTGATGGCGGTTTCCCATTGCTGCATCAGCAGCGCCAGGGCGGGCGCCACCTGGGGCCTGGTATGCTTGCCCTGGCTCAGGCGCCGCAGCTGGTACTTGACCATCGCCATGTAGGCGATGGACGACAGCACCTTGTTTTTCCACGTGATGGCCCTGAGCAGGGGGCTCGCCGATGGATCGGCGCGCCATGCCTTGGGCAATTGCGGATCGATCGCCAGCGCCGTTCCCATGCCGGCCATGGCAATGCCGCTGTCGAGCACTTGCTCGACCACCTGGTAGCGGCGTATGCCGCCCGTCACCATGAGGGGCATGCTGGCCACCGTGGCAATCTCCTTGGCGAACTCCAGGAAATAGGCTTCGCGGGCCAGCGTGCGGCCATCGCGGGTCTGTCCATGCATGGCAGGCGCTTCATAACTGCCGCCGGACAACTCAATCAAGTCCACGCCCAAGGTGTTGAGCATGGATACGACTTCCTTCGCATCTTCCGAACTGAAGCCGCCTTTCTGGAAATCCGCCGAATTGAGCTTCACCGCGACGGCAAAGCCCTTGCCGACGGCTTGCCGCACCCCGTTGACGACGTCGACCAGCAAGCGCGCCCGGTTTTCCAGCGATCCGCCCCAGCGGTCCGTGCGTTGATTGGTCAGCGGTGAGAGGAATTGGCTGATCAGGTAACCGTGCGCCGCATGGATTTGCACGCCCGTAAAGCCAAACCGCTCGGCCAGCCGGGCGCTGTTGACAAAGCGCTGCTTCACGTCGGCAATATCGGCCTCCGTCATCTCGCGCGGCGCCGAAAATTGCCTGGAAAAGTTACCCATATCCATGGGCACAGGAGACGGCGCGATGGTTTCCTGTCCCAGGGCGGCAGGCATCTGGCGCCCTGGATGGTTGATCTGCATCCAGATCTGCGCCCCGCGTGACCGTGCGGTGCGGGACCACTGCTCGAAGCGGGCGCCAAATTGCTCGGACTCAAGCACCACCCCTCCGGGTCCCGTCATGGCGCGGCGGTCGATCATCACGTTTCCGGTGATCATCAGGCCAACGCCGCCGTCCGCCCACGACTGGTACAGGCGGATCAGCTCCTTTGACGGCGCGTGGTCCTTGTCGGCCATGTTTTCTTCCATGGCGGCTTTGGCAAGGCGGTTCGGAATGACTGTCCCATTGGGCAATGTCAGTGCGGTAAAGGGTTTCATGCTGATCTCCAAGGTTGCGATAGCCTCACGATAAGCTTTAAGCTAACTTGAAGGTCAAGCCCTGAAACGAAAAAAAATCGCACTGTCGCGTTCGGGACACTGGTTTGAAGAAGGGCCGCTCCCCTTGAACCACAAAAATCCCGTGGCAGCCGATCTGCCGCTTGACATTCAAGTTGGCTTTAAGCTTATAGTTGATCACGCTGTGTTCGGCGGACATGGCCCAGACTACTCAACTATTCGGAGGACGATCCCATGTCTGTTTTCAAGAAACTGCTCCTGGCTGTCATGCCCTTGCTGTTCCTGCAGATGGTTGCTGCTGAACCGGTGTCCCCCATGCGCGATCCGGCCATGGAAAAAGTGCTGATAGTCATGACCAATCATTCCCGATATCCGAGCAGAAACGACCATACGGGGCTGTGGCTCACGGAATTGACGCATGTGTATGATGTGCTGAAGGAAGCCGGGTATGGCATCGACTTCGTCAGTCCCAGCGGCGGTGCGGTGCCGCTGGATGAGCGCAGCCAGGGATGGCTGTACATGGATGAGGCGGCAAAAAGTCACCTGAGTGATCCTGCTTTCATGGCATTGCTGCAATCGACAAAAGCTGCGGCCGACATCGATCCCGCTGCCTATGGGGCTGTTTTCTACACGGGCGGCCATGGAACGATGTGGGATTTCAAGGGCAACAAGGACCTCAAACGCATTGCCGAGGCCATCTACCGCAACGGCGGCGTCGTTTCCTCCGTGTGCCATGGCGCCGCTGGCTTGCTGGATCTGGAGGACGAGAAGGGCGAGCCACTGATAAAAGGGCGCAGCGTGACAGGATTTTCCAACTTGGAAGAATCGCTTGCCGGCATTAAGGACCAGGTTCCCTACCTTTTGCAAAGCGAGGTCGAGAGCAAAGGGGCGCTGTATGCCAAAGGCTTTTTCCCGTTTGGCAGCTTCGTGCTGACGGACGGCCGCCTCGTCACCGGCCAGAACCCTGGTTCCAGCAAGGAAGTGGCGCAAGCTTTGCTCAAGGCTTTAGAGAATAACAAACTACAACTTCAGCGGGAAAAATAATGAAAATTGGCGAATTGGCCAAGCGCAGCGGCTTGGCGGCGTCCACGATCCGGTTCTACGAATCCAAGGGCTTGTTGAAAGCCGTGAGCCGCCAATCGAACGGCTACCGCGACTATCCGCTGGAAGCGGTGGCGGTACTGTCGATTATCAGCGACGCGCAGCAGGCGGGCTTTTCCCTGGACGAAATCAAGCAAGTCTTGCCGGAAGATAGTTCATCATGGAAACATGATGAATTGATGGCTGCGCTCAAAAAGAAGATAGCCGATATCGAATCGCTGGAAGTACGCCTGGCGCAAAACAAGGCCCATCTTTTGTCGTTGATTCAATTGATCGATGCAAAACCGGAGGATGTGGACTGCAAGGATAATGCCGCCAGGGTTATGGAAAGCCTGGGTATCGTCGGTAAAACTTAACAAGCAGGCCGGTTTCGCAGGAAGTGCCCGCGTTTGCCGATGTGCAATTGCGGGCGTAGGGTGTTTGCAGAAAGATCGGGGAAGGGGGCACTTGTCCAGGTACTGTCAGGTCATTGTTGGGGTTGGTCGGTTGGGTATTTATTGAGGATAGGTCGGCATTTAAACGTACTAATTAGGTATGCAAGCCTCGATGGCGAGACCTCGCTTGAAGTCTGCCCGATAGCTTGCGCGGCCTTTGTGGTTGCCCGCTTTTGTATCTATACTTGAGTGGCTCTCGGTTATTGAACGAGAGTCCTGCCTTGCATTTACATCAAGCCGTCGAGCAAGATGTCGAAACCGATCTGCTTTGCAACAGCGTTGAGGTCAAATCCAAGGAAGAGATTTTTCTTCGAATCATTTACTGCGTAGGCTTTGAATTTTCCGTCGTGTACACCATATTGCAAAGTACCACCTACCTTTGAAGATTCAGCCGCTGCAATCCTAAGTTCCAGCGCAATTTTTGGCTCCAACCCTAGTCTCGTTTCGTCGGCTTCATCTTGGAGGTGCTGTATCGCAGCCTTGAGTTCCTTTACTTTGTCACCGAAAACATGAACAACGTCTAAGTCCAATACTCGGCTTTTATATTGAAAATCAGGGTATTCCTCCTTAGGAGCGACGAGCATTGCAGCTAATTCACCATCGTAGCCTGACATACCGGTAAGAACGATATGGCAATGCGGGAATTCACCGAATGCCTTTTTTCCGTCGCGTACATATTGTTCTGCAATATAGGCGGTCAGATTTGCGATTTGTTGTAGGGTCGGCAACCTAGCCTCCCCTGGCGCCAGATTGCTCAATAAAACCTTCAATGCGGCATATGTCATCATTGCTGGAAAGACCGCCCCCGCATAAGCGAATCCGATGGAAAGGTTCCACATGCTTTGGTATCCATGGCCCTCAATTTTTTTATAAGTGGTCGCATCAAGTTCCAAGATTTTTGTTGCCTGATCAGTGATCTTGGAAGGATCTGTTACCCGAGTGTCTGCAATAACCCATATTGATGGGCGATTAGTACCCTCGATAAAAAACTCATCGCGTCGATTGTCCGTAATGTGTTGAAGAGAAATTGCTGGGCGCTTCCAGACTACAAGGTTAGTCATGTTAAATAAATAATGGTTTTATTATAGTAATTATAGCATTTGGTGGGCCTGACGGACTTTGAGATGCCTAACCCCGTAGCATCAGTTTACTGTGGTCTAATTTACTCGGATACTCCGATAGATGGGAAATGAACCATCTCAAGAGCCAGCTTGTGAATAAAGGAGCTGAAGTCCATGCTCAGCGGCACGCGAACTCACCGCTGGCAGCGCTCTAAGGCAACAGCAGTGGAACGAATTCCTTCTTATCTGAAAGCTTGGTAAGCATAAACAATTTCATTATGTAGCGGACGTTGAAGAACAGGCTCGTGGCGCCTTGCATTTTCATGTGGCCGTCGCTGGACGGCAGATGTACGCGCTGCTGCGCTCCATCTGGCAAAGCATCCTGGGACGCGGTCCGAACGGCGAACAGATGGGCCAAGTCCGCGACCCGCACCGTTTCGGCTTTGGAGTGACCGGGGCGCACAAGATCGCCAGCTACATAGCGAAGTACTGCGGCAAGGAAATGCAGTGCAGGGCGCTTGACCAGAAACGCTACTTCCGCTCCAGGGGCATTGTGGTGCCGGAAGTCGATGTATGGCGGGTGCCGTTTTGTACAAACATGCTGAGCGCGGCGCAGGTCGCATTCCAGGCGCTTTCCGGCCATCATGTATATGCTTGGAGTGCCAAAATGGGCAGTACAGCAGGCCCGTTATTGTTTGCGATTACGTGTCTGTGAACGATGTTTTAAGGATAAACTTAGATTTCATAGGATTTGTGGTCGAGCAAAGCGTGGAGATTTTGATATATGAAAATTGACGAAAAAATAAAATTCCAACACGTGGCAGAAAAGGTTAAAATTGTAGCTGCTAACATGTACTGATTTTGAACTAGGAAAAAGTCAGAATTCCATTTAATGGAAAATGTAAAAGCATAAAATATATTTTCATTATTGAAAATATATCGCAAATCCAGCCTTAAAATTTGGAGTGATGAAAAAATGCTTTCTTTCGATGAGGTTTTAAAAAATTTAACTGCCAAGAAACGTACGTCTTCGCTATTGATGGGCAACGGTTTTAGTATGTCATACGATAAAGATATATTTTCATATAATGCATTATTTAATTTCATAGCATCGAAAGATGATGCGCTAATAAATAAATTATTTGGCGCCATTAAGACAAAGAATTTCGAATTGGTTATGCAACAGTTGGACACAACTATTTCCTTGTTAAATGCATTTGATGCTGATGATGATCTTAAGAAACAGATTGTCAATGCAGCCGAACATTTAAAAAAAGGACTTCTCGATTCAATACAGCAATTGCACCCAGAGCATGTATTTAAAATGGCCGAAGAAAAGAGTGCAATCTGCGCAAAGTTTCTTAGCTTCTTTTTAGCTACAGGAGGTCATATTTTCAGCACTAATTATGATCTCTTACTCTATTGGGTGCTTATGCGACAAGCGGTTCCTGATGCTATTGACGGATTTGGACGGGAATTATTAAACGCACAAGAGTTGGCGTTGGGGAAACAGGAAGCGGAATGGTCCGGTCTAGTTTGGGGGCCAAACACAGATAAACAAAATGTTCATTATTTGCATGGTGCCTTGCACATCTTTGATTCTGGGAAGGATATTTTAAAGGAGCAATATGATTCAGCTGGTTACATACTTGAAAATATTAAAACTAGACTAAATGATGGGATTTATCCTGTTTTTGTAACGGCAGGGAATGGTGATGAGAAGTTGAATCACATTATGCACAATCGCTATCTTACTCATTGTTATGAGGAACTTTCCAAAGTTGATGGGTCAGTAGTGACATTCGGGTTTAACTTTGGCCCCTATGACGAGCACATTATTGAGGCGTTAAACAAAGCTGCTCATGCACAATCAAAGAAGCCGCCGAAGCTCTGGAGTATTTACATTGGAGTTTACTCTCAGGCTGATGCTGACCACATAGAGTCGATAAGGCACAAATTTCATTGTAAAGTGCAGATTTTCGATGCGAAAACAGCAAATGTTTGGTGTGAAAACTAGCGCGTCATGAGTAGGGGGTCCGTTGCAAGATCGGGGCGGACAGTTTTACAAGGTTAAGAAGTGGTAGAGGTACTAAAAGTACTCTCAACCTCTTTCCTTAATTTGACATAATATAAATACAACTAAGTCATTGGCTAAAAAATAAGCTGTTGCTACCGGGGGAGTGCAAGACTCCGAACCGATTTAGCGTGTGGCAACAGTGTGCGAAAACCCTCAAAAATCTCCTGCCAGATAGACTGCTCTGCTGGCGTCTTGGCGCGTTCGCGGTGCATATCAAGCATGACAAGGCCGGGATGGATTTGCAGCAATTCAGCAACTTTGACGGCCACAGCATCATCAAAATATCCCTTTCCCTGGGAGTATCGGCTGACGGTCTGCTTCGTTACCTGAAGTGCTTTTGAAAGCGCATAGTCGGATTCAATCCCAAGCTTCGTTTTCACGGCTTGCATGTATTCCATAGTGTTCATAGTGTTTCTCCCAAGGCATTAATCCGTCTGTGCCCAGACGGTATGTACAGAGCATAGTCACAAGTGACATGACATGCAACCGTCAGAATGCCCTTGACTAGTCATAGGTCATGCGACTACATTACGTCCTGTTGGGCGGTTTTATCCATCGCTCCCAAGGCAAAGCCCGCAGGCATGCGGGGCCGCTCACATTCCTTTGCCAGGGAGATATGCCTTGGGAGGCGATCATGCCAGTTACACAAAATTACAAAAAAGCAAAGCGTTTATGCTCAGCTGCCGATGTTCTTCACCTCGTAGCCAAGGGCGGCCAGAGCGCCCCTGACCACTTCAAGAAATTCAGCCTTGGGAAGGCTCGACCCGATGTCGTTATAGAGGTTGAGAAGCTGTTCCGCGATTTCTTCGCGCTCCCCGTCAACAACGCCATCGGTGCATGCTCGGGCAATCGAACCTCCAACAGCGTAAAGGCCGTCAAGAGTGCTTTTTCGGTCAGTGGCCGAAGCTGCTTTTTCTGCTTTGCTGGCCGCGAGCTTTTTGGATGCACCCATGTTGTTTCCTTAAGTAAATTCGGGAGCGTAGCATGAACGCGCTACCCGCATACCAAGTCGAAAATATTTGGGTCACGATCATCATCGTGGCGTGCCTCGTCGTGCTGGTGCGGCTCTACCGGGGCCGGAACAAATGAGATCGCCAAACGACAACGCCACGCTGGAATTGCCAGGCATCAAACTGCCACCAGTGACGAAAAAGCGGGGGCGTCCGGCCCTCCATGCCGACCCTGCCGCCCGCCAGCGCGCCTACATGGCGCGTAATGGCATTGTGCCCATGACTGTCCAGTTACCGGAAGCGCTTCACGCTGAGTTCATGACCTGGCTCACGTCGAAGGGAAAAAAGCAAAGCACCGTCATCGCGCACCTGATCCGCACCCAACTGCTGAGGAAACGGTAATGGGGCGCTGGTATGGGGCCGGGGAAAACGGAGACAGCTTCGGCGCATTCATAAAATCGCTTCGGCGGGCGCGGGGGATGACTCAGGCGCAATACGCGCCGTTTTTGAGACTGAGCCTACGCACGCTGATAACGGAGGAAAAAGACCAGAAAAGGCACCCGGCTTACAGCGGTAGTGCGGTAGGGATTGGTCTTGTACCGTATGAATTCACGAGCCATTCAGCGATGTGCAGCGCGTATTACAAATTCAGGGATAGCAATGAAAAGTGAAAAGCCAGGCTCTGCATATTTTGCGATAGCAAATTGTGCAACGTGCTCGAGCAGACTGCACATTTCACCTGCAGGAAGAATGTGCAACGTTGTCGACGCGCTGGGGGTGCGATGAAAACCGCCGCCACGTCGACAAACAGCCGGAAGGAGGCCCGCATCACGATATGGATGCTGCTGCCGCATCCGGTGCGCCGATTGGTGCTGGCCTTCGCTGATATGCCAGACGCCCGCGCCAATGACGAATTGACGGCCTTTAACCGCACCGAGCGCGCCCGCATCACTGCCGCGTTGCGCTCGATGATGACGCACCTGTCCGTGGCTGAGTCCTGCATGAACGACAGCGACGTGACGACGAGCACGACGACGGTGCTGCACTGATGCCGACCATCCAGCAAGAAAACGGTATCCGTAGCGTCAAGGGATTGCCCCTGCGCTGGGGTATCCCTGCCTACCGCGAATTGCATGCGGCGCAGGAAGGGGCCATTGGCGCCATGCCTGAGGGCTATAAGCGCCTGTCGGCCATGCTGGACGAGGTGACGGCCTGCCCGCTGCCGCTGGACAGCACCGAGGCCCAGCTAACGATGCTGGCTGAGCGGTGCGCGAACGAGTGCATGAATGTCGCGCTGGATGCCCACGACGCGGAAACCCTGCGCGCGTGCGTCGAACTGATCGTGCGTATGTACGACATGGACGTGTCCACCATCAAGGATGACCGCCAGGCCGTCAAGCGCTACACAGACCCGGCATGGTGGCGTCGCAATCTGCGCACAGTCCATGGCCGCGCCCGTGAGCATGCGGCAATGCGCCTGGGCTTCGTGTCGAGCCGCAAGGGCAAGTATTGCAGCGACGAGGCGGCGAAAAGCCGGGTAGGGCAGCGCCGCCGCAACAAAAAAGTGCTGCAAAACACCGTGCTGCGCAACATGGAAACGGGTCAAGAGTTCGCGCTCGATGAACTGGCCGACAAGAGCACGGCAAATCCGAAAATCCGCCACGATGAGTTGATGATGCGCATGGACGGCGTGGACGAGATAGCCATTGAAAACGGTCACGTAGGCCTGTTCGTCACGCTGACCGCGCCCGCCGCCTACCATGCCGTGCTGGAATCGAGCAGCATGCCGAATCCGAAGTACAACGGCGCCACGCCACGCGAAACGCAATTGCACCTGCGCGACCTGTGGGGCCGCACCCGCGCACAGAACGACCGTGACGGCATTGCCCCTTACGGCTTCCGCGTCGCTGAGCCGCATCATGACGGCTGCACGCACTGGCACATGATGGTTTTCATGCCTGCTGACGATATTGAGATATTCAAAAACAACCTGCGCAAGTTCGCCCTGCAAGAGGGCGCGAACGATCCCGGCGCTGACAAGCACCGTGTGAAGTTTGAGGCGCTCGATCCAGCGAAGGGCAGCGCCGCCGCCTACATGATGAAGTACACGGCAAAGAACATTGATGCCGAAGACATCAAGGAAGACGCGAACGGGCGCGACATTATCACCAAGGAAATGCGCGTCAATGCCTGGGCGGGCGTATGGGGCATCAGGCAGTTTCAGGCGTTCGGCCAGCCACCCGTGACGCCGTACCGCGAGGGCCGCCGCGTCGCTGAGGCCGTCGTGGAGCAGGCGCCGGAATGCGTCAAGGAAATCTGGCTTGCTGGCAACCGCCTTGACTTGGTGGACGAGGAAACCGGCGAGATAGCCGGGCAGAAAAAATGCTCCTGGGCGGCCTACATTCGGGCGCAGGGCGGAATCAACATGGGCCGGGGCTATCGGGTGCGTGTGGCGCAAGCGGCGCGCACTGAGGCGGGGCGATATGGCCTGTTCGGGCGTGGCCCTGTGGGCCTGTTCGTCAAGCCTGATCCTGAATTCATCGGCCCGCCACAGATGTACGTATCTACCCGATTCACGTGGCGCCGCGTCGGGGTTGCTGTTGACGTGCGGGTTTGCCGTCCTTGGAGTCCTGTCAATAACTGTACGCCAGACAGGGACGTGAAGTGGGAGCGGGACGCGCCGTGGCCGGAAGAAATAGCGCCGCACCACGATTTGGCGTACTTCGCCGACTGCGATTTCGCCTGTTTTGACAAGTTCGGCGACTTCAATCCTGATTTATTCATCGAAAAACCACATGAGGAGCGTCACCAGTGACGAATATCGAACAGGGCCAGGCGCTTGAGCGCGAGGCCGTCGCGTTGTACCAGCAGTACGGGTTTTTCTTGCCGGGCCCGGCGAAGGCATTTTTTCGCAAACTGGCAATTCACCTGCAATGGCAAGACCTGATGAAAGTGGCGAAATAATGGTCAACCGCAATCCCTACGTGCCGCCCGAAGACCGGGCGGACTACCTGAAAAGTTCCATCGTGAACGAGGAAAAAGCCCCGGCGCCCGCGCCGGCCACCCGCAAGCCCCAGGCGAAAAAGCCAGCGGCGAAGCCCAAGCGCAAATAACCGGGCGCGGCCTAGCGGGCCGCGTACATCATGAAAAAAACTCCCATCGGGCATGTGGCATGCCCTGTCTGCGACTTCCCGGACGCCCAGGTGAAGGAAGACAAAAACAGCCATGCCTACATCCATTGTACGGACTGTAACGCGCAGACCTTCACCCGGAACGAATTCCGCAACGGCAAGTTGAGGGCGCGCATGCGGGCTGTAACGGTAGCGGTAACGGGCGATACCGTTACCGTTACAGCGCCTGTGCCAGCGATGGCGCCGCCGCCAGCAGCCGACAAGGCGCCGCCCGTCAAAAAGCCGGGCGGCTGGTTTCAACCACTTTTAGCACAAGGATAGGCCATGGCCGACTTAAACGAGAGCCAGGCCGAACAGGCCAAGCTCGACCCGAGTGACCCGCTCGACCGCATCGCCATGGAGGCCCTGGGCGAGGAGCGGGCGCAGGCCCAGGCAGATGCCGACTTTATCGACCCGCCGCCACCGCCTGGCATCGACCCGGCGCAGACCTGGGGGCAAATTCCCTTCATGTTCGGCAAGGTGCTGTCCATGGCCATGCCAGAACTGGCAGGCGTCTACACGGAAGAGAAATGCTATCAATGGGGCGCAGGCATGGCTGCGGTGTCCGACAAGTACGGATGGGACGCCGGTGAGGTAATCGGGCGCTTCGGCCCTGAGATCGCCTTGGCGGTGGCATCCGTGCCGCTGGTGGTGCCGACTTATCAGGCGATCAAGGCGCGCCGCGAGGAAAAGGAGCGCGAGAAGGCGCCGCCACGCCAGGAAAAGGACATTACGCCGTCCACCGATCATCCAATGAGCCAGGCGCCGGGAGGCTTCGTTGACCCGGAATAAGGCGACGGCCGCCACAGCCGGCACGAAGAACAAGGCCGACATCATCGCCGTGATTGGCGCCAGCGGCACGGGCAAGTCCTCGTACATCAAGGGCGAGTTGCTGAAACGGTATCTGCGCCTGCTGGTCTGGTCGCCGCTGGAAAAGACGGACGATTACGCCGGTTTCTGCAAGGGTGTCGTGGTCACGGGCAAGATTTCCGAGCTGGTCGCCCAGGTCAAGAGCGGCGCGCGCGCAATCGTCTACGTGCCCACCGGCAGCGATGCCGAGGTAAAAGCGCAGTTCGATCGCTTCTGCCGCATCGTGTGGGAACTGAACGGCGCCACGGTGCTGGTGGAAGAGTTGAGCCGCGTCACCATGGCCAGCTGGTCACCGCAAGCCTGGAAAAACCTGTCTACAGCAGGCCGCCATCAGGGCTTGACGATCATCGGAACGAGCCAGCGACCGGCCACCATCGACAAGGATTTTCTGGGCAACTGCACGGAAATCCGTTGCTACCGCGTCAATTACGACAATGACGCCAAGGTGATGGCCGACTCGCTGGGCCTGCAAACGCAGTATGAGCCAGGCACGGGCGGTAAATCTGTGGCGGTGAAGCCACTACAGCAGATCCGCACGCTGCCGAATTTCCACTTTATTCACAAAAATCCTGACCTTTCGACGCGGCGCGGGGTGAATAAATCGCTGTAACGGTAACGGATACCGTAACCGTTACAGCTTATTGCCGGTTTCCTGTGGGGCGGGCAGCATCGGGGCTTGTTAATACCGAACAAATAACCCCATAGGAACCGAATATGAACAAGGCCACCATCCATACCGCGCTGATCGCCCTGGCTGCTTTCGCCGGTGTGTATTTCATCCAAAAATCGTTCGTGAAAATCCCCGTCGTCGGCGTCTATCTGCCGGGCGGCCAGTAACCCAGCCCAGCGGGCAGCGGTAACTTTCACCAACACCACCATCAGGACAAGATAATATGAGTTCCAATATTGATCGCATGATCGATCTGCAAAACGTCAAGCCAGGCGCTACGGCGGTGCTGAAACTGTCGTACAACGCCACCTTCGACAAGCTGCATTTCATGCTGTCGGGCGGTCTGACGAAGGCCAACGTGGGCCGTATCGAAGGCAAGGCCAACGGCGTGACCTTCTTCGTGGACGATGGCGCCTTGCTGGGCGTGCGCGACGCCTATCAAGGCCTGTTCGTTGACGAGAACGTCATCACGCTCGACTTCACGGAGCCAAACACCCGTGGCGGCGCCGCTGCACAGTACCTGTCGGCACTGCCGCGCAACATGCTGGCCAGCCTGACGTTCGAAATCGAAATCAAGCAGGCGGCGGCAGCGGGCAGCGACATCAAGGCGGTGGCGGAATACCGCGACGGCACGCAAAACCCGTTCGTCCTGCAACGCAAGGACTTCAATGTTCCGCTGACCCTGATTGGCGAAAACGACGTGATGCTGCCGGTGATGGCCAATGGTGGCTTGATCAAGCGTATCTGGCTGCACCACACGGGCCACATCACGGTCGCGGAACTGCGCACCGATGGTACGCCGCGCATTCGCGCCAAGGTGGGCGAACTGAACTACCAACAAAAGCGCAATCGCCTGGTGCCACAAGCAAACCTGCTGGTGCTCGACTTCATCGGCGACGGCAACCTGATGAACATGCTGGACACGTCGCGTATCACCGAAGCGCTGTTGCGCATCACGACCGACGCACCGGACAGCCTGAAAGCGTACATCGACTACGTTTCCGACATCAAGCTCCTGAAATAAGGCGGCGTCATGAGCCAATTCGATAACTTCCTGGGCTTCGGATCGAGTGACTACGATTCCGACCCATATAACACGCTGGGCACGGGCGCTACCGTCCTGCCGGACGTGTCGTGGAGTTCCCCGGCGATGGAAACGAGCACGTCAACCGGCAACGGCTTTGGCGACTTCTTCGACTCCAAGGCGGGTAATTTCGTGCTGGGTAGCCTGAATACGGCGCTCAATTACGCCATGTACCGCGATCAGCGGCAATTTACGGCCGTGGCCAATGCGCCGCAACAGGCCGTGCAGCAACAAGTCGCCGTGCAGCAAGTGCGCAACAACAACCTGTTGCTGTGGGCGGCCATCGCTGCCGGCCTGATCTTCCTGGTGAAGAAATGAACCCGGCATTGCCTCCGCTGCCGCCGCTGCAAATGGCGTCCACCTCGGGCGCCAAGGGCGGCAACCAGGGCGGATTCGGCGGCGCCAGCAGTGGCGACTGGATCGTGAACAGTGGTGCCGGTGCGAGTAGTGGCATGTCCACGAAAACGTGGCTGTTGCTGGCGGTTGCGGGCGGCGCATGGTTCCTCTTGAAACGGTAGGCGTCATCCGTGCCGGCGTGCTGGATGACGCGGCGCGGGCGGCCTACGCTGCAGCGTACCGGCCAGACCGGGAAACCGGGGGCGGGCTGGGTTCGATGGATGCGGCCATGCGTGGCGCCGAACTGTTCGAAGTCGTTGTTGCTGGCGCCGTGGTGGCACGCTACGCCCTGCGGATGGATCAGCACGACAACGGGCGCGAAATCGTCGTCGTGGCGGCTTCTGGCGGCCTTCCTGGCGTCGATCTGGTCGCCTCCGTGCTGCCAAGCATTGAACGGCAGGGCGCGGGCGCGGATCGCATGACACTGCGCACGCGGCGCCCTGGCCTGGTCAGGAAATTGAAAAAACAGGGGTGGGTGCTGGACGCCTACTGCATGGGGAAGAAAATAAAATGAGTTCAAGCAAAAGTACGGCCTCGCAGTCGCAGTCCCAAGAAACAGCAGACAACCGCATTACCGGCTCGGGCGAGTCGGTCAATTTGGTGGCCAGCCGCTCCAATATCGGCGATGTATCGATCAGCCAAACCGACCACGGTGCGGTTGATGGCGCCTTCAAGTTCGGCAACGCCTTGACGGACGGCGCCCTGAAATTTGCCGATTCCACCGTCACGGGAGCGCTGAGCACTATCAAGGCCAGCGTCAAAGACAGCCTGGACACGACGCGCGCCGCGCAGGACAGTTCCTTCAAATTCGCCAACGCCGTATCCGACAGTGCATTCAAGTCGAACGATGCCGCCCTGGGCGGCGCGTTCAAATTCGCCGCGGATATTACAGCCGGCGCCGCGAACGAATTGGCCGCCGCTGGTGCGCGCTCGGATGCGGTGGCAAAAAACGCGCTGCAGTCGGTCAAAGATGCCTACGGCGACGTAAGTAGCAAAATGGAAACGGCCTACACCAACAGCAAAGCCGGTGAGCAAAAAGTACTCGTCGGCGTGGGCCTGGCCCTGGTCGCCGTCGTAGCCTTCAAAGCGATGGGGAAAGCATGAGTTACCAGTTAATCCGCCTGTCGGCGGGCTTTGAAATGCGCGTCGACATTCCGGGGCGCTTGATCTTGGTCGATTCCGTATCGACAGGGCAGGGCGTCGATATTGCCCTGGTGCGCAACGGCACGCCAGCACCATACATTCCAGGCCGCCAGGCGGGTTTCCGCCTGGTGGAAGACTTCGGCGGCGTGCTGCTGCGCTCGGCGCTCGATTGCGAGGTGGGCATCTTCCTGTCAATCAACGATGTGCAGCTCGGCGGCACGGCCGGCGGCGAGGTGGTCATTCCGACCGGCGTCGCCGTGACAAATGACCTGGCGCACTCGATCCCCGTCACGCTAACGTCAAGCAGCAACACCACGCCGATTCCCGTATCGCTGGCCAGCATCCGCGTCAACAATACGCCGGCCCAGCCGATCCCGGTCAGCTTCGCCGGGACGGTATCGCCTGTGCTGGGCGTCGTGAAGGTGGACAACACCAACGCCGAAGCCATCCCCATGCTGCAAAAGCCGGGCGAGGTATTCGAGGTACACGTAAACAATGCGGTGCCGCTGCCCGTGTCAGTCAACAACACGGATGCGCAAGCTGTTTTTGTCCAGCCGAAGGCGACCGCTGTTTTCACGGTGGATGACAAAAAAAGAACGCTGATCGTTGATGCTGCTCCTGTGGCAGTGGGCCTTGCTGCGACGGCCATTTCAAGCGATGCAGCATACAAGCGCCTCGTTATTCGCAATGACAGTGCGCTTGCGGTAATCGCGCTGGGTGGCGCCGGGGTGACGATGGCCAATGCTGTCTTTTTCCTGGAACCGGGTGATGTATTTATCGAAAACGATGCGCCAGGCGCGGCATGGTTCGGCCTGGCTGATGTGTCGGGCGGGATCGTACAAATTCAAGGGTTGAAATAATGGGCATTATCAAGAGTGGTTTTGTGCAATGGCGCGCCGCCCTGGCCGCCGGCGGTGCAGTCCTGATCGGCTTCAAAAATACCACCGTGGCCGCCAAGCTGGCGCGCATTTTTTCGCCGCTCGATGCTGGCGGCGCTGGTGATGGCGTTGCCGATGACACGGCGGCTGTTGCCGCAACGGTTGGCGATGTTGTCAAGCTGCGCAAGTACAAGGTGAGTTCGTTTTCAAACCCGATGGGGGTTGATGTAACGCCGGATGGCGTCGCAGTGCATGCGGTAACGCATCGCGTGTTCAATCCATCGCAGCACAAATTTATGCAGGTATTCGGCGCCGAAACGCTGCAACACTGGTTTGGCCTGTTTGCCAGGAACTCCAACACGGTGGCGTCCGGCGACGGCGCTGTGAAGTGCATGGTGTTGTCGGGCGATTCGGTCACGTACGGTTCAGGCAGCACAGTAGGCGTGCCGGCAAACGTGCTGGATATTCTGGCCGGCCAGCGCGGGTATAAAAACGTTTCGGTAATCAATCACGGACAGCCAGGTGCCGCCGCCTTCCAGTGGATCGATATGTTTCTACAGGGCGATCTGGATGCAAACCCTGATTTGCTCGTCATTGGATGGGGGGATAACGATTTCGGCCTGGGGCGTACCGCTGAGCAGCTCTTGGCAGATATGCGCACGGGCCTTACACGACTGCGTGCGGCGCGCACGCCTGAGCAAATGTCGATCATCTTGCGTACGCCAACGACGATGACTGACCCGGCCAACAACCGGACAGGCTGGCGAATCGAACAGATTATCGAAGGCTATAAGCAGTTGGCGCGCGATTTCCAGTGCGCCTTTGTCGACGTCTACTCGATATTACAAAACTCGCATGACGCCTTGGGTGTTTGGATGGACAACAGCGCGGGCGGTGCCGTGCATCCGCTTGACGTAATGCAAGAGCATATTTGTGCTGCCGTGGCAGACCTGGCGCTGCCGCGTCACGGGGCTGATTGGGTGGGCAATGCCATCTACAACTGGTCGGCCGGGACAAAATCGCGCACCTATGCGCAGTTGCCAAACGCCTATTTTGACGGAATTACGATGGTCACTGTCGCGCCTCCGGGTGGCAAAAACGGTGACCCGTATAACGGCACTTTCTACACATTGAAGCAAGCGGACTCGAGCGTGCTGCAATTAAATACGCCACTCTACGGTGCGACGCAAGGATATGGCATTTCGGCGCGCCTCGGATTTAATAACGCCTGGGGGCCATCCCTGGGCGCATTGCGCGACTTGGTGCCGTTCCTGGTGAGCGGATGGACGGCGGCCCCTTCGGCGCTCAATGCAAGTTTCTGGCTGTCACTCGATGGCGCGGTAAATTTGCAGGGCACGATTAGCGCCGGAACACTGGTTGATGGGACGGTACTCTTCACCTTGCCGGCTGGTTTCACGCCGTCCGCCGCATGCGTCTGTATCGTCGCCACCTCGTCGGGTTTTGCCCGCCTCGCCATTGAGCCGAACGGAAGCGCAAAAATTTATGGCGCGGCCGGCGTGACTTACATCGCGCTGAACAGCGTCAAATTCAAGGGATGACAAAGCTCGTCATTGTCGGCGCCGTTGTTGCCGCTGCCCTGCTGATCCTGATGCGAAGCGAGCAGGGCGGGGCGGATGACGGCGACACGGCATATGAGGAGCCAGGTCTGCTTGACCAGGCCGATGCACTTTTTCAGGAATTTACCGATATGAATTCAAGCGTTTCACCAGAGCAGCAGGGCCGCAACCTGGCCGCGTTCATGAAAATGATCCGCGTCAGCGAGGGAACGGCAGGGCCGGACGGATACCGCACCATCGTGGGCGGTTCGCTGTTTGACGACTATTCCGACCATCCGCGCCAGAAAATCTGGATCCCAAGTATCAACGACTATTCCAGTGCGGCGGGCGCCTTCCAGATCATCCGCCGCACCTGGGATGGTGTGCAGGGCAAGCTCGGCCTGCCCGATTTCAGCCCGGCCAGCCAGGATCAAGCATGCGTCGAACTGATCCGCCAGCGCGGAGGCCTCCGCCTGGCCATGAACGGCGAGTTTGCCGCCGCCGTCGAAAAGTGCCGGAAAGAATGGGCCAGTCTGCCGGGCGCCGGCTACGGCCAGCGCGAGAACAGCCTGGCGAAGCTGCAAACCGCATATCTCAACGCAGGGGGCCAACTGGCATGAACAAGAGCGACATTCAAGATTTGGTCATGGGCGCGGCTGTCGTCGCCCTGGGCTACGTGCTGTACACACAATTCAAGCCTGGAAAG
Organism: Janthinobacterium kumbetense; assembly: GCF_023703445.1. Taxonomy (NCBI): domain Bacteria; kingdom Pseudomonadati; phylum Pseudomonadota; class Betaproteobacteria; order Burkholderiales; family Oxalobacteraceae; genus Janthinobacterium; species Janthinobacterium kumbetense. The sequence continues at coordinate 969,865 of NZ_JAMQGR010000001.1, forward strand.
GTAGTGGGCGGTGCCGCTGGTGCGCTGTCGCCCATCCTCAACGGCCAGATCGGCACGAGTTACAACCCGATGCAGGGCGCGCCGTATGACCAGAATACAGCCCTTGGCTCGTTCGGACTGGCCGGGCTGCTGAGCGGCACAACGAACGACTGGACGTATGGCGGCAAGGATTACTTGTCCACGATCACGAGCCCGCGCCTGGGCGGCACGCAGCCGGACAGCATCGTGGTGAAAGGCTGGTGGAACTGATGTTGGGACAAGGCAAATTCATGCTGATCGGCGTGGCGGTAGCGGCCCTGGCGCTTCTGGTGCTGGTAAAAAAAAAGGGTGTGGCTGCGGATGTGGGGATCGCTGTCGGTGAGGCGGCTGCTGATCTGGCTGGCGGTGTTGTCGGTGGCGTTGCACTCGGCATTGGCGATCAAATAGGTCTGCCGCGTACCAACATGACGGAATGCGAGAAGGCACTTGCCGAGGGTCGCACCTGGGACGCCAGCTTTGCATGTCCAGCTGGAAAATTCATCGGGAGTTTCTTTTGAACCTGAAAAGCATTATCCCTACGGGGCCGCAAGTGGCGCGTGAGGCGCTGATCGTCCTGGGCGGGCTGCTGGTGGCGGCCTTCATCCTGTCCCGGTTTCCAAAGCTGCAAAAGTTCGTCACACAAAACAGCCTGACCATCAAAGATGACAAGGGCAACACCATTTATTAAGGGATGAGAATGAAACGATTTTTCGATAGTTTTAAAGAGGCGTCCACCTGGGCGGGCGTGGCGGGCGTGGCGTTGTCCGTGTCGCCGTTCCTGCCGCCGCCATTCCATATCTGTGCGCAGTGCCTGGCGGGCGTGGCTGGTGCGCTGGCCGGCGCCATCCGTGAAGGCGCCAAGGCATGAGCGGGCTGAGCCAGAAACACATGCTGATACTGGCCGCCGCCGTGGCCGCGTACTTCATGTATAAGCAGCACAAGGCGGCCAACGTGCTGAACGATCGCTATCCGATGGCGTACAGGAGCTAGGCTGTATCGGGAATTCTTGATAACATTGAATCTCATTTCTTGGGAGAAACAATGAGCGGCGCAGCAGAAACCACGTATTACACGAACGACAGGGTAACCGTCACAAATGCCCGTTTCATGGTCGATGGCGAAACGCATGCAATAAGTGGCATTACATCGGTCAAGCTTGAAGTGAAAAAGCCGAATAGGATACTGCCCGCGGCGCTCATAATTTTTGAATTATTGGCGCTCACAAGTGGCAAAAACTTAGCAACTCTGTCTATCTGGCATTGGGCCATTATCTTGCTTCCAGGGCTAATCTGGATGTGCTTTCAACGAACGCACTATACGGTAACGCTTGCCAGCGCGTCCGGGGAGCATCGGGCCTTGAAAAGCAAAGTAAAGCCGTTCGTCAGCGAGGTGGTGGAAGCAATAAATCAGGCGATTGTCCGTCGAGCATAGAAAAAGGCCCGCAGATCGCGGGCCTTTTCACATGATGGCGTGCATGGCAAGGCGGGCATGCCATGGGCGGGACGGGCGATCCTTGATGGCGTCGAACAGGTCGTGCAGTTTCGCATGGCGAACCTTGGCGGCCACATCGTAGCCGCGCACGTAGTTGGCGAAGGCCCTGGGGCTGAGGTGTAGTGGCGCGACGGAGGCCACCCAATCGTATAAATCTTCCTCAATGACGGCAATCTCTCCGAAGAGGTCGATTGCTGGCTGGCGTAGCTGATAGGAAAAATAGGCTGCTGGCGGCTTCGGCTTGCGGCGTGTGGTTGTCTTTTTCATTAGGATATAATGCCCGGCGCCTTCGGGCGGCAAAACGGGGAATAGAGGGGGATTTGGCGTTTTACATAATTTCGTAAAAAGCTAGACTTTTTCGAGGAACTGAATGTACTGCTTTGATTCTGCACTCTTTTAGCCATTTGACATAATATAAATTATGCGAAGTTATGTAAGGAGTTGAGAAAACCTCCATTTCGCCAACTCCCCAATCGCAAATGCGATTTCCCCCTCTGCGCGCCGCTGTCGCTGATGCTGCGCCGCCGCGCTTGAACGAGCTGCATGAAATACACGGCTTGTCCCCGTCCATGTTCGGTTTGTTCACGCCCAGAGCTGCGATGATGTTGACGATCAGGTCTGCCACTCTTCTAATGGCGCGTGCGTCGTTCGTTCGTCGCCGACTTCGTCTTCGTTCGTCATCCAGGCTGGACGCGCGATCATGTATGCGAAGCCCGGTGCTTCGATGGCGTCGGCGGCGCGGCGGAATGGTTTCAGGTGTTGCGCCAGCCTAGCGTTGTTCCGTTCGCCGAATGTGCCAGGAACTTCACCGTAGATGCCCATCGACAGCATGAAAACCAGGCGTTCGACACCGGAGGCCCGCATGGCGGCAATGATGCTGTTGGCCTGGTTTTTCATGTCGTTGCCCAGCAGATTGGCGTGAACCAGGACATGGAATCCGGTGAGGCGTGCCGGCCTGGCGCCTTGTCTCGTGGTAAATTGCCGTCCGTGAGAAGTATCTCCAATACCTACAATATCAATGAAATCAGGCGTTTGCCGACTATTTTGCATGAGAAGTCTCAAGATCCGCATGACCCGGCAGCCTTCACGCACGGCGTTGCTTTTACCGCCTTGCCGGCGCTTCCTGTCCTTTGCCGGCGCGCTGGCCATCGCGGCCACCTTGTGCGGCTGTGCCAGCAAGCCTGGGCCCTGGCCTGCGCGCGCCCTGCCGGCGTCGGCTGCCGTGACGGTCGATGCCACGCAGTTCCTGTCCAGAAAACAACTGGTGGACTGGCAAGTCGACCTGGACGAACGCCGCCTGCGCGCCACGGGTTCGCCCCGGCATGAAGCGTATATCGACGTCCTGCATGAACGCCTGGCGCGCGCCGGTGTCAAACAACTGCGCTTCGAGCCGGTCAGTTTCCGGCAATGGTCGGTGCAGCCGGAAGACTGGGGCCTGGAAGTGGTCCACGACGACAGGTCTGGCGTGCTGCCCACGGCTGGCTACATTCCGTACTCGGGCGTGACGCCGCCGTCTGGCATTACGGGGCGCATCGCCTATCTGGCGCCGGGGGCCAGTCCCGATGCCAGCCTGGCCGGCAAGCTGGTGCTCGTCGACATGCCCGCCGTGGCGTGGACGGGCAAGGTTTTCCATCGGTCCGCCGTGCATGTCCACGATCCGGACCACGCCATGGGGCCGGACACGCCGTATGCGCGCCAGTTCCAGATGCTGGGGCCGTTCATCTCCCTGCTGGACAGCCTGCAGGCGGCCGGTGCGGCGGGCGTGATCGTCATTCTCGATACGCCGCCCATGTCGATGAACGGCTTGTATGCGCCATACGACGGCAAAGTGCGCCAGCTGCCCGGCATGTTTATCGACCGTGACCGGGGGCGGCGCCTGCGCGAGAGCGTGCTGGCGGGCACGGCGCCTGTCTTGCGGCTGACCATGGCTGCCACCGTGCGCCAGGTGCAGACGCGCAACCTGGTCGGCATCATTCCCGGCAAGTCCGCGGAATTGATGGTGCTGGGCAGCCACACGGATGGCACGAACGCGCTGGAAGACAATGGACCAAACGCCATCGTCGACATGGCCCAGTACCTGACGCGCCTGCCGCAGGACAGCTTGCCGCGCAGCGTCATGCTGCTGTTGACGAGCGGCCATTTCGCGGGCGGCGTGGGCATGAAGCAGTTTATGGATCGCCACCAGGACGATGGCTTGATGCAAGGTATCGCCACGATGCTCACCATCGGGAACTTGGGCGCGCTGGAAGTGCTGCCTGACAGCAATGGTTACTTGCGCCTCACGGGCAGGTTCGAGCCGGCCGCCGTGTTTTCACCCCGCACGCCTGCCCTGATGGACGCCTCCTACGCCATGCTGAAGCAGGCCGATGCGGCGCCCGCGTTCGTGCTGCCAGCCTCCAGTCCTGCGGGCGATGGCGGTCCGAAGAATGCCGCCTGGCCTGGCGCAGGCCGGTATTTATGGGAGGCGCAGCACATTCCCACGGTGCATTACGTCACGCAACCAACCTATTTGCTCTACTATGGCATCGACAGCGTGACCCGGGTGGATTACCGGCTGATGCAGCGCCAGACCGTGGCCTTGACGCAAATGCTGCTGGATCTGTCGCGCGTGCCGTATGCCGATTTGCGCAAGGAAACGGTGCCATAGACCTTGCCTGGCGTCCACCGCCCTTCCCCGCCCTGCTTCCGGCGCCATTCCGGACACCATACCAGCGCACTGGAAAACAGGCGCTGGTATGGCCCGCATCGCCCTTATACCGGGGCAAGGCTGCAACTGGTATTGTGATCTTGCGCAAAGAATAAAACCAGTTGACTACCACCTGCAATGCTTGCACTCTGAAAAATCGGACGGTGTCCAGCCGCCCGGCCATGCTAAAAAATACACAAGGAGATGCAATGAACCGGACAGTCATGAATACCCTCATCCTTACCCTCTTCGGCGGCACCCTGGCGGCCTGCGGCGGCGGCAGCGGCGACGGATCCAGCGGGGGCGCGAGCCAGCTGCTGACCGGCGCGACCGCAGCAGTGGCCTGCTACACGCCGTGGAATAGCGGCACTGCCTACAACGGCGGCGGTCAGGCCAGTTACAACAACGTCAATTACACGGCCAACTGGTGGACACAAGGCAATAACCCATCGACCAGCAGCGGCGGCGCCGGCAGCGGCCAGCCCTGGACGGCGGTGGGAGACTGCGGCACGCCGACTCCTACCCCGACACCTACGCCCACCCCAACTCCGACACCTACGCCGACTCCCACCCCAACACCAACGCCAACGCCAACGCCAACGCCTACCCCGACTCCGACTCCGACGCCTACCCCGACTCCAACACCGACGCCGACGCCCACCGGCCTGGCCAAGCACGCGCTGATCGGCTACTGGCACAACTTCACCAACCCCAGCGGCGCCACGTATCCGATCAGCCAGGTCAGCGATGACTGGGACGTGATCGTCGTCTCGTTCGGCGACAACGCGGGCGGCGGCAATGTCAGCCTGACCATCGATCCGGGTGCGGGCACGGAAGCGCAATTCATCGCCGACGTGGCGGCCAAGCGGGCCAAGGGCAAGAAAGTCATCCTGTCGCTGGGCGGACAGAACGGTTCCGTTTCCGTCGGCAACACGGCCGAAGCGACGAATTTCACCAACAGCCTGTACGCCATCATCACGAAATATGGTTTCGACGGCATCGACCTGGACCTGGAAAACGGCGTGGCGCAAGGCGCGGCCATCCAGACCTATCTGCCGATCGCCGTGAAAAACCTGAAAACCAAGGTCGGCAGCAGTTTTTACCTGTCGATGGCGCCCGAATGGGTGTATGTGGAAGGGGGATACACGAGCTATGGCAGCATCTGGGGCGCCTACATTCCCATCATCAACGCCTTGCGCAGCGAGCTGACGGTGCTGCACCCGCAGTACTACAACAATGGCGACATTTACACGCCGTACGCGACGGGCGCCATCAAGGCGGGTTCGGCCGACCAGCTGGTGGCCACGGCGCGCATGCTGATCGAGGGATTCAATTATGGCGGCAATACCTTCGCCGGCCTGCGTCCGGACCAGGTGGGCTTCGGCGTGCCGTCGGGCCGCAGCTCGGCCGGTTCGGGTTTTACGACGAATGCCGACGTCAGCAATGCCCTGAATTGCCTGACGCGCCTGCTCAATTGCGGCACCATCAAGCCGCTGCAGGCGTATCCGGACTTCCGCGGCGTGATGACGTGGTCGATCAATTGGGACCGCCACGACAACTATAATTTCTCCGTGCCGACGAAGAATGTGCTGAAGACCCTGCCGTAAGAGCCCAGGCCCGACTGCGCATGCGAGCTTGGCCGCTCACATGCGCAGCAGCGCCGCACCCAGCAAGCGCATGTGCAGCGCCACGCCCTGGCGCAACGCCTCCCCTCCTCCTTGCGCATGCTTGATGCCATCCATGGTGGCCACCAGCAAACCGGCCACCTGCGCGGCGGTCGCGTCCACCCGGCGCAGCGCGATATCGCCCGCCGCCTCGGCCTGTTCCAGCGCGCCGGCCAGCGACGCCACCAGTGTTGCCCGCGCCGTCAAGGTGATGTCGGCGGCCAGGGTCATATTGGCGTCGAACAATTCCTGCCCATGGGCGCTGGCGGAAATTTCCGCCATCAAGCCTTGCTGGAATGCCAGCAGCGCCGTTTCGATGCGCGTGAAGACGGGGCCGGGTTCGGCCAGCGCCGCTGCCACTTGCGCCATGACCGTGGCATGGGCCCGTTCGGACCCGGCGCGGAACACGTCTTCCTTGTTCTTGAAGTGCAGGTACAGCGCGGCGCGCGACATATCGGCTGCCTGCGCGATGTCGAGCATGGATGTCTTGCGGTAGCCATAGCGGCAAAACACGGCCAGGGCCGCGTCGAGTATGCGCTGGGTCTTGAGGGTGTGGGGTGACATGCTGGCATATTGACATTTTATATATATAGTGTCAACATGGCTTTTGGACAAATTACGTCAAAGTGTCAATCTCCACAGCGAAGGATGGAATCATGCAAGAACAGCACCCTGGCTCCGAGGCGGCTATGCAGGAACAATTGCGCGACATCGAACGCGGCCGCCTGCGCGCGCTCGTCGACGGCGACGTGGCGCTGGCGCGCACCCTGCACGCTGACGATTTTCAGCTGGTCACGCCCATCGGCGGCCTGCTGTCGCGGGAAGAGTACCTGGGCGCCATCGCGGCGGGCCACATGCGCTATCTGAGCTGGGAACCGGGCGAGATCGCTGTGCGCGTGCATGGCGATGCGGCCGTCTTGCGATACCAGGCCCAGCTTGAAATCCATTTCGCCGGCCAGGCCGTGCCCCGCGCGCGCTACTGGCATATCGATAGCTATGAGCGGCGCGCTGGGCGCTGGCAAGCCGTGTGGTCGCAAGCGACGGCGATACGCTGACGGCCATGGCGGCTGCGGGAGGTGTGCGCAGCAGGGGCAATTGATATTTCTCAAACCATAGCCTCAATCTATGGGTTCGGTTGAAATATTTTACTTCCTTTTGTAAATGAGAATCGTTACTATCTAAATCAAGGATAAGCGAATTCAACAGAAAGGAGCATCCCTTGTTCACAGCCATCAAAACATTCAGCCAGGTCTGCACGCACATGTCGATCGCCTTCGGCCTCGCCTACTTGCTGACGGGGTCCCTGGCGCTCGGTGGCTTGGCCGCGATCATCGAACCGATCATCAACGTTGCCCTGTTGCCGTGGCATGAAAAAGCCTGGCACGCGATTCGCCGCCGCTACGCCGCCAGCGGCCTGGGCTTTGCCGCCCTGGCCGGCGAAAAACTCAGCCAGACAACCCTGCACATGGGCGTGGCCTTCGGCGTCATGTACTGGGCCACGGGGTCCATGGCCTTCGGCGGCTTGCTGGCCGTGGTCGAGCCGATCTGCAATGTGATCGTCCTGCCCTTCCACGACCGGCTGTGGGAAAAAGCCCGCTTTCGCCTGGAAAGCCGCGGTGCGGCCCGCCTCGCCGTCCTGTAGTCTTCCTCTTCTCCCCCTTCCTAGTTCCCTGCCCACACGGGCGGCCGACGTTGCACCCACGGCGCCGCCCGCTCCAGCTGGCCCGCCAGACGCAGCAGCACGTCATCGCTGGCGTAGCCGGCCATGAATTGCATGCCGATCGGCACCCCCTCATTTGACATGCCCAGCGGCACGGACATGGCCGGCAAGCCCGCCACGTTCGCCAGCGGCGTGTACGGCGAATGCTCGAACAGGCGCGCAGTCCAGCCAACACCGTCAAGCTGGTCCTCCTTTTCGCCATAGCGGCCCAGTTGCCACGGCATATCCGGCAAGGTGGGCGTCAGCAGCACGTCGTACTGGCCGAACAAGGCGCCCGCGTGGCGCGTGACCGTGTTGCGCACGTCGAGGGCCGCCACGAAGTCGACCGCCGAGACCGTTTTGCCATGGCGGTAACAGGCCAGGGTCGCCGCTTCCAGGGTCTCCAGCGACACGGTGCGCCCGCTCTCCTGCGCCAGGCCATCGATCCACGGCACCAGGTTGGCGCACCAGATGCCGGCATTCGCGTGCACGAACGCTTCCCACGACACGCCCAGCGCGGGCGCCACTTCTTCCACGTGGTGGCCCAGGCTTTCCAGCAGGCGCACGGTGGCGTCCAGCGCGGCTTCGATGGCGGGCACGGGCCGGGTGCCATTGCAGGCGGCGCGCTGCACGCCGATGCGCAGCTTGCCCGGCGCCACGCCCACCTGCGACAGCCAGCTGTGGCCGGGCGGATTCGTCACATACGGTTCGCCTGCCATCACGCCCTGCACGGCATCGAGCAAGGCGGCGCTGTCGCGCACGGTGCGGCTCACGCCCAGCTGCACGCCCAGGCCGCTAAAGATCTCGTCCATGGCGGGGCCGTTCGAGACCCGGCCACGGCTTGGTTTCAGGCCGAACAAGCCCGTCGAGGAGGCCGGTACGCGGATGGAGCCGGCCGCATCCGTCGCATGGGCCAGGGGCACGATGCCGGCCGCCACGGCCGCCGCCGCGCCGCCGCTGGAGCCGCCCGCGCTCAAGGCCAGGTTCCAGGGATTGCGCGTGGCGCCGTAGAGCACGGGTTCCGTGGTGGTGGCAAACGCCATTTCCGGCGTGCTCGTGCGGCCGAACGTCGCCAGGCCGGCTGCGCGGAACTGCGTCATCAGGTGGGAGTCAAATGCGGCGACATGGCCGGCGCCCAGGCGGCTGCCCGCTTCGCTGCGCCGGCCCGCCATCGTGACGGCCACGTCCTTGATCAGGAAGGGCGCGCCGGCGAACGCCGCAGTGCTGACTGTGCTGTCGATGGCAGTCAAATCCGCCGGCCACAGCTCGACCACGGCATTGATCAGCGGGTTGACGGCGGCGCAGGCACGCGCGGCCGCGTCGTGCAATTCGGCGGCCGAGACGCTGCCGTCGCGCAGCAGCTGGGCCAGTCCTAGACCATCAAAGCTAGTATATTCATGGAGTTGCATCAGTTTATTCCTGTAATGGATGAAGAGTGGATATCACAGGAACTACTCTAGGGCTTGCGCTATCATAGTGGAAATGAATAGTTGATATACGAGGTATAGTCATGAGCAATTTGCACAAGCTGGACTTGAACCTGCTGCTGACCCTGAACGCCCTGTTGATTGAACGCAACGTCACGCGGGCGGCGGCGCGGCTGCATCTGAGCCAGCCGTCCGTCAGCGTGCAGCTGGGCAAGCTGCGCGCCGCCTTCGACGATCCGCTGCTGTTGCCCGGCCCGCGCGGCATGCTGCCCACGGCGCGCGCGCTGGCCCTGTTCGCGCCGCTGCAAGCCGTGCTGGTCCAGCTGGAGCAAGTCTTGCAGCCGGAACAGGCGTTTGACCCGGCCACGGCCGAGGTACGCTGGAACCTGGCGGCGGCCGACGCCACCGAGTATGCGATTTTGTTGCCCATGCTGCCGTCCCTGCGCGCGCAGGCGCCCCTGTCGCGCATGGCCGTGTTCGAAGCCGTGCCGGCGCGCATGGCGCATGCGCTGGAAAACGGCCAGGTCGACCTGGGCTTTTTGGCGCAGGAAGAAGCGCCGCCCGGCTTGCGCCACCGCACCCTGTTCAGCGAACATTATGTGCTGGCGGGCCGCCGCGACCACCCGCTGCTGCAGGCGCCGCCCGACCTCGAGCGGTTCTGTGCGCTGGAATTCATCGTCGTCTCGCCCAACGGCGGCGGTTTCCGCAGCAACGTCGATACGGCGCTCGAAACGCTGGGACGGACGCGCAAGGTGGTGCTGTCCGTGCCGCATTTCCTCATCGTCCCTCCCCTGCTGGCCGCGTCCGACATGGTGGCCCTGCTGCCGTCGCGCCTGCTGAAAAACGCCCTGGGCGACCTGCGCACGTGGGAGCCGCCCGTCACCCTGCCCGATTACGAGATGGCGATGGTGTGGCACGAGCGCATGCACCTGGACCCGGCGCACCGCTGGCTGCGCGAGCGCATCATGGCGTGGAACGAAAAGCCCGCTTGAGCCATTGACAAAGAGCATCAGGCCGTATACTGTCTCGCTTTATTACTAACTAAGTTAGCTATTAATTCGCATGAAGACTGCTGCACTGCCTCGCTGGCCCATTTTACTGGTCATGATCGTTTCCGAGATCATGGACCTTGCCGCATCCACCATCGTCAACGTCGGCGGACCTGCCCTGATCGAGTCGCTGGGCGCCAGTTCCGCCCAGATGCAATGGGTCATCGGCGGCTATGCGCTGGCCCTGGGCGCCGGCCTGGTGCTCGGTGGCAGGCTGGGCGACCGCTACGGGCGGCGCGCCATGTTTCTATGCGGCTTGGCCGCCTTTACCATCGCTTCGCTGTTGTGCGCCGTGGCGCCGACCATCGCTTTTTTGATTGTCTTTCGCCTGCTGCAAGGGCTGGCCGGCGCGATGCTGTTGCCGCAAGGCTTGGGCTTGTTGCGTGAAAACTACCAGGGAGCGGCCCTGGCCAGGGTGTTTGGCATCTTCGGCCCCATCCTGGGCCTGGCGGGCATACTCGGTCCCGTGCTGGGCGGGATGCTGCTCGAAGCGAACGTGTTCGGCCTGGGCTGGAGAGCCATGTTCCTGATCAATATTCCGATCGGCATCGCCTGCTTCCTGGTGGCGCGCCGTTACCTGCCCCACCGTCCGGGAGACCGCTCCGTCCACATCGACGTCCCCGGCGCCAGCCTGCTGGTGCTGTCGTCCGTGTTCCTCGTCTTGCCGCTGGGCGAGGCAGGAGCGTGGCCGGTGTGGGGATGGCCGATGCTGGCGATGGCGGTGCTGGGTTTCGGCCTGTTCGGCCTGCGCCAGTCCGCGATGGTGCGCGCCGGGCAGACGCCGCTCATCATGACGTCGATCTTCCAGCGCTCCGCCTACACGGCCGGGCTGGCCGGCATCGCCCTGTTCTTTTGCTCGCTCGTCGGCATGCAGCTGGTGCTGACGCTTTTCTTGCAAATTGGACATGGATTGACGGCGGGCGAAGCAAGTATTGCCAATCTGCCATTCGCTGTGGGCACGGCGTGCGGCGCCACCCTGAGCGGCGCCGTCCTGGCGGCCCGTTTCGGGCGCAAGGTGCTGCAACTGGGCGCCGGGGTCCAGCTTGCCGGCGTGGCGCTGCTGCAATTTGAACTGGGCAATACGGCGGTATTTTCTGCATGGCATGTCGTGCCCGGCATGCTGGTCTGCGGCATCGGCGCCGGCCTCGTGATCGCAGCCTTGTTCAGCATCATTCTGGCGTCGCTGGACAACAAGCAGATCGGCTCCGGTTCCGGCGTGCTGTCTGCCGTGCAGTCGATCGCCGCATCGATCGGCGTGGCCCTGTTCAGCGGCGCATTTTTTGCCGCGCATCCGGCTGTGACGCCGGACCGGGCGCTCAGCGCCGCATTGACGATCCAAACCGGCATACTCATCGCTTTCATGGGCGTGACGTTCTTCTTTCCCACTGCTGCAAAATCTGAACTTGAGGTAAATCATGCATGACCAGCCAACACACAATCAAGCATTCGCGGCCGACGATCCCCGTGGCATGCACATCGCGGGCGACGTCATCGGCCGCCAGTTGCAGGATATCGCGATCCTGACCCGCGAAACGGCGTTGCACCTGAGTAACGCGATGGGCATCAACCAGACCGACCTGGCCCTGATGGAGCAATTGATCACGCACGGTCCGCTGTCTCCGAATGAACTGGCTGCGCGCCTTGCCGTCACGACGGCGGGCGTCACGCTCGTCATCGACCGCCTGGAACGGGCCGGCCACGTGACGCGCGTGCGCCAGCAGGACGACAAGCGCCGCGTGCTCGTCCATCCCGTGCCAGCCTCGGTGGCGCAAACCTACACGCATATCGCGCCGATGCTCAACGGACTGGACGCGGTGCTGAGCGGCTTGTCCGCCGGCGAACGGACGACGATAGAACACTTTCTCCAGCAAGTGATCACGGTTTACCAGACCACTTTGCCAACCACAGCAGAAAAGAAAATCAAATGACGATCAAACGAAAAATCCTGATCACGGGGGCCAGCGTTGCCGGCCCGACCCTGGCTTACTGGCTGTCGCGCCTGGGCATGGACGTCACCGTTGTCGAGCGGGCGCCCGAGTTTCGCGATGGCGGACAAACGATCGACGTGCGCGGCGCAGGCAAGCTGGTGGCGCAGCGCATGGGACTCGAGAGCGCCATCCGCGCCAAGACCACGCATGAGGATGGACTCCGGTTTGTCGACGCGCAAGACCGCACGCAGGCGGAATTCGGCATCGGGGCCTTTGGCGGCAACGGTCCCGTGGCCGAGCTGGAAATTTTGCGGGGGGAACTGGCCAAGCTGCTGATCGAGCATGGCCGCGACGCGGTCGACTACCGCTTTGGCGACAGCATCGCCGCGCTGGAAGAATTGCCGCATGGCGTCAAGGTGCGCTTCGAACAGGGCGGCGAAGCAGTGTTCGATCTCGTCATCGGCGCCGAAGGCGTCGGTTCGCATACGCGCAAACTCGTGTTCGGGGATGAAGTCCAACGCCGCTCGTTCAAGCTCTATACGGCCTATTTCACCATCCCGCGCGCGCCGGGCGACGAACGCCAGATGCGCTGGTTCAACGCCCCTGGCGGCTTGAGCGTGTGCCTGCGTCCCGATAACCTGGGCACCACGCGCGCCCTGCTGTCGTTCCAGGAAGCGCCCAGCGCCTATGAAAAACTGCCGATTGGCGAGCAAAAGGCCCTGCTGAAGGAGAAATTCGGCGCCCTGAAATGGGAGACGCCGCGCATCCTGGCGGCCCTGGATGACGCCACCGACCTGTATTTCGACCAGATTTCCCAGGTCAAAATGCCGCGCTGGTCGAAGGGACGGATTGCCCTCGTCGGCGACGCCGCCTATTGCGCCTCGCCCATCAGCGGCATGGGCACGAGCCTGGGCATGTGCGGCGCCTACGTGCTGGCGGGGGAACTGGGACGCCACGACGATCACGCGCAAGCCTTTGCCGCGTATGAAGCGATCATGCGCCCGTATGTTGACCAGGCGCAAAGCGTGCCCACCTTCGCGCCGCGCCTGGCCTCGCCGCACTCGCGCGCGGGGATCGCCATCGGCCATGCGCTGTTGCGCATGTCAAACGTGCCAATTATCAAGACGATACTGGCCAGGTTCCTGACGCCCAAGGCGGATGCCATCGCGCTGCCCGAGTATGCATACATGGCCTGAGGCAGGCGGGCGCGGGCGTTGGCATACACGAATTGTTGCCGCAATGCACTAGGCAAAATTACCTAGTCGATCGAAAGAAACTCCCAATTTTCGCCTTGGGAAGGAATGCGTAAGCTTGGCCCGAATAATAAAGGGTCACCATGAACGTCATTTCCATCCTGCATCGCGGCTCGCGCCGCCCTCCTGCTTCCTCCCCCTCGCTGTTTGGCCGGCTTGCCGTCATGCTCCTGGGCATGCTGGCCTGCTGCGCCAGCGCCTGGGCCGCACCTGCGCCCACGGCCTCGGCCGATCTGATCAAGCGCGGCGAGTATGTCGCCCGCCTGGGCGACTGCGTGGCTTGCCACACGAGCCCGAACGGCGCCGCCATGGCCGGCGGCCTGGAATTGAAAACGCCGTTCGGCACCATCTACAGCACGAATATCACGCCGGATGCGAAGACGGGCCTGGGCACGTACACCTTCGCGCAATTCGACCGCGCCATGCGCAAGGGCGTGGCGGCGGACGGGCACAATCTGTATCCGGCCATGCCCTACCCTTCCTACGCGAAGATCACGCCCGACGACATGCAGGCCCTGTACGCGTATTTGCAACGGGGCGTGGCGCCCGTGGCGCAGCAAAACCGCGAAACGGACATGAAATGGCCGTTCAGCATGCGCTGGGGCTTGTCGTTGTGGAACGCCGTCTTCCTCGACGACGCGCCATTCAAGCCCGACAGCGCCAAGTCGGCCATGTGGAACCGGGGCAGCTATCTGGCCCAGGGGCTCGGTCATTGCGGCTCGTGCCACACGCCGCGTGGCGTGGCCTTCCAGGAAAAAACCATGGGCCAGGATGGCAGCAGCGGCAAGCATTATCTGTCCGGCTTCACCTTCGACGGTTGGCATGCCGTCAATTTGCGCAATCTGTGGACGCCGGCCGACATCGTGCAATTGCTGAAAACGGGTCGCAACAGCTTCGGCACGGCGGCCGGCAGCATGACGGAAGTCATCACGCACAGCACGCAGTACTTCACGGACGGCGACCTCGATGCGCTGGCGCACTACCTGCACGGCTTGCCCGCCAAGCCGGGCGCGCCAGTGCAGCAGAGTAAACCGGCGCCGGCTGTCGCGGCCAGCAACGACGCGCTGTACAACACGCGCGGCGGCCTCGGTTACCTGCAGTTTTGCGCCACCTGCCACCGCCGCGACGGCCGCGGCGTGGAAAACATCTTCCCGCCGCTGGCGCAGAATGATTCGGTGCAGTCGAAGGACGCCACTTCCGTCATCCATATCGCATTGACCGGCTGGCAGTCGGCCATCACGCAGCAGTCGCCCCGTTCCTTCGGCATGCCCGCGTATGACCGCTTGTCCGACACGGAACTGGCGGAAATCCTCACCTTTGTGCGCGGCAAGTGGGGCAACCACGGCGCGCCCGTCACGCCCGGCCACATCGCCAAGGTGCGCAAGGAGCTCAAGCTCAAGGCGCCGGATGCGGGCGGCTTCGTCACGCCCCGCTTTGCCGCCCTGACGGCCGATCCGAACGCCAATCAATTGATCCACGGCATGCAGCTGATGACGGAAACCCGCGCCCGCCTGCCGCAAAACGTGGGCAACGACCTCAATTGCAGCAGTTGCCACCTGAATGGCGGCACCGTCGCCAACGGTTCGCCCTTCCTCGGCATTTCCGCCTTCTTCCCGGCGGAAGCGCCGCGCGCGGGCAAGGTCATCAGCCTGGGCGAGCGCATCAACGGCTGCTTCCGCCGCTCCATGCACGGCAAGCCCCTGCCCGTGGACGGCCCCGACCTGCAGGCCATGGTCGCCTATATCGACTGGATGAAGGGCGCCACGCAGGCGAACGACAAGGTGCCGGGACGGGGCGTGGCGAAGATCGACCGCAATCTGCTGCCCGACCCTGTGCATGGTAAAAAAGTGTACGCCGAGCAATGCGCCGTCTGCCATGGCGCGAATGGCGAAGGCATCCGGGGCGCCAACGGCGTGGTGGCTTTCCCGCCGCTGTGGGGTGACCGCTCCTTCAATATCGGCGCCGGCATGGCCCGCACCTACACGGCGGCCGGCTTCGTCAAGGCGAACATGGTGATGGGCCACGGCCAGAAATTCCCGCTGGGGCAAGGCAACCTGTCCGACCAGGACGCCGTCGACGTGGCCGAATATTTTACGCACATGCCGCGCCCGGACTTCCCCGACAAGGTCAAGGATTGGCCGAAGGGCGGCAAGCCCAAGGATGCGCGCTACTGAGACGCGTGTTTCCCCGGCGGCGCCCCTTCTGGACGCCGCCCGCCTGTGATACGCTGCTCGCTCCACCACACAGGAGCCACGCATGCAGATTGACAGCGGCCGCGCGGATGCCGCCCGCCAGCAGGCGGCCCCGTCCGACACCTGGCTGGGCAAGCTGGGCCCCGGTCTGATCACGGGCGCGGCCGACGACGACCCCAGCGGCATCGCCACGTATTCGCAGGCGGGCGCCCAGTTCGGCTTCGGCATGCTGTGGACCGTCTGCCTGACCTTCCCTTTGATGCTGGGCATCCAGGTGATCAGCGCCAAGATCGGCCGGGTCAGCGGGCACGGGCTGGCGACGAATATCCGCCGCCACTATCCGAAATCCTTGCTGTACGCCATCGTCGGCTTGCTGCTGCTGGCCAATGTCATCAATATCGCCGCCGACGTGGCCGCCATGGGCGACGCCTTGACCCTGATCATCGGCGGTCCCACCCACCTGTACGCCGTCGGTTTCGGGCTGCTGTCCCTGCTGCTGCAAGTGTTTATTCCCTACCAACAATATGTACGCATCCTGAAATGGCTGACCCTGGGCTTGCTGGCCTATGTGGCCACCGTGCTGACCGTGCACATTCCCTGGGGCGAAGTGGCGCTGCGCACCGCCTGGCCCCAGTTCGCCTGGTCGGCCGCCTCGGTGACCATGATCGTGGCCGTGTTCGGCACGACGATCAGCCCGTACTTGTTCTTTTGGCAGGCGTCGCAGGAAGTGGAAGACTTGCAGGCTGATGCCGGCGCGCAAGCCCTGCGCCGGGCGCCGGAACAGGCGCCGCGGCAATTCCAGCGCATCAAGATGGACACGGCGATCGGCATGGGCTTTTCCAACCTGGTGGCCTTCTTCATCATGCTGACGACGGCCGTGACCCTGGGCGCGCAAGGCATCACGCATATCGACACGTCGGCGCAAGCGGCCTCCGCCCTGCGCCCCATCGCCGGCGAGTTCGCGTTTGCCCTGTTCAGCCTGGGCATCATCGGCACGGGCTTGCTGGCCATTCCCGTGCTGGCCGGCTCGGCCGCCTACGCCATGGCGGGCGCCTTCCACTGGAAAAACAGCCTGGAACTGGCGCCCCGGGCCGCCAAGAAGTTCTACGGCATCATCGTCACGGCCACCGTGATCGGCGCGGCCCTGTGCTTCACGCCGCTCGACCCCATCAAGGCCTTGTACTGGAGCGCCGTCATCAATGGCGTCATTTCCGTGCCCATCATGGCCCTGATGATGGTGATGGCCTCGCGCCCCGCCATCATGGGCACGCTCACCATTTCAAGACGCCTGCGGGCGCTGGGCTGGCTGTCGACCATCGTCATGGCAACGGCCGTACTGGCCATGTTCGCCACCATGGCGTTTTGAAGCCTAGGCCGTCTTCGGCTTGAGCATGCCTTCCACGATGCCCAGCACGGTCTGGCGGGGCAGCAAACGCGGCAGCCAGGCCAGCAGCCGGTTGGGCCGGCCCGCCACATGGCTGCTGCGGCCCCGGTCCAGCGCGCGCAGCGCTTCAGCGACGACGGCTTGCGGCGCCATGCGCTTGCCCACGGCCGCTTCGGGCGCGGCCACCACGTCGAAGAAGGCCGTGTCCGTGGCGCCAGGGCACAGGGCCAGCACGCGCACGCCGCGGCTGCGGTTTTCCGCCCACAGCGCTTCCGAGAACGACAGCACGAATGCCTTGCTGGCGCCGTAGATCGCCATGTAGGGATCGGGCTGCAGGGCCGCCGTGGACGCCACGTTGATGATGGCGCCCCGTCCTCGGGCCAGCATGTGGGGCAAGGCGCAGTGCGTCAATTCCATGAGGGCCGTGCAATTGACGGTGACTTCGGCCGCCTGGCGCGCCAGGTCGATGCTCTCGAACCTGCCATGCGTGGCGAATCCTGCGTTATTGATCAGCACATCGGGCGGCATGCCCAAGGCGCACGCCTGTGCGTAGGCGTCTTGCGCGGCGCCGGGCAAGCCCAGGTCGGCCACCAGCGCGTGCGCGCGGATGCCGTGGCGTTGGGAAAGTTCCCTGGCCAGGCTGTCGAGCACGGCGCCGGAACGGGCCAGCAACAGCAAGTGCGCGCCGCGCGCGGCCAGGGTTTGCGCAAAGACGCGGCCGATGCCGGACGAGGCGCCCGTGA
Organism: Janthinobacterium kumbetense; assembly: GCF_023703445.1. Taxonomy (NCBI): domain Bacteria; kingdom Pseudomonadati; phylum Pseudomonadota; class Betaproteobacteria; order Burkholderiales; family Oxalobacteraceae; genus Janthinobacterium; species Janthinobacterium kumbetense. The sequence goes on from NZ_JAMQGR010000001.1 coordinate 987,399, forward strand.
TCAGCACGGTTTGGTTGGTGTAGTCGTATGGGAGCATGGCAAACGTGTCGTAGTTGAGAGTGTTTCTAATGTAAACTGTAGACTTTAGTCCACGGTCAAGCGTGGAACGCAAAAAAGTGCGCATGGCCGCGTTGCATAGTCTTGCCGTACTACCGTACTGTCTGCGCCTATACGCCTTGCCCTGCACATTTTTCACGTTCCACAAATGAGTAGAAAGTCAAAAAAACGATGCGCATCGGTGAAATCACCCGCCTGACGGGCGTCAGCAAGGATACGGTGCGCTTTTACGAGCGCCAGGGCTTGCTGGAGGAAGCGCCGCAGCCGGGCATGACGAATAACTACAAGGAATACTCGGCGCAAGCGTTGCGGCGCATCGAGCTGATCGGCCACGCCAAGGCGCTGGGCTTTACCTTGAAGGAAATCGCCGAAGTCATTGCCGTCTGGCAAGAAAACGCACTCGATGCCCTGACCAAACGGACCATGCTGGAAACGAAAATTGCCCAGATCGATGACAAGGCCCGTTCGATGGCCGTGCTGCGCGCCGGCCTCGTCGATGCACTGGCCAAGGTGGAGACGGGTTGCGACGATGCGGCGCCAGTGCATATGAACAAAAATAACGACAAGGAGTCTCAATGAGCAACCATTACACGCAGTACCGCCACCTGGCGCTCGAGGGCGCCAAGCCTGCCCCCACGGCGCAGCAGATTGCCGCCATCGAAGCCTTGCTGGAAGCGCCCTTGCCGCCCGCCTTCCTGGCGTTCTTGCGGGTCGCCAACGGCGCCTGGTTCGATTACACGTGCGATGTGCCGGACGGAAATGGCGGCGTGGAAAAAATGGGCTTCAATACCTTTTTCAGCGCCGACGAAGGCGATTTCTGCGATGAAACCCTGGTCGGCGAAATCCGAGCCGCGCGCCAGCATGCGGACATGCCGGTGCGCATCCTGCCGTTCGCCCGCGATGGCGGCAATTCCATGCTCTACCTGGACTTGACGGAAGAAGGCGGCGGCCGGGTGCTGGCCTATGTGCAGGAATTGCCGGAGTGGACGGGCAAGCGCGCCCACGGCCTGATGGAACTGGCGCCCTCGTTCGACGCCTGGCTGGACAGCCTGTATATCGACCGCGACACGGTGCTGGAGGAACTCGAACACAGCGTTTCGGAACCCTCCCACCTGGAAGCGATGGCGCAGTGGCTCGATATCGGCATGCCCGCCTGGCGCCGCGATGCGGGCATCGCCGCTTTATTTGCTATTAAACAAGTCGAATTGTGCGCTAACGAACAGGACTAGTCCTACGGGCATGGCCGCGCCTGTCCTATGGGTGTGCGCAGGCTGAGGGCTTAACATTGTCATCAGCTTGCATAAAACGCCATACTTGAAAGGATTTCCCATGCCTATCTCCACCACCAGTTCCCGTACCCCCTCCCTGAAAAGCGTGGCCATCGGCGCGGCCGTCGCGCTGTTGAGCGGCATCGCCATCAACAGCATCGCCGCCGCCGCGCCGGGCGCGTACGACAAGCGATTCCTCAGCAAGGCCGCCGATGCGGGCAGTACGGAAATCGCCGCCAGCAAGGTAGCGCAAAGCAAGAGCAGCAATGGGGAAGTGAAGCAATTCGCCGACGCCATGGTCACCGCCCACACGACAGTGGCCGACGCGCTGAAACAGTTGGCCAGCAGCAAGCAGATCGAGGTCAGCGACCAGCTCGCCGCGAAACACAAGGCGCAGATCGACCGGCTGGGCCGCCTGGAAGGCCAGGCCTTCGACAGGGAATATGCGGCCACCATCGGCGTGGCGGCGCACAAGGAGGCCGTGAAACTGTTCACGGATGCCAGCCAAAAGGCGAGCGATCCCGACATCAAGGCCTTTGCCGCGAAAACCTTGCCGGCGTTGCAACATCACCTGGAAATGGCGCATGCGCTGCAGGCGGCATTGGCGAAATAGACGGCCATACGCGGGGAAATACTTGCAGTACGTGCTGTACAGCAAGTATTTCTGCTCTTGACATACAATGCGGCAACTTCGTTTTCGGCCATGCCATGACCTCATGCAGCTACTCAAGAAAACCGGCTTGATCGCCGCCGCCTTCCTGTTCCTCATCCTGCTGGCAGGCTGGCTCTTCATCAAGGTGAGCGCGGCGCGCAATGCCACCGTGTATGCCCAGCAGTGGAACGACCAGGGCACGTGCGTGATCAAGACCTATGTGCCGCACTACGGCAACGGCGTGCCGAACAACATCGTGCGCGCGTTCAGCACGTCCACCTTCTTCCGCGTGTACCACAAGGATGGCACCATGCTGGAAAGCACGGAATGGGTGCTGGACATGCATGAAGACGGCATTCTCGACCACGCCCGCTGGGGCCAGAACCGCGCCATCTACCCGACCGACCTGGGCTATGAAGGCTGGACCTTGCCCGAGTGCGCGTGAAACGGGGACTTATCATGCCACAGCCAAAAGGATTGCGCGGCCCCTGGAGCGACGCCCCCTACCTTCCCACCTTGCACCATTTCCTCGGTCCCTTCGACGTGTATGACCGCGAAGAAACCCTGGGCGTGGAGCTGGATGCCTGGGACATGAACGATCCTGCCCAGCGCGCGGCGCTGATACGGCGCGACATCACGTCGCAATACAAGGAACTCAGCTACCGCCACCGCCATGCGCTGGTGGCCGTGCTGGCGCAGGCCTTGCAAGACCCTGCTTACGATTTCCAGGCCATCCTCGAACATGACCCCGAAAGCACGCATGCGCTGCCGGCCCTGTGGGACGAAATGCACGACCCGCGCGCCTTCTTTGCCGATATCTACCGCCTGGTGCGGCAAGACTGGCGCGACGACCTGGCGCGCGCGGCGGCGGAAGACCCGGCCAGCTGGTAGCGCGGCGCACGCGCCACACTATCGACACGATAGGCTGCGCCCTCCTTTCCCCTATGAAATATCCATTGCGGCAATGTGCACGCGCCGTTGCAAAAACGCCCGTCTGAAAAAATATCTGTTGCACCAGCGCATGCCCACTGGCATCGCGCTACCATGAGCCGTCGGCACTTCGATAGGCGCCGCCTTACCGCGCCGGTTCCCCCGCCGGCCTCCCCCAGCCGCAATGTGAAGGAGATTCTCATGCCCAAGTTCGCCCCTGCCATGTGTTTGTCGCTCATGCTTGCCGCCGCTGCCTTGCCCGGTGTCGCCAGCGCTGCCGAGGGCGGCGCCACGCGCGCCGACGCCGAAGCCATGGTCAAGAAAGGCGTGGCCTACATCAAGAGCGCCGGCGACGCCAAGGCGTATGGCGAGATCACGGCCAAGTCCCCGCAATTCATCCTGCACGACCTGTACCTGGTCGTGTATAAGCTCGACGGCACGGTCGCCGCGCATGGCGCCAACCCGAAAATGGTGGGCAAGAACTTGATCGACTTGAAAGATATCGATGGCAAGGCCTTCGTCAAGGAGCGCGTCGACCTGGCCAAGAGCAAGGGCACGTTCTGGCAGGAATACAAATTCACGAATCCGGAAACCAAGAAGATCGAGCCGAAGGTGATGTATTGCGAAAAGCTGGCCGAGACCGTCGTCTGCGGCGGCATCTACCTGTAGCCAGCCGCCGCGCCGCCGGCGCCGGGATGGTTGTCCGCTCTCTTGACGATAGGGGCTCCGATGAAAATCGCACAGAAGATGTTGATCGTCCCGGTGGTCGCGCTGGCTTGCCTGCTGGCCATGGGGGCCTTGTCCTACTTCGCCATGCAGCAGAACGAGCAGCGCATGCGCGAACTGAAAGACGTCACCCTGACGGCCGAGCGGCTTGCGAACCAGCAAGCTATTGCCCTGGGCCAGGTGCACGCCGACGTGTATGCGAAAATCGCCATCGCGGCCAGCCTGTCGGATGAACAATTCAAGCAATTCGGCGCGCAAACGGATGGCCAGCTGAACGCCATTGCGCAAGGCTTGAAGCAATTGCAGACATTCTCGGGCGCCGCCACGGAGGCGGGCCAGGCGCTGCCGGGTATCGAACGCTACCGTGCCAGCGTGGCGCAGGCGCTGGACCTGGCGTCCATGGACCCGAATACAGGCGTGGCGGCGATGCAAAATGCCGCCACGCACTACCAGCAAGTGCGCGGGCAGTTGCGCCAGGTGTTGCTCAATCTCGACCACCGCACTGTCGATGCCTTGCAGGATACCAAGAATGCGGGCCAGCGCGCCGGCTGGCTGTCGCTGGGCACCATGGCCATCGGCTTTGCCCTGCTGGCCCTGATCGCCACCTGGGTGGCGCGCTCCGTGGTGGGCCCCATCGACGAAGCTTGCCGTGCCGCCGAATCGCTGGCCGCCGGCGACTTGACCACGCGCATCGACGCTCGGGGCGACGACGAGGTGGGCAAGCTGGCGCGGGCCCTGGCCACGGTGCTGAAAAACTGGAACACTTTATTGGGCGACATCCGCCAGGCAGGCTCCACCATCACGGTGGAAGCGAGTGAAATCGCGCTGGGCAACGCGGACTTGTCGGCCCGCACGGAGTCGCAAGCTCATTCCTTGCAGGAAACGGCATCATCCATGCATGCCTTGACGGATACCGTGCGCGAAAACGCCAGCCATGCGCACCAGGCCAACCAGATGGTGCTGTCGACGTCGAACGTGGCGCTGGAAGGCGGCCGCGTGGTGGGCCAGGTGGTCGAGACGATGGGCTCGATCAAGGCCAGTTCCGGGCGCATCGTCGACATCATCGCCGTCATCGACGGCATTGCCTTCCAGACCAATATCCTCGCCTTGAACGCGGCCGTGGAAGCGGCGCGCGCGGGCGAACAGGGACGCGGCTTTGCCGTCGTCGCCACGGAAGTGCGGGGCCTGGCGCAGCGTTCGGCCACGGCGGCGCGCGAAATCAAGCAATTGATCGAGGATTCCGTGGCCAGGATAGAAACGGGCAGCGAGCTGGCCGACAGCGCCGGGCGCACCATGGGCGATATCGTCGCCTCCGTCCAGCAAGTGACGGAAATCATGAACGACATCACGGCGGCCAGCCAGCGCCAGAGCAAGGGCATCGAGGAAGTCAACAATGCCATCACGGAAATGGACGAATTGACCCAGCGCAATGCCGCCCTCGTCGAACAGTCGGCCGCTGCCGCGCAAAGCATGCAGGACCAGGCGCATGATTTATTGCGCGTGGTCGACGCCTTCCGCCTGGGCGAAGGCGGCCCACCGTTGCTGGCGCCTTAGCGCAAGCTGGGTATGGCGGCCTTGGCGCAGGCGACCATCTTGTCGCCTGCTTGCGCCAGGGCCGGATCGGAGTCCGTCTGCAGGCGCGTGCCGACGCTGTACTGGTCGGCATAACTGCCGCGCATGGCGGCGTAGGCATACACCTGGTCTTGTCCGCCCTTGCCCGCGCCGTAATCGACGGCCGCATAACCTATGTTTAACAGACTGTACAGCGCGCCGATCTGCTGCTCGTGCAGCCATTCCATCAATTGCACGATGCGGTATTGTTCAAGGTAGCTCAGCTCGCTGACATTGCGACCGGCCAGCGCATAATACAGTTCGGCGCGGGCCATCCAGTTGCCCTTGGCGGCGGCCGCCACCAGCGCATCCCAGGCGGGGCCGCCCCGCTCAAGCTGCGATTGGCGCGCCGTGGCGGACCAGGCATCGACGGCGGCCTGCTGCGGCAAGGGGCCGTAGGATGCGGGCGCGCGGCAGACGAACTGTCGCACATCGGCCCCGCCCGCCTTGATATCCTTGCTGATCTGGCCCTGGATGTTGTCGACCAATTCCAGCAAGCGCATGCCATAGTCATCCATCGACCAGGTGGCAGGCAGGCGCCCCAGCCAGGCCAGTTCGTCCTTGTTGGCACTGGCCGCCACGGCATACGCCTCGGCCTTGACTTGCAGCTGCGCTTGCGTCTTCTTCAGCAGTAACTTGGCCGCATCCTGTTCGATATCGTAGCGGCTGGCGCTCTGCATCAGTTGCGCGCATTGCTGCAGGGCGGCAGGCTCGCCTTGCCAGCATTTAGCGGGCACGGCCATATTCCAGCGCATGCTGACTGTTTCCAGAACGTAATTTTCTTCGCCTTCGGCCGGCTTCACGAACGCCCGCCCTGCCTCGTTCGTCAAGCCTTTCAGCAGTTGCTGGCCGCCGGCCGTGCTCCAAGTATAGGGATCGTCGGTGCGCGGCACGCCGGGCACGCTGTACAGGGTCAGATAGAAGGCGGATTGGGCTTGCTCAGCGGCATGAACCAGGGGTGACAGCAGGGAAAGTGTCAATAAAGTACTTTTAGAAAACAATGTTGGCATGAAGGTAGATAGATTAGTGAAGTTCGGTGTGGCAGGCGCAGTCGTGGCCGCTGGCCGCCTCGGACAGGTTTTGCAGGATGGCGCAGTCTTGCGACGGCTGCGGCTGGTCGCACTGGTGGCGCAGGGTCACCAGTTGCTGCTGCAAGGTTTGCAGGTTCGCCATTTGTTCGGCAATGCGCAGGATGTGGTGGTCGAGCAATTCATTGACGCTCTGACAACCTTCGGCCGGGTTGTTCTTAAATTCCAGCAAGGCGCGGATATCCGTCAAGCCGATCTGCAGAGAGCGGCAATGGCGGATGAATTGCAACCGTTCCTGGTGTTCTTCCCGGTACTCGCGGTAGCCGGCACTGTTGCGGCCCGGTTCCTGCAGCAAGCCCGCCTTTTCATAGTAACGCACGGTTTCCACGTCACAATCTGTCCGTTTGGCCAATTCTCCGATACGCATGGCATCCCCTTTTTTCATTTCAACTTGCAAATTCCGCTTGACCCTGTAGCCGCTACAGGGTTTCTAATGGAAGCATACACGAAACCGGAAGGACGATGCGATGCCGCACGATAGCCATAACCATACCCATGCGCACGACCACAAGCATGCGCACGAACCCAGCCCTGCGCCCAAGGCGGCCAGTTGCTGTTCCAGCCAGCATGCGTGCTCGTCCACGCCTGCCGCCGCGTCCGCTCCAGCGCTGCCCAGCGCCGCCATCGGCGGCGCCAACACGGCCAAATACCGCATCGCCAACATGGATTGCCCCACGGAAGAGCGCTTGATCCGCAACAAGCTGGCCACCATGGCCGGCGTCGTGGGCCTCGATTTCAACCTGATGAACCGCGTGCTGGACGTGCACCACACCCTGCCTACACTGGCCACGGTGGAAGCGGCCCTGCACGGCATCGGCATGCAAGCCATTCCCATGGAGGCGGACGCCGCCGTTTCGCGCAACCCGGACGAAGGCAGTCTCAGCGGCATGCAAAAGGGCTTGCTGGTCGTCTCCGGCCTGGCGGCGGCGGGCGCCGAAGCGCTGGCGTGGACCACGCATGCGGACAGTTCGCCCCTCGTCATCGCCCTGGCCCTGCTGTCGATCGCCGCGGGCGGCTGGCCGACCCTGAAAAAGGGTTGGATCGCCCTGAAAACGTTCACCCTGAACATCAATTTCCTGATGAGCCTAGCGGTTTTCGGCGCCATCGCCATCGGCCAATGGCCGGAAGCGGCCATGGTCATCTTCCTGTTCGCCATTGCCGAGCTGATCGAAGGCTTGTCCTTGAACCGCGCGCGCAACGCCGTGCAAAGCCTGATGCAGCTGGCGCCCGACACGGCGACCGTGGCCGACGCCAGCGGCGCCTGGAGCCAGGCGAACGTTGCCACGGTGGCCATCGGCACGTTGATGCGCGTCAAGCCGGGCGAGCGCATCGCCCTCGACGGCATCGTGCAAAGCGGCGTATCGTCCGTCAACCAGGCGCCGATCACGGGTGAAAGCATGCCGGTGGACAAGGCTGTGGGCGACGTCGTGTATGCGGGCACCATCAATGAACGGGGCTTGCTCGACGTCACCGTGACGGCCAACAGCGGCAACAGCACCCTGGCGAAAATCGTCAAGGTAATCGAGGAAACCCAGGGAAAACAGGCGCCCACGCAGCGCTTTGTCGATAACTTCGCCCGCTACTACACGCCCGCAGTCGTCGTCTTCGCCATCCTCGTGGCCGTGCTGCCGCCGCTGCTCTTCGGCGCGCCCTTCATGGCCTGGATCTACAAGGCGCTGGTGATGCTGGTGATCGCCTGCCCGTGCGCGCTCGTCATTTCCACGCCCGTCACCGTGGTCAGCGGCCTGACGGCGGCCGCGCGGCGCGGCATACTGGTGAAAGGCGGGCAATTCCTGGAAACGGGTTACCGCATCAAGGCCATCGCCGTCGACAAGACGGGCACCTTGACCATGGGCAAACCGGCCGTGACGGACGTGGTGGCCCTGGAAGGCAGCGACCGCGACGCCATCCTGCTGCTGGCCGCCAGCCTGGACGCCAATTCCGCCCACCCGCTGGCCGCCGCCATCGTCAAGGCGGGCCCGCCCGCCAGCAGCCACTTGCCCGTCACCCAGTTTGCCGCCCTGCATGGGCGCGGCGTGCGCGGCAGCATCGATGGACAAACGTATTACCTGGGCAATGCGCGCCTGATGACGGAATTGAACGCCCTGACGCCGGAGCTGCAAGCCATCCTGGCGCGGCTGGAACAGCAAGCCTACACGGCCATGGTGCTGGCCACCTCGTCCGGCGCGCTGGGCGTCATCGCCGTGGCCGACGTGCTGCGCCCGACGGCGGCGTCCGCCATTGCCCGCCTGAATGCGCTGGGCGTGACCACCGTGATGCTGACGGGAGACAACTTGCTGACGGCCCAGCGCATCGGCAATGAAGTGGGGGTCAGCCTGGTCAAGGCGGAATTGCTGCCAGAGAATAAACTGCATGAAATCAAGGCCTTGCAGCAGCAATTCGGCGTGGTCGCCATGCTCGGTGACGGCGTCAACGACGCCCCTGCCCTGGCGCAGGCCGACATCGGCTTTGCCATGGGCGCGGCCGGCAGCGACACGGCCATCGAAACGGCGGACGTGGCCCTGATGGACGATGAACTGGGCAAGTTGCCCGAATTCATCAGCCTGAGCCAACGCACGCGCAGCATCCTCGTGCAAAACATCAGCTTTGCCATCGGCATCAAGGCCGTGTTCTTCGGCCTGGCGCTGGCCGGCATGGCGACCCTGTGGATGGCCGTGTTCGCCGACGTGGGCGCCAGCCTGCTGGTGGTGGCCAACGGTTTGAGATTGTTGCGCAATAGCAAGCAAACATAGTCCCACGCAGAAATATTTCCATCTGGACAATTGCTGTAAAAAACGCTACTTTGGCGCTTGATCTCCACCTTCGCCAAAGTAGCCGATGACCGTTCTGCCCCGCCTCCCCCTGCTGGCCACCTTGCTGGCTGCTGCCTCCCTGCATGCCGAACCGATGTACTTCACCCCCTGCTCCGATACGGCCGTGCCCGGCAGCCTGTGCTCGGGTTTGAACGTGCCCGGCAGCTACGATGCCCAGGGCCGCGCCGTGGGCGAGCCGGACGCCATGCACGTTTTCGTGCGCAAGTTTGCGGCCGATGTGCCTGCCGGCAAGCCCGCCAAGGGCACCCTGTGGCTGGTGGCGGGCGGCCCCGGCGAATCGGGCGCTTCGTTCTACAACTTGCTGCCCACCTTGCGCCGCAGCTTTCCCGGCTTTGAATTCCTCATCCCCGACCACCGCGGCACGGGTCATTCTTCGCGCCTGTGCAAGGTGGAAGAGTCGGAACGGAGTCCCGGCGGCCGCGCCCTGGCGGGTGCCGAATGGGGCAGCTGCTTTGCCGGCATCAACTTGATGCCGGAATACGCGGGCCAGTTTTCCATCACCATGGCGGCGCGCGACTTGCAAGCCTTGATCGCAGGCGAACAGGGCAAGAACAAACCACCGATGTATGTATACAGTGTGTCGTATGGCACGCAGCTGGTCTTGCGCACCTTGCAGCTGGGACCGCTGCCCGTCAAGGGCGTCATCCTCGACTCGCTGGTACCGCCGCAGACGGATGCGCGCTGGGACTTGAGCCAGCGCTCGCACGTGGTCAACACGGTCGGCATGCAGGTGCTGGCCCGCTGCGATGCGGATGCCGCTTGCCACGCGGCATTGGGCGAGCCGGCCGCAACCCTGTACCGCCGCGTGCTGGACAAGGCGCAAGCCGATCCCGCGCTGCTGGCGAAGATGCCCGGCAAGAACCTGAAGCACTTCCTGGGCGGCATGCTCGACGTTCCGGCCGCCCGCGCCCGCATTCCCTACCTGCTGCGCGAGCTGGATCAGGGCAAGGATGGGGAACTGGCGTCCGTGCGCGCCACGTTGACGGACGCGGCAGCTGGCCTGGGCAGCTATCCCCAGTCGCCGCTGTCGATACCGCTGGTCAATATCATCAGCAATTCGGAAAACAATCTGCAAGCTTCGCTGCGCCCCGGCTGGGCCGCTACCGACATCGACCGCGACGAGGCGGACTTGCTGTTTACCAGTCCCCTGCCCCGCATCCTGCTGGGCGGCGGCTTGCCCACCTACTCGCGCGACGCCTATTTTGGCGCATTGCCGGCGAAAGTGCCGCCCACTCTGGTACTGCAGGGCACCCTGGATCCGAAGACGCCCTACGCGGGCGCGCAGGCGCAAGTGCAGGCCTTGACGCAGAACAAGGCCGGCAAGGTGGCCCTGTCCACCGTGTACAACGCCCCGCATTTCCTCCTGTGGACGGCGCCCGCCTGTTTTGAACAGGCCAGCAGCCGCTTTATCGCCGGCAAACCGGCGCAGGATTGCACGCTGCAGTTCCCACCAACTAACTAAGAGGACGATATGCGCATCACAGGCCTGGCATTGCTGCTGTTATCTTGTTTCGGCGCGGCACAAGCGGCGCCGCCTGCTTCGCCATCCATCTGCGCTTCGCCCGCACAGTCCGTCCGCGAACAGGGCTTTGTGCCCATCAATGGCATCGAGCAATGGATCACGGTCACGGGCGCCGCTTGCGGCAATCCCGTGATCCTGTTCATCCACGGCGGCCCCGGCAATGCGCTGAGTCCCTACGCGGATGCCATCTATGCGGGCTGGGAACGCCACTACACCCTGGTGCAGTGGGACCAGCGCGGCGCGGGCATGACGTATGGCAAACAGCGCCCATCGGAAGAGCTGCCCTTGACGCTGGAACAGATGCGCGACGACGGCATCGCCGTGGCCCGCTATATCGGGCAGCATCTGGGCCAGCGGAAAGTCATTTTGATGGGCAGTTCCTGGGGCTCGATCCTCGGTGTGCACATGGCCAAGGCGCAGCCAGAGCTGTTCCACGCGTATATCGGCACGGCGCAGGTGGTCAATGCGCGGGCCAACGAGGCCGGCATGTACCGGGAAGTGCTTGCGCTGGCGCAAGCGGCCGGCGATACCGCCACGGTGGACAAGCTGACGGCGCTCGGCGCGCCGCCATGGCGCGATCCGCGCAACTTCGGCATCCTGCGCCGCTTCGACCGCAAATATGAAGGATTGGCAACGGATGCGCCGCCCAAGCACTGGTGGCAGCCGGCGCCGTTTTACGCCACGCCGCAAGCGCTGGCCGATGCCGAGGCGGCCGATGACTACTCGTACATCCAGTTCATCGGCCTGCGGGGCGACGGCATGTTCGCCAAGGTCGACCTGCCCGCGCTGGGCACGCGCTTCGACTTGCCCGTGTTTTTCATCATGGGCGAAGCGGACTTGCTGACCTCGCCCGCCATCGCGCGCAGCTACTTCGACAGCATCACGGCGCCGGCCAAGGATTTTACCGTGGTGAAACGGGCCGGACACGACCCCAACCAGGCCGTGCACGACGCCCAATGGACGGTCTTGCGCGACAAGGTGGCGCCGCTGCTGAAGTAAAGCGCACGGCGCATTCACGGCACACTTTCCTTGTCGATCTGTGCCGTGAAGCGCCGCTCGAAGTCCATCAGCTCCGCCACATTCAGGTCCGAGATGAGCCGATAATCCATGCCGGAGCGGCTCCAGCGTATCAAATGATAGCCTTGCCTGACAGCCAGGCGCGGCGGCGCATCGCGCTGTGCCCCGTCGGGCCAGACATACAGGTTCAGCACATGCTGATGCCGGCGGTACGCGAGAGCGGCGACGGGACGCGCGTTGATATAGTCGAGGCGCCCGCCGATCAAGGGAAAACCTTCTTGCGCCAGATCAACCACGGGTGGAGAAAAGTCGAGCTTGCCGCTGAACCATGGCTTGACCGTATGCTGGTCGGAGGACGCCACGTCGGCCAGATGATCGGGCATCAGCGAACGGAAATGACTGGCAACGATCTCCTGGTCGAGCCGTTCCGCGTCCGAGGGCACGGACAGGTACAGCGCCAGGGTGACGGCCAGGGCCGTCGTGCTGACGCTGGCCACGCCAAAATTGATCCATGCCCACGGCAATTGCGCCCATTTCCTGCCGCGCGGGGCTTTCCTTGCCTGCTTGCCCTCTTCCTGCAGCGCCTGGCGCAGGCGCTGTTGCAGGAAAGCGGGCGCAGCATGGCCGGCGGCATGCTGTTTCACCGCCGCGCGCAGGGCAAACAGCTGCTCGCAAGCCCTGGCGCAGTCCGGGCACTGGGCCAGATGCTGCGCCAGTTGCGCCATGGCCGGGGCATCGAGCTCGCCATCGGCATAGGCGGACAGCCTGTCTTGTGATTCCTTGCACTCCATGTCAGCTCTCACCATCAGATTGTTTCAGGCGCGCCAGCAGCAGCTTGCGTCCGCGCGCCAGGCGCGACATCACCGTGCCGATCGGGATGCCGACGATGTCCGCGATCTCCTTGTAGGATAAATCGTCGATCTCTTTCAGCACCAGCACTTCCCTGAATGGCTGCGGCAGCGTATCCAGGGCATGGTTGACCGCCTCCTTCGCATCGGCGCGGGCCAGGATGTCTTCCGGGTTGCCGCATCCCTCCTCATCGTGGCCATGGAGTTCCTCGTCAAAGCCGATGTCAGCGTGTTCTGCGCGACCATCGCGCAGGGCCGTGTAATACGTATTGCGCACGATCGTCAGCAGCCAGGCGCGCGCGCCGTCGCCATGGTAGCCGTCCATGTAGCGGTAAGCGCGCAGGAAAGCCGTCTGCACCAGGTCCTGGGCATTCTGGTCATTGCGCGTGAGCCAGCGCGCCAGCTTGTAGGCGGCGTCCAGGTGAGGCAAGGCCATTTTTTCAAAGAACCGGGTTTTATCGATGTCGTTCAAATCAACACCCATCCGCCTGTCTGGCGTCTCAACTCCCAAGACTCGCTTTGCCTGCCGTTTATTCCCGATATGGCGGTTTTTTTACGGCAGAAAATAAACCGGCACAGGCGGGAATATTTGCCGCGCCTTCGCAGTTATAGCATGTGCAGGCCCCGATTGCATCGGGGCTTGGCAACCGCAAAGCGAAAGGAGCTCGACATGCAACACCCCTGCTTCCTCCCAGGCCTGGCCGCGGCCACGCTGATGGCGTTCAGCGGCGTCGCCACCGCCGGCGACGCCATGCACGGCCAGGTACTGTACAAGAGCATGTGCATATCCTGCCACTCGATCGACTACAACGGCGTGGGACCCGCGCACAAGGGCGTGTTCGGCAGGAAAGCCGGCAGTGTCGCCGACTACAACTATTCGCCCGCCGTGAAGGCGTCCGCCATCGTGTGGGGCGAGAAAACGCTGGACCAATGGCTGTCGGGTCCGGAAAAACTGATTCCCGGCCAAAAAATGGGCTACCTGGTGCCGTCCGCGCAGGACCGCGCCGACCTGATCGCTTATCTGAAGCAGGAATCCGCACGGGCCAGCCCTGCCCAGGCCACCAAATAGAGACAGTTGTGCCACCGCCTGCCAGCCATTGCCAGGCATTTCAAGGAGAAACATCATGATGGACCGCAGAAGCTTCATGAAACTGGCCGCCGTCGGCGGCGGCGCAGTGTTCATGTCCGGACTCTATGGGCGTGCGCCGGCGGCGGCCGGAAAGACGGCAGCCGCTCCCTACGAGGATTTCTATTTCGTCCAGTTGTCCGACGTGCACTGGGGTTTCACGGGCGCCGCCAACCCCGATGCCCTCCACACCTTCAGGAAGGCCGTCGCCACCGTCAACGCGCTCGAGGTGCAGCCCGATTTCATCATCTTTACGGGCGACCTCACGCATACCACGGACGACCCGAAGGAGCGCCGCCAGCGCATGGCCGAATTCAAGGACATCGCGGCCGGTCTGACGGTGAAAAACGTGCGCTTCATCCCCGGCGAGCACGACGCGTCGCTCGACAACGGCGCCGCCTACAAGGAAAACTTCGGCCCGTCCAACTACGCGTTCGAGCACAAGGGCGTGCATTTCATTGCTCTCGATAACGTCTCCGACCCCGGCGCGCGCATCGGCGACACGCAGCTGGAGTGGCTGAAGAACGACCTGGACAAGCAGGCCAAGGATGCGCGCATCGTCGTCTTCACCCACCGGCCCCTGTTCGACCTCGTGCCCAAATGGGACTGGGCCACGCGCGACGGCGACAAGGCGATGGCGCTATTGATGCCGTACAGCAATGTGACCGTGTTCTATGGCCATATCCACCAGGAACATCACCACATGATGGAGCACATCGCGCACCACGCCGCCAAATCCCTGATTTTTCCCTTGCCGGCACCGGGATCGCAGGAAAAGCGCACGCCCATGCCCTGGGACCCGGCCGCGCCGAACAAGGGCCTGGGCTTGCGCGAAGTGGAGGCGGAAGCAAACAAGGACTACAAGCTCACGGAATTTCCCGTCACAAGGAGCTGAGCCATGGACCGTGCAAGAAGACAGCTATGTGCAAGGTTGGCCTGCGGTATCGGCGCGCTGCTGACGGTAGCCGCCATCGACGCCCAGGGCGTGAAAAAAATTGCCGGAAAGGAAAGAATCATCGCCATCCAGGCGAAGAAATTCGTCTACACGCCGAACGAAATCACCTTGAAGAAGGATGAAGCGGTCGTGCTGGCGTTCACGGCCATCGATTTCATCCATGGTTTCTTCATCCCGGACATGCGCATCCGCGCCGACCTGCTGCCGGGCCAGGTCACCGAAGTGAGGCTGACGCCCGGCAAGGCCGGTGAATACGCCTTTTTATGCGACAACTTTTGCGGCAGCGGCCACGAGGAGATGAATGGGAAGATCATTGTCACGGAGTAAGGTGGACGAACCATACAGTTTGACGCAAGCCCGCCATGAGGCGAGCGACTTCGACGCGCCGCGCGTGCAAATGCTTCCTCCCCGCAACTACCGGCCGCCAAGGTTTGCTCTGTATGGCGCAGCGCTCAGCCGATGGTGGTGACGATATTGCCGTCGGCGTCGCGGATGGAAGTCTGTTGCACGATCCACGACACGGTCGGCAGCAGGTCCAACTGGTAGCGGCCGGCCTGCGGACGCATGGTGCGGGCGAAGTCCTGCGCGCATGCGGGCGTCATGGTGATCGCGACGCTACCATCGCGCATGGTGACGCTGCACGCTTCGCCGGGCTCTAGTTGCAGCTGCCAGTCGCGCCCGGCCAGCGTGAAGGGCCGTCCGAATGGAATCCGCAGCGGCAGCAGGGAGCACAGTTCATCTACCTGGCGCGCGCCAAGCGTCACTTCGGTCAGCGGCGCGCGTAGCAGGCGCTTGTGTTGCTCAACGCCCAACACCTCCGTGTACATGAAGCCGTTCCCGGAGCCGTCTCGCTCCATCCCGGCCTTCATTTGTGCGGCTAGGGCCGGGTCGTCCATCAGCGAACCGCGCTCCAGGTCGGTAATCCACAGCGGCATGCGGGGCAGGAAGGTATCCAGCACATGCTGCGGCGACCACAGCTTCGCCGCAGACTCTTCTTCCAAAGTGAGGCCAACCACCTGGATGAACTCGAGGTGTCCGTTCGGCGTTTCCAGGGCAGGTAGCTCCGGGTCGCGCGTCATCGCTATGGAGCAAATCCTGGTCTCAGTGCCGAGAGCGATCGGGCCGTTGGCCGTCATCCATTCGCCCGGCCTGAAGACATTTCCGGTCTTGAAGACATAGCGCGCAAGATTTTGCAGCATTGAGAACACCCACTTCGGCGCCTCGGTGGCGCCCTCTATCGCCCGCAAGCGGAAAGTCAGTTCGAAACCATAGCCGCTCACCTGTTCGTCTTCCTGCACTTTTTCATACAGTTCCGACAAGCCGAATGTCACGTAATGCCAATGCGGCACCGGATGCGCGCGGTAATAGGCGCTGATACCGTCCAGCGGGTCCGGCCCGCCCAGGCGATAGTTAATAAGCGGGCCCATATGCTGGGGCTTCTGCTCGCCATACAGCGACGCGAGGCTGGCGTCGATGGCGGACCAGCCAGCTGAGTCGTCATCGTCCAGGGAGTTGACCGGATATTCGTTCACAGCCGCGCCACGTGGTAGCCGGAATGAAAAACAACCCTTGAACGGTCCTGGGTCGACCTCATTTCCTCATCGCCTGGTGGGCGAAAGGGAGCGTTTTCTGTAGGCATATGCTGGTTTTCTTTGTGGATTTGGGCTGTGCAACGACGAAGGATCGCTTCTCGCCGCCGGCGGCCCGTGAGCATAACGAATTACCCAGCGTGAAAAGTCACACATTGTCACGTCAACGCGAATGACTGCTTCTGACTACGGATTCAATCGGTCAACGCAACACACTGTACACATCGTTGGGCCGGTGTTTGGTAATGTTGCGTCTGACTATTCTTCCAGAACCGAATCCTGCTGGCGCCGCCGCTCATGGCGACGCCAGCACCCAAGGGGCGGTCGATCAGACCGCGCGGCGTGCCCGCAGATGCAGGTGGCGGATGGTGGCTGCGGCCGCCATCAGGATGGCGGAAGCCGTGGCCAGCACGACAATGAACGCCTTGTCGAAGGCCGAGCGGGCCAGTTCCGACACTTGCAAGCCCAGTTCGGCCGGCAATTGCTCGGCGGCCAGCAGCGCCGCGTCGAGCGTGTCATGGGCATTCGGCAGCAGGCCCGCGCTTTCCGGGATCACCAGCGTGGCGCTGTAGACGGCCGACAAGATGGTGCCCAGCACCGTCACGCCGATCACGGCGCCCAGTTCATACGACACTTCCTCGATCGAGGCGGCCATGCCGGCCTGTTGCGGGGCCACGTTCAGCATCACGGCGCTGGACGCGGCCGTCATGACGGCGCCCAGGCCCAGGCCCAGGATCACCAGGCTGGCCACTTGGGCCGAGACGGCGGCGTCATGCAGCAGCAGATAAGACGCCATGCCGATGCCGGACACCAGCAAGGAACCCCACAAGACCTTGGCCTTGTCGGCGCGCGGCAACATGAAACCCGTCAACGGGCCGGCAAACACGGATGCCAGCGGCAACGGCAACAGCAGCAAGCCCGCTTCCAGCGGCGACAGTTCCCGCACCAGCTGCATGTGCTGGCTTAGTGCCAGTTCCATGCCGAT
Organism: Janthinobacterium kumbetense; assembly: GCF_023703445.1. Classification (NCBI taxonomy): domain Bacteria; kingdom Pseudomonadati; phylum Pseudomonadota; class Betaproteobacteria; order Burkholderiales; family Oxalobacteraceae; genus Janthinobacterium; species Janthinobacterium kumbetense. The sequence continues at coordinate 1,004,607 of NZ_JAMQGR010000001.1, forward strand.
CAGGGCGGCGGAAGCCACCATGGCGGCGGCCACGGCGCTGGAAAACGGCAGTTCGCGGAACAGGGCGAAGTCGATCAGCGGCCTGGCTTGCCGCTTCTGGCGGCGCACGAACTTCAGCATGAAGAAGGCGCCCACGGCGAACGAGGCGGCGGCCAGCGCATACGACGGCTGCGACTTGCCCAGCTCCTTGATCGCATACACGCCACCAAGCAGGCCCATCATGACTTGCAGCGAACCCTTCAAGTCCCACGGCTTGTCGCGGTTACCGGCCCGCTTCGGCAGGACGATGGCGGCCAGCACCAGGGTCAGCAGGACGATGGGCACGTTGATCAGGAAAACGGAACCCCACCAGTAATGTTCCATCAGGAAACCGCCCAGCACGGGGCCGAACGCGGCGCCGCCCGAGGCGATGGCCGCCCACACGCCGATGGCGAAGGAGCGCTCGCGGTTATCCGTAAAGGTCAGGCGGATGATGGACAAGGTGGCCGGCATCATCAGCGCGGCGCCGATGGCCAGCAGCACGCGGGCAAAGATCAGCCACTCCGGCGCGGGCGAAAACGCGGCGCACAGCGAGGCGATGCCGAACACGGCCAGGCCGGCGAGGAAAACGGGTTTGTGGCTCAAGCGGTCACCGAGGGTACCGAGGCCGGGCAACAAGCCGGAGACGACCAGCGCGTACACGTTGATGATCCACAGTTTTTGCGAGGAAGTGGCCTGCAAGTCGCGCGTCAGCGCGGGCAAGGCGGTGTAGAGCACGGTCATGTCGACCACGATGAGGAACAAGGCGCTGGAGACGATGGCCAGCGTCAGCCATTTTTTCATTGGATGCATAAACAACTCATGGATTTTAGTGTAACTTTTAACAACTATCGGTATGGATGAATTTGGTGCTGCGCAAATATTTACGTTCCAGGCTGCCACGGGCCTGGGCTGGTCGGGGGCGGCGGGCGTCAGCCACGGTCGCCATCCTTGTCATCCACGGCGGCCGTCACTTCCGGCACGTCGAGTTCGCGCAGCATGACGACGGACACTTGCTTGAAGCCGCGGCCCTGGAAGAAGGTCTGCGCCGTCAGGTTGTGCGCGCCGCATTCGAGGAACAGGCGGGCGATGCCGTGGCTGCGCAATTCGCTCGCTACCCACTCCACCAGCTGGCTGCCGATGCCGCTGCCGCGCACGGAAGGCAGCAGGACCAGGTCGTCCAGCGCGGCGAACGATTTCGAGGCGCGCTGGCGCGTGTCGATGGAAACGAGGGCCATGCCGACGATGGCCTCGCCCGAGGTGGCGATGGCCAGCAGGGTTGAATCGCCATGCGCCCAGTCATGCGACAGGGCGGCGCGGATTTCGCCGCGTATGACCTCAGGCAAGTCCGCGCGCCAGTTGCCCGGCGCATCGGCACGCTCGCCCTGCAGCTCCGAATGGGAGATGTAGTCGGCGCTGACGTTGTCGAGGTAGAGCTGGCACAGCGCGTCTTCGGCGGTGGCGTCGTGACACCAGCTGAAGCTGATGACGGGGGTATGGGCTTGAGCGTTTTTCATGGCGGATCTCGTGTTGTTGAAAATGTAAATGCATTTTATGTCGCCCCTGAATGGCATTCAAGTTAAAATCCATCTGTAAAACAGATAGGTGGATGCCATGCAATGGACTTTGGAACAAATGCGCTACTTCGAGGCGGCCGTCGCGGCCGGCTCTTTCTCGGGCGCGGCGCGCCGGCTGGGCCGCGCGCAATCGGTGGTCAGTACCTCGATCGGCTTGCTGGAAGCGGAATTCGGCGTGGAACTGTTCGACCGTTCGCGCCGCAGCGCCGTGCTGACGGAAGCGGGCAAGGTGATGCACCTGGAAGCGTGCGAACTGCTGCGCCAGGCCGAGCGGCTGCAGCTGCGCGCCCAGTTGCTGAGCGAGGCGCCGGAAGCGCAGCTGACCCTGGCCCTGGACGAAGCCCTGCCCTACCTGGCCATCAGCACCCTGGTGAAGGAACTGGCGGCGCGCTACCCGGCGCTGGAACTGGTGATGCTCAACGCCACGGCGTCGGAAGTGGCGCAATACGTGGAGCAGCAGCAAGCGGACGTGGCCTTCCACTTCGACCGCGGCCCCATCTCCCCCGTGCTGGAGCAGCAGCACATCGGCAGCGTGGCGCAAGGCGTGTTCGTGGCCAAAGGCCACGCGATGGCCCACGGCCAGGAAGTGAGCCGCAACGAGCTGACCCGCTACCGCCAGCTGATCATGGATTCAGAACTGAACCGCGAACACGCGTTCAGCCCCGCCGTCTGGTTTTCCGACAGTTTTTACAGCATCGCGGAAATGGTCGCGGACGAGCTGGGCTGGGCAATTCTGCCCCTGAACATCGCCAATTATGACAACTACAAGGGTTATTTGCAGGAAGTGCCCTGCCCTGCGCTGGCCCTGTCGCGCTTGCCCGTGCGGCGCTTATCGATCCACGGCAAGAAGCTCAGCGAGACGAGTTTGTGGCTGACGACCAGATTGGCGGAGTTGTTGCTGGATGGGCCGCGGGGGTGAGGTCATGTAGTTAATACAGAACATTGGAAGCGTAAGCACTCGATAGACTTGCGTCCACATCGCCACTCGCCCCAAAACATCAAAGATGCTTTGGCTGGAAAGTTGCTACGAAGTTTTTAAGCAGTCACTGAGTTTATTTGTGCAACAAAGTCACTATTGATCGACAAATTCACTGGCCTTGGTCATGACAATATAATTTGAATTTATCCCGTTTATTGAAAGAACAGTGCGCATTACAATCATTGTTAATCACGATTATAATCCGCCATGATCTTTTTATCTTTCAATTAAAAATTCCATGAATCTACTCGATTTTTTCCGAACGCGTCCCTCACCAGATTCTTTTGCCTCCCTAGTCATGCGCCAAGCGCGCGCCGACGGCCAGGTACAGAAATTGATTTACGATGCGGAGCAGTTTCGCATTCTAATGGGTGAAAACAGTCAGCATATCTTCAATCTGGATAATGCCTATCACGATTATTGCGCCGCGCCGCGCAAGATGCGTGCGCAAGTGCTGCAAAACTATCTGGCCAGCATGGTCGTGCCCGGCCTGCCTGCCAGCTTTGCCGAAGCCAAACCCTGCCTGATGCCGGTGGTACGCAGCCGGGCACAAGGCGACTACTTGCGCCTGGTGGCGCTGGCCCAGCCAGAGCGCCAGCAAGTGAACGATGCCTACCGCTCACTGGACGACGATACGATCATCATGCTGGCCTACAACACAGACTCGCACATGGCAATCGTCGGCCAGGCCGTCTTGGCGCAATGGGGCGTGACGTTCGATGCAGCGCTGACGGCGGCCATGGACAATCTGCGCGAATGCACGCCGTACAGCTTTACGGATCTGGGCGATGGACTGCTGATGGGCGAATGGCAGGACGACTATGATTCATCGCGCCTGCTGCTGCCTGATTTGCTGAGTCGCGTCTGCAAAGACGCCGAACCGCTGGCGATGATTCCCTCGCGTGGACGTTTCCTGCTGGCATCGTCACATAATGTAGCGGGGCAATTGCGCATGATCTCCCTGGCCGACCAGCTGGTGCAGGACGAGGGACGCCTGGTCTCGGCCACCATGTATCGCATTGAACAGGGAAAAATCGCCGTGTTCCAGCCATCGGACGCGGCCGTGGCCGGAGCCTTGGCGCACTTTCAACAGTTAATGCGCGCACATCACTACGAGCTGCAGAAAGAGCAGTGGGATCGGGTCAACGACAGCATTGGAGAGGATATTTTCGTGGCCACTTGCATGTTGATAAAGTCAAAAGATGGCCAGCGCGTTACATCTGCGGCAAGCTGGACCCGCGGTGTCAACACGCTGCTGCCGCGCACTGATGTAGTGGCCATGGTGGAGCTTGACGATGCCGGCGGCGAAAGCACCACCAAGATGCTGGCATGGAATGATGCATTGGCCATCTGCGGTGAACTGATGCAGGAAGTCGATTGCTATCCAGTGCGCTATCGGGTACAGGCATTCCCTGCCGCGCAGCATCTTGAGTCGGCGCCAGCCTTTGAGTTGTAGCATTTTATTCAAGCCATTGATATTAGCCAAAGTTATTTAAAATTAAATTTCCAGCAGGACATGAAATAATGAAAATAGACTGCGACCATGCAAGAAAAGTTGAAATAGCGGTGGAATTTCCAATTTCAATACTATGCAAATATAATGGCCCTGACAATTTGGATGTGACGCTGGACGATAATATAACATACCTGATTAATGAAGCATTGAGAAAAGCCGGAGCATATGTAAAAAACAAGGCAATGAAAACGTATTACTCCGCGGAGAATGAGGAAATCCTAAGTTATCAACTGACATTGATCGTTCAACCACCTGGTGTTAACTTGCACTGCATTGTGGATGATCTGACTCAGGAGAATTTCCATCAAGGATTATGCATTAAAATGCAATCTCAGCATCATGGTTTTAGAATGGTCTATCCGCAATCCGCAATCCGCAGTCGGGTGAAGCTGAGCTGAGCATTGATGTACTTCCCAGGCCTGAATTCAAGAATTACTTTTCGACGGAGTACGCTTTGCAGTCGCAGTCATCGCAAGCCCGATTCAGCCGAGAATTTTGCTGTGAATCAGCGGGAAGCCACAACTCAGGAAGTCCCCTGGCCTTGTCGCGCCTGCCCGTGCGGCGGCTATCGATACATGGAAAGAAACTCAGCGAGACGAGTTTCTGGCTGACGACCAGATTGGCGGAGTTGTTGCTGGATGGGCCGCGGGGGTGAGTGCATGCAAGTCCATGTAGAAATGTGGATGTTTTTAATGCTCAATAGAAGCGAGTTCCTGGGTGCTGATCCGGTGCGACAAGGAAGCAGAGTTAAATGCCGAGGTATGGCACAATCCTGAATGGTCTGAACTTGAATGATCAAAGATGGCAGCATGAAATGACGGGCGCTGGCATCTTTATTGACACTAGCGACATTTGCTAGCCAAGGGAAATGATGAGTATTGAAATAGTTGATGTGGAAAATGTATTGAAGGATTTTATTCTGGTCATGAATGGTTGGGAACTTCATTACTACCCCGAGGTGCGAGAGAAAGGGCTGATTACTCTCAAAGAAAAAATGAAGCAGGATCTTGATGCTATTTTTGATTGCTTTTGCACCAAAAAAGAAAGAAAACAAGGTCGCCAGATGTCATTGCTCTGCAGCGATCCTCCTGAATACTCACCCACCGAAATATTTTTAAATTCATGCATCTCAGGAAGTAAAGCTGTCATTTCCACGCAGCAGACTTCGGGATTCAAGAATAGATACAGATATACATTTGGTCTTAAAAACCAGCAATGGTTTATTGATAAAAAAGAATGGCTTGATGAAGAGGAAGGCATGGAGCGTTGGCGACCGGCGTATCTTTAGTCGCGTTCGCTCAAGCTTGCGCCAATGCGGGCCACGCGACGACGATCAACGCAGTCCCCGCTTCCGAGAGACGCCAGCAATCATAACGAGCGCGGTACCGTCCGCACCAGGAAAAGAATGAGTATTAACACCAAACTGAAAAAACTCGAAGAAAAGGCCATGGCCAAAGGCGAGTATGCGGTCGCCGCAGCTGCAGCCCATCTGTTGCAGGATATTGGCTGCGTGGACAAGCAGATTAACCTGGTCGGCGCGCTGCACGAAGTCGGCTACCTGCAGAATTCGTTTGCTCCATACTGGAAAGAATTCAGAACTGATGAATTGGCATGGATAGAACGCTGTTTGGCCAGGCTTGTCACTGCTGACCATGACTATTGGGCGCTTGCCGCGCTTCTGGGCTGCAATGGTCCAACGACCATCAGCATCGCCATTGGCCAGGGTTTTAAATCCGCTGCAACAAGGCTTTACGAACGTTTTGACAAACCCAAGGTCCATGTCGATACTTTATATTTGACAGCTAATGGAGAAGTGCTGCATCCCGTATTGGAAGTCGGCTATGACATCAAAGACATGAAAACTGTCGACATGGGAAGAGCACGGGCACTTAATCTGAAGAATAAACAATGGAAGCCAGGCGATCGTATGGGCGACGGCGGACTGTCACTTTCCATGCAGGCCAAACTTCCGCATGGCGCATGGCGCTCGGTATGGACGGCTTTTAAAACATGGGATGCATGACGACATGATGAATTGCAGGACAGTCAATGCATGGCTGGAAATGGCGCAAGACGATGAAGTGTTCATTGATGCCGACGACATCAACCGCGAAGCGATGGAGAACATGTGGAGCTTTTCGCCCACGGACGAGGAAACGCCGCAGATTCATGCGGCCGATATCGTTGCATTCATCGAGGAATTGATCGCGGCACGCGGCAATGCGCTCGCTGGCGAGCAGATGCTGTTCTATTGCTGGCACGATGTGCAGTGCCGCCAGTTGCGCTTCAGCCTGGTGTCGCGCTCGCATGGCCGGCTGCCGTTTCGCTGCGAGGTGCGCGAAACGCAGGATTTGGCGCTGATCGCCGACCGCGTGGTGAACGGGGACTGGCGCAACGAAGATTTCATGCAAGCCCCGTCGGAGGACGGCGATGAGCAAGAGTCGCCGCCGTTCATCCTGCCCGCATTTGTCGTGCCCGTGCCGTAGGAATCGGCGCGGCACGGGGTCTTCACGTTATTTACGCCAGGAAACGCGCGGGCCGGCAAGCTTCCAGGGCTGACGCTGGCTGTCCATCGACAATTTCCCCGCTGGCTAGCTGTCCCACGATGCTGGCCAGCACGACGCCCGGATGCATGGCGCACACGTACGCGCCTTCGACCTGCGGCAAGTAGCCGATGATGGGCACGCCATCGACGGGCATGGGGCGCAGGCCGATGCAGGCGAATTCCGGCGTGATGGTGTCGGCGCCCTCAAGTTCACTGCGGATCGCGCTGGCCGTGCGTTGCGCCATGGCGGCCGGCTGGTTTTCAGGCGCTTCGTCCACATAATCTTCCGCCGCCAGCATGGTGCCGTCTTCGTCTTGCCGCACTTCCATGGCATGGCTGGAAATAATGCCGCGCACCAAGCCGGGCGGCGCCTGGTAGCGCAGGAAGACGGCGGGCGAGGCGTGGATGGGCAGGCTGGCGCCCAGCTGCTCCGCCAGCGCGGCAGTGGCGGTACCTGCCGCCAGCACGATCACGTCCGCATCGATGACGCCAGCGGCCGTTTCCACGCCCGTCACCTTCCCGTCCTGGACGGCAAAGCCCAGCACGGGCGTGTGCGTGCGGACCGTCGCGCCGAGCGCCCGGGCCGCTGCCAGCAAGGCGAGGGTCGCGGCGACGGCGTCGAGGGCGCCCTGCTCCGGCTCGTACAGCGCCTGCTCCGGCGGTTGCCGCAGCTGCGGTTCCAGCTGGGCGATGCGGGTGCGGTCGATCACCATGCATGAGGGAGAAACGCGCCCATCCTGCGTGCCATACGACAAGGCGCCATGCCAGCGCACCGCCAAGCCGGGCACCTGCGTTTCCAGCCGGCGCCAGGCGGCGATGGCGCCGCCGCGCAGGGCCGCGATGGGATCCATCCCCGCGCAGGACGCGTTAAGCCAGGCAAACGAGGTGCCCGTCACGCCGGAAGCGATGCCGCCCGCCTCGACGACGGTGACTTGCGCCCCCTTGCTGGCCAGGTGGTACGCGAGCGATGCGCCGACGATGCCGGCGCCGATGACGACGATGCGTTTTGAGGTTTCTTGATTCATATTTGGCAACTTTGCATATTTATCATAGGGCAGAGTCTACCCCAGCCGCCCGCAATTCCAGCGCAAACCGGTGGCCATCGACGACGTTGCCTTCCACGATGGCAATATCGGGCACGGCCATTCCCTGTGCGAAACCGCAGCGTTCCAGCACGCGGATCGACGCCGCATTGCCATCGATGGCGTAGGCGCACAGGCTGGCCAGCCGCCATTCGTCTTGCGCCAGGGCAATCAGGTACTGCAGCGCGGCCGTGGCCAGGCCCTTGCCCGTCTGCTGTTCCCCGATGCGATAGCCGACTTCGGCTACGCCTTGCTCCCGGTCAATGTCCTTGAGGTTGGCGCGCCCGATCAATTGCCCGTATTCGTCCACGATGACGCAGGGGTGCATGCGCCCCTGTGCATGCTCGTCCAGGAATTGCGCGACGTGCGCGTGGATGCCGTCGATGCTGTAAAAAGCGTCCGGACGCCGGTCGATATGGCGCTCGAACCACGCCCGGTTGGCTTGTTCGAAGGCCAACAAGGGCGCGGCGTCGTCCGGGCGCAGGGTGCGTATGGCAAAGGTGCTCATGGAAACTCCTGGAAAGGCATGAGTCTAGTGACGCGTGGCCCGGCCCGTCAATCTTGATTCCATGAATCAATATAAAGTGACAAACGCTACAATGGCCGCCATGAACAACGATCTGTCCGCTCCTGACGCGGCGCGCCTGCTGGGCGTCAGCCTGCCCACCCTGTATTCCTATGTGAGCCGGGGCTTGCTCGCTTCCGTCAGCAACGGTGCGTCGCGCCGCAAGCGCTATCCGCAGGAAGACGTGCTGCGCCTGGCGGCACGCAAGAATGACGCGAAGCGGGGCGGCCAGACGGCCGTGGCCGCCATGCACTGGGGCTTGCCCGTGCTGGAGACGCGCATTTCCCACATCCTCGACGGCCGCTTGCTGTATCGCGGCTGCGATGCGGCGGCGCTGGCGCGGCACGCGACGCTGGAAATGACCGCCAGCCTGTTGTGGGACGATGGTGCGAGTGACTATTTTCAGCAAGACGCGCCCGCCCAGCCGCCAGGGCTGGCCAGCGCGCCCGACGCGCCGCCGCTGGCGCGCGCCATGCTGGCCATGGCCATGCTGACGACAGCGGACATGCCGCACTCGCTGCAATCCGGCCCGGCCGCGATGCGCATCCTGGCAGCCGCCCTGCTGCAAACGGCGCCGTCCGCCTTGCCGCTGCACCGGCAACTGGCCCAGGCGTGGCAAGCCGATGCGCAGCAGTCTGCATTGCTGCGCGCCGCCCTCGTGCTGCTGGCCGACCATGAATTGAATGCGTCGACGTTTGCCGTGCGCTGCGTCGCCTCGACGGGCGCCAGCCTGCCGGCGGCGCTGGGTGCGGGCTTGGCGGCCTTGTCCGGAGACAAGCATGGCGGCGGCAGCGCGGCGGCCAGGTGCATGTTGACGCAGGCGCTGGCCGCGCCCGATGCCAGGGTTGCCATCGCTACCTTTTACACAGCCATCGCGCCGGAATTCGCCGGTTTCGGCCACCCGCTGTACCCGCTGGGCGACCCGCGCGCCGCGTATCTGCTGGGAATTTTGTCCGCGATGTCGCGCGGGTACCCACAGCTGCACGCCATCCTGGCCGCGTGCGCCACGGCGGGCGAGTTGCTCGAAGTAAAACCGAACGCCGACCTGGCGCTGGCGGCCATGGAACTGGCGTTCGGCTGGCCCGAGGGCGCGGGCATGAGCGTATTTGCGCTGGCCCGCTCGGCCGGCTGGATCGCCCATGCCATCGAGCAGGCAGACAGCGCGGTTCTGATACGGCCACGCGCACGCTACATCGGACGCCACCAGCGCGACTGACAATCGACACTTGATTTATTACGCATACGTAGTAGTATACTCCGCATGCGTACCAATACCTCCCCCACCCCAGACCTACCCGATGCCGCCGCCTGCCCGCTGGGCGAGCGTTCGCCGCGCCTGTTCAATCTGCTCAACCTGGCGCGCCAGAACCTGTTTCGCTCGGCCGATGCCGTGTTCACCAGCGAACTGGGGTTTTCCGGCACGCAAGTGGTCGCCCTGTTTGCCCTGAAGGGCGAGGAAGGCTGCCAATTGAAGGATCTGGGGCGGGCGCTGCAGCTGAAAAACTCGGCCGTCACGGGCCTCGTGGCGCGCATGGAAGAAAACGGCCTCATCGTGCGCGGTCAGTCGGCGCTCGACGCGCGCGCCGGCACCCTGCACATGTCGCCCAGGGGCGGCGAGGTGCTGGCCGCCGCCCTGCCCCTGCTCGACAGCCTGAATGAACAACTGAAGCAAGGTTTCAGCGAGGAAGAACTGGCCGTCGTCGCCCGCTTCCTGCTGCACGCCTCGCGCCTGCGTTTCCAGCAAGACGTTTAATCGGCAAGACGTTTAACCCAACCCTCACCCCACAGGAGTTACCATGCACCCCAACGACATGACCGGCTTGCAACTGATGCAAGCTTTCGCGCAAGGCCTGTTTCCCCGGCCCGGCATTTCCAAGACCATGCCGATGGACGCCCACACGATCGAGCACGGCAGGGTCATCTTCACGGCGACGGCGAATGAAAACCACACCAATCCCATGGGCGGCGTGCACGGCGGTTTTGCCGCCACCGTGCTCGACACGGTCACGGGTTGCGCCACGCACACGGTCTTGCCGGCCGGCGAAAGCTACGGCACGACGGACCTGAACATCAAGATGTGCCGCCCCCTGCCCTTCAACGTGACGGTCTACGCGGAAGGCAAAGTTATCAATGCGGGACGCAACCTGGTCATTTCCGAAGGCACGATCCGCGACGAAGCCGGTAAAGTGTATGCGCACGCGACGGCCACCTGCATGATCATCCGCCCGGCCCAGCGGGAACAAGCGGCCGCATGATCCGTATTGGCAACATCGAGGAAGCCTGGCAGGTGCTGCAGGCCATCCCAGAGTTCGACCAAGAGCGCAGCCTGGCGCAATTGCAGGAGCGCCTGCCCGCCGGCGCGCTGGTGCTGATCGCGGAAGCGGACGGCCAGCCCGTCGGCTGCAAGCTGGGCTATGCCGCCGAGGATGGCTCCTTGTATAGCTGGCTCGGCGGCGTGCTGCCCGCGCACCGCAAGACGGGCCTGGCGCAGCGGCTGCTGGAAGCCCAGGAAGCCTGGGCCAGCGAGCACGGCTTTGCGGCCGTCACCGTAAAATCGATGAACCGCTATTCCGCCATGCTGCGCTTGCTGATCCGCAACGGCTATCAGATCCGACTGGTGGAGCACTTTGGCGATCCCGTCAGCGAGCGCATTCATTTCATCAAAGCCTTGTCCTAGAACGCTTCGTAAAATCACTTTCCTGTCTTCTACCTTTCAAAAGAGCAACAATGCCATACACTGAGTCATTCTGGCCGTCCGCTATCGGCCAGGATTCGGCCAAAAGCAGCCGTTTTGCTCGCCTAAAAATGTTGAGATCCAAAGGTAACATGAAGAGTATTGCTCAACTCGAAACCCTGTATTTCAAACTGCGTCATGGCTTTGTCAACGGTGCTGTGTGTGCCGCATGTGTCGATTGGGCAGTGGAGCGCCTGGACTTGGACGAAGAGGACGATGACTTAGAGATAATCTTGCTGGCAAGTGCAAGAGGACTTGATGAGGTGCTGCCGTTGGTGGAAGTGATCATTGAGCGATATCTAGGTTCTGAGCGGCTCGATGACCAGCTGGCGGCGGGAAAATATATTGTAGAGCTCAGGAACGCTTATCTCCAAGGCAAGGAAACGATCTGGACAATCGACATGAAGCTGACACCGCTCTATTCGAAATTGGGATACCAAAATTGGCTAGGAATGCTGAGTCGGAATTGCGAATACGCGACAGACGTAAGCGCTTTCGAAGAGCCGTTCGAACTTGAATTCCACTACATTTCGACGCTATGGGGGAGTGTCTCCAGCCGCGCGGAGTTTGAGCAACATTATTGCGCCGAAATCTCCCAGGGACATGATGTTAAATAAAGGTCGGCAATGGGGCGATAGTCGCCAGCGACCGCAGCCGACCTGAAGCGGCCCCGAGCAATCGCTGAAACTTAATGCAAATGTTGAATAAGAGACTTTTTGATGCTATCGCATCTGCGGTGGACCTGGATGACCCTGCGGAACAATTTTTAGCTCAGCGATTCATGATTGAGGCGATAGGAAGAGTGACTTCACAATTGCCTGTAGCTGCTAAATCAGCCGCAGCTGTGGCGAATCGATACGTCACCGGCGCGGCGACTGCTGAGGAAGTCATTGCTGAGCGTGTACGCCTCTGGCGAGCCATTGAAGGGCGCGATCAATCGGACGAGCCAGACGTTTTGAAAATAAGAACTGCCATCTGCGTCTTGCATCCTATGGATATTGGCGCTTCTGCCGAAACATTGGAGTATTTTTTTGAGTTTTGGCGGCGAGGAGGCTTGCCGCAGGCTGAGCTGAAGGCCGCTGTTCACAACAAGTATGGCATTTGAAGTGGCTTCAGCCAGCCAGGAGCGGGCGTCCATACGTGACATGACAATAGATCATCTATTTTAAATTTATACCAGAGGTTGCATGCGCAATTGTCAAAGTGGAAGCTATTTTACGGCTTGTCTGAACATTCGGCCAACGCTGTCCTTCGAAGCAACTGTTGTCGTTCTGGCTGAGGCACTGGGTATTAGGTTCTCGCCTGACGAGGAAGGGAAATACGAGGAATATCCGGCGTATCGCGCCTTCGCGCTTGGACTGGAAATCGCGCTATTGGCGCCTCCACCGCCGGATATGGACACGCGGGAGATGCGCGACAACTGTTTTCAGCTAATTATCGATACCTGCGCGGACGTATCCGATGGCGGTGCGGACGTGGATATGAGCGCTCTCATTGCGGCGCAATTAAGCTCCGCCACCGAGCTGGAAATTGAGCGTGTCGACGTAGCCCCTGCGTAATCCCCCAAGGCGCTGCGCCCGCATGGGCATCCGCTGACCGGCCGCTGCAAGGTCTTGCCGGGCACCCTCACCCCGCCGGTTTCTTCTTCGCCTTCAATAAACTGCCCGCCGCATTCTCCTCGAAGCGGCCCGCCTCTTCTATATAGCCATGCACGGTGCCGTCGTGGCGCCAGCCGCCCTGGCGCTTGATGGCCTGGAAATCGGCGCCGGCCCGGTGGGCGCTGGTAGCCATGCCGCGGCGCAGGCTGTGGCTCGACAGTTCCGGCACGTAATCGAGTTCGGCCAGCCTGGCGCAGCTTTCCAGTATGGTATTGATGCTGCTCGCGTGCAGCGCTTTCGCGCTCACGTGGCCCCATTGATTGACGGGGCGCAATAGCGGCCCCGTGCGGATGTGCGCCGCGGCCAACCAGGCGCGCAAGGCCGTGGCCGGGCAGCAGACGCCGTCGCCGAACGGGATCGCCTTGACGATGCCCTCCCCCAGCTGATCCGTTTTCGAGCGGGGCAAGGTGATCACCATGCCCTGCGGCTCCCAGCTCACGTCTTCGATAGTCAACCCCGCCAGTTCGCTGCGCCGGAAACCGCCAAAAAATCCCAGCTGCAGCAAGGCGCTGTCGCGCAAGGCCTTGACGCTGCCCAGCGCGGCCAGCCTGGCGACGATCAGCTCCAGGTCTTCCAGCGGCAAGGCTTTGGCCTTTTTCTTCGGCTTGCCATGCAGGCGCGCGATGCCGGCCAGGGTCTTGCGCACGGTGGGCGTGGATGCGGGGTCGGCAAAGCCCTGGTACACATGCCATTGCGACAGGGCCGTCAGGCGCAGGGCCAGGGTGCGGGCGTTCAGATTGTCCGCATACGCCAGCAGGTAGCGGATGACGGTGGACTCGTCTGCGGGCAGCGCCCCGCCCCAGGCCTGGAAGTGGCGGATGGCGGAACGGTAGGTGCGGCGCGTGTTGTCGGACGTGGCGGCGGCGAGAAACGCCTGGTGGCGCGCGGCCAGCTCGGCATCGATCAGGGCGCCGTGTAACGGCACAGGAGCCAGGGCGGCGCTTTTGGGCGCGGCGCCACGGCGTTTGGAAAGGGGCAAATCGGGCATGGAATCGCTGAAATCGGGCTGGTGTACTGGGACATACGCAGAATACCATGCAAACCACCCCCATAACCCGTGATAAGCGATCTTATCGCGATATATATTTTTCAAAAAAGATTAAAATTTATATCGTAATATTATGCGATATTACGTATCATGTAATATGTTACTAAATTTCGTTCATAGGTGATTTCATGGCCCGCACCGGCATTCTGTACTCTGATGTTATGAAAGCAGCCCAAATCGTCGCTGCCGATGGGCGCAATCCCACGGTCGACAGCGTGCGCGAAGCGCTGGGCAGCACGGGCAGCAAGAGCACCATCGCTCCCCTGCTGAAACGCTGGAAGGAAGAGTTCCAGGGCGCGGGCGGCGTGAAAACGGAATCAGGCTTGCCGGCCGAACTGATGGAAGCGATGCGCGGCGTGTACGACAAACAGCAGCGCGACGTGGCGCAGCAGCTGGAAACGGGGATGCGGGAAAACCGCGCCGAACTCGACGCGGCTTTGGCGCAGCTGAAGAAGACGGAAACGGAACGCTTGAAACTGACGGAGGCGCGCGCCGCCCTCACCCAGGAATTGCGCGCCACGCAGCACGCGCTGGCGCAATTGAAGGAAGAACACCATTTCCGCGCCGTCACCCTGGCCACCTTGCACAGCGATAACGCAGGCTTGACGCAGCGCCTGGCCGACCGGGGCGAGGAAATCGCCGCCCTGAACCGCCAGCTGGCGCAGGTGCGTTCGCAGTTCGACCATTACCAGGAAGCGGCCGCCACGCAGCGCAGCGAGGAACGGGCCCAGGCGCAGCAACGGATCAGTCGCCTGGAACAGGACAACGCCCAGCTGCAGCAGCGCTTGCAAGGCCAGCAAGCCACGCTGGTGCAGCAAGACATGCGCCTGGCCCAGCTGCAGGCGGAACAAACGACGCTGGCGGCCCAGGCCGCGGCAGACCGCGAAGCCCTGGCGACCGTGCGCCCCGAGCGCGACCAGTTCGAATTTCAATACTTGCAGGCGGCGGCGTCCGCCGACGCCCTGCTGGCCAAGCTCGACACGGCCCTGCTGGCGCTGAACGACGCCAAGGTGGCGCTGGCCGCGCAAGACCGCCAGCTCGACATGCTGGCGGAAAACGGGCAACTATCGCAACAGAAAATGGAAGCATTGGCGCAGGAGCGCGACGGTTTGCTGCGCGACAATGCCGGCATGGCAGCCAGGCTGGCCCTGCTAACCGACAACAAGGAGCAACGCCGGGTTTGAGTGCTGATGGCCTGGGATAGCTACGACTGCCCCATTTTTTTTTCGTCTGCCTGATGACGGCCGACGGAGCAAATATGCGCCGCATTTCACGTTGACGCCGATCGGCGCGCCGCCCGAGCAAAACTATGACCGTGCTGCCATGGATGTCACATTTGGCAAAGCGGATCCGGCTGGCGGCGCCTGCTTGCGCGCTTCCGACACGCCCAGCACGAACAGGACTACCCACAGCACGACGCCAAAATAATCGAGGAAATCGAGGCCGGCGAGGAACACGGCGGTATCGTTCGGGTCGCGCGGCCGGTAATGCACGCGGATGTGCGCACCGGGCGCCATGCTGGCCAGGCGCCAGGCCGTGACGGCCTGTTCGCGGTGGCAGCCGGCGTTGCCTATCCGCGAGACGCCGATGCGCGAGCTGCGGTAGGCCTTGCCATCCACGCTGTAGCGGTAGCTGAGCTTGACGCACCAGTCCTGCGACTTGCCCGTGCGTTGATACATGCTGCTGCGCACGATTTCGGCGTTGGTCACGGGCCAGGCTGGCGAGGCGAGCTTGTCATACGCGCGCCAGAAGGAAAAATACGCCGTGGGAAGGGCGAGCAGGATCAGGAACCAGCCCATCATTCTTGCCAGGGCGGGGTCGATGGCGCCAGGGTCTTTCATCGCCCGGGCGGTGCGGCGCGGTAGCGCACCCGTATCCACGCGCCGAGAATGTCCACGCCGCCGTCGCCGGCGTCTTCGACCCAGCCCGCGCGCGCATACAAGCGCCGCGCACCCGTATTGGCCAGCTGCGTCTTGAGGCTCAGGCGGGGACCGAAGCGCGCCGCCACGGCGGCCAGCAGCTGTGTACCGATGCCCAGTCCGCTGTGCGCCGGGTGCACATATAAATGGTGCAGGAAATGCTCGGGCGCGTCGCCCGTGTGCACGGCCGCAAAGCCGGCGACGATGCCGTCACGCTCGGCAACGAGGATATCTTCGCCCTGCGTCGCTGCCGTAAAAGCGGCGACGCTGGCGACAGGGCCGAAGGTGTCGCGCCCCGCCAGCGCCAGGATGGCGGCGCAGGAAGCCGCGTCCGCCGGCGCGAATGGCCGAAGCGTGGCTGGCGTCATGCGGCGGCGCGCAAGCGAGGCGATGCCGTGGCGAAATGAGGACGAAGCATGGCGGGCGTGTATCAGTTATCGGAATGCCATTATATGCTCACAAACGGCGGTTCAGCACGCTGTCGATATCGTGGGTTTTCAGTTCCACTTCGAGCCTGCCGTCTTGCAGCCAGTAGCCGTCGCCCGCCTGGCGTAGCGCGTCCAGATCGAGCGTGCCCAGCGCTGGCGGGATGGCGCCGGCGAGAACAGCCGCCGCATCGTCCCAGGCCGCATACAACAGTTTCAGGTACCAGCCGTCGTCGTGGGCAAAGGCGAGGAAGCGGTTTTGCAGGGCGGCCAGCTCCGTGCGCCGCGACGCGGCGGCGCGATAGGCCAGCGCCGCGGCCACGTCCGCATCCTGGGGCGGCGGCGCCGCGCCCCGCCAGTCGGCCCAGGCATGGCTGCCGCAGGCGTGCAGGTCTTCCCTGGCCAGGGCCGGCAACTGCTGCCGCGCCAGGGTCTGGTAGCCGGCCGGCTTCCTGGCCGTCCCGGCGCTGCCCTTGCGCAGCACGATGCCGCCAGCCTCGCCGAGGGCGGGGAGAAAATCCTTGAATTCGATGCCGGAAGCGACCAGCATGCGCTCGGCCGGGTCGTGCCACAGATACAGATAATGTCTCAAGTCGGAGTCCGTTTTGGTTTCGGTGTCGTATTCAGCGCCACGGCGGCGCGTATCAGCGCCTTGAACGCCGCCGTATCGAGGTGCGCGCCTTCATGCAGGTCGATGGCCCGGCGCGTGTTGCCGTCCAGGCTGGCATTGAACAGGCCGGCCGGATCGGGCAAGGCGGCGCCCTTGGCGAAGGTGAGTTTCACGGCCAGTTTATAGGTTTCGCCCGTGCAAATCATGCCCGCGTGCGACCAGACGGGCACGCCGCGCCATTTGACTTCCTCGACCACGTCCGGATCCGCCTGGCGTATCAGCGCGCGCACCGTGGCCAGCGTCTTGCCGCGCCAGTCGGCCAGCGCGGCGATTTTCGCATCGATCAGGCGAGTAGCGGACTCGGCGCTCACCGCGCCATCCTGGGACTGCGTGCTTGGCTCTGCTTTTTTCATGGCGGTGATCTCCTTTCCTGGCTTGCCCGTGTGCGCCTGTCTTACGGCGCGGAATCGGCCATGCAAGCGGCCAGTGAGCTGATGAACTGGTCGCGCAAGGCCCGGTACTGCGCATCCGTCGCGAATTCCCGTTTGTCCGCCGGCTGGTTGAGCAGATAGGCGGTGGCGACCGTCCCGCTGGCGGCATGCAGCAAGGTGTATAAACTGATGATGCCCGCCGATTGCGTGACATTGGGATTGTTCAATCCTAGCACTTCCACGCCCTGGCGCGTGTCCGTTTCCAGCGATACTAATTGCGGCGCCTTGCTGTTGGCGGCCAACTGCTGCATTTGCGCCACGATGGTGTCGCGGTCGGCGGCAAACCTGCCTTCGGCGCTGCGTTCGATTTTCAGGTTCACCAAGGGCAGGCTGCCCTTGCGGAACAGCATCAGCCGATAGCCATCGGCCGTCGATACCTGCCCCTCTCCCGTCGCCAGCTTGACGCTGCGCGTCGTCACGTGCGCGGGCAAGCGGTCCTGCTGCCGGAACTGGAACTCGCTGCGGTTGATGCATTGCGCCAACGGCCCAAGGGGATCGGCCGTGCGGTCTTGCGCCTGGGCGGCCAGGGCGGCGACGAGCATGGGAATGGCAAGCAATGGGCGGTGATTCATGAGCGGTATCAGTCAAGGAGTGAAGGTGCCGCGAGCATAACCGTCCATATTGCCAGAAGGCAAATGTTTAGTTGCCATCCTCTAAAGCCCGCGTGCATGGCTTCTTAATAGGAAATTCACCTGGCCCGCGTAGCATTCAGATTGGCAAGGCTCTCATTGTGCAGCGCCTGCCCTTTTCCGGCAGAATCATGAATGACATCGCTTTAGCTCTGCGCCACGGCGCCGCCGTGCCGCCCGCCGCGCCACCCGCAGTGCAACCACACCCCGCCAGCGGCCACCGCCTGAAAGCGGCGCTGGGCGCCCTCTTCTTTCCTCGCCAGCGCACGCGCTGGCAAGCTTTCCTGGGCAGCATGCCCGGCCTGAGTTCGCTGGCGCAGCTGCATCCCTGTCTGCGCTTCAAGATCTACCGCCCTTACGCCTCGCGCCAGCTCGGTTGCACGGATAGACTGGCCTTGCTGGAAGGGCATTACCGCTTCCTGTGGCAAGCCGGGGCGCGCGCCCTGGTCGAGCGGGCCGCGCGCCAGCCCCTGGTGCTGGCCGCGTTCGAAGGCAAGGATGGGGCGCTGTACCGCCTGCAGCTGACGGCCATCCACGACAGCTACCGCGAAGGAGAGCTGTGCCTGCGCCTGACGCGCGACGGCCAGCCTCTGTACCTGGCCAGCTTTTTGTTCCTGCCGCGCGCCGATGGCGTGTCCCTGCAGCTGGGCGCGCTGCAAGGCTTGCGCTGCGAGGCCGGCAAGCTGGCCGTCAAGGAAGCCACGCGGGCGCTGCACGGTTGCCGCCCGAAAAACCTGATGGTGACGGCCCTGCGCGATTTCGGCGATTTTTTTGCCTGCAATAACCTGTTTTTGATCAGCAACGACAACCGCATCGCCCTGAATGCGCGGCGCCGGCGCCATATCGCCGCCGATTACGACCTGGCGTGGCAGGAATTGCATGCCTTGCGCATGCGCGACGGCAACTATCACCTGCCCTGCGCGCCCTACCGGGCGCCCGACCTGGCCGATGTGCCGTCGAAGAAACGGGCCGATGCGCGCCGGCGCGGTGAATTGCTGCAATGCATGTCTGCCGATATGCGCGCGCAGCTGGCGTGCCTGCTGGAAGCGCCGATGGCTGAACATTGAGCAAACGCAAGCCTTGCTATACCGGCAAACATAAAACTCAGGCAACCTTCATGTTGGGCCCGTATCCTTCACCAGGCATGCCAGCCACCTTTCCCATGCGCCGGCGTGCCTTCGATCCACCCTGGACAAGGTTACCCATGACACCCACTTTCGCCTTCCTCCCCCTTTGCCTCGCCGGCACCGTTGCACTGGCCGCGCCCGCGCTGGATGACGCCGTGCGCCAGCGCGCGGAAGAACTCACGCGCACGGGCCTGCATGCCAGCATCGTCATCGCCGTAATCGAAGGCAAGGACAGCGCCGTGTATGGTTTTGGCAGCAGCCAGACAGGCAAGAGCGCCAAGCCTGGCGCCGACACCGTCTACCAGATCGGTTCCGTCACCAAGACCATGACGGCCTTGCTGCTGGCCAACGCCGTCGTCGAAGGCAAGGTCAAGCTCGACGAGCCCGTGGCGGCCTTGTTGCCGGGCTATACCGTGCCTGCCTTCGATGGAAAAACGATCAGCCTGCTCGACCTGGCCACGCATTATTCCTCGCTGCCGCGCCTGCCCGACAACTTCGCGCCCAAGGACCCGGCCAACCCGTATGCCGATTACACGGAAGCGAAGCAGCGGCAGTTTCTCGCCGCCTATCGCCTGCCGCGCGCGCCAGGCACGGCCTTTGACTACTCGAACATCGGCTATGCCGTGCTGGGCACGGCCCTGGCGGCCCAGGCCGGCACCAGCTATGAAGCGCTGCTGCAAAAGCGCATCGCCGTGCCGCTCGGCATGCGTTCCACCTCGAACAAGCCCACGCACGGCATGCTGGCGCGCCTGGCGCCCGGCCATCTGCTGTCGGGCGAAGCCACGCCTGCCTGGGGTTTGAATGTGGTGGCGCCGGCCGGCGGCGTGTATTCCAGCGCGCGCGACATGGTCGCCTACCTGCAGGCGTATATGTTCAAGCCGCTGCGCCCGTATGCGCTGGCGATCCAGCCGCAGCGTCCGGTGGCGTCCGGCGACGACACGAAAATCGGCCTGTCCTGGCTGCTGGAACAGCGGCAGGGCCAGGCCTACGCCTGGCACAGCGGCCAGACGGGCGGCTACAGCAGCTATGCGGCGTTCACGACGGACGGCAAGCGGGGCGTGGTGGTATTGACGAATACGGCGCGCGACGTCGATGCGCTGGGCTTGTCCACCTTGCTGCCCGGCACGCCCCTGCCGCCGCTGAAAAAGCCGCAAGCGGCCATCGACGTGCCGCGCGCCGCGCTCGCCGAGTACGTTGGCGAGTATCCATTGGACAAGGATTTCACCTTGACGGTGAGCCTGGGCAAGCAGGGCCTGGAAGCGGCCGGCACGGGCATGGGATCCGCCCCCTTGTTTGCCAGCGCGAAAGACCAATTCTTTTTCCGCGCCATCGACGCGGAACTGGCGTTTACGCGCGATGCGGCGGGCAAGATCGCCAGCGCCGTGCTCAAGCAAAGCGGACAGGACACGGTCTTGCCGCGCAAGCCGTAGCGATCAAGCTGCCGGGTCTTGCATGAATTGCTCGACCCTGGCGACAAATTCCGCCTTGCTGCGCGTGCGAAACTCGCCCAGGAAGGCGTCGCTGCCCTGCACGATCTTGCCGTCGCGGTCGTACGCCACCTTGCCCATCTCCAGTACGAATTCGCCCTGCGGATCGTCTTCCGGCTCGAAGTGCGAATTGAAGCAGAAACCGCTGTCGCGGCAGCTGCCCCACAGCAGCAATGCGCTGCTGAACCATTCCATGGTGTCCGGGCCCGGCTCCACTTCGAACAGGGTATTGACGGTGATGTGCCAGCCGCCCGGTACGCGCAGCGGCTGCAAGGGATAGGGAAAGCGTGGCGGTTTCATGGGGACGGCGGCGCGCGGCGCGTTTGATAAAAGGCGAGGAACTCCGCAGCCGGCAGCGCTTTGGCGAACAGCCAGCCCTGGCCGAATTCGACTTTGCGTTCCAGCAGATAATCGGCTTGCTGCTGCGTTTCGATGCCTTCGGCCACGATCAGCATGTTCAGGGTGCGGGCCATGGCGATGATGTGCGGCGTGACGCTGCTGGTGGCCGCGTCCGTGCCGATGGTGTCGACAAACGATTTGTCGATCTTCAAGGCGTCGAGCGGCAGGTTTTGCAGGCTAGACAGGCTGGAATAGCCGGTGCCGAAGTCGTCGATGGCCACGGCATGGCCGCGCGCCCGGGCCTTGTCGATGGTGGCGCGCGCCGCTTCCACGTTGATGAAGCCCCGCTCCGTCGCTTCCAGCCAGATCTGCTGCGCCTCGATGCCGGTGCCGGCCAGCGCGCGTTCGAGCACGTCGAGCACCCTGCCCGTCTCGATATCGCTGGCGCACAGATTGATGGCGATGTGCAATTCGCGGTCGGCCAGCAGCGCGGCGCGCATGTCGGCGATGACGCAGGCGATCACCTGGTCGGTGATGGGCAGAATCAGCTCGCTTTCCTCGGCCACGGGGATGAACAGGTCGGGCCGTATCATGCTGCCGTCGGGACGGCGCCAGCGTATCAACGCCTCGGCGCCCACGCACACGCCCGTGTCAAGGGCAATAATCGGTTGATAATGGACAAAGAATTCGCGCCGCTCGACCGCCGTTTCCAGTTCGCCGCGCAGCGACAGCCGGCGGCGCGACAGCCACACGACGATGCCGACGATGAAGGCGGCCATCAACAAACCCATGGGCAGGAGCAGCAGCTGTTCGCGCCGCAGCCTGTCGTTCAGCTTGCTGCGCGGTTCGATCATGACGGCCGTCAAGCCGTCGCGGTACAGCGTCGCATGGATGTGGCCGTCGTGCGCCGCGTCTACGTTCGCCGGCAGCCCGGCGAGCAAGCTTTGCACCAGCGCGGGGTCGGGATGGTGCAAGGTGTCGAGCACGCCTTCCTTGCCGATGGCCACGGCCATCTGGATGTCGCTGTCGACAATGACGTCGGAAAAGCGCACGGGATCGATCAGCACTTTATAGGCGCGGTAAGTCAGTCCCACCATGCGCTTGCCGCCGCTGACGACGGGGCGCAGGTTGAAATCGATGCCCATGCCATTGTCCAGCGTGAAGTCGGCGGGTGTGACGGGGATGCGCGCCTCTTCGATGCCCGTGGACGTGCACTTGAGCAAGCCGTTTTCCACATAGCCGATATCGTCGATGCTGCGCGTGGTGATGGTGATGCGGCGCAGTTGCTGGATATGCGCTTCCGAGCACGGCGCCAGGTCCAGCGCATCGGCGCTGCGCAGGGCGGCGCTGGCCGAGGCGATCGAGCGGTGGGCGCGCTCGAGCGCGTAGCCGGCCAGCAGGCGCAGGCGTTCCTGCTCGCCCTGCTCGGCGCGCACGGACGACAGATAGAAGGCCAGGCTCAGGGGCGCGGCCACGCCGATGACGGCGACCAGCACGCTGGTCACGATGATGCGTTTTCTGCGCATGCTACTCCCTGCGATAGTTATATGATTGCCATGTATTGCTCGATGGCATCATATTACAAGTGCGGGCGGCGCACGCGCATATTACTGAAGAGTTACACTTTTTCCAGCGGCCGCGCCAGCACGAACACCAGCGCCGCCACCACGGCCGCCAGCCCGCCGGCCAGGTAGAGCACGCTGGCAAAGCCGTCGATGAAGGCGTGGCGCGCCGCTTCCTGCGCCACGGCCTGCATGGCGGGCGGCAGCTGGCCGAAGGCGTCGGCCGCGTTGCCGGCGACGATGCGCCCGATCATTTCCGGCGAAGCCTTCAAGCCGTGCAGCCACGCCAGTTTCTCGAACGAGGCGGCCGTGCGCATGGCCAGCACGGCGCCCAGCGCGCCCACGGCCAGCACGATGCCGACGAAGCGCGTGGTGGTGCTGATGCCGGATCCCATGCCCGTGCGCTCCCTGGGGATGCAGGCGAGGATGGCCTTCTGGGTCGTGCCATTGAGCAATCCGGCCCCCGCGCCCGTGACGACCATGCCGGCCGCCACCAGCCCATATTGCAGGCTGCCGGCGGCAAGGGCCGTGGCCACGTTGCCCACGGCGACGATCAGCAGACCCGTCACGAGGATGCCGCGGTCGTCCAGCACCCGCATGGCACGCGGCGCCAGGCGCGACAGCACGACCATGGCGACGGCAAACGGCAGCATGGCGCAGCCGGCCAGCACGGCGGAAAAGCCGAAGGCGTTCTGCAGATACAACGGTAAAAACGTCATCATCACTTGCGCGGCAATGGCGTAGCCGAACATGCCCAACACGGCGCCGACGAACACGCGCCTCCCAAACAGGCTCAAATCGACCATCGGCGCGCGCTGGCGCCGCTCCGCCAGCACGAACGCCACCAGCAGCGCCGCGCCGGCGGCAAAGCGCAGCAAGGTGGCGCGGCTGGACCAACCCGCCACGCTGGCGTCGATCAGGCCCCAGATGATGCAAAACAGGCCGGCGGAAAACAGCAGCGCGCCCGCCGGGTCGAAGCTGGCGTTGGACGCATCCTTCGACTCGTCCACGTGCCTGCTTACCAGCCACATCAAGATGGCCACGACGGGCAGGTTCAGGTAAAAAATCCAGCGCCAGTTGATGGCGCTCGTGATCAGGCCGCCCAGCAGCGGCGCCACCGTCATGGCCACGCCCATGGCCGCGCCCCACACGGACCAGGCGCGCGCCCGCTCCTTTTCCGCGTGGAAGGTATGGCCGATGACGGCCAGCGCGGACGTCAGCAGCAGCGCGGCGCCGAGTCCCTTGACGGCGCGCGCCACGTTGAGCACGAACGGCGTCCAGGCCAGGCCGCACAGCAGGGACGCCAGCGCGAACACGGCCAGGCCAAACAGCATCACCCTGCGCCGTCCCAGGCGGTCGGCGATGCTGCCGGCAGGCAACAGGAATGAGGCGAACGCCAGCATGTAGGCGCTGACCACCCATTCCACGTCGACGAAGCTGGCGTTGAGCGAGCGGGCGATCGACGGCAGCGAGACGGCGACGACGTTGGTGTCGAGCATGATCAGCGCGCACACGCCCGAGCACGTATAGAGGGTCCAGTTGGTATTCTTCATGCCTGTATTTTAAGCAGGATTGTATTATTTCCTGTTATAAGATGATCGCCTTATAATTTACTGATGGTGAATACAGACAAAGACATGGAATTGCGGCATTTCCGCTGCGTGCTGGCCGTCGCGCACAGCCTGCACTTTGCGCGGGCGGCCGCCGAGCTCGGCATCTCTCCGCCCGCGCTGACCAAGCAGGTGCAGGAAACGGAAAGCCTGCTGGGCACGCGCCTGTTCCAGCGCAGCAAGCGCGCCGTGGCCCTGACGGCGGCCGGAGAATTGTTCGTCATCGAGGCGGCGCGCGCGCTGGCGCAGCTGGCGCAGGCGCAGGAAGTGGCGCGGCGGGCGGGACGGGGCGAGCTGGGACGGCTGGAAATCGGCTATGTGGCCTCGGCCGCCTACTCAGGCGTGCTGCAGGACCAGTTCGCCCGCTTTCGCGCCAGCCACCCCGGCATCCACATCGGTGCGCGCGAATACGCGATGGATGCCCTGCCCGGCTTGCTGGACCAGGGCCGGGTGGACCTGGCGTTCGTGCGCCCGCCCCTGCACTTGCCGGATGGACTCGACAGCGTGGTCTTGCTGCGCGACCGCTTCGTGCTGGCCGTGCAGGCCGACAGCCCGCTCGCCCGCCTCGGCGTGGCGGGACCGGCCGCGCTGGCGCAGCAGGCGTTCATCGTGCCGGAACAGGAGTTGGGAACCCTGGAGGCGAGCCGGCGCGGCGGCTTTGCGGCCCAGGTGGTGTCGCGTCCGGGCAGCCTGGTGGCCGTGCTGACGGAAGTGTCCCTGGGCGTGGGCTGCGCCATCGTGCCCCACTCGGTGATGGCCAGCGTGCAATTGCCCGGCGTCGTATTCCGCGAGCTGGAAGGGCCGCAGATCAGCTCGGAAATCGCCGTGGCCTTCCGCCGCCACGAACAGGCGCCCGCCGCGCGCGCCTTCATCGCCCAGCTGCGCGCGGCGGCGCTGGCTTAAGGTCAAGCGCCCTTCAATACGGCCACGGCATAGGTGCAGGCCGTGGCCGTTTCATTCCTGAACACGCAGTCGGCCGGCGGGCCCAGTTCCAGGCAGTCGCCCTCGTCCAGCACGTGGCGGGTCTCCCCTTCGAGGAAGACGAGGCTGCCGCTGAGCGACCAGATGAGTTGCCGCCGCGACGCATAGGCGGCGGCCGGCATGGCCACCACGGCGCCGGGCGGCAAGGTAATATGCACGAGGTCGAGCGGCATGTCGGACGCGGGCGACACGTGGCGCCGCACATAGCCGCTCTGCGGGTCGATCCACACGGGCTGCTCAGCCTGGCGCAGCAAGCGCCCTGCGCGCATTTCGGCGCGGGCGATCAATTCGGACATGCTCAGGTCGAAGGCGCCCGACAGGCGCGCCAGCAAGGTGGCCGTGGGACTGCAATCGCCCCGCTCCACCTTGTGCACCATCGCGCGCGACACGCCGGAGCGGGCCGCCAGCTGCGTCAGCGACCAGCCCAGGCTTTCCCGCTCGAGGCGTACCCTGGCGCCGATGCGTTGGTTCAATTCGTCTGGTTTAGTGGACATGATCAGGATTTATTGGACAAAAGCGTGGGCGGCAATCTATGATTTGTCCATTATAGTAGACGCCTAGCAAGGAGAGCAACATGCAGATACGCGATGCCCATGCGGGCGACATCGAGGCCATCACGGCCATCTACAACGATGCCGTCAGCAATACCCTGGCCATCTGGAATGAACGGACGGTCGACGTGGCCAACCGCGCCGCCTGGCTGGCCGACCGCGAAAAGGCGGGCTATCCCGTGCTCGTCGCCATCGATGTGGAAGGAACTGTCGCTGGCTACGCCTCGTTCGGCGACTGGCGCCCGTTCGAGGGTTTTCGCCATACGGTCGAGCATTCCGTGTACGTGCGCGCCGATCGCCGCGGCGCCGGGGTCGGCAAGGCCTTGATGGGGGAATTGATCGCGCGGGCACGCGGCCTGGGCAAGCACGTGATGGTGGCGGGCATCGAAGCGGGCAATGCCGGCTCGATCGCCCTGCACAAGCAGCTGGGCTTCGAAGAGGTGGGACTGATGCGCCAGGTAGGCACCAAGTTCGGCGCCTGGCTGGACCTGGCGTTCCTGCAGTTGCAGCTCGACACGCGCAGCGATCCGGACGGCATTGCGCCGTCCGGCCAAGGGTAAAACAGACGTCAGGGATCGATCTCCGGCGGCGGACGGCGCAGCGCCATATGTTCCCACACGGCCACCAATACCAGCACGCAGCTGGTGATGCAGGCCAGGGTCAGGGGCGAATACAGCCGGCCATACGCCATCGGGATCAGCGCCAGGATGATCAAGATGCCCAGCAGATGCGACAGCGGCGGCGTGGCGCGGTCGTTGCTGACCCATTTAAACAAGGCATTACCCAGCAGATACAGGATCGGGCCGCCCAGCAAGGCGCTGATGCCGGCGAAGCTCGCTTCGTCCGGATGCACGAGGGCCAGTTCGTCGGCCACGGCGGAAACGATCACGCCGCCCACGATCAGCACGTGGATATACGTGTAAGCCTTGCGGGCGATGCGCCCCGGATCCTTCGAGTGGGCGATGCGGTGGTGGCCCGCCTCGGCGCCCGTGTCGAAATAAATCCACCACATGGCGATGCTGCCGACCAGGGCCGACAGGAACCCCAGCCAGTTGGCGGCCGTCCATTCCAGGCCGGCGAAGGTGGCGCCCGTCACCAGCAGCGATTCCCCCAGGGCGATGATGACGAACAGCGCGCAGCGCTCGGCCATGTGGCCGCCGTCGACATCCCAGTCGGCCGTCGAGGAACGGCCCAAGCCCGGCATGCCGAACTGCATCCAGGGACCGGCCAGGTCGATCAGCAGGGCCGCGCCCCACCAGAAGATGCGCTGCTCGGGCGACGCAATGCCGCCGGCGATCCAGAAGATGCCGGACAGCACGGCCCACAGGGCGATGCGCTGGAAATTGCGGCGGCGCGACAGTTCCTCGTGGCGCACGGCCCACCAGGCGAACAGGGGCCGGCCCACCTGCATGGCGACGTAGGCGCCCGCAAAACCGAGGCCCCGCGTGCCGAACGCTTCGGGAATCGAGGCCGACATGAGCAAGCCGCCCAGCATCATGGCGAACAGGCTGATGCGCACGGGAATGCGTTCGGGATCGAGCCAGTTGGTGATCCACGAGGTAAAGATCCACACCCACCAGACGGCCATCAACAGCAGGCCCGTCTGCAGCCAGCCCATGGCGCTCAGGTGCGCCAGCAAGCCGTGCGACAGTTGCGTGACGGCAAATACGAACACGAGGTCGAAGAACAGCTCGATCATGCCCACCTTGCCGCTGTCCTGCACGCCGCGCTGGCGCAGCAGGGAAATGCGATTATTCATTTTTTTCCTTGCATAAATACCGGACCGGCGCCCGCGGCGCTGGCCAAAACGGCACGATGATAGCAGATGGGGATGGCGGCCATGGCGGCGCGCTGCGGTCGGCATGCGTTTGCTCTTCCGTCCGAATTTCGTTACGATGGGCCGCATGCGCGGGACACCACCTCCACCATGTATCAGCTGAATTGGCGCGGCCCCTGGCTCGCTGCCGTGCTGCTGCTATCGCTCGGCGGCGACGCCCCGGCGCTGGCGCGCCAGCTGGCCGAACCGGCCCCCGCGTGCCGGGCGCCGCAAACCATGGCGCTGACGGTCAACAGCGACGCCGTCGCCACGGCCAGCAACGATATCAATGACAACACCCAGGTGGCGCTGCGCGCCAACGGCACCGCGTACTGGACGGTTTTATTGTCAACAGCGAATATCCTGCTGCAGCTGGGCGCCGACCGCGGCGATGCCATCGTGACGTTTCAGAAAGGACTGACCCTGCGTTTCCAGGCGCTCGGTCCGCAACAATATCAAATCCTCATCGATGGCCCCATCCTCGATGACGGCACGCAATACACACTGACTGGCAAGGTGGTAGCCGTTTTTGAACGCTGTCCGGCCCTGCCCGCGCCGGCCGCGCAATAAAGCCGCGCATGCCATCCATTTAAATCAATAAACCGTTTATATTCAATTGCATTTCCTATTCCGCTTGCCTGCCGCCGCGCAAAATGGCCGGCGGCGCATTCCCGCGCCGCGCCCGGAAGCCGCATTATTCTTGCCTTCGCGACAATTCGAGAGAATCGCGCAAAAAAATAGGCATAGAATCGCTACTCGTCATGCGCAAGAGCCGGCATGGTTATATTACGAATAGCCGGAAACTACTTTTTTGAATAAGCAAATACGAAATATATTAATCAATTCCGGATTGATTAATATCAAATGTCTTGTCTTTATTTGAAATTGCGTATTGTCCCGCCATATTTTTATGGCATGGTCGCAAAGCCGTCGCAACACCATTTCTACCGACTTACCCAACTGCCCCGAACCTGTCGGCCACGGGGCGCCCACCGCAAGTGCAGGCCGATATCACCTCATGGAGAATGTCATGTCTAACTTACCTCGCGTCGAAGTCACCAACCATACGCTGGCCTCCGGCCAAAGCGTCACCACCAACACCACGCCGAACAGCATCGCGCTGTCCATCGCCAGCGGCGACAGCAACAACCAGACCGGCATCGCCTTCCAGTTCCAGGGCCGCACCACGTACTGGAATCCCAGCGTCACCACGGGTTTTACCACGGCCAAGCTGGCCAGCGACACGGGCAACGGCGTCGTCACGTGGAAAGCCGGCCTGACGGTCACCTACTCGCCGCAAAGCACGGGCCTGTATAACGTGCTGCTCTCCGGCGACATCGTCGACAGCGGCACCTTGTATAGCTACACGGGCTTCGTGCTGGCCACCTTTACCTCCAACTCGCAGTAAGCGGCGGTTCCGCGCCCGCCTGCGGGCGGGCGCTCCGGATGGCCGCCCGCCACCGCATCCAGGCAAGCCGCCTGGCCATCCGACGCCCTTCCGGGCCCACCCGTTGTAAACGATTGCGTTGCCGCGCGGCAGCCATGCCGCCGCATCGCAGCCCGAGTCGCGTCTTGAGTGGAGGTTGTCATGGGTTTCAGTTTCGTCGCCACCGATCCCGCCAGCAAGGTCAGCCTGTATGAATCGCCGCCGCAGGCGGAGCATGCGTGGGCCGGCTACCTGCTGCCGCCCGTCGCGCCGCCGGCCACGCCCCCGGACAGCATCAGCTATGCCGACAGCCTGTCGCCGCAGCGCATGGGCAGCTACGTGTTTGCCAGCGCCCGTCCGGCGGCGCTGGACGCGGCGCCCGGCCCCTTCATCGCCGCCCTCGTCGCGTATATCGACCTGCAGTCATCGGCGCCGGGACTGAACCTGAACGCACTGCTGTGGCTGCGCGACACCGATGCAGCGCCGATTGATTCCTTCAAGAACTACGGCTGCAGCTACACCTATAACCAGCTGACCAAGGGCTTTGCCACCAGCACCAACGTCAATTTCCGGCTGGGACAGGACCTGCTGTTCAACGTGCTGTCCGGCGTCGGCCTGTCCATCGACGCCGCCAGCGGCAGTCTGCGGCTGGCCGCGCCGCTGGCTACGCCGCCGGCGCTGGCCTTCCAGCGCAATGCCAGCGATATCGGCATACGCGTCTCGGGCAGCGACGGCACGATCCGCACGTTCGTGCCTTTGGCGGGCGCGAATGCGGGCTGCCTGACGTTTACGGCCACCGTCAACCCTCCCGTCACCTTCGGCCCAAGCGGCCTGGCCGTCGGCTTCCCCATGACCGCGCGCGACACGGCCAGCGGCCAGCTGCAGCAGCTGTTCTACCCGGCGCTGAGCGCGCCCACCGGGCTGTCGGACAGCCTGGCCTGGGTCGGCACGGTCGACCCGCTCGATCCCTACAATCAGAAGCTGTCCGCCAAGGCGAGGCTGGAAGGCGTATTGCGCTGCGGCTTGCTGCCGGCCGACCGGCCCGCCTTGCCGTCCACCTACCGCACGGCGCTGGGCCATGCGACGATCTTGCGGCCGCTGGGCGCCGCCAGCGGGCAGCCGCCCGTGATCGGCCTGCAGTCGGGCGCCCTGGCCTTCGGCTGCGCCGCGCAGTCGCCTTCCCAGCCCGCCACCAGCAAGGCCCTGCTGACGCCGGCCGGGCGCTTCGGCCTGAGCGCCATCGGCCAGGCTGACGGGGCGCAGACAAACTTGTTATGCGGCATCTTCGGCTCGGAACAGCTGAGCATGACGACCTATGATGGCGCCGCGCCGGAAAATGACAGCCTGCTGTTCGTGCCCGCCTCGCCCGCCTACGCGTCCGTCTTTCCGTTCCAGGCCGCGACCCTGGACTTGCCCGATTCCGGTAACGTGGCCACGCCGCTGACGGCCGTTTACCTCGGCTGCTGGGCCAGCGTGCTCAAGGGCGGCGCGGCCACGCCGCAATACCATGCGGAGCCGGCGGGCAGTCCCATGTACGGCCTGCCGCCGGCCGCCCGGGCCGCCGCCTTGCTGCGCGCCGTGGCCGCCGATACCGTGCTCGCCTCGACCCCGCCCTCGCTGCCCGTGCCGCAGGGCGCCGCGCACGCCTTTCCCCTGCTGCCGTATGGCGGCGCCGTCAGCGGCGGCCCGCTGGATGTCAGCGCCGCCCTGCTGTCGAGCTTTGAAAGCAGCATCGTGGCCGCCACCCGCAAGGCCGTCATTTCCAGCGGCGCCAGCGCCACCTGGCAGGCGCGTGCGGCCGCCAGCCACCGCGTGCGCGGACTGGCCGCCGGCGACGCGGTGGCGGAAGCGCCGCACTACCGCACCACGCCGCAGGGAGCGGTCGCCACCGTGTCCAGCCAGGCGCAGGACCAGGACGCCTTCCTGTCAGTGACCCTGGGTCAGACCCTGGGCGGCGGCGGCCAGGTCTTGCCGTTCGGCTTCCGCTTCCCGGACGCGACCTTGCAGGATGCCTTGCAGACCAACCAGCTGTTCCTCGTGGCCGTCAACGCGGCCCACCTGTCGGACGGCGCCGCGCACTTCGACAATACCGTGGGCATCGCGGGCTGGACCATGCAAGCGCAGGTGGGCGTCGGCGTGACGCCCACGTCCTACCGCAACGTGATGCTGCTCAAGTATTGCAGCGGCAGCGTCAGGGAACGCGTCGCCAATCCGAACGCCTGGTCGGGCGCGCCCGATTTTTCGCTGGCCGCCGACGCCGGCCCCGACGTCCAGGGCATCGCCTACACGGGGTTGTCGCAATGGCTGCAGGATGTCATCGAAGCGGCCGAGGTGCTGGCGGAGGACAAGCCCGAATCGCCGTACCGGCATTTCCTGGAACTGGTCAGCGATCCCTCCTGGACGGGCGTGCTGGTGCTGCAGGCGGACCTGGATCCGTCCAGCTTGCCGCCCGGCCTGCAAGGCATCGCGGCCGGCCTCGACCTGACGCGCTTCGTCGCCCACCATTTCGGCTTCACGGCCAGCCGCGTGACGGTGCATGGCGACGGCAGCATCACCCTCGACGGCAATTCCAGCACCTTCGGCCTGGTCGACTACCAGGATCCGGCCTTCGCCGCCGGCCAGCGCAACGGCTTGCCGCCCGATACCCCCATCGCCCTGCCCGACACCGACAACTATGCATTCCGCGTGCTGCAATTGCAGGTGCTGTTCGACAATGCCGTCATCAAGACCTTCAAGAGCTACGTGCAGCTGGCCGTCAACGGCCTGCTCGGCTCGCGCGTGACGGCCACCACCTTCGGCGGCAATGCGATGCCGAACAACGGCGTGGTACTCGACGGCAGCTATATCGACCAGAACGGCACCGGCATCTACATCTTCGAGCAAGCCACGCCGTCGATATTCAGCCTCGACAGCAACCTGCTGCGCCACGTGGCGTTCCAGCGCATCCAGTTCAACTGCCTGGGCACCACCGACGCGGGCGCGACCGTGCTGAACCGTTTTTCCGTCTGGGGCACGCTGGACTTCGCCAGCCTGGACGACCGCACGGGCGCCGTGCTGGACCTGCTGTCGTTCGGCGCGCTGGCGCCGGACCTGCCGCCGGACGGCGCAGGCCTGGCCTTTTCCAACCTGGTGATCGACATGCGCTATCCGCAGACGACGCCGTCGGCCGTGCGCTTCGACGAGGTGACGGCCAACCTGGCCTACGACCTCGACGCCAGCCAGGCCAGGCCGGACAGCCTGTTCAAGGGCTTCGGCCTGGAACTGTCGGGCTTTATCGCGGCCGCCGACGGGCAAAAGCCGGCCGATTTCGGCTTCCTGCCCGTCAGCACGGCGCTGAACCTGGGCACGCTCGACGGGCCATGGCACGGCATCGTGTACGACGTCACCATGGGCGGGCCGGGCGCGCTCGTCTCGGCCGCCGGCTTCCATTCGACCCTGCTGCTGGCCTGGTCGCCCGCCAGCACGGCCGACGACGACGAGCAAGCCGTCTTCGTCGGCCTGTCGCTGCCCGGCGCGGCGCCGGGCGCCAGGCTGATCAGCCTGCAAGGCATCTTCAAGCTGGCCATCGACAATATCGGGCTGATGCGGCAAAAAGTGCCCGACGGCGACTCCTACTATTACTGCCTGCGGCTCGACAATATCGCCATCAAGTTCCTCGGCATTGCCAAGCTGCCGCCCGACGCGAACATCCAGTTCTTCCTGTTTGGCGACCCGAAGAATACGGGCAGCCTGGGCTGGTATGCCGCGTACATCGCCGATGCGGCCGCCCGCCAGGAGCAGGCACTGGCCGCGCTGCCATTGCCGGCCATTTCACTGGGGAGCGCAGCATGACCAACGTCGTGTACTGGAATATCGAGAACTTCGGCATCAACAAGGTCAACAATCCCAGCCGCAAGCGGCCCCGCTATGGCGAAGGCGGCCGCTGCGGCGGCAACCTGCCGGCCGTGGCCGCGCTGCAGCGCCGCAATCACATCCTGACCATCCTGCGCGCCACGCAGCCCGATATCTTCGTCCTGATCGAGGTGTCGGCCAGCGCGGCCGGCGCCGGCGACCTGGCGCCCGACACGGGCGGCCTGCAGGGCGCGATCTTCCTGCTGCAACAGCTGCGCACGGACCCCGCCGACCCCAACCGCGCTGCCTGGCGCATGGTGCCGCCGCTGAAAGTGGGCACGGGCGGACGCACGGAATCGGTCGCCGTGCTGTACCGCGGCATATCGGGCACGGTTGGCACGCCCACGGAAGTGCGGCGCTATTTCACGGGGCCGAACGTGTGGACGGGCGGCGGCGTGTCGGCAGTGGCGGCCGGCGCCGTGCCAGCCGCCTACCCGGCCGGGGGCGCCGGCGCAGCCGATATCCAGGATTTGCTCAATCCGCAAGGCCAGCCGGCGCGCACCATCCCGGCCGGCGCGCAGCACAACGGCGGCCTGGCCGAGGGCATGGCGGCGGCGCGCATCGCCTTCGCCCCCGCGCCGGCGCCGGCCGTGCCGCCCGTCGTTGGCGGCCTGGTCAATTTCAACGGCTTGCGCCAGCCCTTCATGGTCACTTTCGTGGAGACCAACCGGGCCGACGTCATCACGCGCAACCTGACCCTGTTTGCCGTGCATGCGCCGCCAAACCACGGCGGCGCCACCAATTTCATCAATATCCTGCTGCGCGGCGTGCTCGACGTGGCGGCGCCGCCCGCCGGCGCGCCGCACAATGAAGTCAAGATGATTTGCGGCGACTTCAACCTGAACGCCATCTACGCGCAGCCGCCCGGCGCGGGCGGGCGGACGACGGCCTACGACCAGTTGCGCGCGATCAACTACATACCGCTGCTGGACCCGCCGCCCGCCATGCCGGCGGCGCCGAACCTGACGCTGGATGCGTACCAGGGTTACCTGGCCACGCATATCCGTCCCAAGCGCACCAAGCAGCAGCTGACGCAGCAATCGCGCTTCCTGTGGTCCGACAATACGGCCGGCGGCGCGTTGGTGGCGGCGCCGTATCCCGGCTATAACTATATCGGCAGCGATATGGTGAGCAACTTTTTCTCGATCGACAATATGCTCGTCAACCCGCTGGTACCGGCGAATAACTACCAGTTCACGGTGATGAACCCCGTGTCGGGCACGCCGTTCACGGTGGCGGGCGCCATGCCCCCGGGCGTGCCCATCGGCACGCGCCCGCTGCCCGCGCAATTTCCGAACGTGCCTGCCGGCATGGCCTGGCCGCAATCGCCGGCGGCCGTGTATGCCGTAGGCCAGGCGCGCACCCTGAACGGCTGGGCCAATTACGGCTATCTGCGCAGCACCAGCGACCACCTGGCGCTGTTTGCCGTGCTGTAGACAGAGCGTCCGGGCGGGTGCGAGCGTCCGCCCCGGACATCATGACTGATTCAAGGAGCAAGTTCGTATGGCCACCACCGATACCGCGCTGGAAAACCTGCAGCAAGCCATCGTCAACGCCGCCAGTAGTGGCCCGTTCGCCCTCGATGCCGCCTTCCTGGAAGCGGGCCTGGCCGACCCGGACGTCGCGCCGCCCGAAAAATTCGACGCCATCATCGGCCAGGCATTCCAGATCGACGCGGCGCAGTTCCTGATCAGCTGCGCGGCAGCCGACGTGGGCGCCGTGAGCGACGGCGTGTTTACGGTCAGCAAGGCGAGCCTGCCCTTCATCGGCGGCCTGCTGCAAACCCCGGCCACGCTGGTGTTTTCCACGCAGCCTGCCGCCGCGCGCACGCCGGGCGAGGACGGGGATGACGGCGGGGATGACGCGGCCATGCTGGTGGTGCAGGTGGCCGCCAGTCCCGCCGACTGGAACTGGGACAGCAGCTTTCCCTTCATGGGCGGCTGGCCGTTCAGCGAGTTGCCGCTGTCGGGCGCGCTGCTGGTGTTTTCCAGCGCCGACGGCGTCTATCCATGGGGCGGCGACAGCGCGCTGTCCGTCACGGGCGGCGCCAAGCAGAACCTCAGCGCCAGTGTGGCCCTGCCCGCCTTCGTGACGCCGTTTCTGGAACTGTTTTCCGACCTGGCGGCGCCGCCGGGCAAGCTGCAGATCGGCGGCTACCTGGACATGGCGCTGTACGACGGCAAGACGTTCGAATTGGGCGGCCTGATGCCCAGCGGCGTGCTGTCGGCCGCGCTCAGCGAGCTAGACTGCACGTTCGCCGGCTACCTGCGTGTGGCGGCGCCCAGCCTGACCGTGACGATCCCGCCGCCCGTCGATGCGCCGCCGCCCGACGCCCTGCTGCTCGACGGCGGCATGCAGCTGTTGCTGCGCGGCGCCGGCGAAGCGGACGACGAGGAAGCGGCCGACGGCGACCAGGCCGCCACGCTTGCCCTGACGGCCACGCTCAGCGTGGAAGGCGCCGGCGCCACCGACTACACGCTGTCGCTGCTGCTGCAGCCATCGAACGCCGACGGCGACGGCAACTACGCGGTCAGCCTGGAAGCGGGCAGCGACGGGCCGCCCCTCAGTCCCGCCGCCGCCATCGGCCTGATCGGCGGGGGCGCCAGCTATTTCCGCGCCACCCCGGCCGTGCTGCAGGAGTTCCTGACGTCGTTCGGCCTCGGCGGCATGACCATCAGCGGCAGCATCCCGCCCAAGGCGGCGCCCACGGTGGACCAGGTCACGCTGCAGCTGCGCAGCGTGCGCGATCTCAGCTGGCAGCCCATCCCGGCGCCCACGCCCGCGCTGAGCTTTACCATCACCTCGTTCTTCCTCGACTGGACGGCTTACCAGCCGCTGGCGAGCAAGGCCAGCGGGAAGTCGCGCTATGAATACCTGTTCGGCACCACCTTCACCCTGTTGCCCACGGTATTTCGCAACCTCGACGGCACGCCGGGCGGCGAATTCGACGTGCAGTTCAACTCGGCGCAGCTGTTCCAGGCCAGCTTTCCCGGCAAGGCCACGCTGTCGGACTTCCTGTCCGTCGTCTCGAACGGCCTCGTCAGCCTGCCCGACACCATCCAGGCCGAGGTGTCGAATATCGCGCTGAGCATAGACGGCGCGGCCCAGTCCTTCGCGTTTTCCAGCGACTACGCCATCAGCCTGTCCTTCCTGACGGTGGGCGGCGCGCCCATCCTGAGCATTTCGGATGGCCAGATCAGCCTGTCGGGCATCAGCGCCACGGTGGCCGCGGACAAGCAGGAAGGCGCGCTGGCCCTTGTCGAGGCCGGCAAGGCGGGCGCCGGCACGGCCTGGGCCGGTTCCATTTCCGGCTTGCTGGGCGTGGGCGCCAGCCTGCAGGCGGCCGTCAGCGTGGCCTACACCAGCCAGGAAACGCCGCCCCGCTGGACCCTCTCCGCCTCGCTCGCGCAGGAACTCGACGTGGGCGAGATGATCAAGCAATTCTTTGCCGCCGGCGGCATCTATGATTTCCCGGTCTTCTTGCCGGGCAACCTGAAGATTTCCGCGTTCGCCATCGACGCGGTCATTCCCAGCGGCAAGCCCAGCACGGACCTGGCCACCAGCTATACGGTCGACACCACCTTTACCTGGCTGTTCATGCTTGGCCAGCAACAGATCGGCTTGCAGAAAGCCACGCTCTCGGTGCAGTATGACGGCGCCAAGCCGGCCGCGCAGCAATTCTCGGGCAAGGCCGACGCCGTATGGATCTATACCGCCATCAATCTGAAGCTGGGCTTCGGCTATGCGTTCCAGCCGACGGACAAGGGGCCGAACCACACGCTGTACGTGAGCTGGGAAGGCTTCACGGCAACCTATGCCAGCGGCAACGAGATGCTCAGCTTCACCCTGGCGGGCTGGTCCCTGGGCAGCCTGATCCAGGCGCTCGTGCGCACGCTGGGCGATCCGTATTTCGTGCTGCCGTCGCCGTGGGACTTGCTGAACCAGGTCACGCTGGACGGCCTGTCCGTCAACGTGTCGCTGAAAACCGGCGAAAAGAACCGCCTCAGCGCCACCTACACGCTCAGTTCACCCCTCAACCTGGGCTTCATCGTCATCCGCAGCATCGTCTTCAAGCGCAATACGGACGGCAAGGTGACCCTGGCGCTGGACGCCACCGTGCCGCCATTGCTCAAAGGCAGCATGGGCGACTTGCTGGACCCGGACAAGGGACAGGACGTGGAAGAGATGCCC
Source organism: Janthinobacterium kumbetense (assembly GCF_023703445.1). Taxonomy (NCBI): domain Bacteria; kingdom Pseudomonadati; phylum Pseudomonadota; class Betaproteobacteria; order Burkholderiales; family Oxalobacteraceae; genus Janthinobacterium; species Janthinobacterium kumbetense. The sequence continues at coordinate 1,041,384 of NZ_JAMQGR010000001.1, forward strand.
AGCGTGCCGGGCGCCGGTTCCAGCTATTTCAAGGTCTTCCTGCTGATGCTGGGCCAGCGCGTGGCCATCAACGGCGCGTCCGACTTCAGCTCGACCAAGGCCGTCATCGACGCGCTGGCGGGCGTGCCGCCCACCACGGACAAGAACAATCCCGTCAACCCGGGCAGCGGCGTGCACGGCCAGCCGTATTACCAGCCGGACAGCAACTGGCTGATCGCCGCGCATTTCGGCGTGCTGCAGACGGCTGGCGTGTGGGCCGTCGACGTCCAGATCGTCTTCAACGATCCCAACCTGTACGGCTTGCGCCTGACCCTGGGCAGCCCCAAGATGGGTGGCCTGGCCGGCCTGGTGGTCGACATCCTGTACAAGAAAATCAGCGACGACGTGGGCCTGTTCCAGATCGACTTCACCTTCCCCGACAGCATCCGCAACCTGAACTTCGGCGCCGTCAGCGTGGTGCTGCCGATGATAGGCATCAAGATCTACACGAATGGCGATTTCCTGATCGACATCGGTTTTCCCTACAATATGGACTTTACGCGCTCGTTCAGCTTCAGCGCCATCGTCTACGGCGTGCCGGTGCTGGGCTCGGGCGGCGTGTATTTCGGCAAGCTGTCGGGCGCGACGGCGACGCAGGTGCCGAAAACGGATCTCGGGTATTTCAATCCCGTCATCGTCTTCGGCCTGGGCCTGCAGCTGGGCCTGGGCTACAACTTCGTCAAGGGGCCGCTGAAAGCCGGCTTCGCGCTGACCGTGTTCGGCATCATCGAAGGCGTGATCGCCACCTACCATCCGTACGACCGCAGCAACGCCGTCGCGCTGGCCAACGCCGGCGCCTCCGGCAGCGTCCAGGAAAGCAGCTACTTCAAGCTGACGGGCACGTTCGGCGTGATCGGCATGCTGTACGGCGAAGTGGACTTGAAGATCATCAGCGCTTCACTGCTCGTCAATATCACCGTGTCGGTACAGATCGGCTACGAATCCTACCGCGCCGTCCCCCTGTCCGTGACGGCCTCGGTGCGCATCAGCCTGCGCGTCAAGATCGACTTGGGCATCTTCAGCTTCACCATTTCCGTGGGCTTTTCCGCCACCGTCAGCGCGCAATTCCGCATCGGCGACGACAGCCGCGCGCCGTGGGACGGCGGCGGCGCGCTGCGCCTGGACAGCCTGGCGCGCGGCCGCGCGCGCACCCTGCCGATGGAATTGCAGGCCGCCATGCTGCGCGCCGCGCCGCGCCGCCAGCCGCGACGCGTGCTGCGCACCGATGCCAAGCCGGTGCTGCAACTGGTGACGGCGCCGCAATTCACGGTGCTGGCGCCGCAGGGCGCCACCGCCAGCAGCGCGCAGCAAGGCGCGTTCGTCTGCCTGTTCGCCATGGATGCGCCGGACCCGGCCGCCGGCGGCGCGGGCACCGGCACGACCTCGTTCGACCTGCTGTGCAAGGCGTATTTCCCGTGGCTGCTCGACGCCTTGCAGCCGGCGGTGCGGGCCGACGGCGCGGCGCTGGACCTGGCTGCCGCCGCGACCGCCAGCGTCACGCTGGCGCAGCTGGTGGCGGGCATCCAGGTGCTGGCCGACCCCGCCATGCAGCCATTCGGCATGGGCGACCTGCTGCACTTCCTCGCCGACAGCTTCATCGTGAACATCAGCGCGCCGGGAGCCAATATGGACGGCGCCACGCTCTTCCCACTGTTCGACGGGCTGCGGCTGGACGTCCCCGACCCGCAGGGCGGCGCCGGCACGCAAGCGATCGACCTCGAGACCTACGCGACGGCGACGGAACAGTACCGCAGCACGGTGGCCGGCGTGCTGCGCCAGGTGGCCGCCAAGGTGGGCAAGGCGCCCGCCAAGCCCGCGCTGCTGGCGCAGGACGACACCGAGCCCGAATCGATGGCGGCCTTCATCTTCGTCGACGTCTTCAGCCTGATCGGCCGCGCGCTGCTGCAATCGGCCATCGATGCCTTCGACAATTACAGCTATGCGCTGCAGCCGGGCGACAGCATCGCCGGCATCGTCGCCGCCTTCAACCGGGCCGGCAACGCCATCGACGCGGACGACGTGTCGCTGCCGAATGCCACGTATCCGCTGAACGGCGCGCTGCCGCTGCAGGTCGGCGGCCTGTCCGCCGTGATCCAGGCCGGCGATACGCTGGCGGCCATCGCCGCCCGCTACACGGATCCGGCCGGCGCCGGCGGGCGCTGGCACACCACCGCGGCCCAGCTGATCGGCGCGAATGCCGAACCGCGCGCGCTGCGCACGGGCGTGACGCTGGTCTTCGACTTCGGCGCCGGCGCCGTCAGCCACGTCACAGCGCCCGGCGACAGCTTCGGCGCCATCGCCGCCGCGCTGGGCGTGCCGCTGGCCACCCTGGCGCAGCAGGCATCGCTGTATGCGCGCGCCGACCTGCTGCTGCCGACGGCCATCCTCGCCGTGCCGCCGCTGGCCTATGCTTCCGTCGCCGGCGATACCCTGGCCGGCATCGCCAGCCGCTTCGCCGCCACGACGGCCGCGCTGGGGCGCGACAATGCCGGCGTCGCCAATCTGTTCGCCGCGGCCCCGGGCCGGCTGGCCATCGCCCACCTCGACGCCTTGCCGCTGGAGCAGCTGTGGAGCGGCGTGCAGGCGAGCGGCGCCGTGGCCCAGGCCGCCGGCCAGGTCGCGCGCTTCGTCACCTATGGCTTGCGCCTGCCGGTGGCGGCGGGCCTGAGCCTGTCGCCATCCTTCCTGTATAGCAGGACGCAAACCGACTACGCGCTGTACCAGCTGACGGGCCAGCAATTCCCCACGCCCGCCAGCGCCGCCGGCGGCTACCGCATCGGCCTGGGACGCAATGCCGTTTCGCATGGCGTCGCCCTCGATTTCATCACCTTCGCCGGCGCGCCCGGCACCAGCCTGCCCATCGACCTGGGCGCCGCATACGGCTTGCTGTCGGGCGTGCTGGCGTATGCGCAGGCGGGCCACTTCGTGCCGTCGCCTGCGCTGCACATCCTGCCGCTGGCGTCCTTGCAGCCGCGGCAGTTCCCTGCGGCAGGCTACGCCGCCTGGATCACCGCCGACCTGGCGCGCCTGACGGCCGTGACGTCCGGCGCCGCGCCAGGGGCGCGCGCCGCCGCCAGCCAGGCCGCGCCCGCGCCGTATCTGTGGCAATTGCCCGACGCCATGCTGGCCAGCATCACCCAGCGCCAGGATACGCTGCAGACGCTGTACCCCCAGGCGCCATACGCGGACATACTGGCCCTGATGCCCGCCTATCGTCCCCGCATCGGCAACACGCCGCCCAACAGCAGCAGCACGGTGTTCCAGGACTTGGGCGGCTATGCCTATGCCACGCGCGTGGACTTCCAGATCACGCGCATGCCGGCCGCCACCGTGGCCACCAACGACGCCAGCGGCACCGCGCTGGCCAGCGCCGCCACCCTGGCCCACGTATACGAGCTGGTGGGGCCGTCGGCCGCCGATGCCCAGCGCCTGGAATACCTGCTGAGCGGCATGGCCGCCGTGGGCGAAACCCTGGTGGCCGGCCTGTTCCTGCTGTACAGCGAAGGCGGAAGCGACCAGGTGGCGCTGACGGGCCAGGCCGATGCCGACTACCTGTGCTTCCTGACGCAAACCAATCTGTCCACGGAAAGCCATCCGCCGGCCAGCCGCATGCTGCTGGACGCGGCGGGGACGGTCTTGCCGCGCGGCATAGCCAACAGCCCCTCGCAATTCATCAAGCTGCTGTGGGAGCAATCGGTGGTGCGCGGCGGCGGCTACTATCTGTATTTCGAGGACATGGTGTCGGGCGCCGGCCTGCCCCCATCCGTCTTCGACGCCACGGGCACGGCCACGCTGACCCTGGTGGTGCCGCTGGCGCGCCAGGCGGCGGACGCCGCCGACACCGTGCCGAACTTCGTCAACGCCCTGCTGACGACGCAAGCGATCGATCCGCAGCAGGACGTGCTGGTGTTCGAATCGCTGAGCAAGCCGGCCAAGAGCCAGCCTTTGGCCCTGTCGGCCACGCGCACCCTGAGCGCCGTGGCCGCCACGTACGGCATGGGCGTGGGACAGCTGGCGCGGCAAAACGCCGTGCGGCCGCTGCGCGCCGGCGCCAGCGTGCCCGTAGCCGGCATCCTGCACCAGCTGAACCAGCAAGACATGGCCGCGCCCGCGCAAACGCTGGAACAGCTGGCCGCGTACTACTCGGCCGGCGCCACCCCGCTGAGCGCGGCGCAGATCGCCGCCTACAATCCCGGCGTGACGGTGGCGCTGGGCGCGACCATGCGCATTCCGCCGCTCGTCTACCGCGTGCCCACCAACTCTGGCGGTCCCGGCAATACCTTCGCCGCCCTGGCCGCCTACTACGGCTTGTCGGTGGACGCCCTGGCCCTGGGCGCGGCCGACACCGAAGGCCTGTACGCCGATGGCGCCGTGCTCGACGTCGACAGCCTGGCCCTCGATGCGCAAGCGACCTTGGCGCCGGGCAACCTGTCGTTCCAGCTCAAGCGCACCAACGACGGCGTGCCCGTGCTGCCGCCCAATCCCACGCCGCAGCAACAGCAGCAATATGCGCAGGCGACCCTGTCCGCGCTGTACAACACGCTGTCGGCCGGCCTGGGCCGCAACCCGTTTTTCCTGCCCAGTCCCTACAGCCTGCCTTTCGGACCGCAAGACCATGCGAACGACGGCGACGATGGCGACGATGGCGAAACCCACCGCCTGCGCTATGCGGCCGCGGCGCTGGCCGATTACGACTACCGCCAGGCGCTGGGCTACCTGGGCAACAACAGCCAGGGACGGCCGTTCGCCACGCTCAATGCGACGCCGGCCAATCCGCCGGCCGGCCTGCCGCCCGCCGCCGACAATCCCTACCTGGGCGTGGGCGGCCATGCGTCGCTGGCCCTGCGCTGGCAAGACCTGTTCGGCAACACCACCGTCACGCCGTTCGAGGCGCCGCCGGCCGGCTACACGGGTGCGCTGGACCAGGCCCCCGCTCCGCTGCGCTACACGGATCGCCTGCTGGGCCTGTCCGCCTGGCCGAAAGTCCAGGCCAGCTACCTGTATGGCACGGATGCGGGCGGCGCGCCCGCGCTGCTGCTGACCTTGCGCATGGATGGCCTGGCCTACGCCACGCCAGCCGACGCGGCGCAAGACTTGCCTTTCTATCAACGCCTGTACTTCCAGCTGCACCAGGACTATACGGGCCTGGGCGTGCCCGGACTGAGCGGAAATGCGGTGAGCATTTCCCTCAGCAACTCGCTCTTGGCCACGCCGCTGCAGCCGCTGGACGAGGCCCGGTCGCGGCAGGTGCGCGACTTCGCCGCCGCCTGCGCCATCTACCTGCAAGCCCTGGCCAACGGCGGCAGCGCCACGGCGCCCGCCGCCACGCTGTCGGTGCCGGTGCCGCTGGCGCAACTGGCCAGCGCCAACCGCATCGCGCTCGACGTGGCGCTGGTGCTGACGCGCCAGGCCATCCTGCTCGATCCCGTGCTGGCGGCCCTGCCGGACGGCGCCAGCGTGGTCAGCGCCGTGCTGCCGCAGGCCGACACGAACGGCGGCGCGTCCAGTTTCACCACGTTTGCCAAGGCGCTCGAAGCGTGCTTGAAGACACCGCAATGGTCGATGCGCGCGGGCGCGGGGCTGACGCGCGTGGGCAGCGCCGGACAGCAGACGCAGCAGTTGTTCGCCGTGCGTTTCAGCGACACGCCGGGCCAGGGCATCCATTTCCGCCTGGGCCAGCAAGCCAGCTACTACGCGCCGTTGCCCGTCGCCAATTCGCTGGAAAGCCGCACGGTCAGCATCGACGCCTATCCGACCAATACGCCGCATGCGCTGACGCTCAATAGCGTCGACCTGAACCTGTGGCTGCAAAGCTGTCTCGACGCCATCGACAAGTTCCTCTCGGCCACCTATGCGCCGCCCGCCTACATCCTCGATCGCCTCAACGGCGTCGCCGATCCGCTGCAGAGCGGCCAGCTGGGCCTCGTACTCAAGGCGAAACAGACGCTGGCCGACGTCATCAGCACCACGGTCAGCCCCGTGCTCAGCAGCAGCGCCGGGGACGAAGCCACGCGCGTCAGCGCGGCCGCCACCATGCGGCAGCAGCTGCTGACCACCCTGGGGCCGGCCTTTGCCGCCGGCGCCGTGGTGGTGTACGGCGTGGACCAGGTCACGGGCGCGGACGACGAGGGCGCGCCGCCAGCGCTGTACGGCCAGCCCGCCGCCGCAGGCACAGCCGACGGCGCGGCCGGCGACGGCAACCAGAACTACACCTTGTTCCCGACCCGGCTGCCTTTGCTAGGCACGGCCGCGCAGGACCAGAGCCGGCTGTCATTCAACTTCATCTCGAAGAACGTCGAAGGCCAGGCCTATGTGCCGCTGGACTTGCGCTATCAGATCACGCACATGGAATTCGACCAACGCCCCGTGCCCGGCATCGAAAACTACCTGCAAAGCCAGTGGCTGCTGTTCATCACCGGTCCGTTTGAGGTACCGCTGGGCAATGGCACGCAATATATCCCCGTGCTGAACCGCGCCCTGCCCGTGCCGCCCACGGTCAACCGGCAGACCGCCACCGCGTCCGCCGCGCCGCAGGGCGGCCGCATGCGCCTGGCCGCCGGTGGCTTGCAACCGGCCCAGCTGGCCCAGTGGGATTACGGCTTCAGCTACACCTATCGCCAGGCGGCGCAGGATGCCGTGCACGTCAGCGTCGTGCTCAACGTGCCGTCGCAGGTTGCCAGGCTGTCCGCGGCGACCGGTCCCGACCTGTTCACGGCGCTGGCCGCCTTCGTCAGCAACTATCCGCTGATCTCGGCTGACCTCGACGCCTTCCTCGCGCCCCTCGACGGCAAGCAGGACACGCCCGATAGTGTCGCCAAGGCAACACTGGCCACCACCGCCTTCCAGCAGCTGGTGACCCAGGTGGCAACCAGCTATGGCCAGCATTTCGGCACGGCGCGGCTGGCGGCGGCGCAAGGCGAGACCAGCGTGGCCGTGGAATTCGACGCGCGCCTGGAAGACCATGGCGGCGACGCCTGGTATGCGCTGCTCAATGTCACCGTCGGCGGCGCGCCCGCCACCTACGACCCGCTGTCCGGCACCCTGAGCAACGGTATCGTCAGCGTGCCCGTGCCCGTGCTCGACATCGATGCGCAGCAGTACCGGGCCACGCCGGCCACGCCCACGCCGCCCGATGCGCTGCTGGCCTACCGCTACGCGGCCATCGCCGCCGACGCGCCCGACCTGTCGTTTGCCGCCGCGCTGGCCAATACCGGCCGCGAGGTGCGCATGCCGGGGCTGAACGTGATGGTGTACAAGAACGCCCAGGCTTCGCTGTACGTGCAGCGCAACCGCTACCTGTGCCCGCCCAGCCAGACGCAGGTGTCGACCATGCACGCCTTCCTGTACCAGACGCCGGTCGTCAAGTTCAGCGACCCCATCCTGCCACGCCTGAGCTGGCAAGGCTATGATTTGCGGCAAGTCGCACCGGTGGGCGGCAGCGATGTGGCGGCCTATATGCGAGGCTTCTTCAACGCCCTCTTCACGGGCGCCTCCGGCAGCGTGCGCATCGCCATGGATGGCAGCTATTCCTACAGCGTGATGCCGGCCGTGGCGGGCTTTCCCCGCACTTCGCTGCCGGTCAGCCTGCTGCCGGCCGTGCTCGCGCCCATTGATGCGGCCCAGCCTCCCGCCGCGCCCATGGCCCTGGTGGCCCAGGTGCAGCAATGGTATGACACGCAGCAGCCGACGACGGATGGCGGCGCCGCCATGGATTTCCGCCTGAACTTCTTTACGGACGGCGCGCCCGAGCAACTGCTGCTGTCGCTCGAAGACGTGCGCTGGGTGGTGCGGCCCTGACGCGGCGGCGCAGCGTCAAGGCACGGGCGTGAGCAGCGGCAAGCCGGCAAAGTGGGCTTGCAGATTATCCAGCACCAGCTGGCCCATGGCGTGCCGCGTTTCCACGGTCAGGCTGCCCACGTGGGGCGTGAGCACCACGTTCGGCAAGGCGCGCAAGGCGGCTGGCACGCGCGGTTCGTCCGCGAACACATCGAGGCCGGCCGCGCCAAGGCGGCCATCCTGCAAGGCGGCGATCAGCGCGTCTTCGTCGATCAGCGCGCCGCGGGCGATATTGATCAGCGTGCCTTGCGGGCCGAGCGCGTTGAGCACGCTGCGCTCGACGATCTTGCGCGTGGCCGGCGTGCCTGGCGCGCAGACGATCAGATAGTCGCTTTCCTGCGCCAGGGCCAGCAGCGATTCCGCGCGCGGCACGGCAGTGCCAGCAATGGCGCGCGGCTGGAAGTAGCGCACCTTGACGCCAAAGGCGGCCAGGCGCAGCGCGATGGCTTGCCCGATCTGGCCGAAACCGAAGATGCCGGCCGTCTTGCCGCGCAGGCTGGATGCAGGGACGATGGCCTCGCGGCGTTCCCAGCCGCCGTCGCGCACGAAACGGTCGAGCGCCACGATATGCCGCGCGCTGGCCAGCAGCAAGGCCAGCGCCACGTCGGCCACGTCATCGGTCAGCACGTTCGGCGTGGTGGTGACGGCGATGCCCCGTTCGCGCGCTACGTCCAGCGCCACGCCGTCGAGGCCCACGCCATTGACGGCGACGATTTCCAGCTTCGGCAGCAAGGCCATGTCGGCGGCGTTCAAGCCCAGCGCGCCCGTCGTGACGACCCCGCGGATGGCCGAAGCGCGCTGGGCCAGCCACGCATGGCGCTCGTTCGCCGGCACTTGCCAGGCGTGGTGGCAGGTGTAGTGCTGCTCCAGCTGCGCGTTGACGGCGGCCGAAGGGCTGGGAGCGAGGATGAGGAGTTCGGGGAGCATGGGCGTCCAGGTTGGTGTCGGCAGGATTAGCAGACGCAACTTAGCATATTTGGGAACCGGCCGGGGTTGAGCGCCCCGTATGCCGTGAAAACCGTGTACTGCGCGGAAACTTTAGCCCGGGCAAGGCACGCGTTTGACCTTGCCGCCCGTCCTGGCCGGGTCGGCGCCCGAGCCGGGATTCTCGGCCATGCCAAAGCACGTTGCGCCGCCGGCGCTGACGACGCGCGTGGCGGGCCGGCCGTCGGCCGTCAGGTAGTCCTCCACGCGGATGACGGGGCCGCCGCGCCGGGCGGAGGCGACCAGTTTCTGGAAGGTGCTTTCGCTTTTGAGGTCGGCAGCGGCCATCCACGGCTGGTCTTGCCTGCGTTCGGCGCGCAGGGCCTTGTCGGCGGCGCCCGCCGCCAGCCGGGCGCGCGTGCGCAAGTCGGCCGTGGCAGGCGCCGTGGCTGGCGCGGCGGGAAATTCCTCGGCCGGTACGGTGATCGCTTCGGCCGCCACGGGCGGCGGCGCGAAGAAGACGGGCGGCGCGGCGGGCGGCGCAACGGCCCGCGCGCGCGGCGCAGGAACCGGCATGGGCATCGGCAAGGCCATCGGCGGCGTCTGCGGCAGCGCACGGGGCGGCAGCAAGGTCATGAACGCCACTTCCGTGTATTGCTTGAGTTGCCGCGCCGGCAAGAGCAGGAAATACAGGCCCAGCACGTGCATGGCCAGGATCAGCGCGACGGCCGCGCCTTTCAGGCTCAAGCCGTCCCGTATGCGCATGCGCATGGAAGCGGACGGTAAATGGCGAAGCAATGGCATGCGGTGTCCTGTGGGCGCGGGGCGCGATGGCCTATTCTAGCGAAACTTGGATATGTGCATTAATAAATCCACAAGGTATCGCCTGGCGCGCCTTTTTCCGCCAGATTCCAGCACCCTGGCCTGCCCGGTGTTGTACGAATGGCGACATTTTTGCCCGCTTTCTCACACTTTCCCACGCGCTGCGCCACGCTGGAATATAATGATAATCATTCTCATTAATATCCAGATAACTCCATGCGCACCTTCCACCTCGTCCCTACCCCGTTCGCCCTGGCCGCCTTGCTGCTGGCCAGCGCCGCCGCCCACGCCCAAGCCACCACCACCGCGCCGGCCGGCGACGCGCAAACCATGCCCACGGTAGTCGTCAATGCCTCGGCCGATGCGTCGGCGGAAGGGTTGTCGAAGGCGTATGCGGGTGGCCAGGTGGCGCGCGGCGGGCGCATGGGCATCCTCGGTGCCGTGGACATGATGGATTCGCCATTCGGCAGCACCAGTTACACGCAGCAATTCATTGCCGATCAGCAAGCGCGCAGCGTGGGCGACCTGCTGCAGAGCGATCCGGCCGTGCGCATGTCGCGCGGCTATGGCAATTTCCAGGAAGTGTATGTGATCCGCGGCTTCGCCCTCGATTCCGACGATGTGGCGTACAACGGCCTGTACGGCGTGCTGCCCCGTCAATATGTATCGCCGGAATTGCTCGAGCGCGTGGAAGTGTTCCGTGGCGCCAGCGCCTTCCTGAATGGCGCGGCGCCGGGCGGCAGCGGCATCGGCGGCGCCATCAATCTGATGCCCAAGCGCGCCGGCAATGCGCCGCTGACGGAATTGACGGTGGGCGTGGAATCGGGCGGCCACGCCTATGCAGCCATCGACGTGGCGCGCCGCTTTGGCGAGCGCCAGGAATTCGGCGTGCGCGTCAACGCCGCCAAGCGCCAGGGCGAGACCGGCATCCAGCGCGAAGACCACGACGTGGGCATGTTCTCGGTCGGCCTCGACTACCGCGGCAGCGGCTACCGCCTGTCGGCCGACGCCGGCTACCAGAATTTCGACCTGACATCGCCGCGCCCGTCCGTCGGCATTGGCAGCGTGGCCGTGCTGCCATCCGCACCCGATGCGTCGAAGAACTTTGCCCAGCCGTGGAGCTATTCCAAGGAACACGATGTGTTCGGCACGGCGCGCGCCGAAGTGGATCTGGCCAAGGATGTCGTGGCCTGGGCCGCATTTGGCTCCCGCTCGACCAAGGAAGCCAACAGCCTGGCCGAGCCGACGTTGACTTCGATCAATGGCGACGCCACGGCGTCGCGCTTCGACAATGCCCGCAAGCAGGAAATCCGCACGGGCGAACTGGGCATTCGCGGCAAGCTCGTTACGGGCGCCGTCAAGCACACCCTGGTGGCCAGCTGGTCCGGGCACTGGAATGAAGCGAAGAACGCGTATGCGATCGGCGACAAGTTTGCCACCAACATTTACGCACCGGTCGACGTGAGCCCGCCGCCGGCGCCCTACACGGGCGGCATCATGAGCGACCCGCGCATCACCCAGAAAACCATCCTCAACAGCTACGCCCTGGCCGACACCATGGCCTTCCTCGACGACAAGCTGCTGCTGACCGTGGGCTTGCGCCGCCAGCAGATCAAGGATGCCGCTTACGACTACAACACCTCGGCGCCGCAAGGCAAGGCCTATGACGAGAGCGCCACGACGCCCGTGGCGGGCATCGTCTTCAAGGCCAGCAAGGACGTGTCGCTGTACGCCAACTACATCGAGGCGCTGGTCAAGGGACCGACGGCCACGGGAACGTATCTGGAAAACGGCCAGCAGGTCAATGTCGACAACATGGGCGAGGTGTTTGCGCCGTATAAATCGAAGCAGAAGGAAATCGGCGTCAAGTATGACGGCGGCAAGCTGGGCATGAGCGCAGCCCTGTTCACGACAAGCAAGCCTTTGCTGGCCGTGCTCGGCAAGCGAGCCGAACTTGATGGCGAGCAACGCAACCGCGGCCTGGAATTATCGATTTTCGGCACGCCGATGCAGGGCGTGCGCCTGCTGGGCGGCTTGACCTGGCTCGATGCAAAGCTCAGCAATACCGGCGTGGCCGCCAACAATGGCAAGAAACCCATCGGCGCACCGGAAACGCAGATGAGCGTGGGCGGCGAATGGGACGTGCCCGGCGCGCCAGGCCTGACCCTGAACGCCCGCACCATCTACACCTCGACGCAATACGCTGACCTGGCCAACACCCGGCAGCTGCCATCGTGGACCCGCCTCGACATCGGCGCGCGCTACCTGACGCAAGTGGCGGGCCGTGACGTGACCTTGCGCGCCCGCGTGGACAACGCGACGGACCGCAATTACTGGTCGTCGGCCGTGTCGTCCTTCAATATCGGCTCGCTGGTGCTGGCCGCGCCGCGCACCGTGGTCGTGTCGGCCAGCGTGGCGTTTTAAAGACCGCGCGCGCCTGTCGCACGATGAAAAGCTGCCTTCGGGCAGCTTTTTTTCATGTGTGCGCCTGTGCCGCAAGGCGCGCTTCGGCGACAATGCCGACATGAAACGACTCCCTGCCCTGCTGCTGTTGCTTTGCCTGTCCCTGCCGGCCGCTGCCCAAAAACAAGCCGCCTGCCCGTATGCCGCCTGGAAAAGCGGCTTCAAGGGCGATGCGCTGGCGCAAGCCACGTGCTTGCTGCGTCCCGTCAAGCTGTATGCGCGCCTGGGCGACAGCGCGCCGCTGCCGGACTTCCTGGCCGCCCGCATCGGCCAGCGCGCGGGCATCGCGCCGGCCCGCCTGCGCGCCTGGCTGACGGAACAGGGTATCGCCGAGGCGGACGTGGGCGGCGCCGTCGACGCGCCCCTGTCGCGCGCCGTGGGCCGGCTGGCTGCGCCGATGGCCCGCTATTTCGTCATCCACGACACCAGCTACCCGAATTTCTTGTTAGAAACCATTCCCGACTACATCAACGACGCGAGCTGGGATTTCAACGACTTCAGCTTGCGCAATCCGGCGCTGGGCGGCGGTCCGAAAGGCCATGTCTACGTGAACCGCCTGGGCGGTTCCTTGCAGGTGCGCGATTTCGGCACGGCCAGCTTTGCCAGCAAGCTGGAAAAGGACAAGCCGTCGCTGACGGGCCTGTTCCTGCACGTGGAACTGGTGCAACCGCGCAACTCCGTGCCCGGCGGCGGCAAGGGCAACGATGGCCTGGCGCCCGATCCCGGCTTTACGCCTGCGCAATACGACCGCCTGGCCCTGCTGTATATCGCCGCCAGCGTGCGCAAGGGAACGTGGCTGATTCCCGCCTTCCACGCCGTGCTCGATACAGGGTTTGCGAATGGTCATGATGACCCACAGAACTTTTCGCTGACCGAGTGGTCAGCCTCGCTTTCCCGCCTGTATGCGGCCTTGCGCCAGGCCGATACTGGACAATAAAGCGTTTCCCCGCCGGCTGATTAGGCGCATACTATTGCAAGCATAGTCACTGCGGTCAGGGAGGCCAGGTGAGCATCAGCACGGATCAGCACGCGGGTCGCCAGGCCGGCGCGCACCAGCCATTGCAGCGCGCGCAGCGCATCTTCGCCATGCGCGACGCCGTCCTCGAGGCTTGGGAACAGCGCGTGCGCGCCAGCGTGCGCGGCGCAGACCAGCTGCTCACGCCCATACTCATCAATACCTTGCCGGCCTTTTTCGACAACCTGGCCGAAGCCCTCACCCCCGGCCACCCGCGCGACAACGCCGCCAGCAACAGCAACGTGCCCGCCGTGCATGGCAACGAACGGGCGCGCATGACCAATTACGGCCCGGAACAGGTGATCCAGGAGTACCAGATCTTCCGCGACTGCTTCGCCGCCACTGCGCATGAGTCCGGCATCACCCTGCGCAGCAAGGATTGGCAAGTGATCAACAAGTCGATCGACGTGGGCATCCGCGAATCGATACGCGAATTTACCAGCATGCATGAAAGCTTCCGGCGCCGCGTCGCGGCCGGCCTGTCGCACGACATGCGCAATCCCCTGGCCGTCATCAGCACCAGCGCCCAGCTGCTGTTCAGGCCAGCCGACCCGGAGCGGGTGGTATTGCTGGCGCACAAGATTGTCGAGCACAGCAAGCGGCTCGACAGCATGATCGAGGAATTGCTCGATGGCCTCAGCTACCACCAGGGCCAGCAGCTGCCGCTGGTGCTGAGCCAATTCGACGTGCTGCCGCTGGTACACGCCGTGGCCGGCCAGGTCAACTTGCAGCGTCCGGACAAATGCCGGGTCAGCGGGCAAGCCGTCACCGGCTGGTGGTGCGAGAACTCGCTGCGGCGGGCGCTGGAAAACCTGCTCGGCAATGCCCTCAAGTATGGCGACGACACGCCCATCAGCGTGCACGTGGAAGCGGTCCACGAACGCCTGATCGTCACCGTCCACAATGGCGGCCAGGCCATCGCGCCGGAACAGGCCGCACGCATCTTCGACTACTTGCGCCGCGAAAACGACAACCCCGCGCCAGGCTGGGGCATCGGCCTGCCCTTCGTGCAAAGCGTGGCGGAAAGCCACGGCGGCAGCATCGCCGTCGACAGCGCGTCCGAAACGGGCACCAGCTTCATCTTCGACGTGCCCGTCGATTGCCGCCCCTTCGTCCCGTCCGCCGACGTCCCCAAGAGTGGCGCCTAGCGCACCGTATTGGTGCAAGGAATGGCGCGACGCCACAAAAGTGGTCATCTTTACACCTGTTCACGCCCGCCCTGTTGGCACGCTTCCTGCTGAGCTATACCCAGACACGGCTCAAGGGAAATCACAACATGGCAAATTTTTTCAATGAAATGACTGCAAATGAAGTGGGTACGGACAGCAAGGTACGTGAACACTATCGTGAATTCAGCAATTGGCTGGAACAGCAATCGCCCGAGACCATCGCCCGCAAGCGGGCCGAAGCCGACCTCACGTTCCGCCGGGTCGGCATCACGTTCGCCGTCTACGGCGACGATGCCGGCACGGAACGCCTGATTCCGTTCGACACCATCCCCCGCATCATCCCCGCCGCCGAATGGGCGCAGATGCAGACGGGCCTGGTGCAGCGCGTGCAAGCCTTGAACATGTTCATCCATGATATTTATCATGAGCAAAACATCATCAAGGCGGGCATCATTCCCGCCGAGCAAATCTACAAGAATGCCCAGTACCGACCGGAAATGCAGGGTATTTCCGTCGCTTCCGACATTTACGCCCACATCGCGGGCGTCGACATCGTGCGCGCCGGCCAGGGCGAATTCTATGTACTGGAAGACAATTTGCGCGTGCCCTCCGGCGTGTCCTACATGCTGGAAGACCGCAAGATGATGATGCGGCTGTTCCCGGAACTGTTCGCGCGCAACCGCATTGCCCCCGTCGACCATTATCCGGACATGCTGCTCGACAACCTGCGTTCCGTCGCGCCCATGGGCGTGGACGACCCGACCGTTGTCGTCATGACGCCCGGCATGTACAACTCCGCCTACTTCGAACACGCGTTTTTGGCCCAGCAAATGGGCGTGGAACTGGTGGAAGGCAAGGATTTGTTTGTCAACGACAACTCCGTGTACATGCGCACGACGCGGGGCCCGAAGAGGGTAGACGTCATCTACCGCCGCGTGGACGACGATTTCCTCGACCCGCTGGCCTTCCGTTCCGACTCGTCGCTGGGCGTGCCGGGCCTGCTGTCCGTGTACCGCGCGGGCCGCGTGACCCTGGCGAACGCCATCGGCACGGGCGTGGCCGACGACAAGTCGATCTATCCGTTCGTGCCCGACATGATCAAGTTTTACTTGTCGCAGGAACCGATATTGAACAACGTGCCCACGTACCAATGCCGCAAACCGGCCGATTTATCCTACGTGCTGGCGAATTTGCCGACACTGGTCGTCAAGGAAGTGCATGGCGCGGGCGGCTACGGCATGCTGGTGGGGCCGGCGTCCAGCCTGGCGCAGATCGAGGATTTCCGCCAGCGCCTGCTGGCCAATCCGGGCGGCTACATTGCCCAGCCGACACTTGCCCTGTCCGCCTGCCCCACGTATGTCGAGGCCGGCATTGCGCCGCGCCACATCGATTTGCGGCCGTTCGTGCTGTCCGGCAAGACAATTTCCATGGTGCCGGGCGGCCTGACCCGCGTGGCGCTCGGTGAAGGCTCGCTGGTGGTCAATTCCTCGCAAGGGGGCGGCACCAAGGATACCTGGGTATTGGAAGCCACATCCGCTTTTGCAGGAGAGAAAACATGCTGAGCCGCACCGCCGATCATTTATTCTGGATGGCCCGCTACACGGAGCGGGCGGAAAACACGGCGCGCATGCTGGACGTCAACATGCAGACGTCGATGCTGCCGCAATCGGAGCAGGACGCGGAACAGGGCTGGCGCGCCACCCTGGGCATTTCCGAGCTGCAAAGCGCCTACGACCACAAATATGGCCGCTTCCACACGCGCGACGTGCTCGATTTCATGGTGCGCGACCCGAACAACCCGTCTTCCATCCTGGCCTGCCTGACGGGCGCGCGCGAAAACGCCCGCGCCGTGCGGGGCACCCTGACGACGGAAGTGTGGGAAATCCAGAACGCCACCTGGCTCGACATGCAAAAGCGCCTGAAGAGCAATCTGCTGGAAACGGACCCCAGCCAGTTCTTCGAATGGGTGAAATACCGCTCGCATTTGTCGCGCGGCGTGACCCTGGGCACCATGCTCAAGGATGAAGCCATCCACTTCATCCGCCTGGGTACCTTCCTGGAGCGGGCCGACAACACGGCGCGCATCCTCGACGTGAAGTTCCACGGCGCGCGCGACACGTCGAAAGACATCACCCAGCGCGATTTCTACTACTGGGCGGCCCTGCTGCGCTCCGTTTCCGGCTTCGAGATCTACCGCAAAGTGTACCGCGACGTGATCACGCCGGCGCGGGTGGCGGAATTGCTGATGCTGCGCGGCGACATGCCCAGGTCGCTCTTGGCCTGCATGGATGACGTGGTGGAAAACCTGAAACATATCCGCAACGACGTGTCGGCCGATACGGAGCGTTTCGCCGGCAAATTGCATGCGGAACTGAAATTCGGCCATATCGACGACATCATGAAGGCGGGCCTGCACCATACATTGACGGAATTTCTGGAAAACATCTATGACCTGGGCAACCGGGTCAGCCGCGACTTCCTCGTTCCCTTGGCGGCCTGATGCAGCTCACCATCCGCCACGAAACCCATTACGCCTATAGTGCGCCGCTGGCCTACACCATCCAGCAGCTGCACCTGACGCCGCGTATCGAGCCGCAGCAGCGCGCCCTGTCCTGGCACATCGCCACGCCGGGCCGGTGCCACGCCTACACGGATGCCTACGGCAATCTGTCGCACATGCTGACGATTAACGGCAGCCATCAGTCGCTGAGCCTGGTGGCGCACGGCGTGGTGGAAACCATCTATCCGCACAAGGGACGGCTGAACCTGGTCGATACCCTGTCGCCGCTGTTGTTTACCATGCCGACGCCGCTGACCCAGGCCAATCCGGCCATCCTCGAACTGACGGCCGCCAGCCTGCCGGACCGCCGCGTGACGGCCGGCACGGGCCATCTGCTGCGCCTGGCCGAGCACATCGTCGGCAAGGTCGCGTATGAAAGCGGCGCCACCATGGTCACCACCACGGCCGGCGACGCCCTGGCCCTGGGGCGCGGCGTGTGCCAGGATCACGCCCATCTGTTCCTTGCGTGCTGCCACGCCTGGGGCATCCCCGCCCGCTATGTGTCCGGCTATATCGATCCGGGCACGACGGGCCACGCGGCCAGCCATGCCTGGGTCGACGCGTGGGTGGAAGACGCGGATTTCGCGGGCTGGGTCAGCATCGACGTCACGCATGCGCGGCTGATGACGGATGCGTATTGCCGCCTGGCCATCGGACGCGACTACGATTCGGCCGCCCCCGTGCGCGGCGTGCGCCAGGGCGGCGGCACGGAAACGTTAAGAGTCGATGTGCAGATCGTGCCCGTGTAAACGGGCAGGAATGAGGCTGGCCGGGCCTTGCAGGCGGTAGGCCGGACCCGGCTGGTGTAAAATGCTTCCCCTTTTGATTTGATTTACGACGATGACTTATTGCATAGGCATGCGCCTGAACGAAGGCCTGGTCTTCCTGTCCGACTCCCGCACCAACGCCGGCGTGGACCAGGTGGGCACCTTCCGCAAGATGAGCGTGTTCGAAAACCCGGGCGACCGCATGCTGGTCTTGATGACGGCCGGCAACTTGTCGATCTCGCAGGCGATCCGCCAGATCGTGTCCGAACATGTGGATGCGGACGGGCGCAGCATCTGGAACGTGGCCAGCATGTACGACGCGGCGCGCATCGTGGGTGAAGCCGTGCGCACCGTGCACCTGCGCGAAGCGAAGGCGCTGGCCGACTGCGGCATCGATTTCAATGTCAGCATCATTCTCGGGGGTCAGATAGGCGCCGAGCGCTGCCGCTTGTTCCAGGTGTATTCGGCCGGCAATTTCATCGAATCGCACGATGAAAACACGTATTTCCAGATCGGCGAAGCGAAATACGGCAAGCCCATCATCGACCGGGTCATCAATCCGTTCACGCGCCTGGACGAGGCGGCCAAGTGCGCGCTCATTTCCATGGACTCGACCCTGCGCTCGAACATTTCCGTCGGCTTGCCGCTGGACCTGCTCGTCTACGAGACGGGCAGCCTGGCCGTCACGCGCTTCGTCACCATCGATGAAAAGAACCAGTATTTCCGCATGATCCGCGATACGTGGGGCGAACAATTGAAGCATGTGTTCGAAGGCATCGTCGATCCCGTGTGGAATGCGGCGCCGGAAACGACGACGAACGTATTATCGTCGGCCAACATGCACAGCAAGCCCGTACGCGTGGCCATCCCCGAGCACGTGAGCCGCGGCGGCCTGACGGTGGCGCCCCTGCAATCCCTGGCGCAGCAGTTCAGCGACGACAAGCAGCATTGATCTGTGGTTGACAGCGCCTGTCGTGACAGGCATTGCCTCGTCGCATGCAAAACGCTTCACAGATTACGTGCAAATATTGCTTTATTGATATGCCTATAGGGGTGCAATCTATATCGAACAACAAGAAAATAAAAATTTTCATTCTCAACATTGCCTCTTAATTTCATGTCACTATTTAAACTGGCGCCTTTCGATTCCGGAAGGCGCTATTTTTCAATATTGCAATATAAAAGGAAGCAGCAATGAACTTTCAAAAGGCACGGGTAGATAAACATAATTGCTGGCCTACGGCTATGCTATTTAAGGCGGAACAGGAATTTGCTGATTTGCTGGTGATGAAGCACCATCCTCAGGTATTTGAACCCGTGCACCTACAATTTAGCAGCGATGCTAATTTCCAAGTACTGGTGGGGCACCTGATTGATGGCATAGAATGCCTGCCTACCCGTCCAGACTATCTGTTTGATCATTGCTTTCGTGTCATAGACAAGGGCGCAACTCCGCTGTTTTCCAAAGGTGGCAAGGCCATAGTTCAAGGATTGGGGGGGAAGCTGACCCTAGCCAACCAAAAAGGTTGGAATGACATACTCAAGCTACTGGCCGATGCAATGCCGTTTGGTTCATATAAATATGTGGCCAAGCGCATTTGCTACGCACATGTACAACCTGGCATTCAGAACGAATTTATCAGAGGACGCGCCAAAGATTTTTTTGGCGAAGTGCGCTATGACGAATTTATGGATAAATTCGCGGTGCCGCCACCGGTCGCGCCTCAAACGGTTGGAGCAAAACTGAAAGGGAAGCCAAAACTTTCAAATCCACCGCCTGTCGATGCCAAGAAAATCGATCTGTGTGCGAGTTTTCTCAAACTCTACATATCGGGTTCGTTTGGCGGCAAGCCGAAAAATCCTGCTACGCATACTGCACTGGATATGACTAGGGTGCAAAACCAGCCCAAGGATAAGAAAAGAATCGAGTTTTTTCTATCTTTACTATTATTCACTTCTCGCAATGAGCGCGCGCATGGCAGTATGTTAAGCCCGTTCCGCACCAGTAAGGCGGATGTTGAACGCTATGAGCGTTTTTATTTTTCGGCCTTGGTTGCATATATCTTTGCGCTTGGTGTTATTGATCTTCAAGGTGCGATAGCAATTCCTGTTGCCGACATCAAGGCTATCTGCGCACGCAATTTACAGCTCCAGAAGTATCTGTTCACATAGGCGGTTGTGGTGGCCGCGGCCAGGCCAGAGTCGGAAGAACAATGGTTCTATCCGAGCAGCTTGACAGATCTTCCATGCGTTGCGAACCCCTCTGGACAAGTTCATGACATCGTGCTTATATGGCAATATCAATAATTGCACAGGAAGGTGGGCAGCATGGACTTGATCACTTCCGCCGTCGTGGCAGCCATCGGGCATGGCGCGCCCGGCCATGCTCCCGAAGCCGTCGCCAGCCACTATGAACGGCTCAAGCAAGCCATCGCCAAGTTCGACGGCGCCGCCGCCATCCTGGCCGCCGTCGCCGCGCTGGAAACCGAACCTGCCGATACCCGGCTGCAACTGGCCCTGTCGGCCGCCCTGTCGGCCGCGAAAGTGCCGGACGACATGGAAACCCTGTTTGCCGCGCAAGGCTTGCTCGATGCGGTGCGGCCCCCGCTGCGTCCATTTCCCCCGTCGCCCGCCCCTGCCGACCAGGGCGCCGTCGTGTCGAACTATGCGGTGGTGAAAGTGTATTTCGCCACGGACCGCCAGCGCGACGTGGGCAAGCCGCCGGCCCAGCGCTTCAGCGGCGAACGCAACATCATGGGCGGCAATGGCCCCCTCAGCTATGGCAGCTGCGACATCAGCATCCCCCGCGACCATCGCATGGGGCAGCTGGAATCGCCGTCGCTGTGGCGCCTGGAATTTCGCGACGACCCGGCCAAGCACGTGGTGGTGCTGTCGGCCGACGTGCAAGACCGCGGCAACTTCTTTGCCGCCTTGAAGACCCAGATCCGCGCCTCGGCCGGCAAGAGCGCCTTTATCTTCGTGCATGGCTATAACGTGAGTTTCGAGGATGCGGCGCGGCGCACGGGACAGATGGCCTACGACCTGGGCTTTGACGGCGCGCCCGTGTTCTACAGCTGGCCGTCGCGCGGCGAGGTGGCCGGCTACACCATCGATGAAAACAATATCGAGTGGAGCACGCCCCACCTCGCCAGCTTCCTGGCCGACTTTCTCGCCAGCACGGAGGCAGCGCAAGTGTATCTGGTCGGACACAGCATGGGCAGCCGCGGCCTGGCGCGCGCCGTGGCCGACTTGCTGGCCGCGCAGCCGCAACTGGCGCAAAAGATCACGGAAATCATCCTGTCTGCGCCCGATATCGACGCCGCCATCTTCAAGCACGATATCGCGCCGAAACTGGCTGGCGCGCGCAATCCCGTCACTCTGTATGCCTCGTCGCAAGACCTGGCCCTGGCCGCCTCGAAAGCCGTGCACGGCTACCCGCGCGCGGGCGACAGCGGCGCCGGCATGCTGATCGTGGCGGGCGTGGAAACCATCGACGCCACCGGGGTCGACACCAGCTTCATGAAGCACTCTTACTTTGCGGAAAAGCGCTCGGCCCTGTCCGACATGTTTTATCTGATACGCAACCAGGCGCGCGCCGACCAGCGCTTTCTCGACCCCGTCGATACGGTGGCCGGGCGCTATTGGACGTTCAAACCGTGACGCCGTTCCATCGAGTGCGGCACGCATGCTAAGATACGGCCCAGAGGGTGGCAAAGGCACGGCGATGACGCCGCCAGCCGATCCCCCGCAAGCAGGCCTATCATGTTGACATCATCTTCTACACCGCAAGCCGAATCGCTGATCCGCAACACCAATGCCCGCGTCACCAAGACGCGCGTGAAGGTGCTCGACTTTTTAATGGCGCAAAGCCGTTCGCTGACCCACCATGAAATCCAGCAAGCGCTGTCGCAGGACAGCGACATCGATTCCGTCACCCTGTACCGGGTGCTGGAATGGCTGACGGAAAATGAACTGGTGCACCGCATCGCGGGTGCCGACCAGGTGTGGCGCTTCAGCGCGGGCGCCGGCCACCAGGCGCACGAACACGCGCACTTCCAGTGCACGAAATGCGCGAACGTCACCTGCTTCAATGAAGTCAAGCTGCCCCCGCCCGTGCTCTTGCCGGAAGGTTTCAGCGGCGGCGAAGTCGATTACCTGATCAAGGGCTTGTGCCCGCGCTGCAAGTAATCGGCAGCAGCATTACCTGATCAATAAAGCCAGGTGATGCTCGTCATAGAATAGCTCGCCCACGCGCATCGAACGCGGTTCCGTGCCGTACGCGATAAATCCCAGCGATTCATACAGACCCAGGGCGGCATTGTTTTCCGCATTCACGCTCAAATGCACTTGCATGACGGCAGGGTCCGCTTCGGCCTGGGCGATGCAGGCGTTCACGAGACGCCGCGCCACGCCCTTGCCCCGCTGCGCCACATCGACGAACACGCCCCACAGCAAGGCCTTGTGCGATAGTTGCCGCATGGATTCGCGCCGCAAGCCGGCAAGGCCGACCAGGCGTTCGCCATCGAAGGCGCCGAACGCCCGGTGCAGCGGGCCGTCGGCGATGCGCTGCACGTGTTCTTCGGGCGTGCGCGCCAGCTCATCCTCGCGCGACGAGGAAAACGAGCTGGGCGAATCGAGTATGGCGCGCAGGCGCAGCGCGCAAAAGGCGGGGGTGTCGGCTGGCGTCAGCAGGCGGATGACGATTTCAGGTGCGGGCATGGTGGAATCCGGCAGTTTTTTTCCATTATACCCACGCCCCCGCCTCAGGCACGCACGCGGCGCAAACCCAGCAAGGTCCAGCCGTACAGGGCCGCCATCAGCAACACCATGGCCGCACCGAGTGCCGCCGTCCAGCTTTCCGGCAGCGACCAGGCCGGATCGAGCTTGCCGGCCGCCATGCAAGCGGCCATGGCCACGCAGATGGCGACGATGGGCCAGCCCAGGCGGCGCCGGAAGGCGCGCACGAGATCAATCTGGCCGGTGCGCATGACTTTTGCCGTAACCCAGCCATCGAAGGTATCCGTCACGCCCATGCCGACGGCAAACACCAGGCCCGTGAGCAAGGCCGGCTGCATGCCGCCCAGCGCGACGGCCGCGTAGCCCCAGGCGGCCGCCTGCAGGGCCGTGTCGAAGACCAGCGCGAACAGCATGCCGACGAGAATGGCGGCGAGCGGCCCGGATGCGCCCCGCAGCCAGCGCGGCAGCAGCCGGCCGCGCACCTCGGCCAGCTGGGCGCCGGCCAGCAAGCTGCGCGCATTCAGGGCCGCGATCAGCAGCAGCAAGGCGATGGGCAGCCATTCCAGCCAGCCGAACACGGTTTCCGACGGTGAAAATTGCTGTGACGCCACGGCGGCCACGGCCACGATGGCCAGCACGGTGACGCCATGGCCCAGCGCAAACAGCGCGCCCATCCACGGCGTCCAGCGCGGCGCCGCGGCCTGGCTGCGCAGGGTCAGGCCGTCGACGGCGGCCAGGTGGTCCGGTTCCAGCCCATGCCGCATGCCCAGCAAAAAAATCAGCGCCAGGGCGGGCAAGCCCGCTTCCACGCTCACGCCGCCACCTCAGCGGGGCTGTCCGCCTTGGCCACGCAGCGGTCCAGGCCCCGAATCAGCATATCCTGCGGCAAGTCGCGGCCGATGAAGATCATCTTGCTGGCGCGCGTTTCCCCGTCGCCCCACGGCGCGCCCAGTTCCGAGCCCATCAGCATGTGCACGCCCTGGAAGACGGCGCGGCACGGCACGTCGGCCACGTACAGGATGCCCTTGTAGCGCATCAGCTGGCTGCCGAACAGCTGCACCACGGCATCGAGAAAATTTTCCACTTGCAACAGATCGAGGGGCTGGGACTGGTGATAGACGAACGATTGCACGCCGTCGCCATGGCGGTGCCCCAATTCCCCCAGGAAATCCGGCTCCAGCTCGACGATGGCGTTCAAATTGAAACCGCGGATGTTCAGGATATCGCGCAAGGGCACATTGCCAAAGCGCACTTTCTGAATGCTGGCGCGGCCATTGATGGCGACCAGGCGCCGGCGCAGCGCGGCCAGCTCGTCTTTGCCGACCAGGTCCGTCTTCGACAGCAGGATGCGGTCGGCAAAGCCCACCTGTTCCTGCGCTTCCTTGTGCGCCGTCAATTGCTGCTGCGCATGACGCGCATCGACCACCGTCAAAATGGCGTCGAGCATGTAGTACTCGCTGACGGACGGTTCCGCAAAGAAGGTTTGCGCCACGGGGCCGGGCGCGGCCAGGCCCGTCGTTTCGATGATCACGTGGTCGAAGGCGATAGTGCCGGATGCGCGTTTGGCGTGCAGCTCGCCCAGGATGCGGATCAAGTCGCCGCGCACGCTGCAGCAGATGCAGCCATTGTTCATTTCCACGATCTGCTCGTCGCTGTCCTGCACCAGCAAGCCATGGTCGATGCTTTCGGCGGCGAATTCGTTCTCGATCACGGCGATGCGCACGCCGTGATTGCCCTGCAATATGCGCTTGAGCAAGGTGGTTTTCCCGCTGCCGAGAAAACCCGTGATGATGGTGACGGGGATCAATTCTGTCATATGTCTTTCCTATCGATGGTTAATCTTCCAGTTCTTCCATGCGCTGCCACTGCGGGAACGGATCGGGCAGCTTGCGCCAGGCGGCCATGCCCTGGCGCGTTTCCGTATAGTTCAATTGACATTTCTTCAAATCCGCCTCGATGGCGGCCTGGTCCATGTCCTGGCCGATGAAGACGAGCTCCTGGTAGCGGTCGCCATACGTTTCGCTCCAGCCTGCCTTGACTTCCGCCAGCGAGGCCGCATCCGTGGGCCAGCGCTCCTTCGGCACGGACGCCCACCACAGGCCCACGGGTTCGATATTCATCAACTTGCCCGCGCCGGACAGGCTGGCCACCCATTCGGGCCGGCTGGCCAGCCAGAAATATCCCTTGCTGCGCACCACGCCCTTGATCGGCTGGGCAATGTAATCGTGCAGGCGCTGCGCGTGGAACGGCTCTTTCACGCGGTACACAAAACTGCGGATGCCGTACGTTTCCGTCTCCGGCGCATGCACGCCGGCCAGCTCCTGGGCCCAGCCGGGCATGCCGGCCGCCTGTTCCAGGTCGAACAAGTTCGTGCCCAGGATGGCGTCCAGCGGCACGATGGACTGGTTCGTTTCGATGATGCGCGCGCCGGGATTCAAGGCTTTTAAAATGGCCAGCACGCGCAGGCGCTCGTCCGCCGCCACCATGTCGACCTTGTTGAGGACGATGACATTGGCAAATTCGATCTGTTCCGTGAGCAAATTGGCCAGCTGGCGGTCGTCGCCCTCGCCCGCGATCTCGCCCCGCTGCTCCAGGCTGTCTTCGCTGTGGAAATCGTTGAGCAGGTTGGCGCAGTCGACGACGGTGACCATGCAGTCGATGCGCGCCACGTCGTTCAAGCTGTCGCCGTGCTCGTCCTCGAAGTCGAAGGTGGCGGCCACGGGCATCGGTTCGCCCACGCCCGTCGATTCGATCAGCAAGTAATCGAAGCGGTCTTCCGCGGCGAGGCGCCGCACTTCCAGCAGCAGATCGTCGCGCAAGGTGCAGCAGATGCAGCCGTTGGACATTTCCACCAGCTTTTCTTCCGTGCGCGACAGGGCCGCGCCGGCCGCCTCGGCGCTGTCCCTGACGAGCGAGGCGTCGATATTGACTTCGCTCATGTCATTGACGATGACGGCCACGCGCTTGCCTTCGCGGTTGCGCAGTATGTGGTTGAGCAAGGTGGTCTTGCCGGCGCCGAGAAAGCCGGACAGGACGGTGACGGGGAGTTTGCGCTGTGGCATGGGGATTCCTTAGGCTAGCTGAGTTGCTGGGTTGGCGAATGTCGCACTAATGCAAATGAATTGCGTTTTCGAATTATAATGCAACTAACCTGCATTTACATGGCGATCTTTGCCTGCCACCGTGAAAAAGAGGAATCCATGCGCTACCAGCAGGATCAGTATCCCGGCCCTCGACGTGCTAGAGTGCGAACTCGTCGGCGATGCCATCGAAGTAAGCGCATGGCGGCTGAACTGTTGTCAACAGCCCCTGGATGATGCGATGAAGACTGATTCTGCCCCCCGTGCAGACATACAGCCGTGCTTCTCAGCCGTGCGGCCGCGCGAGCATCACATCGGCTGGCTTCGATTTTATTAGCCCTTAGCAAGCCGCTCTTAAATATTTTATTCTCGCCTAGCCAATGAAAAAAATACTGATAATAAGCCTGCTCGCTCTCATCTCCATATATTCTTTTAAGAAAATGATTTACAACCCGTATATATGGAAACAAACCATTAACAGCCCTGAGCATAAATTGCAAATTGGAAGTTTTATTTTCAACAAAACAACAGGGGTTAATGGTGGAAGCCAAAGCATTCAAACGGATTATTACATTTTCAAAGTAATAGAGATCAATGGCGATCATGTTCGGCTTTCTGTGGTCAGGCAATTGTCGAAAAATAACACAATTTTACAATCCGACTTCTCGACCACAAAAGAGAATTTTGAATATTTAAAAAAACATATCAATAAAATTACAATTACAGGAATTTTGACAAAAGACTTATTCGTGGGAAATTATGAGCCATATACCGTGAATGATTATTTGCTAAAGAAGTATCCTTCATTGGAAAAATCAAGGTATTACTTCGAAGATATCCCTGAAGAGATGAAAAATTTGCCGTTACCGACAGACAATAACAAACTACAGGATTATTTTAGTACAATATATTCCAAAAAAGAAATTATTGAAAATGGCAAGCTTGCTCTCTGGGTTTTAAATAATAGCAATAATCCTGAATTGGCCAAAAGATCAGCAGAAGATATAGATTTAATACAAAATTAGATTTTGTCGCGCTTGATCAATTGTGCTTGCATGGCGCGTGAAGATACTCCATCTTGCCACAGTTCAATTTTCACAATCACCAAGGAATCGATGTTCTTGCGCAACTCCATAAGGCTTCTTGCCGTACTTGTTTTGATGATGGGCAGCGCCATTGCCGCAGACATAAAAAAGCCGATCCAGCACTATCTTTACTTTAGTCACCGTGAACTGAACGGGGAAAACATCCGCTCGGATAAAGCGTTAAACGATGCCCGCTTCCGTGGCGCGCAAATCGTCTACACCTGGCGCAGCCTGGAGCCGCAACAGGACCGGTATGATTTTTCGGCGATCCGCCACGACATCGCCTATCTCGATTCAATCGGCAAAAAACTGTGGATACAACTGCAGGAAAAATCCTTCACGCCGCGCCATAATGTGCCGGCCTATCTGCTCAGCGATCCTCGCTACCAGGGCGGCATCATCAAGCAAAGCATGCTCTCGGCGCCGGAGCGCGACCCGCACAAACCGGTGACGGATGATGAATACGGCTGGTCGCCAAAGATGTGGGAACAACCGGTGCGCGACCGTTACCAGCACTTGATCCGGGCGCTGGGCCAGGAATTCGACGGAAAAATCGAGGGCATTAATTTCAGCGAAAGCTCGATCGACATCGGCGTCGAAGACGGTAAAGGAAATACGATTTTTCCCGATGATTTCAAGCCGCAACAGTATGTCGATGCCATCAAGGAAAACATGCGGGTGCTGGCCGGCGCCTTTCCTCACACCAATACCATGGTGTATTTGAATTTTTTGCCAGGTGAATGGCTTCCGTGGAGCGACAAGGGTTATATGCGCAGCGTGTTTGCGCAAGCGCAAACGCTGCAAATGGGCGTGGGCGGCCCCGACCTGATGCCATATCGAAAAAGCCATATGGGCCAAAGCTACGGCTTCATCAAGGACTACCCGGCCGATCTGGTCAGAGGCATGGCCGTGCAAGACGGCAATCTGCGCCAGATCAATCCCCGCACCGGGAAAAAAAACTCGGTCGAGGATGTCCTCGACTTTGCCCGCAATTACCTGGGCCTGGACTATATTTTCTGGGTGGAGGATGAACCATACTTCAGCAATGAGGTGTTTATAAAGCTGCCGGCGCATTGATGCGCCGGCACGACGCCATGCGCCCTGCCACACTGTCATGGTGGCGTCATATGGCGGCGTTACAGTCGCGTCTTTTGAATCATTCTAAGGGCGGCAATGAAAACAAATTGGGTCATGCTGGCAGCGCTGGCAAGTGCAGGTCTCGTCGGTTGCAACGGCAGTTCGAACACGGCGCCGGCCATTCCCGAAGGCACGACGGTCACCGTCGCCTTGCTGGAAACCACGGACATCCACTCGAATGTCCTCAGCTATAACTATTACGCGCTGGCCGAAGACACGAGCCTGGGCCTGGAACGCACGTCGACCCTGATCCAGGCGGCGCGCGCGGAAAATCCGAACAACGTCTTGCTCGACGATGGCGACGTCATCCAGGGCACCTTGCTGGCCGACCTGCAAGCCGTGGCCGCACCCGTTCCGTGCAGCGGCACCTTGGCTGTGCACAAGGCCATGAACGCGCTGAAATACGATGCGGGCGGCATGGGCAACCACGAATTCAACTACGGCTTGCCTTACCTGAGCCAGATCACCAACACGGATTTCGGCATTCCCGGCGTGGCCAAGCCGACGGGCACGTGCGGCGCGCCCGCCTTCCCTTCCGTGCTGAGCAATGTCGTCGGCGTGTCCAGCGGCAAGCCGATTTTCCAGCCCTACACCCTGCTGCCCCGCGATTTCGCCGCCACGGCGCCCGATGGCAGCAAGCTGACCGTGAAAATCAATGTGGGCGTGCTGAGCTTTGTGCCGCCGCAAATCCTCGAATGGGACCAGAAAGTACTCGCTGGCAAAGTCAGCGTGACGGGCGTGCAGGAAGCGGCGAAACAGTACGTGCCGGAATTGCGCAGCAAGGGCGCCGACCTCGTCGTGGCCCTGTCGCACGGCGGTCTGGACACGAGCGCCTACAGCCCGAAGATGGAAAACGGCAGCTATCACCTGACCAGCACGGGCATCGATGCCTTGATGATCGGCCACTCGCACTTGATCTTCCCGAAAGGCAAGGAAACGGGCGCGGCCGCCCTGGACGCCTCGTTTAGCGCCTTCCCCGCCAGCGCCAAGATCGATGCCGAGAAAGGCTTCGTCAATGGCGTGCCCACCGTCATGGCGCAAAGCTGGGGCCGCCGCCTGGGCATCATCAAGCTGACCATGGCCTACCAGGGCGGCAAGTGGGTGGTGCAGCCGGCCAAGACGACGGTGGAATCGCGCGGCTTCAAATACACCGATGGCAAGACGCTCGTGAACGCGGACCCGGCGATCGCCCCGCTGGTCGCCACGGAGCACGCGGCCACCATCGCCTACGCCAAGCAACCGCTGGGCATCAGCACGGATTTCGAGATGTCCGCCTACTTCGCGCTGGTGGGCGACGTGAGCGCCATCCAGCTGGTGAACCAGGCGCAGCTCGATTACGTGAAAAATTTCATCGCCACCAGCACGGATGCCACCTTGTCCAGCTACAAGAACATCCCCGTCATTTCCTGCAGCGCGCCATTCAAGGCGGGCCGCAACGGGCCATCGGACTTCACGGACGTGGCGGCAGGCGCCTCCCCGGCCGCGCCGGTCGGCTTGCAAGTGCGCAATCCGGGCGACCTGTATTTATATAGCAACAACAACCTGCAAGCCGTGAAGATCAAGGGTGCGGACTTGAAAGCCTGGCTGGAAACGTCGGCCACGCAATTCAAGCAGATCGACCCGGCCAGTACGGCCGAGCAAGACCTGGTGCCGTCGTATGGGACGATCTATAACTATGACGTGTTCTACGCGGAAAACAATGCGCTGACGTACCAGATCGACGTGACGAAAAAGCCGGGCAGCCGCATCGTCAACCTCACCTACAAGGGTGCGCCAGTGGCCGATGGCGATGATTTCATCGTCGCCACCAACGACTACCGCGCCGGCGGCGGCGGCGCCGTGCCGGGTATCGATGGCAGCAAGACCATCATCAAGTCGCCCGATGCGAACCAGGCCGTGGTCAGCAACTACCTGGCGTCGCTGAGCACCAAGGGCGGCAAGGTGACCCTGGCCAACAATGGCAGCGCGCGCAGCTGGAGCTTCGTCAAGACGGCCACGGCAGGTCCCGTGATCCTGCGCTCGGCGCCCGGCCATCTGGCGCTGGCGCAAGGCAGCGGCATCACCAACGTGGCGGCCGAAGGCGGACTCGACGCCAGCGGCTTTGCCAAGTACCGCATCGACCTGAGCAAATAAGGTCCGAGGGCCGGAACAAGCGCAGTTCCGGCCCGTTTTGATGAAAGCTGATCACAATGAAACACGCACTCTCCCTGCCCGCCGTCGTGCTGGCCGCCGTCCTGGCCGCCTGCCAGGCGTCGCCACCGCCCACGGCGGCGGAAATCGAAGCCGTCGCCATGCATGCGCGCCAGGCGGGCGACCACCAGGCCGAGCGCAAGGTGCGCAGCTGGGCCGGCAAGGACATGCCCGTCGCCGAGCGCGAACTGGCGCTGATTTACCAGCCCCGCGCCGAACGCCGTGCCGAGGCCTTGAGCCTGTTCGAACAGGCGGCCCGCGCGGGCGACACGGAAGCGGCCTTCGAGCTGGGCCAGATGCTGCGCGCGGCCACGCCGGCCCAGGCCTGGCTGTGGTACCGCCAGGCGGCGCAGCAAGGCCACGCGAAGGCGGCCCTGATGCTGGGCTTGCTTGCCGCGAATGGCGAAGGCGTGCCGAAAGACTCCGTAACCGCCGCGCACTGGCTGGACAAGTCCAGCGAGCTGGGCAATCCACACGCCATGTTCCTGCTCTACAACGCCTACCGCGAAGGCCGCGGCGTGCCGCGCGACCCGGCGAAAGGCCGCGAATTGCTGGAAGAAGCGGCCCACCACGAATACCCGCCCGCCATCCAGGAACTGGCCATGACGGTGCAAGCGGACGACGCCCTGCGCGCCGGCCACCTGATGAAGGAAGCGACGGAGCACCGGCACAATAACTGGAACAAGTTTTAAGCCAGGTCAAGGCCGGCCCATATTGCCAAATGGAATGCTTGCCGGTGGCATAAGCTTGCCTGGCACGGACAGCTGTTCGCGCACAACTTCATCGCGAGGCAGGCATGGCAGATCACCGGTTGGGCCCCATGACAAAGAGCGACTTGCAGTTCAGCTATCCGGACGGCCCGGCGGCGGGCGACGACCCGGCGCAGCGTGGCATCCCCGACAGCAGCCTGCTGAACCGCCACGAATGGTATGAGGTGCTGTACAGCTGCAACAGCTGGTCCGGCGGCAGCCTGGCCACGGCCTTGAAATGCGAACGCCTGATCCAGCGCCACTTGCCCGCCGACATACGCGGCCATGCCGCCGTGCTGACGTGGCTGCGGGCGAACTGGGCCCAATATCGCTGATACCGCCAATACATATCGCCAATACGTCGGAAAATCACGCTGCGCTTTGCGCCAGGTCAATCGTGTTGGGCTGGACAAGGCCGAGAGGCTATGATGGGCAAGCCGCTTCCCCGGACGCGGCGGGGCTGTTGCCGGCTCCGAAATGGATTACACTGAATTTGCTTTTTAGAAATTTGTTACTCTGGACCAGCCTCGGTGAGCACGTCGTACACGCTCAGCCCAGCCAGTGTTTGGGTAGGCCCTGGCTCGTCCGTTGACCTCCCCTATAAAGAAAGAGTCCAATGAAAAAGCTGACCACCGCCTTTGGCGCGCCCGTAGTCGACAACCAGAACATCCAGACGGCCGGCCCGCGCGGCCCCGCCCTGCTGCAAGATGTGTGGTTCCTGGAAAAGCTGGCCCACTTCGACCGCGAAGTCATTCCCGAGCGCCGCATGCATGCCAAGGGTTCCGGCGCGCACGGCACGTTTACTGTCACGCACGACATCACGCGCTACACGCGGGCGAAAATCTTTGGCGAAGTGGGCAAGCAAACGCCGATGTTCGCGCGCTTTTCCACGGTGGCGGGCGAGCGGGGGGCGGCGGACGCAGAACGCGATATCCGCGGCTTCGCCCTGAAGTTTTATACGGAAGAAGGCAACTGGGACCTGGTCGGCAACAACACGCCCGTGTTTTTCATGCGCGACCCCTTGAAATTTCCCGATTTGAATCACGCCATCAAGCGCGACCCGCGCACGGGCTTGCGCAGCGCCAACAGCAACTGGGATTTCTGGACCTCGCTGCCGGAAGCCCTGCACCAGGTGACGGTGGTGATGAGCGACCGGGGCTTGCCGCGCAGCTTCCGCCACATGCACGGCTTCGGCAGCCATACCTTCAGCTTCCTGAATGCGCAAAACGAGCGTTTCTGGGTCAAGTTCACCTTTAAAACCCAGCAAGGCATCCAGAACCTGACGGATGCGGAAGCGGAGGCGCTGGTGGGCAAGGACCGCGAAAGCTCGCACCGCGACCTGTATGAAAGCATCGAAAACAAGGATTTCCCCCGCTGGACCCTGTACGTGCAGATCATGCCGGAAAAAGAGGCAGGCACGTATCACCTCAACCCGTTCGACCTGTCGAAGGTGTGGCCGCACGGCGACTATCCGCT
The DNA here is from genome assembly GCF_023703445.1 of Janthinobacterium kumbetense. NCBI lineage: Bacteria > Pseudomonadati > Pseudomonadota > Betaproteobacteria > Burkholderiales > Oxalobacteraceae > Janthinobacterium > Janthinobacterium kumbetense. Next base: position 1,073,433 of record NZ_JAMQGR010000001.1, read on the forward strand.
GATCGAGGTGGGCGTGCTGGAATTGAACCGCAATGCCGACAACCATTTCGCGGAAGTGGAGCAAGCGGCCTTCAATCCGGCCAACGTGGTGCCCGGCATCAGCTTTTCGCCGGACAAGATGCTGCAAGGCCGCCTGTTCTCGTATGGCGACGCGCAGCGCTACCGCCTCGGCGTCAACCACAGCCATATCCCCGTCAACGCGCCGAAATGTCCGTTCCACAGCTATCACCGCGATGGCCAGATGCGGGTCGACGGCAACCATGGCGGGACCTTGGGCTATGAACCGAACAGCGAACAGGAATGGGCTGAGCAGCCCGATTTCCGCGAGCCGCCGCTCAGCATCGAAGGTGCGGCCGACCACTGGAACCACCGCGTCGACGAAGATTACTATTCGCAGCCGCGCGCCCTGTTCCGCTTGATGACCGCGGCGCAGCAGCAAGCCTTGTTCGACAACACCGCACGCGCCATCTCGGGAGCCTCGGAACAAGTCAAGCAACGCCACATCGGCAACTGCACCCTGTGCGACCCCGCCTATGGCGCGGGCGTGGCCGCAGCGATCGGCCGCCTGAGTCCAGGCTGACAGTGAACCCGGAAGGCCTGGCGACAGGCCTTCCGCCGCCATCCGCGGCCTGATGCCCCCACTGCCAGGCCGGCTGGCCTAGCGCTGCTGGATATCGATCTGGCCAGTGATGCTCGTTTCCACCGGATAACCCTCGACCTGCAACGGCACGCGCCGCTTGACGGACGAGTCGCGCAAGTACACGACGAGCGCTTCCTTGCCCACGGCCGTCTGCCCCAGGCTGACGCCTTCCACGCCGTCGATGGCCATCAGCGCCCGCTCGTTGCGCCGCCTGGCCGCTTCCAGGCGGCCCGGCGGCGCGGCCTGGGCATGCTGTCCCGGGCCCTGTCCAGGAGGGGTATCCGGCAAATACGGCATGGCGGCGTCCTCGAAGACGGCATATGGCGATTGTGCGAACTTACTGTTTGACATGACACACCCTCCTGATATGACAAACCCTCCTGATGCCTTGCATGATACACCCGGCCATCCGGCACTGCAGCACGCTTCGCCGGCCAAGACCATGCGCGACAGCCGGCCTTGCGCAAGACTTGAGCAATACTTGAGCAAAATCGTCATCGTGCAAAAAACAGCGTCAGGCAAGGCGGCGCGGGGCCGCCTTGCCTGCTCCTAAAGCGTGCTCAAGTGTACAAATTGATGTCGAGCGCCACCACCACGCGCCGCATCTGGTTGGCAAACGTGATGTTGCCGCCGCCGGCAAACAGCAGGCCGACGGGATTGCGCTGCTGGTTCCAGATCCAGATGGACGAGCCGGAATCGCCGCCCGCGCTGAACGCCCCGCTGACGCCCGTGATGGCGATCTGGTCCTGGAACAGGGCGATCCTGCCGCCGCCGTAATTGACGTTGATGGTGGCGCCCAGGCCCGTGATGCGGCCCTGCGTCAATTGCGTCGTGCGGCCGGACTTGCCGACCATCATGCCCAGTGCGGGCGCCACGAGCGCATTGCTGATGCGGAAGTACGCGGGCACGCCCCCGCTCAGGTAGACCAGTTCGGGACGCACCCTGTCTGGCCAGGCCCAGCCGGTGGCGCAATCGACAAAATTGACGCCGCCGCTGAAATTGATGGGCACGAAACGCTCGAGCACGGCCACCTGGTCTTGCGGGCAGCGGCCGCCGTCGATGGGGCCAGGCTGCACGATACAATCGTTGAACACGCCGCCGTTGGAATTGGCCAGCACGTGATTATTGCTAAGAATCATCAGGCGGCTGTTGCGCGGCGCGCTGCGCCCCACGGCCAGGCAGCCGATGGTGCCGGCCGTGATGCGGAAATGCCCGACCGACACGCCGCCCGGCGCGGGGCGCAGGCGGAAACGGTGGGGCTGCGCATCGATCACGCCCGTGACGACGATGTTGACGGGCACCTTGTCGCTGGCCACGGCGCGCACGCCCATGGCCCCCACGATGGCGGCCTTGGCCCGGTCGACGGAAGTGGGTTCGGCCACGTACAGGGTCAGGGCCGGCAAGCCCGGTTCGCCGGACGAGCTGTCGCTGGCGCCCTCGCCCAGGCCGATGGACACGCCCTGGATATTGCCGCTGTCGCTGAAGGCGTCGGCCGCGCGCGCGCCGCCCGCTTGCGCGATGCTTTGCCGCATGCCGTCCTCGATGCTGCGCTTGATTTCCAGCAATTCCATGCTGACGCCGCTCAGGGCGTCGGGCACGTCCGCGACGGACGCGCTCTCGATCGTATTGTCGTCTTCGCCAGGGACGGAAAACTGGCCGACGGCCTCTTCATCGTCCGCGCTCTGTCCCCTGCCGCTGCTGCCGGGCGGGGCGCTGAAACCATTCTCGTTGCCTATCATCGTGTTCTCCTCGTGGGTCGCCGCAAGCTTCCAGTGTGGACGGGCTGCGCGGGCCGGTATTGATCTGGATTGAACCGCGCGGATGCCTGGCCGCCCTGCCCCAATGGGGGCCAGCGAGTACAAAAATAGTTCCCTCGTCAAGGTTGAGCGGGATCAGGCGTGCGGGCAGAGGCGCCGCCGTATACTTGGCCGACAGGCTGGAACCGGGCCTGCTCCACGGCAGCAACGCCAGCAACAGCAAGGATGGGGAAACAATGACGAGCCCTGCAATAACGAGCCCTGGTATGACACGCCAATCCGACGACGCCTCTGCGGCAGCGGCCTCAGCCGGCGCCAATACAGCCGCCGACAATACGACGGACGCCGGTGGCGCGGCCCAGCATGCGGGTTTCGTGCACGGCATGGCGGCCTGGGCGGAAAAACACCGCATCACGCCCTGGCGAGGCAGTTTTGCCGACTTCCTCGAGCAAATCCTGCCCGGCCGCGCCGCCCTGCTGACGCGCAGCGCGCACCAGTACCTGTGGGACATGATGCGCTGGAATGGCCAGACCGACGACAACGGGCGCTTCCGCTGCCGCCTGTTCGACGACGAGCTGTTCGGCATCGACGAGGCGATCGACCGGGTCGCCGCCTACTTCAAGGCGGCCGCCGCCGGTTCCGAAGTGGGCCGGCGCATGTTGCTGTTGCTGGGCCCGCCATCGGGCGGCAAGTCGACCATGGTGATCCTGCTCAAGCGGGGCCTGGAAGAATACAGCCACAGCAGCGAAGGCGCGCTGTACGGCATCGCCGGCTGTCCCGTGCACGAATCGCCGCTGCACCTGGTGCCGCACAGCATGCGCGCCGACTTTCGCGCCAGCTATGATGCCGAGCTGCAGGGCGAACTGTGCCCACATTGCCGCGCCCGCCTGGAAGAGCAGTATGCGGGCGACTTCCTGCGCATGCCCGTCGAGCGCATCCATTTATCCGAGGCGGGCCGCTGCGGCATCGGCACGTATGCGCCGCACGATCCCACGACGGCCGACCTGGCCGACCTGGTCGGTTCCGTCGACCTGTCGAAAGTGGCGCAATACGGCGACGAAGGCGATCCGCGCGCCTGGTCGTGGTCCGGCGCCGTGTACGCGGCCAGCCGCGGCATGCTGGAAATGATCGAAATCCTCAAGGTCAAGCGGGAATTCCTCTACTTGCTGCTGACCTTGACGCAGGAAAAGAATGTCAAGGTGTCGCGCTTCCCCCTGATCTACCTCGATGAAACCATTCTCGCACACACGAATCTGGCCGAATTCCGCAAATTCCTGCAAGAAAGCGAAAACGAGGCGCTGCTCGACCGCATGGTCATCGTGCAAGTGCCCTATACGCTCAATTACCGCGAAGAAGCGCGCATTTACCGCAAGCTGATCCTCGCGGCCGCGCCCGCCTTCCGCGACGTGCACCTCGATCCGCACGTGCTGCATGCGGCGGCCGTGTTTGCCATCCTCAGCCGCATGCCCGAGGGCGAGGACAAGGAGGCCGAGCTGGTCAAGAAACTGCGCATCTACGCGAACGAAGATGTCGACGACTTGCAGCCTGCCGACCTGCGCCGCATGCGCGAGCGCGACAAGTCGCCCGACGAGGGCCTGTCGGGCGTGTCGCCCCGCTTCGTCATCAATGCCCTGTCGCACGCCATCATTTCCGCCCAGCGCAACAGCCTGTCCACCATGGACGTGCTGCTGGCCCTGAAAGACGGCATCGAAAATGATGCGCGCATCGAACCGCGGCGCAAGCGCAAATGGGTCGATTACCTGGTGCTCACGCGCAAGGATTTCTATAACCGCTGGGTCAAGGCCGACGTGCACAAGGCCTTGTTCGTATCATTCGAGCAAGAAGCGCAAGACTTGCTGAACAAATATCTCGATGAAGTCGAAGCCATGCTCGACAACCGCCAGATCCGCGATCCCATCACCAGCGAAGAGCGCCGTCCCGACGAGCGCTTCCTGCGCGCCGTGGAAGAGAAAATCCACATCAGCGACTCGGGCAAGCAATCTTTCCGGCAAGAAGTGGTGCGCAAGGCCATGAGCGCCTTCAAGCGGGGCGAAGCGTTTGGCCTTGCCAGCCATGCGCCATTGCACGACGCCATCCAGCAATACCTGTTCGAGCAGCGGCGCGACGTGCTGCGCCTGGTCGGCTCGGCCAAGCGGCCCGACGACGACGTGCGGGCCAGGATCTCCGCCGTCGAACAGCGCCTGGTCGACGAATACGGCTATGACTCCCATAGCGCGCGCGAAGCGCTCAACTACGTGACCACCTTGCTGGCGCAGGAATAGCCATGGCCGCCACCACGACGCCAGGCAGCGGCACACAGGATGGCCATCCGGCAGGGCTTGATTCCACGGCCCCCACAGGCACGGCGGACCCCGCCGCCACGTCCGGCTCCGCCGGTTCCGCCGGCGCGTCGGCGGGTGCCGCGCCAGCCCTGGCCCGGCCCTGGTACGCGCTGTTCTCGCGCGGCGCGCGCGACTGGCTGCGCCACAACCAGAAGGTGCGCGAAGCCGTGCAGGCGCACTTGCCCGAGCTGGTCGCCACGCCCGACCTGATCGGCGGGCCGCAGCAGCGCACGGTGCAAGTGCCCATGCGCCTGCTCGAACATGCGCGTTTCCGCCTGGCGCCCGCGCGCAGCAGCTTGGGCGCGGGCCAGGGTGACGGCCAGCCCGGCGATATCCTGCGCCCGGCCCGGCCCGCCGCCACGGGCGGGGCCGGCACGCAAGGTGACGGCGGCGATGGCGAGGGGGCCGTGCGCCTGCTGCTGGAGTTTCCCATCGCCGACATACTCGACTGGCTGTGGGACGCCTTCGAGTTGCCGCACCTGACGCCACGCCACCTGGGCGCCATCGACGACGTGCGGCTCGTGCGTAGCGGCCTGGACCGGCATGGCGCCCGTTCGCGGCTGGACCGGCGGCGCACCGTCAAGGAAGCCATCAAGCGGCGCGCCCTGCAAGCGCAGCCAGTGCCCTTCACCAATGAGGACTTGCGCTACCGCCAGGTGCTGCCGCAACCCCGGCCCAGCACGAACGCCGTCGTGTTTTTCGTGCTGGACGTGTCGGCCAGCATGGCGCAGCCCGAGCGCAAGCTGGCCAAATCGTTCTTTTTCTTTGCCTTGCAAGGCTTGCGTCGCAGGTATGCGCGCGTGGAAACGCGCTTTATCGCCCATACGACGCGGGCCTGGGAATTTTCCGAAGCCGAGTTCTTCCAGGTCAATGGCATGGGCGGCACCATGGCGTCCACCGCCTTTCGCCTGAGCCGCGAATTGCTGCAGGAACACTACGCGCCGGGCCGCTACAACGCCTATCTGTTCTATGCCTCCGATGGCGAGAATTTCAGCGAAGACCGGGGGCCAGCCAGCGTGGCCCTGAGCGAACTGGCCGGTTTGCTTAACTATATGGGCTATGTGGAAACCGTGCCCGGCGTGCCGCGCAGCCTGGAAACTGAAATGCACAGCTTGTTCGCCGAGCAGGAACGGCGCGGCTTGCCCTTGCACAGCAGCATCCTCGGCAAGAGCGACGACGTGTGGGAAGCCATCCGCACCTTTTTCCGGCACGAGGCGGCCGATACGGAGGATGCGGCATGACGCAGCATGACGCCCGGCGCCACGCCGACACGGCCGATATGGCCGATACAGCGGACACGGCAAACACAACTGGCCTGGACGGCTACGCGGCGCGCATCGAAGCGCTGGCGCGGCAACTGGGGCTGGCGTTCGCCCCCGTCGAGTTCGAGCTGGTGCCGGACAGTTTCATGGCCGAGATCACCATCTATGGCTTGCCCGTGCGCATGCGCCACTGGTCGTTCGGCGTGCGCTACATCCACCAGCTCGTGCATCAAAAGATGGGCAACTCGCACATGTTCGAAGTCATGTTTCCCGGCGACCCTTGCCATGCCTACATGGCCGAACACAATTCTGTGGCGGAAAACACCCTCGTCACGGCCCACGTGCTGGGCCACGCGGATTTCGCCAGCCGCAATGCCCTGTTCCTGCGTTTCGGCGCCATGGCGGGCCAGCACATCCTGGAACAGAGCGCGGCGCGGGCGCAACGTCTGGAAATGGCGCTGCAACGCCACGGGCAGGAACAGGTGGAAACCGTGCTCGACGCGGCACTGGCGCTGGAGCAGCACGTGGACATCCACGCCGAGCTGCACCGCCCGCCCTATGCCGCGCTATCCGGACCGGCCGGTGTCGCCGGCAGGCGTGGCGGCGCCGGGGGAGACGATCCGTTTGCACGACGCTACCGGCGCCTGCCCGGCGAAGCGGCCGCGCTGGCGGCGCGCGAGGCGGCACGGGCGCGCGTGACGCAGCGCCCGCTCCTGCCGCCGCAGCCCGAATACGATTTACTATGGTTCATCGCGCAACATGGGCCGGATCTGGCCGACTGGGAACGCGACATTTTCCTGGCCGTGCGCGAAGAGTCGTTTTACTTCTATCCCGTGTACGCTTGCCAGATCATGAACGAAGGCTGGGCCTCGTACTGGCATGCGCGGCTGCTGCGCGAAGCGGATTTCCTGCCGCCGGCCCTGTACCTGGCCGCCCTCAAGTCGCACTCCGACGTGGTGCGTCCTTACGCGGGCGAGCACCAGCAGGCGCTGGCCGTGAATCCCTATCACCTGGGCTTTTGCATGTGGGAACACATCATCGAACGCGAAGGACTGGCGCGGGCGCGCCAGATTTGCCGCGACGACGATGACTGCAGTTTTATTCGCAACTATCTGGACGCCGACCTGGCTGACCGCCTGGGCCTGTTCGTGCACGAAAGCCGCCGCGACGGCGAAACGCGCCTGGCCAGCCGCGACTTGCGGGTCATCCGCGAAGCCATCCTGGCGCCCAAATACAACTATGGCGCACCGTGCATCGCCGTCACCCTGCTCAACGACGACGGCAGCCTGGTGCTGCGCCACGACCACCTGCGCGATGGGCGCGGCCTCGACCTGGAACGGGCGGAACAGGTGCTGGCGTATATCGCCCGCGTCTGGCGCCGTCCCGTCACCCTGCATACGGCCGACTTCCGGGGCTCGCCCCGGGTATTGCGCAGCAAGAGCGACGGCGTACCCGAGCCGCCCGCGCCGACAGCGTCAGCAACAACGTCAACAGTAACGTCAGCAACGCCGACAGTGCCGCCCACGCAACGCTGAACGCCAGGCACCAGGCACCAATAGGTCTCGCGGCCGGGCGGCAGGCGGACGGATGGCGAGCCAGCGCATCTGGCATGTCTATCCGGCATGTGCATCTGGTATAGGTATCGGGTATCTGGCATGTGCATCTGGTAGGCATATCTGGTATGGGTATCGGGTATGGGTATCTGATATGTATGTCGGTATGCATATCTGGCAATGAAAAGTTGCCGATGACCAGTGCGGGACACGGACGCCGTCGGCCGCTTGCGCGCGTACCGCAAGCGCGGCCGGCACGTGCCTGCCTGACCGGCGTGTTTTTCAAGCCCCGTCCGCCTGCGCCACATACCAGGCGATGGTGTGCCGCAGACCTTGCGCCAGGTCGTGCGTGGGCGCATAGCCGAGCAAGCGGGCCGCCTTGGCGATGTCCGCCTGCGAATGGCGCACGTCGCCGGCGCGAAACTCGCCGTACTGCGGCGCCTGCGGCACGTGTTGCGGGCGGGCCGCAAGCAGCATCTGCTGCATGGTGGCGTGCAGCTGCGTCAGGCTGGTGCGGGCGTTGACGGCCACGTTGTAGACCTGGTTGACGGCCGCCGGGTCGGTACCGGTGGCGGCGAGGATATTCGCTTGCACGGCATTGTGCACGAAGCAAAAGTCGCGGCTGGTGGCGCCGTCGCCGTGGATGTGCACGGCCTCGTTGTCCAGCATGGCGGCGATCCAGCGGGGAATGACGGCCGCGTAGGCGCCCAGCGGGTCCTGGCGCGGACCGAAGACATTGAAGTAGCGCAGCCCCACCGTCTGCATGGCGTAGCAGCGCGCGTACACTTGCGCATACAGTTCATTGACATATTTGCTCAGGGCGTATGGCGACAGGGGCGCGCCGATGTGTTGTTCCACTTTCGGCAAGTCCGGATGGTCGCCGTACGTGGCGCTGGAAGCGGCATACACGAAGCGCCGCACGCCCGCCTCGCGCGCGGCGGCCAGCATGTTCAGGAAGCCGCTGACATTGACGGCGTGGCAAAGCAGCGGGTCTTCCAGCGAACGGGAGACGGAACCGAGCGCCGCCTGGTGCAGCACATAGTCGACGGCAACGCCGTCACCGGCGACGGGACCGTCCGGATCGTCCGGACCTGCACGGCCGTCCGGAGGTTCGCCGCCGTCGCTTGCACCGGCGGCATGACCCGCATGGCGCCCGGCATGAGGGGCGCCGATGCTGGCGATGTCGGCACCTGCACCTGCGACGCCGCCTGCGCCGGCCATGCCAGCGCCTGCCCCGCACGCGCGCGCGCACGCTTGCGGGTCGCGGATATCGCCTTCGATGAAGGTGAAGCGCCGCCACGCCTGCTCGCCCACGCTGGCGCGCACCTGCTCCAGGTTGTGGCGGTGGCCCGTCATGAAATTATCGAGGCCGCGCACTTCCTGCCCCAGGTTCAGCAGGGTTTCCAGCAAGTGCGAACCGATGAAGCCGGCCACGCCCGTCACCAGCCAGCGGTGCGGCGCTTGCGCCAGCCGTGCGCAGGCCAGCGCGTACGCGCCGGCAGCCGGGCCGCCAGCGATAAGGCCAGTGGGAGCGCCAGAGGGGGCGCCTTGCGCCGCGCCCGCCGCCCGATCGAAGGCACCGGCCGCCATCACAGCCGCCACACGTGCAAGCCGCCGTCTTCCAGCGGACGGGGGTCGAAATGCGATTTGATGTCGATGAAGCAACCATTTTCCAGCACCTTGGCCTGGAAATCCGCCAGCGGCCGGGCCAGCAGGGCCTGGTGCGAGACGGCGCTGATGATGGCCTCGGCACGCGGCAGCTGCTCCCAGCTTTCCAGGGTCAGGCCGTATTCTTCCAGCGCTTCGCGGCCATCGGCCACCGGGTCGTGCACGTGCACCTGCACGCCGTACGATTGCAGTTCGTGGATCATGTCGACCACTTTCGAGTTGCGCAAGTCCGGGCAATTTTCCTTGAAGGTCAGGCCCAGCACGTTCACGTGCGCGCCCTTCAGCTTGAAACCGGCCCGCACCATTTCCTTGATGGTCTTTTCCGCCACGAACTTGGCCATGCCGTCGTTGATGCGGCGCCCGGCCAGGATCACGTGCGGATGGTAGCCCAGCATTTCCGCCTTGTGCGTCAAATAATAGGGGTCGACGCCGATGCAGTGGCCGCCCACCAGGCCGGGACGGAACGGCAGGAAATTCCATTTCGTGCCCGCCGCCTGCAACACTTCCAGGGTGTCGATGCCGATGCGGTCGAAGATGATGGCCAGCTCGTTCATCAGCGCGATATTCAGGTCGCGCTGCGTGTTTTCGATCACCTTGGCGGCCTCGGCCACGCGGATGCTGGACGCCCGGTGCACGCCCGCCTCGACCACGCCTTCGTACAGGGCGGCCACCTTGTCGAGGGTGGCGGCGTCGTCGCCCGAGACCACCTTGCGGATGCTGTGCAGGGTATGGTCGCGGTCGCCCGGGTTGATGCGCTCGGGCGAAAAGCCCACGTGAAAGTCTTCCTTCCAGCGCAGGCCCGAATGCTGTTCCAGGAGGGGGATGCAGATTTCCTCGGTGGCGCCCGGATACACGGTGGACTCGTAGATGACGATGGCACCGCGCCGCATGTGCCGGCCGACGGCCGCGCTGGCGCCGGCCAGGGCCGAGAAATCGGGATTGTGCGCGCTGTCGACGGGCGTGGGCACGGCCACGACGATGAAATCGGCCAGTTGCAGCTCGGCCGGATCGCAGCCGACGCTCAGCCCTTGCGCCGCCAGCAACTGTTCATGGCTGACTTCGCCCGTCGGGTCGATGTGGCGCCGGTAGCTTTCCACCTTGCGTGCCGACAAGTCGAAGCCTATCGTGCGCTGGCGCATGCCGAACGCCACGGCCAGCTGCAAGCCCACATAACCGAGCCCCACCACCGCCACCACGCCCGCCTTGCCATCCACCTTGCTATCCGCCTTGCTATCCATATGCATGTGCTCCGTAGGGTTGCGGCCTGAGCATCGCCGTCCGGGAAATTCTACGGTCGCCGGTCCGGCCATTCTTGAGCGGGAACAAGGAACGCGGGGCGGCGGCCGGCAGGCGCGCGGAGAATCGGCGGCTTGTTGAGCGCAATCAAGGAGAGCGGCGGCCATCTTTTTAAGCTAGGCCATGCCGATCACTCATGCACGCCGCTACCGGAGACTTCCATGGCCCGTTCCCTGCCCCGCCCTTTCCCCGGCCTGCCGGCCGCCGCGCTGTGCTGCACCCTGCTGCTGCCCCTGCTGACGGCTTGCCACGGCACGCAGAGCAGTGAATCCCTGCTGGCCGACGCGCAGCAGTACCGCCAGAAAGGCGAAGCGCGCGCCGCCATCATCCAGTTGAAGAACTTGCTGCAAAAGGAGCCGGACAACAAGGCCGCGCGCTTGCTGCTGGGCAGCATCTACATCGACACGGGCGAAGCGCTGTCGGCCGAGAAAGAATTGCGCAAGGCAAAATCACTGGGCCTGGCGTCGCGGCAAGTGATGCCATTGCTGGGCAAGGCCTGGCTGATGCTGGGCCAGTTCGACAAGGTGCTGGCCGAGATCCCCGACGATGCGGCGCAGCCCGCCAGCGTGCTGGCCCTGCGCGGCGACGCCTTGCTGGCCCTGGGCCGCCAGGACGAGGCGCGCGCCGTGTACGCGCGCCTGCTGGAAGCCCATCCCGACCAGCTCGAAGCCTTGCTGGGCCTGGCGCGCCTGGCCGCGCTGCAGCAGCAGGTGCCGGCGGCCGAGCTGCTGCTGGCGCAAGCGTTGAAAGGCGCGCCCGCCAACCTCGACGCCTTGCGCCTGCAGGGCGACCTGCTGCGCCTGCAAGGCAAGAATGGCGCGGCGCGGCTCGCCTACATGCAGATCCTCAAGATAAAGCCGGACAATACCCAGGCGCACATCGACCTGGCCAACCTCGACATCCTGGAAAACCGCTACCTGGAAGCGGCGGCCCAGCTGGCCACGGCGCGCAAGACGGCGCCCAACAGCCTGGGCTTGCTGCAAACCCAGGCGCTGCTCGATTTCCGCGAAGGCAAGCACAAGGCCGCCTTGCAAGGCTTGCAACTGGTGCTCAAGGCGGCGCCCGACCACATGCCGTCCATCCTGCTGGCCGGCGCCGTGCAACTGGCGCTCGGCTCGCCGCCCCAGGCGGAAAGCTACCTGCGGCGCTTCCTGGCCGTGTATCCGCGGCACCTGTATGCCGTCAAGATGATGGCGTCGATCGAATTGATGCGCAACAAGACCGACGCGGCGATCGACTTGCTGCAGCCGATGCTGGCCGCCTTCCCCGAAGACGTGGAATTGCTGTCGCTGGCCGGCGAAGCCCACTTGCGCGCGCGCCAGTACGACAAGGCGACAGCGTATTTCGAACAGGCCAGCATCCTGGCGCCGGACACGGCCAGGCTGCACGCGGCGCTGGGCATCAGCCGCCTGGGCCAGGGCGAGAACGGCCGCGCCATCAGTGAACTGGAACGGGCCAGCATGCTCGACAAGAGCACGCCGCAGGCGGGCACCATGCTGGTGATGACCTTGCTGCGCAACAAGCAGAACGACAAGGCCCTGGCCAGCGTCAAGATGATGGAGCAACAGCAGAAAGGCACGAATCCCTTGCTGCTGAACCTGAAAGGCGGCGTCTACCTGGCCTTGCACGACTTGCCGGCCGCGCGCGCCAGCTTCGAGCAAGCGCTGGGCATGGACCCGGTCTACCTGCCCGCGCTGAACAATCTGGCGCAGATCGACCTGGTCGAGAAAAAGCCGGAGCAAGCCAGGCAGCGCTTCGAGCGGGCGCTGGCGAAGGCGCCGAAAAATGCCGACCTGTGCGCGGCGCTGGCCAAGCTGGCCGCGTCGCAGGGCAAGACGGACGAGGCGCGGCGCTGGCTCGAACGGGCCCACCGCGACAATCCCGACGCCGTTGCGCCAGCCCTGCTGCTAAGTAACTTTTACCTGAAGACGGGCGCGCCCGACAAGGCGCTGGAACTGGCGCGCACCCTGCAGACGGGCCATCCGGGCGACGCCGATGCGCTGGCCCTGCGCGCCCAGGTGGAATACAGCGCCGGCCTGGCGCCGGCCGCGCTCGACAGCTACATCAAGCTGGCCAGCATACAGAGCACGTCGGCGCCCTTGCAGATGCGCATCGCCAGCCTGCACATGGCGCTGGGCGACCATCACAATGCGCTGCAAGCCGTCAAGCGGGCCCAGGCGCTCGACCCGGCCCTGCTGGAAGCGCGCGTGGTGGAAGTGGCCATGCTGCTGACCCTGAACCGCCAGCGCGAGGCGCTGGCCGTGGCGCGCCAGGTGCAGGAACAGCAGCCGAAGCTGGCGGCCGGCTACAAGCTCGAGGGTGACGTGCTGATGGAACAAAAACTGCCGCAGCAAGCCGTCAAGCTGTACCAGCACGCCTTCGGCATCAGTCCCATCGGCCCCTTGCAAGTGCAGCTGTACCGCGCCTTGCAAGCGTCGGGACAGGAGCGCGAAGCCGATGCGCGCATGGCCGCGTGGCTGAAAGAGCATCCGGAAGACTTGCCGACGCGCACCTACCTGGCGGGCACCCGGCTGGCAGCGAAGCAATACCGCGCCGCCATCGAACAGTTCCAGTATGTCGTCGCCAAGGATGCGGGCAACGTGGTGGCCTTGAACGACCTGGCCTGGGCGTATCAGCAGGAAAAGGATCCGCGCGCGCTGGCCACGGCCGAGCAGGCGCTGAAGCTGGCGCCCGAGAATGCCGCCGTGCTCGACACCCTGGGCTGGATCGCGCTGGAGCAAGGCGACGTCAAGCGCGCCACGACGCTGCTGCGCAAGGCGGCGGGCCTGGCGCCCGCATCGCCCGAAGTGCAATACCACCTGGGCGCGGCCCTGGCGAAATCGGGCGACAAGGGCGGCGCGCGCAAGCAACTGGAACAATTGCTGGCCGCCAACAAGGACTTTCCGCAGCGGGCCGCGGCGCAGGCCTTGCTGACCCAGTTGTAGGCCATGGCTGTGCAAGCGGCCATGCCCGGCGTGGCGGCGCGGCCGCTGGCCCTGCTGGCGGGCGCGGCCTGCGTGCTGGCCCTGCGCCATTATCCGCTGGGCCACGGCTGGCCCGGCCTGCTGTTTGCCATCCTGCTGCCCGCGTATTTCCTGCTGCTGTGCTGGCGTCCCGCCTGCTGGCTGTTCTGCGTGCCCGCCCTGCTGCCCGTGCTGGACCTGGCGCCGTGGACGGGCTGGTTCTTCCTCGAAGAAATCGACGTGCTGCTGTTGCTGACGGTGGCCTGCGGCTATTGGCGCCTGGGCGGACCCGGCCAGCCGGCAGCGGCGCGGCTGTCGCCCGCCGCCCGCCTATGTTTGCTGCTGTGCAGCCTGGCCTGGCTGGCGGCGCTGCTGCGCGGCGTCCTGCCGCTGGCGCCGCTCGACCTGAATGCCTGGGACAATTATCTGAGCCCCTACAACAGTTTGCGGCTGGGCAAGGCCTGGGCCTGGAGCATGCTGCTGCTGCCGCTGCTGCTGCGCGACGCGCATCCGCACGCCCTGCGCCGCTACGCGCTGCCGGGCATGCTGGCCGGGCTGGCCATGGTGTCCCTGTTCGCCCTGTGGGAACGGGCCGTGTTTCCCGGACTGCTGAACCTGTCGAGCGACTACCGCATCACGGCGCCGTTTTCCGCCATGCACACGGGCGGCGCCGCGCTGGACGGCTACCTGGCCCTGGGCTTGCCCTTTGCTGGCCTGTGGCTGGCGCGCGCGCGCAGCCGCTGGCAGGCGGCGCTCGCCTTGCTGCTGCTGGCCCTGGCCCTGCACGCGGCGTTCACCACCTTTTCACGGGGCTTGTACGCGGCCCTGGCGGCGGCCATGCTGCTGGCCTTGTGGCAAGCCCTGCGGACGGCGCCCGGCGCAGGGCGACCACCGCAAGGCCGGCCGCCCGTGCGGAGCATCTTGCTCAAGCTGCTGCTGGCCGGCCTGGGCACCGCCCTGCTGCTGTACATGTTCAGCCTGGCCGGCTACCGGGGCTTGCTGGCCGCCGCCGTCCTGCTCGCCGCCAGCTTCGTGCTGGCCGCGCGGCCCCTGCCGTGGCGCCTGGCGCCGGCCAGCCTGCTGTGCGCGCTGTGCCTGCAGGGTCTGCTGGCCGCCTGGTGGCCGGAGCCGGCCGGCCAGCCAACGGCCGGCTGGCTGAAAGGCCCGTATTTCCTGTTCCTGCTGGCCGCCATGCTGCTGACGGGCACGCTGTGGCCGGGCGGCGCCGGCGGCAAGGGTCCAGCCAGGCTGGGTCTGGCGATGATGGCGTGGACCATGCTGGCATGCAATCTCGCCTGGATAGGCTGGCACTGGGCCGGTCCGCCAGCCCTGCTGCCGGCCGGCCTGGTGGTGCTGCTGGCCATGCTGATGCTGTGCAACGGGCGCTTGCACCCGCCGCTGTGGCGGCTGGACCGGGCCAGCCTGAGCATCGCGGGCGCGGCCGGCATCCTGCTGTTGCTGGCCATCCCCGTGTCGGCCAGCTATTACGCCACCGAACGTTTCGCCACCACGGCCTTCGACATGCAGGGCCGCTTGCGCCACTGGCGGCAAGTGCTGGCCATGCAGCCGCCCGACTGGGGCAACCGCCTGTTCGGCATGGGCAGCGGCAGCTTTCCCGCCACCTATTATTGGCACAATCCGGGGCGCGAGGTGCCGGCCAGCATCGCGTATGCAGAGGACAGGGACGCGCCCGGCAATTATTATGTGCGCCTGGCCAGTCCCGGCTACAGCGCCGGCTATGGCGAACTGCTGCGGCTGCTGCAACGCCTGCGCGTGCAGCCGGCCACGCGCTACACCCTGGCGCTCGACGTGCGCAGAAGCGGCCCCATGCCCGTGCTGCAGGTGCGCCTGTGCCAGCGGCAATTGCTGTATGCACAAAATTGCGTGGAAATCCCCCTGCGCCTGCGCCCGCCCCCGCCCGGCAATCCACCAGCGGCCTGGCAACACTATGACGTGCCGTTCGACAGCGCCTGGCTGGGCACGGGCGCCTGGCTGCTGCGCCCGCCCGTGCAGCTGGAACTGGCGGTCAGCGGCACGGCCGCCTCGTCCGTGCTCGACGTCGACAACCTGAGCTTGCGCGCGCCCGGCGGCGAGGAACTGATCGCCAACGGCCGTTTTACGCAGGCCAACAATTGCTGGTTTTTCAGCAGCGACCACCATCACTTGCCCTGGCATATCAAGAGCATGGCGCTGCACCTGCTGGTGGAAACGGGCTGGTGCGGCGCACTGACCATGCTGGCCCTGCTGGCCGTGGCCGGCCTGCGCCTGCTGCGCCGCGCCGCGCGGGGCGAGCCGGGCGCGCTGGCCTGCGCCGCCGCCCTACTGGGTTTTCTCGTCGTCGGCCTGTTCGACAGCCTGCTCGACGTGCCGCGCCTCGCCCTGCTGTGCCATCTGATGCTGCTGTGCGCGCTGCTGCAGCCCGCGCCTTCCCCGCCACCTCCCCACCTAGAAAGCGCGCCGCCATGACAACCCTGTTTTCCGCCCTCCTATTCTGCCTGGCCCTGGCCAGCGCGCCGTGCCGCGCCGATGCGCCGCTGGCGCAAACCATCGCGCGCATCAAACCGTCCATCGTCGGCGTGGGCAGCCTGCAAAAGACGCGCACGCCGCCGATGAATTTCATCGGCACGGGTTTCGTGACGGGCGACGGCTTGAGCGTGCTGACCTGCGCCCACGTGATCCAGAAACTGCTCGACGCCAATCCGAACGAAGTCATCGGCATCCTCACGGGCCAGGGCGAGGCGGCGCAATTTCGCCCCGCCAGGGTCCAGGCGCTGGACACGGAACATGACCTGGCCTTGCTGCGCCTGGCGGGCGCGCCCCTGCCCGCCCTGGCGCTGGGCGACGCGGCCACGGTGCGCGAAGGCCAGGCCATGGCGTTTACGGGGTTTCCGCTGGGCACCTTGCTCGGGCTGCACCACGTGACGCACCGGGCCACCGTGTCATCGCTGACGCCGGTGGTCATGCCCAGCGAAAACGCGCAGCGCCTCGACATCCGGCGCCTGGCGCAGCTGCAAAAGGCGCCGTACACCGTGTTCCAGCTGGACGCGACGGCGTATCCGGGCAGCAGCGGCAGCCCCCTGTTCGATCCCGAGACCGGTCTCGTCTACGGCATCGTCAACATGGTGTACGTCAAGGGCCTCAAGGAAGCGGCCATCAGCGCCCCGAGCGGCATCACCTACGCGATTCCGGGCAGCTACATGCAGACGCTCTTGCTGAAAAACAAATGAGTAATCAATTGCGCCCCTGCCTCAGCCGGTCAGTAATGCCAGGCTCATCCCATGTCGGAAAAAAAAAGGGGTAAAACGACCGTTCACCCCCATGCTGTTCCATCAGGCCACCGTACTTACGGATCTGGGCCCCCATGTAATCGAGGTCCAGCCGTAGCAGCACGGCCGGCGCCCCCACGCGCGTGCACTCGCGCTCGCCGCCGAAGTCCTGGAATCCCAGCATGCGCTTGTAGAACACCACGTGGCGCGGGTTGACTTCGATCACGTAATCCGTAAAGCCGTGAATATTGTGGGCATAGATATAAGAGATATGAATCAGCGCCGCGAACACGCGCTTGCTCACCCCCTTGTCGATGGCCAGGCGCGACGGTTCGCACAGGCGCCGGCCTTCCTCGCGCAGGATGTCGAGCTTGTCGCGGAAGTTTTCATCGGCCGGCAAGCCGGTCTCGTCATTGTCGAGGCACAGGGTCATGGTGCCGACGGTGGTGCCGGCCGTTTCCGCAAACAGCGTGATTTTATTCAGGGCATGCGCGATGCCGGGATCGACGGCATAACCGCGCCAGCCGTACATCTTGCGGATCAGCAAACTGGCCGCCTCGCGCCGGCCGCGCGAATTGGCCATGCGGATATGAAAGCGCTGCAGGTCGAGCTCATGCTCCATGGCAGGGTCGATCTGCCCCTCGCCCACCACCAGGTCATTGAAAGTACCGGGCGTGTCGAAGGAAATAATGGGTTCATCTTCAAAGCTCATCTTGTCCTCACGTTCATCGGCCGCCGTCGAGACGGACTGAAGCCAATGCCTTGTGACAAGAGAAAAACTGGAGAAGTTCCCGCGCCTGGCAAAAAAAACAGAAGAAATATGCTATTTAATAGCAAAATTGCATGCTGAAATTTGCCTGCAAGTACAAAATGACAAATATATGTGCTGTTTTGATATTGCCGAGTCCGCTATTAAAAGAAGCTCTCCGGTATCAGCAGCACGTCGCCAGGGCGCATCATGACGTTGGCGGAAATATCGCCACGCTTCAAGAGGTCGTCGAGGCGCACGCCCAGCTGCTGCTGGTTGCCTTCGCGCATGCGGATGATGCTGGCCTTGTTGCCGGCCGCAAAATCGGTGATGCCGCCCACGGCGATGAGCACGTCCATCAGCGACATGCCCAGCCGGTACGGCAGCGCCTGCGGCTTGGCCGCTTCGCCGATGACGCGGATCTGCTCGCCATACGGGCCCGAGAAATTGGTGACGATGACCGTCACCACGGGCTGCTGGATGAACTTGCCCAACGCTTGCTCGATGTCGCGCGCCAGCTGGGTCGACGTCTTGCCGCTGGCGGGCAAATCCTCGACCAGCGGCGTGGTGATCTTGCCGTCCGGCCGCACGGCCACCGTCAGCGACACTTCCGGATTGCGCCAGACGATGATGTTGACGGAGTCTCCCGGTCCGATCAGGTAGTCGTGCATGGGCGCGCTGTCGTCGGAGGGCGCCAGCGGATGGGACGTGCGGCAGGCGCCCAGCAAGCCGGCGGCCAAGCCCAGGCCCAGCGTGTTGCAGACAAATGCACGGCGAAACGGATTCATGCGGAGCCTCTTCGAGTCGATGGCGCGTCCATGGCCGGCCGCGCAGAACCAGCCTGGGCCGCGAACTTCCTATGATTATTAAAACCCGGCAAGTCAACCTTGAGGCGTATCAAGAAGCAATCATCTTGGGAAATTTTGCCTCCCAGCCGCCCTATACTTTGCTTACTCAACAGGCAAGCATTTCTTGCAAGACGCCGTCGCCAGCCCATCGACCGTGCAGCACCGTCACCTGAAGGAAGCGACATGGAAGAATTGATACAGCAATTGCTTTCCAGCCTGAAAGGCATCTGGAAGTACCGCTGGCATGCGGTGCTGGTGGCGTGGCTGGTGGCCATCGTCGGCTTCATCAAGGTGATCACCCTGCCCGACGACTTCCAGACGTCGGCGCGCGTGTTTGTCGATACGCAAACCATCCTCAAGCCGCTGATGGCCGGCATGACCAGCGTGCCGAACACGGAACAGCAGGTGGCCATCATGAGCCGCACCCTGCTCAGCCGCCCGAACGTGGAGCGCGTCATGCGCATGGTCGACCTCGACCTCGATTCGAAGACCGTGCGCGAACACGAGGCCCAGCTCGACGACCTGATGAGCCGCATCAAGATCACCGGCACCAACGCGTATGACATCTACACGATCAGCTACAGCGGGCGCGACCCGAAGCTGGTGCGTGACGTGGTGCAAAGCCTGCTCACCATCTTTGTCGAAGGCAGTTTCCAGGGAAAAAAAGGCGATTCGCAAAAGGCGGTGCAATTCATCGACGAGCAGATCAAGAATTACGAAGACAAGCTGAGCGCGGCGGAAAACCTCGTGAAGGAATTCAAGATCCGCAACAACCTGCTGCTGCCGCGCCAGGGCATCGACTATGGCAGCCAGCTGCTGATGTCGTCCGATAGCCTGAACAATGCCAAACTGGAACTGGTCGAGGCGGAGCAGGCCCGCAAGGCCATCCAGAGCCAGATCGAAGGCGACGAGCCCGTGCTCGACCTGGAACCGAACGCATCGGCCATCGCGAATCCCGAACTCGACGAGCGCATCGCCACGCTCAACAAGAACCTCGACAGCCTGCGCATGCAATTTACGGAACTGCACCCCGACATCATTTCCTCGAAGCGCCTCATTGCCCAGCTGGAAGAACGCAAGATCGAGGAAAGCAAGCTGAAGACGGCGGCCGGCGACCCGGGCAAGAACTACAGCCCCATGCTGCAGCAGCTGAAGGTGGCGCTGACGGATGCAGACGCCAAGGTGGCCGCCATCCGCGCCCGCGTGCAGGAATACAACGCGCGCAATGAACGCCTGCTGGCGCAGAGCAATGCCGTGCCCGAGGTGGAATCGCAGCTGGCGCAGCTGAACCGCGATTACATCATCAACAAGGAAAACTATGAAAAGCTGATCGGCCGGCGCGAAGCGGCCAAGCTGTCGGGCGAACTCAGTTCCACCACGGAAATGATGGCCTTCAAGATCATCGACCCGCCCACGGTGCAGTATGCGCCCGTCGGCCCGAACCGCCCGCTGCTGTTCAGCGCGGCGCTGGGCGCGGCCCTGGTGGCCGGCATCGCCACGGCCTTGCTCATCAGCCAGGTGCGTCCCACCTTCCTCAGCCCCGCCGAACTGCGCGACGCCACGGGCTTGAACGTGCTGGGCACGGTATCGATGAACTGGACGGCGCTGCAGCAAGTGCGCCGCCGCCGCGCCCGCTACGGCTTTGGCGCCTGCCTGGGCAGCCTGTTCGTGCTGTACGGCGGGGTCATGACGGCCGCGCTGCTGAAATTCTAGATCCCAGGGAGCGACGATGAGCAGCAAGGACAGCGGCAAGCAGGAACCCACCATCCTGGGCGTGGCCGAGGCCGGCGTGCCGTACGGCGCAGCGGGCGCGGCGGGTGCGGATGGCGCGGACGCGGCCCGGTCGCCCCAGTACCGCCCCCTGAACCTGGCCCGGCTGGCGGAGCAAGGCATGCTCACGCAGGAAGGCGGACGCAGCTCGGTGGCCGAGGATTTCCGCATCATCAAGCGCCCGCTGCTGCGCCAGGCGCGCGCCACCGGCGCCGAGGCCATCCGCCACGGCAACCTGATCGTCGTCACCAGCGCCATGCCCGGCGAAGGCAAGACCTACTGCGCTGTCAACCTGGCCATGAGCATCGCCATGGAAATGGATATCACGGTGTTGCTGGTCGATGCCGACGTGGCGCGCCCGTCCGTGCTGAAGGTGCTGGGCCTGCCGCCGGAGCCGGGACTGATGGACGTGCTGCTCGACCCGCAACTGGCCATGGGCGACGTGATCCTGAAAACCAATGTGGCCAACCTGAGCATCCTGCCCGCCGGGCGCAGCAACAAGCATGCGACGGAATTGCTGGCCAGCCGCGCCATGAGCCGCCTGCTGGCGGAAATTGCCAGCCGCTACAGCGACCGCGTCGTCATCTTCGATTCGCCGCCCCTCTTGATCACCAGCGAGGCGCACGCGCTGGTCGGGCAGATGGGACAAGTGGTGATGGTGGTCGAGGCGGAAACGACGACGCAGCACGCCGTCAAGGAAGCGCTGCGGCAGATCGAGTCGTGCGAACACATTCATTTGATCTACAACAAGACCAAATCGTTCCCCGGCAACGACTACTACGGCTATGGCTATTACGACTAGCGGCCGGGTTCCGCTGCCGCTGCTGCCGTTCCTGTCCCTGCTGCTGCCCCTGCCGGCCGGCGCCGTCGACTGGCTGGTGAAACCGTCGCTGCGCCTGCGCGAAAGCTATACGGACAATGCCTTGCGCGCGCCGTCCGGCCAGGCGCAATCGGACTTCATCACGGAAATCGCGCCCGCCATCGCCCTCATCGGCACGGGTCCCCGCCTGCGCGTGCACCTCGATTACAGCTGGCGCAAATACCTGTCGGGGCAGCGCGCCGATACGGATACCCACGAACTGCGCGCCTCGGCCGACGCCGAGCTGGTGCAGGACTGGTTCTTCATCGATGCGGACGCCAGCGTGAGCCGGCGCAACATCTCGCCATTCGGCCCGCAACTGATCGACGGCCTGCCCGACACGGACAATGCCAGCACCGTGCGCACGACGGGCATCAGCCCCTACCTGCGCCACCGTTTCCGCGGCCTGGCCTCGGCCGAGCTGCGCTACACGCGCAACACGGTCGACAGCGGCGGCGACCTGCTCTCCGTGCACAGCGATGAACTGGAGTTGCTGCTCAATGGCGAGCCGCGCGGCAACGGCTGGACCTGGAACGCCAGCCACGACGTGCGCCGCACGCAGGACAGCAAGCTGGCGCCCGTGCGCATGCAGCGCAGCAGCGCGGGCTTGCGCTATCCCATCGACAGCAAGTGGGCGGCCACGGCCAGCGGCGGCATGGAAAAGGAAGGCTATCTGTCGACCAGCGGCAAGGCGCCGGCGGGCCGCTTCTGGTCGCTGGGCGGCGTGTGGACGCCGTCGCCGCGCACCAGCGTGGCCTTCAGCACGGGCAAGCGCTTCTTTGGCACCACCTACAGCCTGGACGCCACCTTCCTGCAGCGCCATACCAACTGGCAATTGAGCTACGGCGAAAACATCACCACCATGCCGACGCAGTTTTCGCGCCTGGGCGACCGCGATGCGGGCCGGCTGCTCGATCAATTGTGGCGCGGCATCTTTCCCAATGCGCGCGACCGGCGCTTGCGCATCGACGCCTTCCTGCGCTACGCCAACAGCCTGGGGCCGGAACGGGGCGCCATCAATTACTTCAGCCACCGCTATTTCCTGCAAAAGCAGCTGAAGCTGACGATGGCGCGCGCCACGGCGAAAAGCACGATGATCGTCGGCGTCACGGCCGTCGACCGCACGGCGCAAACGGCCAGCGGCATCGACAGCGGCTTGCTGCCCGGCGTGGAGTTCGGCAGCGAAGACCGCACGCGCCAGGTCGGCGGCAACCTGGGCTGGGGCTGGCAAGCCAATTCGCGCACCACCGTCAATGTCAATGCCGGCTACGCCGGCGTGCGTTCGCTGAGCGCGCCCCGGCGCGACAACAACATCACCTTGACGGCCGGCTACACGCGCATCCTGCAGCCGGACATGACGGCCAGCATCGACGTGCGGCACACGCGGCACGCCAGCAACCGCGGCGGCGATTACCGCGAAAACGGCGTCAGCGCCACGCTCACCATGCAATTCTAAGGAGGCTGCAGCATGTCCGACCCTTCGCTGTCATCCGCCGCGCCGGCGCACCTGCTGTGCGTGGTGGCCGCGCGCCCCAACCTGATGAAGATGGCGCCCATCCTGGCCGCCCTGGCGCGCCATGCTCCCGCCGTGCGCGTGACCTTGCTGCATACGGGCCAGCATTACGACACGGCCATGAACGAACAGCTGTTCATCGACCTGGACATGCGCCCGCCCGACATCGCCCTCGACGTCGGCTCCGGCAACCACGCGCAGCAGACGGCCGAGATCATGCGCCGCTTCGACGCCGTGCTCGACGCCCATCCGCCGCTGGCGCCCGATGCCGTGCTGGTGGTGGGCGACGTCAATTCCACGCTGGCGTGCGCGCTGGTGGCGGCCAAGCGCGGCACGCCCGTGATCCACGTCGAGGCGGGCTTGCGCAGCGGCGACCGGCGCATGCCCGAGGAAATCAACCGCGTGCTGACGGATCAATTGTCCGACCTGCTGCTGACCAGCGAGGAAGGCGCGCGCGCCAACCTGCTGCGCGAAGGCATCGCCGCCGAACGCATCCACTTCACGGGCAACGTCATGATCGACAGCCTGCGGCAGCAGCTGCCGCGCGCCATGCCGCCCGCCGCCACCCTGCGCGCCCACGGCCACGCCTGCCCGCCCGCGTATGGCCTGTTGACCCTGCACCGGCCGTCGAACGTGGATGACCCGGCGCAACTCGAAGCGCTGCTGCAGGCGCTGGGACAGCTGTCCCGCCGGCTGCCGCTGCTGTTTCCCATCCACCCGCGCACCCTGGCCGGCCTGCGCCTGGCGGGCCTGGAAGCGCAGCTGGCGCGGCACGCCATCGTCAGCCTGCCGCCGCTGGGCTACCTGGAAATGCTGGGCCTGATGCAAGAGGCGCGCCTGGTGCTGACGGATTCGGGCGGCGTGCAGGAAGAAAGCACGGCCCTGGGCGTGCCCTGCCTGACCCTGCGCGACACGACGGAGCGCCCCGTCACCGTCAGCGACGGCACGAATACCCTGGCCGGCACGCAGCCGGCCGCCATGCTGTCGCTGGCGCGGGGCATCCTGGACACGGGCGGCAAGCGCGGTCGCCTTCCGCCCCTGTGGGATGGCCATGCTGCCGAACGCATCGCCGCCGTCGTCGCGCCCTGGCTGGCGGCGCGCCGGGGCACGCCATGACGCCGCCGTCATCTTTGATCTTGCGCAATGCGCTGACCATCGACGTGGAAGACTATTTCCAGGTGTCCGCCTTCGCGCCGCACATCGCGCGCGCCGACTGGCCCCGCCTGGAATGCCGGGTCGAGGCGAATATCGAGCGCATCCTGCTGCTGCTGGAAGGCCGGCGCATCCACGCCACCTTTTTTACCCTGGGCTGGATCGCCGAGCGCTATCCGGCCATGCTGCGCCGCGTGGCGGACGCCGGGCACGAAGTGGCCAGCCATGGCTATGCGCACCAGCGCGCCTGCGACCAGTCGACCGCGCAATTCGCCCACGACGTGCGCCACAGCAAGACCATCCTCGAGCAAATAACGGGGCTGGCCGTGCACGGCTACCGGGCGCCCAGCTTTTCCATCGGCGCGGCCAACCTGTGGGCCTTCGACGTGCTGCAGGAAGCGGGCTACCGCTACAGTTCCAGCATCTACCCGATCCGCCACGACCACTACGGCATGCCGGACGCACCCCGCTTCGCCTGGCGCCCGCGGGGACCGCTGGGCGTGCTGGAATTGCCCGTCAGCACCGTGCGCCTGCGCGGGCGCAACGTGCCGGCCGGCGGCGGCGGTTATTTCAGGCTGATGCCGTATGCACTGTCGCGCTGGCTTTTGCGACGCATCAATTCGCGCGACGGGCAAGCTGGCATATTCTATTTTCATCCTTGGGAACTCGATCCCGGCCAGCCGCGCCCGGCGGGCCTCGACGCCAGGACGCGCTTTCGCCACTACCTGAACCTGGGGCGCATGGAAGCGCGGCTGGCGCGCCTGACGGGCGATTTCTCCTGGGACCGCATGGACCGTATTTTTCTGGAAAGCACATGATGCACGAGGCCAGCCTTCCTCCCGACCCGCTGCATGGCAGCGCCGCCATCGCCGTGCGCTCGCTGCAGGGGCACGACCATGCGCGCTGGGACGCCTTCGTCGACACGTGCCCGGAAGCGACCTTCTTCCACCGCGCCGGCTGGCACACCATCATGCAGCAGGGTTTCCGGCACGACAGCCATTTCCTGTACGCGGAACAGCACGGGCACATCGCCGGCGTGCTGCCGCTGGCCCATTTGCGCAGCCGCCTGTTCGGTTCGTCCCTCGTCTCGCTGCCCTTTTGCCTGTACGGCGGCATCGCCGGCGGCGGCGCGGCCGTGCGCCAGGCCCTCGACAGCGCGGCGCTGGCGCTGGCCCGGCGCCTCGGCGTGGGCCACCTGGAATACCGCTGGCGCGAGGCGGAACAACAGCCGGACGCGGCCTGGCTGCACAAACCCCTGTACGCCACCTTCCGCCGGGCATTACACCCCGAGGCGGAACAGAATCTGCTGGCGATCCCCCGCAAGCAGCGCGCCGTCGTGCGCAAGGCCATGGCGGGCGGCCTGCACAGCGCCATCGACTATGACCTCGAGCGTTTCTACCCGCTCTACGCATCCAGCGTGCACCGGCTGGGCACGCCCGTCTTCGCGCGCCGCCACTTTGCCCTGCTGCGCACGGTGTTTGGCGGCGATTGCGAGATCCTCACCGTGTATCACGGCCAGCAGGCGCAAGCGAGCGTGCTGCTGTTCTATTTCCGCGACGAAGTGCTGCCGTATTATGGCGGCGGCAGCGTGCTGGCGCGCCGCACGGGCGCCAACGATTTCATGTACTGGGAAGCGATGCGCCGCGCCAGCGCGCGCGGCTGCCGCCTGTTCGATTTCGGCCGCAGCAAGCTCGGCACCGGGGCATACGATTTCAAGAAGAACTGGGGTTTTACGCCGCAGCCGCTGCCGTATGCGTGCCGGCTCGTGCGCGCCAAGGCGTTGCCGGAAGTCAATCCCCTGAATCCGAAATACGCGCTGTTCATCCGCGCCTGGCGCCGCCTGCCGCTGCCGCTGGCCAACCTGCTGGGGCCGCACATCGTGCGGCAACTGGGCTAAGCAAGGGAACATACCATGCGCGAACTGCTCTTCCTCGCCCACCGCCTGCCGTATCCTCCCAACAAGGGCGACAAGATACGTTCGTGGCACATGCTGCAATACCTGAGCCGGCATTTCCGCGTGCACCTGGGCTGCTTCATCGACGATGACGACGACTGGCGGCACGCGAAAAGCGTGGCCGCCCTGTGCGCCAGCACGCGCTTCATCGGTTTGCAGCGCGGCACGGCCCGCTGGCGCGCCATGCAGGCGCTGCTGTCGCGGCAAGCCATGAGCGTGCACTATTACCGCGATGCGCGGCTGCTGCAATGGGTCGACGGCTTGCTGTCCGGCGGCAAGGTACGCCATGCGCTGGCCTTTTCCGGGCCCATGGCGCAATACATCGACGGCAGCGCGGGCCGCGCCCTGCACCGCGTGATCGATTTCGTCGACGTCGATTCCGACAAGTGGCGCCAGTACGGCGACAGCAAACCCTGGCCCATGTCGCTGCTGTACCGGCGCGAAGCGCAGCTGCTGCTGCAGTACGAGCGCCACATCGCCCAGCAGTTCACGGCCGCCAGCTTCGTCTCGCCGGCCGAAGCGGCCCTGTTCCGCCAGTGCGCGCCGATGGCGCGGCGCAAGACGGGATACTTCAACAACGGCGTCGACACGGCGTATTTCACGCCCCAGCCGGCACGGCCCGGCGTGTATCCGGCCGGCGTGCAGGCGCTGGTGTTTACGGGCGCCATGGATTACTGGCCGAACGTCGACGCCGTGCAATGGTTCGTGCGCCACGTCTGGCCCGCCCTGCGGCGCGAGTTTCCCCGGTTGCAGTTCTATATCGTCGGCAGCGCACCCGTGCCCGCCGTGACGGCGCTGGCCAGGATTCCTGGCGTGGTGGTGACGGGCAAGGTGCCCGACATCCGCCCCTACCTGGCGGGCGCGGCCCTGGCCGTGGCGCCCCTGCGCATCGCCCGCGGCGTGCAGAACAAGGTGCTGGAAGCGATGGCGATGGGCAAGATCGTGCTGGCCACGCCGCAGGCGCTGGAAGGCATCGCCGCCCAGCCGGGCCTGGAACTGCTGCTGGCGCGCGACGAGGCCGAATTCATCCACCATGCCGCGCGCGTGCTGCGCCATGCCCAGGGCGGCGCGGCCGAAGCGAGCGGCGCGGCCATGGGCGCGGCGGCGCGCCAGCTGGTCTTGCAGGATTACGACTGGGAGCGCAATCTGCGCGGCCTGGGCGCCATGCTGGGCATATCGGCCGAGGCCGAGGCCGGGTCGAATACGCCGGCCGGCGGCGCCGCCGCGCCCATGCTGCCCGTGCGGGAACCCTCCACATGAGCGTGCAACTCGACCCGGTTGCCTGCTTGCCGGATGCGGCCGTCCGGCCGGACGGGCATGGCCAGCGGCATGCCCTGCCACTCCTGCTGCTGGCCCTGGCCGCCGTCGTGCTGCTGTACCACGCCACCTTCTGGTCGATGCTGGAACTGTGGTCGCGCTCGCAGACCTTCGCGCACGGCTTCTTGATCGTGCCCATCAGTTGCTGGCTGGCCTGGCGCCGGCGCGCGCGCCTGGCCGCGCTGGCGCCCCAGCCGTCGCGGCCAGGCTTGCTGTTGCTGGGCGCGCTGGGCCTGGCCTGGCTGCTGGCCGACGCCGCCAACGTGCCCGTGGTGGAACAATATGCGGCCACGGCCATGCTGCCCGCCTGCGTGCTGGCCATCCTCGGCTGGCCGGCCGTGCGCCTGCTGGCCTTTCCCCTCGCGTACCTGTTCCTCGCCGTGCCGTTCGGCGAAGTCTTCCTCGAACCGCTGATCGACTTCACGGCCGCCTTCACCGTCACCGCGCTGCAATGGACGGGCGTGCCCGTATTTCGCGATGGCAGCAATTTTTCTCTGCCCACGGGCAACTGGTCGGTGGTGGAAGCGTGCAGCGGCTTGCGCTACCTGATCGCCGCGCTGGCCCTGGGCGCCCTGTTCGCGCATGTCAACTTCCACAGCACGCGCCGGCGCCTGGCCGTCATGGCCGCCGCGCTGCTCGTGCCCATCCTCGCCAATGGCGTGCGCGCCTATATGATCGTGATGCTGGGCCACCTGAGCAACATGCGCCTGGCCGTCGGCGTCGATCACCTGATCTACGGCTGGCTGTTCTTCGGCCTGGTGGCGCTGCTGCTGTTCTGGCTGGCCGCGCGCTGGCGCGAACTGCCGCCGGCGCCGACTTTGCCGCCCGCCTTGCCAACCCCGTCCGTCCGCCCCGGCGCCGGCGCGGCCAGCCCGCGCGCCGTCGTGCGCGCCAGCGCCGCCTGCCTGCTGCTGGCGGCCCTGTGGCCGGCCCTGGCGCTGGCCAGCCACCGCGACGACGGCGCCGCGCTGCCCGCCATCGTGCTGGCCTTGCCCGATCCGCCCGCCTGGCGGCGGCTGCACGATGCGGCACCGGGGAATATCAACTGGCAGGCGCCGTATGCGGGCAAGCCCGCGCTGTTTGCAGCCACATATGCGCGCCAGGACGGCGACGGCGCGCCGGTGGGACTGCAACTGCGCTGGTATGCGCGCCAGGTGCGCGATGCCGAATTGCTGACGCATCTATCGTCGCCCTACGGCGCGCGCTGGACGGCCCTGGCGCAGCGCGTGTGGCAGGTCGGCTTGCCCGGCGGCGCCCTGGACGTGCGCGAAAGCGTGCTGGCCCACGGCGGCGAGCGCCTGCTGGTGTGGCGCGTCTACCGCCAGGGCGGCGTCGTTACGGCCCGGCCCGTGCTGGTGAAACTGCTGCTGGCGCAAGCCAAGCTGCTGGGCAGACGCCAGGATGGCGCCGACCTCATCGTCTTTGCCGCCTACGACGAGCTGGCGCCGCCGCCGCGCGCGCACCTGCAAGCCTTCCTGCGGGCGGCGCTGCCCGTCATCGAACAACGCTTGCAGGAGTTGCCGCATGGCCCTTGACACCGACACGGGCCGCGCGCCGGCGGCCAGCACGGCCCCGCTGATCGTGCACGTGATCCACCAGCTCGACGTGGGCGGGCTGGAAAACGGCCTGGTGAACCTGATCAACCATTTGCCGCCGGAACGCTACCGGCACGCCATCGTCTGCCTGAAGAACGCCACCGCGTTTCGCCAGCGCCTGACCACGCCCGGCGTCGACATCATCAGCCTGGACAAGCGCGAGGGCAAGGACTGGCGCCACTACCTGCACCTGTACCGCGTGCTGAAACAGCTGCGCCCGACGCTGGTGCACACGCGCAACCTGGGCTGCCTCGAAGCGCAACTGCTGGCCTGCCTGGCCGGCGTGCGCCTGCGCGTGCATGGCGAACACGGGCGCGACATGAGCGACTTGCACGGCACCCGCCGCAAATACCGGCTGCTGCGCAAATGCATGCTGCCGCTGGTGCAGCACTTCATCGCCGTCAGCGCCGACCTGGGGCAATGGCTGGTGGACGCCATCGGCGCGGCGCCCGCGCAGGTGTCGCACATCGGCAATGGCGTCGACAGTGTGCAATTCCATCCGCGCCTGGGCCCGCCGGCCGCCGTGGGTCCGCCCGGCTTTCTGTGCAACGGCGCCTTCGTCATCGGCAGCGTGGGCCGCATGGCGGCCGTCAAGGACCACGCCTCGCTGGTGCACGCCTTTTTACTGTTGCTGGCGCAGCCGGGCGCCCGCGCGCGCCTGCGCCTGATCATCGTCGGCGACGGACCGTGCCGCCAGGCCTGCCTGGACTTGCTGCGCCAGTCCGGCGTGGCGCACCTGGCCTGGCTGCCCGGCGCGCGCGACGACGTGGCGCAGCTGCTGCGCGCCATGGACCTGTTCGTGCTGCCGTCGCTGGCCGAAGGCAGCTCGAACACCATCCTCGAAGCGATGGCGACGGGACTGCCCATCGTCGCCACGCAGGTGGGCGGCAATGCGGAACTGGTGCAGTCGGGCTGGAGCGGCACCCTGGTGCCGCCCGGATCGCCCGAGATGCTGGCCGACGCCATGCTCGACTATTACAGCATGCCCGAACTGGGTCCGCGCCACGGCGCGCGCGGGCGGCGCCAAGTGCTGGCCGAGCACAGCCTGCCCGCCATGGCCGGCGCCTACCTGGCCGTGTACGACCGCCTGACGGGCGCGCGCCAGCCCTCCCCCCTGTCCACCACTCCCTGAAAGGCCTCCCATGTGCGGCATCAGCGGCATCTTTGATTTGCAGGGCCAGCGCGACATCGACGTGCTGCTGCTGGCGCGCATGAACCACAGCCTGCGCCACCGTGGGCCGGACGAAGGGGGATTGCACCGCGAGCCGGGACTGGGCCTGGCGCACCGGCGCCTGTCCGTGATCGACCTGGCCAGCGGCCAGCAGCCGCTGTTCAACGCCGACCGCAGCATCGCCATCGTCTTCAATGGCGAAATCTATAACTATCGCAGCCTGATGGCGGAACTGCGCCAGTTCGGCCACCCGTTCCGCACCAGCAGCGACACGGAAGTCATCGTCCACGCGTGGGAACAATGGGGAGAGCAATGCGTGCAGCGCCTGCGCGGCATGTTCGCCTTCGCCCTGTGGGACCGCCGGCGCCACCTGCTGTTCCTGGCGCGCGACCGCCTGGGCGTGAAACCCCTGTACTACGGCGAGGCGGACGACGGCACCCTGCTGTTCGGCTCCGAACTCAAGGCCCTGCTCGCGCATCCGGCCATGCCGCGCGCGCTCGACCCGCTGGCCGTGGAAGAGTATTTCGCCTACGGCTACGTGCCCGAGCCGCGCAGCATCTTCCAGCACGCGCGCAAGCTGCCGCCCGGGCATACCCTGTCGATTCGCGCCGGCCAGCCGCTGCCCGCGCCGCAGCCGTACTGGGACGTTCCGTTCACGCCGAACCCGCCCGCCAGCGAAGCGCAGGCGGCCGACGAACTGCTGGCGCGCCTGCGCGAAGCCGTGCGCATCCGCATGGTGGCCGAGGTGCCACTGGGCGCCTTTTTGTCCGGCGGCGTCGATTCGAGCGCCGTCGTGGCGCTGATGGCCGGGGCCAGCAGCACGCCCGTCAACACCTGCTCCATCTCGTTCGGCGACCCGGCGTACAACGAGGCGCGCTACGCCGACCTGGTGGCGCGCCGCTACGCCACGGCGCACCACGCGCGCCAGGTCGAGCAGGACGACTTCGAACTGATCGACCTGCTGGCCAATCTGTACGACGAACCGTTCGCCGACAGTTCCGCCATGCCCACCTACCGCGTCTGTCAGCTGGCGCGCCAGCGCGTCACGGTGGCCCTGTCGGGCGACGGCGGCGATGAAAGCCTGGCCGGCTACCGGCGCTACCGCCTGCACACGCGCGAGGAAAAAGTGCGCAAGGCCATGGACCCGCTGCTGCCGGCCGGCCTGCGCCAGTCGCTGTTCGGCACCCTGGGGCGGTGGTACCCGAAGGCCGACTGGGCGCCCCGTTTCCTGCGCGCCAAGACCACGTTCGAAGGCCTGGCGCGCGACACGACGGACGCGTATTTTCACGGCGTCAGCCTGCTGGGCGACGCCATGCGCGCGCGCCTGTTCAGTCCCGAGCTGCGGCGCAGCCTGCACGGCTACCGCGCCGTGGAAGTGCTGCGCCGCCACGCGCTGGCCAGTCCCGCGCAAGACCCGCTGTCGCAGGTGCAGTACCTGGACTTGAAAACCTACCTGCCCGGCGACATCCTCACCAAAGTCGACCGGGCCAGCATGGCGCATGCGCTGGAAGTGCGCTCGCCCCTGCTCGACCATGAACTGGTGGCGTGGATGTCCGGCCTGCCGCCGCAATTGAAGCTGCGGCGCGGCGTAGGCAAGTACCTGCTGAAAAAAGCCCTGCGCCCGCTGCTGCCCGACGCCCTGCTGTACCGCCAGAAGATGGGCTTTTCCGTGCCGCTGGCCGACTGGCTGCGCGGCCCGCTGCGCCAGCGCCTGCAACAGCGGCTGCTGGGTCCCACCCTGGCGCAGTGCGGCCTGTTCGACATGGATTACGTGCGCCTGCTGCTGGAACAGCACGCGAGCGGCCGGCGCGACTACAGCGCGCCCCTGTGGGCGCTGCTGATGTTCGAGTCCTTCCTGCGCCAGGTGCTGCCGGCGGGTGCAAATAAGACGCCGGCGCCCGCGCCGGCCATGGCAATGGAGTAAATCCATGCGCATCCTGCACATCCTCGACCACTCGCTGCCCCTGCACAGCGGCTACACCTTCCGCACCCTGGCCATCCTGCGGCAGCAGCGCGCGCTGGGCTGGCACACGATGCAGCTCACCAGTGCCAAGCAGGGGCCGACGGATGGCGCGCAGCAGCTGGTCGACGGCTGGCATTTTTATCGCACGGCGCCCGATGCGCGCTGGTGGGCGCGCCTGCCCGTGCTGCGGCAGGTGGCCGTCATCACCGGCCTGGCCGTGCGCCTGCGCCGGCTGGCGCGGCGGCTCAAGCCCGACATCCTGCACGCGCATTCGCCCGCCCTGAACGCCATCGCCGCCCTCAACGCGGGCCGCGCGCTGGGCATCCCCGTCGTATATGAAGTGCGCGCCTTCTGGGAAGACGCGGCCGCCGACCATGGCAGCAGCCGGCCCGGCGGCCTGCGCTACCGCCTCACGCGGGCACTGGAAACCTACGCGCTGCGCCGCGCCGACGCCGTCACCACCATCTGCGACGGCTTGCGGCGCGAACTGTGCGCGCGCGGCGTGCCCGCGCATAAAATCACCGTCATCCCGAACGCCGTCGATGCGGCCGCCTTCAGCGCCACCGCCGCCGAAGACCACTGGCTGGCGCACAAGCTGGGCCTGCATGGCCACCTGACGATCGGCTTCATCGGCTCGTTTTACGCCTACGAGGGACTGGACCTGCTGCTGCGCGCCATGCCGCGCCTGCTGGCAGCGCAGCCGGCATTGCGGCTGCTGCTGGCCGGCGGCGGCCCGCAGGAAGCGGCGCTGCACGCACTGGCGGCCCAGCTGGGCATCGCCCACGCCGTGGTCTTCGCCGGCAGGGTGCCGCATGCGCAGGTGGCCACGTATTATCAGTTGATCGACATCTGCGTGTACCCGCGCCTGCCGATGCGCCTGACGGAGCTGGTGACGCCCTTGAAACCGCTCGAGGCGATGGCCCAGGGCCGCCTCGTGGTGGCGTCCGACGTGGGCGGCCACCGCGAACTGCTCCAGCATGGCAAGACGGGCATGCTGTTTCGCGCCGGCGACGCCGACGCGCTGGCGCACGCCATACTGGCCCTGCTGCTGGCGCCTGCCAGCTGGCCGGCGCTGCGGCGCCAGGCGCGCGCCTTCGTCGAGACGGAGCGAAGCTGGGACGCCAGCGTGGGCCGCTATGCGCCCGTGTATGCGCGCGCGGCGGCGGCACGCGTGGCGGCGGGAGCGATGCCATGATCTTCACGGGCCTGCGCATCGCGCTGGTCGGCCCGCTGCCGCCGCCGGCCGGCGGCATGGCGAATCAGACGGCGCAACTGGCGCGCATGCTGCGCGACGATGGCGCGCAAGTGCAGCTGCTGGCCGTCAACGGCCCCCTGCTGCCGCCCTGGCTGGCGCGCATCCGCTACCTGCGCGCCGCGCTGCGCCTGCCCGTGCACCTGTGGCGGTTGTGGCGCGCCGCCAATACGGTCGACCTGTTCCACATCATGGCCAATTCCGGCTGGTCCTGGCATTTGCAGGCCGCGCCCGCGCTGTGGATCGCCAGCCTGAAAGGCAAGCCGGCCCTGCTCAATTACCGGGGTGGCGAAGCGGCCGCCTTTTTCGCCCGCTCGCCGCGCCTGGTGGCCTTCAGCCTGCGCCGCGCCAGCGCCATCGTCGTGCCTTCGGCCTACCTGGCCGGCGTCTTCGAGCGCCATGGCCATACGGCCCACATCGTGCCGAACGTGGTGGACTTGCAGCGTTTTACCCACGCCGCACGTGCCGCGCCGGCATCGGCCGATGGCCCATGCATCCTCGTGGCGCGCCACCTGGAAAGCCTGTACGACAACGCCAGCGCCGTGCGCGCCTTCGCCCTCGTGCGACGGAGCTATCCCACGGCGCGCCTGGTGCTGGCAGGCGGCGGGCCGCAGCGCGCGGCGCTGGCGCGCCTGGCCAGGTCGCTCGGCGTTCTCGATGCCGTGCGCTTCGCCGGCCCCGTCGACAACGCCGCCATGCCGGCCCTGTACCAGGCCAGCGACATCGTCCTCAATCCCAGCCTGGCCGACAACATGCCCAATTCCGTGCTCGAAGCGCTGGCTTGCGGCGTGCCGGTCGTCAGCACCAACGTGGGCGGCATCCCCGCCCTGCTGCAGGACGGCGTGACGGCGCTGCTGGTGCCGCCCGGCGAGCCGGCCGCCATGGCGCAAGCCATCGTGGCGCTGCTGCGCGACCCGCCCCGTGCGTGGGCCATGGCAGACGCGGGCCTGGCGCACGCCGCCACCTTCGGCTGGCCCGGCGTCGCGCCCAGGCTGGCCGCCCATTACCGCCGCATCCGCGCCGCGCCGCGCCCCGGCGCCTACACGCGCTGCGTCGCCCGCTGGCTGTTTCCCCTGCACGAATGGCTGAAGGGGCACCACAGCGCGCGCCTGCTGCGCCGCCTGGAACGCTCGCAGTGGTGGAGCGCGCAGCAGCTGGAAGCGTGGCAGCTGGCGCGCCTGCGCGCGCTGCTGCGCCACGCGGGCGCGCACGTGCCGCATTACCGCGCCCTGTTCGCCCGCAGCGGCTTCGACCCGGAACAGGTACGGCAGCTGGCCGATCTGGCGCGCCTGCCGCTGCTGCGCAAGCGCGACATCGCGGCTGCGCGCGACAGTTTCAAGTCCGCCCGCGCCGTGGGCTTGCGCCCGTTCGCCACGGGCGGCTCCAGCGGCGAGCCGCTGCAGTTCTTTCTCGGACGGCGCAGGGTCAGCCACGACATCGCCGCCAAGTGGCGCGCCACGCGCTGGTGGGGCGTCGACATCGGCGACCGCGAAGCCGTGTTGTGGGGTTCGCCCATCGAGCTGCATGCGCAAGACCGCGTGCGCCGCCTGCGCGACGCGCTGCTGCGCACCACCCTGCTGCCCGCGTTTGCCATGTCGCCCGACCGCCTCGACGGCTACGTGCGGCAGCTGCGCCGCTGGCGTCCGCGCATGCTGTTCGGCTACCCGTCGGCCCTGTGCCGCATCGCCAGCCACGCCGGCGCGCGCGACCTGCCGCTCGACGGCCTGGGCGTGAAAGTGGCTTTCGTCACGGCCGAGCGCCTGTACGACGAACAGCGCGCGCAGATCGCCGCCGCCTTCGGCTGCCCCGTGGCCAACGGCTACGGCGGGCGCGACGCGGGCTTCATCGCCCACGAATGCCCGGACGGCGGCATGCACATCACGGCCGAAGACGTGATCGTGGAAATCCTTGATGGCCAGGGCCAGCCGCTGCCGCCGGGAGTGACGGGCGAAATCGTCGTCACCCACCTGGCCACGCAAGACTACCCATTCATCCGCTACGCCACGGGCGACGTGGGCGCGCTGGGCACGCAGCCGTGCGCCTGCGGCCGCGGCCTGCCCCTGCTGCAGAAAATCGAGGGGCGCAGCACGGATTTCCTCACCGCCGCGGACGGCACCGTCATGCACGGCCTGGCCCTCGTCTACATCGTGCGCGAACTGCCGCAGGTGCGCAGCTTCAAGATCATCCAGGAAACCCTGCTGCGCACGCGCGTGCTGCTGGTCTGCCAGCCCCGCCTGGACGACGCCACCCGCGCCGTCATCGTCACCGGTTTCCAGGCCAGACTGGGCGCGCAAGTGGACGTCGTTATCGAGGAAGTCGACGAAATCGCGGCGGAGGCGTCGGGCAAGTACCGCTATGTGCTCAGCAAAGTCGCCTAGCCAGGCGGCCTACGACGACATCAGATAATTCTTCCCCACCACGCGACCATGCCGGTCCAGTTCTAAGGACCATACCTCCAGTTCCGTGTTCAAGC
Source organism: Janthinobacterium kumbetense (assembly GCF_023703445.1). NCBI lineage: Bacteria > Pseudomonadati > Pseudomonadota > Betaproteobacteria > Burkholderiales > Oxalobacteraceae > Janthinobacterium > Janthinobacterium kumbetense. The sequence goes on from NZ_JAMQGR010000001.1 coordinate 1,108,795, forward strand.
GGTTCTCGAACCACAGCCGCTCGACGCAAGGCGCCGCGCATGGCGTGGTGGAATACTGTTTGAAAGAGACTCCCGCACGCTCGACATGCGTCGGCGCGCCGAAACGGTCAAGCACCGCTTGCCGCGTATCGCCCGTCTGGATTTGATAGAACGCCGCCTTGCGGCTGTTGGAAAACACGCAGCATGCGGCGACATACCAGGCCGGGCTGAGGATGAGCAGGCACAGCAGGAATTTTTTAGGCGATATCTTGATTGGCATGCCATATTGTCGATGACTTCATCCGGCGCGACAAGCGGGCCCGAACGATGCTCGGTGGAGTCGAAAAGAAGCAGGTTTGACATGACGGAACGATCTCAACGTTAAATAGCAGCTTCGTCCGTCGTTCCAGCTGTCACCGGAGCGTAGCAGCAATTAGCGGTAGCCAAGAACGCATCCTGAAAGACGGCCCCAAGGACCATGAGCGTAGCCCCCTATGCGACGTCAGCAATTACTAGCAAAGGTACATAAGACCTAAGACTGGCATTTAAGTCAAATTGCTCTACATAAGCCTGCTGCAAGACTGCGCAAAGCTAGTCCGTAAGCACTACCAACTCGATCTGTGACATTTTGCGTATTTTAACATTATCTAGAGTGATATCCTTTCAGTGCTCTTCTAGCTGCCGATGTAGAAAGTAAAAATCCTCCCATTCCTGGCTGGTTAATTTAAAAATTATATGTGAACCTTATGAGCGCAACATTTAGCGAAAAGAAACTCGAACTTGAATATTACGATTTATGGAAACAGCATTTTCTCAAAAACTTTAAGGCAGCAACAATAGAAACCTTCATTCCAGGAAAGGAAGAGGTTCATGTTGGTTTCGATTTGGGATTTTCGGCACAAAAGAGCAAATTTAAATTTACAGCAGATGATTTTTTCGAATGGATAAAAGAACGGGTACAGAATCCATCGCATAAAGAAAGCATCTTACTATTCGCTTATTTTTACCAATACAAGCTAGTCGAAGAAGTTGCCAAATTATCAAGAATAAAAGATAAACATTTACTTGGCTATCTTGCAAAGAATTGCAATTTCAAAGAAGAACAACCCGCCTACCGGGCAAAACTGGACATTAAACCTAAGCCATATGATAAAGGTAAAAAAATCCGCCCATATGGTCAGCATGAGGCGCTTGTTCGGCTATCCAAGGTGCCAAACGCATCCGTAGCTTACTGTACGCCTAAATTTATAAAATCTGATGGTTATCCATCCAGGAAGCACATCGATGACTTATGTCTGACAAAAGTGGACATTAGCAGTAAGATTCCAAACGATGGAAAAACTCACCATCTCTATTTTTCAGATAAACTTGGAACACTACGCTATTGGTGTTCCGATCCGATTAAGGCGTCAAGACTAAACATGGAATATTCGAGAGAAGATCTCATGACACCAAAAGATTTATTTTTATTGTTGAAATTTAATTTCTTGAGCATAGAGAATTCTGACCTTAATTTTGAATCTATCGAGATAAATCAATCAGATTTCCAGCGCGAGAGGTTTATGCAATATTTTAACGCGCTACCTAGCTGCACACGGCTAATGGTTGTAAATATTTAACATTGCGGTCAAATAGGCATAGTCTATACTAACCCACAATTTCTGGAAAATGAGAAATCAATGGATCATGTTGTGTTCCTGTGCCTCTCGCCTAGCACTTAGTCGGCGACGAAATCGTTGCCTGCGCATGGCTTTCCTATTTTCCCGTGCTGCAGACAGAAATTCTGACTGCCCCCATCATGAAGCAGCAAGCTCCCTGCCTTGCTTGTAACTGGCTTGGCACGCCGGATGTTCAGTCATCCACCAGATCGAAGTCGGCAAACAAGCTGTCCGCCGTCAGGTAAACCAGCAGCGTGCGCTCCGGCTGGATGCCGCTGACGTGGAAGGCAAGGACGCTGTCCACCTTGCTGCCATGCCGTTCGATCGCGCGGCCTGCAACAGCTTGCTCGTGCAAAAAAGTCAGCGACTTCACATTGGCGAGTTCGCCAATCGCCTGCGTGCCAAAGTTGCTCTTGATGCCCGGCGTGGCAAAATCCGAATTGGCCAGGGCGCTGCCGCCACGCGCAATGTCGGCCAGCAAGGCTTGCACACTCCTGGTACGCGCAGGCTTGGGGTCGGTGCGTGCTTTCAAGGTGTGCATCAGCGGGCCGATGCGCGGCGCCGTGCTGGCTTTGTCCTTGGTCGTCACGACGACGCCTGTCACCTCGCCTTGTGCATCGACGGCGAACGCCAGTTCGCAATTGCGCGACGTCGATTGGAAGCGGTGCGCGCCGACAGGCACGAAAGTTTCGTCGGGCAAGCCATCGTAAATGCTGCGCAGACGGCCCCCCTGCATATCGAAGGTGCCTATCGTGTTGTTCGCCAACTCGTAGCGGCCCGTGTAGCGGCCGAGCGCCCTGGCATCGATCTTGATGGCGGGATGCTTGCGCAAGACGGCGTAATCGGCATCCGGCCAGCGATAGGCGCGGCCGATGGCGGCGGTCAGGCGGTCCATCATGCGGGAATTGTCATTCGCGTTAATCATGATCACGGCGCCCTGGCCCGTGCGGGAAAATGCCGTCAACAAGGTGTCGAAGCCGTCGTCACGCCCGCCGTGCGAGAAGCGTTGCGCGCTGCCGCTGCCGTGCAGGAAGACGCCCAGGCCCGCGTTCTCTATTTGCGGGGTCAGCATCTGTTGCGTCAAGGCTGCCGAGATGACCGGGTTGGAGGTGCCGGCCAGCGATTGCTGCACGCTGATGGCGAAGCGCGCCAGGTCCGACGCGTTGGTCCATAAACCGGCCGCCGCCATTTCCGGATACACATGCCAGCGTCCCGCCACCAGGCTGCGGTCGGCAAGGTGGCCGCTGGCATTCCGGCGTGCGCGCTCGGCCGGCGGCGGTTGCACATAGGAGCTCTCCTGCATGCCCAGGGGCGTGAGGACCGCGTCGCGCATGTAGTCGGGATACGCCTGGCCGCTCACGTCGGCCACCGTTTGTTGCATGACGGTATAGCCGCCACCGGAGTAACGCACCTTGCTGCCTGGAACCATGTCAACGCGGATGGGTGCCGTATTCGCCGGTTGCTCGCCGTTCAGCACCTGGACCACGGTGGGCAGCGGCGCATTGCTGGCGTAGCCGGGGAAGCCATGCACGGTCAGCCCGGCGTTGTGGCTGAGCAGCCTGCGCAAGGTCACCTTCTGTTCGGCCGTCAGGGCGCTGTCCGGCAACTTCCACGTGAGCAGGCGGGGATTGACGTCCTCGTCAAGGCCAAGCTTGCCCTGCTCTACCAGGTGCAGCGCCCCCAGCGCGGCCACCGGCTTGCTGACCGACCCGGCCTGGAACAGCGTGTGCGGGCCGACCGGCGTCTTGCCGCCCTTTTCCGTGACACCGTACCCTTGCGCCCTGACAATCTTACCGTTCTCGATGATGGCCAGCGACAGTCCGGGGATTTGCCGCATCTTCATTTCGGCCTTGACGATGTCGTCCAATGCGTCCGCCCGGGCGCCACTTGCAAACAACAGGGGAAAAACCAGTGCCAGGGGATGAACTCGCATGAACGATTCTTTCAACGGTGATGGACGGATGCCAGGAAGGAAACGTTGACGATACGTCAGCGCACCCTGCCGCCATGCGGGATTGCGACAGGCCGTCAAATATCAGTCATGGACGGTCATTTTCCCGGATGAGTTGCGGCCCGCGTTTGCTGGCGTGCCGAATTCCGGCTGCTTGCCGCCGTTGGCAGGTTTTGCGCCGTTGCGGGCTTTCACGAATCGCCGGTACTTGAAATATTCTGCACCATACTTCGCTCCCAGTGCTTTTGCCATTTTTCTGAATCGTCCTGATCGAACCAGCCGGCTACGTAAGAGGATATTTCATCCGCATCCTGCAAGTTCGATTCTGCCAAATATGAAACTGTCGCTTGAAATCCCGCCCCAATAAAAAATTCCACGCCCATTGATGTTCCGACATCCATATTTATATGCTTTGCTACCCAAAGGCTATGGATATCGCTTGTGCTGCCTAGGCGATAAAGCAAGAAGGCACAACGATAAATTCCTTCGTAAGAATCACCATCATCTTTTATTGTCCCATCCCAAAGCGCAATTCTATACTGCACTTCCTTCTCGAAGACTTGTCGAATTAGCGTGGAGTATGGCGCGAGTGGCCGCTCCAGCAGAATTTTGTAGAGTTGTTGGCGTACCCGCGGCGTCTCAAGTTCACTCTCGCTGTCAGGTATTGGAAGTCCCTGGGAATGTTCAAAACACGCAAGAATTTTTTCGGCGCGCAAGAAGGATATTCTATTTGTTTCTGCAGACCTGTTTTGACCTGTCTCAACTTCAACCTTCGCCACAATCTGAGGCGGGATAGGCAATTCTGGCGTATTTTTACGCTTAAAAAAATTCCACATTCAACTTGGCCTTTTCCGTGTGAAAGCCGCCCACGCAAGCAGCACAGTGCCGGCAACGACACATCCGGCCAGACTCACGGCGGCACCAAACATGTACCACGCCACATCGAATCCGTGACTGTAGAATGTTCCGACAAATGGGCCGCTCACCAGCCAGATCAACGCCGCCAATTTCAGCAGAAAGTACGTCGCTTTACGAAGCGGGCGAGCAAGGCGCATCTGTTGAATAGCAGCCATGCCCATGACTGAACAAGCCAAGCCAGCCGCAATGATCAAGCGTGAAAACGAATACTCCATGTCGCAACCTGACTTGTAGCTGAGCCAGCTGGCCCAGAAATTGAAAGACCGCGTAAAAGACCGTGGGGCTGCCGGTCATCGATCCTTGTCTACTTCTCGTAGATGGCTGGTCGGTTAATCTGCAAGAATAATTTGGGATTTTCCGGCGTCGAGAAGCCAAGCTTTTCATACAACCAATCGGCAGTCGTGGTCGCTAGAAGCAGCCGCCGGTAGCGGTCGACGCCAGGATAGCTCAGCATGCACTCGACAAGCCACCGGCCAAGTCCCTTGCCACGATATTCTTCAATCACGAAAACGTCCGCCATATAGGCAAAAGTAGCGTAATCGGTAATTAACCGGGCATATCCGACCTGCCGGCCTCTATGGTACAGACCAAAATTGAGACTATTCTTGACCGCGTTAGCCACAGTCTCCTCGTCAATTCCACGAGCCCAAGTGCTGCGGCTGAGATTCTCATATATCACGTCGAGCTGTAACAATCCGTCGTCAGTAGAAACTTGGTAGTCCTCTTTCATCCAATTCATAAGCATCGTGATCCAGCATATTTAGTAAGTTGTGATGTGGGCATGTAGGAGCAATGATGGCAAAGGTCTCTATATAGGAGGGAACAAACGCACACAACTGCCCGCTGCTGGCCGCCAGCGGACAATTACAATACCTCAGCAAAGATTTTATTACCACCCTGATAAAAAGAGATTTCTCAAGCCCTTATATCACAGCGGCAAGGCGCAGATAAATTCTAAGGTGAACGGAAACAATCACTGCCCGAGCAGCTGTTCCAGCCTTTGCTGCTCCCCCGCCGTCACAAACCACGCCGCCTGCCAGCGCTGCGTACGCTGTGCCTGGATGGACTCCGGCGCGCACCACGGCGGATACACGCGCAGCGCACGCTTGCCGCCCTGGGCGGCGCGCGACATCACGCCGCGCTCGATCAGCACGCTGCGCGGGAAAATGAAAAAGCCGCGCCGCGCACCGTCGCCAACGTCGTCAGCCACGGCGATGATGACGATGTCGACGGGGTCCGCTTCATCCAGCGGGGCGATGTCGGCGTCGGGATGGGGGCGCTTCCAGACGGTGACGAACTGGCCGATTTTCGTCGGCGTGGTTTTGGCCACGCGCAAGACCAGGCGCTTGCCGTGCAGGTCGGCGCGGCAGGCGCCGTAGTCCGCGCTTTCCGCTTCCGGCACGGGCGCTTGCGGCAAGCCCAGGAAAGCCCAGGGACTGGCCTTCATTGCGCGCTGAACTCGGCTGCGGCCTTGGCCGCCCACAGCGCTTCGGCGTGGCTGGCGAACGGGCTGTCATAACCGTCGACCTTGCCATCCTCGTCGACAAAGTACAGCCACCAGCCGTCGCCCTGCTCGCGGATGGCCGTCTGGCCCGGTGCGCAATGGGATTCGATGGCATCGCCGGCGGCCAGGGTGGCGATGCGGATGCCGCGGTGAACAATATGCTGGGGTGTCATGGCAAAATAGCTAATGCAAAATAAATAATGGCGATAGTGTAGCCGTGCCGGCCCATCCTGGCCAGTGCGCTACACTGTTCTTTCACACGGAGGACGACATGGCATCACAGCAAGGCACGGTGGATTTTTTGCTCGACCAGATGGCGGGCGCGGGCAGCATCAGCGCGAAAAAAATGTTTGGCGAGTATGGCCTGTATTGCGACGGCAAGATGTTCGCCATCGTCGCCGACGACCAGCTGTTCATCAAGCCGACGGACGCGGGCCGCGCCTGGATCAGCGCGCAAGGCACGCTGCAAGAAGCGCCGCCCTATCCGCAAGCCAAGCCGTATTTCCTCATCGATGGCGGGCTGTGGGACGAGCTCGACTGGCTGAGCCAGCTGGCACGGCGCACGGCGGACGCCTTGCCGCTGCCGAAACCCAAGCCGCCGCCCAAGCCTAAAAAACAGGTGTCAGCTGGTTAAGACGCTGTTTTCGCACGCCTTGCCCTGGCGGAAGCACGCCAGGTTGTGATACGTGATGGCGGCGATCTCGCGCAGGGCTTCCATGGTGAAGAAGCCCTGGTGGCCCGTCACCAGCACGTTCGGGAAGGTCATCAATCGCTGGAAGATGTCGTCGTCGATGATGTCGGACGAGCGGTCCTGGAAGAACAGATTGCTTTCCTGCTCGTACACGTCGATGGCGAGCGAACCGAGCTGGCGCGATTTGAGCGCCTCGATGACGGCACCCGTGTCGATCAGGCCGCCGCGCGACGTATTCACCAGCATGGCGCCCTTCTTCATCAGCGGCAACGTTGCTTCGCTGATCATGTGGCGCGTGCTCTCCATCAGCGGGCAATGCAGCGAGACAATGTCGGACTCGGCCAGCAGCCGCGGCAGCTCCACCATCGTGCCCAGGTCCGCGAACGCGGGCGCCGGATACGGGTCGTGGCCCAGCACCGTGCAGCCAAAACCCTTGAAAATGCGCGCCGTCGCCAGGCCGATCTTGCCCGTGCCGACGATGCCGACCGTTTTACCGTGCAGGGTGGCGCCCAGCAAGCCGTCCAGCGAGAAATTGCCTTCGCGCACGCGGGCGTAGGCGCGGTGCGTGTGGCGGTTCAGGGTTTGCACGAGGGCCAAGGTGTATTCGGCCACGGCTTCCGGCGAATACGCGGGTACGCGGGCGACGAACAGGCCCAGGCGCCTGGCCGCTTCCAGGTCGAGGTTGTTGTAGCCTGCGCAGCGCAGCAGGATGGCGCGCACGCCGTAGCCATGCAAGGCTTCCAGCACGGGCGCGTCGAGCACGTCGTTGACGAAGACGCACACGGCGTCGGCCCCTTGCGCCAGGACCACGGTTTCCTGGCTCAGCAAGGCGCTGTGGTAGACCAGTTCGATGCCGGCGGAATCGGGCTGGGCCGGCAAGGCTTCGTCGAAGAAACGGCGGTCGTAGGGCTGGCTGGCAAAGAAGGCGATTTTCATGGGGAGTCCTGGAACTTGCTGGATGGCAAAACATTATCATAGCGCAAGCGCCCTGCCCCACGCCGTACGGCTGGCGCCGTCGGTCGCCTATTTGGGTTCGCGGGGCAAGGTCAGCGCGTGGCGCAGGTAGGCCGTTTCCTCGGCGTGCTGCGCGTGGTAGCGCTCGCGCGCGGCGCGCATGGCCGCCTGGTGGGCGTCGATGCTGGCCTGCGTCAGCTCCACGCCGAAGTCCGCCGGCGGCGGCTCCGGGCCGCCGAACAGGCGCGCCAGGATGAAGCGGCCCACATTGTCGCGGTAGTGCGACGCTTCCCAGTAATAGCGCATCTCGCGCGCGCCCGTCACTTGGGGGATCGGCTCGCTGGTGATGCTGTTAAAGCCGGAAAAATCAAGCAGGCGCACGTCGCAACCCTGGCGCCGGTAGCGTCCAGCCATGTTCGTCAGGTCGCGCTGCCACGCTTCCATGGCAGCCCACTTGCCGCGCCAGTACAGGGCATCGAGCGTGAGCGCATGCGTGGGATTGATGTACAGGCGCAAGCGCGTGCCGCCGCGACACAGTTTCCCCACGCTCGCATCGAAGGCGTGCAGCGCGGACGCCGTGGGGCCCAGGCCGTCGCTGAATTCCTGCAGGCGCGGCGTGAACGCGCGCGCCGTGCCGGTCCAGGTACGGTTGCGGCTGGTGAGGCAGGATTCGTCGCGCTGGCCGTGCAAGGCCAGGCTGGACAGGCACACGCCGTCATAGCTGCCGCTGAGGATGCGCCAGGTGTCGCGCGTCATGTCGACAGTCAGGCCGCGCTTGATGTTGAGCAAGGCGCGCCGCGCGAAAAACGCGGGGCCGGGGTCCGTCAGGCCCGGCTCCACGCCGGCCGAGCCCAGTTCCAGCGAGAACGAAGGCGCGTCGATGCCCCACACCATGGTGTCGACATGGCTGACCCTGGCCGCATGCTCGGCCAGGCGCATGGCTTCGCCGATGGAGGCGCCCGACACGGCGCTGTTGAAGACGCTCTTGCCTGCGAACAAGGTGCGCACGCGATGCGTCGGCAAGCCCATTTCCGTGCGCGAATTGCCGATGTAGACGACGGCCGGCCGGTAGCGCGCCACGGCATACGTCTTGCCCCACACGCTGAGCTTTTCGGTCGTCGGCCGCAATCGCTGCAGCAGCGGGCTGTCCCACTGGTGCAGCAGATATGGATCGACGTGGTAATTGACGGCGGACACGAGGGCCAGCGCGGCCAGCACGCAGGCGAAGAAGATGGCGAGATAGCGGCGGGCGGTGGTATCCATGGTCAGCACGGGAAGTAGCAACATGAGTAGAGAAATGGCGTTCAGCGCCGGATCAGCGGCCCGTCCAGCACCTGCCGCGCATAGGCCGCCTCGCGCGCGTGTTCCATGCCATAGCGGTCGCGCGCCGCGCGCATGGCCTCCTGGTGGTCGTCGACGTTGGCCTGCGTCAGCTCCACGCCGAAATCGGCCGGCGGCGGCGTGTCGCCGCCGAACAGGCGCGCCAGGATCAAACGGCCCACATTGTCCCGGTAATGCGACACTTCCCAGTAATAATGCATGTCGGGCTTGCCGCTGACGAGCGGGGTCGCTTCCGTCGTGATGCTGTTAAATCCGGAAAAATCATGCAGGCGCACGTCGCAGCCGTGCAGGCGGTGGCGCTCGACGAGCTGCACCAGTCCCCGCTGCCAGGCTTGCATGGCATCCCACTTGCCGCGCCAGTGCAGCGCGTACAAGGTCAGCGCGTGCGTGGGGTTGATGTACAGGCGCAGGCGCAGGCTGCTGCGGCACAGCTTGGCGATGCTGGCGTCGAGCGCCAGTGTCGAGGGCGGCGTCGGCCCCAGTCCGTCGCCGAATTCCTGCAGCCGCACGGGAATGGCGTCCTTCGTTCCCAGCCAGTGCCGCATGCCCTTGCGGGTGCACGTCTCGTCGCGCTGCCCGTACAGGGCCAGGTTGGAGCGGCAGACGTCGCCGGCCTTGCCCGTGAGGATGCGCACGCTGTCTTCCGTCATGTCCAGGGTCAGGCCCCGCTTCAGGTTGACCAGGGCGCGCCGGGCGAAAAAGCCGTGCTCGGCGCCCGTCAGGCTGTCTTCCACCCGCGCCGCGCCCATGTCCAGGGAAAAAGTGGGCGCGTCGACGCCCCACACCATGGTCTCGACGCGGCTGACCCTGGCTGCATGCTCGGCCAGGCGGATGGCGTCGCCGATCGAGGCGCCGGACACGGCGCTGTTGAAGACGCTCTTGCCGCCGAACATGGCGCGCACGCCCGTCGGCAAGCCCAATTCCGTGCGCGAATTGCCGATGTAGATGATGGCGGGACGGTAGCGCGCCACGGCATAGGTCTTGGCCCAGGCGCCCAGCTTTTCATTGAGCTGGCGCGGACGCTGCAGCAAGGGAGTGTCCCACTGGTGCAGCAGGTAGGGATCGACCTGGTAGTTCAGGAACGAGACGGCGCCGAGCACCAGCACGACGCAGGCGAGGAAGCAGACAAGATAGCGGCGGGCGGCGGTGTCCATGCTCAGAACTGGAAGTAGAGAAATTCGGTGACCCGGTTCATGCCGAAGATGCAAGCGATGAACAGCGCGGCAAAGCCCACGCTCCAGCGGCGCGTGGGGCGCCAACTGAAGGCCCAGCGCCCTGCCGGTTGAAATATTCTTTCAATGGCAGGCTCATAGAGAAAGAATATTTCTTGCGTGTTCGGCGCCCTGAAGGCCAGCAGCATCGCCGCCAGCAGCACGGGCAAGCCCGGGCCCGCCAATTCGATCCAGCGGATGCCGCCGAAGGCCGGATGCAGGCCCCACTGCGCCAGGCTGGCCGCGTGGCTGGCCAGGCCGCGCGGCAGGCTCACGCCATTTCCCCCCACCAGCGCGCCCGCGATGTCCCACGCCGTGGCCACGTCGGGCGCACGGAAGAAGATCCAGGCCAGCATGACGGCGAGAAAGGTCAGCAAGCCCGGCCACCAGCGCGACCGTGCCGCGCCGAATGCGCGCTGCCACGCCTGGTGCAGCACCAGGTACAGGCCGTGCAAGCCGCCCCAGATGACGAAGGTCCAGCCGGCGCCGTGCCACAGGCCGCCCAGCAGCATGGTCAGCATCAGGTTGCGGTAGCGCATGGCCTGGCCATGGCGGCTGCCGCCCAGCGGTATGTATAAATAGTCGCGCAGGAAACGCGACAAGGTCATGTGCCAGCGGCGCCAGAAGTCGGCGATATTGGCCGCCTTGTACGGCGAATTGAAGTTCAGCGGCAATTTCACGCCGAACAGGCGCGACAGCCCGATGGCCATGTCCGAATAGCCGGAAAAATCGAAGTACAGCTGAAAGGTGTAGGCCAGCACGCCGATCCAGGCCTCGATCAGCGTGGGTTCGGCGCCGGCCGCGAAGACGGGGATGGCCAGCGGCGACAGGTTGTCGGCGATCAGTACCTTCTTTGCCAGGCCGATGGTGAAGATCGACAGGCCGATGGCGAAATTGGCGGCGCGCGGATGGGCGTTGGCCGGGTCGGCGAACTGCGGCATCATGTCGCGGTGGTGCAGCACGGGCCCGGCGATCAGGTGCGGAAAGTAGCTGACGAACAGCACGTAATGGATGAAACGGTATTCGCGCACCTCGCCCCGGTAGCAATCGACGAGGAAGGCGATCTGCGTGAAGGTAAAGAACGAGATGCCGATCGGCAGGATGATGTCGAGGCCGGACCACGGCAGGCTGCCAGCGCCAGCACCGGCAAGTCCGGCGACGGCATTCACGCTGTCGATGAAGAAATTCGCATATTTATAGTAGGCGAGCAAACCCAGGTTCAGGGCCAGCGCCGCCAGCAGCACGCGCTTGCGGGCCGCGCCTGCGCGCGCGCCGATCAGGCGCCCGGCGGCGTAATTGACGCAGATGGATGCCAGCAGCAGCGGCAAATAGCGCACGTCCCACCAGGCATAGAAGAACAGCGATGCGCCGGCCAGCCAAGCGGCAGGCGCCAGGCGGCGCCAGCTGGCGGACGCGCCGTCGGCCGGCGCCCAGCGGTCCAATAGGAAATAGCCGGCCAGCACGATGGGCAGGTAGCCGAACAGGAAGGCGAAGGAATTAAACAGCATGCTGCCTCCTGGCAGGCAGCGCTTGCGCCTGGTAATAGCACTCGGCGATCTGCGCCGCCACCCGTTCCCACGTAAAACGTTCCACCAGGGCTTGCACGCGGGCGCGTCCGGGGGGCAGCGCCAGCAATGCGAGGATGGCCTGGCGCTGCGCGGCGCCATCGTCCCAGCGCACCTTGCGCAGCGCAAACGCGGAATCGGGCAAGTCCAGCGCGCTTTGCGCCGTCATGACGACGGGCGTGCCGGCCGCCAGCGCTTCGAGCACGCTCAAGGGAAACACTTCGCCCTGGCTGGGCAAGGCCGCCACGGCCGCCGCATGGTAGGCGCTGGCCAGCAGCGGGTCGGCGTGGTCGAGTGCGCCCAGCCAGCTGACGTGCGGCAAGTCCAGCAATTGCTGCAGATATGCTTGCTGTTCGCGCGGCGCGGCGCCGATCAGCACCAGGGGCAAGCCGGCGCCCGCCAGCGCCTGCGCCAGCCCCAGCTGGTTTTTATACGGCGAAATGCTGCCCACCATCAGCACGAACGGCCCCGCGATGCCCGTCTCGCGCAGGAACAGGTCGCCATTGGCCGTAAAGAAATGCGGGTTGATCCCGTTCGGCAAGACGCGGATGGCTTGCGCCGGCATGCCGAAACCGTGCACGATGCCGTCGCGCTCGGCCTCGCCCAGGGCGATCACCACGTCGGCCAGCTGCAGGGCGCGCCGCGTCTGCGCATAGCTCGTCTGTACCATCCATTCCGTCAAGCGCCCCGCCAGCCGGTCGGCCAGCCGCGCGCGCCAGGCGTTGGCCCGGCCCCAGCCCGGCGACAGCAGCGGCGACAGCACCACGGGCACGCCTTGCTCGCTGGCCATTTCCATGATGCGGTAGGTGCCATTGCTCGCCGAAAACACGTGCAGCACGTCGAAATCGGCCAGCCGCTGATGGTTGGCGTCGACCAGCTGCACGGCCAGGGGACGCGCCGGCAGCTGGGGCAGCCGGTTCAGCGCGGCAATGGTTTCGCGTACCTGGATCTGCAAGCCGCCGTCGCGCTGGAACAGCATCGGGTAGGACAAGATACCGACACGCATGGTCATCCTTTCGTCCATTTGACTGCCAGCCAGCGTCCCGCCAGCTTGCGTTGCAATAACAAAAATTCTCCGGCCAGCTCATGCTGCAACAGGAAAATCCCCGCCAGCCAGCACAGCAAGGTGACGAGCGCCGTGCCCGCCAGCGCCAGCAGCGCCGGCGTGTCCACGGGCAGCCACAGCAGCGCAGCGACGGGCGCGACGCCACTGACGCCGCAGAGCAGCAGGCTCTTGCGCAAGGCCCGCGCCAGGATGCGCCAGTCCAGGGCGCTCAAGCGCCGCAGACAGCCGTAGTTCAGCCAGCTGCGCAGCACGTTGCTGAGCACCACGGCCCAAGCCACGGCCAGCAGGCCGAACGGCGCCGCCGCCAGCAGCAGCGCCACCTTGATGCCGCCGGCGCAGGCATCGAGCCGCACTTGCGCCTGCAGCTGGCCCGTCGCCACGAACAGGTAGCGGGCCATGCTGAACATGCTATACACGGCCGAGGACAGGCACATGATGCGGATCAAGGGCACACAGCCTAGCCATTGCGTGCCATACAACACCTTGACCAAGGGCAAAGCCATGCAGGCGAGAAAGAGAAAAAACGGCCAGGCCAGCGCCGTCATGTAACTGATCGTGCGCAAATACACGAGTTCCGCCCCGCCCTGCCCCCCTTCCCCGCGGGCACGCGCCGCGAACAGGGGAAACACGACGGGAGAAATGGCGCTGGTGATGGCCTGGTTGAAGATATTGAGCACGCTTTGCGCCTTGCCGAACAGGGCCAGGCTTTCAATGCCGATCAGCTTGCCGATGATCAAGTCCGGCGCCGCCACGCCCGCCTCGTCGACGAGGCCGCCCCCCGTCGCATACGCGCCGAAACGGCCGATGGCGCCCATGCCGCGCCGTCCCGGCAGCCACGGCAGCTCCTTGGGACGCACCAGCAGGCTCACCAGCAGCGACGCGCAGGAACCGGCCAGCGCCGCCCACACCATGCTCATGTAACTGCAGCCCTGCAGCGCCAGCAGCACGGCCACCAGCAGGTTAACGGCGCTATTGGCCGCATTGATGGCGTAGATGGCGCGAAAGCGCAGTTGCCGGCGCAGCATCGGCAAGGTCAGCGCGCTGAACGGGATCAAGACAAAATTGATGGCCAGCAGGCGCAGCACGAGGGTCAGCCGCGGTTCGCCATAGAATTGCGCGAGCGGCGCGCTGGCCAGCAGCACCACTCCGGCCAGCAGCCAGGCGACGAGCAGGCTGGTGGCCAGCGCGGCCCGCAATTTCACCGCATCGAGCTGCTTTTCCTGGATCAGGTATTGCCCCACGCCAAAGTCGCGCACCACTTGCGCCAGGGCCACCAGCACGGCGCCCAGCGAATACACGCCCACTTCGGCCGGCGTCAGCAGGCGGGACAGCACCATGGTGGCGATGATGCCCAGCAGCAGCACCGTGTATTTTTCGGCGAAGGAAAAGAAAAACGAATGGCGGGTGGCATTCATCCCCGTGAGCGGCGCCTACACGAGGCCGGCATAGAACTGGCGCAGCTGGCGCTCCAGGCGCGGCATCGAATAGCGCTGCACGGTTTCTTCGCGCGCCAGCCGTCCCATGCGGGCGCGCCGCGGCGCATCCATCAGCAGTTGCGCCACGGCCGCGCAGGCCGCGTGTTCGTCGTCCAGCGGCAGCAGCAAGCCGCCGGCGCTGTCGTGCAGGATATCGTGGGTGCCCGGCACATCCGTCCCCACGGCCGGCACGCCGCACGCCATGGCTTCGATGGTGGCGATGCCGAAACCCTCGTTCTTGCTCAGCAGCACATGCAGGTCGAAGGCGGGCATCAGCCATTCGACGCGCTGCTGGAAACCGGCAAACACGACCCTGTCCTGCAAGCCCGTCTGTTGCGCCTGCAGCCGCAGCATGGCATCCAGCGGCCCCGTGCCCACGAGTACCAGATACAAATGGGGAAACCGGGGCGCCAGGCAGGCGAACAGGGCCAGCAGCGCTTGCGGGCGCTTCTGTGCGGAAAGCCGCGCCACGCAGCCGAGCACGAGCGCGTCCGGCGGCAGCCCCAGCTGCTGGCGCGCCAGCATTCTCCGTTCCGGCGAGACGATGAAGGTCTCCGTATCGACGCCGTTGGGAATCACGGCCAGCCGCGTGTCCGGCGCCAGCATGTCGCGGTACAGGTCGAGGAAGTGCCGCATGGACGAGGCCGACACGGCATACACGCCCTTGACGGCGCGAAACGCTTCCTGCAGCCGGGGCCGCTGCCAGTCGCTGAACGGTTCCAGGGGAAACGCATTGTGCACGCTGATCACGGCCGACAAGCGGCATTGCCGGGCCAGCCACAGGATGGAAGCGCCATAGCTGGTCCAGCAAAACGCCACGTGGACGATGTCGGGCCGCAGCCGCCGCAGCCGCCACGCGCCCGTGAGCCTGGCGCGCAGCCAGTTCCAGCGCCGCCAGGCCCAGTGTTCGAGAAACAAGGGCGGCTCATACACTTGTACCTGCAGCTGCTGCGCGCGCAAGCCTTGCGCCCAGGCAGTAAAACCGGGAAAGCGCCGCAGGGCCAGCACGCTCTCATAACCGTTCGCGCCCAGCATCTTCGCCTCTTGCGCCATGCGCAGTTCCATGCCGCCCAGCTCGCCCGAATAACTGCTGATGACGATGCGCGGCAAGCGTTTGCGCCGTCCCCGCCACGCTTCATGGAAGAAACCGCGCAGCCAGGCCCGTTCCCACTGGCGCAGGAACAGGTCGGCGTGGTCGCGCCGCAGCCAGGCCCGCATGGCGCCCAGGGTATCGCGCACATATCTGCCCAGCATCCAGCGCGGCACGCCGAATAGCTCCACGCTGGGGGCGAAGGACGCCAGCCGGCACTGGCCACGGCCGAACAGCATGGCGCGGCGCAGTATCCAGGCGCGCCGCACTTGCGGGGCGCGGATGATGTGCGCCACTTGCGCCCGCGGACAGAACCAGGAAGGGTTGCCGGCCGCATGCATCTCCAGGTTGAGCCGGGTTTCGCTGCCCATGGCGTA
This sequence comes from Janthinobacterium kumbetense, assembly GCF_023703445.1. Classification (NCBI taxonomy): domain Bacteria; kingdom Pseudomonadati; phylum Pseudomonadota; class Betaproteobacteria; order Burkholderiales; family Oxalobacteraceae; genus Janthinobacterium; species Janthinobacterium kumbetense. The sequence continues at coordinate 1,124,575 of NZ_JAMQGR010000001.1, forward strand.
ATTGGCGCCCTGCGGGCCGATGCTTTCGTCATAACGGGCGCCCGCCTCGAAGATGCGGCGGCGTATCGCCATGTTGGCGCCCCAGACGAGGCCAGGATAGACGGGGGCGTCGCGCAGGTCGGGGCTGGTAATGCCCCACGTCAAGCCGACGGGCGTCAGGCGCAGCAGCCATGCCTCCGGTTGCTCGCGCCAGGCGGGCACGATGGCGCCGCCGAACAGGGCGTAGCCGGGGTGGGCGCGCGCGCTGTCCTGCAGGCGGCACAGCCAGTCGGATGCGGGCATGGCGTCGTCGTCGCCAAACACGAACAGCTCGCCGCCATCCCCCCCTTGGCGCAGGGCGTGTTCGACGGCGCCGTTCAGGGCGGGACTGCGGCCGCGCCGCGCCACGTAGATATAGCTCAAGGGCAAGCGGCCGCGAAAGGCGGCGATCACCTCGGCCGTGGCGTCGGTGCTGCCATTGTCGGCGATGACCAGGCGCCAGCCGCCCCTGGGCGACTGCAAGCCCATGTAGGCGCGCAATACCTGGGGCAAGGTGCCGGCGCCATTGTAGGTCGCCATGAGAACGGTCAACAAGGACATGCCTCCTTGGTCTTACCATGACAAAACTGATTGGCAGTTTCAACAACGCCGGGCGGTATTGAACCAGTGTACTGAGCCTGCCCGCCGGCCCGTTGACAGGCATCAAGACCTTGGCAACCCGGGCAACACCAGGAGCGTCCCCCTTCATGCGCGACATATTGATCACCGTCATCATCCTGGGTTCGCTGCCCTTCATCCTGAAGGCGCCGGCCATCGGCGGCCTGATGTGGGTCTGGGTCAGCGTCATGAACCCGCACACGCAGGGCTGGGGTTTCGCCACCCACATGCCGTTCGCCTTCATCATCGCCATCGCCACCCTGCTGGGCCTGCTCATGACGCGCGAACCGAAGAACTTGCCGCTGACGCCCGTCAGCGTGTTGCTGCTGCTGTTCGTCGCGTGGATGAACGTGACGGCGCCGTTCGCCCTGCTGCCCCAGTCGTCGTGGGTGCAGTGGAACAAGGTCATGAAGATCATGCTGATGAGCTTTGTCGTGATGATGGTGATACGCTCGCGGCGCGACATCGTGCGCCTGGTCTGGGTGCTGGTGGGCTCGATCGGCTATTACGGCGTGAAAGGCGGCGTCTTCACCATCCGCAGCGGCGGCACGGAACGGGTGTGGGGGCCGGAAGACACGTTTATCGGCGATAACAACGCGCTGGCCCTGGCCCTGATCATCACCATCCCCCTCATGTATTACTTGCAGCAAAACACGGACCGGCGCTGGCTGCGCCACGGCTTGTCCGGGGCCATGCTGCTGTCGGCCCTCGCCGCGCTGGGCTCGTATTCGCGCGGCGGCTTGCTGGCCATCGCCGCCATGGGCCTGTTCATGTGGCTGAAAAGCGACCGCAAGCTGGTGCTGGGCGCGCTGCTCGCCGCGGTCACGCCGCTGTTGCTGGCCTTCATGCCCGAGCGCTGGGCCGAACGCATGGACACCATCAATACCTACCAGGACGACGAATCCGCCATGGGCCGCCTGAATGCGTGGCGCATGGCCTGGAACCTGGCGCGCGACCGCTTTTCCGGCGGCGGCTTCGACGTCTCCGACGCCGCCGTCTTCGCCCGCTATGCGCCGAACCCCATGGATGTGCACGCGGCGCACAGCATCTACTTCCAGGCGCTGGGCGAGCACGGCTTTATCGGCTTGTTGATTTACTTGGCGCTGGGCATCGCCACCTGGCGCACGGCGGCCGCCATCATCCGCCGCACGCGGGGCAAACCAGAATTGCGCTGGGCGCACGGCCTGGCCACCATGAGCCAGGCCAGCCTGATCGGCTTTGCCGTGGGCGGCGCCTTCCTCAGCCTGCTGTATTTCGACATGCCGTACTACCTGATGGCCGCCCTGATCGCCACGCGCATCGTCGTCGAACAGCAGGCGCCGGCCCCGACATTGCGCCAGGCCAAGCCCCGCACCGCCATCGCGGAGCAGCCATGACGGCCGCCTTGTCCATCCTGATCTACCACCGCGTGCTGGCGCGGCCCGACCCGCTGTTTCCCGGCGAAGTCGATGCGGCCCTGTTCCAGCGCCAGTTGCGCCTGTTAAAGCGTTTCTATACGCCGCTGCCGCTGGGCGACGCCGTGCGGCGCCTGCAGGATGGCAGCCTGCCGCCGCGCGCCGCCTGCATCACCTTCGACGACGGCTATGCGGACAATGCGCAAGTCGCCCTGCCGCTGCTGCTGCGCCACGGCTTGCAAGCCACGTTCTTTATCGCCACGGGCTACCTGGACGGGGGACAGATGTGGAACGACACGGTGATCGACGCCGTGCGCCAGGCGCCAGGCGCCGTGCTGGACTTGCGCGCACAGGAATTGGGGACCTTCCCCATCGCCACCCTGGCGCAGCGGCAGGCGGCCATCGCCACCTTGCTGGGCCGGCTCAAATACCTGCCCTTTGCGCAGCGCCAGCGCCTGGCCATGCACATCCGCCGCCAGGCGGGCGCCCGGGCAAGCGCGCCAGCCATGCTGAGCACGGCGCAACTGCGCCAGCTGCACGGGGCCGGCATGACGCTGGGCGGGCACACGGCCAGCCATCCGATTCTATCGACCCTGGCGGAGCGGGCCGCGCAGCTGGACATCGCGAATGGCAAGCAGCAGCTGGAAAGCCTGGTCCAGGCGCCCGTCACCCTGTTTGCCTATCCGAACGGCAAGGCCGGGCGCGATTATGGCGCGCCGCACGTGGCGATGGTCAAGCGCCTCGGTTTCCAGGCGGCCGTCGCGACGGACTGGGGCGTTGCGCGCCCCGGCGCGGATCTGGACCTGCTGCAGCTGCCCCGCTTTACGCCGTGGGATCGAGGACGGCTGGCGTTTCTGTGGCGCATGCGGCAAAACCGCCGGCAAGCGCACCCAGCGCGCCCGGATGCTGGCTGAGCCACTGTTCCAGCATCAGCAGCAGCCACACCATGGTGCCGTGATAGGCCGGGTGTTCCGCCAGCAAGCGCCCTTGCAGATCGTCGATGAAGGCGGGCCGCACGATGCCGCGCCCGCGCAGCTGCGTCAGGTTGTCGAAGGCAAACTCGCGCAGCGGCACGTGGCTGTGCAGCCACTGGCCGAACGGCAGACCGAAGCCGTGCTTTTTCTTGCGCACGATGGCCGGCGGCAAGATCTCGGCCAGCGCCCGCTTGAAGAACGGCCGCAAATTTTGTCCGTCGAGCTTGTCCCGCGGCGCCAGGCGCGCGGCAAACGCCACCATCGCATCGTGCAGGAAGGGAAACGCCGCTTCCACGCCGGCCAGCTCGCACGCCTTGCGCACCTTGAACAAGTCGTTGTCTGCCAGGGTGAAGCGCATGTCCAGAGCCAGCAGTTCATTGATCTGGCTCAAGCCCTGGCCTTGCCGCTCCCAATATGCGCCGTTCACGCAGCCAGGCGCCATGCCGGGGTCGATGGTGTCGATGAAGCCCGCTTCCAGCACCGTGCGGTAGCCATGGCGCAGCAGCAAGTTGTAGCCGTCGAGGCGGGCCGGCAGCGGCAAGCTGGCTTGCTCGATGTAGCGGCGCGCCTTGTCGCCCAGCCTCCACGGTTTGCCTGTCTGTTCACGGAACAGCAGCGGTTCGATGATGGCCTGGCGCAACATGACGGGCAAGCGCTCGTACTGCGACAGCAAGGCCTGGTGCGCATAGCGCTCGTTGCCGCCAAACAGTTCATCGCCGCCGTCGCCGCCCAGCAAGCGCGTCACGCCATCCTCGCGCGCCATCTGCGCGCAATAGTAAGCAGGAATGGCCGAGGCATTGCCGAAAGGCTGGTCGAAAATGGCCGCCATGGCGGGGATGGCGGCCAGCACGTCGCCTGGCGTCACATAGCGTTCGTGGTGCAGGCTGCCCGCATGGCTGGCCGCCAGGCGCGCATACGCCATTTCGTCATAGCCGGGAAAGTCGAAACCGATGGAATACGTGCGCGCGGGCCGGCCCGTCACTTGCCCCATGATGGCGGCCAAGGTGGAACTGTCCGTGCCGCCGCTGAGAAACGCGCCCGTATCCGCCCCATCCGCGCCCAGGCTGCTTTCCACTGCCTGTCGCAGCAGGCGCAGAAATTCCTGCTTGTTGCTGGCGAAGGTGGCCCGCGTGCGCGCCGCCGGCTCCTGGAAGGTCAGCTGCCAATAGCTGCCCTTGCATTGCTTGCCGCCCCGCATATGCAGGTATTCGCCGGGCAGCAGGCGCTGCTGGCCCAGGTAAGCCGTGGCCGGGCCAGGCACCATGTGGAAGTACAGGTAGTGATACAGGGCCTGCGGATCGAGCGCGCCCCGCACGGACGGATGGGCCAGCAAGGCGTCCGCCGAGGAGGCAAAGAACAGGCCTTGCGCATTGCTCGCATAGCTGAGCGGATGCATGCCGGCGCGGTCCACGGCCAGCAGGGCCGAGCCGGAAAAGGCGTCGAGGATGGCCAGCGCAAAGGGGCCGGACAGGCTGGCGCAGGCCGCCACGCCCCGGCTCAGCCACAGGGAAGCGAGGCGGCACGCCACATCGTCGGCCGAACCGTCGAGCTCGGGCCGGCCCCACAGGGCCACTTGCAAGCCATCTTGCTGATACACATGGCGGCTGCCGTCGATGGCGGCCACGGCAACGCCGCCCACTTCGCTCAAGCTGCTGGCCAGCGGCGCGCCATCGAAACGCGACAGGGGCGCCGCCATGCTTGCCAGCGCCGTGGCCGCGCTGGCCGCGTTGGGCGCGGCGCCATCGGACGCCGTGCCGCCTTGCGCGGCGCCAAGGCTGGCAGCGCCGTGCGCCACCGCGCCAGGCGCGGCCAGCCAACCGCACAGGCCGCTCATACGAGCACCTCGGCCGGCAGCGGATGGCCGAGAAACGCCGTCGGGCTGGCCGTCAAGCCGTAGGCGCCCGACTGGAACACCACCACCAGGTCGCCCTCCTCGGCGCGCGCCATCTCCATTTGATCGGCCAGCAAATCCAGCGGCGTGCACAGCGGCCCCACGACGGACGCCACTTCGCGCGGCCCGCCCAGCAGCCTGTTGCCGATGGCGACCGGGTAATTCTTGCGGATCAGCTGGCCAAAGTTGCCGGATGCGGCCAGGTGATGGTGCAAGCCGCCATCCGTCACGAGAAATACCTGCCCATGCGACACCTTGCGTTCAAGCACCTTGCACACATACACGCCCGCCTCGGCCACCAGATAGCGTCCCAGTTCCAGGTTCAGCCGCGCGCCGGGCGCTTCCTGGGCCAGGATGGCGAGCTGCCGCTGCAAGCCTTCGGCGACAAGCGCCAGGTCCAGCGCCTGGTCGCCGGGAAAATACGGCACGCCGAAGCCGCCGCCGATATTCAGGGTGCGCAAGGGCGACGGCGCGCTGTCGGCCAGTTGCAGGGCCAGTTGCACGCTGAGCGCCTGCGCTTCGGCCAAGGCTTGCGCCGACAGGCTTTGCGATCCCGCATACAGGTGGAAGCCGTGAAAATCCAGTCCCAACTGGCCGATGCGCCCCAGCAGCGCCGGCACCAGGGCCGCGTCGACGCCGAACGGCTGCGCCCCGCCGCCCATGCGCATGCCCGTGCGGCGCAAGGCGAAATCGGGATTCACGCGCACGGCCACCCTGGCCGTCAGGCCCAGCCGTTCGCTGGCCAGCGCCAGGCGTTCCAGCTGGGCGCCCGATTCCACGTTGACCAGGACGCCCGCGGCCACGGCCCGCGCCAGTTCCCCATCGCTCTTGCCCGGCCCCGCAAAACTGATGCGTTCAGCCGGCATGGGCGTATCGAGCGCGGTGGCCAGTTCGCCGCCGGACGCCACGTCGATGCCGTCGACCAGCCCCGCCAGCGACTGCACCACGGCCGGCATGGGGTTGGCCTTCATGGCGTAATGCACGTGCACGCCGGCGGGCAAGGCGGCGCGCAAATCCGCCACGCGCCGCGCGATGTGCGCCCGCTCATAGGCGTAGAACGGCGTGCTGCCCACCCGCTGGGCCAGCCGGCGCAAGGAAACACCGCCGATCTGCAGCATGTCGTTTTCCACTGCGAACTGGCACAGCGGTGGGTGCGACGGCAATTCCGTATTGTTCGAGCGTATCAAGTCCTTCATGCCGCATCTCCTGATTGGACCGCATACGCATGCGCCAGTTCCCTGGCCAGCAAGGGGCGGTCGATCTTGCCGTTCGGGTTGCGCGGCAGCACGCCGTCGCGGATGTCCACCCACAGCGGCACCATATAGCTGGGCAGGCGCGCGCGGCAGGCGGCCAGCACGCTGTCGCGCAGCAAGACGACGCCCGGCGCGGGCGTGACGAGCAAGGCGATGGCCTGGCCCAGCACGGCATGGGGCAAGCCCAGCGCGGCCGCCTCGCCCACCAGCCCGCTCGCATACACGACTTCCTCGATCTCGGCCGGGCTGACCCGGTAGCCGGATGTCTTGATCATGTCATCGCTGCGGCCCACGAAATACAGGTAGCCGTCCGCATCGCGGCGCACCGTGTCGCCCGACCAGACGGCCAGTTCCGGCAGTACCAGGCCGCTCGCCTGGGGCGGCAGCGGCTTGAAGCGCTCGGCCGTGCGCGCCGCATCGTTCCAGTAGCCGAGCGCCACCAGCGCGCCACGGTGCACAAGTTCGCCCGGCTCGTCCGTGTCGCACGCGCTGCCGTCCGGGCGCAGCACCAGCACTTCCGCGTTGGGGATCGCCTGTCCGATGGAATCGGGGCGCCGCTCCAGCTGTTCCGGCGCCAGATACGTGGAGCGGAACGCTTCCGTCAAGCCATACATCAGGTACACCTGCACGCGCGGCAGCGACTGGCGCAACCGGTCGAGCGTGGCGCGCTGCATCACGCCGCCCGAATTGGTGATGTAGCGCAAGGGCGTGGACAAGGGCCAGCTCAGCTGCGACAGCTGCACCCACAGGGGCGGCACGGCGGCCAGGCCCGTGATGGCTTCCTGCTCGACGGCTTCGACGATATCGCGCAGCAGCAGATAATTCATCAGCACGGCGCAGGCACCGCTGGCAAACGCCGTCGTCAGCTGGCTCAGGCCGTAATCGAAACTGAGCGGCAGGACGCACAGGATGCGGTCTTGCGGCGTATTGCGCAAATAGCCCGACACGCTGAGCGCGCCCGCCAGCATGTTGCGGTGCGACAGCACCACGCCTTTCGGCCGCCCCGTGCTGCCCGAGGTATATAGAATGGCGGCCATGTCCGCGTCGATCGCCGCATGCGGCCGGGGCGCGGGCGCGCCGGCGGGCACATTGGCGGGCACATTTGCGGGAACGACGGTCCACGCCAGCACGCGCACCTTGCCCAGGCGCGATTCCGGCAGCGCTTCGCCCGTCAGCAGCACCGTGCGCAAGTCCGGACACGCGGCCAGCGCAGGGCCCAGCTGCGCCAGGCGTTCGCGCGACGTGACGAGGATGTCCACGTTGCAATCGGCCAGGATGTACGCCACCTGCTCCGGCCTGAGCAGCGGGTTGACGGGCACGAACACGCCGCCGGCCGCCGCCGCGCCAAACATGGCGCTGACGTTTTCCGGGCGTTTTTCCAGGTACACGGCCACGCGCGCGCCACGCTGCAAGCCCAGGGCCAGCAGGGTGCAGGCCGCCTCGCGCACGGATTGCGCCAGCGCGGCATAGTGCATTTCTTCTCCCTGCCACGACAGGGCCGGCGCCTGCGGCGCGCGCTGCGCCGTTTCAAAGATCAGATCGTGTATCAGTGTCGCCATCGTGTCATCCCCGGGTTGCCATGATTGCCATGCATTCCCCTATGATTCAGACAAACGGCCACAGCGGTCTTGATTTTGATCAATTAACAGTTTCAGCAACACAGCTTGAGCCGGCGCAAGACCGCCGCTGGCCGCTGCGCTCTAATGGACAGCGTTGGCTGCATAGCCGCCCCATCCGTTACCGCCATGGCCCTGTCCCCGCAATTTCCCCTGCTGCAACGACTGGCCGCCAGCCTCGATCAACTGGGCTGGCGCGACAGCGCCTGGCTGGCCGTGGCGCGCTTGCTGGCGATGGCGCCGGGCGGACGCTGCGCGCTATATCGCTACCAGTTCGTCGCGCAGGCCGTGGCGCCCGGTTCGCTGTGCCGCGGGCGCGGCCAGTCGATCAAGGTGACGCCCTGCCTGGCGGAAGCGGACTTGCCGCCCGGTCCCGAACGCCGGCCCGGCGCCCTGCGCGAGCGCTACCGGCAAGGCGCGCAATGCCTGGTGGCGCGCGACGCGTCGGGCATGCTGGGCTGGATCTGGCTGCTGCGCCACGGCTGCCAGGAAGACGAGGTGCGCGCCCGCTATGCGCTGACGTCGCAGCAGTCGTCGTGGGACCTGGACGTATGGGTGCATCCCGAACGGCGCGGCGGCCTCGTCTTCGCGCGCCTGTGGGAAGAAGCCAACGCCGTGCTGCACGCGCAAGGCGTGCGCTGGACGTGCAGCCGCATCTCGCGCTTCAACCGCGCCTCGCTGGGCGCCCATGCGCGCCTGGGCACGCACGCGCTGGGCACGGCCACCTTCATTCGCTGCGGGCGCTGGCAAGCGATGGCCGCCAGCCTGCCGCCGTATCTGCACCTGTCGCGCCGCGTCGACGATATGCCCTGCCTGGCCTTCGATACGTCTTCCCTGCCGCACTACCCTTCCCTGGAGCTGACATGCCGCATCTTGAAGCAGTAAAGCACATCCTCGACACGACGCTGGGCTTGAACGGGCGCCTGCTGGAAGCCCACACGCCGCTGCTGGGCAGCGTGCCGGAACTCGACTCGATGGCCGTGATCGGCGTGATCGCTGCGCTGGAAGACCATTTCGGCATCACAGTCGCCGACGACGACATCCATGCGCGCCACTTCGCCACCGTGGGCACCCTGCACGATTTCGTGTTTGCAAAGCTGCGGGCATGAACCGCGCCGCCCTCGACGCCCTGCCGCTGCTGCCCTTCTTCCTGCCCGCCAGCGGCGGCCAGCGCTACTGCCTGCTGCACCTGCCGCCGCCGGGCCAGGCCGCGCGCGGCGGCATCCTCTACGTGCATCCATTCGCGGAAGAGCTGAACAAGAGCCGCCACGTGGCCGCCGCGCAGGCGCGCGCCTTCGCCGCGGCCGGCTACAGCGTGCTGCAGATCGACCTGTTCGGCTGCGGCGACAGCAGCGGCGACTTTGGCGAAGCGCGCTGGGACATCTGGCACAACGACCTGCACCTGGCTTGCGCGTGGCTGGCGCAGCGCGTCGACGGCCCGTTGAGCGTATGGGGCTTGCGCCTGGGCGCCCTGCTGGCCCTCGATTTCGCCAGCCGCGCGCCGCTGCCCCTGGCGCGCTTGCTGCTGTGGCAACCGGAACTCGACGGGCGGCGCAGCATCGACCGCTTCCTGCGCCTGCGCCTGGCGTCCCACATGCTGGCCGGGGCCTCGCAGGAAGCGCCCGGTCAGGCGCGCGCCGCGCTGGCGGAAGGTAAACCTGTGGAAGTGGCAGGCTACCTGCTGGCGCCCGAACTGGCGCACGCCATCGACGGTGTCAACGCGTCGACGCTGCTGCCTTGCGTGCCCGTCTATTGGCTCGATTACCGCGCGGCGGAGCAAAAGGACGCCTGGTCGCCGCCGCTGCTGGCGCGGCAATGGCGCAAACGCGGCGCCGCCGTGCACGTGGCCAGCTTCGATGACGGCCCGTTCTGGCACAGCGGCGAGCTGCTCGCGTGTCCGCAACTGCTGTACGCCACGCGGGAACTGTGCCGCGACTGGCTCGACGAGGAAAGATCTCCGCCATGAAGCGCGACGACAGCCGGCAGCACCCCGCGGCGCACGCCGTGCGCGAGCTGGCCCTGCGCTTTCGCAGCGCAGCCGAAGACGAGGAGGCGCAGGCGCGCCTGGCCGGCATCCTCAGCCTGCCCGACGCGCCTGGCCCGCGCGGCGTCCTGATCGTCACGGGCGGACCGCAGTACAGAATCGGCAGCCACCGCCAATTCGTCCTGCTGGCGCGCGCGCTGGCCGCGCAAGGCTGGCCCGTGCTGCGCTTCGACTTGCGCGGCATGGGCGACAGCGAGGGCGGCGCGCGCGACTACCGCGCCGCCGGTCCCGACATCGCCGGGGCGCTGGCGCAATTCTTCGACGCCGTGCCCTCGTTGCGCGAAGTGGCGCTGTGGGGCTTGTGCGACGGCGCCACGGCCGCCGCCTGCCATGCGCCGCGCGACGCGCGCGTCAAGGCGCTGGTCTTGCTCAACCCGTGGGTGCGCAGCAGCGCCGGCCTGGCGCGCGCCACCTTGCGCCATTACTATTTGGCGCGCCTGCTGCAAGGCGATTTCTGGCGCAAGCTGGCCAAAGGCGGATTGCGGCTTGGCGCCAGCCTGGCGTCGCTGCGCCAGGTGGCGGCCGCCACGCGGGGGCAGGCGCAGGCAACGGGGGAAGACGACGCGCCCGCGCCGGCCCTGCTGCGGGCGCTGGCGCAATTCCAGGGCAAGGTCTTGCTGATCCTCAGCGGCGACGACCTGGGCGCGCGCGAGTGGCAAGCGCTGCTCGATGGCGACGCGGCGTGGCGCGCCGTGGCCGCCCGCACGCAATGGACGCAGGCGCAGGTCGACGGCGCCAACCACACGTTTGCCAGCGCCGCCTGGCGCGGCGCGGTCGAACAGCTGTGCGCGCGGTGGCTGCAGTCATGGTAGCGGCCCGACCAAAACGGGTGCTGATGGTCGCCTACCATTTTCCGCCCCTGGCCGGCGGCAGCGGCATCCTGCGCACCCTGGGCTTTGCGCGCCATTTGCCCGACTGCGGCTGGCAGCCGCTCGTGCTCAGCCCCAGCGCCAGCGCGTATGCGCAGCGGGGCGATACGCAGCTGGCGCAGGCCGGTGCGCAAGCCACCGTGCGGCGCACCCTGGCGCTGGACGCGGCGCGCCATTTCGCCATCGGCGGGCGCTATCCGCGCTGCCTGGCGCTGCCCGACCGCTGGAGTTCCTGGTGGCTGAGCGCCGTGCCGGCCGGCCTGCGCATGATCCGCGCCTACCGTCCGGACGCCATCTGGTCGACATACCCGATCGCCACGGCGCATTTGATCGCGCTGACCCTGCAAAAACTCAGCGGCCTGCCGTGGATCGCCGACCAGCGCGACCCGATGCTCGACGACAGCGACCCGCAGGCGCCGTATCCGCCCGAGCCGCGCCTGCACCGCATGCATGCGTGGATCGAACAGCGCATCGCGGCACGCAGCGCGGCCATCGTCTGCACCACGCCGGGCGCCATCGCGGCGCACCAGCGGCGCCTGGCGCAGGTGGCGCGCGAGCGTTTCCACCTGATCGAGAACGGTTACGACGAAGACGGCTATGCGGACACCCAAGAACGCACGGGCCAGCGCGGCCGCTTCCTGCTGCTGCACAGCGGCGTGATCTACCCGTCCGAGCGCGATCCGCAAGCGCTGTTCGACGCGCTCGCCCGGCTGCGCCGCGACGGCGTGCTCCACGCGTGCAATTTCCAGCTAGTGCTGCGCGCCACGGGCCACGATGCGTGGCTGGCGGGCCTGCTGGTGAAATACGCCATCCTCGACCTGGTGCGCCTGGAACCCTTGCAGCCGCACGGCGCGGCGCTGCAGGAAATGCAAGCCGCGGACGGCTTGCTGCTGCTGCAGGCGGCCAATTGCAATGGGCAGATTCCCGCCAAGCTGTATGAATACCTGCGCTGCCGCCGGCCTATCCTCGCGCTGACCGACGCGGCGGGCGACAGCGCGGCCAAGCTGCGCCACTGCGGCATCGACACCATCGGCCAGCTGGCCTCCAGCGGCGATTGCGCGCGCGCCCTGCTGCGCTTCCTGGCCCTGGCGCGCCAGGGCCAGGCGCCGCTGGCCAGCCCCGCCGCCATCGCCCTGCAATCGCGGCAAGCCCGCAGCAACGCCCTGGCCGCCTTGCTGGACCAGGTCAGTCACAGGAGCCCGACATGAAGCATCGCCTGCTTGCCTGTACCCTCGCCGCCTGCTGCGCCCATGCCGGCGCGGCCGAATGCCCGCCCTACGTCAAGCATACGCCGGGCGGCGACTACACGAGCGAGGAAGACCGTTCCGGCCTGTCCGTGGTCGAGAAATTCCATTTTTCGCGCGCCGTGGAAACGCTCACGCAAGGCATGACGACCAGCCTGGGCGGCGACATCAGCTACACGCTGGAGCACTTCCCGAATCACCACCGGGCGCTGGCGTCGATGGCAAAACTCGGCTTGCGGCTGAAAAGCGCGCAACCCGTCGGCGCCCGCTACACGGTCAACTGCTACTTCGAACGGGCGATCGCCTTCGCGCCGCACGACGTGACGGCGCGCATGGTGTATGGCAGCTACCTGCTGGCCACGGGCCAGGACGCGGCGGCGCTGGAACAGCTGGACTCTGCCAGCCGCCTGGCGCCCGACCAGGCCACCATCCAGTACAACCTGGGCTTGATGTATGTGAAAAAGAAGGAATACGACAAGGCCAGCGCGCACGCGCAAAAAGCCTACGCGTTGGGCTTTCCCTTGCCGGGCCTGAAGAACAAGCTGAAGGCGGCGGGCAAGTGGAAAGAACCGCCGCCGGCCGCCATGGAAGCCCAGGAAGCACCGAAGGCAGCGACAGAACCGGCCGTGCCGCCGGTCGAACAGCCTAGCGGGGAATGACGGCGGGCCGCCCGGCCACGCTCACATGCCCGGTCGGCGACGCGGCCAGCGCGGCGGCCAGGTCGCGCCGCGACTGCGCCTTGTCGGCAGCATTGCCGATATGCGCCAGTTCCGCCGGCTGCAGCACGGTGGCGGTGAGCAGCATCACTTCGCCGTACGGCGTGGCGAAGGACGGGGGAATGGTGGCCACGCCTTGGGCCAGCAACACGCCCACCTGTTCGTTTTCGTCTTCCAGTCCTGCCGGCGCATCCTGCACATCCAGCACCATCGACACGCTGCCGTGGCGCTGCACCAGCAAATCGATGGAACCGTGGTCGGCCACGTTCTGGCTGACCTGGTAGATCACGTCGAACAGCCAGGATTGCGCCACTTCCTGGTCGTCGAAGGCGGACAGCGGCGCTTCGATGCACACTTCCAGCAGGTGGCCGCGCGGGACGAACACGTCATCGTCATCCTCGAACGGATCGCTCAAGCCATCGCTGGCGAGAATGATCGACTCGGCGCGGCGGATCACGCGCCACGCCTGGCGCAACGATGGCCAGCGCGGGCCTCCCATGAAAGCGGGATTGACGAGGGGCGCCAGCACGTCGGCATCTACAGTGCCCAGGGTGGCGTAGAAGGCGTCGCGCGCGGCGCAGGCCGCAGCCAGCATGCGCGCGCCCGCTTCCTTGCCGACGACGGCGTCGTCCGGTTGCGCTACCTGGGGAATATCGTGTTCGTTTTGAGACATGGGAATACTCTTGAATTAGTCGGCAGGTGAAAAGTCATGATAGGAACGGGGCAGATAGCCCCAGATGCGCGCCACCCGGTCGCGCACCTCGAAATCGAAGCCGATGCGTGCCAGTTCCGGCACGATCCACACGCCATGGTCGATGATTTTCTTGGGCAGCAGCATGCCCACGTGTTCTTCCGAGTACAGGCTGATGTCGAACCATTCCACGCCCATGAACGGGAACGGCGGGTGGTAATCCCATTCCGTATCCCAGCGCGACACGTAGCCGGTGACGGAGCCGTAGCGGTAAGACGGCGCCCAGTCGGGCTGCCCGCGCATGAAGGCCAGCAACGCGTTCCACTTGCAGTCGTTGGCGGCGCCGGCCAGGTTGCGCCGCGCGATGTGGCCGCGCAGCTTGCGCTTGACGTCGTCGCCGCCCGCATCGGCCTGCGGCAGGCTGTGCGTCGCTGATGCCGTCATGCGGGCGTCTCCTGCGCGTCGCTCACGCGGAGGTTCGCCCGCAGATCCTCGACTAGGCGCTTGCGGCTGCTCAAGGCGTATTCGATGGGCGAAAATGGCATGGCGGCCGTGGCATAGGCATCGATCAGCGCATGCATCTGCTCCGCCTGCGCATGCGGCAACAGCGTCTTGCTGCCATTCCCGCTTTGCTGCGCGAGCTTTTCCTGCAACACTTCCTTCCAGGCGATGTGCGCCTCGGACATGGGATTGGCCACGCACAGGGAAAACGTGCCGTTCAAGAAATACATCCAGGCGCTGTCGGTGCGGGCGCGCAAGCCGTCCGCGATCGGCGCGCCCCTGTCGTCGAAACTGTCGCGCAGGCGCCAGGTCGTCAGGTTCAGGGTCGCCAGCGCGGCCCCGTAGCGGGAAGCAAATTGCGCCTGCAGGCGCGCTGGCGCCGTTTCCGGCCCCTCGGCGAGTGCGTGCAGCGCCACGGCGATCCAGGCCAGCTGGGACGGTGGAAAATAGCGGCCGGCCCTGGACCCGGGCGCCGCCATGGCGCCAAAGACGAACGAGCACAGATTGCCACTGGCATCGACCACGTATGCCGGCGCGGGAACCAGGCGGGCCTGGATCAGGGCGTCGATTTCTTCCATGGTCATGGCGGCGGCCGCCGCCAGCTGCGTCTCGTCCAGATAGTGCTGCGCGAGATAATGATCGAGTTCCGTCATGCGCCGGCTTCCATGTTGATGACTGTTGTATCGGCCAACACGCTTACGGCGCCACCGGCTTGACCTTGGACGCGGCCAGCACGGCGCGCGCGCGGGCCGTGTCGATGTCGTCGGCCGTGGCCAGCGCCACGCCCATGCGGCGGCGGGCGAACGATTCCGGCTTGCCGAACAGGCGCAAGTCCGCGCCCGGCACGCTCAAGGCGTCGGCCACGCCTTCGAAGGCGATGCCTTTCGCTTCCAGCTGGCCATAGATGACGGCCGAGGCGCCGGGCGAACGCAGCGCCACGTTGACGGGCAAGCCGAGGATGGCTTTCGCGTGCAGCTCGAATTCGCTCTGCACCTGGCTGGCCATGGTGACCATGCCCGTGTCGTGCGGACGGGGGCTCACTTCCGAGAACCACACCATGTCGTCCTTGACGAACAGCTCCACGCCGAACAGGCCCAGGCCGCCCAGGTTGTCCGTCACCTTGCGCGCGATCTCGCGCGCGCGTTCGAGGGCCAGCGGCGCCATGCGGGCCGGCTGCCACGATTCCACGTAGTCGCCGTGCACCTGCAGGTGGCCGATCGGCTCGCAAAACTGCGTCTCGACCTGCCCCGAAGCACCCACGGCGCGCACCGTCAGCAGGGTGATTTCGTAATCGAAGTCGATGAAACCCTCGACGATGACCCGGCCCGTATCGACCCGGCTGCCGCTGGCCGCATACGCCCACGCCGCGTCCACCTCGGCGGCGCCATCGAGCTTGGACTGGCCCTTGCCCGACGACGACATCACGGGTTTCACCACGCACGGGAAGCCGATTTCCCGGCAGGCATCCTGCAACTCCTGCAGGCTGCTGGCGAAGCGGTACGGCGACGTCGCCACGCCCAGGGTTTCGGCGGCCAGGGTGCGGATGCCTTCGCGGTTCATCGTCAGCACGGCCGCGCGCGCGTTCGGAATGCACGTGATTTGCCCGGCCGCTTCCAGCGCCGCCAGGGTATCGGTGGCGATGGCTTCGATTTCCGGCACGATCAGATCCGGCTTTTCCAGGGCTATCAAGGCAGCCAGCGCCACGCCGTCGCTCATGTCGATCACGTGCGAGCGGTGCGCCACCGGATGGCCCGGCGCGTTCGGATAGCGGTCGACGGCGATCACTTCCACGCCCAGGCGCTGCAGCGAGATGATCACTTCCTTGCCCAGCTCGCCGGAACCGAGCAGCATGACTTTGATGGCGGTGGGCGACAGCGGTGTGCCGAAGGTGCGGGGCGCGATGGTGCTGCTGGTGGTGCGAGTGGTCATGGCAGGGTCTGTAGGCGGATGGAAAGATGGCTGGGACTATAACAAATGCCGGCCCGCTTGGACAGGGTGCGCCAATGGTGCAGGCGCTGGCGGCGGCACTTGCCAGCGCCCGCAGTCAATGCAATAATTGAGAATGATTCTCAATTAACTGTCGCCGACCATCGTCCTTGCCGCCATGAACCCTGCCGCACCGCCCGACCTTGCCACCCTGTACCGCGCCCACCACGGCTGGCTGCAGGGCTGGCTGCGGCATAAGCTGGGCTGCGGCGCCGATGCGGCCGACGTGGCGCACGACACCTTCCTGCGCCTGCTGCAGCGGCGCGAACGGCCGCAGCCGGCCCTGCGCGAACCGCGCGCCTACCTGACGCGCATCGCGCAAGGCCTGGTGATCGACCATTACCGGCGCCGCGACGTGGAATACGCCTACCTGCAGGCGCTGGTCGCCCTGCCCGAACAGACGGCGCCGTCGCCCGAGACGCGGCTGCTGATCATCGACACCCTGGTGCGCCTCGATACGGCGCTCGACGCCCTCAAGCCGCGCGCCAGGCAGGCCTTTTTGCTGGCCCAGCTGGACGGCTTGACGGGTCCCGCCATCGCCGCCAGGCTCGAAGTCTCGCTGGCCACCGTCGAGCGCGACCTGGCCAGCGCCTGGCGCGCCTGCTACCGCGTGTATTTCCAGTGACGGCCGCCGTGCAGGATGACCCCGTCGAGCAAGCGATCGCCTGGGCCGTGCGCCTGCAGATGCACGGCGCCACGCCGGACGCCCTGCTCTCGCTGCAGCGCTGGCGCGATGCCGATCCCGGCCACGAACAGGCGTGGCAGCGCCTGGCCGCCATCGGCCACCAATTCTCGGGCTTGCCGCCGGAAGCGAGCCGCGCCACCCTCGACGCCAGCCTGGCGCGCCGCCGCCAGCGCCGCCAGGCATTGAAAGTGCTGGCCGGCATCGGCTTTGCCGGCACGGCCGCCTGGTTCGCCATCGACACGCAGGCCGACTACCGCACGGGCACGGGGCAACGCCTGGCCGCGCGCCTGCCGGACGGCAGCTTGCTGCACCTGAATGCGGGAACGGCCGTCAGGCTGCGCTTTGACGGCAAGCAACGGCTGCTGACCTTGCTGCATGGCGAGCTGGCCGTCACCACGCAAGCCGACCCGCAGCGCCGGCCGTTTCTCGTCGACACGGACGAAGCGCGCATGCTGGCGCTGGGCACGCGCTTCACGGTGCGCCGTCTCGCCAGCGCCGACGGCATGCTGACGCGCCTGGCCGTGCAGGAGCATGCGGTGCAGCTGCAGGCAGGTACAGGCGTGGCCAGTCCCGTGCTGGTACGGGCCGGCGACAGCGTCGTGACGGATGGCGCGCGCACCTGGCGCGAGCCGGTCCATGACGATCCGGCCGCCTGGCTCGACGGCGTGATTGCCGCGCGCGACATGCCCCTGGGCCAGCTGGTGGCCGAACTGGCGCGCCACCGGCACGGCTTGCTGCTGTGCGACGCCGATATCGCCAGCTTGCCCGTCTCCGGCGTCTTCCAGCTGGACGACCCCGAGCGTGCCCTGCGCGTGCTGCTGCAGACGCAGCCCATCGTGGCCGTGTACCGCACGCGCTTCTGGGTCACGCTGAAAAAAGCGTAAAAAAGATGAGGGGATCGGGCTGGCCGCACGGCATACAGCTTGATACCCCCCAACTTGATAGCGATTATGAACCACTCTTTCCTGCCCCGCCCCCAGCCATTCCCCCCGCTTCCCGCCCGCTTTCCTGTCCGGTCTCCCGCCCGCTCCCGCCTGGCCGGCGCCGTCGCCGGCGCCCTGCTGCTGCTCGGCGCGCCGCCCGTCCTGGCCCAGCACAAGCCGCCGCAGGCCAGCAGCGCCAGCGCCACGTATGCCCTGCAGATCGCCGCCGGCCCGCTCGATGCGGCGCTGGAACAGCTGGCGCGCAAGGCGGGCCTGACGCTCACCTACCAGGCGGCCGAGGTGCGCGGCTTGCGCACGGCCGGCCTGGCCGGCAATTACAGCGCCGCGGCCGGCCTCGATGCGCTGCTGGCCGGCAGCGGCCTGGCGGCGCTGCGGCTGGCGCCCAACGATTTCGTCCTGCGCCCCCTGCCCAAGTCCGCGAACGCGGCGGCCGACGGCGCGCAGCAACTGGCCGAAATCACGGTCACGGCCGGCGGCGAGCCGGCGCTGGAAACGGAAGGCAGCGGCGCCTATGCGGCGGCGCTGGCCGGCACGGCCACGCGTTTTACCCTGTCGCCGCGCGAAACGCCGCAATCGCTGACCGTCATCACGCGCCAGCAGATGGATGACCAGGGCGTCCTGAGCCTGGCCGACGTGCTGCAGCAGACGCCGGGCGTGACCGTTTCGCACGACGATACGGAGCGCTATAACTACTATGCGCGCGGCTTCAGCCTGAACAGCTTCCAGTATGACGGCGTGCCCACCTTCGATTTCAGCACCAATTCGAACGGCCTGGGCATCCGCGACATGGCCATCTACGACCGGGTGGAAGTGGTGCGCGGCGCGAATGGCCTGATGAGCGGCGCCGGCAGCCCGGCCGGCGCCGTCAACCTGGTGCGCAAGAAACCCACGCGCCAGTTCCAGGCGTATGCGCAGGCGGGCATCGGCAGCTGGGACCGCTACCGCGCGGAAGCCGATGTCTCCGGCCCCTTGAATGCGGACGGTTCCGTGCGCGCGCGCCTGGTGGCCGCGCACCAGGAGCACGGCTCCTACATCGACTATTACCAGCAGGACAAGAGCGTGGTGTACGGCGTCATCGAGGCCGATGTGACGCCGCGCACGCGCGTGCTGGCCGGCATCGATTACCAGAAAATCGATTCGAAGGGGTCGTCGTTCGGCCAGAATCCCCTGTTTTACGCCGATGGCAGCCGCACGCGGTTCGCGCGCGCCTTCAACCCCGCCGCGCGCTGGACGGACGCGGGCAGCACCAGCACGCGCGTGTTCGCCGCCGCCGAGCACCTGTTCGACAATGGCTGGCAAGTCAAGGCGGAAGCGAGCCACTGGAAAGGCGATACGGACCAGTTGCAGGCGAACATCATCAGCTGGGGGCCGTATCCAAACCCGGCCACGGGCCTGGCCACCGTGCAGCGCGGCGCGAAAACCTATGTCATCGACAGCAATTCGCTCGATGCGTATGCCACGGGACCATTCCAGTGGCTGGGCCGCCAGCATGAGCTGGTGCTGGGCGTCAACGCCAGTCACCGCACGTCCGACTACCTGGCGTATGGCGGCGGCAATGTGGAAACCGATTACCGCCACTGGAACAACAATGTGCCGTTGCCGGCGAGCATGGCCGTCAGCCTGACGCAAAAATACAGCTTCAAGGAGTACGCGGCGTACGGCGCGGCCCGCTTCAAGCCGGCCGATGGCCTGTCGCTGATCGTCGGCAGCCGCCTGAACAGCTATGAGCGCACGGGCGACCTGATCTACGGCTGGGGCGGCACGGGCCGCGACGACGCGAAGGAAAAACACCGGCTGGTGCCGTATGCGGGCGCCGTCTATGACTTGAACGGCACGTATTCCGCGTATCTCAGCTATGCCAGCATCTTCGAGCCGCAATCGGTCAGCGACGTGAATGCCAGGGCGCTGCCGCCCACCACGGGCAAATCCTGGGAAAGCGGCATCAAGGGCGAGTTTTTCGAGCGCAAGCTGAATGCCAGCGTGGCCATCTTTCACATCCAGCAAGACAACCTGGCCGATTACGTGGGCACGGACGCCAACGAACGGGAAGTCTACCGCCCCATCGACGGCACCACCACGCGCGGCGTGGAGCTGGAAGTGGCGGGCCAGCTGTTGCCCGGCTGGCAAGTGCAGGCGGGCGCGACGTTAAGCCGGCCGCGCGACAAGGATGGCCAGCGCATCGATACGACGCGCCCCGAACGCAGCGTCAAGCTGGCGACCAGCTACCGCCTGGGCGGCGACTGGCGCCGCTTGAGCGTGGGCGGCAATATCAACTGGCAAGGCCGGACCTATTACCACACCGTCCTGGCGGGCGACGTGCCGGCGCGCGCCGACGAAGGCAGCTTTGGCGTGGCGGGACTGATGGCGCGCTACGAGTTCGGCAAGCGGCTCAGTGCCGTGCTGAATATCAATAATGTCTTCGACAAGCGTTACTACAGTGGCTACGGCCTGTACGGCAGCGGCTACTATGGCGATCCGCGCAACGCGCAGCTGACCTTGCGGGCCAGCTTCTAACCGGCGTACGCCCGCTTGATCTCGTCAATGTCGATCTTTTTCATGCCCATCATGGCCTTCATCACGCGCCCGGCCTTGACGGGATCGGGATCGGTCAGCAGCTTGATCATGAGGGTGGGCACGATTTGCCAGGACACGCCGAACTGGTCCTTGAGCCAGCTGCATTGCTGCGCTTCCGGCGGCCCCCCTTCGGACAGCAGGCGCCAGTAATGGTCGACCTCGTCCTGGGTTTCGCAATTGACCTGGAACGAGATCGCCTCGGAAAACTGGAACAGGGGGCCGCCATTCAAGCCCGTGAACGTCTGGCCGTCCAGCTCGAAGGCCACCGTCAGCACGCTGCCCGGCTCCTGGCCGTGGATTTCCCTGCCCTCTTCGCCATAGCGCAGGATCTGGCCGATCTTTGAATTGGGAAATATTTCAGTGTAAAACCGGGCCGCCGCCTCGGCGTTGCCGTTGAACCATAAACATGGGGTAATCTTTTGTACGCTGTGCATGATGTCTCCCTTGGCCGAAGTAGAAACACCTTCCCTGTGCGGGAAGGCCAGTGCTCCATCATAGTCACTATCGCGCCGTCGAGGCGCGCAATTTGCCGCCGCCTGTGCCGCCGCTTGCGCCACCCTCTTGCGCGATATCGGCGCGTCCCAGCATGCCGGCGCTGGCCAGCAGCCGCAGCCGGGCCGAGCGCCATTCCGCCTGGCAACGAATGCGTTCCTGCTGCGCTTCCAGCAGCGCCGACTGCGTATTGAGCATTTCCAGGATGTCCGCCGCGCCCAGGCCGAACTTGCGCTGCACGCTGGCCAGCGCATCCTGCGCCGCGTCCAGCCACGTCTGCGCCGCGGCCAGGTTGGCCAGAGCCGTGCTCGCCTCCGCATGCGTCCTGACCAGGTCCATCAGGGTCTGCTGCTGTACTTCCTGCGCCTCCGCTTCCCTTTGCTCGGCCTGCGCCTGCGCGCCGCGCACCTTGTAGTGGCGCGCAAAACCGTCGAACAGGGGGATGTTGAGCGAGATGCCCACCAAGGTTTCGCGCGTGGAGGCCGGCGACAAGCCCTGGTTGGGGCGGCCGTTCTGGTACAGATTCGCCGTCAGGTCGATGCTGGGCCGGCCTTCCGAACGGGCCACGGCCACCCGCTCGCGCGCGGCCGCCAGCTGCGCCTGCGCCGCCACGATGGCCGGATGCCGTTCCCTGGCCTGCGCCAGCCAGGCGCCCAAGTCGTCGCGCAAGCCCGCGCTCAAGCCCGCCCCTGCGCCATCCCCGTCGTCGTCCACGAGCACCGCCGTGTCGGCCGGCAAGCCCAGGGTGTACACCAGCACGGCGCGGGCCTTGCGCTCGTCGCCGTCCGCGCGGCTGGCGCCCAGGGCCGCCTTGGCCAGGGCGCTCGTCGCTTGCAGGGTATCGCTGTGCGAGCCCAGGCCCCGCTGCGCGCGCCGCTGCGTCGCCTGCACCGTTTCCCGGGCCAGCGCCTCGTATGCCTGCCGCATCTGCACGCTGGCGCGCGCCGTCTGCGCATCGAAATACGCGCTGACCGTCGCCGCCAGGGTCTTTTGCAGCACGGCGTCGCGGTTGGCCAGGGCCGCATCGAGCAAGGCCTGCGCCGAACGCCGGCCCGCCGCCCGGCCGCCAAAGTCGAACAGACGCCAGGACAGGCCGAGCGAACCCGTATTGCTGTCCAGGCTGCTGGAAGCCGTTCTGGCGCCGGGATAGGCCGTGCGGTCATGCACGCGGCTCAGGCTGCCATTCAGGGTGGGCAGATAGGCGGCCCTCGCCTCGCCCACGCCGGCCGCCTGCAGCCGGATGCCGGCCCAGGCGCCGTGCACCTGCGCGTTGCGGCACAGGGCCAGGTCGACGGCCGCCGGCAGGGTCAATGGTAAGGTCAGCTGTACTTCGGACTCCCAGCTGGACGGACATGGCGCGGCGGCGAGCTCCTGCAGCGGTTGCGCCCGCACGGGCAAGGTCCCCAGCAAGGCGGCGGCCAGCAAGGCGGCGCGGCATCTAGCGTTCATGCAGCGCCTCCTTCTGGTGCTGCACCAGCGGCGAGAGCACGTATTCGATCACCCGTCGCGTGCCCGTACGGATTTCCGCGCGCACGGCCATGCCGGCCGACAGCGGCACCAATCTGCCGTCGATGACGATGGCCGGCTGCTGCAGCGTGATCCTGACGGCATAGACGAGGCCCTTCTTCTCATCCTCGATGGCGTCGCGCGACACGCTGCTGACGACGGCGGGCACGGTGCCATACTTCGTGTAGTCGAAGGCGTCGACCTTGATGGCGACCGCCTGCCCTTCCTGCACGAAGCCGGCGTCGCGGTTTTCCAGCATGGCGTCGATTTCCAGCCTGCCCTGGCGCGGCACGATCTGCATCAGCGCCTGCGCGGCCGGCACCACGCCGCCCACCGTGTGCAGCTTGAGCTGCTGCACCGTGCCGTCGACGGGGGCCGTCAAGCGCAGCAGGCTGCCGCGGGCGCCGGCGCGGCGCGCATCCTGGCCGCTGGCGGCCGCCACCCTGGCGCCTTCCGCCAGCGCGTCGTACGCATCCTTGCGCGTCTGCGCGACCAGGGCCGCCCGTTCGCTGCGGGCCGACGCCAGCTGACCGGCCAGATCGATGCGCGCCTGCTCCTTTTCCAGCCACGCGTGTTCGGCCACGTCGCGCGTCCCCGCCAGCGCCCGGTAATCGCCGGCGCGCTGCACCGCCAGCGGCAGCGCCTGCGCATAGCGGGCGATTTCTCCATCGAGATGGGCCAGCCGGGCGCGGAAGCTCGCGTACTGGCCGTCCACATGCGCCTGCGCGGCGGCGACGTCGGCGGCGGAAGCCTCCGCGGGCGGCGCCAGTTTCGGCGCACGCACGGCGTCGACGGCGGCGATCAGCGCGCGCGAGCGGGCCATCTGCAGCGCGGCCGCCACGGCGTCGCCGGCAGCCTTGTCGCGCTCGGCGTCGGGGCCGCGGCTGTCGAGCTCCACCAGCAGCTCGCCCGCTGTGACGGCTTGCCCTTCGCGCACGTGCAGGGCGCGCACGGCGGCCACGTCGACGGAAGCGATGGTCTTGGTATTGCCGGACGGAATGATCTTGCCCGCCGCATTGACGATGATGTCGACCTTGCCGAAGACGGCCCACAGCACCACGCAGCCGACGAGCAGCATCAGCACGCGCGCCGTGAAGCGCAGCGACGGCGACACGGGCCGCTCCTGCAGCGCCAGCGCGGCCGGCAGGAAGGCTGCCTCGTCTTCGCTCAGCACGGGACCGCCCAGGGTGGCGCGGATGCGCCAGCTGTGCCGCAGCACCTGGCCGTAGCGGGCCAGCAGTTCGCCATACGCGGCCAGGCGGTGGCCGGCGCTCATGCGGCGCTCCCGGTCGTTCCCTGCTGCAAGCCGTACAGGTGGGCGTAGATGCCGTTCGGCCTGGCCAGCAGCGCGTTGTGCGTGCCCAGCTCGGCCACCTGGCCCCGCTCCATGACGACGATGCGGTGCGCCTCGCGCACGGCCGACAGGCGGTGGGCGATGATCAGCACGGTGCGCCCCGCGCAAATGCCGCGCATATTGTCCTGGATGATTTTTTCCGACTCGTAGTCGAGCGCGCTCGTCGCTTCATCGAAAATCAGGATGCGGGGATTGCCGACGAGGGCGCGGGCGATGGCGATGCGCTGGCGCTGGCCGCCCGACAGGCCCGTGCCGTGCTCGCCCACCATGGTGTCGTAGCCTTCTGGCAACTCACAGATAAAATCGTGGGCGCCCGCCAGTTTCGCCACGGCAATGACGGCGTCGATGGGCAGCGCCGGGTCGCTCAGCGCGATATTGTCGCGCACGGAACGGTTGAACAGGATATTTTCCTGCAGCACCACGCCGATCTGGCGCCGCAGCGAGGCCGTGTCGATGACGGCGATATCCTGCCCGTCGATCAGCACCCTGCCCCGTTCGGGGATGTACAGGCGCTGCGCCAGCCGCGTCAGGGTGCTCTTGCCGGAGCCGGAACGCCCGACGATGCCGATCACTTCGCCGGGCGCGATGGCGATCGACACGTCGCGCAGCACCTCGGCCGCGTCGGGCCGGTAGCGGAAACCCACCTGCTGGAATTCGATGGCGCCCGCGATGCGCGGCATGCGCGCCTTCTGGCTGCCGCCCAGGCCGCCGGATTCCGTGCGGGCATTCAGGATATCGCCCAGCCGGCTCATGGAAATGCCCACTTGCTGGAAATCGTTCCACAGCTGCGCCAGGCGCAGGATGGGCGAAGCCACCTGCCCGGCCAGCATATTGAAGGCCACCAGCTCGCCCACCGTCATTTTCCCGTCGATGACGAGGGTGGCGCCCCACCACATGATGGCGGCCGTCACCAGCTTGCTGACGAGGGTGACGCCGCCGCTGGCCAGCATGCCGATATTGTTCGCCGACAAGCCCGCCGACACGTAGCCGGCCAGCTGTTTTTCCCACTGCAGCTGCCAGCGCGGCTCGACGGCCATGGCCTTGACCGTGTCGACGCCGCTGATCGTTTCGACCAGGAAAGACTGGTTTTCCGCGCTGCGGTTGAATTTGTCGTTCAAGCGCCCCCGCAGCACGGGCGTGAGCAGCATCGACAGGGCCGCATACACGGGAATCGAGGCCAGCACGATCACGCTCAGCGCGGCGCTGTACCACAGCATGGCGGCGATGAAGATGAAGGAAAACAGCACGTCGAGCACCAGGGTCATGGCGTTGCCGGTGAGAAAGGAGCGGATGCTTTCCAATTCATGGATGCGGGCCACGGAATCGCCCACGCGGCGCGCCTGGAAATACGCGATCGGCAAGGCCAGCAGGTGGCGGAACAGGCGCGCGCCCAGTTCCACGTCGATCTTGCTGCTGGTGCGCGCAAAGACATAGGTGCGTATCTGGCCCAGCACGGCCTCGAAGACGGTGGCGCAGACCAGGCCGATGGCCACCACGTTCAGGGTCTGCATGGCGTGGTTGACCAGTACCTTGTCCATCACCACCTGGAAAAACAGGGGCGTGGCCAGGCCGATCAGCTGCAGCACGAAGGAAATCAGCAATACTTCGCCCAGCAGCCGGCGGTATTTGACGATGGCGGGGATGAACCAGCTGAAGTCGAAGCGGGCCGTCTCGCCCGCGTAGCTGGCCTTGCTGGTGAAAAAGATCAGTTCGCCCGACCAGATGGCGAGGAAATCGTCGCGGCCCAGGATTTGCGGCGGCTGGCCCGAATGCTGGACGAGCACCTTGCTCACGCCGCCGTCGCCCGTGTCGACCTTGCCGAGGACAAAGAAACGGCCGTCGCGGCCGATGGCGATGGCCGGCAGCGGCGCCTGCGCCAGCCGTTCAGGCGCTTGCTGCACCAGCTTGGCCGTCAAGCCCAGCTGTTTTGCGGCCAGCAAGACGGTTTGCCGCGTGAACACGGACTGGCCGAATGCGTGCTTGAGCTGGGCGCCGTCGGCAGCGATGCCATGCAGGCTGGCCATCAGCAGCAGCGACAGCAAGCCCGTGTCGGGCGCGGCAGGTTCCAGGGGGGACGTATCGTGGCAATATGAAAATGCGGTCATCGGATCATGTCAGAAATTCAATGGCGCAGCCAGGCCGAGGCTGCTCACCCCGGCCAGGCTGCGTGCTGGTGAAACTAGCCTATTAAACGATCAATGCGCCGCCGCCAGCTGGATCTGCGACGCCGGGCCGCCATGGGCCGACCACGGCGCCGATGCGGCCGCCGGCACGGCAAAGCCGGCCATCGCTTGCACCAGCTGCGCCGCATCCGCTTGCCAGCCGCCATAGCCGCCCGCACTGGCGGCCTGGGTTTGTTGCGCGGCGCGCCAGTTCTGCGCCAGTACGGGCGCCAGGGTGGCGGCCGTGCCGGCAGGCAAGGTGAGCTGGCCAGCCGGCGGCGGCGTCAGGCCCGCCATCGCCTGCACGAGTTTTTGCACGTCGCTGCCCAGCAAGACGCGGCCATCGGCCATGCGGAATTCCTCGATGCTCGCCCCCGTCGCCGCATACCAGCCAGTGATGCTGATCTTGTCCGTGGTGCCGATGGTGCTCACTTCCAGGTTCGTGCCCACCTGGCGGAACCACAGTTGCTCGGCGCTGACGCCGGCCAGGAAGGACACCACATCGCGGCTGCCCGCCTCGTTGGCTTCATTGATCATGTCGGCGCCGTCGCCGCGGGCGAAGATATAGGTATCGTTGCCCAGCACACCGGCCAGGACGTCGTCGCCCTTGCCACCCTGCAAGATATCGTTGCCCAGGGCGCCCAGCAGGGTGTTCTTCAGTTCATTGCCGATCAGCACATCATCGAACTTGCTGCCGACGACCGCGTTGAAATTGGCCACCACATCCACGCCCGGACGTGCCGCCAGGGCCGTGCCTACGGCTGCGAAGGCAACCGTCGCGCCGGCGCTTGCGTTGACGTAATTGAGCGCGTTGCCCGCACCGCCGCCGTCGAGCACGTTGCCGCCGGGGGTAGTGACGAAAAAGATGTTGTTGGTGAAGGAGCTGCCCGTCACGGTCAGGCCAGAGCCCCCGAGGCGCACATTCTCGACGTTGTCGGCCACCGTGTAGTTGACCGTGGTAAACACGGTATCGTTGCCGCCGTTGTCCCGTTCGTCGATGAAATCGCCGCCGTGGTTGACGTAATACGTGTCGTCGCCGCCCAGGCCCTGCAGCAGGTCGGCGCCGGCCGTGCCATACATGACGTCGGCATTCGCCGTGCCTGTGAAGGTTTGCCCCGTCGGCTGCGTGGGGCCGTTGAAGTGCCAGGCCTGGGCCAACGCGGGCGCCAGGGCGGCGGCCGTGGCGGCAGGCAAGGTCAGCTGGCCCAGCGCCGGCGGCGCCAGGTACGCCATCGCCTGCACCAGCGATTGCACGTCGGCGCCGCGCAGGACGTGGCCGGCGGCCGTGCGGAATTCCTCGATGTTCGGCGCGGCCGCGTTCCAGGCGCGGATGGTGATCTTGTCCGTCGTGCCGATGGTGCTCACTTCCAGGTCCGCGCCCACCTGGCGGAACCACAGCTGGTCGATGTTCACGCCGGCCAGGAAGGCGATGGCGTCGTAGCCGGCGTCGGCGGAAAGCTCGGTGATGACGTCGGCGCCGTCGCCGCGGGCAAAGACGTAGGTATCGTCGCCCAGGCCGCCGGCCAGCGTGTCGGCACCCTGGCCGCCTTGCAAGGTGTCGTTGCCGAGGCCGCCGGACAGGCTGTTGGCCAGTTCGTTGCCGATCAGCACATCGTCATAGGCGCTGCCTGTCACGCTGGAAATATTGACCAGCACATCGCTGCCAGGTAGGAATGCGGTACTGCCGCCGGCGGGAGCGATGGTCGCCGTGGCGCCCTCCCTGGAACCGGCATAGGTGGCGGAATTATTGTTGCCGATGCCATACAACAAGTTTCCGCCGGCTACGTCGACGTGAAAGACGTTACCGCTGCCGTTGCCTGTCACACCCAGGCCCGCTGCGGCCAGGTGCAGTTCTTCGATGTTGGCGGCCATGGTGTAGTTGACGGTCGTGTAGACAGTGTCGCGGCCGCCACCAGGCTGTTCAGTTACCACGTCGTTGCCATGGTTGACGTAATAAATGTCGTCGCCGCCCAGGCCCGCCATCACGTCGGCGCCCGCCGTACCCTTGATGATGTCGGGATTCGCCGTGCCGGTGAAAACGCCATTGGCGGGCTGGCTTGGTCCCTCGGTGCGCCAGTTCTGCGCCAGCACGGGCGCCAGGACGGTGGCTTCGTAGACAGGCAAAGTCAGCTGGCCCAGCGGCGGCGGCGTCAGTCCCGCCATCGCCTGCACCAGGTTTTGCACGTCGCCGCCCAGCAGCACGCGGCCGTCGGCCGTGCGGAATTCCTGGATGCGGGGCACGATGCCGCCGCTGAACCAGCCATTGACGGTAACCTTGTCCGTCGTGCCGATGGTGCTCACTTCCAGGTTCACGCCCACCTGGCGGAACCACAGCTGGTCGGCGCTGACGCCGGCCAGGAAGGAGACGACGTTGTGGCTGCCCCCTTCCACCATCTCGGTGATGCCGTCGGCACCGTCGCCGCGGGCAAAGATATAGGTGTCGTCCCCCTGCATGCCGACGAGCAGATCGTCGCCCTTGCCACCGCGTAAGGTATCGTTGCCCAAGCCGCCAATCAGGCCGTTCTTGAGCTCGTTGCCGGTGAGGACATCGTCGAACTTGCTGCCGGAGATGCTCATCAGGTTGACCAGCACGTCGCTGCCCGCAGGCGCCGTCAGAGGGTCATTCGCGCCCAGCAGTGTTGCCGTCACGCCCGTGCGGGAACCGACATACACGACCGAGTTGCCCGTGCCGCCGCCATCGATCCTGTTGCCACCGGCCGTATCGACGTAAAAGATATTATTGGTATTGGCGGTGCCCGTGACGGTCAGCCCGGCGGCGGTCAGGTAGACTTTCTCCACGTTCTCGGCCACCGTGTAATTGACGCTGGTGTACACGCTGTCGTTGCCGCCGTTGGCCAGTTCGACGATCACGTCGCCGCTGTCGTTGACGTAATACGTGTCGTCGCCGGCCAGGCCTTCGAGCACGTCCGCGCCCGTGGTGCCGGTCAGCACATCCGCGTTCGCCGTGCCGATGAAGCGCTGCGGTGCCGCCGCGACGCTGTTCAGGTATGCCTCGATGGCGGACATGCCGTCGGCGGAGGTGGAAGTTTGCGATGCAAATTTTTCAGTCATGTTGCAGTTTCCTGTCATTAAACGTCAAAACCAAGAGTGAATATGTCGGCGCAAGCTGACATGCAAGGCAAAAGTTCCGGCCGCCTCCACTTGCAGTTCAGCGTGCACCTTCAACGATCCGGCACTTTCGGCGCAGGGACGGCGCGCGATTGAACGCCGCCTCGCATGCACGCCGTATTGACGTTCAAGCGGGTGTAGCACTGTTATTTGTCATGCAAATGTCACACTGCATGGTAGAAGGGAGGCGGGGAAGGAAGCGCGCGGGCGCGCCCGCTGCGATGGCGTCTGGTTTCAGGCGGCTGGGGGAGAGCTCTCGCTTGACGGCCCGGCGCCAAACGTCTGCTCCTGCAGTTGCGCCACCAGGAAATCGATGAACACGCGCAAGCGCGGCGGCAGATGGCTGCTGGCCGGCCACAGCAGCCAGAATGCCGTGCGCGCCTGCGTATGCGCGTCCAGCAGCGAAACCAGTTGCCCCGCCGCCAGCTCGCGCTGCACGGCGAACGCTGGCAGGTAGGCGATGCCCTGCCCTTGCAAGGCCAGGAAGACGCGCATTTCCACGCTGTTGCACACCATGCCGGACGCCGGCTGGGCCAGCGCGTCCATCAGCGGCCACGGCTCCAGGCGGCCCGTGGCGGGAAAACGGTAGTCCAGGCGGGCGTGCCGCAGCAGCGCGGCGCCATCGGCGGGCCAGCCATGGCGCGCCAGGTAGGCAGGCGACGCCACCAGCAAGCGGCGGAACGTGCATAGCTTGCGCCGCATCAAGCTTGAATCGGCCAGCTCGCCCGTGCGCACGACGGCGTCGAAGCCGTCGCTGACGAGGTTGACCATGGCGTCGGAAAAATCGAGATCGAGTTCGATGGCGGGATAGGCTTGCATGAAAGCGCCGATGGACGGCTCGAACAAGCCGCTGTAGCGTGGCAGGCTGATGCGCAGGCGACCGCTGGGGCCGCTACTGGCCTCGCTCAATTCCCGCTCGGCCGCTTCCACCTCGGCCAGGATGCGCTTGCAGCGCTGCAGGAATTTTTCCCCTTCCGCCGTCAGCGCCAGGTGCCGCGTGCTGCGCTGGAACAGGCGCGCGCCCAGCCGCGCTTCCATGCGCGCCACGCTCTTGCCCACGGCCGACGAAGACAGGCCCAGCAGCCGGCCCGTGGCCGAGAAACTGCCGCTGTCGGCCACCTGTACAAACATGGCGATGCCGCCGAGACTATCCATGCGCTCCCCATTAAAGACAAATGTGTCCTATATGTTGATCAGTTTAGCCCATTTCTCTTCAATGACGGGCGCGCCATACTTGCCGCTCCTTCTCTCCGAGCCCACTTCCATGCCCTCTTCCCCACGTTTGACGCTTGCCCTGCAAGTGCTGGCCGCCTGCCTGACGGGCTTGCTGATTCCTTTGTGCTTCACGGGCCCGGCCGTGGCGCTGCCCGCCCTCGGCGCCGAATTGCGCGGCAGCGCCGCCGCCCTGAACTGGGTCATCAATGCATATATCCTCAGCTATGGCAGCGCCATGATGGTGGCCGGCAGCCTGACGGACGTGCTGGGCCGGCGCCGCGTCTGGCTGGCGGGCCTGGCCCTGTTTTGCGCGGCCACCCTGGCCATCGCCATGGCCCCGTCCGTCGCGCTGGTCGCCGCGCTGCGCTTCATGCAGGGCCTGGGCGGCACGGCCGCGTTCGCCGCCGCCATGTCGTCGCTGGCGCCCCTGTTCCACGGCGCGGCGCGCAGCCGGGTGATGAGCGTGCTGGGCACGACGTTCGGCCTGGGCCTGGCCTTCGGCCCGCTGGCGGCCGGCGCCATGCTGGAACTGGCCCGCTGGCCCGCCATCTTTTACGCCACGGCCGCGCTGGGCGCCATCGGCGCGCTGCTGGTGCTGGCCAGCGTGCCGGCCGATGCGCCCCGTGCGCAAGGGCGGCTGGACTGGCCCGGCGCCCTCAGCTTCAGCGGCGCGCTGTCCCTGTTGACCCTGGGCATGCTGCTGGCGCCCGAACATGGCTGGCGCAACGGGGTAGTGCAACTGTCCATCGCCTCGTCCGCGCTGCTGTTTTGCGTGTTTGTCGCGGTCGAACGCAGGACGGCGCGGCCCATGCTGGACTTGACCCTGTTCCGCCAGCGCCGCTTCGTCGCCGTGCAAGTGCTGGCCGCCTCGCCCGCCTTTTTGTTCATCGTGCTGATCGTCATGCTGCCGGGGCGCTTCATCGGCATCGACGGCGTGTCGCCGCTGGCGGCGGGTCGCCTGATGATCGCCCTGGCCGCGCCCCTGCTGGTCGTGCCCATGCTGGCGGCGCTGCTATTGCGCTGGTTCAAGGCCGGCACCGTGTGCGCGGCGGGATTGCTGCTGGCGGCCGCCGGACTGGCCTGGCTGGCGCAAGTGCTGGGCAACGGCGGCACCGCCGCGCTGGCGGGACCGCTGCTGCTGGTAGGCGCCGGCATCGGCTTGCCGTGGGGCTTGATGGACGGCATGGCCCTGAACGTGGTGGACACGCCGCGGGCCGGCATGGCGACGGGCATCTTCAATACCGTGCGCATCAGTGCCGATGGCGTGGCGCTGGCCCTGGCGGGCGCCGTGCTGGCCAGCCTGATCGGCGCCGCGCTGCAGCACCAGCTGCCCGCCGGCCTGCCCGTGCTGGCCGCCGCCAGCCGCGCCGCGCTCGGCGATATCCAACAGGCAACACAACTGCTGGGCGGCCACGAAGCGCTGCTGCGCGCCAGCTATGACGCGGCCTTCCGCCAGTTGCTCAATGGCCTGGCCGTGCTGGCCGTGGCGCTGGCGGCGCTGGTGCCGTATTTACTCAAGAAAAGAGAACTTCACGACGCTTGACAAAACCGTCGCGAGCGGAAGGTAGAGGTGGTCGAGAAGCGCAACCGTACTCAGGTACGGTGAGCATCGCAGGCCATCTAAACCGACGCGCCGCAGGTTTGGGCAGGCGTCCTAGGCGTCCAGGCCGTAAAACACGGCGACGAGGATGGCGATGTTGTTGCAGGCGCGGGAAAAAGTCGTTGTGGCGTAGGCAACGGCGACACTGGGGCCGCGGTAGCGCAGGTAGACAAAGCTGAACATGGCGCCCGACCCCAGCGCGACGATGGCGTGCAGCAAGCCGCCGCTGATGAAATGCACGATGGCCCACAGGATGGCGCCGATAAAAATGCTCAGCTGGCGGCTGGCGCCCAGGCGCCGGAGGATTTCCAGCGGCAGCAGCTGGCCGAGGAAGGTTTCCAGGATGGGGGAATAGATGACGACCCAGAACACCAGCAGGGGCAGCGACATTTCGCGCTTGAACTTGGACAAGCCCGTGTGCGCGCCCCAGTATTCGGGCGGCAACAGCCATTTGGTGAGGAACAGGATGGCAAAGCACAGCATGCAAGTGAGTAACCCCCAGCCGAGGCCGGCAAGGGCCAGCTGCAGCACGGGAGGCGCCGGGCCGTCGTCGTCCGGGCTGGAGAGATCATGGCTGCTGCGCACTTGCATGAGTAGTCCTGGCGGTGATCCAGCGCTCATTGTAGCGCGGAATAGGACTGTTCGCGCATGGCTGTGGAGCGCGGCGCATGGCGCGCCGCGCTGCCGCGCTATCGGCGTCAGGCCGCCAGGCGCAACGGACCGTTGGCCGGCTTGGCCAGTTTGAAGATGCCCACTTCCTGTTCCAGCTGCGCCGCCTGCTGCTGCAATTCATGCGCGGCGGCAGCCGCCTGCTCGACCAGGGCCGCGTTTTGCTGGGTCACGCGGTCCATGTCGACGATGGCGCGGTTGACTTGCTCGATGCCGGCGCCCTGCTCCTGCGTGGCGTGGCTGATCTCGGCCATGATGCCCGTCACCCTGCCGATACCGGCCACCACGTCATGCATGGTGACGCCGGCCTGCTCGACGAGCAAGGTTCCCGTGCCCACCTTGCTGACGGAATCGTCGATCAGCAGCTTGATTTCGCGCGCGGCGGCGCTTGACCTCTGCGCCAGGTTGCGCACTTCCGTGGCGACGACGGCAAAGCCGCGCCCCTGCTCGCCCGCGCGCGCCGCTTCCACGGCCGCGTTCAAGGCGAGGATATTCGTCTGGAAGGCGATGCTGTCGATCACGCCGATGATGTCGACGATCTTGTTCGACGAGGCATTGATCAGGCTCATGGTGTGCACCACTTCGGCCACCGCCTTGCCGCCCTGCTCCGACACCTTCGACGCTTCGCGCGCCAGGTGGTTCGCCTGCTGCGCATTGTCCGCATTCTGGCGCACGGTGGAAATCAGTTCTTCCATCGATGAGGCGACCTCTTCCAGCGAGCCGGCCTGCTGCTCCGTGCGCTGCGACAGGTCGCGGTTGCCCGAGGCGATCTCGGTCGAGGCCGTGGCAATGCTTTCCGTGCCGTGGCGCACCTTGCCGACGATGGCGGCCAGGTTGTCGCGCATGGTCTTGATCGCAAACAGCAGGCTGCTGTCGTCGCCGTGGCGCGTGTGCACGTCGATGGCCAGTTCGCCGAGCGCGATGCGCCCCGCGATCGAGGCCGCATACCCCGGTTCGCCGCCCAGCTGGCGCAGCAATCCCCGCGTGATGACGGTGGCAACAAAGATGCAAATGAGCACGCTGAGGGCGGCCAGCACGCCGATCCAGCGCAGCGACTGGCCGTAGATGGCGCGCGCGGCCACGCTGGCCTGCTCCGACTCGCGCTGCACGTTTTTCAGCACGGTATCGATGTCGGCGACGATCTGGCGCCGCAGGGGGCTGCACTCCTCGACGAGGAAGGTGCCGTACTGTTCCATCTGCCCCGTGGCGCGGAACTGGCGCGGACGCTGCAATTGCTGCGCCATGGTGTTCAAGCCCGCGCTGACTTTTTCGAATTGCGGATCGCCGGCGAACCGCGGCGCCAGGCGCGCCAGCGCTTCCAGGTACAGCGCCTTCTGGCTGTCGAGGATGGCCAGCTCTTTTTCGGCGGCGGCCTGGTCATGGAAGATATACGCGTTGCGGGCGGCCAGGCCCGTCTGGTCGAGCGCTTCGCGCGCCACGTACAGCGGTTCGAGTTTTTCCAGCTGGACTTTGTCTTGCGCGTCCATGGCGCCGGAGATGGCGCCGATGCGCAGCAGCGCGAAAGCCGCCAGCACCAGCATGAATACCACCAGCAGCCCGAAGCCTGCGCTCAGGCGCGCGCCTATCGTCAAACGATTGAATGACATCATTGTTGTTATTGCCCTGTAAATAAAGTTGATTGTTGCTGGTTATTTAAAAACCAGCGATCTGCTCGCCGTCGCGTTGCCTTTCCTGCATAGCGCAGGATGGTCCTCTAACTGGCGTTTTTTGGGCAGTCAGCTTCTAAATTCGGGCAATGCAGGCGCGCGGGACATACCCTGCGCCATACAACAGCACACTGAATTATAAGCGAACAGCGTTACGGATGATTCCACGTGTCCACTTTTAGTGCCTTGACGCATATCAAAAAAGACAATTAACGCTGGCCTGGCGTATCGATGACGGCCATGGTGATGCGCGAGATGCAGCACAGCTTGCCATCGTCGTCGGCGATGCGGATTTCCCAGACCTGGCTGGTGCGGCCCCGGTGGATCGGCGTGGCACGCCCCGTCACCTGGCCGCCGCGCACGCCGCGCACGTGGTTGGCATTGATTTCCTGACCCACGCTCACTTGCCGGCTGGAATCGAGGCAGGCATTCGCGGCCATGCTGCCCAGGGTTTCGGCCAGCAGCACGGAAGCGCCGCCATGCAGCAGTTTAAAAGGCTGCATGGTGCGGTGGTCGACGGGCATGGTCGCTTCGATCCAGTCGGGGCCGAAGGCGCTAAATTCGATGCCCAGGTGGCGCATGGCCGTGCCTTCGCTGGCGGCGTTGAGGGTGGCCAGGTCGAGCGGTGCGTGCCAGATTTCCATCGTTACCTCATATCAGTGGGGAGAACAGCCATTGTAGGACAGAGCGCTGCCGCGCGCCGCTTCATCTTTCCTTCACCGTGGCACGGGGTGGCGCCGGCATTAACTGGTTATAATTGCCCCATTCTTAAAAAACGAGGTTGTGTATGAAGTGGGCCTTGCTGGGCATTTTTGTGTTTTCTGTTTTACATATTCATTTTCGTGGCAAGGTACGCCTGCCGTTCCGCCGCCAGATCTTCGATCACTCCTCGTTCATGGCGCCGCTGAACCTGTTCATGCACACCTTTTCCAAGGTGCCGGCCACGCCCTATTTAGCCGTCGAGCAATTCCCGGAACTGGCGCCGCTGCAGCAGAACTGGCAGATCATCCGCGATGAAGCGCTGCGCATGCAGGAAATGAAAAAGATCAAGGCGGCTGAAAAGAACAATGACGTGGGTTTCAATTCCTTCTTCAAGTATGGCTGGAAGCGTTTCTACCTGAAATGGTATGACGCGAACCACCCGTCGGCGCAACAGATGTGCCCGCAAACCTATGCGCTGCTGCAATCGATTCCCTCGATCAAGGCGGCCATGTTCGCGGAACTGCCGCAGGGCGGCAAGCTCAACCCGCACCGCGACCCGTTCGCCGGCTCCCTGCGCTACCACCTGGGCTTGCAGACGCCGAACGACGACCGCTGCTTCATCGACGTCGATGGCGAACGCCACAGCTGGCGCGACGGCCAGGCCGTGATGTTCGATGAAACGTATATCCACTGGGCCCGCAACGACGCCGACAGCGACCGCATCATCCTGTTCTGCGACATCGAGCGCCCGATGCGCTACCGCTGGGCGCAAGCGCTGAACCGCTGGCTGGGCCGCACCCTGATGACGGCCGCCGCCTCGCCGAACGAGCTGGGCGACCAGGTGGGCGGCGTGAGCAAGCTGTTCCAGATTTCCTGGACCATGGGCCAGTACCGCCGCCGCTTCAAGGCGTGGAACAAGGCGGCGTACCAGGTCACCCGCGTGGCCCTCGTCGTGGGCGTGATCGCGCTGATCTACTTTATCTAGACGCCGGCATCGCCACTTTGACAAAAACCGCCTTCGGGCGGTTTTTTTTATAATGCGATGCCACTCACCAGGAGAATCTGCAAATGACCGAACGCGACCGCCAGTACGATATCCAGATCGGCGACGATGCATGGATCGAGTTCATCAGCCTTGACGGCCGCTATGACCAGGCCATCGACATCGATGCCCTGCTGGACGAACTGTGGCCGCTGATCTGCCGCCTGGAAACCTATTGCGTGGCCGGCTGTTGCGGCATGGATGCCTTCGATTTCACGCCCGAAGGCATCGCTGCGGCGCTGGTAGACCTTGACCGCGCGCAACTGCACTCCGCCTGCGCGCACGCCCGCAACGCCGTGGCAGCAGCCGCCAGCGACGTCTTCACGAGCAACACGCTGAACCACATGGCCGACAAACGCGTGTTCCTGCAATTGCTCGAGCATCTCGGGCGCTGCACGGCGGCCCCTGAAACGGGCCGGCCGGCAAGCCAGCCGCGCTGACATAGGCGATAATACGGGTTCACACCACTCTCTTCTTTTATTTATGCGCGACATCATTGCCGGATTTCTACGTTTCCAGAAGGAAGTCTTTCCTGAACGCCGAGAGCTGTTCAAGACACTGGCCACGGGACAGACACCCAAGGCCCTGTTCATTTCCTGCTCCGACAGCCGGATGGTGCCGGAACTGGTGACGCAGCGCGAACCTGGCGAACTGTTCGTGATCCGCAACGCGGGCAATATCGTGCCCTCGTTCGGCCCGGAACCGGGCGGCGTGAGCGCATCCGTCGAATTTGCCGTGGCGGCCCTGAATGTGACGGACATCGTCATTTGCGGCCACTCCGATTGCGGCGCGATGAAAGCCATCGCCACCTGCACCTGCCTCGATCACATGCCGGCAGTCAAGAACTGGCTGCGGCACTCTGACGCGGCGCGCATGATCAATGAATCGATCGAGCATGCGACGGAACAGGACCGCATCGATGGCATGGTGCGGGCCAATGTCGTGGCGCAACTCAACAACATCCGCACCCACCCTTCGGTGGCGCTGGGCATCACGCAAAAACGCCTGACCCTGCATGGCTGGGTGTATGACATCGAAAATGGCTCGCTCGATGCGCTCGACGAGTCCACCGGCCAGTTTGTCCCGCTCGCGGAACATCCGGCCTCGAAGCTGTAAGGGCAAGCCATCCCCGTCAGGCGCAACATTGCGCTTGACCTTGTCCAGACGGGAAGGTGCAAGGTAGCGGTACTCAAGGAGATTATCGTATGCCAACCATCACCGTATTACCCCATCCCGAGCTGGCCCCCGAAGGCGCCGTGTTTGACGCGCCGCAAAACATGAGCATTTGCGACGCCTTGCTGCTCAACAAGATCAACATGGAACACGCGTGCGGCCAGGTGGGCGCCTGTTCCACCTGCCACGTGGTCGTGGTGCAGGGTTTCGACTCGCTCAATGCGCTGGGCGACAATGAAGAAGACATGCTCGACCAGGCCTGGGGCTTGCAGCCCCACTCGCGCCTGTCTTGCCAGGCGCGAATGGCGCAGGAAGACCTGACGCTTGAACTGCCCAGGTACACGCTCAACCACGCCAAGGAATAGTCCCCGGCGCGCTTGCCCAACGCCCTACCTGATTACCACATGATCACGCGCTGCTCGGGCGGCAGATACATCGGGTCGCCCGGCTTGATGCCGAACGCTTCGTAAAAGCCGGGCTGATTCTTGACCGTGCCCTTGGCGCGGAATTCGCCCGGCGAATGGGGGTCGCTCTTGATCTGCGCAATGGCCGCTTCCGGACGCAATTTCGCGCGCCATTTCTGCGCAAAGCCGATGTACAGGCGCTGTTCGCCCGTCAAGCCATCGATGACGGGCGACGGCTTGCCGCCGAGCGAACGCTGGTACGCCTTGTAGGTGATCGACAGGCCGGAATTGTCGCCGATGTTTTCGCCCAGGGTCAGCTCGCCGTTGATGTGGTAGCCAGGCACGGGGCTGTAGGCGCCGTATTGCTTGACGAGCCCGGCCGCCAGCGCCTTGAAGGCCGCGCGGTCCTCCGCCGTCCACCAGTTGCGCAAACGGCCCTTGGCGTCGTATTGGCTGCCCGAATCGTCGAAGGCATGGCTGATTTCATGGCCGAAGGTGATGCCGAGCAAGCCGTAATTGACGGCATCTTCCGCTTTCACGTTGAAGAACGGCGGCTGCAAAATGGCGGCCGGGATCGTGATGGCGTTGAGGGCCGGGCTGTAGCTGGCGTTGACGGTTTGCGGCGTCATCGACCATTCGTCGCGGTCCACCGGCTTGCCCAGCTTGGCCAGGTTTTGCTGGCGGCTCCACGCGCGCGCGGCGCGCACGTTGGCGATCAAGTCGTTCGGCTGCGTCTTCATGCTGCCGTAGTCGCGCCAGGTAGCGGGATACGCGATCTTCGGCTTCAGGGCGGCCAGCTTGAGCTGGGCTTCCTTCTTGGTTTCCGGGCCCATCCAGTCCAGCTGCTCGATGCCATCCTTGAACGAGGCGACGAAATTGTCGAACATGGCCATCACGCGGGGCCGGGTTTCCGGCGGCAAATACATTTCCACATAGCGCTTGCCGACGGCGTCGCTGATGGCGTTATCCGTGAAGCGCAGCGCCAGCTGCCACTGCGGTTCGCTTTGCGGCACGCCGCGCAGCACCGTGCCGTCGAAGGCGAAGCGCTCCTTGACGGTGGCGCTGTCCAGGTAGGAGGCATAGCTTTCGATGATGCGCCAGTTCAGATAGCTCTTCCACGCTTCCAGCGGCACGGCGGCCACGGTCTCGGCGAAACCTGTCATGAAGCTGGGCTGGCGCACCACGGCCGAGGCGGCTTTTGGCGCAAGGCCGGCAGCCGTAAAGTAGGCGTTCCAGTCGAAGGCCGGCGCCAGCGCCGCGAATTTGTCGAAATCGACGCGGTTGTACGATTTGACGGGGTCGCGCATCTGCACGCGCGTCCACTGCACGGCCGCCAGGCGCGTTTCGAGGTCGAGGATTTGCGCCGCGTGCGCCGCAGCGGCCTTGTCGCCGCTCATGGCCAGCATGGTTTCGATGTGCTTGAGGTATTTGGCGCGCACGGCTTGCAGCTTGGCGTCGTCATCCTTCAGGTAATAATCGCGGTCAGGCAAGCCCAGGCCGGACTGGCTGATGTTGACCGTGTAGCGCTCGGGGTCTTGCGCATCGGGCGCCACGTAGGCGGAAAACGGCGTGGCAACGCCATTGCCTTGCAGGTAAGCCAGCAGTGCCGGCAAGTCCTTCTTGTCTTTCACGCCAGCCACGCGGGCCAGCTCGGCGCGCAGCGGCTTGAAGCCGGCCGCATTGCGCGCCTTGTCGTTCATGAAACTCGTGTACAGGTCGGCGATCTTGTGCGCCTCGCTGCCGGGCTTGCCGGGGTTCTTGACGGTGGCGTCGATCAGGCCGCGCAACTGGCCCTGCGCGATTTCGCGCAATTCGATATACGTGCCCCAGACGGATTTGTCGGCCGGGATGTCCGTATTGCGGGTCCAGACGCCGTTGACGTAGCCGTAGAAGTCGTCCCGCGGGCTGACTGCCGGGTCCAGGGTTTTCAGGTCGATGCCGGAGACGGGTGCGGCGGCGGTAGCGCCTTGCTGGGCGTGCAGCGACGGCGAAGACAAGGCGAACAAGGCGCAGCAGGCGGCGCTGATAAGCGAACGTTTCACGAAGATTCCTTTAATTGTTTTGACTTCATGTTGGGGAACATGCTGTATCCAGGCATGAGAGGTCGGATTATAGTCGGCATGCTTGTGGGGAAACAATGTCGGTTGAACAATCCCGGTGATCCGATGTGCATTGAAGCACGCCTCGCGCCCGCGCCGATGATCAGCAAATGTTACCATCTAGCAATAGCCATACCTGTCGCTCACCACCTTTTTTGCCTGGCTCTTGGACTGGAGAAGTTTGATGCAGGAATGCAGATTCAATATTTTCGGCACGCTGATTGCCGTCCGGGGACATCAAGGAGCATGGCGCGCCTTCTATCTCGGCGCGGAAGGCAAGCGCAGGCCCGCCGATTTCATTATTCCCGACGATATTCAAGGCGATGCGTTATGCGAATACCTGGCGGACCTGTTCCATGAAGAGGCGACGCCGCGCAACAACACGGCCACGCAAATCACCACGCCCGCGTTCCAGGCCTAGCCTTTTATTTCACCGGTTCGAACGTCACCGTCAACCCGTTGCCCGTGGTCCGGATCTGCGTGGGCACGAATTGCACGCCCGCATAGCGCAGCTCGTCGGGTTTGAAGGTATAGATCGGCGTTTCATGCATGAGCTGGTCGGCCACCAGGCTGGCCACCTTGGCGAACTGGCGCTGCTGCGACTCGTCCATGCCGTCGATGATCACCTTGTCCACGCTCGCCTCGCTCAGGTAGACGGCGTTGCGCTGGGCGTCAAGCACGAGGCGGCCCGACATGGCCAGGCTGCCGCGCCAGCTCTGGCGTATGAATGGCGGCAAGACGCTGGCGTCCACGCTGAGGGCGACTCTTTCGCGCTCGGGCTGCAGCGACAATTGCGGATGCGTCAGCTTGACGTCCAGCACGGACAGCACCCGTTTATCGATGGGAAAGCGGCGCTCCAGGCCTTGCTGCATCTTGCTCAGCGACACATTCACGTCGCGCGGGCCGATCAGGGTGGAGCACGCGGCCAGCACGCTGCAGGCCAAGGCGGCGATGGCGGCGGTTTTCAGCAAGGGACGAAAGGCGGTCACGTTCATGGATAGTCTCGGTGGAAAGATGGCGCCATATTACACATGCGCCCGCTTTCACGCAAAAACCGGCGCCCGCCTTGCAGCGGACGCCGGTTTGCATGTGGGCCTTGTCAGCGTACGAACAGGGCGATCAGTATGACGATGGGCAATGGAATGCCCAGCAGCAGCAAGAGGATGGAACGCATGGCAGTCTCCTGGATTGGATTGGTGGATTAATCGGTGAATTAGATGGTCACATGGCGCAGCACGCGCTCATGGTCGCGCTGGCGGCCGCCAAACGTTGCGGCCAGGCTGGCCACGAAAGCGCCCAGCAGCAAGGCGACGAACATCCACAGCGCCGTGTGGGCGCCGGCCTTGCGGGCCGCTTCGGCCGCTTGCTGTGCCTGCGCCTTGGCATCGGCAGCAGCCTTGGCGGCGCGGCCGTAGACGGCGTCGACGCGCGCTTCCGCCTCCGCCTGCGTCAAGCCCGTGCGGCTGGCGACGACCTGGCCCAGGTAGGCGCGGTCATCGGCGGCCAGGCTGCCCGTGGACAGGCCGGTGGCGAAGATCTTGCCGATTTCGCCGCGCTGCCCGGCGGATACGCCGCCCGCTTCACCCGCCCCGGCCGCCGGGGCGGCGCGCAGCAGCATGTCGGAAAAATAGTCGAGCGGATTGGCGCCGCTGCCCTCGCCTTGCTTGGCGCTTGCAGCGCCAGCAGCACCTGCGCCCGCTGCCGCAGCCGGGCCAACTGCCGCCGCCACGCCGCTGCCCGCATCGATGGCGCCGCTCAGCACGGCCCGCGTGCCGCCGGCCAGCACTGCCACGGTGATCAGAGTGGCCAGGGCCCAGGCCAGCAAACCGTGCGCCGTATCGCGGAAATGCACTTCATCCGTATGGATGGAGCTCCATTTCACGCGCAGACGGCCCGCCATGTAGCCGCCGATGCCGGACGCGGCCAGTTGCATGAAGGCCAGCCAGGCGATGGTCGACACGCCGATGGCCGTCGCATTGAACGACCACGGCGACACGGACGACAGGCCCAGGCCCACGCCGAGGATCAGCAGGATGAAGGACAAGGCCGCCGCCGCGGCAGCGCCCGCCAGCACGGCGCCCCAGGAGACGCCCGGATTGTTCAAGTCCGAGACGGACAGTTGTGTAGCTTGCATGAAATTCTCCCTGTTGACTTGATTGAGTTGCTGGGAGAAGCATGCCGTGCGGGCGCCGCCCCGTATGTGCGACGCCATACACAATCTTGATATTTAGTTACTGCCTACTTGATGCCGTGATGGCCCATCAGGTCGTACAGGGTGGGCCGGCTCACGCCCAGCAGCTCGGCCGCCTTGGCGATATTGCCGTCGGCCCGCGCCAGCGCGCGCACCATCACCTTGTATTCGGCCCCTTCGCGCGCCTGGCGCAGGTTCAGCGGCTCGTCCGCGGGCGCCGCCCGGGCGCTGGCGGGCAAGCCCAGGTCGTCGGCGGCGATCTGCGGCCCGTCGCACATGATGACGGCCCGCTTGATGCAGTTTTCCACTTCGCGCACATTGCCGGGCCAGCCATAGCTTTCGATCAGCTGCAGCGCGCCCGCGCTGAAATGCAGGTTGCTGCGGCCCTCGCTGGCGCAGAACTTGTTCTTGAAATGCTGCGCCAGCAAGGTGCAATCGCCGGCCCGCTCGCGCAAGGGCGGAATGCGCAAGACGATTTCGCTGAGGCGGTAAAACAGGTCTTCGCGGAAGCGTCCCTGTTCCGCCAGCACTTTCAGGTCCTGGTGCGTGGCGCAGACGATGCGCACGTCGACGGCGATCTCGGCACGGCCGCCTACCCTTTCGATGACCCTCTCCTGCAGGAAGCGCAGCAATTTCGCCTGCAGCGGCATCGGCATGTCGCCGATTTCATCGAGAAAAAAAGTGCCGCCGTGGGCCAGTTCGATCTTGCCCAGGGTTTGCCGCGCCGCGCCCGTGAACGCGCCCCGCTCATAGCCGAACAGCTCGCTTTCCAGCAGGTTTTCCGGGATGGCCGCGCAATTGATGGCAACGAAACGCTGCGCATGGCGGCTCGACAGCGCATGCAGTCCCCGCGCGATCAGCTCCTTGCCGCTGCCCGAATCGCCCAGCAGCATCACGCTGGCCGACGAGGGCGCCACTTTTTCCACGTTGCGGCACAGTTTCAGCATGCCGGGATCGCGGCTGACGATGCCGGCCAGGGGAGAATCGGCCTGCGTCTGCAGCATGCGGCGGTTTTCCTGCTGCATCGCGTGCAAGTAAAATGCGCGCGCGATGACCAGGCCCAGCATGTCGGCCTCGAACGGTTTCTGGTGAAAATCGTAGGCGCCCAGCGCGATCGCCTTCAAGGCATGCGCGCGCTCCTGGTTGCCCGACAGGATGATGACTTTCGTGTCCGGCGCCAGCGCGAGGATTTGCTGCAGGGTAGCCAGGCCTTCCGTGGCGCCGTCCGGGTCGGGCGGCAAGCCCAGGTCCATCGTCACCACGGCCGGCTGGTGGCGCCGCACGAGCGCCAGCGCCGCCTCGCGCTCGCCCGCCAGCAAGACGTCGTAACCGTCAAAGCTCCAGTGCAACTGCTTTTGCAGGCCGGGATCGTCTTCGATGACCAGCAGTTTCTGTTTGCCCATGGCACTCCTTTGCTATGCCGCATGCAGCGGCAGGATCACGCGAAACGTCGTGCCCACTTGCGGCTCGCTGCGCACTTCCAGGCTGCCGCCCACTTCGCGCAGGTATTCGCGGCTTTCGAACACGCCGATGCCCATGCCCGCCGTCTTGGTCGTGTCGAACGGTGTAAATAGACGTTCGCGGATGAACTGTTCGCTCATGCCCTGCCCCGTATCGTCGAGCTCGACGACGGCCGTATGCTGCACGCGCCGCAAGCGCACGGCCACCTTGCCGTCGCTGGCCGTGGCTTCGATGGCGTTCTGGATCAAATGGCCCAGCACGCGCTCCAGCCGCGCGCGGTTGGCCAGCACCGTCAGTTCGCCATCGACGATTTCCAGGCACGGGGCCGGCGCCAGGCTGGCCTTGGCCGCCACGGCCTGGCGCAGCAAGCCGTCCAGCAGCAGCGGCGCGGGCGCTTCCGGCGCTTCGCCGCGCGCCAGTTTCTGCAGCAGGGTTTTCATTTTCTGCACGGAATGGTCGAGCGTACCCAGCATGTCTTCCTGGAAGGCGGGATTGGCGCGGTGCTTTTCCGCATTGCTCAATAGCAGGGAGAGTTGAAACACCAGGTTCTTCAAGTCGTGCACGATGAAGGTGGACATGCGGTTGAACGAGTCGAACTGGCGCGCCACCGTCAGGGTGACGAGCGATTCGCGGTGCGCCAGGTAGCTGGCGGCCTGGCTGCCGGCAATTTTCAGCACGTCGCGGATTTCCCAGTTCAAGCCGATGCGCGTGCGGGGCCGCGCCAGCGCGACAAAGGCGAACAGCTGGCCATGCAGCATCAAGGGCACCAGCAGCCACACGTCGGGCAGCGCCAGCAGCGCGGGCGGCAACGGCAAGCCGCCGTACTGGTCCGGATTCTGCACCCAGTCGGGCACGTCGATCACCCATTGTCTTGCTTCCAGAAACTGGCACAGGGGGCCGGACGCCGGCTCGCTCCACGTGCCCGGCGGCCAGTTCCAGCTGGCGGCCGGCGCGAACTGGCCCTGCTCGCGCAAGATCCACAGGGCGCCGGCGCGGCTTTCCACCAGCTGCGCCATGGCCTGTATCGTGCGTTCGCCCAGGTCCGGTCCGTCTTCGGACAGCGCGCGCGTAAAGCGCAGCCACTCCTCGCGGTAATCGAAGATGGCATTGTAGAAATGCTTGTTGATCGTCACCTTCAGCTTGGCGCGCAAGCTGCCGGAAAACAGCACGCCCGCCAGCAGCAAGGCCGCGCCGCCCAGGTAAGCCATTTGCATCAAGGAACCCCAGGTGCCGCCGAAGTAGCGCAAATAATAGGCGCTGGCCGCCATGGCCAGCAAATAGATGGCCGAGCCCAGCAAGGCGGCCGAGCGGTACAGCATCTGGCGCGACACGGACAAGCCCAGCGCCCAGCCCGGATTGCGCGCGGCCGAGATGGCCAGCAGGGGCGCGCACAGGGCGTCGACGATGCCGCGCGCGGCCCAGATGTCGTCGTTGACCGCGCGAAACAGCAAGGCGTCGCTGTACAGATA
This sequence comes from Janthinobacterium kumbetense, assembly GCF_023703445.1. Taxonomy (NCBI): domain Bacteria; kingdom Pseudomonadati; phylum Pseudomonadota; class Betaproteobacteria; order Burkholderiales; family Oxalobacteraceae; genus Janthinobacterium; species Janthinobacterium kumbetense. The sequence goes on from NZ_JAMQGR010000001.1 coordinate 1,168,928, forward strand.
GAAATCGTAGGCGAACAGGCCGCCGACACCGAGGCACGCAAACTTGATGCCCCAGCGTTTCAAGGGCGGCGTATTGCGGTACCACTGTTCCACCAGCAACATGCCCAGCACGGCCAGCAACAAACGACAGACACTGGCGATGAATCGCGCCGGCAAAGGCAGCGCCAGCCAGGACGAGGCCATGGAGAGCAGCCAGGGCGCCAGCGCCGTGAGGGCGATGCCGGACAGCACCAGGCGCAAACGGGACCGCGCCGGTTCGATCAGCAGCAGCAAAAACACCAGCCAGGCCAGGGTGCGCAGCAGTTCCAGCGCATCGCCGGCCAGCGCCGTGCGCTGTCCCAGCAGCACCAGCACCACCGTGCCCGTCGCCCAGCCGCCCGTCGCCAGGCAGGCGACCAGCAAGGCGCGCACGTTTTGCCGCGCGCGCCAATTGCTGATGAGCAGCAGCGCCAGCACGAAGAAGGCCAGCGACGCCAGGCCGTGGCTGAGGGCCGCCGCATCGGCCGCCGCCAGCCAGTCCGACTGCGCCCGCATCATCGGCTGCCCTTGCCAAACAGCACCACCTGCACCGTGTCGAGCAAGATCAGCAAGTCGAGGAACAGGCTATTGTTTTTCACATAATACAGATCGTATTGCAGTTTTTTGACGGCGTCGTCGACGGAGGCGCCATATTGATAGCGCACCTGCGCCAGGCCCGTGATGCCCGGCTTGATGCTGTGACGAATGTTGTAGTACGGCACCTGCTGCTTCAATTGCTCGACAAAATACGCGCGCTCGGGGCGCGGCCCCACGAAACTCATCTCGCCGCGAAACACATTGAGCATTTGCGGCAGCTCGTCGATGCGCAGCTTGCGGATCAGCCTGCCCACGCGCGTGATGCGCGCATCGTTGTCCAGCGCCCAGATGGGCTTGCCATCGCGCTCCGCATCGCAGCGCATGCTGCGAAATTTCAGCACATTGAAGGGCAAGCCGTCGCGCCCCACCCGTTCTTGCTGGTAAAACACGGGGCCGCCGTCTTCCAGGCGGATGCACACGGCCGTCGCCAGCATCACGGGCAGCGCCGCCAGGCAGATGACGCCGCTGGCTGCCAGGTCGAACAACCGCTTCGAGGCGGCGCGGAAAAAACTCTGGTCGAAGCCGCCGCCATAGATCAGATAGCTCGGTTGCAAGGAATCGATGCGGATCTGGCACGCTTCGCGCTCGAAAAACGTGGCCGCGTCGATGACCTTGACGCCGCCCAGCGCGCATTCCAGTAGTTGCTTGGCAGGAAACGCACCATTGCGCCGGTCGCTGACGGAAACGACGATTTCATGCGCCGCATGGCGCTGGGCCATGGCCAGCAGCGACGGTTCCGCCGGCAGCAAGGCCGAGGCCGGCACGCAGCATTGCTCGCCAGCCACATCGATGCAGCCGACGACGGTAAACTGGTGGAAACCGATCTTGCTCGCCGCCAAGTCCATGCATTCGCGCGCCAGCGCCCCGCCGCCCACCAGGATCAGCCGTCCCTCCATCAGCGCCGATTGCGAGGATTTGAACACCACCAGGCGCGCCAGCAGCACGCCGATGGCGCCCAGACCGAAGATCAGCACGCTGCCGCGCCCGAAATGCAAGGAAGGAATAAAACGGATCAAGACGCTGAGCACGGCAAAACCCAGCGCGAACGACGGCAGGATGCGCAGCAAGGTGTTGCGGATGTCTTCGCGCGAGCGGTGCTGGTACATGCCCAGCGCGCTCATGCTGAAAACGATGACCAGGGCAAAGATCGAGGACGACAAATACACCTCGCTCGCTCGCACGAGGCGGCTGCCATCCGCCAGCCACAGCAGCGACGTCAGGGTGGCCGACAGCAGCAGGATCAGGATTTCCAGCAACAGCAAGATAAACGCTGTTTTCGAGACGTAATGGCTGAAGATGCGGATCATGGGGCCTCCTGCGGCAAAGGCAACACGCTGCGCTCATGGCGGCCTGCTGCTCTCCTGCCATCATGGCGAACTGTTCCACGAAGACATTGATACGCCACAAGCTACGGCCCCAGCTATCTTTCACCGGCAGAATTTATCTCAACACATTACCGATTGATGTGAAATGGACTATAGTATGCTTCCCCTGAAAAAAGATAAATGTCATGAAATTTGATGTAGCGATTGTCGGCAGTGGCCTGGCGGGTTTATCGGTTGCACTGCATTTAGCTGAGACGCGCACCGTCGCGATCATTTCCAAACGCGCGCTGCTCGATGGCGCCAGCAACTGGGCGCAAGGCGGGATCGCGGCCGTGCTGGACTCGGGCGACAGCCACCAGCAGCACATCGAAGACACCCTGATCGCAGGCGGCGGCCTGTGCGACGAGAGTGCCACGCGCTACATCGTCGAGCACGGCCGCGAAGCCATCGAATGGCTGATCGAGCAAGGCGTGCCGTTTACGCGCGACGCCACGGCCGAACTGGGTTTCCACCTGACCCGCGAAGGCGGACACAGCCAGCGCCGCATCATCCACGCGGCCGACGCCACCGGGCACGCCGTGCAAGTGACCCTGGAGGAAAAGGTGCGCGCCCACCCGAACATCAGCCTGTTCGAACACCATTGCGCCATCGACCTGATCACCTCAGACAAGCTGGGCATGAAGCCGGCCCAGCGCAACGCGCAACCGCATTGCCACGGCCTGTATGTGCAGGATGAGCAAACGGGGAAAGTCCTCACCTTTGCCGCCGAGCACACCGTGCTGGCGACGGGCGGCGCCGGCAAGGTGTATTTATATACCACCAACCCGGACACGGCCAGCGGCGACGGCATCGCCATGGCCTGGCGCGCCGGCTGCCGCGTGTCGAACATGGAATTCATCCAGTTCCATCCCACCTGCCTGTACCACCCGTATGCGAAATCGTTTTTGATTACCGAAGCCATCCGTGGCGAAGGCGGCTTGCTGAAACTGCCGCCCGAGGCGGGCGCGGCGGCTGGCACGCGCTTCATGCTGGCGCACGACGAGCGGGCCGAACTGGCGCCGCGCGACGTGGTGGCGCGCGCCATCGACTTCGAGATCAAGAAACGGGGTCTCGATTACGTGCACCTGGACATCAGCCACAAGCCGGCCGAATTCCTCATCGAACACTTCCCCACCATCTACGCGCGCTGCCTGGAACTGGGCATCGACATCACCAAGCAGCCGATTCCCATCGTGCCCGCCGCCCACTACACGTGCGGCGGCGTCGTGACGGACCTGTCCGGCCGCGCCGACTTGCCGGGCCTGTATGCCGTGGGCGAGACGGCGTGCACGGGCTTGCATGGCGCGAACCGCCTCGCGTCGAATTCCTTGCTGGAATGCATCGTCATCGGCCGCGCCTGCGCGCAGGATATCGAAAGCAAGGAAAAGCTGGGCACGCCATACCTGCCCGACTGGGATGAAAGCCGGGTCACGGATGCGGATGAGGAAGTGGTGATTTCCCACAACTGGGACGAGCTGCGCCGCTTCATGTGGAACTATGTCGGCATCGTGCGCACGACCAAGCGCCTGGAGCGGGCCCAGCACCGCATCGCGCTGCTGAAGGAAGAAATCGACGAGTACTACCGCAACTTCCGCATCACCCACGATTTGCTGGAACTGCGCAACCTCGTCGATGTAGCCTCGATGATCGTCAACAGCGCCCTGTCGCGCCGCGAAAGCCGCGGCCTGCACTTCAGCCGCGATTATCCGGAAACGTTGCCGAAGGCCATCGCCAGCGTGCTGACGCCGCCGCACCGCTAGACGACAAACACGACCGCCTGCTGATACTGAAAGCAGGCGCATCGTGCGATGAATCGTGGCGGTGTGCCGCCATTTGCCACAGGCGGCCCCGCCGCAGGCATGGCGCAATCACCGAAACGTAATGCAAATGTTGAATAAGAAACTTTTTGATGCGATTGCATCTGCGGTGGACCTGGATGACCCTGCAGAGCAATCTTCAGCTCAGCGATTCATGATTGAGGCTATTGGCAGAGTGACTTCACAATTGCCTGATGTTGCCAAGTCAGCAGCCGCTGTGGCGAATCGATACATCACCGGTGCGGCGACGGCTGAGGAAGTCATTGCTGAGCGCGTACGCCTCTGGCGAGCAATCGAAGGGCGAGACCAATCGGACGAGCCAGACGTTTTGAAAATAAGAACTGCCATATGCGTCCTGCATCCCATGGATATTGGCGCTGCTGCCGAAACATTGGAGTATTTTTTTGAATTTTGGCGGCAAGCAGGCTTGGCGCAGGCTGAGCTTGAGGCCGCCGTTCAGAACAAGTATGCAATTTGAGGTGGCTTCAAGCGGCCAGAAGCAGCCGTTGAACAGGCATGCGCTGCTTCTGGCCTGCCTTTACGGGCAAGAACACAATCGTCTTCAACGATGCTGAACCCAAGTCGATTTTGCGTCGAATTTTCCCGGGCTACTTTCAGCGAGGCTAACTGCTGCAAGATAGAGGCTGTTTAATTCAGGGCATGCAGTCGCCCATTGCTAAATATGGAATCAATGACAGTGATGGCAACAAAGTGGAAGAACCAGGAGGTGCGAAGCCACAATGGCCTCGTGTGCAGCAATGGTGATATCTACGACGTGCACGAAACCAGAATGGTCAGAGTACGTGAAAAACAGGAACTTGGCGGTTGGCTCAATGTCGCGATTCTGGCGCAAGAAGAGCTGTATGGCGGACAGTACATCGTTAAGTGCGGAGAGGCTGCGGAACACGGCTCAATCGGCGTAGTCGTTTTGGAATCGCTGCAAAATCATGAACCTGTTTGGACGTTTGTTTCGGATCAATCCAATCCCTTTGATCAAATAACAATCAAGGGCGGCTTGGTGTTGGTGCTGTCAACGTCAGGCGCCGTGTTACGGTTTGCTGCGCCAATGAGGGAGGCAAGGCTTCTGCTTCCGAGTACTTCGATCCATGGTTCGAACGACGGGCGCTTGTAAATAGGCCGAAAGCAGCCGACCACAAAAGGCCCTGCTCGGCGCAAGTAGCCATGCGCCGCGGTTCAGTCCGGGCTGGCAACGGTGTTTGACGCCACCGGCACGGTGCCGCGACCGGACGAATCGCGGATGCCATCCGCCATCCGGTATCCCTGCATTACCCGTGCATGCCTGGCAAAAAGGCTGGCCACGCATCAGTGATCGAACGGCGATGACGTTCCCGGCTCACGATTCCGGTTTCAGCGGCTCGATGCCATCCTCCGTGTACGACATCTTGGCCGACGCGCCCGTGCACTCCCCCTGCGGCTCGTCCGCCACATAGCGGCACTCGCTTTCCACGCTGCCATCTTCCCGCCAGTGCCGGGTCCAGCCCTGGCGTTCGCCATCCACGTATTCGATCAGCTGCCTCGGCTTGCCATCGGCATACCATGAGCGCAATGCGCCCTCCTCGCGTCCGCCCGCATTCCACAGTTTGTGCACGATCAATACGCCGGTTCGGCTGAAGCGTTGTTCGCTGCGCAACACAAAGTGATCGATGTGCGTGCGCTTGCTGGCGACCTTGCCGTCCGGGTAATATTCGACGCTCTCGCCGACAGGCTTGCCGTCGACGTAGTTGGCGGTGCGCTGCACCGTGCCATCCGGAAAATATCCGATGCTGGGGCCCGTCATGATGCCGTTGTCATGCTGGCTGCGGCTTTCCATGGCGCCGTCCGGATAGAACCACAGCAGCTCGCCGTCCGTCTTGCCCTTGACCTGGGTCGTGCGCGTTTTCAGCTTGCCGTCCTCGTCGAACGTTTCCATCACGCCATCGGCACGGGCGCCGTTGCGGTAGGTGCGCGAGTCGATGAGCTTGCCATTTTGATGGTAGCGCTGCTCCTCGCCTTCCTGCACGCCATTGCGCCACGTAATACGCATGGAAACCTTGCCGTCCGGGTAATACAGGGTCTGCGCACCCTCCTGCACGCCGCGCCCATCCCGCTCCATCTGCATCTCGACTTGTCCATGTGGGTAATACATGCTGTAGTTGCCCACCAGCTTGCCGCGCAGGTAATCGGGAGCGTTGACCTGGCCAATCAGCCGCTTCGGTTCGCCTTCGCGCACATGATAGATCTCGACTTGCCAGGTGCCGGGCAGCTTGCCGGGCGGCAGCGGCAGCACCAGCGCATAGCGCGCCTCTTCCATCACCTCGCCGCGCGACAGGTTGTGGTTCAGGTAGAGCCGTGCCTTGCCGTCGGCACAATGCTCATCGCAGCCGCGCAGCATGTGGATGACGGGAATCGCCTCGGCCTTGGCCTCGGCCTGATCTGGCGCCGGGCAGGCGCGCAAGCGCACGAGCAAGGGATTCCTGTCGCGTATCATGTTGGCCAGCTCGGCCTTCATGACGCCATACTGCTCCTCGTTCAGTCCGACTGACGCCGCATCCATGCGCAGCTGCCTGCCGCCGCAGCCCGTGTCCTCGTCCACGGTCAGCACATCGCCGCTGCCGGGCACGGCCGTGATCGCCGTGACCACTTGCCGCTGCACGATCTCGGCCTGGGCCAGCACCGGCAACAGCAGCATGGCGCCAAGCACGTGCTTCACAAGGCGCGCCATGCCTGCTCCTTGCGCTGCAGTTCCGGCGCCGGCGCCGGCGGCGCTTCCCCGCATGCGCCCTGGGCCTTGCCGGCCAAATACCGGCACTCGCCCTTCAAGCTGCCATCCTCGTGCCAGCTGCGGCTCCAGCCGTCGCGCCGGTCGTTCACATACTCGATGGCTTGCTCGGGCTTGCCATTTTCATACCACGAGCGCGACGTGCCCTGCTCGCGCCATTGCGCATCCCAGCGTCGCTCCAGCACCAGCACGCCTTGGGGGCTGTAGCGCTGGATACTCAGCAGTCCGCCCTTGTCGCCATACTGCTGACGGCTTTGCACCTTGCCGTCAGGATAAAATTCCAGCGCCTCGCCCGTGGGTAAATCGTTGACCTGCGTCATCCTGGCGTGCACGGCGCCATCGGGGTAGTAATTCGTCGTCACGCCATTGGACTTGCCATTCTGCATTTCCGAGCGGCTGGAGACTTTTCCATCCGGGAAATACGTGAGCATCTCGCCTTCCATCTTGCCGCCGCGCAAAGTGTAGCTGGTGCTCGGCTTGCCATTTTCATCGAAGGTTTGCACGGGCCCGTCCAGGCGCTGGCCATTGCGGTAGCTGCTCGTCTCGCTCAGCTTGCCCGTCGCGTGATAGCGCTGGTGTTCGCCCTCGGGCATGCCATGGCGCCAGTTGCCGCGCAGCTCCAGGGTGCCGTCCGGATAATACTTGCTGCCGATGCCGTGCTGGCGGCCTTGCCCATCCTGCGCCACCTGCTTCTCGATCTTGCCATTCGGGTAATATGTGACATAGCCGCCCACCAGCTCGCCGGAGGCATAATCGGCCTTGTTAACCTGGCCGGACAGGCGCAGCTTGTGGCCCGCCACGCTAACAATCTCGACCTTCCACGTGCCTGGCAGCTTGCCTTTCGGCAAGGGCAACAGCAGCACGTTCGGTGCGTTTTCCTGCTCGATGGGGTAGAAACCTTCGTGCAGGTACAGCCGCGCCCGGCCATCGGCGCAGGCGGCTGGCGTGCAGGCGGCGATCTGGCGCACGATGGGCACGCTCGCATCCTCGGGGCATTTTTTCACGGTGACGAGCATGGGCGTCCTGGCGCGCATGCGTTCAGCAAGCTGGACTTTCAGCGCCTCGTACGGCGCCTCGTCCAGGTTCACCGAGCGCGCATCCATGCGGATCTGCTTGCCGCCGCAGGCCGTCGTGCCCGCGATAGTGAACACATCGCCGCCTTCGCTGTCGGGTTCGCTGGCCATCGCTGTCACCACCAGGCGCTGCACGATTTCCGCCTGCGCCATGGCTGAATACAGCAAGGAAGCGCCCAGCACGGCGCATATCGTCTTGATTTTCATGGTATTCCTCTAATTTTCCGCCGTGACGGCGACACCGCCCGGCACGAAGCTGACCCGGCCATCGCGGTAACGCACCAGCACCACCACCTTGGCATCCATCAATTGACCGTGCTGTACGGCCGGCAGATAGGTCCAGCGCTTCACGCTATCGAGCAGCACCTTGTTGAGCATGGGTTCCATCGGCAATTCCGCTGCCGCAAGCGTCAGGCTGCCGTCGGCCGCAATCGACAGGATCAAGCGGTTTTCGCCCGTCGCGTGCTTTGCATCGAGCACGCCATAGTCGACCGTCGTCATCGTCTCGCGCTGCACGCCGCCGACCTGGTCCCGCAACGGCGGCATGGCCTGGAGTTTTTGCGCCAGCAGCGCGCCATCGGCCAGCGTCTTGTCCCAGCGCTTCTGGTAGGCGCCCGGTTGCGCCAGGCGCAACACCCTGGCGGTCAGGTCCATGCGCTGCATCGTGCGCGCGACGCCATTGTCGGCCGGCTCGCCCGGTTCCGCCGGCAAGGCGTTCTGCACGGCATAACGGTAAGCCGTCAGCCGCGCCAGCGCCACCAGATTGACGGCATCGCGCTCGTCGCCGCCGCGCAGCTGTGCAGCAGCCGCGATGCCCAGCCAGGCCGTGCCATCGGTCGGGCGCGCCCACACGGCTTGCTCGAAGTACTGGCGCGCCGCCTGCGGTTCGTTCAGGCTCAGGTGCATGCGGCCCATGGCCGCGGCCACCAGATGGTCGCGCGGGTTGGCTTGCAGCAGATCAAGATAACTGGCGACCAGCGCCGGCTCATAACCGGGCACCCAGCCCAGGCCTTCCAGCAACGAGGCGCGCAGCTGCGCCTGCGTGCGGTCGCCGCCGTAGCCGGACTGCTTTTCTTCGCCGGCCCGGTACAGCAACTGCAAGCCGCGCGTGACGGCGTCATCGTCGCCCTTGCTGACGGCTTGCGACAGGCTGCGCACGGCCTTGCGCGCATCGGACGGCTGGAAACCTGCCGCCTTGCGCGGGCGCCAGCGAAATACTTCCAGGCCAGCCGCCTGGTCGGCCTGCGCCTGCAAGTTGGCCTTGTCCTTGACTTCATCGGACGACGAGGTCCAGGCCGTAAAGCCGATCAGGAACAGCACGATCAAGAGCACCACCACGGCCCAGCCCTTGCCCGTGATGCCGCCGCCCGCGTTGCCCGCCACATTGCCGGCCGCATTGCCAGCCCAATTCGCAGCGGGAATGGCGACGGGCGCCTGCCCCGGCGCCGTGCGGCGCGCGCTGCGCTGCGGCGGCGGCTGTTGCAGTTGCATCTGCTGCGCCTGCACGGACGCCTGCGCGGCCGCGCCGATGACCTTGTCGCGCGCGCACGCGGCGCAACCGTGACCCGCAAAATGCTGGTGTTCGGCATTCACGGTGCAAATTGTCAGCTTGCCGCCGCTGCGCTGAGCATAGCCGCGCAGCAACTGCGCCCAGTCGGCCGCCGCGGGCCGCTGGGGTTTTGGCGACTGGGAAAATGCGCGGTCGAACATGGCGCGCAATTCGGGCGGCATCAGCGCATGGCCGCTGGTGGCGTTCGGCGCCAGCAGCTTGTGGCGCTTCACGCCATACGCGTAGCAGCCGTCGCGGATGCGCCCGGGGATATCGGTGGCCACCTGCGCATTGCCGGGCCGCCCGCTGTACGGGTGGATGCCGAAGTTGAGCAGCTGAAAGATGATGACGGCCAGGGCGAAGCGGTCTTGCGCCATTTCTGTGCCCGCCGGCATGCCCTTGCGCTGGAATTCCGGCGCCAGGTAATCGGCCGTGAATTGCTCGGCAGGAAATCTCTCCGCATGGCCCTGGATGCTGAAACCGTCGCAATCGAGCATGGCGATGTACAGCGAATCGCGGTAAAAGCGCAGATTCACGGGTTTCAAATCGACCACGTAATGCTGCTGCTGGTGCAGCGCATCGAGGACGGCGGCCAGGTTGGCGGCCAGGGTCAGCTTGGGACCGAGTCCCGTGGGCAGGCCGGCCGCGCGCGCTTGCCGCTCCTGCATGATCTGTTCCAGCTCGGCCGTTTGCGCCATGTCAAGCAAGGGCATGACGAAACCGGCAAAGCCGCCCTGGCCGTCGAACACGGCCGCTTGCGGCCAGGCGATCTGCACGTAGCGCTTGCCGTTTTCCACTTGATCGGGCAACTCGGGCGACAGTTCCAGCATCGCTTCGAGCTTGCGCCGGTTGGCGGCCCGGTCCAGATGCGGGTGGTACAGCTTGGCAACCTGCGTGGGCGCGCCGGGCAACAGATACACGCTGCCCGCGCCGCCGCTCTTGACGAGTTTGCCCAGGATCAAACTGCGGACTTTATCCAGCCAGATTTTTCCACCCGGACTCAGGCCGGGTGTCACGCCTTGCTTCCGGCTCATGCGCGCAAGGCCAGCAGCAGGGTCTTGTCGTCGCCCGTGATCTGGTGCGTGCGCGGGTCGGCCAGGGTGGACGCCAGCGCCGCATTGCCCAGCTCGATACTTTCAACCGTGCGCAGATAGCCTTGCACGGCATCCATGAACGGCGCGTACAGGCCCCCATTGTTCTTGCTCATGGCAAAGGGCATGCAGCCGTCCGACATCAGCACCACGCCGCACGCGGCATCGGGAATCGGCAACAGGCGCAACTGCTCGCGCCAGCGCTCGCCGCTGATGAAATATGTTTCGTTGGCGTATTCGCCATTGGCGGGCAGCGAGATCAGTTCGCCGCCATCGCCCAGTTGCGCCACGCCCAGGCCGTCGCCCAGGTGGAAGAAGACGCCAGCATCTTGCCCCATGACCACGCCGACGACGGTGGCAGCGTAGTCGTCGAGGGTGGCATTGGCGGCGCGGGCGATGTCGTCCAGCGCGGCGCGGATCTGCGCCAGGGTGCCAGCCAGCGCGCCGTCATGCAAATCCTGCACGGTGGCGCCCTGCTCCAGCCGTCCGGCCAGCGCCTGCACGGTTTGCGTTGCAACAAACTGCGCGCCCTGCTCGCTGAGCCTGGCCGAACCGGCGCCATCGCAGACGATGGCGACCAGCACGTCATTCACGACGGCGTGCGCATGCGCATCCTGGCAAGCGATGTTTTTATCCAGGTGCGCCTTGCCCGTGACGGAGGCGCCGAACACGCGCCAGATATTCTGTACTGCAGTCATGGATCAGCGGGCTTTCACGTATTCACGACCGACCAGCCGTCCGTCGAGGCCAGCTGGGCCTGCGCACCGGGACGCGATTGCGACACCACTTGCATGCTGGCGCTCAGCCACAGGAACAGTTCGCGGAACTGCAAGCCCTTCAGCTGCTTCACGCCCCGCTCGCCACGGCTGGAGAATTCGCCCAGGGAATCGATATTCGCATGGTCGCCCACGGCGATGGGGAAGATCGCCACTTTATTCGCTTGCTCGGCCGCGCGCGCCTGTTCGGCGCCATGCTGCCAGCGATCCGTCGGTTCGCCGTCCGACATCAAAAACAGCCACGGCCGCGTGTACGCCACGCCCGCCTGGCGGAAACGCTGCTTTTCCTGCTCGATTTCCGCCAGCGCCAGCTCCACGGCCGCGCCGGTCGGCGTGGTGCCGTTCGCTTCAAGACGAGGCGCCGTGAAATCCATGGCGTCGCACCAGTTGCTGGCGACGACCGCCTCGTCGTGCGCGCCATACTGAATCACCAGGATGCGCACGCGCTTGGCGGCGATCACGTCGGATTTGAGTTCCTGTTCCAGCAAGGCCAGGCCTTCGTTCAGCAACGAGACGGGTTCGCCATCCATGCTGCCGGAGCAGTCCAGCACGAGCACCAGCGGCGTGCGTTGTTCGGTATTGTCGACCAGGGCGACGTCGGGGATCATTATGGAAGTCATGTAATTTTGATAGAGTTGCGAAATAGCCTAGCCCCGAAGCTTACCCTATGGATATGTTTTCCATGCGTCCGATTGCTTGGGATTGCGCCATGCGCTATCAAAGTACTAATTTTCAGGGTTTTTTTCATCCCTCCCCCATCGCGCGCCCGGCGAACTTGCTCTGAAAGCAACAACCTCGTACACTGCGCCATTCAGGTCGCCCGGCAACGGCCATATAAGCAAACTTGATGATGATACCGATCGCCAGTCTGGAAGCGCTGGAAGAATTCCTGGGAGAAAAACTGGACCCGTACGATGCTGGGCCGCCAATCGCGCATCCGGGGCTGCGGCTGTCGCATGCGTGCAGGCGGGTGACGCTGGACATCCGCAACGGCAACGCCTCTGCCGTGCGCATCGCCGTCCTGATATTGACAAAGGATCCTGGCATGCCTTTCGGCAAGATCATCAAGAGCGGTTTCGCCAGGGCGTTAAGGCGACGTGCGGAGCTGCTGTCCGAGATGCAACGGCGTGGCTTGATCGCGAAAACCTGCGAGTTGCTCAGTCTCGCATTCTGTCCGCGCGAAACAGAAGATTATTGCAAATTAATCAAAAAATTTGATCCAGGCGAGTTGCTCGCGAGGATAGAGGATGCCCGCGTCACGGACGCGAAATCGCACATGCTGCTGCAAAGCCTGACAGCCGACGGTGCGCGACGTACAGCCGCAAGTTAGCAGCACTATTCCCAGATGATTTCCAAGGGCACGCCCGGCTCCAGTTCCGCCTCCTTGCCGGAAAGCGGATATTTTCGATGACCCAGCGAGTATTTGGTCACGAAGACCTTGTAGCTGCCATCGTGAAGAAAATGCACGACGAACCGGCCCGCATCGCCAGCCGCATACTTCGGCACCGGCACGGTTTGTTCCACCCGGATATCCTTGCCATTCTTGATGGTATGCATGACGATATTTGCCGTCATTCCCGCTTGCCACACGCGGGGAATGGACAGGCAGCAGGTCAATCCGCCGCCGCCCTGGCCCGCGTCCAGATAGCCCGCCCCCGCAGTGGCGCCGTTCTGCAAGGTCACCTCATAGCTTCCCACCCCGTGATCGGTATGGTTGTAGCCGCTCAAATTCACCGTCAGCTCCCGGCTTTCCTTGCCCTGCGCGGCGTGCGGCAAAGCCGTGAACAGCCACAGGAATCCGATCAGCACCGCTTTCATCGAAAAAAGATTCTTGAGCATGGGATAGCCTCGGCAATCGCGTATGAATGACGCTGTCAATTCTGCATTGTTGTCGCGCCTCGACGGTTGCCTATTTGCGTCTGCCGGTCGAGGTCATCGATTCCCGCATCGAGCGCGCGCTGCTGGTACTTGGCAACAAAAGCATTGAGCACGCGCGGCGGCGTGTCATTCGTTTCATCCGTGATCACGCGCCGCAGATGGCTGACCCGGTTGGCGGTATCGGCAGGCTTGACCTTGACCTGCCGCGCACCGCTGGAGGCGGGCGGAGGCGCCTTGTCGGCAGCCTGCGCCATGGGGTTGCCACCGATAAACGCCAGCGCCGCGCACAGGGCCAGCGCCAGGAACGTCGTCGGGTGATGCTTGCTTGGTTGCATAAGAACTTTCGCTAAGTGAATGACATGCGACTCCCGCCCCACGCCTGAAATTTATATTTTTGACAATTTTTTATTGTATCGGGGAATTTTTTATCCAGGAGCACGATTGCATCGGCGGCGCCGCATTGCGGTGGCGCCGCGTATGTACTATCTTGATAGTTGCCCAGGACAGATGGCAGCGACCCGCCCCTCCTCACAAAGGTGGGGCGGATCGCTGCGCAACACCGCCCTTACCCAGTTCCGCACCTGCACGCCTGCGGCACACTGATGTAATCAGGATTGGGGGCAAGCATGCACACAGGGACAGTCACCGCGGATGTGGGCAAACTGATCGGCGCCATGTACGACTCGGCCTGCGGCACGGGCGACTGGCCGCAGCTCGACAACGCTGGACTGAACGGCCAGCAATGGCAGGAACTCCTGCCGCATCTGCAACGCGCGCTGTGCCTGCAGCAACGCCTGCGCGAGGCGCAACTGGCCAGCCATTGCGCGCTGGCGGCGCTCGACGCCATGGGCGCGGCCGTGCTGGTGCTCGATGGCAACCTCGCCTTGCGCTTCGCCACCCCCGCCGGACACGCCCTGCATGCGGCGCAACTGGAACACGCGGCCCCGCCCGCCCTGGTGCGCGCCGTGCGCCTGGTGATCGCCAGCGCCGGTGGCGCAGCGCAATGCCAGTCGCTGCGCCTGCCGCGCAAGCAGCAAGCGCCGCTGGCCCTGACCGTCACCCCGCTTGCCGATTGCCAGCCCACCTGCGCCCTGCTGATCGCCCGCGACCCCACGAAAACGTGCACGTCCGTCCCTGCCTTGCGCCAACTGTTTGACTTGACGCAAGCCGAGGCGCAAGTGGGCAAGGCGCTGGCGCAGGGGGCCACCATCGAAGAAATCGCCGCGCAGGGCGGCATCAGCGTCAACACCGTCAAGACGCACCTGCACCACACCTATTTAAAGACGGATACGCGGCGCCAGGGCGAGCTGATCGCCCTGATCCACGGCGCCACGGCGCACCTGGCCGTACTCGATGCATGAGGCCGTGTCATCCGATCGGATGATGCGCGGCGCATGTTGCCTGCCTACACTGGCAAGACCGGCAGCCCGCGCCTTGCCAGTGTGACAGCAGCGCTTGCGGACCAGCCGGTGCGGTTTCCCTGTCACCCACATCAACATCGCCGCGCCGGCAGCGGGACGGCACCACAGTTCAAGGATGGGTAAAGAAATGAAAACATGGATCTTGGCCGGCACCCTGGGCGTCTGCGCCCTGCTGGCAAATGCGCAAACGCTTCCCGACAGCCAGACGGTCGTCGTTCCCGGCGGACGCCTGCACACGATCGAATTGCCGGCACACAAACATTTCATGAGTGCGGAAAGGTTTGCCCCATTCCGCGGCGGCTATGAGCTGTCGAACGGGCAAGTGCTCTACCTGCGCAACGCGGGAACTATCGGCGCCATGATGTATGCGCGCATCGATGATCAGGAAGAACACCGCATCATCGCCACCGGCAGCGACAGCTTCGTGGCGCTCGACCAGCAGCTGGCCATGCGCATCGACTTGCGCGACGACGGCAGCGTGGGCGGTGAAGTGCTGATGCGGGTACCGGCCGAAAAACTGGCCAGCGGCGAGATTGTGCCCGCCCGTGTACAAAGCATGAGCCTGGCATCGCGTTAGGGCGGCAAGCCGCATGCCGCATGGGTGACAGCCATGAGCAAACAGTATTCTGTGCAACAGCAAAACGCGCTGACCCAGGCCGCCATCAAGCAGACGGCGGCCTGGTGGCGCGCCCGTCCCCTGCCCGACGCCTTGCGCCAATGCGCCGCCAGCCATGGCGTGGCGCTGGGCACGGCCCTCATGCTCGACCTGCAACTGGCTTGCCCCGGCATGCCCGCCGTGTACGGCAAGCTGCTGAGCGCCGATGGCCACTTCATTCATTTCGAGATGGACCTCGACGACGACTTGCGCCCCCTGCCCGGCAGCGTGGCGTGGGACGACATCAGCGCCGGCTACGACCTGACCGCACACAAACGGGGCACGGGCGTGGGCTATGGGGTGTTATGCAAGAAAGTGCTGCAGGAATTGAATCGCGGCGCGTGCTAGCGGAACCGCTGCCTTCGCATGCTATGATCGGCGCCCCGTTCATGAGACAAATGGCAACGCCACATGCAGCATCCATCCGGCAACAACCCGATCTCGAAGCTGCTGCGCGGCATCCTGCGCCTGCTGGCCTGGCCCTTGCTGGCCCTCGTCAGCGCCGCCTGCACCACCACCACGCGCCATCCTGCCAGCGAACCCACGCAAGTCGTCCTGCGCTTTACCTTTGACGACGGCAAGCCGATGCGGCATGAAACTCACATGGTCACGGCGCGCCAGCAAACGTATATCAAGTACTGCAGCAAGATAGGCAGCACCAGTGTCTGCGATGTCGGCATAGATATACTGTATGCAAGCGCCGACGCGCCGCTCGATGCAACTGGCGAAGTGCGCGTCACCCTGCGTTCGACCGGCCCCATCGGCGACCTGCCGACCGAACGCTGCATCAATGGCAAGTCCTACCTATTTCATTCCGGCGACTGGATACGCGGTCCGTTTCACCATGGGCAGGTGATCGAGATCCGCTACAAGATAAGTGCATTGAAGACGGCATGCCCGAGGTCGGAGGACGCGCCGCCGTGGTGGGACAAGGATTAAGCTAGCCAGCCGGGGCCGGCTGGCCGGCTGGCCTGGCGGTTATTGCAGCTCGAACTCACCGGGATTCAAGCCCAGCTCGCGCGCGATCTTGCTGGCCACGCGTTGCTCATTGGCATCGAAATTGCCGTCCGACGAAGCGACGGCGATGATCATGCGCACCAGCAGGCGCGACGCCTCCACATTCGACTTCATCTTGCCCAGCGCCTGGTAGGCCTTGGCTTCGCCGATATCCTTGTCGAACTCCAGCTGGCCGACATATTCCTGGAAAGCCTTGATCACGTCCGTGGTGGTAAACACCGACAGCGCGTCATTGCTTTCAATAAACTTCACCATCTTCTGCTTCTCTTCCGCACTGACGCTGCCGTCGGCCATGGCGATCAGGGCCGACCCCGCCATGGCGGCGTTCAGGAAATCCTTGTTCTTGAACTTCAGTGCTTCGGTTTTCAGTTCGCTGGCTTTGCTCTTCAGTTTGGACAGAAAGGAATCGAAACTCATGGCGGTTCTCCTGGTGGGTGTTGGTGCGGCAGCGCTACAGGCTACCACTGTCACCTAGCTGGGGGCGCGGGGGTGGAATGCAAGCGCTGGAAGCATGCCTTGCCTCCGCTGACCGCATGGCCCAACCCACAGGCAAAGAGCCGGGGTCTGACCCCAGTTTGTGCCTTGGGGTGAAATTCAGCCAACGCCACACTAACGCACAAAAAACACCACAAAAGCTAGATCACGTGATAATTATCTTATTTGCAGTTGAAAAATAAGTAACTTCATGGCAGCATTGGAATAACATTTTCCATATTGCAAGGTTGTGATGGACAAGCATTTGCTGTTGATTTGCGCACTGACGTTCATCATCCACATTATCGGTACCCTCGCCTATTCTGTGCGCATCGCCGGCATTCGCACGCGCCGCATCGCCGTGTCCCTGGCCCTGTTCAGCATTTTGATGCTGCTGTCGCGCACCTCGAATTCCTTCCTGGGACCATTTCTCGCCAAGCGCGTGGAAACGGGAATCGACCAGCATGTGGCCGCCAGCACGCTATTGCTCGACTTCCGCTGGCTGCTGTTCTCCGCCAGCCTGGCAACGATACTCGGCGCGATCCTGATCCCCACCTTTCAGCGCGCCTTCTGCCGCGCCGTCGAGCATTTCCAGGTACACAGGTCCGTGCCGAAACTGCTGCTGCACGCCGTCTTCAAGGGCGGCCTGTCCTACCTCAAAACCTCCGCCAGCCTGCCCAAGCCCGCCAACGTCACGGGCCTGCGCCAACAATCGGGCGTTTCCGTCTCCATGACCGCCATGAACGTCATCGCCACGGCCCTGTGGACGGTAGGCGTCTTCGCGGCCCTGTACGCGGGCGTGCTCGACCCCAGCGTGCGCGTCACCTCCAGCACGCTTTCATCGATCATCAACGGCGGCGCCACTATCATGATGGCCGTCTTCATCGACCCGCACATGTCGGGCATGACGGATGACGTCATCGAGGGCAAGATCGAAGAATCGCAATTCCGGCGGGCGGTGGTGTGGCTGGTGGGGAGCCGATTGGCGGGAACGCTGATTGCGCAGTTTTTGCTGGTGCCGTCGGCGGTGGTGATTGTGGGGGTGGCAAAGGTGCTATAAGACTTTAATTTATGACATCTATTTTCGAGGAAAAATGAAAAAAAAGGATAAATCTAATGACTACCTACCTCGTAAAAAGTTCAAAAATCGACGTTCCTACTGATCAATTATTAGCGCTAACCAAAAAAATAGAAAGAAAAGAAAAGCTATCAATATACTTATTAAAAAATGACTTAGCAGACGATTCTGAGATATTAAAACTAGAAGACTCAAAAGACCCGGTAAAAATCAATATACAAAATGGCAGTGCAGTTTTATATGTAAAGAAAGAAAGTGCACACCCACCTCCATCATGGACAAATCTTTTCACAAGTCATCAAAAGATTGAAGAAGGAATTTTCGGGAGTACAAGATCAGTTGGCGCAGCATTTATAATGCGAAAATTCGGAAAGATTTTTGTTTTAACATTCGGAACTGGCCATCACTTATTAAAACAAGATTCAATTGAAAGAGATTTTGGATTAAGAGTAACACTAAATTCTGTCGACCCAGACAAACTTAGAAGTTTAGATAAAGCGAGTTACGAAAACAATCCATTAAATTCCAGAATACAAAGCAGTAGAGAAGTCGATATTTTTCAACTGCGCACAGACTCGGAACTGGAATTGGTATATGCGGTCACAGGAGTTTCAGAAGTTCCAATTTTTGGATCTCATGTAACTGGAAGAGATGCACTTAGTTTAGCGGTCACGGCAAACATAGATGGCATTTCTGAAATTCTCGAAGAAACACTTCATAGATATCGAAAGAAACTGCCACAACAATTTGACTGGATTGACAACATCAATAGAATAAAAGATCCAGATGAAATTGAGATATTGGACATTGAATTAGATCAAGCCATAGAGAAAGGTGACCTATCGAACATTTATCTAGGAGAGCCAGAAATAGTTGACTGGGAAAACCAAATTGGCTATTCGTTTGATTTGAGAGCAAACACCTATCGCCACCCTGTATTACAGCTCGAACACCTAGTCGAATACATAAAAAATAAAGGACTTTCTTTTTGTGTTCGCGAGATTAAATCTACTCTCATTCACATAAACAATTCTGACTATCAATCTTCAAAATCATGGAGTGCTTATCGTTGTATATGTGCAGAAATTTTATACGCAGACAGATATAATATTTTACGAAACGGAATTTGGTACAAAGTTGCCAATGACTATGTTGCAACCCTAGATAAATTTCTCTCCGAAAATTTAAAAAAATCTGATGTGGCGATGCCAGAATACAAATTCAATAATGAGGACGACTATAATAAAGAAGTTGCAAAAAATTTAGATTTTCATTTAATGGATAAAAATTTAATTAAAATTGGCGGGCCATCTGACAAGGTTGAATTCTGCGACCTAATCTATAAGAATAAAAAATGGATACACGTAAAATATTATCGGAGCTCAGCAACACTTAGTCATCTATTTTCACAGGGGGCTGTCGCAGCTCAAGCATTCATTGGGGAACCAGAATTTAGGAAAAAGTTGAGTGAAAAAATGCCTCTTCCGGCGAAATTACAATTCCCGAAGCGACGTCCAGAAACCAAAGAATATGAAATAGTTTATGCGATAGCAACAAAAAAGAATATTCCTCTAGAACTTCCTTTTTTTTCCAAAGTGACTTTAAAACAAGCCATTAAAGCAATTTCGATGATGGGATTTAGTGTTTCGGCCACTTCCATTCCTGTAGATCCGATAATCCACGCATTAAAATTAGTAAAGCCGAAGAAAAATGAGGCCCCTTAATTTCAGTCCATGATTTATTTTTCTTATGCAAAATAAAAAAGCCGCTGTCTCCCGACAGCGGCTTTCTCATTCCTCCCCCAGCAACAGCGCCTTGAATTCCAGCACTGCCCTGCAAGCGAACTAATTACCCCACAAACTTCCGTGCATTCCTGAACATGCGCATCCACGGCGAATCCTCGCCCCACGCTTCAGGGTGGTACGACTGCTGGACTGACCGGAACACGCGCTCCGCGTGCGGCATCAGCACCGTGAAACGGCCGTCTGGCGTGGTCACAGAGGTAATGCCTTCCGGCGAGCCGTTCGGGTTGTATGGGTACGCTTCGGTAGCAAAGCCCTTGTTGTCGACGAAGCGCATGGCTTTGCTGACTTGGGTGATGTCGCCCGTTTGCGAGAAGTCGGCGTAGCCTTCGCCGTGGGCGATGGCGATGCCGGCCTGGGTGCCGGCCATGCCGTTGAAGAAGATCGATGGGGAATCCGTCACTTCGACCATGGCAAAGCGGCCTTCGAATTTCTCCGACTTGTTGCGCGTAAATTTAGGCCAGGCGTGGGCGCCAGGGATGATGGATTTCAGGTTGCTCATCATCTGGCAGCCGTTGCAGATACCCAGACCAAAACTGTCCTTGCGGTTGAAGAAGCGCGCGAACTGTTCCGCCAGGCTGGCGTTGAACAGAATCGTTTTCGCCCAGCCTTCGCCCGCGCCCAGCACGTCGCCGTACGAGAAGCCGCCCACGGCGATGACGCCCTGGAAGTCGTCCAGTTTGACGCGGCCGGCAATCAGGTCACTCATGTGCACGTCAACAGCGGTAAACCCTGCCTGATGCATCACGTACGCCGTCTCGATGTGCGAGTTGACGCCCTGCTCGCGCAGGATGGCGACGCGCGGACGCACGCCGGTGGCGATGAATGGCGCGGCGATGTTGTCGTTCTGGTCGAAGGTGACGATAGGCGACATGCCCGGGTCTTGCGCGTCCAGCAGGCGGTCGTATTCGGCGTCCGCGCAAGCTGGATTGTCGCGCAGGCGGGCGATGCGCCAGCTCGTTTCGCTCCAAAGTCGGTGCAGTTCCGCGCGCGACTGGGTGTAAATCAGCTTGGCGTCGCGCGTGAATTCGATCACGTCGCGGTCGTTCAATTTGCCGATGATATGGCTGCAGGCGCCCAAATTAAACGTGCGCAGCACGTCCATGACGAGCGACTTTTCTTCCGCGCGCACCTGGATGACGGCGCCCAGCTCTTCGCTGAACAAGGCGCGCAGGGTCAGTTCGTTGCGGCGTTCCGCTACCTGGCCCGTCCAGTTCTTGGCGTCGCCCCAATCGCTCGAGTGCTCGCCTTCCATGGTCAGCATGTCCAGGTTGACGGACATGCCCGTGTGGCCGGCGAAGGCCATTTCCGTCAGGGTGGCGTACAGGCCGCCGTCCGAACGGTCATGGTAGGCCAGCAGCTTGTCGTCGCTATTGAGCTTTTGAATGGCGGCGAAGAAGCCTTTCAAGTCTTCCGCGCTGTCCACGTCCGGCGTTTCATTGCCCAGCTGGCCCATGACTTGCGCCAGCGCCGAGGCGCCCAGGCGGTTCTTGCCGCGGCCCAGGTCGATCAAGATCAAGGACGTGTCGCCCTTGTCCGTCTTCAGCTGCGGCGTGAGCGACTTGCGCACGTCCGTGACTGGCGCGAACGAGGAGACGATCAGCGACACTGGCGACGTGACGGATTTCGCCGCGCCCGTGCCCTCGTCTTTCCACGTCGTGCGCATCGACAGCGAATCCTTGCCGACGGGGATGCTGATGCCCAGCGCCGGGCACAGGTCCATGCCGACGGCTTTTACCGTGTCGTACAGGGCCGCGTCCTGGCCAGGCTGGCCGCAGGCGGCCATCCAGTTGGCGGACAACTTGATGTCGGAGATGTCGGCAATCGCCGCGGCGGCGATGTTGGTGACGGCTTCGCCCACGGCCATGCGGCCCGAGGCGGCGGCGTCGATGACGGCCAGCGGCGTACGTTCGCCCATGGCCATCGCTTCGCCCAGATAACCTTCAAAGCTCATGGTGGTGACGGCGCAATCGGCCACCGGCACTTGCCATGGTCCCACCATCTGGTCGCGCACGGTCATGCCGCCCACGCTGCGGTCGCCGATGGTGATCAGGAAGGATTTGTCGGCCACGGTCGGCAGCAGCAGCACTTTTTGCGCTACATCAACCAGGTCCATGCCCGTCAAGTCGATGGCAGGGAAATCGTTGGCCACGTGGACCACGTCGCGCTGCATCTTTGGCGGCTTGCCCAGCAAGACGTCCATCGGCATGTCGACGGGCTCGTTACCGAGTTCCGGGTCGATCAGCTTCAATTGACGCTCTTCGGTGGCCACGCCCACGGCGGCGAACAGGCAGCGTTCGCGTTCGCACATGGCCTTGAACAGCGGCAGGCTTTCCGGCGCGATGGCCAGAACGTAGCGTTCCTGCGACTCATTGCTCCAGATTTCCTTCGGCGCCATGCCCGATTCTTCCAGCGGCACCTTGCGCAGGTCGAAAATCGCGCCGCGCTTGGCGTCGTTGGTGATTTCCGGGAACGCGTTCGACAAACCGCCCGCACCCACGTCGTGGATGGAGATGATCGGATTGTCCGCGCCCATTTGCCAGCAGGCGTTGATGACTTCCTGGGCGCGGCGTTCCATTTCCGGATTGCCGCGCTGGACGGAGTCGAAGTCCAGGTCGGCCGTGTTGCTGCCGGTGGTCATCGACGAGGCGGCGCTGCCGCCCATGCCGATGCGCATGCCCGGGCCACCCAGCTGCACCAGCAGGCTGCCGACGGGGATATCGTTCTTGTGCGTGTGCTGCGCCGAGATATTGCCGATGCCGCCAGCGATCATGATCGGCTTGTGGTAGCCGAAGACGGCGTCTTTGTCCGTGCCGACGTTCTGCTCATACGTGCGGAAGTAGCCGCCCAGAACCGGACGGCCGAATTCGTTCGAGAACGCGGCGCCGCCCAATGGGCCTTCGATCATGATTTGCAGGGGCGAAGCGATGCGTTCCGGTTTGCCGTATTGATCTGCATGATCTGCATCAATACGCGCGGCCAATGGCGCCGTCACGGAAGCGGCCGTTTCCCAGCTGCGCACGGCGTCCGGCAGCGACAAGTTCGATACGGTGAAACCCGTCAAACCTGCTTTCGGCTTGGCGCCGCGGCCCGTCGCGCCCTCGTCGCGGATCTCGCCGCCCGCGCCCGTGGAGGCGCCGGGGAATGGAGAGATGGCCGTCGGGTGGTTATGCGTTTCCACCTTCATCAGGGTGTGCGTCAATTCCGTCGATGCCGCGTATTCGTGCTTGTCGCCGCGCGGGTAGAAGCGCGACACCGTGGCGCCTTCCATGATGGACGAGTTGTCGCTGTAGGCGACCACGGTGCCTTTCGGCTGCAGTTCATGCGTGTTCTTGATCATGCCGAACAGGGACTTGGGCTGCGCCACGCCGTCGATGGTCCAGTCGGCGTTGAAGATCTTGTGGCGGCAATGCTCGCTGTTCGCCTGCGCGAACATCATCAGTTCCACGTCCGTCGGGTTGCGGCCGGCCTTGGTGAAGGCGGCGTCCAGGTAGTCGATCTCGTCTTCCGACATCGCCAGGCCCAGTTCCGTGTTCGCCGTTTCCAAAGCAAGCTTGCCCTGCCCCAGCAAGTCGATCGATTCCAATGGGCGTGCTTCCAGGGTGCGGAACAGGTCCTTGGCGTCGTCCGCGCTGCGCAGCACGGATTCCGTCATGCGGTCGTGCAGCAGGTCGGCCACGGCCTGTACCTGCTCGTCCGTCAGTTTGCCAGCGCCGATGGCGCTGCCCAGGATGCCCGATTTCAGGTTGATGCGGAAAGCGATGCCGCGTTCGACGCGCTTGATGTGCGCCATGCCGCAGTTGTGCGCGATGTCGGTGGCTTTCGAAGCCCACGGCGAAATCGTGCCGAAACGGGGGATGACGAAGAATTCTTCGGCAGCGCCTTCCGTATTGTCAGCGTGGGCCGGCTCGCCGTACGTCAGCAAGGCGCCAAGGCGCGTGCTGTCGTCGTTGGTGAGAGGCGCGCTGGCATCGATGAAATGGACATAGCGTGCTTGCACGGCAACAATCGCAGGCGAAACGGCTTGCAGTTGGCTTAACAGACGGTGGCTACGGAAATGGGACAGGGCATTGGAACCCGGCAGTATCAACATGATTGGAAGGTGGTTGATGCAGCGTGGCTGCGGGTTAAAGGTAGGTATGACAATATCTTTCGTACGGCAAATTTCCTTTGCGCGCATTATACCCGTTTTACCCCTGCCTTATGACCGGAACTTGGGCCTTTGCCACCCTTTTGCCCCGCACGGCGGCCATTTATGACGCGACAACAACACCGTCAGCCGACGATCAGGCGATCACGTAGCGGTTCTTGCCCTGCCGCTTGGCCAGGTACAGCGCCTCGTCGGCCAGCCGGTAGCTGTGACCCAGCTCCTTGGCCCGGTCCAGCTCGGCCACGCCCACGCTGATCGACACAAACTGTGCCGCATGGAAAGCCTGACTGACGGCCTCGACCAGGGCGCCGGCAAAGGCGCGCGCAGCGTCGCGGTCGCCCGCGTAGACGATGCCGAACTCCTCGCCGCCCAGGCGCCCGCACAGATGGCCTTGCGCCTTGTCGGCGATGATGGCGGCCGTGCGCACCAGCACCTCATCGCCCGCATCGTGGCCCTGCTGGTCGTTGATGATCTTGAAATCGTCGATATCGATCATCAGGAAGTACAGCATGCCGCCGTGCGGCGCGCCATGCATCTGCTGGGCGCGCTGCGTGAACATGCGGCGGTTATTGAGGCCCGTCAAGCCGTCCTGGAAGGCCAGCCGCGTCAATTCCACCTTGGAGTGATAGTTGCGCAAACGCAATAAACTGAAGCTGACATTCAGCGCCAGCCCGAACAGCACGCTGACGGCGATCATCAGCGGCGCCCAGGATTCGTCGGGCAAGCCCGCGTTCACCGGATACAGGCCGTGGCCCACGTTCCACCACACGCCGGCCACGACGGCCAGGTAACTGAGGCCGCCATTGAAGATGGAGGCGATGGCCAGGGTCATGAAGACGCCTACGGGCAAGACCCAGAAGCTGGCGTGATGGACGGCGTCGGCCATGGTGCGCAAGCCGAAGGTCAGGGTCAGCACGGCGCAGGCGCCCGTAATGGTCAGCACGGGCAAGGTGGTGCAGCGATAGCGCACGATCAGGCTCGTCAACATGCCCAGCAGCGCCAGCACGGCGTGCGAGAAGTTCGGATGATAGGGATCGGGCATCAGCAGCCAGGTCAGGCTGTAGGCGATGATGCCCAGCAGCTGCGTCACCATGCCGACCCGGTGCAATTCCGCGAAATACGTGTGCTGCTGCTCGCTGTTGCCGCCAAAAGCGAGGGGGACGGCAATGCGCCGCAGGGTACTCATGGAAGGAAGGCGCATCACGAAGGCTGGATTTTCTCTGGTAAAGGTAAAACGCCAGCGGTCACGTCACGGTGAAACTCTGCGTCTGCGCCACATCGCGCCTGCCTGCGGCTGATATATTAATACAAACAGAATACCCGCTCCCTGGCGCCTCCGCAAGACTCATGTGCATGCCGTCAGGCAATGACGTAGCGGTTCTTGCCCTGGTGCTTGGCCTGGTACAGCGAGGCATCGGCCAGGCGGTAGCTGTGCGCCAGCTCCGTGTCGCAGGCCAGCTCGGCAATGCCCACGCTGATCGACACGGCCTGCCCCGGATTGAAGGCCAGGTAGACGGCATCGACGAGGCTGGCGGCGAACTGGCAGACGGCGCGCCGGTCCCCCGCGTAGACGATGCCGAACTCCTCGCCGCCCAGGCGTCCGCACAGGTGGCCGCCGCAGGCATCGGCGATGATGCCCGCCGTCTTAACCAGCACCACGTCACCCGCGTCATGGCCCAGGGTATCGTTGATTTTCTTGAAATTATCGATATCGATCATCAGGAAGTACATCGGTTGCGGCCGCTGCTGCAATTGCTGCGTCAGTTCCGTAAAGCGGCGACGGTTGTTCAAGCCCGTCAAGCCATCCTGGTAGGCCAGGCGGGTCAGCGCCTCCCTGGCGCGGAAGTCGCGCAGGCGCAACAGATTAAAGCTGATGCTGAGGACCAGGCCGAACAGCATGCTGTAGACGATCAGCAAGTTCGCCCAGGCTGCATGCGCCATGGCGGGATCGATCGGGAAATGGCCGTAGCCCAGTATCAGCCAGACTGCCGCGGCAACGATGAGATACACGACGCAGCCATTGAAGATGGGCGCCGCCAGCAGCACCATGAACACGCCCACGGGCTGCATCCAGAATTCCGCCTGCCCCGCCGCCTCCGCCAGCAGGCGAAAGCAAAAGGCAATGGCGCACATGCCCACGGCGCCCCCCAGTTTCAGCACCCAGATGGCGCGCGCGGCCACATTGATGCCGATCGCCAGCACGATGCCGGCCAGCGCATACAGCAGCGCGCCCCTGTCGAGCGTATTCACATGGGGAATAAAAGCCCACACGAACAAGATACTGGCCAGGCCAAAGGACTCGCTGACGACGGCCATGCGGCGCAATTCGGGAAAATACTTCTCGGCATGCGTCCGTCCTCCGCCGAAAAGCAGGTGGTGCAGGGTTTGCCTGCGAGTGTCGGTCAAGTACATGGCGGCTTTCCAGGCGTGGTGTCAGACATGAGCGAACGCAAAAGGTTGCTTTTAGGATACCCCGCGCCTGCCCTGCCCGCAAGCGCGCGCGCCTGCCGTGTCGCGCCGCGCGCACTCGCCTGCATTTTGTTAGCGATTTGCACTGGCTTTGCAGTATGCTGACAAATAGTAATATTATTAGACCGTCGTACCATCGAGCCGCAGAGCCATACACAGATGAACGAGAGCTGAACAATGCCAGAAACTAGCGACTTATCTGTCCTGATCGTCGACCCGAACCCCAGCATGCGGGGCAATCTGCACAATATGCTGAACCAGGCGGCCATCACCAAGGTGGAATATGCCGTCAATTCCGGCACGGCCATCCGCTTGCTGACGAAGAAACCGTTCGACATCATCCTGTGCGAATACGATCTTGGTAGTGGCACGGATGGCCAGGATGGCCAGCAATTGCTGGAAGACTTGCGCCACCACAAGCTGATCGGCCTGTGGACGATCTTCATCATGCTGACTTCCGAAGCCATCCACAGCAAGGTGATCAGCGCGGCCGAACTGACCCCGTCCGACTACATATTAAAGCCGTTCACCGTCGACGTGCTGAGCGGACGCATCGCGCGCGCCATCGAGCGGCGCGCCATGTTCCTGCCCACCTATCAGCTGATCGACAAGGGCGACTTGCGCGAAGCCGTGAAAAGCTGCCGCGCGGCCGAGCTGCAGCATCCGCGCCTGGCGGCCGATTTCACCCGCCTGCGCGCCGAGCTGCACCTCACCCTGGGCGAATGGAAGGAAGCGGAGCAGCTGTACGCCGACATGCTGGCCACGCGCCCCATGGCCTGGGCCCACCTGGGACTGGCGCGCACCCTGTTCGAGCAGCAGCGCCACGAAGAGGCGCAGGATGCGCTGCTGGAACTGGTGGAAATCTATCCCCGCTTCATGGCCGCCTACGACTTGCTGGCGAAGAACCATGAAGCCATGGGCCAGCAGCTGCAGGCCAAGAAAATCCTCGAAGACGCGGTGGCCATCTCGCCGCACATGGTGCGCCGCCTGCGCCACCTGGGCGGCATCGCGTATGACACGGGCGACATCGGCGCTGCCGAACGGGCGTATAAACAGGTCGTGACGAAAGCGAAGTACTCCGAATTCCGCGATCCGGAAGACCACGTCAACCTGGTGAAGACGCTGGTAAAGAAAGGCGATGCGCCGCAGGCGAGCGGCGTGCTGCGCGACATGGAGCGCTCGCTGCGCGGCGGCGCCAACGTGGAAGCGTGCCGCGCCATCTCGGCCGCCATGCTGCATGAATTGTCGGGCAACGACATCGCCGCCGCCAGCGAACTGCAGCTGGCCGCCGCCGCCCTGGACACTGCGCGGGGCCTGTCGACGCAGCTGAAGGTGGGCCTCGTGCAAAGCTGCCTGAAGAACAATCTGGAACAGGCGGCGTCCGACGTCATGATGAAACTCGTCAACGAAGCGGATAGCGAGGTGACGATGGAAGCGGCCGTGGACGTGTTTGAAAAGGCGGGCCGCCATGATCTGGCGCAAGGCATGGGCCAGCAGATCACGAACCAGGTGCAGGAACTGATGCAGGATGCGGCCAGCAAGTCGGAAAGCGGAGAGCTCAAGGGCGCCGTCTTCGTGCTGCGCCAGGCCTTGCGTAAGACGCCGGGCAACCTGCCGGTGCTGTTCGCCTCCGTCGACGCCATCTTGCGCCAGCTCAATATGCTGGGCTGGGAAGCCCCGCTGGCCGAACAGGCACAGCACCAGATGCAGGTGATCCGCAAGATCGACCCCAAGCATCCGAAGCTGGAGTCGCTCAAGCAGCAGTATGCGGCCACGCAGCACAAATATGGTATTGCGACCTGAGTGGAGGGACACGCTGCAAACCTGCTGCGCAGCCCACTCTCGGGTTGGCGTTGCTCACCGTACTAAAGTACGGCTGCGCTGCTCAACCCGACATTGGGATTGCTCGCTACGGTTTTCAGAGGCGTCGTGACGTGCGTTGGCGTCAAAAACGCGCAGGTCGGATTAGCGAGCCGCGCGCTTCTTCGCGGGCATGTCCGGCGGCTTGCATCAAGGCTCGCCCCTGAGCGTGTAGACCGGCTTCTCGGATTCGCCTTTTTCCGCCATCGCAAGCACGCGCTGCAGTTCCTTGCGCTCGCTGCCCTCCTTGGCCGATGACACCAGGTTGCGCAGGATGGCGACATGCGCCGTCTGCAGCGCCTGCGCCGCAGGCACGGCGATGTCCGGTTTCACGCCGACGTGCTCCCAGTTGGTTTTGGTGACGACATTGGTCGTGCGCGCGGTCGGGATCGAGACGATGATGTCCTGCCCCAGGTTGTACCAGCTCACGGGATTGGAGCCGCCGCCGGTGGTTTCCCCGACCACCGTGCCGCGCTTTTGCGCCTGGATGCCATACGAGAAATCCTCTCCCGCGGAAAACGTGCGGGCCGATGTCAGCACGTACACGGGCTTGTCGTAGCGCTGTGCGACCGTCTTCACGGTCCAGAACTGCCGCGTCAGACCGGTCGGGCGATCGTACATGTCGATCAGGTGGCGCTCGTCGCCGAGCGGGAAGAAATGACTCATCAGGTAAGCCACGCTGGCCGGGCTGCCGCCGCCGTTGCGGCGCAGGTCGAGGATCAGCGCATCCGTCCCCGCCATGAGCGACATCGCCGCCGTGTACGCCGCGCTGACGTATTCCGGGCCGCCGAAGCCGCGCAGCTCGATATAGCCGACGTTGCCGGGAAGGCGTTCGACCTTCTCGATGTCATAGCCGCGCCGCGCGGTCTGGTCGCGCCACTCGTCCGTCTTGGCGCGGCTAGGCAGCTCGGGGTTGGCGCTGCGCTCGCGAAGGCCTTCGTACACCGCAGTGCCGAAATGCAAGTCGCCGCTCAATTCCCGCAAGTCCTTTGCCAGCGCCGCACTGAACGCCTGGGTGTTGGCGGCGCTCGCATAGCCTCCTTCGGCATTTTTCCTGGCGATCGCAGTGCCGACCCGTTCGGCCACGGCCGGCTCGATGTAGTTCGCGTTCATTTTCGTGACCAGTGTCTGCACGATCGCAGCGCGGCCGGACGCGTTCAACGCGGTGTCCGCCGCCGCAAAAGCCTGAAACGACACCAGCGTACTCAATACAACAGCTGCGACAAATTTCTTGCTACCTGACATACATTCCTCCAAGTTGGACTGCGAAGCGATTGATCGTTGCATAAAAAAAATACGCGTGATGCCCCCGGGCGCGTCATCGAAGCGGCGCCTGGGCAGGCAAGCCTGCATCATTCGGGTTGATCGTCCAGGTGTGGCCGTGCCTGCGCCGGAGCGGTATCGAGCTGCGGCCCGCCGTCACGCAGGCGCTGCAAGTTGGCGTCGCGGATGCGCGCACCGAAGGAGCGTGTCTCGAGTACGGCGATCGCCTGTCCGAGGCAGGCGGACAAGGGAAACGCCAGTTCCGCATCGAGGCTGTCGGCCGCCGATTTGGTCGCCTGCCAGCACACGCGCAGGCGCGGCAGCAGCGTTTCGCCAGTGGCGCTGAGCCGCACCACGCGCTGCCTGCCGTCCGCGCCGCCGGCGGCCACCGTCAACAGGCCCTTTTTCACCATCAAGGCCACCGTCTGCGTCGCGGCCGGCTGCGTGAGGCCGGCCAGGGCCGCCAGCTCGCCGACGGTCGCGCTAGCCTGCTCGGCCAGCACCCGCATCACCGGTGTGTAGCGCGGCCGGTAATCCAGCCCCGCGTCCACGTAGGCTTGCTCGACCGCGCCGTCCAGCAGTTCGATGAGATGTCGTAATTGTGTGCCGAGTCCAGGTTTCATGGAACCATGGTAGCACCATTTACATAAGAGCTTATATAAATATTTTACATATTTGAAAACGCTTGCGGCTGCTGCCGCCGGAGGCTGCCGCGTGGAACCCAGGAAGGTGAGAGACGAGATAAGGTGAAAAACGGATGGATGGCGTCTGGGGCCAACGGGGCATCCCCGCCCTGACGGATGGCTTAGGATGCCCTGCCCGACCGGGCGGGAATCAGCAGCGCGCCAGCTACGGCGCGCTACAGGTCATCGCCTGCATTTGCGCCAGGTTGTAAGCTGTTTCCAGGACCGCGATTGTCAGCGGGGCAATTTGTACCGTATCAGCAGCGTAGGTCCCTTGCCGCCGGATGGCGTCAGCAGTATCTCGTCACCGGGCAGCATCTCTTCATACATCACCGTGCAGCAGGTCGGCATCGAGTGGCCGCGCGCCGGATACACGCCGACGTCGGTGTGCAGGGTTGCAGCGCGCACGTCCACGCTGGTCTTGCCGGCCTTTCCCTCTTCTTGCAGCAGTTTGCGCAATGCGGTGACGAAGTCCCCTTTGCTGAGCCTGGCAGGTGCCTGGCTGGCTTGCGGGCGCGCGGTTGCGTCGTTTTTCATGGCAGTTTCTTTCAGTGTATACATTCCCGCCACTATATCATCCGCCCCCTGGCGGCATCACGCCAAAATAGACGCCAGCCCTGGCCGCTTAAGCTCTGCTGATGGTGCGCTCCGGCGGAACTCGCAGGCAGGTGACGCTTATTTCTTTCCGAGGCAGGTGCAACAGGCCGGCTTAGCTAAAGTCCAACATGATTAAAATAGTACTCGATGGAGTGTCGTAGAACATCAAAAGTTTATCTGCTCCATGGTCCCGATAGCGATACCCAAGCAATATCCCAATTAATCGATATCGCTGCCCCTGTTCGTTTAGCGGATGAGTGAAGTTGACGCCATTAACCGTCTCGTCCTCGCGCATCATCCGAGATGGCCTGAATCCCCATTTAGCCACCTCATCAGGCAAGGAGAGATCGTTGGTCCAGTTGCCGGCCAGGGCATTTCCTCCAAAAGCGGTGCCCCAACCAAAGCTGTCAGATTGCCGATTCATGAGACCCTGCTCATGCCATGCGCGCCTACGCTCGGCATAGCTTTTGTTGGCCTCCCCGTACCAGAAGTCAGCCTCCACATCATGCTCCCGATTAATCGCAAAATAGCGCCAATCCCCGGCGAATCGATACTTTGATCCTATCCGAACGAACTTAATCCATGCTTCGCCACAGTGAGGACCGTAATAATCCGTGCTGCCTTCGCCCAAAGCACCATCATACGGCTCTATGGGCAAGACGAAGTGGAACTGCCCGGTCCACGTAGGGTCGACCTGTGCTGCGGGTATGGTTAGAATAGGATGGAACACCTTCAGATGAAGCCCGACGTCTTCCATAAAGACGTCGTCTGGATCAGGATAGGGCACGAATCCGGGAGGGACTACTAAATTTTGAGCCATTGATGATGCAACCTTATGTAAATAGTGACTTACATAAGCCAGACGTTTCTCGGAGATGGAAACCGCATTTATTTTGCATCATTATGCAAAAATATTTTTTAGATTGCGACGGGTTCACACGACACCGCAGAATTGCTCATCAACATCGCCGAAAGGCGGCCAACCGCATCCCGGTCGCGCAGATCGGATTAACAGGGCCGCCGAAGCACGCAAGCGCGTCATCCGAATACCACCGGCCAACAGACTATTCTCGGATTACGGTCCTAGCGGGCCGACTCCGCCTTGCGCGCCACCCTTGCCACCACCAGTTCGATCAGCTCCGCGATCAGGGGCCGGAACGTAGCCGCATTACCGCCCTGCCCCAGCATCACGGTGCGCGTGGTCAGGTGCGAAAAGACGGCGTCGAACAAAATTTGCGGCAGGTTGGAAAACGAAGTGTCGGGCGCGATGCGGCCCTGAGCGCGCTGCTGTTCCAGCAGGCGCAAGATCAGTGCGTGCCACACTTGCGGGCCGTGTTCGTACCAGGTCAGGCCCACGGCCGGCACGGCGGCCGCGCCCGTGACGACGAGGCGGTAGAAATCCACGTGGCGGGGGCTGGTGACGACGGCCACCAGTTCATCGAGGATCAGCTGCAAGCCCTGTTCCAGGCCCGCTTGCGAGGTATCGAGCCGGCGCAGGTCGATGATGAAATCGGCGCACAGGTATTCGACCACCGCCACCAGCAGCTCCTGCTTGCTGCCGAAGTAGCGGTAGGCCGTGGCCTTCGAGCCACCCGCCTCGGCCACGATGGCGTCCATGCTGACGCCGTCGTAGCCGGAAGCGAGGAAGAGGTCCGCCGCCGCCACCAGCAGCTTGCGCCGCCGCTCCTCGCTTCGGGTACTCGGGGAAGCTGGAACGGTGCGCAACTGGGGCATGAAGCAAACTCTTACTGTGTCTTGGGAAGCGCGTATGCTATCACGTAATCTCCCCGGTCCGGACTCTGGCGGGCGCCGCCCGCCACCACCACGACGTACTGGCGGCCCGAGGCTGGCGACACGTACGTCATCGGCGTGCCTTGCGAACCCACGGGCATGCGCGCCTTCCACACTTCACGTCCCGTGGCGATGTCCATGGCGCGCAGATAATAATCCTGCGTGCCCGCATAAAACACGAGGCCCGACGCCGTGCTCACGCCGCCGCCCAGGGTGGGCATGCCCAGCGGGATGGGCAGCCGCGCGCGCACGCCGTGGATGACGGCATCGCGTACCGTGCCGGCCGGACGCTCCCACACTTTCGTGCGCGTCTTCAAATCGATGGCGGCAAACACGCCCCACGGCGGGCTTTGGCAAGGTATGCCCAGCGGCGAATTGAAGGCCTTGTGGTCGATGACGAAGGGCGTGCCATCCATCGGATAGGTGCTGCCCACGCCGTGGCCCGACGTCAGCTTGGCCACGTCCACCGTTTCGCGCGGCACCAGCCTGACCACTTGCGGCATGCGGATATCGTTGACGAACATATAGCCATTGCTTTCATCGACGGCAGCGCCGCCCCAGTTGAAGCCGCCGTAGTAGCCTGGATAAATCAAGGTCTCTTGCGTGCTTGGCGCCGTGAACTCCCCTTTGTAATTGAGCTTGCGGAAGCTGATGCGGCACGCCAGCTGGTCGAAGAAGGTGGCGCCCCACATGTCGCGCTCCGTCAGGGTTTCCGCGCCGAGGGCCGGCATGCCGGTGGAGTATGGCTGCGTCTTTGCCACCCAGTCGCCGGCCGCGTGCTCCTGCGGCACGGCTTTTTCGATGACTTCGGCAATCGGCTTGCCCGTGCGGCGGTCCAGCATGAATATCTGGCCACGCTTGGTCAGCTGCACCAGTGCGGGAATCTTGCCGCCCTTGCCGTCCGGGACGTCGTACAGGGCCGGCTGCGCCGCCACGTCGTAGTCCCAGATATCGTGGTGGACGGTTTGATACGTCCAGCGTTCGCGGCCCGTGGCCATGTCGAGGGCGACGATGGCCGACGCGTATTTTTCCGTCAGCGGCGGGCGCTTGCCGCCCCAGAAGTCCGGCTGCTCGTTCCCCGTCGGCAGGTAGACGAGGCCCAATTCATCGTCGAAGGCCGGGGTCGACCACATGTTCGGCGTGCTGCGCGTGTAGGTCTGTCCTTCCGGCGGCAGCTTGGTGATGGCCGGATTGCCCAGGTCCCAGGCCCACACCAGTTCCCCCGTGTCGGCGCTGTACGCGCGCACGACGCCCGACGGTTCATCGGTGGAGCGGCCGTCGAAGACCCAGCCGCCGAGGATGATCAGGTTGCGCGCCACCGTGGGCGCGGATGTGTAGGCGTAGTACGGCACGTTCATTTTCACCTTGCCCAGGCCGACGGTGAGGTCGACGGAACCCTTGTCGCCGAAGCCCTCGCACTGCTTGCCCGTCTGCGCGTCGATCTCGATCAGGCGCGCATCCATGGTCACTTGCACGATGCGCCTGGCGCACGCGCCCGCCGCCGGCGCGCCGGCCGCCTGCATGCCCTCGACACGGAACGGCTTTGTCACTTTGGCCGGCTCGTAATAGCCGACACCGCGGCAGCGGTTCCACGTCTTCGTGTTGGCCGGCTTCGGATCGAAAGTCCAGCGCTCCTTGCCCGTGTCCGCGTCCAGCGCGATGACCTTGCTGGTCGGCGTACACGTATAGAGGGTGTCGCCGATCTGCAGCGGCGTATTCTGCGATTCGGACGCGCCCTCGGCCAGCTCGCCCGTGCGGTAACTCCACGCCACTTGCAGCTGGCCGACATTCTGCTGGTCGATCTGCGTGTAGGGCGCGAAGCGCGTGCCTTTCGGCCCATGGCCATAATGCGCCCAGTTGGCGCTGCCGTCATTGACGGGCGTCACGGTATCGTGCTGCGGCTGCGCGGTGGCTTCCAGCACGCCGTGCGGCCGGAACATGGAGGCAAAGCCGGCCACCAGCACGACGGCAAACAGGGCCGCGAAGCCGCGCGACTGGCCGCCGTGGCCACGGCCTGCCAGCCACGGATGCAGCAAGGCGGCCGCCAGGCCGATGACGAGGAATGGCGCCAAACGCGGCACCATGGGCCAGAAGGCGAAGCCGATTTCCCACACGGCCCACAGCAAGGTAGCCAGCACGAGCGCGGCGACCACGCCACTGGCCAGCGGCTTGCGACGCCAGTACAGCACGCCCGCCAGTATTAAACCGAGACCGGCCAGCAGGTAATACCAGGAACCGCCGAGGCTAATCAGTTCGATGCCGCCCGCCGCCAGGGCAAGGCCGGAAAGTCCGAGAAAAACGCCAAAAACCGCCAGGGCAATGCGTTTGCCCCTGGAGACCGCCGGGATCGCCGCCGCTCCATTCTTTGTTGAAGTGTCCATTTTTTATCCATGACGCCTCCCCTGCCCAGGCCAACATGCGGGGATGGCTGATTTTTTTAAATCTACGTAGTGAAACTGTACTGTACGGTTTCATTTTATGCCGATTTTTGACGCAAGGAAAGAAAAATTGATGTGGGAGCTTGATTTTTGGCGGGGGATGAGGTGTTGGCGGCGACCAAGGGGTCAGACCCGATGGGTCTGACCCCAGCCTTGTGCCTCGCTCGGAGTATCCAATGGTGCTCAGGGCTCAGCACCGGAAAAGCTGGGGTCGGACCCGACCGGTCCGACCCCTTGTCAAATTACTCAGCCAGCGATGACATATCGATCACAAAACGATATCTGACATCGCTCTTCACGACGCGCTCGAACGCCTCATTGATATCCTGGATGCGGATGATCTCGATGTCCGACACGATGTTGTGCTTGCCGCAGAAATCCAGCATTTCCTGGGTTTCCTTGATCGAGCCGATCATGGAACCGGACAGGCTGCGGCGCGCGCCCACCAGGCCGAAGGCGCTGATCGGCGGCACGGCGCCGTCGGGAATGCCGACGATGACCATGCTGCCATCGACCTTCAGCAGGTTGATGTACTGGTTCCAGTCGATCGAAGCGCCCACGGTGCAGATGATCAGGTCGAAGGTGCCGGCAAGTTTGCTGAACGTTTCCGCGTCGTTGGTGGCGTAGTAGTGATCGGCGCCCAGGCGCAGGCCGTCTTCGCGCTTCGACAGGGTCTGGCTCAGCACCGTCACTTCGGCGCCCATGGCGTGGGCGATCTTCACGCCCATGTGGCCCAGGCCACCCATGCCCAGGATGGCGACCTGCTTGCCAGGACCGGCCTTCCAGTGGTTCAGCGGCGAGTACAGGGTGATACCGGCGCACAGCAGCGGTGCGGCCGCGTCCAGCGGCAGGTTGTCGGGAATCGACAGCACATAGCCTTCCTTGACGACGATGCTGTCCGAGTAGCCGCCCTGCGTGGCCGTCTTGCCGTCCGCTTCGACGCCGTTGTAGGTCTGGATCAGGCCGGGCATGTACTGTTCCAGGTCCACGTTGCGCGTCTTGCAAGTGGTGCAGGAGTCGACGAAGCAGCCCACGCCCACGTGGTCGCCCACCTTGAACTTGCTGACGTTGGCGCCGACGGCCGTGACGACGCCGGCGATTTCATGGCCGGGCACCATCGGGAAGGCGGCGCCGCCCCATTCATCGCGCGCCTGGTGGATGTCGGAATGGCACACGCCGCAGTATTTGATCGAGATGGCCACGTCGTCTTCGCGCGGGGCGCGGCGCTCGAACGTGAACGGTTGCAGTGCGGAGGTCGGGCCCAGTGCGGCGTAGCCTTTGGCGATGGTGGTCATGAAAACTCCTGTATCTATATGTGTGTAACGAGGGGGAACGCGTGCCATGCATGCGATTGCACAAGTGTGCCCGAGAAGCCGCCCCGCCGTTACCGCGATCCTGCAAGACCTTTGCACGATCCTCCAAATCTGCGTAAGATCAACCCCTGCCCTCCCTCGCCTGACGCATACTGCCACCCATGCCTACCTTAC
The DNA here is from genome assembly GCF_023703445.1 of Janthinobacterium kumbetense. NCBI lineage: Bacteria > Pseudomonadati > Pseudomonadota > Betaproteobacteria > Burkholderiales > Oxalobacteraceae > Janthinobacterium > Janthinobacterium kumbetense. The sequence continues at coordinate 1,205,055 of NZ_JAMQGR010000001.1, forward strand.
TCCTGCCCCAAGATGAAATCGCCGCCCTGATCAGCCGCCACGCGCCGCGCACGGGCGATTACGCGACGGCCATCGGCAACCTCACCTTCCACCGCCAGTCCTCCGTCACGGAATCGCTGTTCCATGCGGCGCGCCCCAGCGTGGCCATCATCGCGCAAGGAGCGAAGGACGTCACCCTGGGCACGGAAACCTTCCATTACAGCCGCATGCAGTATCTGCTGACGTCCGTCGACTTGCCGGTGCAGGTGCGCGTGGTGGAAGCGAGCGTGGACAAGCCGCACCTGTGCGTGGTGCTGGGCATCGACATCGCCGACGTGGCCGCGCTGCTCGATAGCGAAAGCGCCGGCGACAGCGCCGCGCAGCAGAAAATCCTGCCCGCCACGCGCGGTATTTCCGTCAGCGACGTGTCGCCCGAGCTGCTCGACGCCATGCTGCGCCTCGTGCGCCTGCTCGACAAGCCGGGGGAAATCGCCGCGCTGGCGCCCCTGATCCGCCGCGAGCTGACCTACCGCCTGCTCAATGGCCCCGTGGGTGCCCGCCTGCGCCACATGGCACTGGCCAGCAGCCAGTCGCACCAGGTGGGGCAAGCCATCGACTGGATCAAGCACCATTACGCGCAGCCGCTGCGCATCGAGCACCTGGCCGGCATGGCGAACATGAGCATGTCGTCGCTGCACCACCACTTCAAGGCGATTACCGCCATGACGCCGATGCAGTACCAGAAGCTGCTGCGGCTACAGGAAGCGCGGCGATTGATGCTGGTCGAGCAGATCGACGCGGGCACGGCCGGCTACCGGGTCGGCTACGCCAGCGAATCGCAGTTCAGCCGCGAATACAGCCGCCAGTTCGGCCGCGCGCCCATGCGCGACGTGGGTCAGGTGCGCGCGCAGCTCAGCGGCGCCGGGGCCGCCAGTGCCAGTGCCGACCTGGCCTATTCCGTCTTGCCGTAGCCGCCGCCGCCCGGCGTTTCGATGACGAACACGTCGCCCGCCTGCATGTCCGTCTTGCCGATATGCGCCAGGTGCTCGATGCTGCCGTCAGCCCGCTCCACGTAATTGCGCCCCAGCGCGCCCGCCTCGCCGCCGGCCATGCCGAACGGCGGAATCATCCGGTTGTTCGACAGGATCGCCGCCGTCATCGGCTCCAGGAAGCGCACCCGGCGCACGCCGCCATTGCCGCCGTGCCAGCGCCCCGCTCCACCCGATCCGGCGCGGATGCTGTAGCTGTCCAGGCGCACGGGGAAGCGCCACTCGAGGATTTCCGGGTCCGTCAGGCGCGAATTGGTCATGTTCGTCTGCACCACGTCCGTGCCGTCGAAGCCGGGGCCTGCGCCCGAGCCGCCCGATATCGTCTCGTAATACTGGTATTTGGCGCTGCCGAACGTGAAATTGTTCATCGTCCCCTGCGAGGCGGCCATCGCCCCCAGCGCGCCATACAGGGCATTCGTGATGCAGGTCGAGGTTTCCACGTTGCCCGAGACGACGGAAGCCGGATACCGCGGGTTGAGCATGGAGCCGGGCGGGATGATCACGGTCAAAGGCTTCAGACAGCCCGCATTCAGGGGAATCTCGTCGTCGACGAGGGTGCGGAACACGTACAGCACGGCCGCCATGCAGACGGCGGATGGCGCATTGAAGTTGTTCGGCAGCTGGCTTGAGGTCCCCGTGAAATCGATGACGGCGCTGCGCCGCGCCACGTCGACCTTGATCGCCACCTGGATGCGCGCGCCGTTGTCCAGGTCCAACGCGTAGCTGCCATCCTTCAGGGTCGTGATGACCCGGCGCACGGCTTCCTCGGCATTGTCCTGCACGTGGCCCATGTAGGCTTGCACGACAGGCAAACCGAAATGCGCGACCATGTTATGCAGTTCTTCGGCCCCCTTCTGGTTGGCCGCCACCTGGGCGCGCAGGTCGGCCAGGTTTTGCCGCGGATTGCGGGCCGGCCAGCTGGCGCCCGCCAGCAAAGCCAGGGTGTCGTCTTCCCGCATCACGCCCGTGGCGCCGTCGACCAGCTTGAAATTGTCGATCAACACGCCCTCTTCCTCGATGCGCGTGGAGTCCGGCGGCATGGAACCGGGCGTGGTGCCGCCGATGTCCGCATGGTGGCCGCGCGAACCGACGTAGAACAGGATGGATTCTCCCTTTTCATCGAAGACGGGCGAAATCACCGTCACGTCGGGCAAATGCGTGCCGCCGTGATACGGGTCGTTCAACATGAACACATCGCCCGGCCGCATGGCGCCCGCATTGCGCGTCATGACGGTGCGGATGCTCTCGCCCATGGAACCGAGGTGCACGGGCATGTGCGGCGCATTGGCGATCAAGTGGCCTTGCGCATCGAAGATGGCGCAGCTGAAATCGAGCCGCTCCTTGATGTTGACGGAATGGGCCGTATTTTGCAGGCGCAAGCCCATCTGCTCGGCGATCGACATGAACAGGTTGTTGAATATTTCCAGCATCACGGGGTCGGCATCAGTCCCGATGGCGCGCCGCTCTGGCAAGGCCACGACCCTGCGCAAGATCAAATGGCCATGCGCCGTCACTTGCGCGCGCCAGCCCGGCTCAATGACGGTGGTGGCGTTGGCGTCGCTGACGATGGCCGGGCCGTCGATGGCATCACCCGGGCGCAGGCTGTCCGCCGCATACAGGCCGCTGTCGCGCCATGCACCGGCGCAGTACATGGCCACCGTCTGCACGGGCGCCACCGTGCCAGACCGGGCCGCATACGCCGGCGCGGCCACTTGCGGCGCGTCGGATGCGCCGAGGGCTTCCACGGAGATGGCTTCGACGATCAAGGCGCGCGCCGGCATCAGGAAGGAAAAGCGTTTTTTGTACGCCGCTTCGAACTGCGCCTGCATGCTGGCCACCGTATCGAACAGCACGACGAGGGCCGAATCCGTGCCTTCGTAGCGCAGGTGCACGCGATGCACGAGCGCGATGCGCTCGCCTGCCACGCCCTGGCGCAGCAAGTCGCCCCGCGCCTGCTCACCCAGGGCGGCGAAATCGCGCGCCAGGTCGGCCCCCAGTGTCGCTTCGATGGCCCGCTCGCGCATGGCGCTCTGGTCGGCCAGGCCCATGCCGTAGGCCGACATCACGCCCGCCAGGCCGTGGATGAACACCGTGCGCATGCCCAGCGCGTCGGCCACCAGGCAGGCATGCTGGCCGCCCGCGCCGCCAAAGCTGGTGAGCGTATATTCCGTGACGTCGTGGCCGCGCTGCACGGAAATCTGCTTGATGGCGTTGGCCATATTGCCCACGGCGATGGCGACATAGCCTTCGGCCACCTCCTCCGGCGTGGCATTGACCGTGCGCGCCAGCGCTTCGAACTGGGCGCGCACCGTGGCCGCGTCCAGCGCTTCATCGGCGTCGGGGCCGAAGACGCGGGGGAAGAACGCGGGCTGCAGCTTGCCCAGCATGACGTTGCAGTCGGTGACGGCCAGCGGGCCGCCGCGCCGGTAGCTGGCGGGGCCCGGATTGGCGCCCGCGCTGTCCGGCCCCACCTTGTAGCGGGCGCCGTCGAAATGCAGCAGGGAGCCGCCGCCCGCGGCCACCGTGTGGATGCTCATCATGGGCGCGCGCATGCGCACGCCGGCGATCTGCGTCTCGAACACGCGTTCAAACTCGCCCGCGTAATGCGACACGTCCGTCGAAGTGCCGCCCATGTCGAAGCCGATGACCTTATCGAAACCGGCCAGCGCGCTGGCGCGCACCATGCCGACGATGCCGCCGGCGGGGCCGGACAAGATGCTGTCCTTGCCCTGGAAGGCGCGCGCATCCGTCAAGCCGCCGTTCGACTGCATGAATTGCAGGTGCACGCCGGGCAGCTCCATCGCCAGCTGGTCGACATAGCGGCGCAGGATCGGCGACAGGTAGGCGTCGACCACGGTGGTGTCGCCGCGCGCCACCAGTTTCATCATGGGGCTGACCTCATGCGACACGGACACCTGCGTAAAACCGGCTTCGCGCGCCAGCTGCGCCACCCGCGCCTCGTGCGCGTGGTGGCGGTAGCCGTGCATCAGCACGATGGCGATGGCGCGCACGCCGCGCGCATGGGCTTGCGCCAGCGCGGCCTGCGCGGCCGCCTCGTCGAGCGGCGTGACGACGTCGCCATGGGCGCCCACCCGTTCGTCGATCTCGATCACGTCACCATACAGCAGTTCGGGCAGGATGATCTTGCGCGCGAACAATTGCGGGCGATTCTGGTAGGCGATGCGCAAGGCGTCGCGAAAACCGCGCGTGATGGCCAGCACGGTGGGCTCGCCCTTGCGTTCGAGCAGCGCATTCGTGGCGACCGTCGTGCCCATCTTGATGGCGCCCACCTGCTCCACGGGCAGCGGCGCACCGGGCGCAAGGCCCATCAGCCGGCGCATGCCGGCCAGCGCCGCGTCGCGGTACTGGCCCGGATTTTCCGACAGCAGCTTGCAGGTGGCCAGGCTGCCATCGGGACGGCGCGCCACGATGTCCGTAAAGGTGCCGCCACGGTCGATCCAGAATTGCCAGTCCATCGCCTTGCCCCCCGCGCTTATGTGAGATGGCTATTGTAGCCGCCAAACGGGCGCGCATTTCAGGCGTGCGCGCCTTGCCTTTCGCCCGCATCGGCCTTATGTTGAAGACATGCTGACTAACGGAACACGCTCCATGCCCCTGATCGACTCTGCAACACCGCTGTACTCCATCGCCGAACTGCGCGCCATCGAACAGGCGGCCATGCGCGACTTGCCGCAAGGGCTGCTGATGCAGCGCGCGGGCCAGGCCGCCGCCAGTGCCGCCCTGAAGCTGCTGCACTCCCAGGAAGAAGGCGGCGATGCGGGCCACCGGCGCGTACTGGTGCTCGCCGGCCCCGGCGACAACGGCGGCGACGCGCTGGAAGCGGCCGCGCACCTGGCCGGCAGCGGCACCGAGGTGCTCGTCTGGCTGGCGCCCGCGGCGCAAGCCACGTCGCCCGAGCGCGAACAGGCGCTGAGCCGCGCGCGCAACAGCGCCGCGCGCTGCATGGACGCGGCAACCAGCACGGCGTCGGCCGCCGTGGGCGCCGCGCCCTGGCACCTCGTCATCGATGGCCTGTTCGGCATCGGCGCATCGCGTCCCCTGGACGGCGAATGCCGCGACGTGGTCCATCTGGTGAACCAGCTCGATTGCCCCGTGCTGGCGCTCGACGTGCCCAGCGGCCTGCACGCGGACACGGGCGCCATCGACGGCGTCGCCATCCGCGCCACGCACACGCTCACCTTCATCGGCGACAAGCCTGGCCTGCACACGGCAAATGGCCGCGACCATGCGGGCGAAGTGGAAGTGGCCGCGCTGGCCATCGATCCCGCCCTGCTGCTGCCGGCGAAGGCGCAGCTGGGCGGCCTGCACCTGTTCGCCCGCCAGCTGCAGCCGCGCCGGCAAAACACGCACAAGGGCAGCTACGGCAGCGTGGCCATCATCGGCGGCGCGCAAGGCATGGCCGGCGCGCCCATCCTGGCGGCCCGCACGGCCCTGCATGCGGGCGCGGGACGGGTGTATCTCGCCTTTCCCGACGCGCCGCCCGCGTTCGACAGCGGCCAGCCGGAACTCATGTGCCGGCACGCCCGGGACGTGGATTTCTCGGGCCTGCACTTCGCCGCGCTGGTGGCGGGCCCCGGCCTCGGCGACAAGGCCGGCACGGTGGAGCTGCTGCTGCGGGCGTTCGACAGCGACAGCCCCCTGCTGCTGGACGCCGATGCGCTGAACCTGATGGCGGCTGAGCCGGAACTGCAATCGGCGCTGGCCGTGCGCACGGGTGCGGGGGCGACGATATTGACCCCGCATCCGCTGGAAGCGGCGCGCCTGCTCGACATGACGGTGACCGAAGTGCAAGCCGACCGCCTGGGCGCGGCGCGCCAGTTGGCCACGCAGCTGGGCGTCATAGTCGTCTTGAAAGGGTCGGGCACGGTGATCGCCGCGCCCGACGGCCAGGTCGTCGTCAACAACACGGGCGGCCCCGCGCTGGCGACGGCCGGCACGGGTGACGTCTTGGCGGGCCTGTGCGGCAGCCTGCTGGCGCAGGGCTGGCCGGAATGGGAAGCGGCGCTGGGCGCCGTCTGGCTGCACGGCGCGGCGGCCGATGCGCTGGTGGCCGCAGGCAGCGGCCCCATCGGGTTGACGGCGGGAGAATTGATACCGGCCATCCGCCGGTTGATCAATGCCTTGTCGGCGTAATAACGACGTATAACAAGGAATGTCACGACGCCTGACAGCAAGTAGGTCGGATTAGCGCGTCAGCGCGTAATCCGACAATCAGCAGCACCAATCACACCAGCCTGCCCGCCGCAATCGTAATCGTGCGCCCGCAGCGCGCCGCGATAGAGCTGTCGTGCGTGACGAGCACGAGGGTCGAGCCCCGCTCGCGGTTCAGCTCGAACATCAGCTGGATCACGGCTTCGCCCGTGGCAGCGTCCAGGCTGCCCGTCGGCTCGTCGGCGAACAGCAGCGGCGGTTCCGTGACGAAGGCACGGGCCAGCGCCACGCGCTGCTGCTCGCCGCCGGACAGGTATTTCGGATAGTGTTTCAGGCGGCTGCCCAGGTTCACCCTGCCCAGCATGGCTTGCGCCTTTTCCTTCGCGTCCGGGTCGCCGCGCAATTCCAGCGGCAGCATGACGTTTTCCAGCGCCGTCAGATGGGCCAGCAGCTGGAAGGACTGGAACACGAAGCCGAGCTTTTCCTTGCGGAAACCGGCGCGGCCATCTTCGTCGAGGGCGAAGATATCGGTGCCGTCGAGCATGACCTTGCCCTCGCTGGGCGTGTCCAGTCCCGCCAACAAGCCCAGCAAGGTAGACTTGCCGGAACCGGAGGCGCCGACGATGGCCAGCGTCTCGGCCGTTTGCACGGTAAAATCGACGCGATGCAGGATGGTCAGCTCACCATCGGCATCGGGTACGCGCTTGGCCAGCTGGACCACTTCGATGGCCGGCCGGGCATTTTGGCTGTTTTGACTGTTAGGTGCGGCAGGCCGCTGGGCGGCCGCGTCGGACGGGAGAAAACTGGTGGAAGTCGCTTTAGGGAATTCGGGCATGCTGATCTATCTTAAAAAATTTCGTGAACAAATAAGTGTCGAGGGCGGCAACCGCCTGCGGCGGCGCACCCTGTCCTTGCTTCCTGCGGCAGCCCTGCTCCTGGTGTCAGGCATGACGAACGCCTATTCTGCACCAAAAACGCTGCTGGTGCTCGGCGATAGCCTGTCGGCCGAGTACGGGTTGGCGCGGGGCACGGGCTGGGTGGCGCTGCTGGAACAGCGGCTGCAAGCGCAAAAGAACGACACGCGCATCGTCAACGCCAGCATCAGCGGCGAGACCACCAGCGGCGGCCGCGCGCGCCTGCCCGCCCTGCTGGCCAAGCACCAGCCCGACGTCGTGCTGATCGAACTGGGCGCCAACGACGGCTTGCGCGGCTTGCCCGTGGCGGCCGCCGAAGCGAATCTGCGCGCCATGGGCGAGGCGGCCAGGAAATCGGGCGCGCAGGTGGTGCTCGTGGGCATGCGCATGCCGCCCAACTATGGCCGCGCCTACGGCGAGCAATTCTATGGCGTGTACGGCAAGCTGGCAAAGGAATGGAAGGCGCCTTTGGTCCCCTTCATGTTCGAAGGCATCGCCGACCAGCCGCAGCTGTTCCAGGCCGACCGCATGCATCCGAATGCCAAGGCGCATCCGACGATTTTGAAAAACATCTGGCCGCAGCTGGCGCCTTTGCTGAAAGCCAAGTAAGCCAGTTGTTGACGTTACCTCTAGCCCGAGGCAAAAATCCGGGGTCAGACCCGGCGGGTCTGACCCCAGCTCTACGCTGATGGTCATGGTCAGTTCATTGGCACGCACATTCCGCAGACAAAAAAATAGCCGCTCGAGAGCGGCTATTTTTATGCGTGGAAACTAAATCTTACGGCGCTTCCGGCGCTGCGACGGCTGGGGCGGTGAGCGGTTTGACGATCTTCACCTTGGCCTTGGCTTTCAGGTACTCGACGTAATCGAACATTTCCTGTTGCGCCAGGATGCCGCCGATCTGGTCTTTCTCTTGCTGGCGGCGCGCCGCGTCCACTTGCGCCGGCTGCTGCACCTTGCCGATGCGGTAGATGCCGTAGCCCAGGGCTGGCAGATCCACGCCCACATAGGCTGGCAGCTTGCTCGTGTCGGCCTTCATGACTTGCGCGATGGCGGCACGGTTGATGCCGTCCAGCTTGCTGCGCGATACCCATTGCGCCGCGCCGAAGCCCGTCGCATCGCCCGACGCCTTCAAGGCGGCCAGCTTGGTCTCGCCCGCCTTCTTGGCCAGCTTTTCCGCTTCTTCCAGGGTCACGCGCTGACGGATCATCGCTTCGACTTCGGCCAGCGGACGCTTCGTTGCCGGCTTGAATTCCACCACGCGGCCAGCGATCAGCACGTTAGGTGCGACGGTCACGGCTTCCGTGTTGCGCTTGTCTTTCAGCGAATCGTTCGAGAAGATGGCGGCCAGGAACTTGGCGTTGTTGAACGGCGCCTTGCCCAGTGCCGGCGACGGCGTGCGCGACAGGTTGGCGACGCTTTCCACTTTCAGTTTCAGCTTGTCGGCCACCGGCTTCAGGCTGTCCGATTGCTCGTAGACCGTGTTGGTGAACGTTTCCGCCATTTCCGAGTATTTCTTGGCAGCAAATTGCTTGCGCAGGTCGGCCGTGATTTCGCCGCGCACTTCATCGAGCGCACGCACGTGCTGCGGCTTGAGCGAGGTGACGGTCAGGATGTGGAAACCGAAATCGGAAGCGACGACATCGCTGATTTCGCCTTGCTTGAGTTTCGAAATAGCGCTCAGCAGCGGTGCCGGCAAGCCATCCTTGCCGATCACGCCCAGGTCGCCGCCCTGTTCCGCGGAGGCCGGGTCTTCCGACTTGGCTTTCGCCACGGCGGCAAAGCTGGCAGGCGCCTTGCGCACGTCAGCCAGGATCGCTTCAGCCTTGGCCTTGGCGGCTGCCTTGTCGGCGGCCGAGGCGTCTTTCTTGACGGCTACGAGGATGTGGCTGGCCTGGCGCGCTTCTTCCGTCGTGTAGGCTTTCTGGTTCTTCGCGTAGTAGCCGGTCACGTCGGCGTCGGTCACGTCGACTTGCTCGCCGGCGGCGCTGTCGTCCAGCACGACGTATTCGATCTTGGCTTGTTCCGGGATTTCGAAGAACTTGCTGTTCTTGTCATAGAACGCCTTGATCATGGCGTCCGTCACTTTGACTTCCGACACGTACTGGGCGATCGGCAACAGCAGTTCCTGCACTTCACGCTCTTCCGAGGTGATGTCGGACAGGCGCTTGGACACGGTGTTCGGCGCGAAGGCGGTGCCTTGCACGGCGCCGGCCAGTTGCTGCAGGGCCAGGTCGCTGCGGCGGCGCGCATCGTACATCTGCGGCGTCATGCCTTGGGCTGCCAGCATGGCCTTGTAGCGTTCCAGGTCGAATTTACCGTCCGGCAAGGTCAAGCCTGGGATTTCCAGCACTTCCTTTTGCAGCACGGCATCGCTGATGACGAGGTGGCTACGGCCCACTTCGGCGGCCACGGCGCGCTCGGCGATCAGGTTGTCGAGGATGCTCTGGCGCGCTTCCGGCGTGTCAAACATTTTTTGGTCGAACTGCTCGCCCATCATCTGGCGGTAGCGGTCGATCTGCTGGCGTTGCGCTTCTTCATATTGCTGCTGCGTAACGACCTGGTCGCCGACCTTGGCGATGGTGTTCGCGCCATCGCCGAAGCTTTGGTAGCCGCTGATACCGACCAGTGCAAAAGACGGGACGATGACCAGCATCAGGAGAAACTGCATCAAGCGTCGATGGGTACGAATAAATTCAAACATGGTCAGCCAATTCGGGATGAGTGGATCACTATAAAAAAAGGCGAACATGCGTTCGCCTTGATTTCTTCGGCGGAATGGACGGGACAGATGTCCACTTCCCCTTTAGATTCAACAACTTGGCGCTGGAACTAAAGCAGGATTCTGACGCCCAAGCCATTATCTCCTGATTCTACAATGCCCATAGCGCTATAGCAAGAGTAAATCAGGGCGCGCGCCCTGCCCTGGCGCCGCCTGGATGGCAAGGCGCCGGACTCGGGCATTTAACCCGACGCAGCTTAAAGAGGATTTAAACGCCGGCGTTTTTATTCAACACGGCAGGCGGGAATTTTAAAAAGCAGGCGCGCCGAGATAATCTGGCGCTGGAAAAGAAAAACCCGCGCTACTTATTCAGCAGCGCGGGCTTCTATATTCTGGCGGAGCGGACGGGACTCGAACCCGCGACCCCCGACGTGACAGGCCGGTATTCTAACCAACTGAACTACCACTCCTTAAGAGCGTATTTTTTTGGCGGAGCGGACGGGACTCGAACCCGCGACCTCCGACGTGACAGGCCGGCATTCTAACCAACTGAACTACCACTCCGAAAAATACACAGTACTACTTGCATTTGTATCCAGGATCGCCATTCAAGAACGTCGATCCTGAAATCGCGGCACCCGGAGGCGCCGCCAAATGTTTCCGGTGATTGTCACCTCACCGAAGTCCGTTAGTTTACAGCATCCTTCAAAGCTTTACCAGCTTTAAATTTTGGAACTTTTGCTGCTTCGATCGTGATCGCTTCTTTGGTACGCGGATTGCGGCCGGTACGCTCAGCGCGTTCGCTGACCGAGAAAGTGCCAAAACCAACCAGCGTCACGCTGTCGTTGTTTTTCAAAGTTTCCGTCACGCCGCCGATAACAGCGTCGAGTGCGCGCGCAGCGGCGGCTTTGGAAATGTCAGCTTTTTCAGCAATGTGGTCGATCAATTCAGTCTTGTTCACTAGCATCCCCAATTACAAAGGTATAAAACGTTTACCGTATCGTTGCGGCACTTTTGGCACCACAGCTGTCCGGCGAAAAAAATGTGCAGGCGTATTAAACAAGCCACACTGTATATGTGTCAAGCGCTTTGGGGGCGCAATTCACGTTTCAATATAAAACAAGCGCTCTAAAAGCGCTTGTTTGGGGAAAACAGGGGTAAAACGTTAGTGTTTTACTACCTCACCGGCCGCGTCAGGCTTGGCCGCGGCGGCCGTGACAGCCTCCACCGCAGCGACGTCCGCCAACGCTTCAGGCATGCGTTCGAGGGCGATTTCCAGCACTTTGTCGATCCAGCGCACCGGTACGATCTCCAGTTTGTTCTTGACGTTGTCCGGAATATCGGCCAGGTCTTTCACGTTTTGCTCTGGAATCAGGACCGTCTTGATGCCGCCGCGATGGGCCGCCAGCAACTTTTCCTTCAAGCCCCCGATCGGCAATACTTCGCCGCGCAAGGTGATCTCGCCCGTCATCGCCACGTCGGCGCGCACGGGAATACCCGTGAAGACCGACACCATCGCCACCGTCATGGCCGCGCCAGCCGAAGGACCGTCCTTCGGTGTCGCGCCTTCCGGCACGTGGATGTGGATGTCGCTCTTCTCGAAGACGTCCGCCTTGATGCCCAGGCGCTGTGCCCGGCTGCGCACCACCGTGCGGGCTGCCTCGATCGACTCTTTCATGACGTCGCCCAAGGTACCCGTGCGGATGATGCCGCCCTTGCCCGGCATCGACACGGCTTCGATGGTCAGCAGATCGCCGCCCACTTCTGTCCATGCCAGACCGACCACCTGGCCTACCTGGTTTTCTTTCTCTGCGACACCGAAATCATAGCGGCGCACGCCGAGGAATTTATCCAGGTTCTTCGAGTTGACGATGACTTTCTTGTCGGATTTCTTCAGCAGCAGCATCTTGACCACCTTGCGGCAGATCTTCGACACTTCCCGCTCGAGCGAACGCACACCGGCTTCCCGCGTGTAGTAGCGGATGATGTCGCGCAGCGCCGACTCGGCCACCGAGATTTCCTCTTCCTTCAAGCCATTGTTCTTGATCTGCTTCGGCAGCAGGTAACGCTGCGCGATGCTGGTCTTTTCATCTTCCGTGTAACCGGACAGACGGATCACTTCCATGCGGTCGAGCAAGGCTGGCGGAATGTTGTACGAGTTCGACGTGGCCACGAACATCACGTCGGACAAGTCGAAATCGACTTCGATGTAATGGTCGGAGAACGTGTGGTTCTGTTCCGGATCGAGCACTTCCAGCAGGGCCGACGACGGGTCGCCACGGAAATCGGCACCCATCTTGTCGACTTCATCGAGCAGGAACAAGGGATTGCGCACGCCGACTTTCGACAGCGATTGCAGGATCTTGCCCGGCATCGAGCCGATGTAGGTGCGGCGGTGGCCGCGGATTTCCGCTTCGTCGCGCACGCCGCCCAGGGCCATGCGCACGAACTTGCGGTTCGTTGCGCGGGCGATGGACTGGCCCAGCGAGGTCTTGCCCACGCCCGGAGGACCGACGAAGCACAGGATAGGCGCCTTGAGCTTGTCGACGCGCTGTTGCACCGCGAGGTATTCCAGGATGCGTTCCTTGACCTTGTCGAGGCCGTAGTGGTCGCCCTCGAGCACTTTTTCAGCGTTCGCCAGGTCGTTATTGACCTTGGATTTCTTTTTCCACGGCAAGTTGACCAGGGTGTCGATGTAGTTGCGCACGACGGTGGCTTCGGCCGACATCGGCGACATCAGCTTGAGTTTTTTCAACTCGTTGGTAGCCTTGTCGAGCGCTTCCTTCGGCATTTTGGCCGACGCGACTTTTTTCTCCAGCTCGTCGAGGTCGGCGCCATCTTCGCCCTCGCCCAGTTCTTTCTGGATCGCCTTGACCTGTTCGTTCAGGTAGTACTCGCGCTGCGATTTTTCCATCTGGCGCTTCACGCGGCCGCGGATGCGCTTTTCCACCTGCAGAATGTCGAGTTCGCCTTCGAGCTGGCCCAGCAGGTGCTCGAGGCGCTTGGCCACGCTGAAAATTTCCAGGATGACTTGTTTTTGCTCAAGTTTCAGCGGCAGGTGCGCGGCCACCGTGTCGGCCAGGCGGCCGGCATCGTCGATGCCCGACAGGGAAGCGAGGATTTCCGGCGGGATTTTTTTGTTGAGTTTGACGTACTGGTCGAACTGCTGCACGATCGCGCGGCGCATGGCTTCGACTTCCGACTCGTCGCCCGGCTCGGACTCGAGCGGCGTCAGGTCGGCGATGAAGTGCGTCGGCGCATCGCTGATGTGGTTGATACGGGCACGCTGCGCGCCTTCGACCAGCACCTTGACGGTGCCATCGGGCAGCTTCAGCATTTGCAGAATATTGGCAACGCAGCCAATTTCATAGATATCCGAAGGAGACGGCTCGTCCTTCGCGGCTGCTTTTTGAGCGGCAAGCATGATGCTCTTGCCCTGCTCCATCGCAGCTTCCAGCGCCTTGATCGACTTTGGACGGCCAACGAACAGCGGTATCACCATATGCGGGAAAACGACGACATCCCGCAACGGCAATAACGGCAGTTGAGTTTGCTCAGTTAATTTGGAAGTTGTCATGGCGTACCTTATAGAAAGCGTGTTTACGATGTTGGCGCTCGCTGCCAAAACACAAGACCGGCGAGAATAAATAATTCTGTGAAACAAACATTTTTCTGTTTATTTCGCAAAACACACCCGCATGACGGTAATAAATGCAGTTTTCACAGTAAAAAAGCCACGCGCAGCTAAGCGCCGCGAGTGGCTTTCCGATTGAAGCCTGCACTCATTGATTTAAATTGTACTGCCATGCATTAAGGAATCAAAACCCTTTTTATGCATTTGTCTCGGCAGTTTTCAATTTTCTCCGGAGGCTTTGGCAGTCTCTTGATAAATCAACAAAGGTTTGGCGCCGCTGGTGATGGTATTTTCGTCGATGACGACCTTCACCACATTTTGTTCGCTCGGCAGTTCGTACATGACGTCCAGCAAAGCATGTTCCAGGATGGAACGCAGGCCACGGGCACCGGTCTTGCGCGCCAGCGCTTTCTTGGCGATCGCATGCAGGGCGGCCGGACGAATCTCCAGTTCCGCGCCTTCCATCTCGAGCAGCTTCGAATACTGCTTGATCAGCGCATTCTTCGGCTCGACGAGGATCTGGATCAGCGCCTCTTCCGTCAATTCCGCCAGGGTGGCGATGACGGGCAGGCGGCCCACCAGTTCCGGGATCAGGCCGAATTTCACCAGGTCTTCCGGCTCCGCTTGCAGCATCAGTTCGCTGGCCGAGCTTTGCGACTTGCTGCGCACCGTGGCCGAGAAGCCGATGCCGCTCTTTTCGGAACGGTTGGCGATCACTTTCGACAGGCCGTCGAAGGCGCCGCCGCAGATGAACATGATGTTGGTCGTGTCGATCTGCACGAAATCCTGGTTCGGATGCTTGCGGCCGCCTTGTGGCGGTACGGAAGCCATCGTGCCTTCGATGAGTTTCAGCAAGGCTTGCTGCACGCCCTCGCCCGACACGTCGCGCGTGATGGACGGATTGTCGGACTTGCGCGAAATCTTGTCGATTTCATCGATATAGACGATGCCGCGCTGGGCTTTCTCGACGTCATAGTTGCAGCTTTGCAGCAGCTTCTGGATGATGTTTTCCACGTCTTCACCCACGTAGCCGGCTTCGGTCAGGGTGGTGGCGTCGGCGATCACGAACGGCACGTTGAGCATGCGCGCCAGGGTCTGTGCCAGCAGGGTCTTGCCCGAGCCGGTAGGACCGACCAGCAAGATGTTGCTCTTGGCCAGTTCGATGTCGTCTTTCTTGCCCAGGTGCTTGAGGCGCTTGTAATGGTTGTACACCGCCACCGACAGGATGCGCTTGGCAGTCTGCTGGCCGATCACGTACTGATCGAGCAAGGCGGCAATTTCTTGCGGCGTCGGCAGGTCGGATTTGGTACCGGTCACCGTCTCGATGCTCGACGTTTCATCACGGATGATGTCGTTGCACAGGTCGATGCACTCGTCGCAAATGAATACGGACGGGCCGGCGATGAGTTTCTTCACCTCGTGCTGGCTTTTGCCGCAGAACGAGCAATACAGTAATTTTTCGCCGCTAGAGGATTTTTTGTCTGACATAAGGCATTTTGGTTGGAACTGCATTAACAATATTGCAAAATCGCAAGCCGGATGATGGTTGCCGCCCGTTAAGGCAACTCCCCATGGCGCAAGTCAACAACGTGCACAAGCTCCATGCTACCCGAAATAAAAGCGAAACGCCCGAACGTTTGAGCGCCCGGGCGTTTACTTACGTACTTAGCAATACCGGTAGGGGCTCATCAAGCGCGGCTGGTCAACACTTTGTCGATCAAACCATACTCAACGGCCTCGTCGGCGGACATGAAACGGTCGCGGTCGGTGTCCTTGGCGATCTGTTCGATCGTCTGGCCCGTGCGCTCGGCCATGATGC
Organism: Janthinobacterium kumbetense; assembly: GCF_023703445.1. Classification (NCBI taxonomy): domain Bacteria; kingdom Pseudomonadati; phylum Pseudomonadota; class Betaproteobacteria; order Burkholderiales; family Oxalobacteraceae; genus Janthinobacterium; species Janthinobacterium kumbetense. The sequence continues at coordinate 1,220,344 of NZ_JAMQGR010000001.1, forward strand.
CGTTCAAGCGGGTGCGCAGGTAAAGGATTTCCTTCGCCTGGATCTCGATGTCGGACGCCATGCCTTGCGAACCACCGGACGGCTGGTGAATCATGATGCGCGAGTTCGGCAGCGAGAAACGCTTGCCCTTGGCGCCAGCGGCCAGCAGGAAAGCGCCCATCGAAGCAGCCATGCCCGTGCACAGGGTCGAGACGTCCGGCTTGATGAACTGCATGGTGTCGTAGATGGCCATGCCGGCCGAGACCGAACCACCTGGCGAGTTGATGTAGAGCGAGATTTCCTTTTCCGGATTTTCGCTTTCCAGGAACAGCAGCTGGGCGACAACCAGGTTGGCCATCTGGTCATTGACCGGGCCGACCATGAAAATCAAGCGTTCCTTCAGCAAGCGCGAGTAAATATCATACGAGCGCTCGCCGCGACCGCTTTGTTCCACCACCATCGGCACCAGGCCGAGCATCTCTGTGTCCAGCGCTGGGTTACGGTTCATACCTGTCATTTCATTTCCTTGTGAAGCAGTTAGGGGATGCTACCACCACCTTGGAACACCTGACAAAACCTACTGCGCGTCGCGATTTGCGGCCTCCGATGCTCACTGTGCATTCGCACAGCTCCGCTTCTCAGCCACAACTCCCATCCGCTCGCTACGGTTTTATCAGGTGTTAAAAGCGATCATGGCATCCCAATACCAACTGGTTTACGCTTGTGCGTTGCTTCCCATCAGTTCGTCGAAAGCAACTGCTTTCGTCGTGACTTTCGACAGGCCCAACACGTAAGTGACGACGTTTTCTTCCAATACAAGGGCTTCGATCTCACCCAGACGACGACGGTCGCTGTAGTAGTACTTCAGCACTTCGCGTGGATCTTCGTAGCTTTGGGCGAAATCTTCGATTTGCGCCTTGACTTGCTCAGGCGTAGCCTGCAGCTTGTTGTCACCCACCAGTTGCGACAGGATCAGGCCCAGGCGTACGCGACGCTCGGCTTTGTCTGCGAACAGTTCTGCTGGGAAAGGCACGTCCTTGACGTTCATGCCGCGCTGCGCCATGTCCTGGCGGGTCATTTCAGCCAGGCGCTCGGAATCCTGAGCGATCAGCGTTTTTGGCACTTCCAGCTCAGCAACTTTGATCAGCGCGTCCATGACGGCTTCCTTGTTGCGTGCTTTCACGCGGCCAGCGACTTCGCGCTGCAGGTTGACTTTGATGTCTTCGCGCATTTTGGCCAGGTCGCCATCGGCAACGCCCAGCGATTTGGCGAATTCAGCATCGACTTCCGGCAGGTGCGCCCATTCCAGCTTTTGCAGGGTAATGGTGAACGAAGCGGTTTTGCCGGCTACGTCCTTGCCGTGGTAGTCATCAGGGAACGACAATGGGAAAGTCTTCGACTCGCCCACTTTCAGGCCCAGGGTTGCTGCTTCGAATTCTGGCAGCATGCGGCCTTCGCCCAGCACGAAAGCGTAGCCTTCAGCTTTGCCGCCCGGGAATTCAACGCCGTCGATCGAGCCGACGAAGTCGACGGTCACGCGGTCGCCGTTGGCAGCGATCGGCTCACCGCCGTCGCCGTGTTCGCCAGCTTCGCCCTTGGTGTGGAAGTGCACGCGCTGCTTGCGCAGGATGTCGATGGTCTTGTCGATCTCGGCTTCCGACACGTCGGCTTGCACGGTTTCGATTTCAACGGCCGTCAGGTCGCCGATGGCGACTTCCGGATACACTTCGAACGTTGCGTCGAAAGCCAGCTGGCCTTCGGCTGCTTCTTCTTTCGGCACGATGTTCGGGAAACCGGCCACGCGCAGATTGTTTTCGTTGGCGGCGTCGTTGAACGCGCGGCCGACTTTGTCATTCAGCACTTCGGATTCAATTTGGTAGCCGTATTGTGCTGCGACCATTTTCAACGGCACTTTGCCCGGACGGAAGCCCGGTGCCTTAGCCGTACGGGCTTGCACTTTCAGGCGCTTCTCAACTTCCGTGCGGACGTCCGTCAGCGGGAAGGAGATCGTGATACGACGTTCGAGTTTGCCCAAGGTTTCGACTGCAGTTGCCATGTAAAAAATCGTCCAAAAAATAAACACTGTTGGTGCGAGAAAAGAAGACCCGACCCCTTGCGCCATCACTGGCGGCAAGACATGGGTCCAGCTTCACTCGCTCGCATATATCATCTGTAAAAGTACTGCAAACAGGACAATGGACCTGGTCTACCCGGCTGAGGGAAAACCCGCACCAGGCACCAAACAATCCGCCGCTTCCAGTACTGCGACAGGGCTCCGAGCGTCCAGCCTTGCTTCTAAGTAAATGCAGGGCCGGCCATCATTCGGTAAAGCGTGGCATTATAACAAAGGACTTCGGGAAAGTGGCTGGCTTTGCAGCCCGGCCACAGAGGATACCAGCGGCGGCGAACGAGTCGCCACAGCCTGGGGGTGCCCTGTCTTTACTCTTGCCCCGGCATTCTTTGTTTCGCCAGAGACAGGCTTTCCAGCCTGCTTCGTTCATTAGTATATGCGAACTGGCGCCCCGTCCGAAACAAAGAAATGCGCTCATAGCGAAGATTTCGGGCAAAAAACCTTTGATTTATCTCAATTTGGCCATTTTTCAGGTAAATCGCCGCCCATACCCCGCCCTATCCTGCCGTGCCGGACGAAAAATAGCGCGATGGAAGACGCATCCCATGACGAAAACACGGGAAGAACGGGAAGAAAAACAGGAAGATGCCTGCACGAGGCTGAAGAACAACTTGATGGTGCTGCACGTCCGGGCTGGAACAACCCGGATTGGTGCGGATGGGGAGACTCGAACTCCCAAGCCGAAGCACTGGCTTCTAAGACCAGCGTGTCTACCAATTCCACCACATCCGCATTTTTTCACTTCCAGCAACAGACTGCCGGCGCGCAGACTGTCGTCTGCGCCTCCCTGATTTTAACAACTCGGGAGCGATCTGGCTACCGCAGACTCAACGAGCAAGCCCTCGGCAAAGCAAAGGCGGCATTCTACTGGATTTCCCAGAGGAATGCCGCCTTTTTTTGCCTATGCCCTGGCGCTGGCTGCTAGCCTTCTTTTGCGGTCGCCGGCGCCGGCTTCTTGACCCGGAACCAGGCCGCATACAGGGCCGGCAGGAACAGCAGAGTCAAGGCCGTCGCCAGGATCAGGCCGCCCATGATGGCGACCGCCATCGGGCCCCAGAACACGGAGCGCGACAATGGGATCATGGCCAGCGCGGCGGCTGCGGCCGTCAGCACGATGGGACGGCAGCGGCGCACGGCCGAGTCGATGATGGCATCCCATGGAGCCGAGCCATCGCGGATGTCTTGCTCGATCTGGTCGACAAGGATCACCGAGTTGCGGATGATCATGCCGAACAGCGCGATGACGCCCAGGTTGGCCACGAAGCCCAGCGGACGGTGCAGCAGCAGCAAGGCAAACGCGGCGCCCGCCACGCCCAGCGGCCCCGTCAGGAAGACCAGCAGGGAACGCGAGAAACTGTGCAGCTGCAGCATCAGCAAGGTGAAGATGATGAAGATAGCCAGCGGCAAGTTCGCCGAAATCGACGCTTCCGCTTCGCCGCTGTCGGCCGCCACGCCCTTCACATTGATGCGGTAGCCGGCCGGCAACTTGGCCCGCAAGGCGTCCAGCTGCGGCGCCAGCTGCGTCGACACGGTAGCGCCCTGGATGCCGTCGATCACGTCCGACTGCACCGTAATGGCCCATTCACGCTTGTCGCGCCAGACGACACCCGGTTCCCACACGAAATGCGCGCGGGCCAGCTGCGAGATGGGCACGGACTTGCCCGTCGCCGTCGGAATATTCGTGTCATTCAACACGGAAATCGTCGCCCGCTCTTCCAGCGGCTGGCGCACCTGGATATCGATCAGCTTATTGTCTTCGCGGAACTGGCCGATGACCGTGCCCGACAGGATCGTATTGGCCGCCTGCATCACCGTTTTCGACGTGACGCCCAGCGCGCGCATCTTGTCCTGGTCCAGGTCCAGGCGCAATACTTTCACCGATTCATTCCAGTTGTCGTTCACGCCCAGGGTGTTCGGATTGGCGCGCATGATGTCCTTGACCTGGTCGGCGATGGCGCGCACACCGGCCACTTCCGGTCCCGTGACGCGAAATTGCACGGGATACGGCACGGGCGGTCCATTCGGCAACAGTTTGACGCGGCCCCGCACTTCCGGGAAATCTTTCTTGAAGACATCGACGATTTGCTGGCGCAAGCGTTCGCGGTCGGCCAGGCTCTTCGGCAAGACCACCACTTGCGACACGTTGGTCTGCGGGAAAATCTGATCCAGCGGCAAGTAGAAACGGGGGCTGCCCGTGCCGACATAGCTGGTGACGCTTTCCACGCCGTCGAGCTTGCCCACGAAGGCTTCGAATTTCTTCACCTGCTTTTCATTCGCGGCAAAGGTCGTGCCTTCGGGCGACCACAGTTCCACCATCAGTTCGGGACGGCTGGAATCGGGGAAGAATTGCTTTTCAATAAAGTTAAAGCCGTAGATGCCCAGCGCAAAGATGGCCAGGGTGGCGGCAATCGTCGTCTTGCGCCATTCCACGCACCAGGTGACGGCGCGGCGGAAGCGGCGGAAGTTCGGCGTATCGAACAATTCATGGTCGTTGTGCGCGTGCGGTTTGACTTTCAGCAAGACATAGCCGATGTAGGGCGTGAAGACGACGGCCACCACCCACGAGATGATCAGGGCCAGCGCATTGACGGAGAACAAGGAGAACGTGTATTCGCCGGCGGCCGACTTGGCCAGGCCGATGGGCAAAAAGCCCGCCACCGTGATCAGGGTACCCGTCAGCATGGGTATGGCCGTCGACGTATAGGCGAAGGTGGCCGCGTCGAAGCGCGACATACCCTCTTCCATCTTGCGCACCATCATCTCGACGGCAATGATGGCGTCATCGACCAGCAATCCCAGCGCGATGATCAGGGCGCCCAGCGAAATCTTGTGCAAGTCGATGTCGAGCAGGCGCATGAACAGGAAGGTGACGGCCAGCACCAGCGGGATGGTCAGCGCCACCACCAGACCCGGACGCACGTCGATGCGCAGCGGTTTCGTGTGCAAGCCCAGCGCGACAAAGCTGACGGCCAGCACGATCAGAATCGCTTCGACCAGGGTATGCACGAACTCGCCCACGGAGGCGGACACGGCTTCCGGCTGGTTCGACACGCGCTGCAGTTCTATGCCGACCGGCAACTCGCTCTTCATGCGCGCGACCGTTGCCTGCAAGGCCTTACCCATGTCGATGATATTGCCGCCCTTTTCCATCGACACGCCCAGGCCGATCACTTCCTTGCCGTTGAAACGCATCTTGTCCTTGGGTGGATCGATGAGTTCACGTTTCACGGTGGCAAAATCACCGAGGCGGAAGGTGGTGCCGTTGGCGCGCAGTTCCAGGTTTTCCAGGTCCTTGACGGTCAGCATGGCGCCCGTCACGCGCACTTGCAGATTATCCGTCGGCGTTACCAGCACGCCCGTGGCGTTGATGCTGTTTTGCTCGGACAATTGCTGCACGATGGCGTCGAATGGAATGCCCAGCTGGGCAAATTTCTTGTGAGAAAAGATGATATTGATCTTTTCATCTTGCACGCCGAACAGTTCCACCTTCGATACCTGCCCCACGGCCAGCAATTCCTGGCGCACCTTGTCCGCGTAATCCTTCATCTCCGCGTAGGTAAAACCGTCGCCGGACAGGGCGAAGATGGAGCCATACGTGTCGCCGAACTCGTCATTGAAGAATGGCCCCACGACGCCGGCCGGCAAGGAGCCCTTGATATCGCCGATCTTCTTGCGCACCTGGTACCAGGCGGCCGCCGTTTCCTTGGGCGGCGCCGATTCGCGCAGCTCCAGCAGGATCAGGGTTTCGCCCGGCTTCGAATAGCTGGTGATTTCGTCGATGTACGGCGTTTCCTGCAGTTTCTTTTCCAGCTTGTCCGTCACCTGCTCGGCCATCTGCAAAGCCGTGGCGCCAGGCCAGTACGCTTGCAGCACCATGGCGCGGAAAGTAAACGGAGGATCTTCATCCTGGCCCAGGCTGGCATAGCTGAGCATGCCGCCGATCAGCAGCACAGCCATCAAGTAACGCGTCAGCGGGATGTGTTCGAGCGCCCAGCGCGACAGATTGAAGCCGCCCTTCATTTGACCGCACCCACGCTGACGGCGGCGGCACCGGCGGCTGGCTTGCTGGCCAGTTCGGCGCCGAGGATGGTCACTTTCTGGCCCGGCTTGAGCAGGTTGACGCCGGCCGTGACCACGGTCTGGCCCGCTTTCACGCCCGAAGTCAGCAGCAGCTCATTGCCCGCCACGCCGCCCACCGTCACCGGCACCAGCTTCACGGCGCCGTTTTCCACCACCCACACGGAACTTTGCGATTTCTCATTGAACAGGGCCGTCAGCGGTACCTTGATCTGCGGCGTGGCCGTCTGCGAGGCGAACTGCACCACGGCCGTCATGCCCAGGCGCGCCTGCGGCGCGTCCGGGATGCTGACCTTGGCGATATAGGTGCGCGTGGCGGCATCGGCCACGGGCGACACTTCGCGTATCTTGCCCGGCAAGCCCTGCTTCGGGTCGGCCCACAGGCGCACCACGACATCCTTGACGCCGCGCAAGGTCTCGACCTTGTCTTCAGGAATGCCGATCACGACTTCCTTCTCGCCGCTCTTCGCCACTTGCACGACGGGCGCGCCGGGCGCCACCACCTGCCCCACTTCGGCCTCGATGCGCGTGACGACGCCATCGACGTCGGCCAGCAAGCTGGCATAGCCGGACTGGTTCGCCTGGCCACGGTACAGGGCCTGGGCCGCTTCCACGTTCGCCTGCGCCGCCTTGTAGGTGGCGTCCTTGCCGTCGAGCACGGCCTGGCTGACGAAATTTTTCTCGCGCAAATCCTGGTAGCGCTTGAGTTCCGCGCGCGCCAGGTCGCGGCTCGTTTCCGCGCTGACGAGCGAAGCCTTGGCCTGCGCCTGCGACAGCTGCAAGTCGGCAGGGTCGAGCTGCATCAGCACTTGCCCCTTCCTGACGCTGGCGCCCACGTCCACCTTGCGCGCGACGATCTTGCCGCCCACGCGGAAGCCCAGCTGCGATACGACACGGGGCACGACCTCGCCCGACAGCTCGGCACTCACGTCAACATTACTGCTAGACAATACGATCGCGCGCACGGGGCGCACGTCTTCCACTTTGACGGCAGGCTTGGAACAAGCCGCCAGGGTCAGCGCGAGGGCGGCGGCGGCAATCAGCCGCAGGGCGGGAAGTGCGGGAGCGCCGGTCTCGCGGCGCAGGGTTTTCAGGGCAAACAAGGTATTTTCCTTTACTATGCGGGCTGCAATATTTTTATGCGGAGAAACTTTTTGCTTGTCCTTTGGGCCAAGCCAAACTTTTTCGCACGCGATATCCTTAAATTTGTGACAATATCAGCTTGGTCATCGCGGGGAGCGATTTTCCCCTAATGACTTTCTGGTTATTAATTATAATCGTGCGTAAAAGTTTTTAGTGACTTTTGCGTCATTAATCTTGAGACGTACAACGTCCGGCCCCATTCCAGCGTGTGAAGGTGCCGGACAAACGCAAGACTAGAGAAGTGTGTTCATGCCTGTAGACCATTACGAAAATTTTCCTGTTGCATCATTTTTACTGCCGCGCCGCCTGGTGCCCGCCGTCGAAGCCATCTATGCCTTCGCCCGCAGCGCCGACGACCTGGCCGATGAGGGCGACGCCACGCCGGCCGAGCGCCTGGCGGCCCTGCACGCCTATGAAGAAGCACTGGGCCGCATGGACCGCCACGAAGGCCATGCCGGCGAGAACGCCGCCATGTTCGAGCGCCTGGCCGCCGTCATCGCCAAACACCAGCTGCCGCTGAAGCCGTTCTACGATCTGCTGTCGGCATTTAAACAGGATGTGGAAACGACGCGCTACGCCAGCTATGACGATGTGCTCGATTACTGCGCCCGCTCGGCCAACCCCGTGGGGCTGCTGATGCTGCACCTGTATGGCGCGGCCGATGAACAGAATGTACGCGATTCCGATGCGATATGTTCAGCTTTGCAACTAATTAATTTCTTGCAAGACGTTGCCATCGACCAGCAAAAAGAGCGCATCTACCTGCCGATGGAAGACTTGAGCCGCTTTGCCGTCTCCGCCGCCGCCTTCGAGCGGCCCGAGGCACACGGCAAGTGGAGCGCCCTGATGCGCTTCGAAGTGGCCCGCACGCGCGCCCTGATGCTGTCCGGTGCGCCGCTGGCCCTGCGCTTGCGCGGGCGCATCGGCTGGGAATTGCGCCTGGTGGTGCAAGGCGGCTTGCGCATCCTCGAATGCATCGAAGCCGTCAATTACGACGTGTTCCGGCGCCGTCCCAAGCTGGAGAAACGCGACTGGCTGATCATTTTCTGGCGCGCCCTGCGCATGTCGCGCAAAAGCTTGCATCAAGAGACACAAGTAAAAACGGCTTTTCCCCCGTCGCCCACTCTGTAAGACGATAGAATAGCGGCTTCGATCTGCAACCCTTGCTCTTTTGACTATGTCTCCCGACGAATACTGCCAACAAAAGGCCGCCCAGAGCGGCTCCAGCTTCTACTACAGCTTCCTGTTCCTGCCTGCCGAGCGCCGCAAGGCCATCACGGCCCTGTACGCCTTCTGCCGCGAAGTCGATGACACGGTCGATGAATGCACGGACGAAGCCGTGGCACGCACCAAGCTGGTCTGGTGGCGCAAGGAAGTCAAGGCCATGTACGAGGGCATCCCCACGCATCCCGTGATGCGCGCGCTGGAACCGCATCTGGCCGTGTATCAACTGGAAGAAAAGCATTTGCAGGCCATCATCGACGGCATGGAAATGGACTTGAACCAGACCCGCTACCTCGATTACCAGGCCATGAGCCGCTATTGCTGGCATGTGGCCAGCGTGGTGGGCATCTTGTCGGCCAGCATCTTTGGCGCGACCCGCCCGGAAACCCTGCTGTACGCGGAAAAACTGGGCCATGCCTTCCAGTTGACCAACATCATCCGCGACGTGGGCGAAGATGCGCGCAAGGGGCGCATCTATTTGCCGATCAGCGAATTGCAGCAATTCAATGTGACGGCGGCCGACTTGCTGAACGCGCGCCACAGCGAAAACTTTGAAAACCTCATGCGTTTCCAGGTGGCGCGCGCGCAAAAGGCGTATGACGAAGCTTTCGCGCTGTTGCCGGCCGAGGATCGCCGCGCCCAGCGTCCGGGCCTGATCATGGCCGCCATCTACCGCACCCTGCTCAACGAAGTCGAGCGCGACGGCTACCACGTGCTGAAACAGCGCATCTCGCTCACGCCGATCCGCAAACTGTGGCTGGCCTGGAAGACCTGGGTTCGTGGCTAAGCCTATCGTGAAGCAACGCTACGCCGTCATCGGCGCCGGCTGGGCTGGCTGCGCGGCGGCCATGGAACTGGCGCGCGCCGGTCACCCGGTGACCGTCTTCGAGGCGGCGCGCACCCTGGGCGGACGGGCGCGCCGCGTCGAGAGAGAAAACACTGTGCTCGACAACGGCCAGCATATCTTGCTGGGCGCCTACACGGAAACCTTGCGCCTGATCAAACTGGCGGGGCAAGACCCGGACGAACTGATCCTTACGCTGCCCCTGCAGATGCGCTATCCGGCCGGCTCCGGGGGCATGGATTTCATCGCCCCCCGCCTGCCCGCGCCGCTGCACCTGGTCTGGGCCCTGCTGCGCGCCACGGGATTATTGCGCGCCGACAAACTGTCCCTGATGCGCTTTTCCACCGCCATGCGGACGATGGGCTGGCAGCTGTACAACGATTGCACGGTCAGCGAATTGCTGCAGCGCTTCGACCAGACGGACACTTTGTGCCGGCTGATGTGGCACCCGCTGTGCCTGGCCGCATTGAATACCCCGCCCGAGCGCGCCTCAGCCCGCGTCTTCCTCAACGTGCTGCGCGACAGCCTGGGCGCCAGCCGCCGCCGCGCCTCGGACATGCTGGTCCCGAAGGCGGACCTGAGCAGTGTCTTGCCCGACGCGGCCGCCCGCTATGTGGAACAACATGGCGGCGCAGTGCGCACGGGCGCCAAGGTGGCCGCCCTGCAGGCGCTGCCCGACGGCCGCTGGCGACTCGATGACGGCGTCGACGATGGAGATATCTTTGACGGCGTCATCGTCGCCACCTCGTCCGTGCAAGCGGCCAGCCTGCTGCAAGGCTTGCAGGACGCGCGCCTCGATGACGTTATTGCCAAAATGCAAGCCTTCACACCGGAAGCGATCAGTACCTGCTACCTGCAATACGACGCCTCGGTGCGCCTGGACTTGCCGTTCTACGCCCTCGTCGATACGCCGGCGAACCGGCACTGGGGCCAGTTCGTCTTCGACCGGGGCCAGCTCGACAGCAAACAGGCCGGCTTGCTGGCCGTCGTCATCAGCGCTTCCGGCCCTGCCGCCGAGCAAGGCCACGGGCCGCTGGCGCAAGCCATCGCGGCGCAGCTGGCGCAGGTCTTGCAGCGCCCTGCCCTGGCCCAGCCCCTGTGGACCCAGCTGATCACGGAAAAGCGCGCCACGTTCGCCTGCACGCCGGACCTGGCGCGCCCCGGCAACGCCAGCGGCGTGCCGGGCCTGCTGCTGGCCGGCGACTACACGGCGAATGACGACCGCACGCTTGACTATCCGGCCACCATCGAGGCGGCCGTGCGCAGCGGCGTGGCGGCGGCCAAGGTCGTCACCACGGGCAAGGCGGCAAAGTAGACTTGACGGTGCATCCTCCCCTGGCGTCGCTCGCCCCCGCGAAATTGCATTCTGTCGCACCGCGCTGGTGCGCTCGCGTGCGCTTGGGTACAGTCAGACCATCGACAACGGCCATGCCACGGGGAATACCATGCACACCACCTTGCACTTGAAAAACAGCTTGAAAGCCCTGGCGCTGCTGGCGGGTGTGGTGCTGGCCACCTTGATCGTCATGCAGGTACAGCAGGCGCCACAGGCGCCGTTGCTGCTGAGCCAGGCAAGCATGTTGCTGCCGGCAGTGGGCTGAAGCGGCGGACAGGAAGAATATGATGAACAAGCAAGATTATCTCGACGCGCTGCGGCGCGCACTGGCAGGCTTGCCACCGGACCTGGTGGCCAAGACCCTCGATTATTACGAACAGACCTTCATCGAAGGCGCTGCGGCCGGCCGCAGCGAGCACGAAATCGCCGACGACCTGGGCGACCCGAAAAAAATCGCCCTTACCTTGCGCAGCAGCACCCATCGCCAGGCTTTCGAGCAAAAGAAAACGCCCGTCAACCTGCTGCGCCTGCTCGTCTCGCTGGTGGGCCTGGCCATCTTCAACCTGTTCATGGTCGTGCCTGCCGCCGTCTACGCGGCCCTGCTGGCCACCCTGTACGCCGTCGGCCTGAGCTTTTACCTGGCCGGCATCGCCATCACGGCCAGCGGCTTGTCCGGCGCCAACGAACTGGTGCTCGACGGCCCCCTGCGCCACGTCTTCATCCATGACGATGACGGCGGCGAAGGCGGCGAACGGCGCGAAACGCGCATCACCATCGGCGACACGGGCATCGAAGTCGACCACGTGCCCGGCCCCGTCAAGGCCGAGTCCGCACCCGAGGCACCGGGCGCCTCGTCGCGCATGATGGAGCGGGCCGAAGCGCTGGCCGGCGGCGGCATCCGCATCTCCACCGACATGGACCGCGATGCGCGCACCACGCAAACCGTGTTTGGCGTGGGCATGCTGCTCGGCGGCATCGCCATCTTCCTGCTCAGTCTGGTCGTAACGCGCTATACCTTGATCGGCATCAAGCGCTACGTTGCCATGAATGTTTCCCTGCTCAAAGGTCACTAGAAAGGCTGCCATGAAACGCTTGCTCAAAGTTGGCCTGTCCATGCTCTTGCTGGCACTGGTCCTGATCGCCATGTCGTATGCGGCGCTGCGCGCCAAGGGAATCAGCAATCCCAGCAGCGCTGCCGGCCGCGCCGTGCGCAGCGAAACGCGCCCGATTTCCGCCGACATCACCAGCATCGACCTGGCCGGCCCCATCGACCTGGTGCTGCGCCGCGGCGCCACGCCATCGCTGAAGGTCAGCGGCGAACAGCGTTTGCTGTCGAACGTCGACACCACGCAGGATGGCACGACCGTGCATATCGGCCCGAAAGGCATGCTGTTCCACCATCGCCAGCCGCTGCAGGTGGAACTGGTGCTGCCGGCCCTCGTGCGCGTCGAAGTGCACGGCAATGGCGACAGCAAGATCACGGGCTTTTCCGGCGACAGTTTCATCCTGGAATTGACGGGTTCCGGCGACGTCAGTTTCACGGGACGCTACAAGCAGGTACAAGCCACCGTCAACGGCAGTGGCGACCTCGACATCAATGCCGGCAACAGCGACAGCGTGGTGCTGGAAATGGTGGGCTCCGGGCGCATCGCCGCCAGCGGCAACACGAAATTTCTGCGCGCCGACCTCAGCGGTTCAGGCGACATCGATGCCGAGCACCTGGCCGCCGACAAGGCCAGCGTCAGCCTGCAAGGCTCGGGCACGAGCACCGTCTTCGTGCGCGACGCCGCCAACCTGACCCTGCGCGGCAGCGGCGACATCCACGTCCACGGCAACCCGCGCCAGCGCGAGACGCAGAAAAGCGGCTCGGGCGAAATTACTTGGCACTAACGTTCTCTTCCAGCCAGCTGACCGCCTGCTCGCCGGCCGCCTTGCCTTGCGCCAGGCAGGCCGTCAGCAGGTAGCCGCCCGTCGGCGCTTCCCAGTCCAGCATTTCCCCCGCCAGGAACACGCCCGGCATGGTGCGCAGCATGCTGCCGTCGATGCCTTCGAAGTCCACGCCGCCGGCGCTGCTGATGGCTTCATCGATGGGGCGCGGACGCTGCAAGGTGACGGGCAGCAGCTTGATGGCGGCGGCCAGCTTGGCTTCGTCGGCAAAGTCGGCGGCACTCAGGCATTCGCGCAGCAAGCCCGATTTCACGCCCTTGATGCCCAGGCGGCTGTTCAGGTGGCTGGACATGGAGCGGGCGCCGCGCGGGCGCGTCACTTCCGCGAACACACGTTCATGACTGTGGTCGGGCGCCAGGTCGAGCCAGATGGTGGTGCTGCCCTCGGCGGCGATCTGCTCGCGCAGCGCGGCCGACAGCGCGTAGATCAGGCTGCCCTCGACGCCGCCCGCCGTGATGACGAACTGGCCCTGGCGCTTGATCGTCAAGCCATCGATATCGCGCGCCGTGATGGCCACGGTGGTCAGCGGCTCGCCCGCATGACGGCTGCGGAAATACTCGCTCCAGTCCACGTCGAAGCCGCAATTGGCCGGCGCCAGGGGCGTCACGGCCACGCCCTGCTCTTGCAGCAGCGGCACCCAGGCGCCGTCCGATCCCAGCCGCGCCCAGCTGCCGCCGCCCAGCGCCAGGATCACGGCGTCGAAAGCGAATAGCCGTTCGCCGTCCGGCGTGGCAAACGCCAGCCGGCCGTCTTGCCAGCCCGTCCAGCGGTGGCGCATGTGAAATTGCACGCCCGCTTCGCGCAGGCGGTGCAGCCAGGCGCGCAGCAAGGGCGCCGCCTTCATGTCGGTCGGGAAGACGCGGTTCGAGGAGCCGACAAAGGTTTCCACGCCCAGGCCATGCACCCAGTCGCGCACCTTTTGCGGGCCGAACTGGTCCAGCGCCGGTTTCACCCGGTGCGCTTGCCTGGCGTAGCGCGAGACAAAGGCCTGGTAGCCTTCCGCATGCGTGATATTCATGCCGCCCCGCCCCGCCAGCAGGAATTTGCGGCCGACGGACGGCATGGCGTCGAACAGCTCCACCCTGGCTCCCTGGTCGGTGGCCGCCTGGGCGGCCATCAGGCCGGCGGGGCCGCCGCCGATGACGGCGATGTGAAACGGAGGGGAACTGGTTTGGGTCATGGCGAGCTGGAAAGACGGTGAAAACCCCGGCATTTTAGTCGAGATAAGGCCGGCGGATGGCAAGAAGGCCGAAAAATGATGCATACTGCGCGGACATGCTGCAGCGATCGGCACTTCGACTTCACGAGACAACGCGACGACAAGAGGAGAAACACATGGGCGCAGGATTCTGGATTTCCCGTTATTTGCTGGCCAGTTCGATTTTATTCATCATCCTGACAGTGGTCGAGTACAGCAAGGGCACCACCAGCCGCGCCGACATCCTCAGCGCGCTGGCCTGGTCGCTGGTGGCGTCAGCTATCTTCATCGGCTCGAAATACTGGCGCTACAAGAAAGCCATCGCTTGCGCCACCTGCGGCGATACCACGGCCGGCAAGCCGAAAACCAAGGCGCCATGAAAAAACGGCCACTTCGATGAAGTGGCCGTTTCATTTGACGAGCGGGATCAGCCGCCCGTCACGGGCGGGAAGAACGCCACCTCGTCGCCGTCGCCTGTCACGGTGTCGGCGTCGCACATCACCTGATTATGCGCCATGCGCAGCGCGCGGCCCTGAGCCAGCGCATATTCCCAGTTGCCGCCGCGCGCGATCAGCAGGGCTCGCACCTCGCCCACCGTCAGCGGCCCGGCCACTTCCAGTGCTTCCTGGCCCGTGCCCACCAGCTCGCGCACGCTGGCAAAAAAACGCAGATTGATCTTCATCAAGACTTCCTTAGTACAGCAATTCGTTAAACGGGATAAAGCGCAGCATGTCGCCGCGCGCGATCGACAATCCGGGCGGACAATCGATCAAGCCGTCGCCCCACACGGTGGACGTCAGCACGCCCGAACTCTGGTTGGCGAACAGTTCCAGTTCGCCCTCGTCATTGACCTTGGCGCGCAAGAACTCGTTGCGCTTGTCCGCCTTCAGGCGCTCGAACGCGGCCGGCAGCTTGTAGCTGCGCGGCGCCAGGCTGCCCGCCACGCCTTGCAGGCGCAGGATGAACGGGCGCACGAACAGCAAAAAGGTGACGAAACTGGAGACGGGATTGCCGGGCAAGCCGACAAAGAACGCGTCCCGCACTTCGCCGAAGGCCAGCGGCTTGCCCGGCTTGACGGCGATCTGCCACATGTTCAGCCGCCCTTCCGCTTCCACGGCCGGCTTGATATGGTCTTCCTCGCCCACGGACACGCCGCCCGAAGTGATGATCAAATCATTGCCCTGGGCCGCCTGGCGCAGCACGGCGCGCGTCGCTTCCAGGCTGTCGGGCACGATGCCCAGGTCCGTGATCTCGCAGCCCAGATTTTCCAGCAAGCCGCGCAAGGTAAAACGGTTCGAGTTGTAGACGGCGCCCGGCGCCAAAGGCTCGCCCGGCATGGCCAGCTCGTCGCCCGTGAAGAACACGGCCACGCGCAGCTTGCGCAGCACCGGCACTTGCGCCAGGCCCACCGAGGCGGCCAGGCCCATTTCCTGGCTGCGCAGGCGCCGGCCGGCGCCGAGGATTTCGCCGCCGGCGCGGATATCCTCGCCCTGGCGCCGCACCCATTCGCCCGCATGCGGCACGTGATTGACCGTCACCACGCCATCAAGCAAGGTGCACTGCTCCTGCATCACCACGCAATCGGCGCCGTCCGGGATCAGGGCGCCCGTGAAGATGCGCGCCGCCGTCCCCGCTTGCAAGGGCTGGCCCACGTGGCCGGCCGCGATGCGCTGCGACACGGGCAGGCTGGCCGCGCCGCTGGCGCAATCCTGCGCGCGCACGGCGTAGCCATCCATCTGGGTGTTGTCGCGCTCGGGCACGTTCAGGGTCGAGGTCTGCGCGGCCGCCAGCACGCGGCCGTTGGCGCGCATGGTGTCGACCAGCTCCACGTCAGCCACCGGGCGCGCCGCGCCCAGCATGAAGGCTTGCGCCTCGGCCACCGACAGCATGGGTTTACGTACAGTGCTCGCGTCTGTCATCACAGTCCCGTGTTCGAGGCGATGTACGCCTTCATTTTTTCCACGTCCGCATCCATCACGACGAACTTTTGCGGCAAGTCTTCGATGCTCTCGAAGCCGGCCGGGCGCTCCGCGTCCACGCCCAGCGCTTCGAGGATGGTTTCGTTGAACTTGGCCGCCAGCGCCGTTTCCAGCACGATCATCGGCACGTTCGGTTCCAGGTGCTCGCGCGCCACCTTGATGCCGTCGGCCGTGTGCGTGTCGATGGTGATGCCGTAGTCGTCGGCCACGTCGCGGATGGTGTCGAGGCGATCCTGGTGCGTGGACTTGCCCGACTTGAAGCCATATTTGGCCACCAGCTTGAACTCGTCGCCATCGCTGCCCGGCTTGCCGGACAAGTCGAAGCCGCCGTGCGTTTCCACTTTCGTGAACAGCGCGCGCACGCGCCCGCTGTCGCGGCCCACCAGGTCGTAGACGAAGCGCTCGAAGTTCGACGCTTTCGAGATATCCATCGACGGGCTGCTCGTATGGTACGTTTCGGCGGACTTGCGCACGCGGTAGACGCCCGTGCGGAAGAATTCGTCGAGCACGTCGTTTTCATTCGTCGCGGCCACCAGTTTCGAGATGGGCAGCCCCATCATGCGGGCGATGTGGCCGGCGCAGATATTGCCGAAGTTGCCAGACGGCACCGTGAACGACACTTTCTGCTCGTTGCTGGTGGTGGCCGCCAGGTAGCCGCGGAAGTAGTACACGACTTGCGCCACGACGCGCGCCCAGTTGATGGAATTGACGGTGCCGATCTTTTGCTTCGCCTTGAACGGCAAGTCGTTCGACACTGCCTTGACCATGTCCTGGCAATCGTCGAACACGCCTTCGACGGCGATGTTGTAGATGTTCGGATCTTGCAGGCTGAACATCTGCGCCGTCTGGAAGGCGCTCATTTTCTTGTGCGGCGACAACATGAAGACGCGGATGCCCTTCTTGCCGCGCATCGCGTATTCGGCCGCGCTGCCCGTGTCGCCCGAGGTGGCGCCGAAGATATTGAGTTCGGCGTCGTGCTTGGCCAGCGTGTATTCGAACAGGTTGCCCAGCAGCTGCATGGCCATGTCCTTGAAGGCCAGGGTCGGGCCGTTCGACAGCGCCTGCAGGATCAGGGTGGTCGATCCGCCCTTGACGACGTTTTCTTCGAGCACGCGCAGCGGCGTGATATCGGCCGCGTTTTCGCCGGCGCGGGCGTTCTTGTAGACTGCCTTGGTATAGGTTTTCGCCGTCAGCGCCTTCAGGTCCGCGGCCGGGATATCGGTGGCGAACTTCTTCAGGATTTCGTAGGCCAGGTCGGCATACGACAATGTGCGCCAGGCATTGAGCTCGGCACCAGTGACTTGCGGGTACTGTTCAGGGAGATACAGTCCGCCATCGGGGGCCAGGCCGCCCAGGAGGATGTCGGAGAATTGCTGCGGATTCATTGGCGCTTTATCAGCGCGGGTAGACACGTAGTGCATAGATTTGAAGAGTCCAGTTGAGCTGAGTGCGGTTGATCATGAATGGCAGCGGATATTATAGTGCCAGCCGCCGTCCAAGGCGAATCGCGTGGCGCACGCCGGTTGCCGGCGTGACAATTGGAGAGCCATGCTGTTGTCAAACCACACATAATGCTTGAGATCAAGACAGGTGGACATGGCCTGTGCGCGCACTGGCGCGCGCCGCCAATTTGCGCCACACTGCAGCTGTTACCCCGGAGCGGGGCCACTATGGAGTCGAAAACCGGCCATGTCGCTGAGTAAAAAACCGTATTTGCAAAGCGCCGCGCTGCGCCCTGACGCCGTCGTCGACCTGAACCACTATCCGTTCACCATTCCCGCCATCCGCGACTTCGTGCACATGGACTTCCACCGCGACGTGACGTTTTTCGTGGGCGAGAATGGCAGCGGCAAGTCGACCATGCTCGAAGCGCTGGCCGTGGCCCTCGGTTTCGGCAAGGATGGCGGCACGCGCAACGTGCGCATCGCCCTGCCGTCGGACGCGGAATCGGGCTTGCACGCGCACTTGCGCCTGAGCAAGAGCTATAAAAAACCCGAGGACAGCTATTTCCTGCGCGCCGAGAGCTTTTTCAACGTCGCCACCTACATGGACGACATGCCGGAATACCTGGCCAGCTACGGCGGCAAGTCGCTGCACGCGCAATCGCACGGCGAAGCGTTCATGGCCACCCTGATCAACAAACTGCGGGGAAAAGGCTTGTACCTGCTGGACGAACCCGAGGCGGCCCTGTCGCCCAGCCGCCAGATGGCAGCATTGTCCGTGATCCACCAGCTGGTGCAGGACGACTCGCAATTGATCATCGCCACCCATTCGCCCATCCTGCTGGCCTATCCGAATGCGAAAATCCTCAGTTTTACGGGCGGCGGCATCCACGAAGTGGCGTATGAAGACACGGAACACTACGCCGTCACGCGCGATTTCCTGAATAACTACCCGAGGAGGCTGGAGCAGTTGTTTGAGGAGGAGTAAGGGTGATGGCTTGCTGCCATGGTGATGTCGGCTTACGCCTGTTTGAGGAGGAGTGAGGTTGCCATAAGGCGCAGCGGAAATCTGGGTCAGACGGGGACGCCGAGTCCCGGCGGGTCTGACCCCGGCACTTAGCAGGCTGCATGGTTGACGGTGATTACATGCACGGCCAGGCCACCCAAGGACGTTTCCTTGTACTTGTCCTGCATGTCCGCGCCTGTCTGGCGCATGGTTTCGATGACTTCATCGAGGCTGACGAAGTGCGTGCCGTCGCCCTTCAGCGCCAGCGAGGCGGCCGTGATGGCTTTCACGGCGCCCATGCCGTTGCGCTCGATGCAGGGAATCTGAACCAGGCCGCCGATCGGGTCGCACGTCATGCCCAGGTGGTGTTCGATGCCGATTTCGGCCGCGTTTTCGATTTGCTCGTTGGTGCCGCCCAGGGCCGCCACCAGGCCGGCCGCCGCCATGGCGCAGGCCACGCCCACTTCACCCTGGCAACCCACTTCGGCGCCCGAGATCGAGGCATTGCGTTTGCACAACATGCCGATGGCGGCCGCCGTCAGCATGAAGCGGCGCACGCCGCCGACCGGGTCGCTGGGGCGGCAATCCTGCGCGTAGTAGCGCAGCACGGCCGGGATGATGCCGGCGGCGCCGTTGGTCGGCGCCGTCACCACGCGGCCGCCCGCCGCGTTTTCCTCGTTGACTGCCATCGCGTACAGGCTGACCAGGTGCACGGCGTCGTGCGGCAAGTCGTTGGCGCGGTTGTCGGATGCTTTCGCTTCCTGCGCCAATCGCCACAATTTCGCGGCGCGGCGCTTCACGTTCAAGCCGCCCGGCAGGTTGCCCGTCGTTTCCAGGCCGTGCGCGATGCAGTCGCGCATGACGTGCCAGATGCGGTCCAGGCCCTCGTTCAATTCATCGTCGCTGCGCTTGACGCATTCGTTCGCGCGCAGCATTTCCGGGATCGACAAGCCGCTTTCCACGCCGTGCGCCAGCAACTGTTCCATGGTATCGAAGGGGAAGACGACCCGCGCGCTGGCCGCCGACTCCACGGCCGCCTCGGCCTGGGCCTCGCCCGCTTCGCGGATAAAGCCGCCGCCGATCGAGTAATACACCTTGTCGACGCGGCTGCCGTCCGCCAGTTTCACGGTAAAGCGCATGCCGTTCGGATGTTCGGGCAGGGATTCGCTCTTGTGCCAGATCAAGCCCGTGGCGGCCGTGAATGGCACCACGTGCGTGCCCAGCAAGGCGATTTCACCGGCCGCCTCGATAGCGGCCAGCTTGGTGTCGACGGCATCGGGCGCCACGTCTTGCGGCGTCTCGCCCATCAGGCCCAGAATGACGGCTTTGTCAGTCGCATGGCCCACGCCCGTCAGTGCCAGCGAGCCATACAGGGCCGCCTCGACGCCCACTACCTGGTCCAGCGGACCGTATTCGACCAGAAAACGCCGCGCCGCCACCATCGGGCCCACCGTGTGGGAACTCGACGGCCCGATGCCGATCTTAAACAGGTCAAATACGCTCATGTCCATGTAGTGTCTCTTTATATTAGTATGTTTTTATGCAAGCGGGTTCGTACTTCAGGCAGCCTTGGCCGCATGGCCCACATCGACATTGGCCAGCATGTCCGTGACCATCTGCTCGACGCCGATCTGCGCCTTCCAGCCCCAGTCGGCGCTGGCCTTGCTGTCGTCCAGGCTTTGCGGCCAGCTGTCGGCGATGGCCTGGCGGCTGTCCGGCTTGTAGCTGATCTTGAAGTCCGGGACCATGCGCACGATGGCCTTGGCCAGCTGCTCGGGGTTGAACGACACGCCGGCCACGTTGTACGAGGAGCGGATCTTGATTTGGGCCACAGGCGCATCCATCAGTTCGATGGTGGCGCGGATGGCGTCGGGCATGTAAATCATCGGCAAGGTGGTGTTCGCATCGAGGAAGCAGTCATAGCGCTCGCCGCGCAAGGCCGCATGGAAGATGGCGATGGCGTAATCGGTGGTGCCGCCGCCCGGAGGCGATTTGTAGCTGATGATGCCCGGGTAGCGGATGCTGCGCACGTCCACGCCGTACTTGTTGAAGTAGTACTCGCACAGGCGCTCGCCGGCCAGCTTGCTGATGCCGTACATCGAGGTCGGGTCCATCACCGTCATTTGCGGCGTGTTCACCTGCGGCGTGTTCGGGCCGAAGGCGGCGATCGACGACGGCCAGAAGATGCGCAGCGGCTTGCCCGCTTCGCCCCGCTCACGCGCCAGTTCCAGGATATTGAGCAAGCCATCCATGTTCAGGCTCCACGCCTTCAGCGGCGCCGCTTCGCCCGTGGCCGACAGCATGGCCGCCAGCTGGTACACCTGGGTGATGCCTTCGTCGGCGATGATCTTCGCCAGGCCGTCCTTGTCCAGCACATTCAATTGCGCATAGCGCTTGGCCTGGTACAGATTATTCGTGCCGATGTCGCTGGCGATGACGTTGTCCGCGCCGTGCTGCTGCGCCAGTGCGCCCACCAGTTCACTACCGATTTGGCCGTTTGCGCCAATGACTAAGATGCGTTCCATGCTATTTTCCTGAATTCCTGTTAGTTGGTAGTGGTCGTGGCGGTCAGCAAACCGAGTTCCTTGCCAGCCTGCTCGAAGGCGGCCAGCACTTGCACCAGCTGTTCGCGGGTGTGGGCGGCCGACAGCTGCACGCGCACGCGGGCCTGGCCCATCGGCACGACCGGGTAGAAGAAGCCCGTCACCAGCACGCCCAGTTCATACAGGCGGGCGGCGAATTTCTGCGCCACGGGAGCGTCGAACAGCATCACGGGAACGACGGGATGGGTGCCCGGCTTGATGGTAAAGCCGATACGCTCGATCTCGCTGCGGAAGAAAGCCGTGTTTTCATGCAGGCGGTCGCGCAGTTCCGTCGACTTGGCCAGGCGCTCCAGTACCGACAGCGAGGCGCCGGCAATCGATGGCGCCAGGGTGTTCGAGAACAGATAAGGGCGCGATTTCTGGCGCAGGGTGTCGATGACTTCCTTGCGCGCCGACGTGAAACCGCCCATGGCGCCGCCCAGGGCCTTGCCCAGGGTGCCCGTGATGATGTCGATGCGGCCCATCACATTGTGGTGTTCGTGCGTGCCGCGGCCCGTCGCGCCCATGAAACCGGAAGCGTGGCATTCGTCGATCATCACCAGCGCGCCGTACTGGTCGGCCAGGTCGCAGATCTTGTCGAGTTGCGCGATCGTGCCATCCATCGAGAATACGCCGTCCGTGACGATGACTTTATGGCGCTTGCCGGCGGCAATCGCCGCTTGCAGCTGCACTTCCAGGTCGGCCATGTCGTTATGGGCGTAGCGGTAGCGGCCAGCCTTGCACAGGCGGATGCCGTCGATGATGGAAGCGTGGTTCAGCGCATCCGAGATGATGGCGTCGTTTTCATCGAACAGGGGCTCGAACACGCCGCCGTTGGCGTCGAATGCGGCCGCGTACAGAATCGTGTCTTCCGTGCCCAGAAAAGCGGAAATCGCCTGTTCCAGTTCTTTATGCACGGTTTGCGTGCCGCAAATGAAGCGCACGGACGACAGGCCGTAGCCATACTTTTGCGTGGCGGCAATAGACGCTTCCTGCGTCTGCACGTCGCCGGACAGGCCCAGGTAGTTGTTCGCACACATATTGATCAGGGTACGGCCATCGTCGCACACCACTTCGGCGCCCTGGCGCGAGGCGATCACGCGCTCGGGCTTGTACAAGCCCTGTTGGCGCAGTTGATCGAGATTCTGTTGCAGACCGCTGAAAAAGGTGTTCTTCGCTTGCTCGCTCATGATGATCCTTGTGTGTCCCTGTTGTATGTGTGCTATCCGGGTGAGCTCAGTTGCCATAGGGAAAAGCGTCCGCTTGACCGGTGCGCGCACAATGCTGTACCGTGAAGCGCTGTTTGAAGTCTACACGTTTCCGTGTTTTTCCTCAAAATCCACTATTTCGAACTGAAATTCAATATAGTGGATATTACCCAAGCCTTTTGAACTTTGCAAGCCACCTGCCGATGAAAACCAGCGTTTCGACCAATTCTCCGCCCGAAGTGGGCGCCACCCTGCAACGGTTGCGCCTTGCGCGCGGCCTGACACTGGAGGATTTGTCGCGCATCGCGGGCGTCTCGAAGTCCATGCTGTCGCAGATCGAGCGCGAAAAGGCCAATCCCACCATCGCCATCACGTGGCGCCTGGCCAACGCCCTGGGCGTGCAGATCGGCGAATTGCTGTCCAGCGCGGAAAAAGCCGTGGAAACCATCCGCATCACGGACGCCCACGAAACCCCCACCCTGCCCGGCGACCACGCGGGCTACGTGCTGCGCATCCTGGGGCCGATGGAACTGGCCGGCAAATATGAATGGTATGAGGTGACCCTGGCGCCGGGCGGCGAACTGGCGTCGCAGCCGCACGATCCGGGTACCACCGAGCATTTGACGGTGATCCATGGCAACCTGGAACTGGAAGTGGGAACGGCGAAGAAAAAGGTCAAGAATGGCGGCACGGCCAGGTATCCGGCGGACTTGCCGCATACCATCAGGAATCTGGGAAAAACGGAGGGTAAGGCGCTGCTGGTAGTGATCCACCGCTAGCGCGCCGGCCCATCCTGTCTGGCAGAAAGTATTACGTTACGGCATCACACGGGCGCTGTCGGCGCCGGCGCCCCGCAAAGCCCAGCAAGGTCATGCCAGCCAGCAACATGGCATAGGTTTGCGGCTCGGGCACGGCGCTGACGGGATCGAGGCGGACAATCTCGCAAATGAGCGACTGGCAACGGCGCGCGGAAATCTGTCCCGCCTCGTTGATGCCGCCGACGGCCATGTAGCTCCAGCCCGCCTCTCCCTGCACCAGACTTTCCAGGCTGTAAGTCACCCCATTGCTGTAGAACATGGCGTTTGTCCCCAGCACTTGGCCCAAGCCATCCACGCCGATCGGTGTGGAGATGGATTTCAGGACCGTGTTGTTGCCGTCGGTCTGGAGAAAACCGCGCGTCCGGTCCTGGTTCCAGTCGGGGGTGACATGGCCCACCATCTGGCCCGCATTGTTGATGCCCGAAATCGTGCTCTGGTAACCGCCCCAGCCCGTCGCGCTGGTCATCACGCCATCCTTGTACATGAAGCCTTGCGAACCGCCCGGAGTCGGCGCCATCGCGGAAGCGCCGACGACGACGCCATCGTCGTTGATGCCCGTGACATAGCTGTCCCTGCCGCCCAGGGTGCCCAGCGCCCGTATGCCCGTTTGCGGGTCGTACAGATAGGCTTTCGTCGTGTAGTCGAAAGTGGCATAGCTGCCGAAGCCCGCATTGAAGGCAACTTGCCCTGCAGCATTCATACTCCCGGACCACGTCGTTTGCCCGGCGATATTGAGCGAGGTGGCCACGCCGCCCGACAGGATGTGCACCATCTCATTGCCATTGCTGCCGGCCGAGCGTATCAGGCTGTCCCCCGCCGCATTGCTGGCAAACACCAGGTTACTCACCGCGGCCTTCGGCGCCACCGTCAATTGACTGCCCGCCGTGGCATACACCATGTCGACGCCGTCGAGCCGGCCCACGCCGTAAATCTGCCCCATGGCGCTGATGCTGCCCACCGTGAGGTTGGCGTGAGACGCATTGTCGAACACCGTGACGGTAAACTGTGGCCGCGATGCCGGCGCCCCCTGCGCCAGCAACAGCGGGCTGATGGAGCTGAAAAACAGGGAAAGCGTAACGTTCCGAATTATTTTCATCATTCCTCCAAGAAAAATGCACGATACGATTAAATATCAAAAATGTAAACTTATTTGACAACATTGTTGTTTTCAAGGCATTTTCAGTCGCTGCGTTGCCGCGCAGCCGTGCGCAATAAGTCCTTTTGTCCATGTTAAGATTTCGCAATAGACAAGATTTCCAGGCCTGGATGTCTTTGCAGAGCGCCGCAGCACATCCCGGCTCGCCCCATCCTTGCTACGCCCCTGCGCGGCATCCAGGCCCCAACTGTTTTTTACGGAGCCCACGCGATGACCATTTCCGACAGCACCACCACCTTCCACAACAAGAAAGTCGTCCAGTACGACCCTGACCTGCCCTTCGACGCCTCGCCCGACATCGTCTACCGTTTGTCGCTCGAGTACGACGACAAGCGCAAGATGGACGAGCTGATCGCCGGCTTTCTCGCCAAGGCGGACCAGAATGCGCTCGCAGCGCTGATCATCGGCATGTGGGGCGATCCGTACGAATCGGGCGCCGACGAAGTGATCGCCGCGCTGATCGCCCACGCGCCGCAACTGCCCAATGTGCGCGCCCTGTTCATCGGCGACATGACGTACGAGGAATGCGAAATCTCGTGGATCGTGCAAGGCAGCTACAAGCCCCTGCTGGACGCCTTCCCGCAGCTGGAAGAATTGCGCATCCGCGGCGGCAATGAGCTCGTCATCGAACCGTTCGCGCACCAGCACCTGCGCCGCTTCACCATCGAAACGGGCGGCCTCGATCAAAAGATCGCCGAAGCGCTGGCGCAATCGAGCATGCCGCAGCTGGAACACCTGGAACTGTGGCTGGGCACCGAGGAATACGGCTTCTCGGGCGACGTCGACCTGTACCGCAAGGTGCTGGCGCAGCTGACCGTGCCGACCCTGCGCTACCTGGGCTTGCGCGACGCGGAAATCGCCGATGACCTGGCCGTGTGGCTGGCGGAAGAGCCGCTGGTGGCGCAGCTCGACACGCTCGACCTGTCGCTGGGCACCATCGGCGACCTGGGCGCCGTGGCCGTGCTCAATCACACGCAGCTGGGCAAGCTGAAACGCCTGGACCTGTCGCACCATTACATCTCGGAAGAAAACCAGGCCAAGCTGAAGGCGCTGCCCTTCGAAGTGGTGCTGGACGACCCGCAGGAAGCGGACGAAGACGACGGCGAAAGCTACCGCTACGTGGCCGTGGGCGAATAAGCGGAGTCTTTTCCTTTGGCTACACCCCTCACCCTGCTGGCCAGCGCCGGCAGCAAGCGCGTGCGCCTGATGCAGGCGGCGCGCGCGCAACTGCGCCTGCCGCCCGCGCAGGTGCTGGAATGGCGCGACTGGCTGGCGCAGCCGGCGCTGCTGACAGACGCCTTGCGCCAGCCCGGCCTGTTGAAGATCGAGCCGCCCGGCGACGATCCTTCTGCCCATTTTCTCTTGCTGCAGGCGGGCTGGCGGCGGCTGGACCGCGCCCCCGCGCGTGCGCCCGAACATGGCGAACTGCTGGCCATGGATGCGTGGTTTGCGGGCTTTGCCGGCGCCATGCAAGACCTGGCGGGGCAACTGGCGGCCTTGCCGCACATACGCGTCTTCAATGCGCCGGCAGAGATTGTCCGCATGACGGACAAGCTGGCCTGCCAGCGCCACCTGGCCGCGCACGGCATCGCCATTCCCCCCCTGCTCGGCCCCGTGCATGGCTACGAGCATCTGCAAGCGCTGCTGCGCCAGCATGACCTCGACCGCGTGTATCTGAAGCCGCGCTACGGCTCGTCCGCGTCCGGCGTCGTCGCCTACCGCAGGAACAAGGCAGGACGCCAGCAAGCCACCACCTCGGCCGCCCTGCAGCATGGGGATGGCGCGGCGCGCCTGTTCAATGTCAAGCGCATGGCGCGCTATGACACGCGGCACGACATCGCCGCCCTCGTCGACGCGCTGGCCGCCCAGGAACTGTATGCGGAAACGTGGCTGAACAAGCCGCGCTGCGGCGACAGCCACTACGACCTGCGCGTCGTGACCCTGGCGGGCCAGCCCGCGCACCGGGTGGCGCGCATCGGACAGCACATGATGACCAATCTGCACCTCGACAACCGGCGCGGCGAGGCATCCGGCCTCTTGAACGCAGCCGACCTGGAGGCGCTGGAAGCGGCTGCCGCCCAGGCCGCGTGCGCCTTCCCCGCCAGCCACGTGACGGGCTACGACCTCGTCGTGCGCCAGGGCCAGGCCCACGTGCTGGAAGCGAACGCCTTCGGCGACCTGCTGCCAGGCCTGCTGTGGCAAGGCGCGGACACCTATGCGGCGCAATTGACGCAACTGACACATGCTTAAAGATACACCGGACACACCGGCCATCCCCGACATGCACGCCATCGTCGGCAGCCACGATATCGTCTTCCTCACGCTCGACACCCTGCGCTTTGACGTGGCCCAAGCCCTGTACGAGGCGGGTGAATTGCCCGTGCTGGGACGTTTTTTACCGCCGGGCGGCTGGGAACGGCGCCACTCGCCCGCCACGTTCACCTATGCCGCGCACCAGGCCTTCTTCGCGGGCTTTTTGCCCACGCCGGCCGCGCCGGGCCGCCATCCGCGCCTGTTCGCCAGCGCGTTTGCGGGCAGCGAAACGACGTCAAAGCACACGTTCGCCTTCGAGGAAGCGAACCTTCCCGCCGCGCTGGCCGCGCGCGGCTACCGCACCATCTGCATCGGCGGCGTGGGCTTCTTCAACAAGCAAACGGCGCTGGGCACGGTGCTGCCGTCGCTGTTCCAGGAAAGCCACTGGAGCGCGGGCATGGGCGTGGCCAGCCGCCATTCGACGCAAAAGCAGGTGGCGCTGGCCATAGCCCGCCTGGCGGACGGCGATCAGCGCACTTTTTTGTTCATCAACGTGGCCGCCCTGCACACGCCGAACCGCGCCTACCTGCCCGGCTGCCGCGCCGACAATCTGGACAGCCATGCGGCAGCGCTGCGCTATGTGGATGGCGCGCTGGCGCCCCTGTTTGCCGCCTGCACCGCGCGCGCGCCCACGTTTGCCATCGTCTGCTCGGATCACGGCAGCGCCTATGGCGAAGATGGCTACCGCGGCCACCGCATCGCCCACGACAGCGTGTGGAACGTGCCGTATGCGCACTTCTTCATCGCCCCCGATACACCTCCCAAGGAGTCCCCACCGTGAACCCAACCGAACAACCTGGCACCCTGGCGCAGCGCATGCGCCACACGCCCTACCAGGCGTATTCGTATTCGTATCCGCACAAGGCGGCCTACCGCGCCTTGCCGCAGGCGGCGCCGCTGGCGCCCCTGTGGGCGCGGCAAGACCGCTCCGCCCTGTTCGCGTACATCCATATTCCATTTTGCGAGATGCGCTGCGGCTTTTGCAACCTGTTCGCCATGGCCCGCCCCGGCGCCGACATGGTCGAACGCTACGTGCGGCAAGTGCTGGTGCAGATGCGCGCACTGGCCGGCGCACTGGGCGAACGGCGCTTCGCCCGCTTCGCGCTGGGCGGCGGCACGCCCACCTATCTGTCGCCGGCGCAGCTGGACACCTTGCTGTGCGGCGCGCGCGACATCCTCGGCATCGATTTGCAGGCCACGCCGGCCGGCATCGAAGCGTCGCCCGAAACCATCACGGCCGAGCGCCTGGCCGTCTGCCGCGCGCACGGCATCGACCGGGTCAGCCTGGGCATCCAGAGCTTTGCCGCCGGCGAGATGCGCGCGCTGGCGCGGCCCCAGCAAAACGCCACCGTCCATCACGCCATCGGCCTGATACGCGCGGCCGGCTTTCCCACCCTGAACCTGGACCTGATCTACGGCATCGCGGGGCAAACCGTCGCCAGCCTGCTGGCGTCCATCGACAGCGCGCTGGCCTTCCGGCCCGAGGAAATCTATCTGTATCCGCTGTACGTGCGCGAGCAGACGGGCCTTGGCAAGATCGCGCGGCGCAAAGGCGCCGATACGCTGAACCCCATCATGCTGGCGCAGGACGGCGACAGCCGGCTGGCCCTGTACGCGGCCGCGCGCGACCATTTGCGCGCACAAGGCTATGAACAGGTATCGATGCGCATGTTCCGCGCTCCTCATGCGCCGGAACAAAACGGTCCCTCGTACTGCTGCCAGAATGACGGCATGGTGGGCCTGGGCGCGGGCGCGCGCTCCTACACGGCCAGCCTGCATTATTCGAGCGAATACGCGGTGGCACGAACAGAGACCATCGGTATCATCGACAACTACCTGGCGCTGGACGAAGTAAGCTTCGCGCAGGCCGAACACGGCTACGTGCTGGGCGAGGAAGAGCAGCGCCGGCGCTACGTGATCCAGTCGCTGCTGACGGAACCGGGCCTGGACCGCGACGCCTACACGGCGCGCTTCGGCACGCGCTGCGAGATGGATCTGCCGCAGCTGGCCGAACTGCACGCGCTGGAGCTGGTGCAGGAGAATGGTCCGCTGCTGCGCCTCAATGACCGCGGCTACAGCTATGCCGACACCATCGGCCCGTGGCTGGCCTCCGAGACGGTGCGCACGCTGATGGCGCAAGAGGGCCAGGCGTGCTGACAACGCCGCCTGGCACTCTGTCCCTGCTGTACCGGGGCACGCTGGCGAGCTGCAATTACGCCTGCGGCTACTGCCCGTTTGCCAAGAAGCGCGACAGCCGCGCCGCGCTGGCCCGCGATGCGCGCGAAGTAGCGCGTTTTACGGATTGGGTGGCGCGGCAAACGCGCCCCATCGGCGTGCTGTTCACCCCCTGGGGCGAAGCGCTGGTGCGGCGCCACTACCGCGCGGCCATGCAAACCCTGGCCGCACTGCCGCACGTGCGCCAGGTGGCGCTGCAAACGAATCTGTCCGGCCCCCTGAACTGGCTGCAGGGGATGGATGGGCTGGAAAAGATCGGCCTGTGGTGTACCTACCACCCGGACCAGACGACGCTGGCCCGCTTTCTCGAACGCTGCGCGCGCCTGGACGCCATGGGCGTGCGCTATTCCGTCGGCGTCGTGGCGATGAACGAGCACCTGGACGCCATCCGCGCCCTGCGCGCGGCCCTGCCCGCGCATGTCTACCTGTGGCTGAACGCCTATGACCGGCGTGGTCCCGGCTACTACGCGGTGGAAGACCTGGCCTGGCTGGACGCCGTCGACCCGTGGTTCGCGCAAAACCGGCGCCCTTCGCCCTCGCGCGGCAAGCCCTGTCTGGCGGGCGAGGCGTCGCTGTCCGTCGATGGCGACGGCGAGCTGGCGCGCTGCCATTTCGTGCCCGAGCGCCTGGGCAACCTGTACACGGACGACCTGGCGGACATGCTGCAAGAGAAATCCTGCCCCCGCTTCAAGTGCGATTGCTATATCGGCTATGCGCAGCGCAAGGATTTGCCGTTCCAGTCCACGTTTGGCAACGGCGTGCTGGCGCGCATCGCGCCTTTGCAGCGGACGTAAAAAAAGCGCGGGCCAACGGCACCCGCGTTTTTTACCTGAACACTACCTGATTACTGCGCCGCCACCTTGGCCGGCTCCGCCACTACCGGCGTCATCTTCAGCGAACGGCTGAGGAAGCCCCAGCGGTCGGCCACTTCTTCGATCTGCTTGGTCGTCGGCTTGCCGGCGCCATGGCCGGCCTTGCTGTCGATGCGGATCAGCACGGGCGCCGCGCCGCCTTGCGCTGCCTGGGCCGCGGCGGCGAACTTGAAGCTGTGGGCAGGCACGACGCGGTCGTCGTGGTCGGCCGTCGTGATCATGGTGGCTGGATAGCAGCCGCCCGCCTTCAGATTGTGCAGCGGCGAGTATTTCACCAGCGCCTTGAATTGCTCGGCATCGTCCGACGAACCGTAGTCAGGCACCCAGCCCCAGCCCACGGTGAACTTGTGGAAACGCAACATGTCGAGCACGCCCACCTGCGGGATCGCCGCGGCGAACAGGTCGG
Source organism: Janthinobacterium kumbetense (assembly GCF_023703445.1). Lineage (NCBI taxonomy): Bacteria > Pseudomonadati > Pseudomonadota > Betaproteobacteria > Burkholderiales > Oxalobacteraceae > Janthinobacterium > Janthinobacterium kumbetense. Next base: position 1,250,240 of record NZ_JAMQGR010000001.1, read on the forward strand.
GACGCTGCGTCATGGCCGCGCCCACCAGCAGGCCGCCATTGCTGCCGCCGCCGATCGCCAGCTTCGATGGCGAAGTGACCTTGTTGTCCACCAGCCATTGCGCCGCGCCAATAAAGTCGTCGAACACGTTTTGCTTGTTCAGCTTGGTGCCAGCCTGGTGCCAGGCTTCGCCGTATTCGCCGCCGCCGCGCAGGTTGGCCATCACGTAGACGCCACCCATTTCCACCCAGGCAAGATTTGCCACGGAGAAGCTCGGCGTCAGCGAAATATTGAAGCCGCCATAGCCGTACAGATAGGTCGGGTTCGAACCGTCGAGCTTCATGCCTTTTTTCGAGACGATGAACATCGGCACCTTGGTGCCGTCGCGGCTGGTGAAGAATTGCTGGCGCGTTTCAAAGGCGTTCGGGTCAAAATCGACCTTCGGCTGGCGGTACACGCTGCTCTTGCCCGATTTCATGTCGTAGCGGTAGATGGTCGCTGGCGTCGTGAAACTGGTAAACGAGTAGAACGTTTCCGTGTCGCCACGCTTGCCGGCAAAGCCGCCGGCCGAACCGATGCCCGGCAAGGCCACTTCGCGCACCAGCTTGCCGTTCAGGTCGACGATCTTGATTTGCGTTTGCGCATCTTTCAGGTAATCGAGCACCAGCTGGTTGTTGATCAGATTGACGGCAACGAGGGTTTCCGCGCTTTGCGGCACGATTTCCTTCCAGTCAACAGGGGCAGGCTTGCGCGTGTCGATGGCGATCACGCGCGATTTCGGCGCCTTGTTATCCGTCTTGAAGAAGAACACGGGGCCGTCATTGTCGATGAACGAGTACGACGCATCGAATGCTTCCAGCAAGCCGACCACCTTGGCGTTCTTTTGGCGCAAGTCCTTGTAGAAAATGCGGTTCTTGCGTTCCGTGCCTTGCGTGGCCGTGATGATCAGGTAATTGCCGTCGTCGCTGACGGTGCTGCCGCCAAACGCCCATTCCTTCTGGTCGGGACGGTCGAAGACGAGCACGTCGTCGCTTTGCGGCGTGCCGATTTTATGGAAATACAATTTCTGGAAGTAATTGATATCGGCCAGCTTGGTGGCTTCGTTCGGCGCGTCATAGCGGCTGTAGAAGAAACCGGTGTTGTCCTTGGTCCACGAAGCGCCGGAGAACTTGGCCCACTTGATGTGGTCCGTCAAATCCTTGCCCGATTCGATGTCGCGCACCTTCCACTCGTTCCAGTCGGAACCGGAAGCGGACGTGGCATACGCCAGGTACTTGCCGTTCGGGCTGATCGAAGTGCCGGCCAGCGCCACCGTGCCATCCGTGGACAGGGTGTTCGGGTCCAGCAGCAGGCGCGGCTCGTCCGTCAGTTTTTTCACCGTGTACAGCACGGCCTGGTTCTGCAAGCCGTCATTGCGGCTGTAGAAGTAACGGCCGCCCTGCTTCGTTGGCGTAGAGAAACGCTCATAATTCCACAGCTTGGTCAGGCGCTGCTTGATCGCGGCGCGCTCCGGGATGGTGCCCAGGTACGATTGCGTCAGCTTGTTTTGCGCCGCAACCCACTCGCCTGTCTCGGCGCTGTTGGCATCTTCCAGCCAGCGGTACGGATCGGCGATGGTGGTGCCGAAATAGCTGTCTTGCTGGTCGACTTTTTTGCTGACCGGATACGTCACGGGTGCGCCATCGCCGGCCGGGCACGATGGCATCGCGGCGCTTTGCGCCAGGGCATTGCCACCGAAGGCGGCCATCAAGCTGAATATGAGGGTTGCACTACGTAATTGCATGGGTTGTTGTCTCATTGTTGGATGTCGAGGAAAGCAGGCCGCCTGCATGCGCGGCGGCTGCCCATATTGACTTTCGCCAAGAGAAATCATAGCGCGGATTGCCACTTTTAAAGCACAGTTATCCAGTGGATTTACCGTCTTTTGTTTGGGGAATTTACGTGAATAGCCATGATAAATCTCGCTTTCGCCGGAATCGGCAAACTGACGTTCATGCAAGAAACATTATCAAAAACAAAGTCGTTTCATCAAGCCGTCATAAATCTTCTTTACTATCGGCAACATGTTCATGGCCCGTCCAGAGGCCGTGCCGCCACATCCGCCTATGCACACTCTCGCCCTCCCCACCGCCACCGCCGCGCCGCCCGGCGCGGTGCCATCGAATGTGGCTTACCTGAAGCCGCCATCGGTATCCATGAGCATCGAAGGGACGGATGCCTTGCACGAGATCATTGCGGGCCGCAAGCTGAGCGCGCTGTTCCAGCCCATCATCCACATGCACAGCGGCGACATCATCGGCTACGAAGGCTTGATACGGGGGCCGTCCGACAGCCCATTGCACGCGCCGATGAATCTGTTCAAGGTGGCGCGCGCGCATGACCTGACCCTGGAAGTGGAGCACCTGTGCCGGCAAGTGGTGCTCGAACGCTTCGCCGAACTGCAACTGCCGGGCAAGCTGTTTCTCAATGTCAGCCCCGAATGCCTGTTGCTGCGCAATGCCCGCCATGGCGAGACCCTGGAATACATCGAGCACATCGGCATCAATCCGGACCGCGTCATCATCGAGCTGACGGAAAACCAGCCCACGTATGACTACGAGCTGATGCGCGAAGCGGTGCTGCATTACCGCAACATGGGTTTCCAGATCGCCATCGACGACCTGGGAGAGGGATTTTCCAGCCTGCGCCTGTGGTCGGAACTGCGCCCCGAATACGTGAAAATCGACATGCATTTCATCCAGGGCATCAATAATGACCCCGTGAAACTGCAGTTCGTGCGCTCGATCCAGGAAATCGCGGAAAAATCGGGCACCCTGGTGATCGCCGAAGGCATCGAGGCGCAAACGGAATTGCTCGTCTTGCGCGACCTGGGCGTGGCGTTCGGACAAGGCTATCACCTGGGCCGGCCCAACGCGGTGCCGGCGCGCGCCCTGCCGGCCGAAGTGGTGCAGGCGCTGGGACGCAACGGCGTGGCCGTGTATCCGCAGCGCAGCAGCCTGGAAAAGAACGGCGCCAGCATCCGCAAGCTGCTGCACCGCGTGGCGGCCGTTTCGCCCGAGAGAAACAATAACGAGGTGTACGATATTTTCCTGAAAGACCCGAAGCTGATGATCATTCCCGTCGTCGACGATGGCGTGCCGCTGGGCCTGATCAGCCGCTTCGAGATGATCGACCACTTCGCCCGGCCCTACCAGCGCGAACTGTATGGCAAGAAATCATGCAGCCTGTTCATGGATGCCACGCCCCTGATCGCCGACCACGAAACGAGCTTGCAGGAACTCAGCTACACCATGGTGCAATCGAGCGCCCACCATCTGTTCAACGGTTTCATCATTACCGAACACGGCCGCTACCTGGGCATGGGCACGGGACACGACCTGATGCGCGAAATCACGCAGATGCAGATCAACGCGGCCCGCTATGCCAACCCGCTGACGCAACTGCCCGGCAACGTACCCATCAACGAGCATATCGACCGCCTGCTGCACAGTGGCAGCCGCTTCTGGGTCTGCTATTGCGACCTCGACCACTTCAAGCCCTTCAACGATGTGTACGGCTACCGCAAGGGCGACGACGTGATCCAGCTGACGGGAGAAATCCTCAGCAGCCATTGCGACCCGAACCGCGACTTCATCGGCCACATCGGCGGCGACGATTTCATGATCCTGTTCCAGAGCGAAGACTGGGAAGCGCGCTGCCAGGCCATGCTGGACGACTTCGCGGCCGCCATCCTCGCCTATTACAGCACCAGCGATTGCGAACGGGGCGGCTACATCAGCGAAGACCGGCAAGGCAAGAAAGTGTTTTATTCCCTGATCAGCCTATCCCTGGGCGTCATCAAGGTGGAAGCGCACCAGTATTACACGCACCACCAGATTGCCACGCAGGCGGCGGAAGCGAAGAAGCAGGCGAAGAAAATCCACGGCAACAGCCTGTTCCTGGACCGGCGGCAAGGCGCGGGCGCGGCGCGCATGGATGCGTAGCCAGGGGCAATAGTCAAAGCTGGACGGGGACAGGCCAGCCGCACTCAAATACGCACGAGGTCGCCAAACGCATTGCTGCTGCGGGCATCGGGCACGAATGCCAGGCTGATGCGTGCCTCATCGCGGCGCGCCTGCAAGCGGTAACTGCCCGCGGGCACGTCGACGAACAGGCCACCATATGCCGTGTCCGGTTCCAGGCCGCCGCCGGTGACGTCTTCCCCTGCGCCGATGAAGACCCGGCCTGAGACCACGGCCAGATGCACGACCACATGCGGCTCGGCAAGTTCGGCGTGCAAGGCGATGTCATACGCGCCGTCGCCGCCGACGTTGAAAAACGCTACCTGCCCCGCGTTCACGGCCGCCAGTTCCGCGCCGGGAATACTCCACCAATCGCAGTCATCTTCCAGCTTGTGGCGCAAGAGGGCCGGATCGAACACGCACAGGGTGGCCGTGCCGGTCACGATTCTCGTCATGCCGCCAGCGGCGCCGGTCCCAGCAGTGGCTGGCTTTCCACGTACTGCGCACTGGCTTGCGCCTGCCATGGAAAATGGCCATCGCGCGACGGCCAGACGATCTGGTACACGGTAAACTCGTCACCCTGGTAATACCAGCGCGCATAGCCGACATAGTTGCGGTATTGCTCGACGGGCACGCGCACGAAGGCACACTGATGGCCCTTCAGCAAGACGTCCGTGGTGGCCGTGAAATCCGTGATGGCGCCGCTGCGCGCGGCGTCCAGCGCCACGTCGAGTATCTGGTGGGCCACGGCGCGCGGCAAGCCCATGATGAGAAATTCAGGCTGGCCAAAGCTGTGGCAAGCGCCTATCGTGAAGGCGTAGCCGGGGCCCTCTTCATCGGCACTGATATGCACGCCATGCCAGCCATGCGTGGCGATGTCGTCGATGACTTTTTGTTCGGATGCATCCTCGCCTGCCTGCCTTACCATGTTCCACCTTTCGCTGTGCCAAAAACCACGCCGCCTTCGCGACATTCCTGCCAGCAATTATCGCACGCAGCCCGCGTCCGCGCCCACGCTTCAGTCGCGCGCTGGCCGTGGCGGCCGTGGCGGGGAACGCACCTGGTGCCATTGCCGCATGCGCTGCTGCGCCTCTTGCAGCTGTGCCGGCTCCAGCCTGGCGGCAGCCGCTTCCCGCGCCCTGGCCGCTCCGCTATCGCCGCCCTCGGCCGCCAGCGCCAGCCACATATAGCCGCAAACGGGATCCTTCTCCACGCCGCGCCCGCTGTTGTACATGCCGCCCAGGTTGTACTGCGCCAGCGCATGGCCCTGGCCGGCCGCGCGCGCATACCATTGCACGGCCAGGCCATCGTCTTGCGGCACGCCGTGACCGCTCGCATACATGACGCCCAGGTTGTTTTGCGCACTGGCATCGCCCTGCTCGGCCGCCGTGCGGTACCAGCGCACGGCGCACACCTCGTCGCGCTCCACGCCCTGGCCATTCGCATACATCACGCCCAGGTTGAACTGCGCATTCGACGCGCCCTGGGCCGCCGCCCTGGCATACCAGTCCAGCGCCTGGCGCAGGTCGCGCGCGACGCCCCGCCCGCCTGCAAACATGCCGCCCAGATTGTATTGCGCCATGCAGTGACCTTGCAGGGCGGCACGCCGGTACCAGACGACGGCGCGCGCCTCGTCCTTGTCCACACCCTGCCCCCGCGCCAGCATCAGGCCCAGGTTGAACTGGGCGTCGGCGTCATCCTGCTCGGCCGCCCGCTGCAGCCAGGCGTAGGCGCGCAGCTGATCGGGCGCCACGCCCAGGCCTTCCGCATACGCCACGCCAAGTTGCCGCTGCGCCACGGCCAGGCCCTGGGCGGCGGCCTGGCGGAACCAGGCCAGCGCCTGCGTATCGCTTTGCGCCACGCCCTGGCCCCGCTTGTAGACGAGCCCCAGGTTCAGCTGCGCCTGCGCATCGCCCTGCAAGGCTGCCTTGCGGAACCACGCCAGGGCCAGCGCATCGTTCTTTTTCGCGCCCAGGCCTTGCGCATAGGCTTCGCCCAGCAAGGATTGCGCGCTGGCCACGCCCTGTTCGGAGGCGCGGTAAAACCATGCCAGGGCCAGTTCGTCGCTCTGCAGCACGCCCCGTCCCTTGCGGTACATCTGTCCCAGGTTTTGCTGGGCCGACGCATCGCCCTGCGCAGCCGCGCGGCGAAACCACAGCACGGCGTCCTCGTCGCTCTGCGCCACGCCGCGGCCGTGGTAATACAGGGCGCCCAGGTGGTTTTGCGCGAACGCCAGCCCTTGCAGCGCGGCCAGGCGTAGCCAGACAAAGGCGCGCGCATCGTCTTGCGCCACGCCTTCGCCCTTCTTGTACATCAAGCCCAGATTGAACTGGGCGTAGGCATTGCCCTGCTCGGCAGCCGTGCGGAACCAGATATACGCCTCGTGGCTATCTCTGGCAGTATGGTGCTTGTCCATGTGCGCCCCCATCCACATTGCGCTTGCTGGCAGCACGCGCAAAACGGCGGCCCAGGGCGGCGAAATCATGTGTTGCTTAAATTTTAAATTCGATGCGGGGGAAGGACTTGAGCAGGCTCAAACGAAATAACAAAATTATATCGTTTTGATGAGCACGCTTAGGCAGGCATGGCGCTCAACGGCGTGATGGATGTTTTTGCAGGAATTGCGGCACCTTGGCGGCGGCCAGCTTGTTCAGCGACACGAGCAAATCCGCGTCGACGTCAGCGATGCCATAGCTGCTGCGCAAATGGCGGCCGATATGGATCAGCACTTGTGCCGCCACTTCCGCATCGGACTCGGCCCTGTGGGCGGCGCTCTTGAAGGCGATGCCCAGCTGGCTGGACAGCAAGCCCAGCTTGTAGCTGGCCATGCCGGGAAACACGCGGCGCGACAGTTTCAATGAACACACGAGCGACTGGTGCGCCGGTGTCAGGTTCAGCCTGGCGCTTTCCGCGCGCAGGAATTTTTCATCGAAGCTGGCATTGTGCGCCGACAAGGCATCGCTGCCGATGAAGTCGAGCAACTGCGGCACCACCTCGGCCACGGGCGGCGCCTTGTCCACCATCGCTTGCGTGATGCCCGTCAAACCCGTGATGAACGAGGGAATGCGCGCATTGCAGTTGATCAGGGTCACATAGCGGTCCGTGATCTGCCCGCCCTCGATGCGCAGCGCCGCCACTTCCGTGATGCGGTCGCCCATGTCGGGAGATAAACCGGTCGTCTCGAAGTCGATCATGACGATCGGTTTGTCAAACACATTCATGGGGCGTTCTTTCGTGGGTGCAACAGTGGGGGTATCGATAAAATGCGCAGGGCAAGGCGCCGTGTCGCAGACAGTACACCAGTACGGCAAGACGCGGCAACGCCGCCATGCACATTTTATCAACCAAATTTACGCACGGCGTCCAGCGCGAGTCCCGCACCGATACTGCCGAACAGATCGCCTTCGACCTTGCGCGCGGCCGGCACCAGGGCTGCGATCTTTTCGCGCAGCAGGCGCACGCCGCTGGAGCCGCCCGTGAAGAACACGGTGTCGACGGCTTCCGGCGCCACGCCCGCGTCGCGCAGCAGACGCAGCACGGTTTCTTCCACGGAACCGCACAGGTGGCCGATGGCCTCGTCGAACTGCGTGCGTTTGAGCAACAGACTTTGCGCGGGCGACAGGCGGTCCAGTTCCAGCTGCACTTCAGCCGCGTCGGACAGGGCAATCTTGCCTTCTTCAACTTTCATGGCCAGCCAGTGGCCGGCGCGCTCGTCGATCAGCTTTTGCAAACGGCCCATCTTGTCTTGCTCACGCGCATCGCGGCACACGTCGGCCAGCTGCACCCAGATCTTCTTCGTGTAGGCCAGGTTGATCGTGTGCCAGGTCGCCAGGTTGAAATAATAGCTGGACGGCACTTCGCTATTGTTATGCAGGCGGCTGCCATAGCCCAGCAGAGGCATGACGGAAGACAGGCTCAGGTATTTATCGAAATCCGTGCCGCCGATGTGCACGCCGCCGGTGGCGAGGATGTCGTCGCGCCGCTCGGTTTTCTTCGCCCGTTCCGGCGACAGGCGCACCAGCGAAAAGTCGGACGTACCGCCGCCGATGTCGGCGATCAGCACCAGTTCTTCCTTGTCGATTTGCGACTCGTAGTCGAACGCGGCGGCAATCGGCTCGAACTGGAAGGCGACGTCCTTGAAACCGACGGAGCGGGCCACTTCGGCCAGCGTGTCTTGCGCCAGCTGGTCGGCTTGCGCATTGTCATCGATGAAGAAGACGGGACGGCCGAATACGGCGGACGAGAATTCGCGGCCCGCGGATTGCTCGGCGCGGCGTTTCACTTCGCCAATGAATTGCGCCAGCAACATGCGAAATGGCAAGGCGCGGCCACCCACTTCCGTCTGGCCATCGATGAGGCTCGTGCCCAGCAAGCTTTTCAGCGAGCGCATCAAGCGCCCCTCGTAACCGGCCAGATAGCCGGCCAGCGCCGCGCGGCCAAAACTGACTTCCTCGTCTTCCGCATTGAAGAAGACGACGGACGGTAAGGTCGTCTTGCCATCTTCCAGGCCGAGCATGGTGCTCTGCCCGGGACGTGCCCAGCCTACCGTGGAATTTGACGTGCCGAAATCGACGCCGCAAGCATTGGCCATGTCGACCCTTCCCTGAATAAAGGGGCGTTATGTTATCAGAAGGCAGGCTATTGCACCAGCAAAACCCATTCGACGGGGTCAACAGCATAAACTTGCTTTGCATCAAGTAGCGGCCGCGCGCAAAAGCTACTCTTGGGAAATGAATGCCGAGCAACTCGGCCAGCTCCCGGAGACCCATCGTGCCCCTCGCCCGCCTGCGCCACCCACGCCACCTGCCCGCCGCTTTGCTGCCTGCTACCTTGCTGGCAACCTTCCTCGTTTCCCTGGCCGGCTGCGGCGGCGGTTCCGCCGATACCCAGGCCGGCGCCGGCTGCTCGCTGCACAGCACGGCAGGCTGCGGCGGCAGCCCGCCGCCCACCGTGCCGCCCGTGAAGCCGCCGGTCACCCCGCCCGTGACGCCCCCCATGATTCCTCCCGTCACGCCGCCCGAGCCGGCCAGCCTGGCCAGCGCCGTCAACCTGGTCTTTTCCAGCACGGAACTGGCCTCGGCGGGATCGGCCGGCAGCGAAGTGGCCGTCACAGCCCTCGTCAAGGATGGCGCCAATCTCGCCTTGCCAAACGCAAAGATTTCCTTTGCCGCCGATTCCGGCATCCTCGGCAGCGTCGACGCCGTGACGGACAAGAATGGCCAGGCGCGCGCCCTGCTTGGCACGGGCGGCGCCAACAGCAACCGCAGCATCACCGTGACGGCGACTGTCGGCGCGCGCAGCGGCAAGGGCACGGTGGCCGTGACGGGCAGCAGCGTGGAAGTGCTGGGGCCGGCCGCCCTGATGCTGGGCCAGGGCGCCGACCTCACCGTCACCGTGCGCGACTCGGCGCGCAAACCCGTGGCCGGCGCCGCCATCGCCTACAGCACGGGCGCCGGCAACGGCGTGCGCGTCAAGGATGGGAGCGCGGCGCTCAGCAATGCGCAAGGCCAGCTGGTGCTGCGCCTGACCGCAGGCAGCCTGGGCAAGGATGCCGTGTCCGTCAGCGCGCTGGGCGCCGCCGCCACGCAAGCGTATGCCGTGGCCGGCAGCGACCTGCGCCTGAGTCCGGCCGTGGGCCAGGACGCCAGCGGCGCGGACGTGCTGCCGGAAGTGGCGACCCTGGCGTGCCAGCCCATCGACGCGCGCTATGACAAGGCGGGCGTGCCGCAAGCGGGCAGCGCCAGCCTGTCGACCTCGCGCGGCAGCCTGTTCAGCGACAGCGCCTGCAGCCAGGCCTTGCCTGCCAGTTTGATTTTTAGCAACGGCAACTTGCCGCGCAGCTATGTGCAATCGGCCAACGCGGGCGTGGCCACCCTCACGGCTGCCGTGGCGGGCGGCCCCTCGGCCCAGACGCGGCTGGAATTCGTCGCGCCTCTGAGCGGCGCCAGCAAGCTGGCCGTGCAAGCGGACCCGGCAGTGCTGCGCGCGAATACGACCACTTCGGCGGCATCGGCCGACAACGTCAGCACAAGTATCAGCACCATCAGCGCCGTGGTGCGCGATGGCGCGGCCAACAACCTGGTCAAGAACGCGCCCGTGCTGTTTTCCATCTTGAGCGACCCCAGCGGCGGCTATTTACGGCAGGCGGGCCGGGTGCTGACGGGCAGCGACGGCCTGGCGCGCGCCGTGTATGTGGCGGGGCCGGCCGACAGCGGCCGCGACGGCGTGCTGATCCAGGCCCGCATCGAAGGCGCGCCACAAGCGGCGGCCACGGCCCTCGTGCGCCTGACGGTGGCGCGGCAAGCGCTGTCGATCAAGCTGGGCACGGGCAGCCTGCTGCGCGAATATTCACCCAGCGTGCTGCAGAAGGACTTTGCCGTGTTCGTGTCCGACAGCGCCGGCAATGCCGTGCCGGGCGTCGCCATCACGGCCGCCGCCTGGCCCAGCCGCTATGCCAAGGGATCTTACGTGTGGCAGGCGGACAAGCCCGAGTTCCCCGACACGGGCGTCTGGCGCCCGGCCCTGCCCCTCTACAGCTGCGCCAATGAAGATGTCTTGCGCAACGGCATCTTTGACGCCGCCTACGACCGCAACGGCAATGGCGTGCTCGATCCGGGCATCCCCCTGACCGTCAGCGCCAGCGGCCTGAGCGACGCGCTGGGCATGGCCACCGTCACCGTCAGCTATCCGCGCAACTATGGTTCCTGGGTGCACGTGGCCCTGACCGTGCGCGGCACCGTCAGCGGCACGGAAGCGAGCGCCACGGCGGAATGGCCATTACCCACGCTGGCCAGCGATTTCAGCGCACGCCGCGTGGACCCGCCGGGACGCCTCAGCCCCTATGGCAGCGGGCCCTGCGACAGCGCCGATTGAGGAGCAAGCATACCACTTGCCATTCAGTCATATTTTTTGCAACATGAACAAGAAAACAGTCTTGCCATGCGGCAATCTTTTACGCTATGCTCATTCTGCCCGCCCAGGCCGCCACAAGCGGCCGGGCCTGCAGGAATACTTTGAGACAGGTTGCTTGCCAGACCAATATGCGAAAAAAGAATACTGTAGCCCGGACACCCAGCACCGCCAGCCGCGCCATACCCGGCGCCGGACGGCGCGTGACCTCGTATGACGTGGCCTTGCTGGCCGGCGTGTCGCAATCGGCCGTGTCGCGCTGCTTCAAGCCGGGCGCCAGCATCTCGCAAGCCACCCACGCCAAGGTCATGCAGGCCGCCATCAGCCTCGACTACATCCCCAACGCGGCCGCGCGCAGCCTGATCACGCGCCGCTCGAACCTGGTGGCCGTCATCATTTCCAACCTGGCCAATCTGTACTATCCGCAAGTATTGTCCGACCTGAGCCAGCACATCGCCCGCCAGGGCAAGCGCCTGTTATTGTTTACCCTGGAGCGCGAAGCGGATATCGGCAAGGTCCTCAGCGATGTGTGGCAATACCAGGTCGACGGCGCCGTCGTGGCCGCCTGCCTGTCGGACGAGCAGATGGCCGAATTCGGCCGGCGCGACGTGCCCCTGGTGCTGTTCAACCGCAGCCCGCGCGAACACGCCGTGCATGCCGTGCTGTGCGACCAGGGCGAAGCGGCGCGCCTGCTCGTCTCGCGCCTGGCCGAAGCGGGCCACCGCCAGTTCGCCATCATCGACGGCCCCGGCGATTCGGCCGTCGCGCAGGAACGCAAGGCCGGCATGCTGGATCGCTTGCTGACCCTGGGCTTGCCCGCGCCCATCGTCGTCAGCGGCAACTATGACTACGCCAGCGGCGGACGGGGCTTGCGCAAGGTCATAGACCGCCTGGGCCGCGTGCCGGATGCCGTCATTTGCGGCAACGACATCATGGCCATCGGCTGCCTGGACACGGCGCGCCACCAGATGGGCATCCAGGTGCCGCTGCAAATGTCGGTGGCCGGCTTCGACGCGCTGGAAGCGTCCGGCTGGCTCAGCTACGACATCACCACCCTGCGCCAGCCCGTGCAAAAGATGGCCGCCGATGCCGTCGCCATGCTGGGCGAGCTGATGGAACGGCGCGGCGGCAGCGCCGAGCGGAGACGGTATTGCTCGTATCTGGTGGAAGGGAGTACGGCCAGACTGACCAGCGAACCGGCGTATATGGCGCAGCGCCTGGGAATAATGGCCGCCGCCTGAAAAACGCCCGTGGCGTTGTTGCCGGCCCCTCGCCGTACTCGCGTACTGTCTTCGGGGCGGCGCCTAGCCACAGGCGCTTTTCCGACGTTAACTCTGATCCCCCAGAAACCTTGCACATAAAAAAACCTCGCATCGCTGCGAGGTTTTTCATTTGCAAGACCAGGGAATCAACCGAAGATCTTGCCCTTGAGCATATTCAAGCCCTGGCTGACGAGGTCGTTGCCTTCCGGCACCTGACCGTCCGGGGTCAGCTTGTCGATCAGCTGGGGCAGCAAGGCTGCCAGGCCGCCCGAGGCCGCGTCCGGGGCGACGCCCGCTTTTTCAGCGATCTGGGTGATAGTGTCGCTGCCCAGCGCATCCTTGATCTGTTCGCCGGAGACGGGCGCATTGGCGCCCGTGCCGATCCAGCTGGCCACCTGGTCGCCCAGGCCGCTTTCCTGGAATTTCTGCAGCAGGCCGGGCAAGCCGCCATGCTGGTTGACCAGGTCCATCACGCTGGCCATCAATCCCGATGGGGCTTCCCCGTCAGCACTTTTATTGCCCAAAGCGCTCATCGCCTGTCCTGCAAGTTGATCTAGCAAACTCATCGTATTCTCCTGAACGCTATCGATTGGTGCCGCGTGACCGCGGTGTCCGGCATGGCGCAGACCATTCTCCGCCATGGAAATCATTATACTATGAATAATAACAGTGACATAATTACAATCTCAAGGCGAACGCACAGACGGCCTCACTGTCGAGGCGCCCACCTCCATCATATTTAGTTCGGCACAACTTGCAAGCGTAAATTGACGGTTCGCAAAAACGTGTAGAATTAATTTTCCCACTTACTGAGGAGTATCAACACATGAACATCAATAAAGCGGTAGACAAGGCTTACGAAAAAAAGACGTTCAAGGAAATCGCTGATGCACCCGTCGATGCGCTGCAAGGCGTGAGCGAGAAGGATGCGGAGCTGCTCAAGCAGGCATTCAATATCAAGACCGTGCGCGACCTGGCAAACCTGAAATACTCGAAGTGGGCGCGCGCCATCGTCACCCTGGCCGATACGGAAGAATAGACCGGGCCATGCCTCAGGCATCCCCGTCAGCACAGCCCGCCCCAACCGGCGGGTTTTTTGCTTCCGGCCAGCGGGCGGCTGGCAAGCCGATAGCCGCGCGGAGGCGCCATTGGCCACGCCGCTGACCCTGCCCGGCATCTGCTGGCCCCTGCACGCGAGCACGGGCCATCTTGCCGTCACCACGTCCCACATCACGGGCCACTTTCGGGCCGGCGCGGGACTGGACGCCATCATCGTGTGCGATTTGCTGCCCACTGGAAAATTTCGCAATGGCGCGGCACGCCACTGGTGCCGCACGCACCAGTGCTACTGGGGCACGCAAGCCGACCTGGCCGCCTGCCCGTCCGCGCAACCCATGCAGTGCCGCCAGCACGCCAGCCCCATGGGCTATGTGCTGTATCCGGAATTGTTCGACCCCACGCAATTCCACGCCAGCACCCTGCGCCTGGGCAATGATGGCCTGCTGCAACTGCGCGCCCGGGCCAATGACGGCGGCGCCCTGTTCAGCCGCGACCTGCCAGCCCTGACCATCGACTGCCGCGCCCTGCCCGGCCTGTTTCCTCCCGACATAGTGCAACTGAATATCACGCCGCCCGCCGCGCAGGCGTTCGCCGCCGCCTTGCAGGCTGGCGCGCCACCGGGCTGCAGCGACTGCGCCCGCTGCGGCCACCCGCACCTGGACCTGGGCGACTTCGCCCTGGCTCCGCACCGGCGCCACAGTTGCGGCCATTGCGGCCACGACGCCTCGCACAGTCCCACGGCCATCGTCTCGACGCCCTTGTGGCGGCTGCGCCAACGCTACCCGCACTGGTTCTGACGCAATGCTTCCGAAGGTGCGCCCGCCCACAGTCGGCCTGGCCGCTTGTGCGTAGACTGGCCCCATCGCCACCAACAGGAATAGCGCCATGCCGCACACCCCGCCACATGACGACAATAATCAGCCAGGCGAGGAAGGCGACTTGTCCGACCTGCTCAGCGAATTGCGCATCCTCTTGCCGGGCGCGCAGATGCTGACGGCCTTCCTCATCATCCTGCCCTTCAACGGCGGCTTCGCGAAGATCGTGCAGGCGGAAAAAATCGTCTTCCTGCTGACGTTTTTCCTGTCCATGACCAGCCTGGTGCTGCTCAGCGCGCCAGCCATCCAGCACCGCGTGATGCGCCCCCTGCAAGACCGCGAACGCTTCAAGCGCGTGGCCGACCGCATCATGATGTGCGGCGCCTTTTCGCTGGCGCTGGCGTTCATCCTCGGCACCAATCTGGTGATGTCGGAAGTGTTCGGCCACGTCGCCGGCATCGTCGCCTGCGTGCTGATGGGCTCGCTCATCGTCTGCATGTGGTGGTGGCTGCCCCTGCACCTGAAGCGCGCCAGGAAAATCTAGAACACCTAACCAAACCTACTGCGCGTCGCGATTTGCGGCCTCCGATGCTCACTGTGCTCAAGCACAGCTCCGCTTCTCAGCCACAACTCATCCCGCTCGCTACGGTTTTGTTAGGTGTTGCTAAGCGGCCACGCCCGCCTGCTGCAGCAAGGTTGCCCGGAAAATCCCCACCAGCGGACGCAGATTGACCTTGTGCCAGGCCAGCCACAATGGAGTGCGGTAGCTGAACCACGGCAATTCCCTCACGACGACGCCGGCCGGCGCGTGCTGGCGCAGGCTGTGCTGGATCATGGCCATGCCCAGTCCGGCCGCCACCAGGCCCAGCGCCGTCAGCGGTTCCGTTGCTTCCATGCGGATGTCCGGCGTAAAACCGGCGCGCGCGCAGGCGGCGATGAAGTTATCGTGTTTCAGCACGCTTTCCTTGTGCAGCACGGCGATCCACTCCTGGCCCGCCAGGTCGTCCGGGGTCAGCTGGGCCTTGGCCGCCAGCGGATGCGTCGCGGGCAAGGCCAGCAGCATGGGGTCGCTCAGCACTTGCGCGCAATCGAGGTCCGGGTCGTTCGGCAGCGGCGGCTCGCACAGCAGCGCGATATCGAGGCTGCGCTGGCGCAAGCCCTCGATCTGCTCGGCCGAATGCAGGTTGTACAGGGCCACGTGCACTTGCGGCCGCGTGGCGCGCAAGGCGCGCAGCCCCTCCGGCAAGACGCCCGCATGCATGGCGTTTTCGATGTAGCCTATGCACAGGCCGCCCTCGTCGCCGCGCCCCAGGCGTTTCGCAAGCGCTTCCAGGCGGTTCCCGTGGGTAATGAACGCGCGCGCTTCGGCCAGGAAGGTGTGGCCGTCGCGCGTCAGGCGGATGCGCTGGGCGCTGCGCTCGAACAGGGTCAGGCCCAGCCGGTCTTCGAGCTGGGCGATCTGCCGGCTCAGCGGCGACTGGGAAATATGCAGGCGCTCGGCGGCCCGTCCCACGTGTTCTTCCTCGGCGACGGCGATGAAGTATTGCAATTGGCGTATGTCCAGCATGTCAGACCTTTCAGGACTCAAGTTGCGCCAATTATGTCTTGGACAGGCTTAACTTGTCCAGCTATTCTGTCTGCACTGACTCACTCATTGAAGGAAAACAGCATGACAATCAAACACTTACTGACAGGCAAACTGGGTTTCGGCACGGCGCCGCTGGGCAATATGTTCCGCAACATTCCGGAACAGGAAGCGCTGGCGACCGTCGATGCGGCCTGGGAATCGGGCATCCGCTACTTCGACACGGCCCCGTTCTACGGCGCCGGCCTGGCCGAGCTGCGCCTGGGCGCCGCCCTGAAGCAGCGCCGCCGCGACGATTACGTGCTGAGCACCAAGGTCGGCCGGCTGATCCTCGACGAACTGGAAGACCCCGCCGCCCGCGAACTGGGCGAAAAAGGGGGATTGTTCGAATTTGGCCGCAAGAACAAGATCGTCGATGACTACTCGGCCGACGCCACCCTGCGTTCGATCGAAGACAGTTTGAAACGCCTGGATACGGACCGCCTCGATATCGTCTGGGTGCACGACATCGCCCAGGATTTCCACGGCGACAACTGGCTGGCGCAATTCGAGATTGCCCGCACGGGCGCCTTCCGCTTGCTGACCCGCTTGCGCGAAGAAGGCGTCATCAAGGCCTGGGGCGTGGGCGTGAACAAGGTGGAACCGCTGGAACTGACCCTGGACCTGGCCGAAGCCCAGCCGGACGCCTTCTTGCTGGCCGGCCGCTACACCCTGCTCGACCATGAACGTGCGCTGCAGCGCCTGATGCCGGCCGCGGCAAAACAGAACGTCGACATCGTCGTGGGCGGCCCCTACAGTTCGGGCATCCTGGCCGGCGGCGCGCACTTCGAATACCAGAAGGCTTCGCCCGAAATCATTGCCAAAGTAGAACGCATCAAGGCCATTGCCGTGCGCCACGGCGTCAGCGTCAAGGCTGCCGCCCTGCAATTTTCCTTGGCCAATCCTGCCGTGGCTGCCGTGATCCCCGGCGCCAGCCGTCCGGAACGCCTGGCCGAAGACCAGCAAGCGCTACACGCCGTCATCCCCGCCGCCTTCTGGCACGACATGCGCGCCGAGCAACTCGTGTCGCCATTCGCCCCGCTGCCTACTGGCGCCAACTGATAGATAAGGAATGCATATGGCACACACCACCACCTCGATCGACATCGCCGCCACGCCGGCGCAAGTATGGCAACTGATCGGCGGCTTCAACTCCCTGCCCGACTGGCTGCCCTATATTCCCAGCAGCACCTTGAGCGCAGGGGGCCGCATCCGCCACCTGGCCAACCCGGCAGGCGACGTCATCGTCGAGCAACTGGAAGCGTACGACAACACGGCCCGCAGCTACAGCTATTCCATCCTGCAGGCGCCGTTTCCCGCCACCGATTACCTGTCGACCCTGCAAGTGGAACCACTTGCCGGCAGCGATGGCGCGCGGGTCACCTGGTCGGGCCGCTTCACGCCCGTGGGCGTGAGCGAGCAGGAAGTGACGGACCTGTTCCACGGCATCTACGTGGCGGGCCTGGAAGCGCTGCAGCAATCGTTAGCGAAGTAATACGCAAGGAAGACCATTTCCGCCACAGCCAGGCTTTCTTCGCTCTCCCTGTGGCGGAATCGCGCCGATTCCGTGTTATCGTTAACAACAAGAGCAAACGCTGTTGTGTGCAGTGCAGCAGATTTTAGCCGGCGCCCTGCAGAGCTTGCCCGAATCTCTTACAATGTTGTCTTTGGGCAGCTCTTCTAGCCCGAAAATACCGGCCATCCGTCGACTCTGGTGGCGCATTGCCACCTCCGGCTGGGCCACTGCGCGCCCCTCCGCCCTGTCATTCTTTACCCAACTAACAAGAACATGCACGCCTCCGTAGATCCCCTGATTCCGCGCGTCACCGCGCCTTTTGGCGCTGGATACGCCGACCTGGCCCTGGCCATCGGCGGCCTCGCCATCGGCACGGGCGAGTTCGCCTCCATGAGCATCCTGCCCGTGGTGGCCGACGACCTGGGCACGACCCTGCCGCAGATGAGCCACATGATCAGCGCCTACGCGCTGGGCGTGGTCATCGGCGCGCCCCTGATCACCATCTTCCTGGCGCGCATGCCGCGCCGATTGATGCTGATCTGTCTGATGCTGATGTTCGCTGGCGGCAACTTGCTCAGCGCCATCGCGCCCAACTACGGCTTGCTGGTGGTGGCCCGCTTCGTGGCCGGCATCCCGCACGGCGCCTACTTTGGCGTGGCGGCGCTGGTGGCGGCCGCGCTGGCCGAACCGGACCGGCGCGGCCAGGCCGTGGCCCGTGTCCTGATGGGCTTGACCGTGGCGAATATCTTCGGCGTGCCGCTGGCAACCTACATCGGCCAGACCCTGGGCTGGCGCTCGGCCTTCTTGCTGGTCGCCGCGCTGGGCCTGCTGACCATGCTGATGGTGCGCATCTTCGTGCCCATGGTGGCCGCCGGCGATTCCAGCCCGCGCCGCGAACTGGGCGTGTTCCGCCGCCTGCAAGTGTGGCTGACCCTGCTGATGGTGGCGATCGGCTTCGGCGGCATGTTCGCCGTCTACACGTTTATTACGCCAACCCTGCTGGAAGTGACGAAAGTGTCGCCGCTGGTCATTTCCATCTTGCTGGCCATCATCGGTATCGGCATGACGGTGGGTAATCTGATCGGCGGCTGGCTGGCCGACCGCTCGCGCCTGTGGACCATCTTCGGCGTGCTGCTGTGGAACGTGGCCGCGCTGGCCGCCTTTACTTATACCAGCAGCAATGTCTGGTTGACGGCGATCAACCTGTTCGCCATCGGCGCCGGCATCGCCGTCGCCCCGGCAGTGCAGACGCGCTTGATGGACGTGGCCGGCGACGCGCAAACCGTGGCGGCCGCCCTCAACCATTCCGCCTTCAACATCGCCAACGCCCTGGGCGCCTGGGCCGGCGGCATCGCCATCGCCATGGGCATGGGTTTGCGCTCGACGGGCTGGGTGGGCGCCATGCTGGCCTGCGGCGGCATCGTCGTGCTCGGCATCTCCGTGCTGGTGGAAAACCGCAGCCGGAATGTGAGCGGCGCGCAGCCGGCTTGATGCTGACGAGAGCGGCATCCTGCCCAGGCAGCCGCTCTGTTGCCAGCGCTTAATCTTCGATGGCAAACGCCACCGCCGCCTCGCAATGAATGGCCGTGGTATTAAATAGCGGCAAGTCCACATCGCCCTGCTGGATCAGCAGCGGTATCTCCGTACATCCCAAAATCACGCCCTGCACGCCTTGCCGCCGCAGTTTTTCGATGATGGCGAGGAAAATTTTCCGGCTGGCGTCGGTAAAGATATTCTGCACCAGTTCCGTATAGATCAGGTCGTGCAGGATGTCCTGGTCGGCCGCATCGGGTGTCACCGTGGCAATGCCGCGCTGCTCCAGCGCATCGTGATAAAAGCGGCCCGCCATCGTCTGCTTGACGCCAAGCAAACCCACCTTGCGTATGCCCGACTGCTGCACCCGCTTTGCCGTTTCCTCGACGATACTGATAAAAGGCAAGCCGATGCGCGGCACGACGGCCGGCGCGAAACGGTGCGCGCCATTCGCGCACAGCAGGAAGAAGTCCGCGCCCATGTCTCGCAGGCGCTGCCCTTCCCCGACGAGGAATTGCTCAATGGCATGGGAATCGGGCTGAGATGCGTGCGCGACGAAATCGGCCTGGTCCATGCTGACCAGCAGGATGCGCGCGCTGTGCGCAGGCCCGATGCGCGCCACCAGCATTTCATTGATGAGCCGGTAGTACTCGAGGGTCGAAGCCCAGCCGATGCCGCCAAGTAAACCGATAGTCTTGTTTTGCACATTATTCCCTGCGAAAAGAATTGCGCAAATTATACGATAGCGGCCGCCCGCCACGCGCATGCCGACCTTAGGCGTCGATCCACGCAAACAGCGCCTTGTCCGGCGTGGCGGATTGATGCCAGATCGATTGCAACTCCATCAGAAATCCGGCCAGATCGAAGGGATTGACATCCAGCCCGGCCCATGGCGCCGTCTGCGCCCATGCCACCGCGATATCGGCCAAGTCGTCGGCCGTCAGCCGCTCGAGAGCCTGCCCCATGGCATGCGCAAACACGTAAAGCTCACGCCCCGGGATAGACACGGGCCTGATGGCAGGCGCTGCCGAATGGGTCAGCAATTGCCCCAGCGACGCAAAATCCAGTTCGCCGGGCAAGGCAATACCCGTGACGGGAAAGGAGTCGAAGGCATCCTGCCAGCTGGCACATGCGCGCATCTCGGCGTCGGAACAGACAAAAATATCGATTTTTTTCATATTGCAGCCATTTGGCACAATCAAACGCTTGCCGCATCATGTTGGCTGGATGCCTCGCGGCTGTATTCGCGCTCGAACGCGGCCAGGCTATCCGCCTGCGCCCACAGGCTGGCGATATAGCGGAATTCATCCTCGAATGGCTGCTCGAAATCGGCTACATCCGTCGCATACTCGCAATTGCGGCTCAGCATGACCAGCCAGTCGGGATAATCGAGCGCCGGGTACAGGCGGGTAAAGATGGCGTCGAGCGACGCTGCGCTTTCCCGGCCCGCCAGGTAGGCGGCGCGCAGTTCGACGATGTATTTTCCGGCCAGGAATTGTTCACTGAGCCGCTGCGTTCCCCGGTAGCGCGCGATGATCACCTCGGCCAGCGGCAGCACCTCGTCGCGGCCCCGGGCGCTGGCCAGCAGCACGACTTCCAGGTCGTCGCCTTCCTGGTCGAGGCGCAAACGCTCCACGGCCCAGTCCACGCAGCGGTCCGCCCGGCCATCGCCATGGCGCAGCTGAAAGCATTCCAGCTCAAGTTCCGTCAATTGTTCCATTGTTATTTTTCCCGTGCGCATAAATGGATGTCAATGCACATAATGATTCGACTCCGGCCCGGCCAATTGCCATAAACGGCGAACGGTGCCCGGCACGCGGAACGAAGAGTATGGCGGGCATATTATACGACGGACAGTGGAAAGCCCGTACCGGATAATGAGCGGGAGGAATGGGAACGCTTCGATAAAAAAGAGAGGGAGGAGCGATTAATTACACTGCCGCATAGCGGGGAATTTATTCGGGACAGGAAAAAAACGATTCACAAAAATGGAAAATCCAGGTTTATCTGGAAAGTATTTATTTAAAGAAACATCAAAACAGGCCATGCGCGCGGCATGCCGAACATGGCCCTTGCCCGATTATTGCGGATTCGACGCCACGATGAATGGATCGAAGGTCAGCAGAGTATTGCCCGCCAACAACAAGGTTATCGTATATTGCACATTGCTGCCTTTGGCATTGACGCGGCCACCCCATACGGTGCTGTCATATTGCGGGTAAGGCGCCGGATTGATCATGCCGCTGGTGATGGCGGTGCCATCGAAGTTGTGGATGGAAACTTGTTCGGCCGGGTCCAGCGAGCTCACGTTCCAGACGATGGTGTCGCCGTTCTTGCACGTTGTCACCAGTTCATTGCCGCCTTCGTTGCCATTGCCCGAGTAGCCGGTCGTATCGACCATGAAGACGTACTTGCTCAGATTTTTTTGTGCCACTGCCTGACCAACATTGACCGCTACCAGTACATTAATTGTTGCCATGATTTTACCCCTATTTGGAATGGAATTAAACATTACAACTATCCTTTGTGCGATGAAATAATGAAGACCCATTCAGGTTTCCGGCAGCGCTCGCGGCGTAATCGGATTCCATCACTGGTGCATAAAAATACGCGAAATGTATCAATTAAAAATACACAAAATATATCAATAAATCACCAAATCTATCGATAAGATAATACGCCTGATGACCAATGATGTTTTTTTACCCTCATTACCGCAACCACGAAGTGAGGATATTTCGTTTATTTTCGCAAGTCAAATTATTTTTAATAATATTTAGAATCTATCCATTAATAACATTTAATTTTTAAATGAAATTTCTTTTATTTATAACATTGAAATTCCGTGTTTGATTTACCGCAAACAATAGAGGTATATCAACGGAAACAGATAATGAAAAGAAAGAAAACAGGGGATGTGATGGGCGCCGCAGGCGGGCAGGATGGCGCTACGGCAACTCAGCTCGTTTGCAGCATCTTCTGCAGCACCGCATCGAGCTCATAAAAATCCACGGGCTTGGTCAGATGTAAATCAAAGCCCGCGTCGGATGCCATCTGGCGGTCCTTGTCCTGGCCCCAGCCCGTGACGGCCACGAGGATGGCGTCCTTGCCGCAGAGCTCACTGCGCAACAGCCGCGCCACGTCGTAGCCATTCATGTGCGGCAAGCCGATGTCGAGCAAGATCACTTGCGGCATGAAAACTTGCGCCGCCGCCATGCCCGCCGCGCCGTCGTAGGCCGTGCGCACGTCATAGCCGAGGATGTCGAGCGCCAGCGCCAGGCTCTCGGCCGCGTCGGCGCTGTCGTCGATCACCAGTACCTTGCCTTCGCGCGTGCCGGCCAGCAGGCGGCGGTTGGGTTCGGGCGGCGCCTGCAAGGGTACGGCGGGCAGCGGCAGGCGCAAGGCGAAGGTGCTGCCCTGCCCCACGCCATCGCTGTGCGCGATGATGCTGCCGCCATGCAACTCGGCCAGGCCGCGCACGAGCGACAGGCCGATGCCCAGGCCGCCTTGGGCCCGCGACAGGGCCGGTTCCAGCTGCGAAAACAGGTCGAATACCGTGTCCAGGTGCTCGGGCGCGATGCCGATGCCCGAATCGCGCACGCTGATGTGCACGTCGTTGTCCGTGCATGCCACTTCCAGCCCGATGACGCCGTTGGCGGGCGTATACTTGATGGCGTTCGTCAGCAGGTTGGCGATCATCTGCCCCAGGCGCGTGGCGTCGGCGTCGAGCCAGATGGCTTGCGGCCATTGTTCCACGAGCACCTTGTGGCCGGATTGCACCGCCAGCTCCGCCACGCTGTGCAGGGCCGCCTCCACCACGGGCGCCAGTTCCACGCTGGCGCGGCGCAGTTCCAAACGCCCCTGCGTGATGCGCGACACTTCCATCAAATCGTCGACCAGGTGCGTCATGTGCCCCACTTGCCGGCCCAGCACGTCGCGTGCCCAGCGCAGCTGCGGGTCGTCCAGTTGCGCCAGGCGCAACACTTCCAGCACATTGCGCATGGGCGCCAGCGGATTGCGCAGCTCGTGCGCCAGGGTCGCCAGGAACTCGTCCTTGCGCCGATCGGCGGCCGCCAGCTGCTCGTTGAGCTCGCCAGCCTCCTTGCGCGCCAGCTGCAACTGCTGTTCATACTTGCGCCGGTCGCTGGCGACAAAGACGGCGATCTCGTCATAACGCACGCCATCATGTTCGCGGCGCACGGCATTGAACAGCATGGGGATGGACTGCCCCTGGCGCTGGCGCATGTCGAGCAGGATTTCCGACACGCTGCCCTGCACCTGCATCAGCGGCAGCCAATGCGTCTGGTGGAATACGCGCCCGCCGATGGTCAGCAAGTCCTGCAGTTTCTTTTTCCCGAGCAACTCCCCGGCGCCATAGCCGAGCCAGCCGCAAAAGGTGGCGTTCGCCTGCACGATGGTGCCGTCGGCCGTGCACAGCAGCAAGCCGCAAGCTGCGTGCTGGAACAGGGTAGCGGCGTCAGGCAAGGAAGGCATCGTGTCGCGCATTACAGGTGTTGGCCGTCGAGAAAGTGGCGGATGGCGCGGTAGCTGGCGTCGGGCACGCTCATGTGCGGACAATGGCCCACGTTTTCGAGCACGTGCAGGCTGCTGTGCGGCAACATTTCACGCAAGTACACACCCACGCAAGGTGGCGCGATGAAGTCGTCGCTGCATTGCACAATCAGGGCCGGCGTGCTGTTCTGCGGCAAGACGGCGCGGTGGTCGGACAAGAACGTGGCTTGCGCGAAATGCCGGGCGATGACGGGGTCGGTGCGGCAAAAACTGTTCGCCAGGTCTTGCCCCAGCGCCGGCTGCCCTGGCGCGCCCATGATGGCAGGCGCCATGCCGGCGGACCAGCCCAGGTAATTGCTGTCCATGGCATCGAGCAAGTCGTCGATATCGGCACGGCTGAAGCCGCCCCGATAGCCGGCCGCCGCATCGTCGACATAGCACGGCGACGGCGCCAGCATGACTTGCGCGGCGAACAGCTCCGGCTCGGCGATGCTGGCCAGCAAGGCGCTCATGGCGCTGACGGAATGGCCGATGCAAATGACGGGGCCGCCGCCGACGGCATGGATGACCTGGCGCAAATCGGCGCCATGCGCGTCGAGCCGCGCGTAGCTATCGAAATCATAGGCACTGAGGTCGGAAGCGCCGCTGCCGACCAGGTCGAACAGCACGGTGCGGTAGCGCGCACGAAACAGCGGCTCCAGGTAACGCCACATGGTCTGGTCGCAGCCAAAGCCATGCATGAACACCATGGTGGCAGCCGCGCCCGCCTGCGGCGCACCGTTGCATTCGCGAATGCGGACATTGTTCCGGTCTTCTATGCGCATGCCGCCTCAGCCTTGAATATTTCCATGTGGAATGTAAATTAACTTCTTGCTAGCATCTTAGCATGCGCCATTTGACCCTAGGCAACACCATTGGCGCTGGACAAACGCCACGCCACGGCGGATAATGAGAACGATTCCCATTATCAAAATAGCAGGCGTGTGCCTGGCTTTTCCCTGTGCGCCCCCGTGGCGCCTGCTGGCGGCAACAAGCCGGTTTTATGTTAAAGGTTTGTACCGCATGCGCGCTTTCTGGACTGTCATACACCGCTGGGCCGGCCTGACCATCGCCCTCTTTCTCATCGTCGCGGGCCTCACGGGCGCCGTCACGTCGTGGGACCACGAACTGGACGAATGGCTCAACGCCGACATCATGGACACGCCGGGCCGCGGCCCCCTGCAGCCGCCGTTTGTGCTGGCGCAAAAAGTCGCCGCCGCCGACCCGCGCGTGGAAGTCAATTACATGACCCTGGGCCTGGAAGAAGGCCATGCGGCCGCCTTCATGGTGCGTCCGTTGACGGACCCGGCCACGAACAAGCCGTTCGTGCTCGACTACAACACCGTCTACATCGACCCCGTCACGGCGCAGATCACGGGCACGCGCGATTCAACGGCCATTTCCCTGTCGCGCCGCAGCCTGATGCCGTTCCTGCGCCACCTGCATTACAGCCTGCACGTGCCCGCCTTCTGGGGCACGGACCGCTGGGGTTACTGGCTGATGGGGACGGTGGCCCTGGTGTGGCTGCTCGACAGCATGGTGGCGTTTTATCTGACCACGCCGCGCCGTTTGCGCCCGCGCGCGCAGGACGAGGCACCGCGCCACCGCGACGCCGCCAGCTGGTGGCAGCGCTGGAAACCGTCGTGGGTGCTGCGCTGGGCGGCCGGCGGCTACAAGCTCAATTTCGATCTGCACCGCGCGGGCGGACTGTGGGTATGGCCCGTCATCATCGTCGTCGCGTTTACCTCGTTTTCGCTGAACCTGTACCGCGAAGTGTTTTATCCCGTCATGTCGCTCGTGTCCACCACCACGCCGGGACCGTACGAAACGCAGGTGCCGGCGCCCTATGGCACGTATATCACGCCAGCAATCGGCTTCGAGCAGGCCGTGGAGATTGCCAAAAAGCAAGCCGCGCAGCGCGGCATCACGGCGCCCATCGGCGGCATTTATTATGGCGGCAATTATTCGTTCTACAACGTCTCGTTCTTCGACCCGGCCGACGAATTCGGCGCGGCCGGCATGGGCCTGTCGAACCTGTATGTCGACGGCATGGACGGCAGCATCATCGGCCAGCACAAGCCGTGGGAAGGCACGGCCGCCGACGTCTTCGTGCAACTGCAATTCCCCCTGCACTCGGGCCGCATCCTCGGCTTGCCGGGACGCATACTGATGTCCTGCATGGGCCTGATGGTGGCCATGCTGTCGGTGACGGGCATCGTCATCTGGGAAAGAAAACGGCGCGCGCGCCGACTGCAGGCGAAAAAGCCAGCGAACTTCACCTGAAGCAGCGACTCCATCACGGCGCAGGCGGACCAATGCAGTCTGCGCCGCACACCTTGCCAGCGGCCTGATCACGCGCAACGCGCAAGGCCAGCACACCTCCCCCCTTTACAACCCAGTAGCCGGCACATGCCGGCTGCCTGCGCTGCGCAGCTTCCGTGCGCCAGTCCGCCGATGCCATCAAATGCAGTTTACTTGCAATAGCATTGGGCGCAAGCTATTATTGCAACTCAATTGCATTTATACCTTCACGCCGGACCCGCGTCCAGCACCACCTTCCGCCTTTTTAGAAAGTCCTATGCGCCATCACGTATTCGCAGCTGCCATGCTGTCCACTACCCCGCTCGCTTACGCGGCGGACGACGTCACCCTGCAAACCATCAAGGTCCGGGCTGACCGGCCTTCCAGCATCGACAGCGTCGTCCTCGTCGAGAATACGCAAACCCAGAACCGGACCCTGGGCGGCATGCTCGAACATGTGTCGGGCGTACAAAGCAGCGCCTTCGGGCCGAATGCGGGCGCGCCGGTGATCCGCAGCCTGAGCGGCAGCCGCGTGCAGATCCTCGAAGATGGCCAGTCCATCCTCGGCATGAATGCGCTCAGCGGCGATATCAACATCCCCTTCGATCCGCTGTTCACGCGCAGCGTGACCGTCAACAAATCGTCGGACGCCGTGCGTTTCGGCGGCAATGCCATCGGCGGCAGCGTCGACGTCGATTCCGGCATCGTTTCCAGGAAGATGGAGGACAAACAAAAGGACGTGGAATTGATCCTGCGCAAGGGATTCAACGATGCCGACGCGCAAGGTTTGCGCGTCAACTTCAACGATGGCAAGCGCTTCTCGACGAATCTGCAACTGTCCTTCCAGAAGATCGGGCATTACGATATTCCCGGCAACAGCAAGGCCGGCGTGTGCAACAGCCAGCTGTTCCCTGCAAACGGCGGTGTCAACACCTTCCTGGCCGACAATTGCCAGAAGGAAGCGCGCATCCAGCAAATCTACAACAAGGCGTCGCAACCGTTTATCGACCAGTTCATGAAGGAAAATCCGGACTGGGCGGACGGTGATTTTTCCTTCTACACCAATAATCCCACCTCCGTCTGGCAGCGCAAGACCTACGTCAATCCCGCCAATCCCGCCTACGTGTCCGGTACGCCGTCGATGACGCAGAGCAAGATCAACAAGGACGTCACCCCCGATTACCACGGCACCTTGGGCAACAGCCATGCCAGCAATGCCCACTTTGCCGTCGGCACCACCTACTTTTTCGACCAGGGCTACGTGGCCGTCAGTCTCGACTCCAAGGAAAGCGAGTATGGCGTGCCGGGCTTTTCCATGGAAAACAAGTCGTTCGGGGCGAATTATGACGAGGGGTTGCCCGTCGGCGTCGTAATCAAGCAGGATAAATATGCGCTGGAAGCCCGGCTGTCCAGCCCCGTTGCGTATCTTGAAAGCGTGCAATTGCGCATGTCACGCCTGAACAATGCATCGGGAGAGCGCCTGGGTTCCACCAAGGCGAACGATTACCAATTCGACACGAATCAAGCCGAGCTTCTGCTGGCGCACCGGCGCGCAGGCCCCTTGAGCGGCATGCTGGGCTTGAGCCACAAGGCCAGGGATATCGCCGGCAGCGGGCCGCAGCTGTACCTTCCCGACGCGAACACGGTCAGCCGCGCGCTGTTCCTCAAGGAAAGCCTCGACGTCGACTGGGCCACCTTCGACGCGGGCTTGCGCCATGAAAAAGTCGAGCACGAGATCCGCAAGAGCGGCTTCAAGACGTCGAGGAATGCGAGCAACTCCCGACTCAAGGACAGGTCGTTCAGCCTGAACAGCTATAGCCTGGGCGCCTCGGCCAAGCTGGGCCAGCTGTTCGGCGCGAAGCTGCGCTACGCATCGTCGGAAAGAGCGCCCGACGTCAATGAATTGTATGCAAGCAACCGCCACTATTCGATCATGACCCAGGAAGAAGGCAACCAGAACCTGAAGGCCGAGCGCGCTCGAAATACCGAGCTCACCGGCCTGTTCGCCAACCGCGGCTTCCAGCTGTCGGCCACCGGCTACGTCATGAAGTACGAGAACTATCTCTACCTTGGCCACTCGGGAGCCCAGATGGCCAATCGCCTGCCCTTGAAGTACTGGAAGCAGACGGATACGACGGTCCGTGGCTTCGAGGTCGACGCCTCCCAGGTCGTGCAGCTTGGCAGCTACGGCAAGCTGAACCTCTCCGCCTTTGCCGACCTCGTCAAGAACAAGGCGGACAATCCGGACAAGCTGCGCGCGCACAACGACGGCGCATACCTGCCCAATATGCCCACCAACCGCTATGGCGCAAATGTACAGTGGGAAAACAAGGGGTGGAAAGCCAGGCTGTCCGGCACCCGCTACGACAAGCAAAAGTACCTGGGCAAGAGTGTCAGCGAGGAAGTGCCGCTCGACGGCTACACCATGGTGAACTTCCAGGTCAGCCGCGCCCTGCAGGTAGCCAATTCGCCGTTTGCAGGCATCGACGTGTTTATCAGCGGCAGCAACCTGCTCGATGCAGATGCCAGGCCGCACAATTCCCCACTGAAATACATTGCGCCCCTGCCGGGCCGTGGCTTTCAAGTTGGCTTGAGCGCCAGGCTTTAAGGCACGCTGCCGTTTCGCTCCCGCCGCACCAGCGCCAGCACACTGTCGCCCCGGTTGCCGTCGCAGCAGACGGCCACACCGTCCGTGAAATCGGGCGCCGTCAGCCGCGTCAGGACGCTGCCGGGCGGCATTTCCAGCGCCAGCCGGGCGCCCCGCTCCCACGCCAGGCGCGACGTGGCGGTCCACTGCACGCGGCGCGCCATGTTGGCGGCCAGGCTGTCGCGGATGCGGGCCGGGTCGAACAACGCGCGCGCCGCGCTGCTGCTCAGGTAGACAAGCGAGGGGCGGCGCACGGTCACGCCCTCAAAAACGGCGGCCATGTCGAGCGCCGCGCCTTCCAGCAGAGGGCAATGCGACGGCACGCTGACGGCCAGGCGTTTGGCCTTGCTGGCGCCGTGCGCCAGGGCCAGCGCCATCACGGCTTGCAAGGCGGGCTCGCTGCCGGCAATGGCGATCTGGCGCGGCGCATTCAGGTTGGCGACATACACGGGGTTCGCGGCGCCATGCACTTGCGCCAGCAACGATTCGAGTTGCGCCAGATCAAGTCCGATGATGGCCGCCATGCCGTAGCCGGCCGGATAGGCCTGTTCCATCAACTCTCCGCGCCGCACCACCAGGCGCACGGCATCCGCATAATCGAGCGCGCCGGCGACGACGGCTGCCGCATACTCGCCGATGGAAAAGCCGGCCACCATGTCGGGCAGCGCGCCGCGCGCCGCCAGCGAACGCGCCATGGCCACGCCTGCGATCAGCAAGCACAGTTGCACGGCCCGCGTCGACGCCAGCGCTTCGGCCGTGTCCAGCGCCAGGGAATCTTGGCCCAGCACGTCAGCCGCTTCGGCCAGGGCCGCCGCCACGGCAGCATCGTCGGGCAGCGCATGCAGCATGCCGGGATATTGGGCGCCCTGGCCCGGAAAGGTAAACAATACGCTCATGCCTGCTCCCAGGGCGTGGCCGTCAGCACGGGACCGTGGTCCGTTTTCAGCAAGACCCTGCCCCGGCCCGCCGCCCATTCCGCATACGCAAAGCCGCCATGGCCCGTGTCGATTTGCAGATCCAGCCGGCACGCCGTGACCGTGGCGGCGATGGCGCGCAGGGCGTCGGCTTGCGCGGCGTCCGGCGGCGCGGCGATGCGCAGCAGCAGATCGAGGTCGCTGTCGGCGCGCAGCACGGGCAAGCCGCTGGCCAGGGCGAAGCCCACGCCGCCCGTAGGGCCCCAGGCCCAGCCCGTGGCGTCGAGCAGGGGCGCCACCAGCCGCAGCGCATCGAGCGCAGTACAGTCAAAACCGGACGGCGGGGTGTGCGCCAGCCGCGCCAGCATTTCCGGCGTCACGCGGCGCAGCACGGCGGAAGACTCCACTTCGCACGCATGCCGTTCGCTGCGCAGCCGGCCGCGCAAGCCCACGGGGATGCGTCCGGGCGCGCTGCTGGCGCGCCGCACCACCAGCGGCGCCGCTTGCAGCCAGGCCGCGTCGGCCCAGGCGGGCAAGGATGCGTCGTCCGGCAGGCCGGACCCCCACAGCAAGTCATGCGCGCGCCAGGCGTCCATCAAGCCACCACCGCCTTGACGGCAAAGAACAGCAGCGATGGCCCCAGCAAGCAGCCCAGGCCCGTATGAAACGTGGCCACCAGCGCGCCATACGGCACCAGCTTGCGGTCGGTGGCGGCCAGGCCGGCCGACACGCCGCTGACGGTGCCGGCCAGGCCGCCGAAGACCATCGCCGAACGGGGCGTCTTCAGGCGCAAAAAGCGCGCCGCGGCGGGCGTGCCCACCATCACCAGGATGGCCTTGATGAGGCCTGCCGCGATGCTCAGGGCCATGACGTCCGAACTGGCGCCGATGGCCGCGCCCGTGACGGGACCGACGATGTACGTGACGGCGCCGGCGCCGATGGTGGTCATGCTGACGGCGTCCGAATAGCCAAACGCATAGGCCACGCCGGCGCCGACGAGGAACGGCAGCACCACGCCCAGCATCAGCGCCACGACGCCGATCAGGCCCGCCTTGCGCGCTTCCGTCGCCTGCACCTCGAAGGCCGTGGCGACGATGGCGAAGTCGCGCAGCATGGCGCCGCCCATCAAGCCGATGCCGCCGAACAGCGACAAATCGGCCAGGCCCTTGTGGCCGCCGCTATGCACGCCGCCCCAGTACGCGAGACCCAGGCCGATCACGATGGCGATGGCCGAGCCGTGCACGCGGCCCAGGGTCAGGTATTTCGACAGCGTCACCGAGACAAGCATGATCAGGCCGACGAAGGCGAAGGCCGTCACCAGGCCATTGTGGATGGCGGCTTTTTCAAAGATTTCAAGCATGACGGTGCTCCTTCATCAGCATCGAGTCGGCTTGCACGCGGTCGGCTTCAGCGGCAGCGATGGCGGCAGGGCTTTCCGACCGGTTAATCAGCGAAATCACGGCGCCGCAAACGAGCACGGAACCGATGGCGGCCAGCACGGCCACCGGGCCGCCGCGCAGGGCCGCCACCACGTCCTGCTGCGCCGCCATGGCCACCACCACGGGAATATACATGGCGCCCCAGTATTCGACGCCCCGCTCCGTCATCTGCGGCAGCCACGCGCGGCGCTGCATGTAGAGCCGGGCGCAGATCAAGAGCAGCATGGCGATGCCCACGCCGCCCACGTTGGTCTTGACGCCCATCAGCTGCCCGAGCAGGTCGCCCAGGAAGATGCCGAGCAAATGGCACAGGGCCAGCAATGCGGTTCCGTAAATGATCATGATTGTCTCCGTTATAGGAATAGGAATGACTTGATGTCTTCTCTGTTGTTGCACCTACCACTGCTGCCCCAGCACCTCCCTGACTCTTGCCGATGCCTGGCGGTGCGGCGCGCCCAGGCGGCTGGCCAGTCCCCGTTCCGGATCGGCGCGGATATCGGCCAGCGCCGCCTGCAGGCTGGCGCGCACTTGCGCCAGATCAAGCTCCGACGGCCCGTCCGGCTGCGCCACCCGCAAGGTTTGCCACAACAGGCCCAGGGTGGCGTAGTTCCTGATGTCGTAGGCCATGGGCGCGATGGTCGCGGCCAGCGCTTCGAGCGCTTCCACGGTGCGCAGGGTGATGCGCGCGGCCGACGCCTTGCCCATCGCGTGCACCATCACTTGCGGGTCGTCGAGCGCGATCAGCCGGTTGGCCTGGTAGCCGTGGGCGAGAAACGCGCCCGACATGGCCTTGCCGACGATCAGGCCGATCACGGGATGGCCCGCCAGGCGCGCCTCGGCATACGCGCCCGCCGCGCCGGCCAGCGCCTGGTGGATGCCATACGCTTCTTCGCGCCTGCCGTAGGCCTGGCTGGCCACGTCGATGACGGCGACGATGGGCCGTTTCACCGCCAGGTCGCGGTCCTCGGCAAGCACCTGCTGCACGGCGCGCGCCAGCTGCCACGCCTCGACCAGGCCGATTTCACCCGTGCGGGCGCGCGTAAAACGGTTGTCCGGATCGGGCAGCACGGCGAGGTAGCGCGCCGCTTCGCCCGCCAGCGGCGCGTCGACCACTCGCACCGAGGGCGGATAGCCGTCCAGCGGCGCAGCGTTGTTCGTGAGTGCCGCCAGCCAGACGGCGCCGCGGCTCGTGTCGGTAATGGCGTTCATGCTGCGGCTCCTTTGCTGTAGATCAAACGCACGGCTTCCGGCGTGGCTTGCGGGCCGGCGTCGACTTGCGCCAGGCGGGCCAGGTAGCCTTCCGCCTGGTCGCTGCGGTGCTGCGCCGGCACGCCGCGCGCGAACAATGCGGCCACGGTGGCGCGCATCTGCGCCGTGTCGTCTTCCACATAGGCGTCGGCCAGGCCGCTGTGGAAGCGCTGCTCGCCGCCCGTCAGGCTCCAGATGAAGGGCTTGTTGCGCGAGTCGAATTCGTCCACGCCCGCCTCCTGCTCGATCACGGCCGGCCCGTTGAGACCCAGGCGCGCCTCGCGCGTGACGACCAGATAACTGCACAAACCCGCCGCGATCGACATGCCGCCGTAGCAGCCCACCGTACCGGCAGTGATGCCGATCACGGGCTGGAAGCGGCGCAAGTCGACGATGGCGGCATGGATGTCGGCAATGGCTGCCAGACCCAGGTTGGCTTCCTGCAGGCGCACGCCGCCCGTTTCGAACAGGATCACTGCCCGCGTCGGCACGCCGTTGCGGTTGTCGCGCGCCGCCAGTTCCAGCGCGCCGGCGATCTTCGCGCCGCCCACTTCGCCCATGCTGCCGCCCTGGTAGGCGCCTTCGATGGCCAGCACCACGGCCGGCTGGCCGTCGAACAGGCCCTTGGCCACCACCACGCCGTCGTCCGCCTGCGCCGTTACGCCTTGCTTTGGCAGCCACGGCGAAGCGATGCCGCAGAACGGGTCGAGCAGCTCGCGCATGCTGCCCGCATCGAGCAAGGCCCGCGCCCGGCTGCGTGCCCCCCGCTCGATGAAGCTGTCGCGCTCCAGCAATTGCGTCAATGTGCTCATGCCGCCCTCCCCGCTTGCAATTCTTCATACGCTTGCTCGATGCGCATGCGCACCACGCCCGGCGTGGCGCCGCAATCGTTGATGACGATGGTCGCCGCCGGCAGCGGCTCGCCGCCGAAGACGCGCTGCAACAGCGCATCCCACACGGCGCCCTTGCCATCGACGGAGGTGTTGACGACGATGCGGGTCACGCCATCGTCGCCAGCCTGCAGCAGCACTTCCAGGTCGCCCGAGCCGACCACGCCGGCCAGGGCGCGCCCCGCCGCCGCTGGCCCGGCCGGGAATGTATAGTCACGCGTTTCCATGCGCTTCTCCTTCTGTCAATCGATCGAGGAACAGGGTGGCCGCCAGCAAGTCCGCCGCGCCGCCCGGCGACACGCCGCGCGCCAGCGCCACCGCTTCCAGCGCCAGCAGCGCCTCGGTACCGGCAGCCGTGGCCGCGCCGCCGGCAGCCAGCACCCGCGCCGCTCCCGATTGCAGTGCCAGCAAGGCCGCCTCGCCGCCGCGTGACAGTACGCAGGTGTCGTCCAGGCCGCTGAGAATGGCCAGCAAGGCGTTCAGGCGCGCCGTCGTTTCGCTGTCGCCGCGTACCCGCGAGGCGTGCAAAGCGGGCAGTCCCGCACCCGTCACCAGGGGGAAACCGGCGCGGGCCTGGCCCCGCGCGCCATCGACTTCGTACCGGAGGCACGCCAGCTCGCCCTTGTTGCCGGTGGCGCCAGGCGCGCCGCGGTCGTGCAAGCGGGCCAGCGCGCCGGCCCGTGCCGCCACGGCTTGCGGCGCCAGCGAGGCGCCGCGCGCGCCCTGCTGCGCCGCCGCCGTCACCAGCAGGCCCAGCGCCCAGATGGCGCCCCGGTGCGTGTTCACGCCGCCCGTGGCTGCCAGCATCAGCGCTTCGCCGTCGCGGCCGATGGCGCCGATGCGCTGGCGCAGGCCGTCGTCGTCATCGCCGCTTTCCCAGCCTGCCTGCGCCATGGCGGCAAACACGGGCTCCAGCACGCAAGCCGAATGGCACATCAGGGCCCAGTTCAAGTCCGCATGGGCGCCACGGCTGCGCAAATCGACCAGACCCGGTTTCGGCGTCAGGGTCACTTCATCGAGCAGCGCCTGCAGCACTTGGCGCGCCAGCGCCGCAGGGCGTACCTGCACCGGCACTGTCGTCGTCATTGTGGTCATCATTGTCATCATTACCAGCTCCTGAATTTGGCGGGTGGTTGATACAGGCCGTCGGACCATTCGACCAGGTCGGCGATGCTTTTCGCGGCCAGCAGCGAGCGGTTCGCGGCGCCGCGCTGCACGCCGATATCCTCGGGCAGCGCGATCAAGCCGTCGGCGCGCAGTTTCGCCGTCGTCTTCGGGTCGTGGCGCAGGCCGATGGGCGTCACGCCGGCCACCGCCGCCAGCATGGCCTTGCGTTCGTCGAGCGAGCGGGCCTTGTACAGGTAGGCGATGCCCTCTTCCGTCAGCACGTGGGTGACGTCGTCGCCATAGATCATCACGGGCGCGAGCGGCATGCCGCTGGCCTGGCCCACGGCCACGGCGTCGAGCGATTCGACGATGGTCGGCTGACCGCCGTCCTGGAACGTTTCGACCATCTGCACCACCAGCTTCTTGCCGCGCGCGAGCGGATCGTCCGTCTCGATCAAGTCCAGCCAGGCGGGCGTCGGGTGGCGCCGGCCGTGCGGATCGTGGCCCATGTTGGGCGCGCCGCCGAAACCGGCCAGGCGGCCGTTGGTGACGGTGGACGAATTGCCCAGGCCATCCATCTGCAGGGTGGCGCCGATGAACAGGTCGACCGCATACTGGCCCGCCAGCTGGCACAGGGCGCGGTTCGAGCGCATGGAACCGTCGCGGCCCGTGAAGAACACGTCGGGCCGGGCGGCCGCATAGCCTTCCATGCCCAGCTCCGCGCCGAAGCAGTGCACGCTCTCGACCCAGCCCGTCTCGATGGCGGGAATCAGGGTGGGATGGGGGTTGAGCACCCAGTTGCGGCAAATCTTGCCCTTCAAGCCCAACTGCTCGCCGTAGGTGGGCAAAATCAGTTCGATGGCGGCCGTATTGAAACCGATGCCGTGATTGAGCGACTGCACCTGGTGTTTTTCATACACGCCGCGGATCGCCATCATGGCCATCAGCACGTGCACGGGCTTGATGACGCGCGGGTCGCGGGTAAACAAGGGTTCGATGAAGAATGGCTTGTCGGACTGCACGACGAAATCGATCCACGAGCCGGGCACGTCGACCCGTGGCAAGTCGCTCACGTCGTCGACGATCTGGTTCACCTGGGCGATGACGATGCCGTCGCGGAAGGCAGCCGATTCGACCAGGGTGGGCGTGTCCTCGGTGCTGGGGCCCGTGTACAGATTGCCCTGGCGGTCCGCCATGTAGCCGGCCACCATGACGACGTTGGGCGTGAGGTCGACGAACAGGCGCGCATACAGCTCGATATACGTGTGGATGGCGCCCACTTCCAGCAAGCCATCCTGCAGGAATTGCGCGATGCGCAGGCTTTGCGTGCCGGCAAACGAAAAATCGAGCTTGCGGGCGATGCCCCGCTCGAACAGGTCGAGGTGCTCGGGCAGGCTGACGCTGGGCATGATCAGGTGCAGATGGTGGATCTTGTCGGGGTTGACCTGGGTCAACATGCGGGCGAGGAAGTCGGCCTGTTTCTGGTTATTGCCTTCAAGAACGACGCGGTCGCCCGGCGCAAGCAGCGCTTCGAGCACGGCGACCATGTCGCCCTGTTGCAGCACGGGGCCGCTCGCGTACTGGCGCACGGCCTCCAGGCGGCGGCGCTTCTCCGTGCGCCGCGTGTCCCATTGTTTTTGCCGCTGCGCTGGCGCTGCTGTGGCGGTTGACATCATGCCTCCGGAATGAGCTATCGAACCCCGACGATAGAACGAAAGCGTCACCGCGACAATCAACCTGCTACCATGTTCATTACCTTGAAGTTAATGAACTGCCATAAAAGAGGCTAGCCATGGCCATCAATGAAGAAATTACCTTGAAGAAGCTGGAAGTGTTTCTCAGCTTTATGGAATTGAATAACCTGGCGCGGGTGGCCGATGCGCTGGGCCAGAGCACCGTCAGCGTGCACCGCGCCCTGCATTCGCTGGAAGACGGCTTGCGCTGCCCCCTGTTCAAGCGCGAGGGCCGCAGCCTGATCCCCCTGCATGCGGCCTACACCTTTGCCGAATCGGCGCGGCGCGCGCTGGCCGAATGCGAGGAAGGCGTGCGCAAGGTGCGCGAAATGTCGGGCATCAACCCCGTGCGCCTGAAGATCGGCTCGCTGTATTCATTGACCCTGCACTGCATTCCGCAACTGGTGATCGCCCTGAAGCTGCGCCGGCCGGGCCTGGACATCGACCTGACTCTGGGCTCGAACCGCGAACTGCTGCAAAGCCTGGCCGACGGCAGGCTGGACGCAATCATCGTCGGCGTGCAGGAAGATGAACACCATGCGGGCTTGGTGGCCGTGCCCCTGTTCCAGGACGACATCTTCCTGGCCGCGCCGCTGGCCTCGCCCTATGCGGGGGCCGCGTCCGTGGACTTGCAGGCGCTGCGCGACGACAAATTCGTCACGCTCAACGAGGGATTCGTCACCTCGCAAAGCTTCAACCACGCATTCGAGCTGGCGGGCTTCGTGCCCGACACGGCCATGCGGGTGGGCGACATCTTCTCGCTGATCAACCTGGTGAGCGGCGGCATCGGCTACAGCCTGCTGCCCGGCAGAGTCCGCGCCTTCAGCTCGCGCATCGAACTGCTGCCCTTGGACGCCCGCTACGGCTCGCACCAGCAAATCACCCTGCTGATGCTGAGCAGCCGCGAGCGCGACCCGAATCTGCTGGCGCTGGCGGCGGAGTGCAGGTTGTATGGGCGTAGAGACGAGGTCGGTAATTGAAAAGTCGTTATATTAACTGACTACCAATTCACCAGCAGCAAATTAATTACTTTTCAATATTCTGAGGATACTGATTTTAATGCATATGCACACAGACACGGTTTACGGGAAAAAAATTAAAGCTCAGGGACGTCGCTTCCTCAGCACATACGACATTTCCGGGATAACTATAGAAAAATGGAAATTTGAAAATTGCGCATTCGGATATAACAGTATTCCATTTTCCAAAAAACGTGATTCGATCAGGAATAGTGAACTAATCGACTGCAAGCTATCCAAATGCCTGATGGGGCCGGCAGAGATACACACCACTCGAATATGCGATCTTTCAGGCGACATGTTAATTTGCTGGGGTACCCTCTTCGATCAAGTTGTGCTTGAAGGAAAAATAAGCCCATTAATTTTGCACGGCCTTCCAAATTCAAATCCCGATGTAACTATTAAAGAAGCGCATCATTCGAAAGCAAAGAATTTTTACGCAGTCGTCCCATGGGCTCTGGACATTTCAGAAGCGAAATTTGAGGATTTTTCGATTCGTACGGGAGCTATCCCTTTGTCGCTGGTGCGCCGAGACATAAATAGTCAGTTTCTGGTAAGAAACGTTGAAGAACGATTATCGCGCTCGAATATTGATGCGTTACCTGTATCTCGCTACACAAAGGTTGTACTTGAAATAATGACTGATGA
Organism: Janthinobacterium kumbetense; assembly: GCF_023703445.1. Lineage (NCBI taxonomy): Bacteria > Pseudomonadati > Pseudomonadota > Betaproteobacteria > Burkholderiales > Oxalobacteraceae > Janthinobacterium > Janthinobacterium kumbetense. The sequence goes on from NZ_JAMQGR010000001.1 coordinate 1,287,435, forward strand.
AGGTTTGGATGAAACGCTACTTGTGGCACCAAAACTAGATAAGCCCCTTTATAGTCAGGTGTTACATGACGCAGAGGTTTTGGCAAAAAACGGGTTACTTGTTTAAGCACCAATGTTCACATAGTCACTTTAATAAATGAATCCGGCTGCGTTCCTTCATCTTTTGAGATGACGACGGAGATAGGCTGCACCTTGTCTTGGTCAAGCTAATCCCATCGCCAATTCTTCCACTATTAAATCGTACTATCCCAAGGCGCCGACAACCTCACCGCGCAGTTAATCAACCCCACCATCGAATACGTCTGCGGGAAATTGCCCCACATTTCGCCCGTCACGGGGTGCGTGTCTTCCGACAGCAAGCCCAGGTGGTTGCGCGCCATTAGCATCGTTTCGAAGATTTTTCGGGCTTCGTCCTTCCTGCCGATGCGCGCCAGGGCGTCGATGCGCCAGAAGGTGCAGATGTTGAAGGCTGTTTCCGGTTTGCCGAAGTCGTCGGGCGCTTCGTAGCGGCGCATGTAGGGGCCGTCGCACAGGGAGGCTTCCAGCGCATCGACGGTGGCGATGAAGCGGGGGTCCATGGGGTCGATGAAGTTGACTTCCGCCATCAAGAGCACGGAGGCGTCCAGGTCGCGTCCGCCCAGGCTTTCCGCGAAGGCTAGGCGCTCCTCGCTCCACGCTTCGCGCAGTAATCTCTCGCGGATCAGCACGGCGCGGCTGTTCCAGTGGTCGGCCCGGTCGTCCAGCCCCAGCTTGTGCGCGACCTTGGCCAGGCGGTCGCAGGCCGCCCAGCTCATCAGCATGGATGAAGTGTGGACCCTCGCCCGCGTGCGCAGTTCCCACATGCCCGCGTCCGGCTCCGCATGCAGGCGGAAGGCCTGGTCGCCCACGGCTTCCAGTGCTGCAAACTCGGCTTTTCCCGCCCGGTGGAACAATCGGTGGTCGAGGAAGGCTTGCGCGGCGCCCAGCACGATGTTGCCGTAGACGTCGTGCTGGAAGTGTTCCTGCGCCTGGTTACCCACGCGCACGGGGCCGTTGCCCCGGTAGCCGGGCAAGTGGTCGAGCATGGATTCGGGCAACTGCTCTTCCAGGCCGATGCCGTACAGGGGCTGGATGTGGCCGCCCTTCGAGCGGGCGACGATATTCGTCAGCCAGCGCAGGTATTCCTCCATGGTGCCCACTTCCGACAGGCTGTTCAATGCCCGCACGACAAAGAAGGCGTCGCGCAGCCAGCAATAGCGGTAATCCCAGTTGCGGCTGCTGCCCGGCGCTTCGGGAATGCTGGTGGTCATGGCGGCGATGATGGCGCCCGTGTCTTCATATAAAGACAGTTTCAAGGTGATGGCGGCGCGGATGACCACGTCCTGCCATTCCAGGGGCACGGCCAGGCGGCGCGTGTAGGTGCGCCAGTAGTTGATGGTTTCCTTTTCGAAGATGCGCGCCGTCTCGTCGACGCCGCCGGCCAGGGTTTCATCGGGGCCCAGCAGGAAGTTGGCCGTGCCGCCCAGCACGAAATATGTTTCGCTCAGCACATAGTTGAGCGAAACATCGGTGTTCAGGCGCAAGGTCTGTTCCGGCCCCACGTAGCGGATGTGGTGGCTGCCCTGCGTGATCTGCGGCACCAGCTTGCCCCAGTCGTAGCGGGGACGCAGGCGCACGCGGATGCGCACGGCGTGGTCGAGCGGCCGCACGCGGCGTATCAGCATCAGCGGGCGGAACATGCGGTCGCGGCTGAGGAATCGGGGCGCGAAATCCGTGATTTCCACGCCGCGCCCCTGCGTATCGTACAGCCGCGTGCGCAGCACGGCCGTATTCGGTTCGTAGACTTGCTCGCTGCGGGCGAAGTTTTCGATGTCGATGGCCCACACGCTGCCGTTTTCAGTGTCGTCCAGCAAGCGGTTGAAGACGGGATCGCCGTCGAAACGGGGCAGGCACGACCAAACGACCTGCCCCGCCTGGTCGATCAGCGCGCTGAAGGCGCAATTGCCCACAACGCCGCAGTTGAGGGATGCTGGCGCGGACGCGCCGCCGGGGGTGTCATCAGCTTGTTCATGGGATATGGTCATCGGCTACTCCTTGAAAGGGGATACGGACGCGGCCAGCAGCGCGGCGCGCAAGGCGCGCGGGCTGGCCAGGCGCAAGGTGGCGGCGCTGGGGCCGCTGCCCACTTTCACGCCCTGCCCGCCTGCTTGTTGAACAAAGACAAAGCCTGCCTCATCGGTGGTGTCGTCGCCCGCGAACACGGGCCGGCGGCCGGCGAACGGGGTTTCCTGCATGAAGGCGGCGATGGCGCCGCCCTTGTCCGTGGCGGACGGCTTGGCTTCCAGGACCATTTTGCCATGCAACAGCACTACCCCCGGGCACGCTTGCACGGCCGCCGTCATTTCTTGCATGCACAGTTGTTCGAGTTCGGGCGCCAGCCGGTAATGCAGGGCCACGGCGCCCCGCTTGCATTCCACCAGCAAGCCGGGGTGCATCGCCGCCAGCGCCTGCGCGCGCGCCAGCACGGGCGACACGTCGGGCGTGGCCGCCACGCTGAACGTGCCATCGGCGCCGCGCCGCTCCACGCCATGCACGCCCGCCACCGGCAACACCAGGGGCGCCAGCATGGCGTCGATCTGCGTCACGGGACGCCCGGAAATGACGGCCAGCGCGCCGCCGTGACGTTCGGCCAGCAGCGCCAGCGCCTCAATGACGCCCGCTTCCAGGCGCACGCCGTCGGGCGTGGGCGCCAGGTCGACCAGGGTGCCGTCGAAGTCGAGGAAAACGCCTGTGCCGGGCGTACCCAGCAACTGCAGCAAGGCTGCGCTATCGTCAGGTATATCGGCCATCAGATCATCCCCTTGCGCCGCTTGATGCGGCTGTGGGCGTCGATCTTGGTCATGACCTTGTCGCGCTGGCGCAAGCGGGCCGCATCCAGCAGCATGCGCCCGGCCCAGCGGTAGACATTGAAATGTTTCACGCGGGCCCGCATGCTCTTCATGCGCTCGCGCTGTTCCACGGGCGGCATCACGAGGGCGCGGTACAGGGCGTCGGCACCCTGCTCGATGTGATACGGGTTGATGATCAGCGCTTCGTGCAGCTCGCGCGCGGCGCCCGTGAATTGACTTAAAACAAGTACGCCCAGTTCGTCGTCGCGCGCGGCGATGAATTCCTTGGCCACCAAATTCATGCCGTCATGCAAGCTTGTCACCATGCACACTTCCGAGGCGCGGAAATAGCGCTGCAAATCGTCCTGGCCGTGGTGCTCCGCTTTCAGCAGGATGGGCACGTAATCTCCGCTGCCGAAACGGCGGTTGATGCGCTCGACCATCTTGCGCACCCTGGCGTCAAAACTTTGATATTCATCAAGCGAAGCGCGGCTGGGGGCGGCGATTTGCACAAAGGTAAAATTGCCCACCATGCCAGGCTGCTGCTCCAGCATGCGCTCGACGGCCTGGAAGCGCTCGACGATGCCTTTCGTGTAATCGAGGCGGTCCACGCCGATGCCCAGCAAGTGGTCTTGGGCCACGCCCAGCTCGCTGCGGATCTGCGCGCGGCAGGTGGCCACGTCGGGCTGCGCCGGGTCGTCCTCGGGCCAGGCGATGGAAATCGGGTAGTCCTCGACCTGCGTCATCTCGCCGCCGTAGGAAATGGTCGACGCTTCCGGCTCAATGCGGGTTTCCAGGTAGCGGTCCACCGTTTCGAGGAAATTCTTGCGGTGGAATGGCGTGTGAAAGCCGAGGATGGTGCTGCCCAGCAAGCCGTCGAGGATTTCTTCGCGCCATGGGCAAATGCCGAAGGATTCGGAATTGGGCCAGGGGATATGCCAGAATGTGATGATCGTCGCCTTAGGTAAGGCTTCGCGCACCATGCGCGGCAGCAAGGCAAAGTGGTAATCCTGGACCAGCACGACGGGGTTGTCCGTCTTCGCTTCGGCGATCACGGCGTCGGCGAAGCGGCGGTTGACCTTCACATATTGCTCCCAGTCGGACGAGCGGAACACGGGGCGCACATGGGCGATATGGCACAGCGGCCACATGCCCTCATTGGCGAAACCATAATAATAGCCCTGCTCTTCCTCTTCCGTCAGCCATACGCGGCGCAAGGTATAGCTGGGATTGTCGGGCGGCACGGGAACATGGTCGAGTTTATCCACCGTCTCGCGGTCGGCGGATCCGGCGCCATGCGCGATCCACGTGCCGGAACAGGCGCGCATCACGGCTTCCACGGCCGTCACCAGGCCGCTGGCGGGACGTTGGACGGCGATGCCGGTATCTGTTTTCGTGTGGATGTACGGTTCGCGGTTCGATACCACCAGCACCTGGTCGCCCTGCAAGTCCGCTTCCAGCAAGGCGCGCAGCTTGTCCGGCGTCCAGTCGGACGACCAGCCGTTATCGCTCTGGCGTTCCAGATGGTATTCCTGCAGCAATTCGCGCAAGTCGCCGATCAGCGGCTGCATTTCCGGCGGCGGCGCGGGCGCGGCGGCGGGTGCGGCGGCGTCCACGGCCCCATTACTTTTCGGCAACAATTCGCCCCGCAGAATATCTTTCACGGCCGACAGCCAGCCGCGCCAGCTCAGGTGGGCCACGAACACGGTCATCAGGGAAATCAGCACGGCCAGCACGGCCAGGAAGGCAAAGATGAAACGCTTGGTATCCGTATTGCGGCGCTCGACAAAGCTCATGTCCTGCACCAGCACCAGCCGTCCCAGCTGGGAGGCATCCTGCATGACGGGGGTTTCGCTGAGGTGGACTTGGCCTTGCGGCAATTGCGCCAGGGATTTGTACAGGCCGCCCGTGGGAGGCGTGCTCCAGCAGCCGATGGAGCTTGGGTATTGCGCGGACTGGTACAGCAAGTGGCCTGCATTGTCGCAAAAGCCGATGGCGATCAGGCGTTCGTCGCGCGTGGCGCCCTGGAACAGTTCTTTGACGCGCGTGGCGTCTTGCGCTGGCAGGTATTCGGTGAGCGAGGGCCGGAGGGTTCCAGCGAGCAATTCTGCCCGGCTGTCGAGGTCGCGCACATACCAGCGCAGGGTGATGTTGTCGAGCAGGGGTACCACGATATAAGCAAACAATCCCAGCACCAGAGCCAGTGGCAGGATGAAGCGCAAGGACATTCGGAGTGATCGTACTATCATCGTTTTCCTTTGCAAAAACAAAAAGCATGGCAAGTATGACTATGTTTCCACTGCGGCGACGCCCGTTTGCTTTCCGTAGCGAAACGTCAACGTGGCATGGCGCAGCGCAGCAATTTCTTCCAGTATCCACCTTGACGCAGGTCTTATCCGTACGGCAACGCACGCCCCCGTTACGCCATCTGCCCGTAAAATACCGCTTCCGACATCCATTTCACTAAAAACAAGGAGTTTTCGCCTATGGATCTCAGCACGTTCCACTCGCTGATGGGAGGCCCGCTGCGCTCGGCGCTGACCGTGCTCGTTTCCGCCCTGCTCGTCACCGTGGTCGCCATCGGCGTGCACCGGGCCGGCATTGGTTTGCTGAAAAGGCTGGCCAATGGCCGCCCGTTCACCACCAACGCCACGCGCGTGGCCTTCCGCGCCAGCCAGCTGTGCGTGATCGTCTTCGGCCTGCGCATGGTGCTGGCCGGCGCGCCCGACGACACGCCGGGCTTGCTGGCCATGTCGCATCTCGCCAGCGTGGCGCTGATCATCGCGCTGACCTGGCTGGCCATGCAATGCATCCAGGCCCTGTCCATCACGATTTCCGAAGTCAACCCCGTCGACGTGGCCGACAACCTGCGCGCGCGCCGCCTGATCACGCAAGCCCGCGTGCTCACGCGCAGCGCGCACGCCATCGTCGTCATCCTGGGCCTGGCCTTCGTGCTGCTGACCTTGCCCGGCGCGCGGCAGATCGGCGCCAGCCTGCTCGCGTCGGCCGGCGTGGCGGGCCTGGTGGCCGGTATCGCCGCCCGGCCCGTGCTCGGCAATTTCATTGCTGGGCTGCAAATTGCGTTTTCGCAACCCATCCGCATCGACGACGTGCTGATCGTCAATGGCGAATGGGGCAAGGTCGAGGAAATCAAGGGCACGTATGTCGTCGTGCGCGTGTGGGACGAGCGCCGCCTGATCGTGCCGCTGCAATGGTTCATTGAAAATCCGTTCGAGAACTGGACGCACAGCTCGTCCACCCTGCTGGGCACGGTGTTCCTGTGGCTCGATTTCAGCATCCCGCTCGACCCGCTGCGCGCGGAACTGACGCGCATCTGCGAAGGAGCCGCGCAATGGGATGGCCGCGTCTGCACGGTGCAGGCGACGGATTCGAACGAGCGGGCCGTGCGCGTGCGCTTCCTCGTCAGTGCGGCAGATTCGGGCCTCGCTTTCGAGCTGCGCTGCATCGTGCGCGAGCAGATGCTGGCCTTTATCACGGCCCACTATCCGCACGGCTTGCCCCGCTTGCGTTCCACGCACGACCCCATCGAGCTGCACGCCATGCAGGCGCAGAACGACAGCGTGTCGCTGTACAAGGCGCAGCACAAGGCTTGAAAAACCTGCGGCGCGCTGCCCTCGCCCGCGCGCCGCTAGAATAAGGCGCATGAGCACCACCGCCTGGTTCATCCTGATCGGCTGCCTGATGCTGGCGCGCGGCCTGGGCGCCGACGGCATCGCGCGCCTGCCCTTGACCTCGGCCATGGCTTACCTGGGCGTGGGCCTGCTGCTGGGGCCCATGTTCCTCGGCCTGTTTGCCTTCGACCTGGTGCGGCAGGCGCCCCTGCTGGAAACCCTGACGGAAATCGCCGTCCTCATCTCCCTGTTTTCCGCCGGCGTGAAGATGCCCGTGCCGTTCAGCCTGGCGCGCTGGCTGCCGTCGCTGCGCCTGGCGTGGCTGTCGATGGCCATTTCCGTGGCCCTGGTGGCGGCCTTTGCATGCCTGGTGCTGGGCCTGCCTCTGGGCGCGGGCGTGCTGCTGGGCGCCATTCTCGCGCCCACCGACCCCGTGCTGGCCACGGACGTGCAGCTGCGCCATGCGGGCGACAGCGAGCAATTGCGCTTCATCCTGACCAGCGAAGCGGGCATGAACGATGGCAGCGGCTTTCCTTTCGTCATGCTGGGCCTCGGTTTGCTGGGCTTGCATGAGCTGGGTCCCCATGGCGCCACCTGGCTGTGGCGCGATCTGTTGTGGGCCAGCGGGGCCGCCATCGCCCTGGGTGCGGCCGGCGGCGCGCTGCTGGCGTGGCTGGGCTGGCAGGTGCGCGCCAAGGAACCGAAACATGCGATGCTGGACGACCTGGCGGCCCTGGGCCTGATCGCCTGCGTGTACGGCGTGGCGACCTGGCTGCACGCGTGGGGCTTTTTGGCCGTGTTCTTTGCGGGCGTGGCCCTGCGCCAGACGGAACTGCGGCTGGCCGGCGCGCCCAAGGACAGGCAAGGCTTGCTGCAGGCGCAAGACACCCATGCCGTGTCCGCCGCCCAGCCGCACGACAGCGAAGTGCCGCTGACCGTCAGCGGCGAGTCGCTCGTCTTCAAGGAACATCTGGAACGGCTGTCCGAACTGACCCTGGTGCTGCTGCTGGGCGGCGCCGTCACGGCTGCCGCCTGGCGCTGGCAGGCGTGGAGCGTGGCGCTGTTCCTGCTGCTGGTGGCGCGCCCGGCCAGCGTGATGCTCGGCTTGCTCGCTTCGGGCACCAGCGTGCGCCTGCGCGGGCTGGCCGCCTGGTTCGGCGTGCGCGGCATCGGCTCGCTGTATTACCTCAGCTATGCCATCGCGCATGGCTTGCCGCAGGGCCTCGCGCGCGAACTGGCCGACATCACCCTGGTCGTCGTCATCCTGTCCATCGTCGCGCACGGCTTGACGGTCAAGCCCCTGCTGGAACGCTATTGGCGCAAATAGGCACCAGTCGGCCCACTTTGTCATTGGTTCAAAGCAATGTTTTGTCAATCGCCCCTATGTCGGGCGGAAATGTTGTTAAGATAATTAAAAATGGCAAAAGAGAGAATCAATGAAACGACGAAGCGTGCTGGGACTGGGCGTCTCACTGGCCCTGCTGCAAACGGGCTGCGCCACCGATCCGGCCAGGCTGGCGTGGGAAACGGAATTTGACGGCTTCATGCGCGATGGACTGGCCCGCACGGAAACGCCGGGCATGGGCGTGGCCGTGGTGCGCGGCGAGCAGACCATCTTCGCGCGCGGCTATGGCTGGGCCGACATCCAGGCCGGCAAGAAGGCCGATGCCAACACGGTGTTCCATGTCGCGTCCGTCAGCAAGCTCGTCACGGCCGCGGCCGTCATGATGCTGCTGGAACAGGGCGCCTTCCAGCTGGACGACAAGGTGGCGGCCTACCTGGACTTCCCGCTCATGCACCCGAAGTTTCCCGACGTGCCCATCACCTTTCGCCATCTGCTCAACCACACCTCGGGCATTTCCGACGCCGTGTACGAAAAGACGACGGCGTTTGCCGTGCAGGGCGACCCGCGATTACCGCTGCGCGACTTCGTCAAGGGCTATCTGTCGCGCGGCGGCGCCTGGTACGACGCGGATGTATCGTTTGCGGCACGGCCCGGCACGGAATGGCGCTACAGCAATGTCGGCATCGCCCTGCTCGGCTATCTGGTGGGCCGCGTGAACCCCGATGGCCTCGACGCCTTTACGCACGAGCACCTGTTCGAACCGCTGGGCATGGACCATACGGCGTGGAGCCTGGCAGGCTTGCCGCGGCGCGCCGTCGTCGCCCAGCCGTATGTGCACAAGGAGCCGGGCCTGCAAGTGCTGCCGCCCGTCGGCTATCCGGACTGGCCGGCCGGCCTGCTGCGCAGCTCGGCGCATGACTTCGCCCGTTTCCTGGCCATTTTCAGCAATGGCGGCCGGGTCGATGGCCACCGCTACCTGCAAGATGCCACCCTGCAACTGTTTTTCGCCCCGCAAGCGGCCCCCGTCGTGCCCGCCGATTCATCCGTGCGCCAGGCCTTGGTGTGGCTGCTGCGCGACGTCGACGGCAAGCCGCTGGCCACGCACAGCGGCGGCGACCCGGGCGCCGCGTCCGTCGTCTGCGTCGACCGCGCCAGCAAGACGGCCGTGCTGGCCTTCGCCAACGTCAGCGCGGACAAGGAATTTCGTTCATTCCAGAAAGAAGTCGTGCTGCGCCTGCTGGCCCATGGGGGCAGCGGCGCGCCGGCGGCAAAGAAAGCCTAGGCGCCGAACCAGCCGCGCAGTTTCTCGGCGGCCCGTTCCTTGACGTCGGCCGTGATGTAGGTGGCGACCGTGGCGACGGCCGCCGCCAGCACGGCCAGGTCATCCGCATAGCCGACGACGGGCGTGATGTCGGGAATCGCGTCGATGGGCGAAATGAAATAGCCGAGCGCGCCGTAGATGGCCGTCTTGGCCCACAGCGGGGTGTTCGGCTGCTGTGCCGCGTAATACAGCCACAGGGCTTTTTCGATGACTTCGCGCCCCGCCGTCTTGGCAAACTTGACGACCTTGTCCCAGAAGCTGTCATCCGTGTATTTCTTTTCATACTGCTTGTCGGCCTGGGGGGCGTGGTCTTCTTCCAGATTCTTTTTTCTGCCAAACATCTGCTGCTCCTGTCTGCCGCGCACGGCGTTACGAATGCGCACCTTAGCATAACGGCGCGCCGGGCGCGCGGCGTGCAAGGTAAGCTAGCGTCATGGAAATATCCGCCACCACCACGGCCCGCGCCGCCGGCCTGCGCTACACGGGCGACCACCAGCGCGGCATCGCCCGCCTGGGCAAACCCGGCAAATTCCGCTACCGCGACGGGGACGGCCAGTTCCTGCGCGATGCCGCCGCCTTGACGCGCATCAAGGCACTGGCCATACCGCCCGCCTGGACGGACGTGTGGATCTGCCCGCACGCGACGGGACACCTGCAGGCGACGGGGCGCGATGCGCGGGGCCGCAAGCAATACCGCTACCATGCGCGCTGGCGCCAGGTGCGCGATGAAGTGAAATATGAGCGCATGCTCAGCTTTGGCCGCGCCCTGCCCGCCATCCGCGCCGCCGTCGCGCGCGGTATGCAGCTGCCCGGCTTGCCCCGTGAAAAAGTGCTGGCCACCATCGTGCACTTGCTGGAATTGACGATGATGCGCATCGGCAACGAAGAATATGCGCGCACCAATAAATCATTCGGCCTGACGACCCTGCGCACGCGCCACGTGCAGCTCGACGGCAGCGCCGTGGCCTTCCGCTTCAAGGGCAAGAGCGGCGTGCGCCACGATATCCGCCTGAGCGACCGGCGCCTGGCCAGAGTGCTGCAGCGCATGCGCGAGCTGCCGGGGCAGGAACTGTTTCAATATGTCGATGAGGATGGCGCGCGCCACGGCGTCGATTCGGGCGACGTCAACGATTACCTGCGCGAAGTGACGGGCGAAGACTACACGGCCAAGGATTTCCGCACCTGGTCCGGCACCCTGCTGGCCGCGCTGGCCCTGCAAGCGTTCGAGCAAGTCGATTCCGAGGCGCAAGCGAAGAAAAACATCGTGCAAGCGATCGAGTCGGTGGCAAAAAAACTGGGCAACACGCCGACGATCTGCCGCAAGTGCTATGTGCACCCGGCCGTGCTGGAATCGTATCTGGATGGCAGCTTATGGGAAGGCATGCGCGCGCGGGCGCGGCAGCAATTACAGGAAGACTTGCCGGCGCTGGCGCCGGAAGAAGCGGCCGTGCTGGCCTTGCTGCAGCAGCGCCTGCAGGCTTGACCCCATCAAGCTTGGCGGGCCGGCTGGGGCTGGCACTGGGCCGACAGTGTGAGGGCGTCGCTGCGGCAGACGGGCAAGGCGCCGTGACCTGCATCGCGCGCCACGGGCGCCGGTGGGGCATCGTCCGTCCGCGCCTCGTCCGTATTCATCAAGGTGGCCGCCAGGGTCGAGAAAGTAAACAGGCAGATCAGCAGGAACGGCTTGTTCACGTGGATGGACTGGACTGGCTTTTGCATCGCATACTCCGTCGGACTGGTTGGCTGTTGCAGCATGAACATCATCATCGCGTGTTTCCGCAAGGCATACAATCAGACAGTTTCGACAAGATAAGTAGGACAGCGCTGACAGGCTCAGCCATAAAAACCCGTGTCGGCGGATTTGACACCGGCGCCACCCCGCCTCAGCCAAGCCCTTGTTTTTACAGCACATTTTGTACGGGAACGCTTCCTGCTTGACCTCTTGGCTGGGCACGCTTGGCGCCAGTCAACGGGGGAACGATCATGGGTTTCATCAAACAGGCGCTGCTGGCGCTGCTGCTCTGCGTCATGTCCGCCGCGCACGCCACCCACATCGGCTACACGGCAACCGCGCTGGGCGGCACGCAGTGGCGCTACGACTATACCGTCAGCAATACCACCCTGGGCGTGCCCATCGGGGAATTCACCTTGTTCTTCGGCGTGGGCCGGTATGCCAGCCTGCACAGCGTTTCCACGGCGCCCGGCTGGGACGTGCTGCTGGTGCAGCCCGATCCCGCCATCCCCGCCAGCGGCTACCTCGACGCGCTGGCGCTGGCCGGCGGCATCAATCCCGGCGCCACGGCCACGGGCTTTTCCGTCACCTTCGACTACCTGGGCGCGGGCAGCCCCGGCGCCCAGCCGTTTTCCATCCTCGACCCCGTTTCCTTCATCGAACTCGACTCCGGCAGCACCCAGCCGGCCGCCGTCGCCCTGCCCTCCACACCCTGGCTGCTGCTGGCCGGCGTGCTGGCCATGCTGTGCCTGCGGCGCCGGCAGCTGGCCGCCGCCGTGCTGGCCCCATTGCTGACCCTGAGCCTGTGCGCCTGCGGCGGTTCGAACGATCCCACGCAGCCGCCCACGCCGAAAGTCATGCTGGCGGCGGATGCGGATACGCTGGGGCCGGACACGGCCGCGCCCCTGGCGGCCAGCGCGGACGCCGGCCTGGCTGCCGGCCCCTTCACGGTGACGGCATTGCGCAAGGTGGGCGAGCAGCGCATCAACCGCCGCATCTACGAATACACGTTCCGCATCAGCATCCGCAACAATGGCAGCGAAGCGGCAAGCAACGTGCGCGCCGTCCTGGCCAGCGTGCCCGTCGGCGCCGGCATCGTGGACGACAGCGTCCTGGCCGGCGGCATGGACGCGGGCGCGACGGTCACCCCCGACGACACCATCACCCTGCGCATCGACCGCACGCGTCCGTTCGAGCTTGGCGGCCTGGCGTGGAACATCACGTCCGGCGCCAGCGTGGCGCTCGACCCCGTGCGTCCGGCGCAGGTGGTCAGCCTGCCGCTGGCCGAACTGGGCTTTCCCGCCGGCGCCGACAAGGTCGCGGCCAGCGGCGCCGTGACGGACGTGCTGCTGAAAGATGGCAGCCTGCGCTTTTCCACCCCGGGCGACACGGGCGAAGACCAGCACGCGCAGTTTTTTGTCACCAAGGGCAACATCGTCACCACCCTCGACCTGCTGATCCAGAGCGAGCTGCCGACCGCCCTGCACGTGTATGTCGAACCGCTCGAGAACGGCTCGCTGCCGCCCGCGCCGCCGAAGCTGGCCATCGGCGGCCTGGGGCCGAACAATACGCTGCAGCCTGGCGGCCTCTCCTTCCGCCTCGAGGGCGTGGCGCCGATGAACCTGCGCAACGACAGCGGCGGCTTCCTGGCGGCGCAAGGCGGCGCGACGGTGGCCATCCATTCCTACTGGGTCTTTCATGCGGACACGGGCAGCTTCAGCATCAGCGCCACGGCCATGCAGCAACTGCTGAACGTGCTGCCGGCCGGCGCGCTGCAGCTGCACCTGAATTTTGTCACGCAGGATGGCGAATTTGCCGTGTCGTACGCGCTCACCGTCATCAAGGCCGCCACCGTGCTGCAGGGCCAGATGCGCACGCCGGCAGGCGGCAACGCCAGCGGCCTGGCCGGCAAGAAAATCTTGCTCACTGGCTATAACTTCCACCTGCGCCGCGTGGCCGTGATCGACGCGGCGAGCGCCTTCCATTTCGACGGCGTCATTCCCGACACCTACCAGCTGACCCTGAACGACCTCGACCATCCGAATGTCGTCGGCATCAGCACGGCCATCTTCCCCACCAGCACCATCGTCAACGTCAGCATCACCTACCCGTATGCCGCCGGCCCCGGCTTGCAGGCGGCGACGGCGCCATGGACCGCCGCAGCCGTGACGCAGGATGGCGCCGCGCCGCCGGTGCGGCAAGCGGCGCAGGCCATGGCCGCGCCGGCGCCGGCCACGCCGCAGGATGAGGACGAGGACAACACCCAGTCCTTCACCGCCACGGCCGGCCCGCAAAACCAGACCGTCGTGCGGCCCTTCAGCTACACGGTACCGAAAGGCACGCAGGACGTGGGCGTGAAAATCACCGTCAGGACGGCGGAATATCCCACCTATACGACCCAGCAAAGCCAGTACAACGATACCTGGTCCTACGTCGTGGTCGGCTTGCCGGGCGTCGACCTGGCAAGCATGGGCGCCGTCAACCAGTCGCACTTCACGCAGGGTACTACCGTCAGGACGGAATGCGTGGATGTCAGCCAGGCAACCAGGGCGGGACCGCTCCTCATCACGGGCGCCGTCAGCGCCACGAATATCGGCGACAGCCTGCTGGCCACGCTCACCACGGTGGAACTGAGCCTGGCCTGCAAGGGCTTGAAGATCACGCGGGCGCGCTTGTTCCCCATCAATGCGGACCTGCATCCCGTGCTGCAGCCGCGCAATCTCACGCACAACCTCCCCGGCCCCTACGTGTCCGTGCCGCAGAACACGCCCGACCAACACACCATCTCACTGGAAGTGCGCTATTCGCCGGAGCGGGTCAACTTGACCGAGGTGAATATCGGCATGTCGGCCGATGGCGCCAACCCGGCCTTCAGCACGGTCAATCTGCTCGACCAGGCCAACATCCGCGGCAAGGACAGGATCACCTTCCCGCGTCTGAGGCTGCCCGACTTCCCGGGGCCGAAAATCGACAGGAAAGCCGTGCTCACCGTCCGCCTGAAGGGACGCGTCGGCAATGCCAACGCCGTGTCGGATCCCGCGGAAGGGGGACAAGTGGCGCTCAAGGGCGACACGGCGTTCATCCCGCTGTATCTTGCCCACAACGAAGCGGCGCTGGCGAAGCGGCGCTACGGGCCGCGCGATGACGGCGGCGACTCGTGGGCCACGCGCCTGACCATCGCCTGGCTGGCGGGAAAACCCTACCGTTTCAACGATATCAGCGGCCAGCACGTGACACAGGAGGCGTCAGGCCGTTCCATCCTCGACCACGACGGCCACAGCGATGGCCAACAGATCGACATGCGCTACGCGGATGGCGCGGGCGGCTATTCGGACGAGCTGGGCGGCCTGGGCAATGGCGCCGCCATTTTGCAGCTGATCAACGATGCGGAAGCGGAAGTGGCGGCCGGCCTGCCGAAAAAGCCGAAACTGGCCAGGCTGGGCGCGTGGATCACGGCCAACCGGGCCATGCTGACCCTGGAAGCGGGCGCCGCCAGCACGCGCGTCGTCTACATCGGCCACCGTTTCATCAAGCTGGCCCTCATCGACGGCTGTTTCGCCAGCCCGCCGCACGCGCGGATACCGGGCGTGCCGGTGTGGACCAAACCCCTCAAGGTGAGCATCGACCCGTCACACTTGCACCACTGGCATCTGAGCATGACGGCCCATCCTTGAACAGCCGGGCGGCGCCCCGGGCGTGTTCAGGCAGGCAAGTCGGACAGTTCCAGCTCCGAAAACCCCGCCCGGCGCCGCGCTTCCAGGTTGAACGGGCCGCGCAGGGTGGGCGCTTCGTAGCGCAGCGCCAGCTCCGCATAGGTGGCGCGCAGTTCCAGCCCCCGCTGATCGCACAGGTAGCCGTACCAGCGGTTGCCGATCTCGACGTGCCCCACTTCATCGCGCAGGATGATGTCGAGGATGGCGGCGGCGGCCATGTCGCCCGCCTGCGCCAGCTTGGCGCGCAGCGGCGGAATCGCGTCCAGGCCCCGCGCTTCCAGGGTGCGCGGCACCAGCGCCATGCGCGCCAGCACGTCGCCGCGCGTCTTGTCGACCATTTCCCACAGGCTGTCGTGGCCGGGAAAGTCGCCATACGTGTGGCCCAGCACCTGCAGGTGCGCCTGCAGCATGGCGAAATGCGTCGCTTCCTCCTTCGCCACGCGCAGCCAGTCCGTGTAGTATTCAGCGGGCAGGTCCGGGAAGCGCCACAGGGCGTCGAGCGCCAGGTTCATCGCATTGAATTCGATGTGCGCCAAAGCGTGAACGAGCATGGCGCGCCCTTCCGGCGTGATCATCGAGCGCCGTCCCACCAGGCGCGGCGGCACCAGTTCCGGACGCGCGGGCCGGCCCGGCACGGCGCCGGACGGCGCCAGCGGCACCTTGACGTCCAGCGCCAGCTCGGCTGCGGCCATGGCCGCCACCATCGCCACCTTCGTCGCCGGGTCGGGTTCGAGCAGGCAAGCGAGCGCAGATGCACGCAATTCCGCTGGCGCGGTGGAGGTCAAGGGAGATGGTTGCATGGGGCTGCTTTCTGGCGCGTTGCTTGGTAAGGCGCGCAGTGTATCAAATTGCCTGCCCCACGAGCCAGTCGGACAGCGCCTGCACTCTGGCTGGCAGCGGTGTGCGCGCGGCGTGCACGAGGTAATACGCCTGCGGGCTGGGCAAGTTGAATCCGCCGAACGGCAGGATCAGCTGGCCGCTGGCCAGCCACGGCTGCACCAGCTGGCGCCGGCCCATGGCCACGCCCGCGTGGTGGATGGCTGCCTGGGCGCACAGGTCGGCGCGGTCGAAGCGCAGGCTGCGCGCGGGCAGACTCGCCCCTGGTGCCTGCTTGTCCAGCCACAACCGCCACTCGGCATCGGGCGCGCAGGCGGGCCAGGCCAGGGTGTCGTGCAGCACCGTCGCGCCGGGCAAGTTGTGTGGCGCATCGAGCAAGCCGTGCTCGCGCGCATACTGCGGGCTGCAGACGGGCGCCAGCCATTCGTCCATCAGCTTGCGCGATACGAGGCCGGGAAAGTGGCCGTCGCCGTAATGCAAGGCCAGGTCGACCTGGCCGGCGCGAAAGTCGACGGCGTCATTGCCCACGCGCAAGTCAATCGACACGTCCGGATACTGTGCAGCGAAGCCCGCCAGGCGCGGCACCAGCCAGCATTGCGCGACCGACGGGCGCGCATGCACGGTGACGCTGCCCGCCAGCGCATCGCCGCCGGCAAGGGCCGCATGCAGGCTGTCCCAGCCCGTTTGCAGGGCCGCGAAGATGCGCTCGCCATCTTGCGTCAGCCTGACTTGCCGCGTCAGGCGTTCGAACAAGCGCAGACCCAGCCCCGCTTCCAGCCGCGCGATACGGTGACTGACGGCGCTGGGCGTGAGCGCCAGTTCCTGCGCCGCCAGCGCGAAACTGGCATGGCGCGCCGCCACGAGAAAGGTGTGCAGGTTGGCGAACTGGCTGGCCGTGAGCGTGGCCCCAAGCGTGGCCCTGATCGGCGCGCCGGCCGGCATCAAGCGGCTCCGGCCGCCAGCAAGGCGCGGCCGCGCGCCACGTAGGCGGCCATCTCCTGCTCCGGCACCATGCTGCCGCCCGTGCCCCACACCAGATGCGTGGCCGTTTCCAGGTGCTGCTGGTATTGCGGCGCGGCCAGCACGGGCGGAATGCCGGCGAAACCGGCCACGGCGGACGGTTCCAGGCGCAAGCCTTGCGTTTGCTCAAGCGTCGCCAGCAAGCGGTACAGTTCTTCATCCGTGACGGTGGCGTAGCCGTCGATCAGCCGCTGCATGGCGCGTCCGACGAAACCGGACGGGCGTCCCACGGCCAGGCCATCGGCGGCCGTGACATTGTCGATGCCGATTTCCTGCACGCTGATTCCCTCGTGCAAGCCTGTGTGCACGCCCAGCAGCATGCACGGCGAGTGGGTCGGCTCGACGAAGACGCAGTGAACGGCATCGCCAAAGGCCAGTTTCAAGCCGAAGGCCACCCCGCCGGGGCCGCCGCCCACGCCGCACGGCAAGTACACGAACAGGGGGTGGGCCGCATCGACCGCGACGCCGCTTGCGGCGAACTGGGCTTTCAGGCGCTGGCCCGCCACCGCGTAGCCGAGAAACAGGTCGTGCGAGTTTTCATCGTCGACGAAGTGGCAGGTCGGGTCGTTCTCCGCCTGCCTGCGCCCCGCTTCCACGGCCACGCTGTAGTCGGTCGCGTATTCGACGACGGTGACGCCGTGGCTGCGCAGCTTGTCCTTCTTCCATTGCCGCGCGTCGGCCGACATGTGCACGGTGGCGCGAAAGCCCAGTCGCGCGCTCATGATGCCGATCGACAAACCCAGATTGCCCGTGGAGCCGACGGCGATCGCATACTGGCCAAAGAAGGCGCGCACGGCGTCGCTGGCCAGCACGCTGTAATCGTCGCCCTCCTTCAGCAAGCCGGCGTCGAGCGCCAGCGTTTCCGCATGCTTCAGCACTTCATAGATGCCGCCGCGCGCCTTGATGGAACCGGAAATGGGCAGATGGCTGTCCTGCTTGAGCCATAGCTGACCGCTCGTCATGCCAAGCGCCGCCTGCATGGCGGGCAGCGGCACGACGGGCGACTCGATGACGCCGCCGCTGGCCTGCGTTTCCGGAAACGCCTTGGCCAGATATGGCGCAAAGCGCGCCAGGCGCGCGCTGGCATCCGCCACATCGTCCGCCGTCAAGCCCACGTCGTGCAAGGCCTCGGCCGCCGGCGCAATGCGGGGATTGAACCAGCTCAAGGGCTGCAAGGCCATCAGTTCTGTAATCAGGGGAAATTTTTCGCACAGCGCGGCGATGGCGGAAGTGGGCAACATGGCAACCTCGGAAAGGAACAAGCCATGATTAGACCGCATCCGGACGCGCCTGGCAAAGGATGGTTGATCAGGCAACAGGTGACGGGAGATCACCTTTGATGCCGCAACAGAAAAAACAAGGCTATTTTCCAGGAGCAAGCGCCCTGGATTTTCTGCTGCTCAAGAACGATGCAATAAACACGGCTGGAAAACAGGCCAGCCACAGATAGCATCCGGCACCGAAGCCCAGCACCGTGGCGTCACCATTATCACTGGGAATTGTCTTGATGCCAAAGGTGGTCAGTGCCAGCGCAAAGCCAAAAAAGACGGCCAGCATCGCGGCACTGGGCTTCTCTTTCGAAAAATACATGGCAAAAATAAGCAGCGGATTGGCAAACCAGGCAAAACTGCCGGCCAACGGCCCTAGCCAGCCGAGCAATAACACGCCCCCGCCCGGCAAGACTTCGTGGGAGTCCACGATTGCCGTTAAAAACAGGGATGCCACATATGCAACAACGCTCAGGGACAGCACGATGGCGGCGGCATCTTCGCCGAGTATTTTTTGATATTTCACAGGTTTCCGATGGCACGAACGGGGGTAGCAGGACGACGATGAATTAACCAGGAAAAGTAATCCCCTTACGGTTTTAGCGGCACGGCACCCGCTTCATACCACACCCGCAAACCTCGCCATCGCCCGCCTGTGCGGCAAACGCCGAAAACCGGACGCCATGCAGCATAACAAATTACCAAGAAGAAACATGCGCACATTGTCACAAGCACCTGGCCAGCGCCGATGCGGTGCATACGGCAGGCGCCTTCCCCTCCGTGTCGGCAACGGGAAGGCGCCATTGCTGTTAGAACTTCAGCTGCAAGCCCAGATCAATCGACCGGCCCTCGGCCGGCAAGGCTTGCAGCGCCCCGCCATTCGCCTTCAAGCCCGACAGGTACACGCCGCCCAGCGGGTCCGCGTAGGCGCGGTTGAACAGGTTGCTCACGCCCGCGCTCAGGCTGGCCATCTTGTTCAATGCCACGCTGCTGCGCAGGTTGACGAGGGCATAGCCGCCCGTTTCCGGTTCGAAGCGGCGCGCATCGACCTTGTCCTTGCGGGCCACGATCTTCGTTTCGATGCGGTTGCTCCAGGCGCCCAGCTTGTGCTCGACGGCCAGCAAGGCGTTGAACGGCATCATGCGGTACAGGTCGCCGCCATCGCTGCGCTTGCCCCGCGTATAAGCGGCATTGCCCATCGCCATGAAACGGCCCCAGCGGGCACTGCTGGCCAGCGTCAGCTGCCATGCCACATTGGCGCCGTAC
The DNA here is from genome assembly GCF_023703445.1 of Janthinobacterium kumbetense. Classification (NCBI taxonomy): domain Bacteria; kingdom Pseudomonadati; phylum Pseudomonadota; class Betaproteobacteria; order Burkholderiales; family Oxalobacteraceae; genus Janthinobacterium; species Janthinobacterium kumbetense. The sequence continues at coordinate 1,306,436 of NZ_JAMQGR010000001.1, forward strand.
AGCTTGGCGTCGTGGTTGGCAAAGCGCAGCAAGTTGCCATTCGCGCCCATTTTCATGTACGGATGGAAGGATGCCAGCACGTCGACATCGATGTAATCGTCGACCTTGCTGTAATAGGGATTGACGCGCACGAACCAGCCCTCCTCGCCGCCGCCATGCCAGTCGGCCGTCAATGCCGCCGTGTAAGCCGTCTCGGGCCTGAGGTCGATATTGCCCACATAGCCATTGCCGTCGCCAAACCAGTTGGTCATGGTCATGGCCATCGAACCGCGGCCCCAGGAATAACGCTCGTACAGATTGGGCGAGCGTACCTTGCGCGCCAGCGCAAATTCGTAGCTGCTGGCCGCATCGGGCGTGAAAGTAGCTTGCGCCGAGGCATCAATATTCGTGTCGCGCCGGCTGCGGCTGCGCGCATTGAAGGCATTCGCGGCCATCAGGTCCGGCATGTTCATCATGTTGGTGCCGTACGATTGCACGTCGCCCGTGTCCATGCGCACGGATTCGCCGCGCACGCCCAGCACGCTGGTCCAGCGCGCATCGTGGCGCGTTTCCAGTTCGCCAAACAGCACGGTGCGGTCGCGCTTGCCGTCATTGATGTTCAGGTAGGTGCGCGGACCCATCATCATGGAGCCGGGCACGGCCGGCCAGTAATCGTCAAGGCGGAAGCCGTGCCACTCCTGGCCCAGGCGCAACTCGCCCGCCGCCGTCGGCAAGCTGGCCATCAGCGCATAGCCCGTATTGCGTCCATGCGTGAGCATCGGCATCGAGCCCTTGCGCTCGCTGCTGAAAAAGCCCATCTCGTGGTCCGTCTGCTGCCAGTAGGCGCGCGCGTCCAGCACGCCCCAGCCGAATTCGCCCTTGTAAGCGAGATTGGCGAACTGGCCGTGGTTGTCCGTCATGTCCATGTACTGGTTGGGAAAACCCTGGTACGGGATGTGCTGCACGCCGGCGCGCAGGGTCAGCTGCTGGCCCTGGCCTTTCGCCGCCAGCACGATGGACTGGTTGATGCTTTCATACATGCTGGCCAGCACCGTGTTGCCATGGCCGTCTTCATAGCTGTGGCCGCGCGTGTAAGCGCCGCTGTAGCCGACGCTCAAGGTCTCGCTGGCGGCCGACGCATTCACGCTGGTCGCCACGCTGTTGTTGACGCTGCGTCCCGAGACGGCAAAGCTGCCTTGCGTCAGCAAGCCCGCGCCGGGCTGGGCGAACACGGGCGCGTTCGACTGCACCTCGATGGTGCCGGCGATGCTGTCGCCGCCCGCGCTGACGGGCGTCACGCCCGCGATCAGGCGAATGCGCTGCACTTGTTGCGGATCAATGTAGGACAGCGGCGCATTCATATGATTGGCACAGGCGGACGTCAGTTCCATGCCGTCGATGCGGATCTTGATGCGGTCATCCGCGAAACCATTGACTACCGGCAAGCCGGACACGCCGCCTCCGGCCGCCACGCTGTAGCCGGGGGTGCTCGACAGCATTAATGCCGTGTCGGCGGCAGGACGGTAGCCGTCGCCTATGGCCGTGACGATGACTTTCATTTCGGGCAACACGGTGGTGCCGGCTTCGGTACGCGTTTGCGCCACGGCAGGCATGGCGATGGCGAGGGAAATCAATAACGGTAAATGTTTCATGGTGCTGCTTTCAGTTTCTGTATGGGCAAGACGAACAGGCGCCAGCGCACGACAAGTGCGAGGCAAGGCCGTTCAGGGAAAGGACAGATCAGAAAGCGGCGGGCGGGCCACGGGGCTGGACGGGCGTCCAGGCGAACAATGGCGTGGCGGATTGGTAAAACAACTCGGGCAGCAAGCCCGTGATGAGTTCGCCGGAAGCGAGCACGAGGGAGGTGGGCGGTATCGCCAGGGTATCGGCATGCATGCTGCAGCACGGGCAATCGCCCATGCGCATGCCGTCCTTGGCGGGATCGGGTGTGTCCGTGGACAATTTCACGGGCAGCATGTTCATGCCGCCCGCCACGGAACAGATCTCGAAGCTGGGCACGGCCTGCCCGCTGGCGACCGTGAACGCGCGCGACAAGGTGGGGGCGAGCGCGGCCATGAGGATGGCGAGGCACGCGATCCACAGGACGACGACGGCGCGGCCTTGGCGAATAAACATGGCGGCATTATAGCGGCCGCCCTGCCCTGCAGCCAGCCATGTGGTCAAAGAAACTTTACAAAGCGTCCAGTTTCTTGATCTCGGCCTGCAAGTCCTGTTCGCTGAGCGGCAAGTAGCCCTCTTCGCTATCTTGCTGGGCCAGAATGATGGCTTGTCCCTGCGGCGACAGGGCCAGCTGCAGGTACGCTTTCACCAGCGGATCGAGCCTCTTCCCCGGCGCGCGGTTCACGTACAGCTGCACGGGCATGGTCAGCGGGTAATTGCCGGCGCGCACGGTGACCTTGTCGGGACCGTAGTATGGCGCGCCCCGGGCCGCCGCCAGCGGCAGCACGCGCACCTGGTCCGAGATGGGCGCCACATTGACCCAGCCCAGCACGGCGATGCCATAGCGGTCGGCGGCCACGGCGCGGATCACGGCTTCGCGCGAGGCCAGCGCCTCGTACCTGGCGGCAAACGGACGCTTGCCGAAACGCGCATGGCGCAAGCCCGTGGCGAAGCCGCCATCGTCGCGCAAGCCATAGGCGTGGATGCGGCGCGGCGCCCAATCCCCTGTCGCGCCCAGCTGCGACCACAGGTTGGCGTCGCCTCCCGGTGCGCCTGCCGTGAATACCTGGCCCAGCTGTTCCATCGTCAAGCCCGCCAAGGGGTTGTCGCGGTGCACGTACACGGCGGGCGGCGTCTTCGCCGGCGGACGGGGACCGTGGCCGTTGTAGCCGATGCGCACGGGAGTGGCGTCGTAACCAAAGACTTGCCGGAATGCCGCCTGGTCGCCCGGCCACATGTCGCGCGTCAGCGGCGCAAACGCCGTGGCGCCCGCCGTCAGTGCGGGCATGCCGGCCGACGAGCCTTCCATGTGCAGGCTGAAGCGCACCTGCGGATGCTGGCGCGTAAACAGCGCGTTCAACTGCGTAATCACTTCTTCCAGGCCATCATTGCCGACGATGGCCACCGTGCCGTCACGGTTCACATAGGTTTGCGCGGGATCAACGCCCAGGGGCGCGGCCTGCACGGCGGACGCCAGCACGCAGCAAGCGGCCAGTGCGGTCTTGTTCAACAGCGTCATTCGAGTTTCTCCAGTTCAGCCCTGGCTTGCGCGGCCGTCAGGGGCAGATAGCCGCCCGGCTGCGCGGCGATGATGGCCTGTCCCTCGCGCGACAGCACCAGGCGCAGGTATTCCTTGGCCAGCGGATCGACGGCCTGGCCCGGCAAGCGGCGCACGTACAGGTACACGTAGCGGCCGTACGGATAGCGTTGCGCCACCACTTCCTCGTCCGTGCCCGTCGTCGCCCGGCCATCCGCGCCCACGATGGCCACCTGGCGCAGCTGCGGGTGCTGCACACCTAGCGCGGCCACGCCGATGCCGGCCGGGTCTTGCGCGATGCGGCCCGTGATGGCGGCCGTGTTGCCCAGCTCTTCGTGGCTGGCTGCCAGCGCCCGGCCCTGGAAATGTTCACGCTGCAAGTAGTCGCCAAAGCCCGTGTACGCGGCCGTGCCGTACGGGTGGATCGCGCGCTCGCGCCATTCGCCGCTCAAGCCCAGCTGTCCCCAGCGGCTGAAGTCGCCGCCTGGATTGCCGATAGATAAAATTTGCGACACTTGCGCCGCCGTCAGCTGCGTCAAGGGATTGGCGCGGTTCACGTATACGGCCAAGGACGTGGCCAGGTGCTCGCCCGGCGTGGATGCCGTGTGCGCAATGCGGATTTCCAGCGCGTCGCACCCCACGATCTTGCGGTATGGCACCAGCTCGATGGGATTGATGGCGCGACCCATGGCGCCGAACAGCACCTTGTCGTGCATCAATAGCGGCACGGCGCTGCTGGTACCCTTGCCGTCAAACCCCAGGACGATGCCCGGATGGCTGGCCGAAAACAGGGCATTCCATTGGCCAACGACGGTAGCCACGTGTTCGGCGCCGCCTATCATGGCCGCGCCCGTCTTGCGGTCCAGGTAACCGGCCGTGGCCGGCACCTTGACGGGCTGCGGCGCGTAGGCGGGCAAGGCGGGCTCGAGTGCGGCTGCGCCCGCTGCCGGTGCGGACATGGCCAGCATCAGCGCGGCCAGCGGCAAGGATGGGCTATTTGCCATCGCTGGCCCAGTCCACGGCCGCGTCGAACAGGCGCAGGCCGGCCGGCGACAGATTCGTAAACGTTTCATTGTCGAGGAAGAAGCTGACCCGGCGCGCGGGTGCCAGGCTGTCGTAATCCATGGTGGCGCCCTTTTCATAGCCAAAGATGGCCGCTTTTTCCGGTTCGCCATAGATGGTGGCGATGGTCGTCGCGCCCAGGCCAGGCTTGCCCCAGCTCATGGTGGCTTGCTTTTGATAAATATCTACCGTGCCGGCCGGCAAGCCGCCCGCCAGCGCGTGGGGCGCGTTGACCAGCCACACATAGCGCGACTTTTCCACCGTGCCATAGTCCACGCCGGCCCGCTTGCCCGTCATCGACAGGTCGTCATACAAATCGTTTTCCCACGTCAGCACGGGCACCGTGACGTTGCGGTAAGCGCCCAGCAAGTCGCGGCCCCGAATGGTCGACGACAGGATCACCAGGTCCTTGCCTTGCGCGCCGGACACGGGCGCATACTGGCTGTGCAGCGTGACGGCATAGCCGCGCGATTCCAGGTGTTCCTTGATTTTCTGGTCGAAAGGCAAGCTCTTGCCTTCCAGGCGCACCACCAGCAACACCTGTTTGCCAGGTGCAGTCTGCGCCGCCTGCACATGCAAGGTGCCTGCCAGCAGTGCCGCCGCCAGCGCGGTTTTGACGAGACGCATCACAGGTCCACCTTCATGCTCAGCTTGATGGCGCGCGGCGCGCCGGACGCCAGACGCGTGCCGGCGCCAGCCCAGTAGCGCTTGTCGGCCGCGTTTTCCACGTTCAGCTGCCAGACGACGGCTTTGTGCATGACCGTGCTGGCATAGCGGGCGCCGGCGCTGAACAAGGTCACGCCACCGAGGAATGCCTGGTTCAGGTCGTTGACGGGACGGGCGCTGTAGTAATACGCGCCGCCATTGACGGACAGGCCCGGCACGGTGTCGAACGCGTAGGCGAGGAAGGCGCTGGCCGTGCGCTTGGACGCGTTTTCAGGCGCCTTGCCATTGTAGTCGGCGTTGATGTGCTCGAATTTCGGGTCGAGGAACTGGGCCGAGGTTTGCCACGACAGCTGGCGCGTCAGCTTGCCTTGGGTCGACAATTCCAGGCCGCGGTAGCGCTGTTCGCCATCCGAAGTGAACACGTTGCTGCTGTTGGTGTAGTAGCCGGGACGCGTGATGTCGAACAGCGCGGCCGACACCAGGGTGCCGCCCGGCGTCAGCCAGCGCGCGCCCAGTTCCTTCTGTTTGCTCACGCCGGGCGCCATCTTGACGTTCTGGTTGACGGTGCCCGTCGGCCCCGTCTCGCCCTCTTCTAGCCCCCGCGCCGACGAGGCGTAGAACGAGATGGCCGGCGTCAGCTTGTAGACCAGCGATACCATGGGCGTCGTCTTGCTGACGTCATAGTGGCTGGCGCCCTGGTCGCTTTGATAGCTGGTGCGGCGCACGCCGATGACGCTTTGCCACTGCGGGCTGAAGACCATGCGGTCGAGCGCATACAGGCCCGTGTCGCGCGTGTCCAGCGCGGCCGTCGTCGGCGAAGTCGGCTTCGGGCCGAACACGACATTCGTCACGGGCACGGGGTTGTACAGGTTTTGCGAGGCGATCGTATAGTTGCTCTGGTAAATAGGGTCTTGCGACTTGTCCGTGCGCGAGGCGCCCAGGGTCAGTTCATGGGCAATGAAACCCGTATTGAACGTGCCGGCCAGTTCCGCGCGCAGCAAGTCCGACGCCGTCACGTGATGCTGCATATTGCCCGTGATGCGGCCCGCTCCCGTGGCCAGCGCCGCCGCATTGTTCAGGCGGAAGATGGCCAGGCGGCGGTCGCGCGCCGTTTCCGAGTGACCCGCCTCGACCGTCAGGGCCCAGCCATCCGTGATGGCGTAGTCGGCGCGCAATTGCGCGTTTTTCGTCTGCGCCTCGAAATTCGACCAGTCGGGGCCGATCAGCTTGCGCGGATCGACGGCGCGCGGCAAGCTGATCACGCCTTTCACGGCCGTGGGCAAGGCCACGCCCGCCTGCTCCGTCACCCGGCGGCGGTCGTATTCCAGGTCCGCTTTCAGCAGCAGTTTGTTCGTCACGCGCCAGTCCAGCGCCGTGGAAATGAAGCTGCGGTTGCCGTTGCCGACATTGCCCAGCCATGAACCCAGGGTGCCGCCGGCTGCATTCACGCGCACGCCGAATTCCTGCTCCGCGCCAAAGCGGCGGCCGATGTCCACGTTTGCCACGGCACTGCCCCGGTCGTCGAGACTCAAGCCCATGCTCGTGACGGGCTTGCTGCCGGCCCGCTTGGTGACGAAGTTGACCACGCCAGCCGGCGAGGTGAAGCCGTAATACAGGGCAGAAGCTCCCTTCAGCACTTCCACGCGCTCCTTGTTTTCCATGGGTACTTGCGAAAAGTTCATGATGGGCAGCGAGCCATTGAGGCGGTAATTCGTGCGGTTTTCCACGGCGATGCCGCGCACCACCAGCTGATCCCAGGTATCGCCGCCGTTTTGCTGGCGCGTCACGCCAGCCGTATTGCGCACGGCGTCATACAGGCCGGACACGGCTTGCTGTTCCAGCAGTTCGCGCGTGATCACGTTGACGGTCGATGGCACGTCCATGATGTTGGCGCCACGGAAGCTGCCCGCCTCGGTGGTGGTCGGCACCAGGCCTTGCGCACGCGCACCCGTCACCTGCACCGCCTGCATGACTTTCTCATCGCCAGCCGTCAAGTCGTCCTGGCCATTGGCGCCATTGGCGGCGCAGGCCGTGTGGGAAGCGAAAGCCAGCGACAGGGCTGCGGCCACTGGAAGTAGTTGCAAGGAAGGAAAAGCTGCGCGCATATAAACGGGTCTTTCAACAGAGAACAGTGATAGAAGGAAACTTCAAGTTACCGCGCATAATATCCGTAACGAGAATCATTCGCAATAAATAAGTGACAATTCGTGAGAATCAGAGAATTTCATAAGATAAACAGTCCGCCAGGCCGCCTGTTATCACTTGAACACGTTTGGATTTTGCAGACACAGCCGCAAAGAGGCATACTGACAGTCACGGCGTGCAAGATGTGCCGCCCAACAAGATCAAAAGGTAAGTTCGTGAATACAATCGACAACAAAAGCGTGCAGACGAAAACATTTCGCTGGAAACGCTGGCAGCGCTGGGCCCTGGGCACAGGCTGCGCCCTGGCCGCCTACAGCGCGGCCGGCTTCTGGCTGGTGCCCTACGTCATCAAGCACCAGCTGCCCAAATTTGCCGAGAAAGAACTCGCCCGCCAGGCCAGCATCGCCGACGTGCGCTTCAACCCGTTTACCCTGCGCCTGGAAGCGGACCAGATCGCCTTCAAGGAAGCGGCCGGCGCGGATGGCAAGAGCGGCGCGCCGCTGCTATCCATCGGCGCCCTGGCCGTGCAGCTGGAATGGAAATCCATCGTGCGCCGCGCCTGGAGCCTGGCGGAAATCCGCATCACGGCGCCGCAAGCCCAGCTGACGATCACGCCGGACGGCAAGTTCAACCTGGCCGAAGTGCTGGCCACCTGGCAACGCAACCATCCGGAAAAAAGCGAAGGCGGCATGCCGCGCCTCGTCATCGCCCACTTTGCGCTGGAACAAGGCAAAGTGGATTGGCACGACCAGAAGGCGGGTTATGCGGACAACTTCACGCCCATCAACTTTACGCTCGACAATATTTCGACCCTGCCCGACGCCAACGGCAGCTACAGCCTCAGCGCCGACGCGGCGCGCGGCGGCAAGCTGCACTGGCGCGGCACGGCCTCGCTCAGCCCGATCCGGGGCGAGGGCGAACTGATACTGAACGACGCTTCCCTGCCCGGCCTGGCCGCCTACCTGAAAGCCTATACGCGCGCCACGGTCACGAGCGGACAATTGTCGGCGCGCCTGCCCTACGCCTTTTCCTATGCGGACGGCAAGCTGGAAGCGACCGTCAAAGGCGCGGGCCTGGCCCTGCGCGACCTAGCGCTGGTGCGCGACGGAAAAGGAGAAGCATTTACTTCGCTCAATACTTTGGGCGTCGCCGGCGTGAACGTGGATCTGGCGCGCCAGAGCGTCAGCGTGGATAAAATCAACTTGTACGGCGGCAAGGTCGCCGTGCGCCGCGACAGCAAGGGCGAGATCGACGTGGCGAACCTGATGCTGCCGGGCAATCCCGCGCCCGCCGCCACCGCACCAGCCAAGCCTGGCAAATGGAAGGTGGACTTGAAACAGCTGGCGCTGGCCAATGTGGACGTGTCCGCCATCGATGAAACCGTCTCGCCAGCCTTGCAGCTGAGCGCGAAACAATTACAACTGCAGCTGCAACTGGGCTTGCAGCAAGGTCCAGCGGGCATGGCCACCGTGATCGACGGCGCGAGCTTCAGCCTGGCCGACCTCGCCATGCAGCGGGGGGCGCAAACGCCGTTCAAGCTGGCCCAGTTGGGCTTTACAGAAGGCAAGATCGACCTGGCGGCGCATGCCGTGCACCTGGGTTCCGTGACGGCCAGCGGCGCGCAGATCGACCTGGCGCGCAACCGCCAGGGCGAATTTGCGATTGCGCAAAAGCTGCCCGTGTTTACCTCCGGCAAAACCGACCCGGCCAAGGATGCGCCATCTGCACCGTGGTCCACCAAGGTAGACAAGGTAGAGCTGAGCAAGTTCGGCGCCCGTTTCGATGATGCGGGCACTGGCATCAAGGGCAATCTGCAGGATGCCAGATTGTCCCTGCAGACCGTCAGCAACGATATGCAGCAGGCGCTGCCGTTCGAACTGGGCGTGGGCCTGCGCGAAGGCGGCTTGCTCACTGCCAACGGCAAGTTCGTGCCGGGCACGGGCGCCGTCGATGCGCAATTGAATTTGAAACAGCTGACCCTGGCCCCCGTGCAACCCTTGCTGGCGCAACATCTGAAACTGAAGCTGGCGGGCGGCTCGCTCTCCGGCAGCGGCCGCCTGACGACGGGCGGCGGCGCGCCGAAGGCGCCGAAGGTACGCTATGTGGGCGGCGTGGACATCGCCGGCCTCGTGCTCAATGAAACGGATGGCAAGCGTTTTGCCTCGTGGAAAAGCGTGCGCGCCGACAAGCTGACGGCCAGCGTGGGCCCCGATTTTGTCGACATCCCCGAATTGCGCGTGGTCGAACCGAACGCCCAGCTGATCATCGAAAACGACCGCAGCCTGAACGCGCAGCGCTTGCTGGTGAAAGCGCCGGAACCGGCCGCGCCCGCACCCGCGGCGTCGGCCACCGCCACGCCGGCCGCCGATGCCGCCTTCCCCGTGCGCGTGCGCCGCGTGCGCCTGCAGAATGCCAAGCTGGACTTTGCCGACCTGAGCTTGCGGCCCCAGTTCGCCGCGAAGATATATGAATTGAATGGCGTCGTCACGGGCCTGTCGACGAAGCGCGATGCGCGCAGCCAGATCGAACTGGACGGCCGCATCGACGAATTCGGCCTGGCCCGCGTGCGTGGTCAATTAAATCCGTTCGCCCCGACCGACAATACGGACTTGAACGTGGTGTTCAAGAACGTCGACATGGTGTCCGCTTCGCCGTACACGATGAAGTTCGCCGGCTACAAAGTGGCTGAAGGCAAGATTTCGCTGGACTTGCAATACAAGGTGCGCAACCGCCAGCTGGACGGCACCAACCAGATCGTGCTCGACAAGCTGACCCTGGGCGAGCGCATCGACAGCCCGGACGCCTTGAAACTGCCTTTGGAACTGGCGCTGGCCATCCTCAAGGATAGCGACGGGCGCATCGACCTGGGCTTGCCCGTGTCGGGCGACATGAACGACCCGCAATTCAGCTATGGCGCCCTGATCTGGAAAGCCGTGGGCAATGTGCTGACGAAAATCGTCACGGCGCCGTTCCGCGCGCTGGGCAACTTGCTGGGCATCAGCGCCGACAAGCTCGAAGCCATCGACTTCGATGCGGGCAGCGCCGTGCTGCTGCCGCCGGAACGGGAAAAGCTCAAGCAGGTGGCGCAAATCCTGTCCAAGCGCGAACAGCTGAAGCTGGCCGTGCCGGGCCAGTACAGCGACACGGATGCGGCCGCCCTGCGCGCCCAGGCCGTGCGCCGCGCCGTCGCCGCCAAGGCCGGCATCAAGCTGGAAGCGGGCGAGGAACCGGGACCGTTGAACTTGGGCGAACGCAAGATACGGGGCGCCCTGCGCGACCTGTACGGCGAACGCTTCGGCAAGGCCGAGCTGGACAAGCAGAAAAAGGCGGCGGAATCGGCCGTACCAGCCACAGCGGCGGCAGCCTCCGCTCCGGCGGCGGCGAAGATTCCCGTCTTCCAACGCCTGGGCAAGCTGATCGAGGGCGAGCCGCAAGTGGCCGACACGGGCGCCTTCTACAACGGCTTGCGCGAGCAGCTGGAAGCCAAACAACCCTTGCCTGCCGACGCCTTGAGCAAGCTGGGCGCCCAGCGCAGCGCGGCCATCCTGGCGGCCCTGCAGCAGGACGGCACGCCGGCGGCCAGGGTCAGCGCGGGCGTGCCCGAAAAAACGGATGCCGCGCCGGGCAAGCTGGTGGGACTGAAGCTGGGACTGGCCACGCAATAAGACACGGAGATAATCTGACGCATGAAAAACCTCGACAAGGTAACGCCCTATGCATCGTCTGTTATACAGGGCGACTTGTGTACCATGACAACGCTCGTCGCTGAAACACAGGTATCGGCAAAAGACAGCATTGCATTTGCTGAAAAGACGCTGCTGGCGAACTATGTATACGGGAAAAATGACACGTACAAGCTGATTTATACGGTGGTCGGGATTGATGGCAATATCGACAACTACATCGAGGATGACGGCATCTTGCCGACACTGTTCCTGAGTCCGGATCAGGAAAACTATGTGTCCGTCGTCCCCTATCATCATGACAAGGAATTGGAAATCAGCATTCCCATCTTTGATCGTGAAGACGTGGAAATACCGAAGGGCAGCCGTCCATTTACAGGAACCTTCATTGGAACAACGGAAACCTGTTCGATATTTCACGATGTGGATTTCTATGACAGCAAACCCGATAAGATCCTGGCCATCGAATTTATCAATGGAAAACTAAAAAAGAAAAACAATATCAAGATCCCATTGCCCGCAAATAACAGAATCAGCATTGCCAACAAGGCGATTCATTTGCTGGCCAATGAAGACAGCCTGCTGCTGCACCGGGAGCTTGATGAAAAAGGCAATGTGATTCGCCATCGCGAAATCGACTCGAATGGCATCTATGTCTTGCAGATATTAAGCGCTTCCTTCGATGGGAATTCTTATCTGCTGGCGCAGGAAAAAGACAAGCTCGTTATCCAGAAAATAGATGAGAATGGTGCAAGTACCGTCATTGAATTGGTGGATTTTTCTGACCCATTGTTCAACACATGGCAACCGGTCAACATCGCCGACGACACTTTCATCACCCGCTTCAATAGCGAGTTTGGAAATGGCTGGCTGACCACGAAAAATGATCAGTTATTGGAAATCTTCTATAGCAAAGATGAGCAAGGCTACAGGAACTTGCTGACCAACGAGCTTTTGTCTATACCCCGTGACAACTTGATCATTTCAAGCATCAACAAGACGAGCGATCGTGCTTATGCGGTAGTGCTCTACCCGATGGCAGACGATAACGCGGGCAATGCCGAACTGATCGTCTTGAATCGCCGCTTGCAATAAGGTCGAACGCTTCAATGGCAGCGCATCCGCGGCATGGGCGGTCCATGCCGCGGATGCGTAACGCTTACTTTCCTTTCCCCGCCTCCTTCACCGCTTCGTCCGGCAAGGCAAACGCCACCAGGCTGTCGCCCATCTTCGTGCCCAGCGAACCGTGGCCGCCGGCCATCACCACCACATATTGCTTGCCCGTCTTGTCGGAGACATAACTCATCGGCGTGGCCTGGCCGCCGGCAGGCAAGCGGGCTTTCCATACGGTCTTGCCGTTGCGCACGTCGTAGCCGCGGATGTAGTAGTCGAGCGTGCTGCTGAGGAAGGCTACGCCGCCGCCCGTGGTGCTGATGCCGCCCAGGCTGGGCACGCCCAGCGGCAAGGCGATGGGGACTGGGGCGCTGTCGCGCGTGGTGCCGTTCTTGTGCATCCACACTTTTTTCATGGTGCGCAAGTCGACGGCGGCGATATAGCCCCACGGCGGCGCCTGGCACGGGAAGCCCAGCGGCGACAAAAAGGGCTTGATTTCCACGGCAAACGGTACGCCCGTCTGCGGCTGCAAGCCCATTTCCGTGCCCGTGCCGCCCGGCGCATTGGCTTGCGCGCGCGGCACCAGGCGTTCCAGGAAGCCCATGTAGTCGGGGTTCACCAGCAGCAATTGACGCACGGGATCGACGGCCGCCCCGCCCCACTCGAAGATGCCGAGCGGACCGGGCGAGATGATGGCGCCCTTGATCTTGCCTTCGGCCACCGTTTGCGGCGTGAACGGCCCTTCATAGCGGTGCTGGCGGAAGATGATGCGGCACGCCAGCTGGTCGAACGGCGTCGTGCCCCACATATCCGTTTCGCTGATGTTTTTCTCGGGCAAGAAAGTGAGGGCCGAGAATGGCTGCGTGGGCGACAGCTTGTCGCCGGGCGCCGCGTTGGCCGTCGGCACGGGTTTTTCCGGCGCCGGCACGACCAGGCTGCCGTCGCGCCGGTCGATCACGTAGATGTCGCCCCGTTTCGTCGTGGCAACAACAGATGGCACTTTGCCTTTCGGCGTGTCGATGTCGACCAGGGTCGGTTGGCCGCCGATATCCATGTCCCAGATGTCGTGGTGCACGGTCTGGTACACCCAGCGCACCTTGCCCGTCGCCAGGTCCAGCGCGACGATGGCGCTATTGTATTTCTCGCCATGGGGGTTGCGGTTGCCGCCCCACGTATCGGGCGTTTCGTTTCCCATCGGAATGTAGACCATGCCCAGCTTTTCATCCACGCTGGAGACGCCCCAGGAATTCGGCGAATTGTTCGTGTAGGTTTTCCCCTCGGCAATCGGCGCCGTGTCGTCCGGGTTTGAGGCATCCCAGTTCCACATCAGCTTGCCCGTGACGGGGTCGTAGCCGCGGATCACGCCAGACGGCTCTTCCGTGGAAAAATTGTCGGTCACGCTGGCGGCCATCACCACCACGTTTTGCGCCACGGCCGGCGGCGACGTCGGCATCAAGAAGCCCCGCTTCTTCATGCCCATGCCGTGGTACAGGCCGATGACGCCATTTTCGCCAAAGCTCTTGCACGCTTCGCCCGTATCGGCATTGACGGCGATCAAGGTCGCATCCATGGTGGGCGCGAAGATGCGGCGCGGGCACTCCATGCTGGCCGCTTCTGGCGCCGGGCTGTCCTTGGCGCGGCCCGCATTGACGTCCCAGTAGGCGACGCCGCGGCAAATCATGTGCTGGTAGCTGGACGCGTCGCGGTTGATCTTCGGATCGTGGCGCCAGAGCTCCTTGCCCGTGTCCGGGTCCAGCGCGATGACGATGTTATGCGGCGTGCACAGGTACAGCATGCCGTTGACCTTCAGCGGCGTGACTTCGTTGGCGATCTCGCCCGGATCCGTCGGCCCCTTGAAGTCGCCCGTGTTGTAGACCCACGCCTGTTTCAGCTGCGCCGCGTTGGCCGGCGTGATCTGCGCGGCCGGCGCATAGCGGTCGCCATAGCCGGAGCGGCCATAGGCGGCCCAGTCGTTGGGCGCCACGCCGGGCGCGAAATCGCCTGCGGGCACGGCCGCCATGTTCTCGGCCGGCACTTCGCCGTGCAAGGTGGTGTAATCCTGGAACAGCGAAAACACGCCCACGGCGGCCGTCACCACGACGGCCGCCAGCAGCGCGCTCTTGCCGGCGTCGCGCGGCTTTGCGCCCGCGATCAGCGACGGATCGAGGCGGCGGTCGATGAACGGCAGCAACAGCCAGACGGCGGCGGCGAACCAGATATCGAGGCGCGGCAACAATTGCCACCAGTCGAACTTCACTTCGATCACGGACCAGATCAGGGTGCCGAACAGCAGCAGCGCGAGGAAGAGCTGGGCGCTGCGCCGCCTTTTCCACACGAGCGCACCGGCAACTATCATGCCGATACCCGCCACGACGTAGTACCAGGAACCGCCGAGGCTGACGAGCCAGGCGCCGCCGCCAACGAGCGCCAGGCCCAGCAAGATAAAGATGACTGCGGTGATGACAAGCAAGGGTCCAGGCCGGGCAGAGGCAGTCATGATGCTCCTTTACAAGAGTCAGTCGGCGGCACGCGCCTGCGCACCGTATTTGATGGCAATCAAGGACATTGCATTTTTTCACTAATTGGCAAAGCGTGCCACACGCCAGAACGCCCGCCGCGTGCCGTGTGGCTTTTTATACACGGCATGCCCGTTTAGCCAGCTTCCGCGATGCGATTTTGATGAAAAACATCAATTAAAATAGATAAACAACAAATTTCTCGAATAAAACAAATTTTTGGCGTAAAATGAAAAAACTCATCCAGGCAAAGTATTTTTCTTGAATTTCACTTCATTGGAGCGGCGCCCATCATGACCATCGCTAAACGGCTGTATGCCCTGATCCTTTCCGTCGTCATCGGACTGGCCGCCCTGGCTGGCTTTGGCATCTACCAGATGGACCGCGTGTACACGGCGGCCAGCTATGCCACTGTCAACACGGTTCCCAGCCTGCTGACCCTGAACCAGGCGTTCGTGCCGTTCACGCAGATGCGCACGGCCGTCTGGCAGCACATGGCCAGCAAGGACGCCGCCAGGCGCGACAAACTGGAAGCGGGCATCAACGAGGCGCGCGCGGCGGTCGGCAAGGCGCTCGACCAGTATGAAAAGGAAAACATTTCAGATGAGCAAGACAAGGCGCTGCTGGCCGCGGACCGCGCCGTGCTGCTGCGCTACGACGCCGTGCGCGACAAGGTGCTGGCGCTGTCGAAGGCGGGCGAACTCGACGCCGCACGCGACTTGCTGATGGCAAGCCAGCCCCTGATCAAGGAACTGGTCGACGCCCTCGCCGCCCATCACCGCTACAACGAAACCCTGGCCGCCAGGGGGGCTGCCGACGGCGCCGCAGCCGCGGCCAGCGCGCGCTGGATTTCCTGCGGCCTGGCCCTGGCCGTGACGGCCCTGGTGGCCGGCATGGGCCTGCTGCTGGCCCGGCGCATCGCCGCCTCGTTGGCCGACGCCATCGGCGTGGCCCGCACCATCGCAAGCGGCGACCTCAGCGTGCAGGTCAGCGCCGCCTCGCACGACGAGGTGGGCCAGCTGATGACGGCCCTGGCGGAGATGAGCGCCAGCCTGGTGCGCATCGTGGCCGAAGTGCGTGCCGGCACGGACACCATCGGCACGGCGTCAAGCGAGATCGCGGCGGGCAACCTGGACCTGTCGGCGCGCACGGAGCAGCAGGCCGGCTCGCTGGAAGAAACCGCCTCGGCCATGGAAGAACTGACGGCCACCGTGCGGCAAAATGCGGACAACGCCCGCCAGGCCCGGCAAATGGCCGTCAGCGCCTCGGACCAGGCGCAGCGGGGCGGGCAAGTGATGGGCGACGTGATACGCACCATGCAAGCGATAGACAGCTCGTCCGCCAAGATCGCCGACATCATCGGCGTCATCGACGGCATCGCCTTCCAGACCAATATCCTGGCCCTGAATGCGGCAGTGGAAGCGGCGCGCGCCGGCGAACAGGGACGCGGCTTTGCCGTCGTGGCGACGGAAGTGCGCAACCTGGCGCACCGTTCGGCGGCGGCCGCCAAGGAAATCAAGGCACTCATCGGCGACTCCGTGCAACAGGTGCAACAAGGCGGCAAGCTGGTCCAGCAGGCCGGCGCGACCATGACGGAAGTGGTCGACACGGTACGCAGCGTCACCGACATCGTCAGCGAAATCTCGGCCGCCAGCGTGGAGCAAAGCACGGGCATCGAGGAAATCAACCGCGCCATCACGCAGATGGATGAAGTCACGCAGCAGAATGCGGCCCTGGTCGAGGAAGCGGCGGCGGCATCGCAATCGCTGCAGGAGCAGGCGGCCAACCTGGCCGGCGTGGTGGGCACCTTCAAGCTGGCGCAAGGGCAAGCCGCCGCCGCGCCCCGCGCGCCTGCCGCCCGGCGGCCGGCACAGCACAAGGCCACGCTCAGGCTGGTCGCCACGCGCCCAGCAGGCCAGGCCAGGAACACGGCGCCGGCCGCCGCCGATGCCGGCGACTGGGAAGTATTTTAGGTCCGTCCTCACGCAGGATCACGCGCATCGTCCGCACTGGAGCACCGCCATGAACGCCTTTCTCTCCATCCACCCCTTCCTGCGCTGCGAAGAGCTGTCGCTGATGCGCCCGGCGCTGGCGCTGGCAGGCTTGCTGTTGCTGCTGGCCGCCCTGCTCTGGCGCCGCACCCGCTGGCGCCAGGCCGGCCGCGCGCCAGCGGCCGGCGGCAGCACGCCGTCCGACCTGCATCAACTGCTGCAGATGCGCAAAGCGGCCCCGCCGGCCAGGGGGGCTGACAGCGCACCGCCGCCGCAAGCGCCCAGGGCGCCGGGCACGCCGCCATTCGAACTGGCCCGCCTGGACGCCATGTTCGGCCACGACCGGCGCCTGCAGGGCGAGATTCTGGCCCTGTTCGTGGCCGAGACGCGCGACCGCCTCGCCGGCATCGCCCATGCGCTGCGCTGCGAGCGGACCGCCCCGGCGCGCGTGCTGGCGCAGGAAATTCTCGACGGCAGCCTGGCCATGGGCCTGCTCCCCTTGCAGGCGCTGGCGCGCCAGGCCGTGCATGCGGGCTTTTCCAACGATATCGGCGCCTTGCGCCGCCTGCACGCGGAACTGCTGATGGCGCTCGACGCGCTGTCGCAAGCGGTCACGGCGCTGCAAACGGGCGCGGTGCTGGCCGAGGAGCGCAGCGGCGCAGGCAGCCGGCCATGAGCGCCGACATCGACCTGGCGCGCCTGCTCGGCGGCGCCATCCTGCCTTCGCCCGCCTGGCGTCGCCACTGGCTGGCGACCTTGTGCCAGCAACAATTGCCGCTCGATGAGCTGGCAGAACAACTGGGCGGCGATCCGGCACTGAGCGGCAAGATCATCGGCCTGGCGAATGCCGGCGTGCCACCGGGCGAGCGCAGGCATGCGGCGGTCAACGCCGCGATGCTGGCGGCCATCGGCTTGCCCGCCCTGCGCCAGGCATTCGCCGCCCCCGCCGTGTCGACGGCCGCGTGCGAGCACTTCGACGCGCAGCGCTTCTGGTCGCACTCGCTGGCCATGGCGTGCGCCGCCCGCGTGGCAGGCGACGCGCTGCAGCTGGCGCCGGCCGATGAGCTGTACAGTTGCGGCTTGCTGGCCAACTGCGGCCAACTGGCCCTGGCCACCTTGCATCCGCAGGAGTACGGTCAATTGCTGGGCCAATACGGCGATGCCGCCAGAACCCGGCTGCTGTGCGCGGAATCGCAGCGCTTCGGCCACCACCAGTTGGCGCTGTCGGCCACGCTGATGCGGGGCTGGGGCATGCCGGACATCCTGTGCGACGCCGTACTCTGCCATGCCGCACCGCCCGGTTTCGGGCGGGCCGGGCGCATGACGGAACTGGCCTGGCTGCTGAAGCTGGCTGACAGCTTCGCCGACCTGATACTGCGCAACGGCGCGGGATCGCGCGCGCCGGCCCTGGCCACCGCGCGGGTACTGGGCATGGACGCAGAGTACATGGAAACCCTGCTACGCCACAGCAACGCCGAGTGGAGCGAATGGTGCGAGATCCTGGAACCGCAGGCGCATGTCGTCCCCTGCCGCACGCGCAGCGGGACCCGGCGCGCCGCAAGCCAGGTTTTTAGTGAATTCATCTAATTCGTTAAAATTGATTTTTTGAGCGCGATTGCGTATCATCCTCTTCAACTTCATCCGCAACCAGACAGCCCATCATGCACACTGCAGACGTTTGCACTACCCAAAAGGCCGCCGAAATCCTCGGCATCTCGGTCACATCGGTGCAGCAACTGGTCGAGGCCGGCGTGATCGAAGCCTGGAAGACCAAGGGCGGCCACCGGCGCATTCCCCTCGCGGCCGTCGAAGCCTACAAGGGCAATCCCGGCCAGCCGGGCCAGGACCAGCGCGCCGCACGCGCCAACCGCCCCGCCCCGTCCGGCCGCCCGCCGTCCATCCTCGTCATCGAAGACAACCCGATCGAACGGGCGCTGTATGAAAAGCAGATCGGTTCCTGGGGCTTGCAGGCGGACTTGCGCTTTTGCGAAAACGGCTACCAGGCGCTGATGGAAATCGCCCGCGACCAGCCCGACATCTTGCTGGCCGACATCATCATGGAAGGCATCGACGGCTACGAGGTGATCCGCACCATCCTGGCCGACCCGCTGCTGGCGGACATGCACATCGCCATGCTGTCGAGCCTGACGCCGGAGGAACTGCAAGAACGGGGCGGCGTGCCGCCCGGCGTGGTATTTTTTGCCAAGCCCGTCAATTACGACGAACTGCGCGGCTATCTGCGCGCCTGCTGCGCCGGCCATGCGCGGCGCAACAGCCTGGCCGCCTAGCCGGCCACCGCCTTCCCCCCGCCACGGAGCCGCCATGCCAGCCTATCACCACATCGATCCTGCCGTGCTGTTCCAGGCCACCGGGCGCGACCTGGAGATGTTCCGCGCCCTGTCGCAGACCTACCTCGATACGGCGCCGGCCATGTTTGCCCGCGTCGAGCAGGCCGTGCGCGGCGGTGCGGCGCAAGCCATCGTGCACAGCTGCCATACCTTGCGCGGCACCGTCGTCCTGCTGGGCGCCAGCGCCCTGGCGGCGCGCCTGGCGGAATTCGAGCAGCTGGTGCGCCACCAGGGCGTGGCGGCAGCAGGCTGGCTAGCTGAAACGGCGGCGCTGGTCGGCGCGGTGGAGCAGGAGGTACGCCGCAGCATGCTCGACTACACGGGCGCGCAGGCATGAACGCGCGCCAGGCCGCCCTGCGCCTGGTGCACCGCTATCGGCCGCGCACCACGGCGGCCGTCGTGGGCCTGGTGCTGGTGGGCCTGCTGGCGCTGCGCATCGTCGTCTCCGGCGTGCTGCTGCACCGCGAAGCCGTCGATGACTGGAAGCAGGACTTGTCCAACCTGTCGCTGCTGCTGGCGGAAAACACGGCGCAGAGCATGACGGCGGCCAGGCTGGTGCTCGACGGCGTCAGCAGCGACATCGATGCCGCCGCCCCGGCGGACGCGCAAGCGCTGGCCGCCGCCGTCGGCACCCCGGCCATGCAGCAGATGCTGCGGCACAAGATCGGCGGCGTGCCGCAAGTGGACGGGGTGTCCATCATCGGCGGCGATGCCAAGGTGCTGGCCTTCAGCCGCGCCTTTCCCGCGCCGCCCCTCCGCCTCGACGAGCGCGATTACTTCGAGTATCACCGGCGCCACCCGGACGGCGGCATGCATGTCAGCGCGCCCGTGCAAAACAAGGGCGATGGTGCCTGGACCTTCTATATCAGCCGGCGCATCAGCGGCACGGACGGCCGCTTCCTGGGCGTGGTGCTGGTGGGCCTGTCGTGCGACTTCTTCAGCACATTCTTCCAGAACACCAGCATCGGCGAACACACGGCCTTTTCCCTGTACCGCAGCGATTACACGCTGCTGGCCCGCTGGCCGGCCGTACCCGCCATGATGGGCAAGCGCAACCTGACGGGCAGCACCTACCGCCTGCTGGAACAGGGCAAGACCGATGGCGTGCTGCAGGTGGACTCGCCGCGCGCGGCCGACCAGGGGCGCGCGGTCGACCGCCTGGCCGCCATACGGCTGGTGCGCGACTATCCGCTGGCCATCAACGTGACCGTGACGGACGACGTCTACCTGGCGGGCTGGCGGCGCATGCTGCTCACCATGGGCGGCGCGGCCGTCGTCAGCCTGCTCGTGCTGGCCGCGGCCGTCGCGCTGATCCTGGCCCTGCTGCGGCGCCAGGAGCGCGACGCGGCCACGGTGCTGGCGCTGCAGGAGCGCGCACCACCAGCGGATGCCGCCAAGCCGCCGGAACAAGAGATAGCGCAGGGCGCGCGCATCCTGCTGGTCGAGGATACGGCGCTGAACCGCCAGCTGGTGTGCCTGCAGCTGGGCACCTGCGGCTACGCCATCGACACGGCGGAGAACGGCGCGCTGGGCCTGCAAGCGCTGGCCGAACAACAGTACGACCTGGTCCTGATGGATTGCATGATGCCCGTCATGGACGGCTACCAGGCGTGCCAGGCCCTGCGCACCCGCGAAGCGGCCAGCGGCGCGCCGCGCCTGCCCGTCATCGCCCTGACGGCCGGCGTCACGGACGACGACCGGCAGCGCTGCGCGGCGGCCGGCATGGACGATTACCTGTCCAAGCCCTTCACGGCCGCCCAGTTGCGCGCCATGGTGGAACGCTGGCTGGCGCGCTAGCCTCCGCCTGCCGCCTGGCGGCAAATTGGCCACACTATCACCTGCGTAGTCATGCGCAAAAGTTGTTCTCCGTGCATATCGGGTATAGCATCGCCACATGACCTATCACACAGACGCGGCGGCAGTGCACAGGCGATTGATCGAATGGCTGTTTTTGCTCCTCGGGCTGCTGATCGTGGCTGCCGCCCTCGCCTACGCGCACCTGGCCGAAGCGTCGCGGCACGATGCGGCCGAGCGCGAACGGCTCAGCGTGCTGACGGCGCTGCTGGCAAAAAATATCGAAGTCGACCTGGCGTCGACCAACCTGGTGCTCGACGGCGTGATCCGCGACTATCTTGCCGCCGGCGCCGCGCCCGACGCCGGGCAAGCGCTGCCCCGGCGCCTGGCCGCGCTGGTCGACGCCATGCCGGGCGTGCGCACCATGCTGGTCATCGATGCCGGCGGCAAGCCGGTCGCCACCAACATCCCGGAACTGGCCGGCCAGGATTTTTCCCGCCGCGGCTACTTCCAGACGGCGCGCGACGCCCCCGATGCGCGCATGCTGTACATCTCGGCGCCTTTCCTATCCTTCAAGCGGGACCTGGTCATCACGGCGGCGCGCATGGTGCAGGACCGGCAAGGCCGCTTTGCCGGCGTCGTCGTGGCCACCTTCGACCCCGACTATTTCACGGCCAAGTTCCGCACCGCCATGTATGCGCCCGACGTCTGGGCCGTGGTCGTGCATGGCGACGGC
Organism: Janthinobacterium kumbetense; assembly: GCF_023703445.1. Taxonomy (NCBI): domain Bacteria; kingdom Pseudomonadati; phylum Pseudomonadota; class Betaproteobacteria; order Burkholderiales; family Oxalobacteraceae; genus Janthinobacterium; species Janthinobacterium kumbetense. The sequence goes on from NZ_JAMQGR010000001.1 coordinate 1,327,686, forward strand.
CGGCAATTCCTGAACTATCCCCCCAGGAACGCCAATGGCGGCAATGTGGACGCGCCCGGCAGCTTCCTGCGGCGCTTTCGCGACAGCGGCTTTCAGGCGGGCGTGCTGAGCGGCGTCGAGATCGACGGCGCCGCCCCCCGCGTCATGGCGATGGCAACCATCGCCCCCGCCGCGCTGCACATGGACCGCGCCCTGATCATCGGCCTGAGCCGCGAAGAAGCGGCCATCGCCGCCCCGCTGCGGCGCCAGGCGCTGGGCTACATGCTGGGCTTTGCCATGCTGGCGCTGGCCGCGGCCAGCCTGCTGTTCTGGAGCCAGCGGCGGCGCCGGCAGCAGGCCGCCTGGCAGGTGGAACAGGAAAGGGAACGCCAGGCCATGCAAGCCGTGTCCGACAGCGAAACGCGCTTTCGCACCCTGATCGAAGATGCGCCCGTGGCGATCGCCATCCTGCGCCATGGGCGCTTCGTGTATTCCAACCCACGCTACCGCCACCTGCATGGCTATGCGCCCGAGGATGACCTCAGCGGCCTGGCCTGGCGCACCATGCTCACGGCCGACTCGCAAGTGGCGCTGGCAAGCAACGAGGCGCTGATCGAGGCCGATTCGGCCAGCGAACAGGTGTTTGAAGCCATCGGCCTCGACAAGCAGGGCCGGCCCGTGCCCATCCTCAAGACCAGCACGCGCGTGATGCTCAAGGATGGGCCGGCCACCTTGATCTTTGCCCAGGATATTTCCGCGCAAAAACAGGCCGAGGCGGCCATGCTGCTGGCGCGCGACGGGGCCGAAGCGGCCAACCGCAGCAAGGCGGAATTTCTCGCCAACATGAGCCATGAAATCCGCTCGCCGCTGAACGCCATCCTCGGCATGGCCTGGCTGCTGGAAAGGGGCCGCCTGGATGAAGAGGGACTGTTGATGACGCGCAAGATCCGCGCCGCCGGCCAGTCCCTGCTGGGCATCATCAACGACGTGCTGGACGTCTCGAAAATCGAGGCGGGCCACATGCGCATCGAGCAGGCGCCGTTCCGCCTGGCCGAGGTGATCGAGAAAATTTCCGCCAGCATGGGCGTTGCCGCGCACGACAAGCCGATTGAGGTGCGGATCGGGCCGCTGCCCGACGGTATCGATCACATGCTGGGCGACGCGCTGCGGCTGGAACAGGTGCTGGTCAACCTGGGCAGCAATGCCATCAAGTTCACGCCGCAGGGCACGGTCGAGCTGCTGAGCACGCTGGACAGCCGCGACGGCGACGCCGCGGTGCTGCGCTTTTGCGTGCGCGACACGGGCATCGGCATCGCCCCCGAGGTGCAGGAAGCGATCTTTTCCGCCTTCGCCCAGGCCGACAGTTCCACCACGCGCCGCTTCGGCGGCACGGGACTGGGCCTGACCATCTGCCGCCAGCTGGTCCGCCTGATGGGCGGCACCCTGCAGCTGAAAAGCGGCCTGGGCCAGGGCAGCGAATTCAGTTTCACGGTGCCCCTGCAATTGATGCCCGCCGGCGCCCTGTCCTCGCCCGACATGCAGGGCCTGCATGTCTTGCTGGCCGACGACAACGCCGGCACGCGCGAGGCGGTGGGCGCCGTGGCGCGCGGCCTGGGCTGGAGCGTGCATGCCGTGTCCGGCGGCCAGGCGGCACTCGATTATGCGCTGGCCTGCGCCGAAGGCGAGCGGCCCGGCGTCGTGCTGCTGGCCGCGCGCATGCCGGACCTGAACGGCGAAGCGACGGCGCGCGCGCTGCGCGAATACCTGCCGCCGCAGGACTGCCCCGTCGTCATCCTGGCCGCCAGCGGCACGCCGGCAATGGCGCCGGCACGGCGGCGCACCGACCCGGTCTATGCCGCCGATGCCATCCTCAACGAGCCGGTGACCGCTTCCAGCCTGTACAACGCGGCGATGGCTGCGCGCCAGCAGCGGGCCAGAGATGCCGGCCTGGACGCCAGTCTGGTTCCGCTGGAAGAGCGCCAGCTGGCCGGCGTGCGCGTGCTGGTGGTCGACGACAGCGAAATCAACCGCGACGTCGTCAGGCATATCCTGTGCGACCAGGGCGCCGTGCCCTCGTTCGCCTGCGATGGCCAGCAGGCGCTGGACTGGCTGCTGGCCCACCCCGCCGACGTCGACATCGTGCTGATGGATGTGCAGATGCCCGTCATGGACGGCTTGCAGGCGACACGCGCGCTGCGCCAGTTGCCGCAGTTCCAGGACTTGCCCGTGGTGGCGCTGACGGCCGGCGCCTTCCAGACGCAGCGCACGGCGGCACTGGAAGCGGGCGTGAACCATTTCATCAGCAAACCGTTCGACGTGCCGCAGACCATCGCCCTGGTGGCGCGCGCGCACCGGCGTCATGCGCAAGGGCTGCCTGCCCTGCCGCCTGTCATGGCCGAAATGGCAACGACCGAGCCGCCGGGCGGCGCGGCGCCCGCCATTGACCTGGCGCAAGGGATAGCGCAGTGGCTCGATGAAGCACCCTACCGCCAGCACCTGTTGCGTTTTAGCAACGCCTACGGCGACACGGTCGGCGCCATGCGGGCGCTGCTGGCGACCGATGCGCGTAGCGACGCGGCCGCGCTGGCGCACAAGCTGGCCGGCGAGGCGGGCAGCCTGGCCCTGCCCGCCACCCTGCATGCGGCCCGGCATGCCGAACAGCTGCTGCACGCCGGCGACGATGCGGCCGCCGCGCTCGACACACTGGAGCAGGCGCTGGCGCACGCCATCGAGGCCGTCGCGACCTTCACGGCACGGACGCCGCCGTCCGACCAGGCGGCCGTACCAGAAACGCAACATGGCCGGGCATGCCAATGATAAACTTGCCAATATGAAAATTTGGGAGACGCCATGATCTGGTGCAGGGATTTACTGCTGAGAGCCTTGATGCTGGGCCTGCTGCTATTCGTCGTGGGCGAATCGCTGTCCTACTGGACCCCGGAAATCAGGAAACTGCTGGCCTGGCGCCCTTTCTGACGCTTAGCCTTCACGGCCATCCACCCTGGCGCGCCACAGGTACGGCGCATACACGCACGCATACAGGCCAAAGGCCAGCGACCAGCAGGCGCCCGCTGCCAGCAGCAGCGGCATGGCCAGCGTTGCGGGACCGACGGCAGCCAGGAGGCGCGCCAGCGCGCCCAGCTGGATCAGCCAGTACATCGCCGCTTCCGCCCTGCCGCCTTTCAACGGGCGGCCCGTGTGACCCAGGGTGGTGCGCGTCATCATGCCGATGATCAAGCCCGCCATCGAGCCCACCGTCAGCGCGTGAAACGCGGCGCTGGCCGGCAGCAGGCCCAGGCTGGCGGCCGCCAGCAGCGCGAAGCCGATGCCTATCCACGCATACGACAGGTGCAGTATCCACAGCAGCGGCACGCCCAGGGTGCGCTGCGGCTGCCAGGCCAGCAGGTTGGTCAGCGAGACGCCGGCAGCGCAGAAGGCCAGCGGCGCCGTCAGCCAGGATGGCGCGCCAGCCAGCCACGCGATCGCGGCCGCCGCCATGCAGGCCACGGCGATCAAAGCCCGCTGCGGGCTGGCCACCGGCGTGCTGCCAGGCGCGCCATTGCGGGTAAACATGGGGATCACGCGCGCGCCGATCACCGATTCGATCAGTACGATGATGAAGATGGCCGCCTGCACGGGCAGGAACAGCGACAGCGGCAGCCAGCCCAGTACGGCCGCGTGGAACAGGCCATTGGCCAGCGCCAGCAGGGCCAGCAAGCCGACGAGGAACAGGTTGCGCGTATTGCCCGAGCGGCGCAGCACCCGATACAGAGGCCAGGCGGCCAGCGGCAGGAACAGCCAGTCGACCAGCGCCGCCAGCAGGCTCGGGCCGCACAGCATGACCACGCGCCCCGCCAGCCACAGCGCCGCCAGCGCCATCAGCGGCGCGCCGTGCGGCGTGGGCAAGCCCGTCCAGTTGCGCCCCGCCGTGTACAGGAAACCCACGACGACGGCCAGCGCGAAGCCGAACACCATTTCATGCATATGCCAGCCCAGCCCCACGTGCAAGCCGCCCGCCAGCACGCCGAAGTAGCTGGCCAGCCACAGGGGAATGCTGATGGCCGCAAACACGGCCGCCAGCAGGTAAAACGGGCGGAAACCCAGTTGCCAGACGGCGTGGCCGGCATGCCAGGGCGCAGCGCCGGGGGCGGAGGGAGAAGGAGATGGTTCGCTGATCGGGGTGATGGCCATGATGGGCTCGCATTTAAAGATATATTCAATATACTACTTTAAAAGCGCAGCTGCCGCCATCGGCAAAAGGATTAGACGGCTAGCCCGCAAGGACTAGCCGCCGGCGCAGGCTACTTGCCCTGGCGGTGCTCGACCGCGTACACGGCCGCCTGCACGCGGCTGGTGAGGTTGAGTTTTTTCAGCACGTTCTGCACGTGGATCTTGACCGTGCTTTCGGCCAGGTCCAGCGTGCGGGCGATGCCCTTGTTGCTCTCGCCGCGCGACAGGCAGTCGATGATTTCCTTTTCGCGCGGCGTGAGCTTGTCCAGTTCCGACACGGGCTCCTCGCGCCGCGTGCCCGCCTGCAGCTGCGCCACCAGCTTGCCCGTCATGGCTTCGGCGATGACGACTTCGCCGGCGGCGGCGCGGCGGATGGCGCGCACCAGGTAATCGGCGTCGATATTCTTGATCAGGTAGCCGCAGGCGCCCGCGCGCAGGGCCGTCGCCAGGTCTTCCGCGTCTTCGGACACGGTCAGCATGACGATGGCCGTGTCCGGGCAATCGTGCTGCATCAGCTGCAGCGCTTCCACGCCGGACATGCCGGCCATGTTCAGGTCCAGCAGCACCACGTCGGGCTGCAGCTGGATGGCGCGCTTGATGCCTTCCACGCCATCGGCCGCCTCGCCCACGACGGAAAAGTCCGTATGCCGCTGCAGCAGCGAGCGTATGCCGCTGCGGAACAGCGCGTGGTCGTCCACCAGCATGACGGTGATCGGTTTATCGGGTGTCTCCATTTTTTTGTACTTTCAGGTGGTTACTTAGGCGGCGCGGCGCTGCTCGCGCGACAAATGCAGTTCGACGGTGGTGCCGCCGCCAGGACAGGCGTGCACGTCGAACGTGGCGTCGATGCGCTGCGCGCGCTCGCGCATGATGTGGATGCCGACATGGCTGTCGCCCTTTTCCAGCACGGCGCAAGCGTCGAAGCCGACGCCATTGTCGCTGATCGTCAAGGTAAAGTCCTGGTGGTCGGCGAGGCGCACCTCGACGTGGCTGGCCTGGGCGTGCTTGCGGATGTTCGACAGCGCTTCCTGCACGATGAATAATAACTGCAATTGCTGCTCGCGGGGGAATGGCGCGCCATCGACATCGGCCAGCAGCTCGGCGTCGATGCCCGTCTGGCGGCGGAATTTGTCCACCGCGGCGCGCAGGGAGCCGATCAGGTCATCTTCCATCAGGCGGCTGCGGAAATTGGCCAGCAGTTCGCGCACGTCTTCGTAGCTTTCCTTCACGCCCGCATGCAGGGCCGGCACGATGCCCGCCACCTCGTCGAAACGGGCGTTGCGCACGGAGTCGTCGAGCATCTGCACTTGCAGGTTGAGGAAATTGAGGCTTTGCGCGATGCTGTCGTGCAGCCCCTGCGCCACCAGGTTGCGCTCTTCGGAAATGGCCATTTCGCGTTCGCGCGCGGCCAGGCGCAGGTTTTCCAGCGCGATGCCCAGCAACTGGCCCAGCGTTTCCAGCAAGGCCAGCTCGCGCGCGGAAAACACGCGCGCATGGCGGAAATGCAGGTTGAAAAAGCCCAGGTGCTGTTCATGCGCGTGGATATGGAAGACGGAGACGGTGGCAAAGCCCTCGCGGTGGCAGCGCAGCTCGTGCGCCTTGTCGATGCGGCGCATGTCGTGCACCTTCGCCACCTTCATCTCGACGGCCGTGCCGCACAGGCAGTCGCCCACCTTCAGGCAATGCTCGGACGCCACCAGTTCTTCGGACAGGCCGTGGTGCACCACCATGTGCAGGTTGCCCCGCTCGGCGTCGAGCACGCGCACGGTGGAGCCGTCGGCCTCGAAATAGTCGACGATGCGCTGCATGAAACCGCCGCAGATGTCTTCCAGGGGCTGCGGGCGCTGCAGGAAGGCGGCGCTTTCGTACAGCAGCGCCAGTTCGCGGTTGCGGTATTCCAGCGTGGCCGTCTTGCTGCGCACGCCCTCTTCCAGGTTGCCGTACAGCGCCTGCAGGCGGTCGGCCATCTGGTTGAAGCCACTGGCCAGCTGGCCGAATTCGTCATTGCTCTCCACTGCCAGGCGCACGCTGAAGTCGCGTTCCTTCATGCGCTGCATGCCCAGCCGCAGGCGCGTGACCGGTTCGATGATCAGCATGAACATCAGGTAAATCATGCTGACCGTGCCGATGACGGCCATCCCGACCAGGATCAGTTGCGAGGCGCGCAGCCAGAAGGTGCGCTGTTCGCTATCGTGTTCGATCAGGCGCACCAGCTGGTCGACCTGGCCGACGAAGGTATCGGCGTCATGCTCGAACTGGCGCGCGCGCACGCTGGAATCGGCGGCCAGGGCGGCCGGACGCAGGGCGCCGCGCCAGGCGGTGCCGATGCGCTCGAATTCGGATTTGATGGCGCTGCTGGGCGGCAGGAACAAGGGGCGCTGCGGGTCGCCATGGCCGATCTTGGCCAGGGTCTCGTCGATCAGCAGCACTTGCTGGCGCGCCTGCTCGCCCGCATCGCTGGCAAGCAAAAGGGTCAGGCGGTAAGTCTGCATGCGCAGCCGGCCCGTCTCGTTGATGGCGGCCGAACTGCCTTCGAGCTGCCACGACAGGAACAGAGTGCAGCCGATGGCACTCAGGGCCAGCACCAGCATGAGCAGCAGCGCGCCGACGATTTTGGTCGACAGCTTCTGCCAGGAGGAAAACATCGCTTTAAATTTCATACACCCTTTACTTGGCACCGCCCCGTTCAGCCTCCGGTTTGGGCCATAAAACGGATAATCTTGTCCGGCTGCGTATTGAAATCATGCTGCTGCGGCTTGAGTTCGATGGCGGCACGGATCGCCGCCTCGATCTCCGCATCCGTGGCCCCGCCGCGCAGCATGGGGCCAAAGGCGAATTTTTCTTCCTGGCCCAGGCACAGGTACAGGGTACCATCGACGGACAGGCGCACGCGGTTGCAGGTGGCGCAAAAATGCTGCGACATGGGCGTGATGAAACCGATGCTCGAGCGTCCATCGGGTGTCGCCATATAGCGCGCCGGCCCGCCACCGAGCTCCATCGCCTGCGGCACCAGGCCAAAGCGGGCCGCCAGGCGCTCGCGCACGGGACCGAGCGGCATGTAGCGGGCATTGCGGCCCGTGCTGCCCATCGGCATGGCTTCGATCAGGCGCAGAATGAACTGCTGCTCGATGCAGAAGGCCGCCATGGCCTCGATCTGGCTGTCATTGACGCCGCGCATGGCCACCATATTGATCTTGATCGGGTCGAAACCGGCCCCCTTGCCCGCCATCAGGCCATCGAGAATCGGTTGCAGGCTGTCGCGCCCCGTGATCTGCTGCATGCAGGCGCGGTCCAGGGAGTCCAGGCTGACATTGATGCGGTCCACGCCGGCCGCGCGCAGGGCCACGGCGTGCTTGCCCAGCTGCGTGGCATTCGTCGACAGCGACAAATCCTGCAAGCCGGGCAGCGCGGACAGCCGCTGCGCCAGTTCCGGCAGATTGCGCCGCAACAGGGGCTCGCCGCCCGTCAGGCGCACGCGGCGCGTGCCGAGGCGCACGAAAATACCCAGCAGGCGCTCGATCTCGTCGAACGTCAGCCAGTCCTTCGGCTCTTCGAAACCGCGAAAGCCCTTGGGCATGCAATAACTGCAGCGCAAATCGCAGCGGTCGGTGACGGACAGCCGCACATAATCGATCGAACGGCCAAAACGGTCCTGCAACTTGACGCTACCCATGACGCTACTCCTGTTTCTTCCTTGATTGTAAAGGCTGAGGCACGATCTGGCTGTGCCCCAGAAGGCCTAGCGGCCTACGCCTTCCGGTCTATTGCACTAACGGACTGGCTGTGCCTTCCAGTTCGACGCCGGCGATCTCCGCGCGCCCCACCAGCAAGTGCAGATACTGGTGCACGGCGCGCTGCCACGCGGCCCGCGACAGGCGGTCGGCGATCTGCGCCTGCACCGCCTCGTAAGCGATGGCCTGGCCTTCGACCCGGCGCAGCACCTGCACGATGTGGTAGCCGAAGCGCGTTTCCAGCAAATGGCCGGCCAGCGCACCCTCTTCCAGGCGGAACAGCAGCGCGTCGAACTCCGGCACGCTCTGGCCCGGCGACAGCTGGCCCAGGTTGCCCCCCAGGGCGCCCGAGGGGCAGTTCGAATACTGCGCCGCCAGTTCGCCGAAGCGCTCGGGCGCCAGTTTCAGGGCGTCAAGCACGGCTTGCGCCGTCGTGCGCAGCAGTTCCAAAGGCGCCTCGGGCGTCACCTGGAACAGGATGTGGCGCGCCTCGACCAGCGCCCCGCTGCTAAACAGCTGCGGACGCTGCGCATAAAAGGTGCGGCAAGCCGCATCGTCGGCGGGCGGCACGCGCACTTCCTGCGCGAACAGCGCTTCGATGCGGTCGTCAAGGCTGCCGCCCTGCACGCCGAGGCGTTCGACCTCGTCTTGCAGCAGCCGGCGCAGCACCAGTTCATGCACGGCCTGTTTCAGCGGATTGCCGGCGCCGTCGTGATGCGGCAATTCCTGCGCGATGTCGGCATCGTCGATATCGATGCCATTGACGGAGATTCCCATGATGTAGCTCCTTTCTTCTTAACGGCGGCGCACCAGTTGATAGGCGCGGCCAAGATAGCCGATGGCGCCAAAGCCGCTCCACACGTGCACCAGGCGGGTGAACGGGAAGATGACGAACAGCGACATGCCCATGAACAGATGCAGCTTGAACACCAGCGGCGCATCGACGATGAAGCTGGCGGCGTCGCCGCGGAAGGTCACGATGTGCTGCGCCCAGTTCATCAGCAAGACCATCATGTGGCCATCCATGTGCGAAGCCGAGACGAAGATCGACGACAGGCCCAGCAGCAAGGTCAGCAAGATCCAAAGCATCACCAGCTTGTCGCCGGCCGTGGTGACGGCGCGCAGCCGTTCATTGCCGAAGCGGCGCGCCAGCAGGATCAGGATGCCGATCAGGCACAGGCCGCCCATCACGCCGCCGGCCGCCATGGCCACGCCCTGCTTCAGGCTATGCGACACGCCCAGCGTATCCCACACCCAGACGGGGGTGAGCAAGCCGGCCGCATGGCCGAACAGCAGGCCGATGATGCCGATGTGGAACAGAATATTGCCCAAGCGCAGGCTGCCGCGGTGCAGCAACTGGCTGGAATCGGACTTCCACGTGTATTGCTCGCGGTCGAAACGGATCAGGCTACCCAGGAAAAAGATGGCCAGCGCGATGTATGGATAAATGCCATACACAAATTGATGCAAATAGTTACTCATGATGTACTCTCCTCATGCGGACGCGATTCAAGCTGCGCGCCGCGGCTGCGGGTGAAAATGCACGGGATGGACGCCGCCCGCGACCTGGCCCTGACCTTGGCGCAGCAACGGCTCGACGCCGTCCGCACCGGGACCGAAGGTTTCCAGCGCTTCATCCATGTCGCGCACCGGCGGTTCGGCCAGCATTTCTGCCGCCACTGGGCTCAGGCGTTCGAGCAGCGTGAAGACGGGCGCATACGGGCTTCCGTTGGCCGTCAGCTTGCGGCCGATGTGCGCCAGCACGTGGACGGCGTCGCCCAGCAGCGGCGCCGAAGCCGCCTCGTCGAGCTGCGCCAGGAACTCCAGGAACAGGGGCACGAAGTCGGGCAAGTCGTCGCCCACCATTTGCAGGCCGTGGCGCTTGTATTCCTCCATCAGGTCGACCATGGCCTGGCCCCGGTCGCGCGATTCGCCGTGGATATGCTCGAACAGGTGCAGCGAGTGCGACGGATTGCGGTCGAACGTGGCCACGTACTGCTGCTGCAGGTCGATCAGGCTGCTGCTTTCCAGGTGCGCCAGCAAGGGCCGCAGCAGCGCGTGCTGTTCCGGCACGGCCGCCAGCGCGGCGTCCAGTTGCGGCAGGTGCGCGATCAGCTCGGGCTCCGGATACAGCAGCAGGCGCGAGAGGATGTGATAATGGTTCATCGGGTTGTTCATATCGATTCCTTATGCGCCAGGCGCCGTTTTGCGCGACTTCGGCATCTGCATGAAGATGGCCGAACCGTGTTTTTTCTTGCCGAACAAGGTCGGTTCGCTGGTGCCGTCCGAGCAGCCGTTGCCGAAGCTGAAGCCGCACGAACCCTTCTCGTTGAAGCTGTCCTCGGCCATTTCCTTGTGGCTGCTGGGGATGACGAAGCGGTCTTCGTAATTGGCGATGGCCATGATGTGGTACATGTCCTCCACCTGCGCCTTGGTCAAGCCCACCTGCTTCAATACCGTGAGGTTTTCCACCTTCTCGACGGTCTTGCTGCGCATGTAGGCACGCATGGCCAGCATGCGGTCCAGCGCCGAAACGATGGGCGGCTGGTCGCCGGCCGTCAGCAGATTGGCCAGGTACTGCACGGGAATGCGCAGGCTTTGCGTATCCGGCAGCATGCCGTTCACGCCCAGCTTGCCCGATTCGGCGGCCGCCTGGATCGGCGACAGCGGCGGCACGTACCACACCATCGGCAAGGTGCGGTATTCCGGATGCAGCGGGAACGCCACTTTCCACTCGACGGCCATCTTGTAGACGGGCGACTTGACGGCCGCTTCCAGCCAAAGATCCGGGATGCCCTGGCGGCGCGCCTCGGCGATGATGGCCGGATCGTGCGGATCGAGGAACAGGTCGAGCTGCGCCTGGTACAGGTCCTGCTCCTGCGGCACGGAGGCGGCAGCCTCGATCTTGTCGGCGTCATACAGCAGCACGCCCAGGTAGCGGATGCGGCCCACGCACGTTTCCGAGCACACGGTCGGCTGGCCAGCTTCGATGCGGGGGAAGCAGAAGGTGCACTTCTCCGCCTTGCCGGACGACCAGTTGTAGTAAATCTTCTTGTACGGGCAACCGGAGATGCACATGCGCCAGCCGCGGCACTTGTCCTGGTCGATCAGCACGATGCCGTCGTCTTCGCGCTTGTACACGGAGCCGGACGGGCAAGAGGCCACGCACGTCGGATTCAGGCAATGCTCGCACAGGCGCGGCAAGTACATCATGAAGGTGTTTTCGAACGTGCCGTACATCTCCTTCTGCATGTTGTCGAACAGTTTATCTTTGCTGCGCTGGGCGAATTCGCCGCCCAGGTCATCTTCCCAATTCGGACCCCACTCGATTTTCTCCATCTTTTTCCCCGTCAGCACGGAGATGGGACGGGCCGTCGGCGGCGTCTGCGACAGCGGCGCGCTTTGCAGGTGCTCGTAGTCGTAGGTGAACGGCTCGTAGTACTCGTCGATGGCGGGCAGGTTCGGGTTGGCGAAGATATTCGCCAGGATCTTCAGACGGCTGCCCTGGCGCGGCTCGATCTTGCCCGCGTCCGTGCGGCGCCAGCCGCCATTCCACTTGTCCTGGTTTTCCCACTGCTTCGGATAGCCGATGCCTGGCTTGGTTTCCACGTTGTTGAACCATGCGTACTCGACGCCGTCACGGCTGGTCCACACGTTCTTGCAGGTGACGGAACAAGTGTGGCAGCCGATGCACTTGTCCAGGTTCAGCACCATGCCGATTTGCGCTCTGATTTTCATACTATGCTCCTTCTTCCTGCAACGGGCCTTCGAGCCAGTCGACCTTGTTCATCTTGCGCACCAATACGAATTCATCGCGGTTGGAGCCCACCGTGCCGTAGTAATTGAAACCGTACGCCAGTTGTGCGTAGCCGCCGATCATGTGCGTCGGTTTGGGCACGGCGCGCGTCACCGAGTTATGGATGCCGCCCCGCTTGCCCGTCATCTCCGCGCCAGGCACGTTGATGATCTTTTCCTGGGCGTGGTACATCATCGTCATGCCGGCCGGGATGCGCTGGCTGACGATGGCACGCGCCGTCAGGCTGCCATTCACGTTGAACACCTCGATCCAGTCGTTGTCGACGATGCCGGCCGTCTGTGCATCGGTTTCCGACAGCCACACGTGGGGTCCGCCGCGCGACAGGGTCAGCATGCGCAGGTTGTCCGAATACGTGGAGTGGATGCCCCACTTCTGGTGCGGTGTCAAAAAGTTCAGCGCCAGTTCCTTGTTGCCGTTCGGTTTGGTGCCCAGCAGCGCTTCCGTCGTCTTCGTGTTGATGGCCGGCTTGTACACGCACAGCCCCTCGCCAAAATCACGCATCCACAGGTGATCCTGGTAGAACTGCTGGCGGCCCGTCAGGGTGCGCCATGGGATCAGTTCATGCACGTTGGTATAGCCGGCTGTGTAGCTGACTTCTTCGCTTTCCAGGCCCGACCAGGTGGGCGAGGAAATGATCTTGCGCGGCTGCGCCTGCACATCGCGGAAGCGGATGCTGTCATGCTCGCGCGGCAGCGCCAGGTGGGTGTGCTCGCGTCCCGTGATGGCGGACAGCGCGGCCCAGGCTTTCACGGCCACGTGGCCATTCGTTTCCGGCGCCAGCGACAGAATCATTTCGGCCGCATCGATGGCCGTATCGAGGCGCGGCTGGCCCTTCGACACGCCCTCGTCGAGCACCGTGCGGTTCACGCCGCGCAGTACCTCGACTTCATGCCCCGTTTTCCAGGAGATGCCCTTGCCGCCGTTGCCGATGGTTTCCAGCAGCGGGCCGATCGAGGTGAATTTCTTGTAGACGTCGCGGTAATTTCGCTCGACCACCGTCATGTTCGGCATGGTCTTGCCGGGAATGGCGTCGCATTCGCCCGCGCGCCAATCCTTGGGATCGAATGGCTGGCCCAGTTCACCCGGGGTGTCGTGCATCAGCGGCGTCAAAATGATGTCTTGCTGGGTGCCCAGCAGCTCGCCGCCGATTTCCGAGAATTTCTCGGCGATGCCCTTGTAGATTTCCCAGTCCGATTTCGATTGCCACAAGGGTTGCACGGCTTCCGACAAGGGGTGAATAAACGGATGCATGTCCGACGTGTTCAAGTCGTCCTTTTCATACCAGGTGGCCGTCGGCAGCACCACGTCGCCATACAGACACGTGGTCGACATACGGAAGTCCAGCACCACCAGCAGATCGAGTTTGCCTTCGGCGGCCGGGCGCACTTTCACCTGCTTCGGCGTGAGGCAGTCCTCTTCATCGCTGAGCAAGCCGTTCTGCGTGCCGAGCAGGTATTTCAGGAAGTACTCGTGGCCCTTGCCCGAGCTGCCGAGGATGTTCGAGCGCCAGACGAACATATTGCGCGGGAAGTTGGCCGGATTGTCCGGGTCGTCGCACGAGAACTGCAACTGGCCCGCCTTGATCTGGTCGAGCGCATATGCGGCCGGCGCCTGCCCTGCCGCCTTCGCGGCCTTGGCCACTTCCAGCGGATTGGTTTGCAGCTGCGGCGCCGATGGCAGCCAGCCCATGCGCTCGGCCTTGGCGTTGTAGTCGAGCAGGGTAAGGTCGCCCGTGCCGCCGGCCGCCGATGGCGAGGCGATATCGCCCGTTTCCAGCTTTTCATGGCGCCACTGGCTCGTGTGGGCATAGAAGAAAGAAGTGCCGTTCATCTGGCGCATCGGACGCACCCAGTCCTGGGCAAAGGCCAAAGGCGTCCAGCCCGTTTGCGGACGCAGTTTTTCCTGGCCCACGTAATGGGCCCAGCCGCCGCCCGACTGGCCGATACAGCCGCACATCATCAGCATGTTGATGATGCCGCGATAGGTCATGTCCATGTGGTACCAGTGATTCAGGCCGGCGCCCACGATGACCATGCTCTTGCCGCGCGTCTGGTCCGCGTTTTCCGCGAACTGGCGCGCCACCGTGATGACGTCGGCGCGCTTCACTCCCGTGTGCTTCTCCTGCCATGCGGGGGTGTACGGCACGTCGTCGTCATAGCTTTCGGCCACGTTTTCGCCGCCGAGGCCACGGTCGATGCCGTAGTTGGCCAGGGTCAGGTCGAACACGGTGGTCACCAGGCCCGTGCTGCCGTCGGCCAGGCGGATGGTTTTCACCGGTACCTTGCGCAGCAGCATGTCGGACGCATCCTTGCCGCCGAAGTAGGCGAAACCCACTTCCGTGACGGCGTCGCTGTCGTTGATCATGGAGAGCATCGGCACGATGGGCGCGCCGCTGCCGCCCGCCTTCTGCTCCAGGTTCCACTTGCCCGATTCGCCCCAGCGGAAGCCGATGGAGCCGGCCGGCGCGGTGATCGCACCCGTGGTTTCATCGATGACGAGGGTTTTCCATTCCGGATTGTTGGTTTCGTCGAGGTTGTTGTCCAGGTGCGAAGCGCGCAGGAAGTAGTCGGGCACCAGGGTGCCGTTATGCTCCTTGAGCAGGATCAGCATCGGGAAGTCCGTGTACTGGCGCGCATAGTCGCGGAAGTAGGCGCTCTGCCCTTCCGAGTGGAATTCCTTGAGGATGACGTGGCCCATGGCCAGCGCCAGCGCGGCGTCCGTACCCTGCTTCGGCGCCAGCCAGATGTCGCCGAACTTCACCATTTCGCCGTAGTCGGGCGAGATGGCCACGGTTTTCGTGCCCTTGTAGCGCACTTCCGTGTAGAAGTGGGCGTCCGGCGTGCGCGTCATCGGCACGTTCGAGCCCCACACCATCAGATAGGTCGAGTTGTACCAGTCGGCAGATTCCGGCACGTCCGTCTGTTCGCCCCACACTTGCGGGCTGGCGGGCGGCAAGTCGCAGTACCAGTCATAGAAGCTCAGGGCCACGCCGCCGATCAGCGACAGGTAGCGCGTGCCGGAGGCATAGCTGACCATCGACATGGCGGGAATCGGCGAAAAGCCGACGACGCGGTCCGGGCCGTATTTCTTGATCGTCAGCGCATTCGCTGCGGCGATGATTTCATTCGATTCGTCCCACGTGGCGCGCACGAAGCCGCCCAGGCCGCGGATGGACTTGTACTGCTGCGAGCGCACGGGGTCCTGGCTGATCCAGTCCCAGGCCGTGACGGGGTCCATGGTCTTGCGCGCTTCGCGCCACATTTCCATCAGGCGGCCGCGCACCATCGGGTATTTCACGCGCTGCGCCGAATACACGTACCAGGAATAGCTGGCGCCGCGCGGACAGCCGCGCGGTTCGTGGTTGGGCAGGTCGGGCCGCGTGCGCGGGTAATCGGTTTGCTGGGTTTCCCAGGTGATCAGGCCATTCTTGACATACACCTTCCAGCTGCACGAGCCGGTACAGTTCACGCCATGCGTGGAGCGCACGATCTTGTCGTGCTGCCAGCGCTGGCGGTAGGCGTTTTCCCAGGTACGGTCTTCATCGACCACGGTGCCATGGCCGTTTGAAAACGGCTCGGCGGGCTTGCTAAAAAATTTCAGGCGGTCCAGAAAGTGACTCATGCTACCTCCACAGTGCGCCGCAGACAGCGGCGCCAGGTCTTAAAAAACGCTGCAAGCAGGATGGCTCAAGCGTCGATACAAACAGTCTATCGATGCGCCCTGCCCGGCGGTATTGGCAAGAAGTCGGTTTCCGGCACCAGGAATGCATAGACGCGTAGTCACCCGGATAGTCACTATTGCCTATGGGCGGTAAGGCGGCGCTGCGGTATACCTGTCGTCATCGTTCAACACAGAGAAAGAGCACCATGTCGATTACCGATTACGCCAGCCTGCTGCGCAGCGCCCGCAACCAGGAACAGCCGCAACGCCTGCTGTTCACCTTTACCCAGGCGCAGGCCCAGCCTGGCGGCCAGGGCAAGTCCCTCACGCCCGTGATGTGCGCCGACAAGCTGCCCGAGGAACTGGACAACTTCGAGACATTGAAGGAGGAGTCGAAACAGATGCAGACGCACTGGGACGTGGTCTTCGTGGCGGGACTGGCGGGCCAGGACGGTCAGCCGCCGGCGGCGCGGGAATGCGAAGCGCCCCTGCGCGCCATGGTGACGGCCATCGAGCAAGGCCGCATCGACAGCCTGCTGGCGTTTGACCGCAGCGGGGATTTGTTACGTTTTAGCTGAATCCGGCCAAGGGCGCTCGTGAAGGTGGCGCGCCCTTTCGATGGGACAGACCAGCGGCAAGAACTGCTGCTGGCGCGCCGAATACGCCATCAGCGCCCCGCTGTCGATATCGAAATACCATCCATGCAATTTCAATAATCCCTGCTCCACCCGCCGTTTCAGCCATGGGTAGGTGAGCAGGTTGTCCAGCGACTGCAGGATGCTGGCCAGTTCGCACGCGTGGTGCTGTTCCGCCGACGAACGGTGCGCCAGCTCGCGCCGCACCCTTTGCGCCACCGGTTCGGCGATGCGCATCCACTGTCCCACGAAGTCCGTTTCCTGGCCTTCCGCGCGCGGCTGCGGTTCGAGCAGCGCGCGGATGCCGCCGCAGCGCGCATGCCCGAGCACGATGACCCTGGCCACTTCCAGCTTGCAGACGGCAAACTCGATGGCCGAACTGACGCCGGGCGGCGCGTCGGGCGTGCACGGCGGCACCAGGTTGGCGATATTGCGCACGACGAACATGTCGCCCGGATCGCTGCCCGTCAGCAGCATGGGATCGACCCGCGAATCGCAGCAGCCGATCAGCAAGGTCGAGGGCCGCTGCCCGTCGCGCAGGCTGTCGTACAAAGTCTGCGGCTCGCTGAAATACTGCTGCTGAAACAGGCTGAAGCCGTTGACGAATTTTTCCAGTTCTTCCATCACTACCTCTTACTGAATACAACGCCCGGCAAGCAGGACTTGCCAGGCATTCTGACGCTAACTAGCAAGGCATCGGCGCGTTTTTACGGGCGTAGCACCACCAGGTGATGGCGATGCAGCTGACATAAAAGCCGATGAAGCACCACAGGGCCGCGTCGGGGCTGCCCGTCAGCGAGATCGAGGTGCCATAGCTTTTCGGGATGAAGAAGGCGCCATACGCGGCCACGGCCGAGGTGAAACCCAGGACGGCAGCGCCTTCCTTGTTGGCGTCGACGATGGCTTGCTCCTGCTCCGCCTTGCCCTTGCCGGCGGCCGCGCGCTGGTGTTCCGTCAAAAAGATCACGGGGATCATGCGGAAGGTCGACGCATTGCCGATGCCGGTGCCGGCGAACAGCAGCATGAACATCCAGAAGAAACCGGTGAAGCTCCCGCCCACGCCGGCTTGCGGCATGAAGTACAGCACGCCCAGCACGGCGCCGATCATCAGCAGGAACGACCATAACGTGACGCGGGCGCCGCCTAATTTATCGGAAATCACGCCGCCGGCCACGCGCGCCAGCGCACCGACCAGGGGACCGAGGAAGGCGTAATCGAGCGGATTCACGTCGGGGAACTGGATCTTGATCAGCAGCGGAAAGGCGGCCGAATAACCGATGAAGGAGCCGAAGGTGCCCGTGTACAGCCAGCACATGAGCCAATTGTGCTTGCGCTTGAAGATCACCGCCTGTTCGGAAAACGAAGCCTTCGCCGACGCCAGGTCATTCATGCCGAACCAGGCCAGCAAGGTGCTCAAGGCGATGAACGGCACCCAGATAAAGCCCGCGTTTTGCAGCCACATGTCCTTGCTCACGCCATTCTTGACCCAGGTGAGCGAATCGCCGCCCCAGGCGCCGAAGACGGCGAAGGTGATCACCAGCGGCACGACGAACTGCACCACCGACACGCCCAGGTTGCCCAGGCCAGCATTCATGCCCAGCGCGAAACCCTTGCTCGCCTTCGGGTAGAAAAAGCTGATGTTGGCCATCGACGAGGCGAAATTGCCGCCGCCGAAGCCGCACAGCAGGGCCAGGATCAGCATGGTCGGATAGCCCGTGTTCACATCCTGCACGGCCAGGCCGATGCCGATGGCGGGAATCAGCAGGGACCCGGTGGAAATGGCCGTCCAGCGGCGCCCGCCGAAGATCGGCACCATGAACGAATAAAAGATGCGCAAGGTGGCGCCGGACAGGCCCGGCAAGGCCGTCAGCCAGAACAGCTGGTTGTTACTGTAGGTGAAGCCGATGTTGGGCAGGTTGACCACCACTACGCTCCACACCATCCACACGGCGAACGCCAGCAGCAGTGCGGGAATCGAGATCCACAGATTGCGCGCGGCCGTGGCCTTGCCCGTGTTTTGCCAGAAGCTCGGGGTTTCCGGCTCCCACGTATTGATCATGTAGCGGCTCATGCTTTCGCTCCTGCGAGTTGGTTGGTAGGCGCCGCGCGCAGCGGCTTGAACGAGAAATACATCCAGACGAGGGAAACGCAGACGGTGCCGTACAAGAGCATGAAGGAGCTCGAACGCACGCCGGTGAAGTCCACCAGGGCACCGAACATCACGGGCAGGATGAAGCCACCGAGACCGCCGGCCAGGCCGACCACGCCCGAGACGGCGCCGATGTTGTCGGAAAAATCATCGCCGATGAACTTGAAGACGGACGCCTTGCCCACGGCCATGGCGATGCCGACGATGAACAGCAGCACGGTGAACCACAGCGGCGACAGGCCGATATGGAAGGCCAGCGGCCCGGTGACGGTTTCCACCACCATCTGGGTTTGCGGATATGACAGCAGGAAGAAGCACACCCAGCACACCCACATCACGGCCCAGGTGACTTTCGCCGCACCGTATTTGTCGGAGATCCAGCCGCCCACGGCGCGCAGCACGCCGCCCGGCAGCGAGAAGCAGGCGGCCAGCAGCGCCGCGTGCTTCAGGTCAAAGCCGTATTCGGCCACGTAGTACTTGGTCATCCACAGGGCCAGCGCCACGTAGCCGCCGAACACCACCGAGTAATACTGGCAGTAGCGCCACACGCGGGGATCCTTCAGCACCTTCATCTGCGCCGAAAAACTTTCGCCCGACGGCGCCAGATGTGATTTGTCCGAGTACGAAAACAGCCAGAAGATGATGGCAGTGGCCAGCATGGTGACCGCATACACCTTGGGCAGCATTTGCCAGCCGAAAGCGGCGACGATGCCGGGCGCGACGAACTTGGTCAGCGCGGAACCGGAGTTGCCGGCACCGAAAATGCCCATCGCCAGGCCGCGGCGCTCCTTTTCATACCAGCGCGCCACGTAGGGCGTGCCGACGGAAAACGAACCGCCCGCCAGGCCGACGAACATGCCCAGCACGAGGAAATGCCAGTAGGCGGTGGCGTAGGAGATCAGGTAGATCGGCACCACGCTGGCCAGCATCAGCCAGAAGAAGACGCGGCGTCCGCCGTATTTGTCCGTCCAGATGCCCAGGGGCACGCGCACGAGGGAGCCCGTCAGCACGGGCATGGCGGCCAGCAGGCCGAATTGTGTTTCAGTCAAGCCCAGGCTGGTCTTGATGGGAATGCCCAGTACGGCAAACATCATCCAGACTGCAAAGCAGATGGTAAATGCGAAGGTGCTGCTGACCAACACGGAAAACTGCTTGCGCCGCATGCCGGGTTCGACTGCCTTGTTACTACTGTTGTTCTTAGTGCCATCTAGGGTAGCCACGATGTTTCTCCATGAATGCACTGGCCGTCTGGCCAGCCGTCCCGACCAGCTTACGTGGCAGAGGGGAAAGGCACTATCGGTCACAGGGTGATTCTGGAAAGGCAATCTGGATAGCCGTATCGGCAAAAGTGACTAGACAGGGAGGCGCCGCACTAGGCTGAACGGCAGGCCAGGCTCGTGCGGACCTCCGCCCTGCCCAGCCAGGAAAAGCAGGCCCGCGGGCAGTCCAATTCCCGCCATGCCTTGATCTGCATCAAGAACATGAAATTGCCTGGCGAAACCGCCTTGCCGCATCACCGCTCTATCCTATTCGCCTCCCGCCGCCTGCATTCCCCAGTAGCGGCAAGAGCTTCACCAAGAGGAGTTACCATGAAGATATTCTTTTTCACTATCCTGTTGCTACTTTTACAGGCGCTCCCGGCATCGCCACGCGCCAGCGGAAGGCTGCCCGCGCTGGCCGCCAACCAGTCGCAAACTTCCGTTTCCGGCCTTTCCGCAGGCGCATTCATGGCTGTGCAATACCAGGTCGCCTATTCGGGATCGGTGATCGGCGCGGGCATCGTCGCCGGGGGGCCGTATTACTGTGCCACCGGCATGGCCACACGTACCGCGCTGTGCATGGGCTGGATGAGTCCTCTTGAACCGTGGCCGCAGCGAATGCTGCTCGCGGCCGAATATTTCGCCGCCATGGGCCTGATCGACCCGCTCGACAACTTGAGGCACGAGCGGATCTACATATTCAGCGGCCTGAATGACAAAGTCGTGGTACCGCCCCTGGTCGACGCTACGGCCGTTTTTTTCAGGGATGCCGGCGTTCCCGCCGAAAATATGCTGTACATCAAGAATGTTCCTGCTGGACATGCCATGATATCGCCATCGTATGGCGGCGACTGCGCCACGAATGGGGACCAGTACATCAACCACTGCGAGGTCGACGGCGCGGCATATGACCAGCCTGGCGCGATACTCAAGCACATCTATGGCGACTTGAATCCGCCGGTGCGCAAGCGCACGGACAAGGCGAAAAGCTTCAATCAGCGCGAATTTTCCATGGGCTGGACCAGCCTGGATGCCGATGCCCATGTGTATATCCCCGCCATCTGCCTGCGCGAGCCCGGCTGCCGTATCCATGTGGCATTTCATGGTTGCGAGCAGACCCAGGCGGATGTGGCCGATGCCTTTTATGAAAAAACCGGCTATAACGATTGGGCTGACAGTAATAAAATCATCATCCTGTATCCGCAGCTGCGGCGTGTCGGCATCCTCAACCCCCTCGGATGCTGGGACTGGATCGGCTATACGGGGCAGAACTACGCGTTCCGCTCGGGAGCGCAGATGTCCGCCGTGCATGCGATGCTGACGCGGCTGATGTCCGCCCCGGACTGAGCGCGGATGATTGCCGCCCGCTTCTTCGTCCGGGCGGCAAGGCGCAAACCCGCCGGCGCCTCATGCGATTTGCCGGCGTGTTTGCCGGCGTGGCGAGAAAGACGCATGATGATGGCAGCGGCCTGCATGACCGCGCATGCCCGCTGGGCGATATCGACAAGGGAAAACCCGACTGGAAAGGAGCATTCATTGATGTATTACGCAGGAAACAGCGCCGCACAGGGTGACGAGAGCACCGTGCTGGTCCGCACTGCAAGACCCGAAGAGATCGACGCCATGCTCGCCTGCGATGCCTATGCGCAGGCGCACCCGGAGCGTGGCGATGCCGTGCGCGACGCCGTCGGCAAGGGGCAGTGCCTGGTCGCCCTGCACGCGGGCCAGGTGGCCGGCTATGTCCTCACGCACGACGACTTCTTCGGCTACGGCTTCGTCTCGCTGGTGGTGGTCGCCGCCGGGCAGCAGCGGCGCGGCGTGGGCTTGCGCCTGCTGGCGGCGGCCGAAAGTGCCTGCCATACGGCCAAGCTGTTCACCTCGACGAACCAGTCCAACAGCGCCGCGCAACGGCTGTTCGCCAGCGCCGGCTTCGTGCGCAGCGGCCAGATTGACCATCTCGACGAGAACGACCCTGAACTCGTATATGTCAAATTCCTGCGCTAGGGCCGCCTTATCCTGACGGCGTATGGCGCGGCGCGACAAAGGCGGCTATGCTGGCGCCATCGTCAATCAACGCCGACCACCACACGCATGGATTATCTGAGCCTCAAGCATTTCCACATGGGTTGCGCCGCCGCCAGCGGCTTTCTTTTCCTCTTGCGCGGCGCGTGGATGCTGCGCGCCTCGCCCGCCTTGCAGCAGCGCTGGGTGAAGATATTGCCGCACCTGGTCGACACAGCCCTGCTGGCCAGCGCCATCACCCTGGCCGTGTGGAGCGGCCAGTCGCCGGGCAGCCAGCCGTGGCTGGCCGCCAAGCTGTGCGCGCTGGTGGCCTACATCGTGCTGGGCACCATCGCCCTGAAACGCGGCAAGACGCCAGCCGTGCGCGGCGCCGCCTTCGCGCTTGCCGTGCTGGTATTCGCCTACATCATCGCCGTGGCCGTGACCAAACAGGCCTGGCCTCTCTGATACATCAGAAGAGGTAGCGCAGCGTGACGCTGGCATTGCGCGGCGCGCCCCAGTAACCCTGGTTGTACATGCCAAGCTGGCTGTAGTAATGCTTGTCGAACAAGTTGTTGACGTTCGCCTGCAGCGACAGCTGGCGCGACAGCGCGTACTTCGCCATCAGGCTGGCCACGGCGTACCCCCCCTGCTCCACGCGCTCCGTGCCCTTCGGCCCGGTGGCGTCGCGGTAGGCGCCGCTCTGCCAGTTCACGCCGCCGCCCACCGATAACGCGCGCCAGTCGCCACGCAGCTGATACGTGGAAAACACGCGCGCCAGGGTCTGCGGCACATAGCTGTTCAGGCGCGCGCCCGTGTTGTCCTCGGCCGCCGCGTGCGACACGCTGGCCGAGACATTCCAACCCTGCGCCAGCTCGCCCGAGACATCCAGTTCCACACCCTTGCTGGTGGTGCCGGCCGCCGCGTAATACGCCTGCGTCAGCGAATTGCCGACGAAATGCCCCGTGTCCTCCTGCGCCAGGCCGTCTTGCGCGATGCGGAACACGGCCAGCGCCGCGTTCAATCGGCCGCCGAAATACTCGCCCTTCACGCCCGCTTCCACATTCTTGCCCTGCACGGGATCGAGGTAGCGGCCGAGCCGGTCCTGGTAGCCCTGCGGCTTGAATATCTTGCTGTAGCTGGTGTACAGCGCATGCTGCGCGTCGATATCCCACACCAGGCCCGCATACGGCGTGATGGCATGCTTGGCATAGGCGTAGCTGCCGCCCCAGTCATCGACGTGGTCCGCCTTGTAGCGGCTGTAGCGCGCGCCGACGATCAGTTTCAAGGGATCGGCCAGCGAAAAGCGCGCCGTGCCGTAGATGCCGCGCTGCTGCACCGTGTCGAGCAACTGCCAGCGCGAGAAACTCGGAGTGTTCCAGTCCGGCTCCGGCGCCACGCCCTGCCACTGGTAGAAATTGCCGTAATCGACGCTGCTGCCGGCAATACCCGGATTGCTGGAGAACTGGTTGCTGCCCGAGACGCCAAACGCCAGGTCGTGCGTGCGCCCCAGCAGTTGCACGGGGCCCTGCACATAGGCGTCGACGCTGTCCTGGCGCCGCGTGCCCGAGTAAAATCCGGCGTAGCCCGTCACGCCTTGCCCCGTGACCTTGTCCGGCCAGGTATTGGCGAAAAGCTCGGCGGCCGAATAATTGCCCCAGCCGTGATTCAGCATGGCCGTCAGGTTCCAGCCCTTGCCCAGGTCCTGCTCCAGGCGCAAAAAGGCCGTCTGGCTGGTGCTGAACCAGCGGCTCCAGGTGGTTGCCGTGGTGGCGGAACGGGGCAAGGTGGCCCGTTCGCCATCCGCATACCACAGCGGCAAGCCGCCATACATGCCGCCGCGCGGGCGATTATCCTGGTACTCATAGCCGGCAATCAGCACGCTGCCGGGCGCCAGGTCCGCTTCCACGGTGGCATACGCCATGGCCTTCTTGGCGTGATACAGGCGCACATACGATTCGCTGTCCTGGTAGCTGGCCACGACACGCCCGCGCACCTTGCCATCCGTGGTGAGCGGCGTGGAGACGTCCGCGCTGGCGCGCGCATTGCTCCAGGAACCCAGGCTCAGGGTTGCATTCCCGGCGAGCTGACTCGATGACGCGCGCTTGCGCACCAGGTTGATGGTGGCCGACGGCTCGCCCGCGCCCGTCAGCAGGCCCGTGGCGCCGCGCACGATCTCGACCCGATCGTAGGCCGTCATGTCCAGGGTGCTGTCACCCACGCTGAACGCATTGTCGACCGTGGTGGGGATGCCATCGTATTGATAGCTGGCGATGGAAAAACCGCGCGCGAAGAACGAGGTGCGGTCGCTGTCGTAGCGGTTGATGGCCACGCCGGCCGCGTTTTGCAGCACCTCTTCCACCGTTTGCAGGTTCTGGTCATCCATCTGCTGGCGCGTGACCACGCTGACGGCTTGCGGCGTCTCGCGCACGGACAGGCCCAGACGCGTGGCCGAGCGCATGGTCTGCGTCGTATACGAACCGCTGCCTTCCGTCGCGCCGTTCGCATCAAAGCTGGCGCTGACCTTCATCTCGGGCATGGTCTGGCCGCCATCGGCCGCCGCCATGTCGAGCACATAACCGCCGTTCGCCTGCGGCACGGCGCGCAAGCCCGAGCCGGCGACGATGGCGCTCAGCGCTTGCGGCACGCTGTAGCTGCCCGCCAGGCCGGCGCTGCGCTTGCCCGCCACGGCGGCGGCCTGGTAGGAAATCATGGTGCCCGTCTCCTGGCCAAAGCGCACCAGCACCTGTTCCAGGGTACCGGCGGGTATCGCCAGCTCGATGCGCGCCGCATTGGCTGCCTGCGCAAGGGGTGCGGCGGCCGAGGCGCCGCCGGCGGCGAGCAGCCACAGGGCGTGGCTGACGGCCAGCGCCGCCACGCTGCGGCGGCATGTGCTGGAAATGGAAGAGGCGTAAATAGGTGTTGTGCTGGGCATGCGGACTGTTTTCCTGAAAGTGAATGAAGGGTTCACTCGCTATGTCACGCGAAAATCGAAAACCCCTCACTTTTTCGGAAAATAATCACGGGTGCTTCCGATGCGGCACCACGCTCACCCAGAAGCGCGTGCTCTGGCGCACGTCGACGGGCAAGGTTCGCGTCAGCATGTCGAGCACTTGCGTCGTGTCGGCCAGCGGATAGATGCCCGACACGCGCAGGTGGGCGATGGCGGGATCGCAGGCCAGGCGCCCTTGGCGATAGCGGGCCAGCTCGCCGACAAAATCGGCCAGCGGCATGTCGTGCGCCACCAGCATGCCGGCCGTCCACGCATCCGCACCGGCAGGCAAGGTTTGCACGCTACCGATCTGCGCCGCCGTGAAGCTGGCTTGCTGGCCGGCCTGCAGCCTGCGTACGGCGGCGGGCGCCTGTTCCGGCAGAATATCGACGGCGCCCGCGAACACACCCAGGTGCGTGCGTCCCCCTTCCGCGCGCACGGCAAAACGCGTGCCCACGGGCTGCAAGCGGCCTTGCGCCGTGCGCACGAAAAAGGGACGGCCAGCCGCATCGCGCGCCGTACTGACCATGATCTCGCCTTTTAACAAGGTCACCAGGCGCTGGCCCGCATCGTAGCGCACGTCGATGCTGGACGCCGTGTTGAGCGCGATGCGCGTGCCGTCTGCCAGCACGAGGTGGCGCAGCTCGCCCGTGCCCGTACGGTAATCGGCCAGCCAGAAGGCCGCCTGTTCGTCGCCGCCCGCCAACCAGGCGCCGCCGCCCACGGCCAGCAGCGCCAGCAGCTTGAGCGACTGCCGGCGCGCCGCGTTGGCCTGCGCATGCGCGGGCTTGCGCGCCAGCGTGCCGTGCGCCAGCGGCGCGGGCAAGGCACGCATGCGCGCCATGCAGCCTTCCACGTGCTGCCAGGCTTGCTCGTTTTCCGGGTCGCTGCCGCGCCAGGCGCGCCAGGCCTGCTCCACTTCGGGCGTGGCGTCTCCGGCCTGCAAGCGCACCAGCCATTCGACAGCCTGCAGGCTGGCCGCTTCCGGCCTCAGGGCGCCCATCACGGCGCCGACGGGGAAAAGAAGCACTGGTGCATGGCTTTGACCAGGTGGCGCTGCACGGTGGCCAGCGAGATGTTCAGTTCCAGCGCGATGGCCGCCTGCGGCATGCCGTCGAGCTGCGACAGCAGAAAGGCGCGGCGCACGGCAGGCGCCAGGCCATCGAGGCGGCGGTCGATGTCGAACAGGGCTTCGAGCAGGATCGCCTGCGCCTCGGGATCGGGCGCGCACTGCGCGGGCAGGTTGGCCAGGGTTTCCAGGTAGGCCGCTTCCAGGTCGCGACGGCGGTACAGATTGCCCAGCACGCCCTTCGCCACGGTGGTGAGGAAGGCGCGCGGCTCGCGGGCGGCGATGACCTCGTCACGGTTCAGCAGGCGCATGAAGGTGTCGTGCGCCACGTCGGCCGCGTCAAACGCGTTGCCCAGCTTGTGCCGCAGCCAGCCTTGCAGCCAGCGGTGGTGATCGTGGTACAGGCTGCCCACCTCCTGGTGAACGCCGGGTTGGGCTGCCGACACGTCGCATGCTCCCTGGGTCGCAAATAATAATGATTCGCATTCTATATCCAGGTGGTGCTGCGGCGCAAGCGGCCTGCAAATGCCAGTTTGACGCGATTCTTGCCAAAACTTCCAGGCTGGCCGCATCCGCCGGCGCAATGCACGGTGCAAGTTCTACCGGGCGCGCCTCGGCACGCGGCAATGATAGTATTGACAACATCACCCAGCCGGCCATCCTGGCCTGGCGTCCCTCCATTGAAAGGCAAACATGCTGTTATCTGAACTGCTGACCAAGCTGACCTGCGGTGACCTGGAAGGCGAGGAACTCGACGCGGCCGTCACCGCCATCACCAACGCGCCGTCCGCGCCACGCGACGAGTGGATCGACAGCGATGCGCATGCCTACGCGGTGGCGATCCTCTGGCACCTGGCTGGCTATACGGCGTCGGGCGACAAGCTCGATGAGCTGCACGAACAGATACAGGACATGTTCGACGAATTCCCCGACTTTCCGTACGCAATGCTCGAGGGAGGCGACGGTAGCGCGCTGCCCTATTTCGAGTGGCTGGACGCGGAACTGGCGCAGCGCGCCGTGGACGAAGGCGGCTATGAACTGATCCAGATCGACGGCAACGGCACCGACCAGATGGATGCGCTGGTCGTGTACCGGCGCGATACAAACGACATCATCCAGGCGGCGGCATTGATGGGAGTGACGATAGGCCGCCCGCTCACCTACTATCGCGGCATCGAAGCGATGGTGGGCAAGCGGCCGGGGTAAGGATCAACGCCTATTGCATCGGCAAGGCCGCCACATCGACGGCCGGTGCCTGGCCCGTGGCCGGACGCGTGAAGTTCTGGCTGGTTTTCACGTAGTCGGCAAAGAAGCCGCCGTTATGCAGGTAGAACTTGCCGTTTTCCAGGCCGCCCGCGTAATCCATACGCTGCCCATTGGTGGCCGTGGCGTCGCCCGTGAACCTCCCAGCCGTCACTTCCGACCAGGCGCCTGAAACGTTCCTCGCCCACTGGTTGCCGAACTGGACGCAGCGCTCCGTGTAGCCCAGGGTATCGATGAAGTTCTCGAGGAAGGAATGCACGCCCGTCAAATACGTGGAAATCGCCGGCCGCTTCCACGTGGCGATGTAGCGCCATTTGCCCGTCTCGGGCGCGTAGAACCAGGCCGAGTAGTCGCTGCCACCCTTGCCGTCGGGCCGCGCGCGCGTGATGAAGCGGTAGGTGGTGCCGGCCGCCCAGTTGTACGACAAATAGGTCTGGCCGCCCGTGCCTTCGCCGCCGAACGCGTTATCGACCACGCCGGCGCCCTTGCTGACCAGGGTGGTCCTCGCGCCATTGTCGGCGTCCCACACGGAAAACAATATCCAGCGCTCGCTGGTCGATTTCACCTGGATGCCCATATAGCCCTGGCCAAAGCCGTTGGCCATGAAGTAGGAGCCGATGGCGTCCTGGCCCTTGGGGATCGTCATCTCGTTATAGAAATACTCGGTATTGGCCGGCACCGTGTAACCCATGTGCACGGACGGGCCGCGCCGCGACCAGTAGTAATTGGCCGGGTCGTTGGCATACGTGAGCGCTGCGTTCGCAGTCACCTTCAGCGCGGCGACGTCGCCAAACGTGGCTTTTGCGCGCGTCACCCCCTGCAAGTCCACCTTCACATAGCCGGCCACCGGCACATTGACCGTGCCGACGGCGTAGGTCTTGCGGGCCTTGCCGGCCAGCTTGACGTCGAACGGCGCGCCATTGATCTTCACGCGGATGGTGCTGTTGCCGCCATCGGCCAGGCTGGCGTCGAGCGCCACCTGGACGGGGCCCGCGCCGGCCACGCGGAAATACGTGCTGGCGACGGCATCGGGATCACTCCAGCCGACCAGGCCATGTTCGCCGATGACGGCACCCTTGTCTCCGCTGGTGATGAAGGCATTGCCGGCCAGTTCCACGGTGGCGGGCGTGACCGGTGCGGCCATGCCCGTGACCAGCAAGGCGGTGCCGCCCATGTCCGGGGTAGCGGTGGCAGTGGCGCCGCCGCAGGCTGCCAGCAGCAAGGGCATGGCGGGAAGGACTGCGCAGAGTAATGAACTTCTGTGTTTCATCAACGTCTCCTGGTGGTACGGCGTGCAACAGGCGCAAGAAGTCCTGCGGCGTGCGCCGCGGTTGAAAAACGGATCGGGACAGAAAAAACCCGCTACGGCGGCAAGCGCGGTAGCGGGCGAATGGGGCTTAGTACTTGCCGTCGAGGGCGAAGATAGGCTTGCGCGATTTCCACTGCCCGCCCGTGAAGTCCGGGAAGTCCAGGGTCTGGAAGTTGGCGGCGATCGATTGCTCGGACAGGGGTGTGATGGCGCTCCACGTTACGGCATCGTAGATATCGATCGGCATCGGCGCATTGGCCTTCAGCGCTTCGACGAAGGCGTGGATGACGAAGAAGTCCATGCCGCCGTGGCCCGCGCCTTCCGCTTGCGCGGCATACTTGCGCCATACCGGGTGCTCATACTTGTCCTGGTAGGTCTTGAAGTCATCCCACTGGTGCGGCTTGCTGACGCCCTCGATATGGATGGCATTGTTCAAGTCCATCCACAGGCCGTCCGTGCCTTGCACGCGGAAGCCCAGCGAATACGGGCGCGGCAGGCTCGTATCGTGCTGCAGGATGATGGTTTCGCCGTTTTCGCACGCCAGGGTGGTGGTGACCACGTCGCCCAGCTTGAATTTCACCTTGGCGTTCGCATGCTGCGCGCCGCCCGGCTGCTTGACGATATAGTCGTGCAAGCCGCGCGCCTTGGTGGCGAAGGCGTTGATGCGCGTAAAACGGTTGCCGCGGTTGATGTTGGTGTACATGGCGCATGGGCCGATGCCGTGGCTCGGATACAGTTCGCCATTGCGCTCGACCGAGTGCTGCGTGCGCCAATGGGCTTCCGACCAGCCCTTTTCGCCGAATTCCACGCCGCCGCCATACGGCTTGGCCGGATTGCCGCTGTTGAATTTGACGGCGCGCAAATCGTGCTGGTAGCCGCCCTGCAGGTGCAGCAGTTCGCCGAACAGGCCCGCGCGCACCATCTGCAGCGCAGCCATCACGTCGCGGCGGTAGCACACGTTTTCCAGCAACATGTACGGCGTGCCCGTTTTCAGCTGGGTGTTCAGGACATCCCAGTGGTCTTGCAGGGTGATGCCGGCAACCACTTCGCAGCCGACGGCGATCTTCGCCTGCATGGCGGCGATCGCCATGGGCGCGTGGAATTCCCACGGCGTGGCGATGATCACGCCATCGAGGCCGCCCGCGTCCAGCATGCGCTTGTATGCTTTCTGGTCGCGGTCTTCGCCATACGTGCGCGGACGGGGCTTGCCCGCCTTTTCCACCTGGCCCAGCGCGTGTTTCAGCATGATCGGCTCGATATCGCACAGTGCGACCACTTCCACGTCGTCGCGGCGCACCAGTTCAGCCAGCAGCACCTGGCCGCGCATGCCCGTGCCGATCACGCCCAGGCGGACCTTGTCGCGGCCGGCCACGGGGGCGGCGTTGGCGGCGCCGGGCAGCAGTGCGCTGCCGGCCATGGCGCCACCGGCCAGCGCGGCGCTGGCGGAGAGGAAATTGCGTCGATTGATTTGTGTTGTCATTGGTCTCTACTCGCTTCCATTGGTAATGTTCGTCGCCGGCCCGCCATACAGCGGGCCGGCTGCAGTTTAATAGGTGTATTCAGCCGTGAAGCGCACCGAACGCGGCGCCGTGCGGCCATCGACCTGCAGGTAATTGCGGGAGATGGCGCCATGGTCTTCGCGCGTTTCGGTGTAGCGGGTCACGGTCTGGCTGTTGAACACATTGAAGACGTCCACTTTCAGGCTCAGGCCCTTGACGGCGCTGGGAGTATAGGCCACATTCATGTCCAGCTGGGCTTGCCACGGCAGGCGGCCCTGGCTGCCGCGCGGCGCCGGCTTGCCATTGCAATAAAAGTAGGAATCGCCGTAGTCTTTCTCGAACCTCAGGTTATCGGGCAGCGCGCCGATGCAGTTGCGCGGTGCGCCCGAGGTCAGCGACAGGTTGGCGCCCACCATCACGTCCGGGATGACTTGCATAAATCCGTAGGCCTTGAAGGCGTGGCGATGGTCGCCCGGCAGGTAGCCATACGCGTTGTACATCAGTTCCTTGTGGTCGTCGCTGACCGTCAGGCCCACGTCGCCGCCGCCGATGCTGTCCGTCTGGCCTTCCATATTGCCCTTCAGGCCGGACAAGGTGTAGGTCAGCTTGCCGTACCAGCCATTCGTGTACGGGTGCTCGATGAACATGTTCAAGGCGCGGTAGGTGCGCGATGGCAGCGGGTTGCCCCACTCCGCCGCCGAAATATCCACGCGGCGCAGGCCCTTGCCATCGTCAAAGTCCACCATCAGGCTGTTGTCGCGGCCCGGGTTGATGATGGCGCACTGGAAGCCGCTCCATTTGCCCGTGTCGACGCCGTTGCGCGTGGCCCAGGCTTGCAGCGGACGCTCGTCGCAGACGTCGTCGTTGGTGTCGTTCAGCTTGCGGTACAGGAAGCTGGCGCCCACCACCAGCTTCTTGCTCAGGGCGCGTTCGAAGCCCAGCGAGAATTCATCCTGCGACAGCGGCTTCAGGCCCACGGCTGTCACCTCGCGCGCATCGCGGCTCTGGCCATACGCGTTGTTGGCCGAATACGGCTTGCTGATGGCGTGCAGGCCCGTCGGCGCGCCCGTGACGGGATCGACGCCCGTGTAGGTGAACATCTCGCTGGTGGCCAGGAAGGGGCTGGCCATGTTGCTCGACAAATTCGATGGCACGGGCAGGTGGTAGCGGCCGCCGTTGGCGAAGAATTTCAGGGTGCCGTCGCCCAGGTAATCCCAGGTGGCGCCCACGCGGGGGGCGATCATGTTGCGCTGCGAAATGAAAGCCACGCCATCGGTGCTGTAGTTGGTGAACTGTTCGCGGCGCAGGCCCAGGTCCAGCAGCACCCGTTCCGTGACCTGGTAGTGATCCTGGATGTATTGCGCCGATTGCACGCTGGTAGGACGCGCCAGGTTGGCGTTCAATTCCTTGCTGACGTAATAGCCGTCCTTGCCGTAGCCGCCGCCCTGGGCCGGCGTTTCAAAGGCGCCGTTGATCAGGAGCGTCGGATCCTTGACCTTCTGGTACTTCCAGCGGTAGCCGCCGGCCAGGCTCAGGCCCACTTTCGATTCCACGTCGATGCGGTCGATGCCGCCGCGCAGCGAATGCTTGCCCAGCTTGTATTCCAGGTCCAGGCGCTTGGCTTTCTGGCGGTCTTCCGACGACGGGTCGACCAGAGTACCGGTCACCATTTGCGGATTGGTGTACGTCAGGCCAGGCACCTGGGTCGATTCATTCGACGACGTTTGCGCCAGCAGCGGATTGTAGCCTTCCGGGGTACGGCGGTGCGAAGTGCGCGACTGCCCCATCATCGCCGTCACCGTAAGGTTGTCCGTCAGGTAGCCCGTGTACTTGAAGATGTCGACATTCGCGCCCGGCGCGGCCGACGAGCCGCAGCAGTTGATGGTGGTCTCGCTCCCGCCGCCAGCCACGTTGTTGCGTTTCAAGGTGGCATAGTCAAAACCATAGCTCTGGCTGTCCGTAGTCGTGCGGTCATACAGCTTGGTATATTCAAAGTGATGGTCGTCCGTCAGGTTGTAGTCCAGCTTGGCCATCATGCGGTCAACCTTGCTCTTGCTCTCGCGCCAGCCGTTCGGCAGCACCTTGTCCACCAGGTCGTCGCGCGCACCGGCGACGGCGCCGCCGTCCGTGCGCGTCTGTTCCAGCGCCACGAAGGCGAACAGCTTGTTCTTGATCAGCGGTCCGCTGCCGTACAAGCCGACCACCTTGCTGGTGCTGCCGTTATCGCGGTTCCAGTACTTCAAGGTGCCATCCGTCTCCGGATTGGCGCCCGTGTTCGGGTAGTACCGGTTTTCCGTCGTGCCCTTCAGCGAGCGGGGGATGATGGAGACCTTGCCGCCGAATTCGACCTTGTTGCCGCCGCTCTTGGTGGTGATGTTGATCACGCCGCCCGTGGAGCGGCCGAATTCCGAGCCGTAGCCGCCCGACAGCACCTGCAGGTTGGAGATCGCGCCGAACGGCAGCTCCGACGCGCCCACCTGGGTCAGGAGGTTGGTGATGGGGAAGCCGTTGACGTAGAACGCGTTTTCGGACTGGCCCGAGCCGCCGATCGACGGTGCATTGCCATACACGCTGTTGGTGCCGCGCGCCACGCCCGGCGTCAGCTGCACGATGGAGGCGACATCGTTGCCGACTGGCAGCGCCTTCAATTCCTTGGCCGTGAAGATCACGCCATTGTTGGTGTTCGACACGTCGATCGGATTGCGCGACGCCTTCACCACGACGGTCTGCTCCTGGCCCACGGGGCCAGCCGCGCTGGCCGGGCCGAAGTTCGCTTCCGCGCCGGCGCCGATCAGGGCCTCGACTTCCTGCGACGCTTCCACCGAACCGGCACGCAGCACGCGCACCGCATAGCGGCCTGGCGGCATGGAGTTGGCCACATAGCGGCCCGACGTATCCGGCGTCAGGCTGCGCTGCACGCCCGTCGCCAGGTTTTCCAGCACCACGGTGGCGCCGGCCGGCGCGCTCACTTCGCCGAAAATGGTACTCGTGGCGTTCGACTGTGCCCAGGCCTGGCCTGGCACGCCGGCCGCCAGTGCGATCACGATCGCGGCGGCGCGGCTGATGTCGCGCAATTTGAGTCGGGTGCTATGCATGATGTCTCTCCGTCTATATCGAGGGTTATACGCGCCCTCCCCGCTCCAGGGCGGAGTCGGGGGAGCGCAATTTTTATGGTGGTCGTCGGCCGGTGCAGCCAGGCAGCTGCACCTTTCGGGAAATCAGTCCGCATCGGCTGATTTTCGTTTTCTTGGGATTACTTTAAAAAGAAAAATAAGTATCGTCAACAAAAAGAAAGTTAAAACGGTAATTTATCGCTCAATCGAGCAAATAAATGCAATTTATCTTTCGATTTAATCAGTGCTGCGTCGAATAACTTTCGTTATCGTGGCGTGACAGATACACGCGTCTGCAAGAAGGTGGCAAACAGAGGACGATACGGGCGGGAATCAGGAGAGAAAAACACGAAAGGTGACAGGGTAAACGTCTTTCGCTTACGTTTATCTTTCGTATTGTGCATTTCGGAACATTGTCTTTTCTTTTCCATGGAAAAACCCCTGCCCGCCACAGGCAGGCTGGCGGGCCGGGGCATCATCACGCCTTAAAAGAACTTGTAGCTGGCCGACAGGGCAAACTGGCGGCCGAACAAGTCCTGGCTATGGTTGTAGCCCTCCCAGCCGTTCGGGTCGTAGTACGGCTGCTTGTTGAACGCGTTCTTCACGTTCAGGCCCACGTCCAGGTTCTTGATCGGCTTCCAGCTGAACGCCAGGTTCACCGTGGTGTACGACGGCGCGCCCTTGCACTGGCCGGCCGGCAGCGCCACCGAGGCAGCGGTGCAGTTTTCCGGCGTGTTGTCCTTGTCCCAGGGGCCGTATGCCCAGCGCGTCTTGCCCGAGTAGTTGACGAACACGCTGCTGACGAAGTTGCGGTAGCTCCAGTCGGCGTTGACGGTGGCGCGGTAGCGCGGCGAATCGTAGTAGCCGACGGTGTTGCCCTTGATGTCGCTGCCGTCTTCGCTGTCGTGGGTGTCGCGCTTGCGGATGGTGGCCGCAATGCCCGTACTCAGCTTGCCCATGTCTCCCAGCGAAAAGCGCGTGCGCGCATCGATGTCGACGCCGTCCATCAGGGTGCGGCCACGGTTCGAATACGAGTTGATCAAGCCGCCCAGGTTGCCAACCGAGTAGCCGGGCACGCCGCCCGCGCACACGCCCGCGTTGGCGGGATTGGCGCACATGGCCGCCACGGCCGCCACATTGCCACGGTCAGCGTCGGTCAGGTCATTGCGGATGGCGCTGGGCGTGCCGGCCAGGGTCGGACCGTATTTGTCCACCAGTTCCGTAAACAGCTCGTTGAAGTCCTGGCGCACGATTTCGTCGCGGCGGTTGATGAACCAGTAATCGATGGAGATGCTCACGTCCTTGGCCGGCTGCAGCACCAGGCCGACGGTGGAAATCTTGGCCTTCTCCGGACGCAGGTTCTGGTTCGGCGGCGTCAGGCCGCCCACGGTCGTGGAGCAATTCGAATTGAGCAGGCTCTTGCCCAGGTCCGCATCCGTCGCCACCTTGGACTTCATCAGCGCGCGCGCCATGGCATTCGTTTCATCGCAGCGCACCGTGTCGCGGATGCCGCCCACCTGCGCAAAGACGCCGCCCGTGCCCGATTCGGCCAGGTTGGGCGCGCGGAAGCCTTCGGAATACGTCCCGCGCAGCATCAGGTCGGGCCGCGCGCGCCAGATCACGCCCAGCTTGGGCGCCAGGTTGGCGGCGAAGTGCGGATATTTGTCCAGGCGCGCGGCCGCATTCACTTCCAGGGTGTCGGAAAGCGGCACCACCACCTCGCCGAACACGGCGGCGATGGTACGCCGGCCATCGAACCAGGAACCGCCCTGCTGCGTGATCAGGCCATTGGCCGCATCCGTGTTGCCGGGCGTGAGAAAACTCTCGCGCATGACATTGGTGCCCACGGCGGCGCGCACTTCGCGCTCGCCCAGCTTGAACAAGGTGCCTTCCAGCTTCGCATCCCAGGTCATCAGCTTGGTCCAGGATTCGATGGCGAAGGTCGGGTAGGCGCTGCGCAGCAGCGCCGCATTGGCCTCGCTGATTTCGCCGAACTTGTAGGCGGGATTGTCCGAAATGAACGTGCGGCCGCTGACGGGGTCTTTCGTGAACGGGCCGAATGCCTGTTCAAAACCCTTGATGTTGATGTTCGCCGTCTGGAACAAGGTGGAATGGCTGCCCGCCACGCTGAGCGCCGTTTCAAAATCCCAGCCGCCGCCGATGCTGCCGCGCAGGCCGACGAGCGCGCGGTAGTTTTCATCGACGTTCTTCTGGCCGAAGTGGCCCGTCGCATCCTGCAGCAGGTAGTTCAAACCGGCCGCACCGCCCATCTTGGCCACCATGTCGGCATCGAGCTTGCCTTTCAGGTAGACGTTGTTGGGGCTCAGGAAAGGCGTGGCGAAGGTGTTCAGGGTATTGCCCGTATTGCGCGCGAACCAGTTGTTCGTGCTGCCGCTGTTAAAGCTGGACGGGCCGTTTTCACCGCGCATCTTGATGTGGGTGAAGGCGCCTTCCGCGAACGCTTCCAGGTCGCCGCCCAGTTTCAACCGGCCGCTCAAATAAGCCGTGGCGCGCTCCGACGTGGGGCCCGTATCGAGCTGGTTGGGCAGCGCATTCCACACGCAGCGCGTGCCCGACGCTTCCGTGATGCTGGTGTTGCAGCCAGGCGCGGCACGCTGGGCGCGCGCATTGTTGTTGGCCTTGTCGAAGACAAAGAAGGTCCCCGGGTTCATCGTGCCCGGTTCGCTGCCGACGCCCACGCGCATGTTCGGGATGAAGTTGGGATTATTCGCATAAAAATACGCGGGACGCTTGCGCCAGGTGTCGGCCAGCGCGATGCGGTCGCGCTGGTAGACGTTCACGGAGCCGTAGATGTTGTAGCCGTCGCTGGCCAGGTCGCCCAGGCCATACAGCACGCTGGCCTGGCGCTCGCCATAGGATTTCACGCTGGGCGAAAACTCGCCGTTGGCGCGCGCCTCCAGCCCCTGATACGACTTCTTGGTGATGACGTTGATGACGCCGGCCACGGCATCGGAGCCATACACGGCCGACGCGCCATCCGTGAGGATTTCCATGCGTTCGATGGCGGCGGCGGGAATGGCGTCGATATTGACGAACATAGTCTGGAAGCCGGCCGGCGCGCCATAGAACGACAGGCGGCGGCCATTCAACAGCACCAGGGTGCCCTGCGCACCGAGGCCGCGCAGGTTCGCCTGCGAACCGCCGTCCGAGCCCGTGAACATCGAGCGGAAGTCCTGCTGCGCCGGACGGGCGGCGGGCAGGTTGTCGAGCACCTGCAGCAAGGTGAGCGCGCCCATGTTCTCGATCTGCTTGGCGTTGATCACCTGTACGGGCGACGCCGTTTCCGCGTTGATGCGCTTCAGGCTGGACCCCGTCACTTCGACGCGCGCCAGCTTTTCTTCCTCTGCTGCCAGCGCCGTTGACGCCAATCCTACCGCCACCATGGCGGCCATCAGTTTTTTCAAGTGCATTCCCATCTCCCTTTTTATCAGTGATTTGTTTTCGTCAGGTTGCAAGAACCCCTCCCCGGTCCGAAGAGGGGCTCGTTTTTGGTGAAATGATGAAGTGAAGTTGCTTAGCGCGGCTTGACGGTCGCGCCTTCCGTGCCGGTCAACACGGCGTTGGCCCAGTTGCCGCAGACCCGGGCCGGGTGGGCGCCGCGCGCGCCCAGGGTGCGCAAACTGAGCTGGCTCAGGCCGCGCACGTCGATTTCGGGTTTGACCACCCCGGGAGCCGTGACCAGGCCGCTGTCATACAGCAGCCGCTCGCCGCTCCAGACCTGGAATTGCAAGCCGCCCGCGCTGCGGCAGCTATCGTCCACGCCCAGGTCGGCGCGCAGCAGATTCCAGTTGCCCACCAGTTGCAAGTCGATGCGGCTGGCGGGTCCCACGCCGAGGCCCTTGCGGAACCACAGCCCGTTCATGCGCATCTCGGCTGCCTTGCCGGCTGGCCTGTCTTTCGCGATATGCTTCGGCAGCGCCAGGTCCGACAGATAGCGCTGCACCTCCTCGCCTTCGGCCACGCGGTGCTCGAGCACGCGGAATTCGGACAGGGTGACGGGCGCCACGTCGGTCGCCAGCGCCGCATCGAACGCGCGCGCCACCGGTGCGCCTTGCGCCGCCGTGACCATCGGGTCGGTGGACGCCGCGCCATCGCCTTCCGGATTTTGCGTGCTCATCACGCGGAAGCGCAGCAGGCGCCCGGCCGTGGCAGGGAAACTGATCGTCTGCCTGCCCTGTTCCAGTTTCAGGGTGCCACGCGCAAGCGGTGCGCCCCACTCTCCATTGTTGTCGCCGATGTAGATTTCATAGTCGCGCACCTGGCCATGCTTCCAGTGCTGGTCGTTGCGCGGCGCCAGTTCGATGCCGTCGACCATGCGCCGCTCCGTAAAGCCGATCACCCATTCGTGCGGCCCGCTCTTCACGGACGGACTGCGCACGGTGCGGAACCACGTCTCCGGCTTGCCGTCGAAGGCGTTTTCCAGCGGATAGCCATTTTCCTCAAACGGACGTCCCACCACCTGCATGGCATCGGCCGGCAAGGCGCGGCCCGGCACGGGTGCGGCCGGGAAATCGGCGTCGATTCTTGCAGCCGCCAGCGCGCCGGCCACTTGCAAGGTCAAGGCCTGGCGGATATCCTGCGCCGCCACCTTCACGTGCAGGGTGCCCTGGCGGTCGGCAGCATCGAAATACCAGGCATCAAACGCCTTGTCGTAGCCGGCGCGGTCGCCGGCTGCCGCGATCAGCCGTTCGCCGGCCCGCACGGCGGCCGGGGCCTGGCCCGCAAGCATGCGCAGCGCGTAGCCGCGGCGCGCTTCCTGGCCCTGGTACTGGCCATCGACAGCGCCGATGTCGACCTGCACGTCGCCGCCCGTCTGGCGCATGCGGATGACTTGCTGGCTGAAGGCGCCGCCCTGGTACTGGCGCGTGTTGCCATCGTCTTCATACAGCGTGTATTCGGAATCGCCGTGCGGGTAGATATCGAGCGTGAGCTGATCCTTCGGCTTCTGGCCGTCATACAGCATTTCCGGATACATGGGCAGGATGGCGCCGGCCCGCACGAACACGGGCAACTTGTCCAGCGTGACCTGCATGTCCAGGTCGCGCCCTTTCGCGTCCGCCGTGGCCTGGCGGCCGTCCCAGTAGTCGTACCACGTGCCCTGCGGCAGGTGGATGCCCTTGCGCCAGCCGCCGCTGACGGCCTGGCTGCGGTAGACAGGCGCCACCAGCACGTCGCGGCCCAGCAGGAATTGATATTTATAGGCTTCCGTGTAGGCGGCCGGGTCTTGCGGATAATCCCACATCAGGCCGCGCACCAGCGGCGCGCCCGATTGTTCGGCTTCGCGCACGAGAGTATACATATACGGCGTCAAACGCATCTTGAGCTTCAGATAGCGGCGGTTGATGTCGCGGTACGGCTGCTCGAACCACCACGGATGCTTGCGCTCGGCCGCGGCCCAGCCGGACATGCCCATCAGGACGGGCGTAAAACTTTTCCACTGCAAGTCGCGCAGATAGGTTTCCGGGCTGCCGCCAAAGATGGCGTCCACGTCGCCGGACGCATACGCCTGGCCGGACAGGCCCGAGCCGATCAGGGTCGGGATGTGCCAGCGGATGTAGTCCCAGCTGGCGCTCTGGTCGCCCGTCCACGCCACGGCGTAGCGCTGGATGCCGGCCCAGCCCATCACCGTCCACAGGAACGGACGGCTGTCGGAGTTGTTCAGGATGCCGTCGTAGGCCGACTTGTTCGCGTCCATGGCAAACTGGTAGCCCTTGCCCGTCCACGCCACGTCCAGCTTTTGCACGCGGCTGCCCGCCTGGCCCACTTCCCACGCGATCTTGTCGACGCCGTTTTCCGTCCACAGACCCGTGCGGAAGCCATAGCCGGCCAGGCCCTTCACGGTTTCCGGCAAGTTCGTGTAGCCACAGCCATAGCCATCGTTGGGCAGAATCCAGCCGCCCGGCATGTCGTGTTCGCGGTATTGGCGCGCCACCGTTTCCACCACGTCCGGCGTCTTGCCGGTCGGGCCATCGGTCCAGCCCTTCGGCACGGAACCGGGCTTTTTCACGTTGTCGCCATCGTTGTAGCAATCGGCGTCGCCGTATTCCAGCGCCCAGCGGGGCAGCATGCGGGCGCGGCCCGTCAAGTCCGTGTAGCGGGCGACGACGTCGCGCACGTCCTTGCCGACGAAGAAATACGCGTCATAGCGGCCTTCCGCGTGCTGCAGCGATATCTGTTCCTTGTCGCGCAAGTCGTAGTTCCCGTCGGACCAGGTATTGCGCAGCATGCCCCAGCCCCGTGAACTCATGAGAAATGGCGCGGGATTCGGCCGGTCGCCCTCTTCCCAGCCGCCCGAATACGACACGGGCACCTGCTTGCCCTTGAATTCGAAGCGGCCATTCTGCTGGCCGCCGCCAAAGTATCGTTCGCCGGGCAGGCTGGAAAGCACCTGCACGCCCTGCTTGTCGTCGAGCGACAGCGGCTGCACTTCGCGCCACAGGGGCACCGCGTCGCCCTTGCGGTACAAGGTAAAGCGCAGCGGCTTGCGGTCGATGCGCAGGCTCAGGGCTTCGGTGCTGATCAGGATATGGCCGGGCTGTTCGTCGATCTGGTATGCCACCTGTGCGGCCGGCTGGCCCACGACGATGGGCGCGGCCTTGTCACCGGGGCCCGTCAAGCCCCCCTTGCCGCCCGCCTGGATGCGCAGCACGTCCGCCTGCGGCAGGCTGATACGCAACTGCATGCCCGTGTCGCTGCGCACATCCCAGCCCAGCGCCTCGCCCTTGACCACGTCGGCCGGGTGCACGGCGGACAATGACTGCAGATTGCCGATGGTCGCGGCCTGCAAGCCAGGCGCTGACAGGGTGGCAAGGGCGGCGAGGACACAGGCGGCAAGGAGGCGGCGGGGAAGCGGGAGAGGTTTCATCGGCTGGCTTTCAGAAGTAATTCAATGAAATTACTTTAAGAAGAAAAATAAATATCGTCAACCAAAAGAAAGTTTTGACGCAAATTTATTAATAAAATACCTAAAATCAGCTCATTTATCTTACGTTTTACCAAAAAATCACGATACATACTTTCGTTATCGTCGCATTTCAGCGACAGGCCACGCCGTCACACGCTTTCACGCTGCACTGCAGCACACTATCACACCGTTAAAACGACACAATTTCGCAAGTCCATTAAAAATTTACTTTCGTTTTACTTTCGTATTTGACTTTTCGAAATTTAGTATTTATGCTTTCTCCAACAAACACTTTACTGACACTCCATGACTACCCTTCTTCAGCGTGACATTCAAACCTGGCGCGACATCGGCGGCCTGCACACGGCCGAGGAAATCGCCCACCAGCCAGCCATCTGGCGCGCGCTGTCCGGCATTTTGCGCAACGAGCAAGCCAGCCTGGCCGCCTTCCTCGGCGACGCGCTGTCCAATCCGCAGCAACGCGTCATCCTGACGGGCGCCGGCAGCTCGGCCTATGTGGGCGAGATCGTCGTCGATACCCTGAACGCGGCCTGGCCTGCGCAGATCCGCGCCATCGCCACCACCACCCTGCTGACGCATCACGAGCTGTACCTGGAAGCGGATGCGCCCACCCTGCTCGTTTCGTTTGCCCGCAGCGGCGACAGCCCGGAAAGCCTGGCGGCCGTGGAACTGCTGCGCCAGGTCGTGCCCGGCGCGCGCTTCCTGAACATCACCTGCAACGCCGACGGCAAGCTGGCGCGCCAGGGCGCCAACGACAGCAACACCTATAATCTGCTGATGCCGGAAGGCAGCTGCGACCGCGGCTTCGCCATGACCAGCAGCTTTACCAGCATGCTGCTGGCGGCCCTGTCGGTGCTGGGCAAGGACACGGATCTCACGCGCCTCGACACCCTGGCGCAGCTGGGCGAGCAAGCCTTGCACGACTGGTCGGCGCCCGTGGCGCAGCTGGGTTCAACACCCGTGCAGCGCGTCGTCTACCTGGGCAGCGGCCCGCTGGAAGCGCTGGCCAAGGAAGCGGCCTTGAAAATCCTGGAATTGACGGGCGGCCGCGTGATGGCGATGGCGAATACCGCACTGGGATTCCGCCACGGCCCGAAATCGGCCGTCACCACGGAGTCGCTGGTAATCCTGCTGCGCAGCAGCAAGCCGCTGGCGCGCCAGTACGAAGACGACCTGCTGAAAGAACTGCAGCGCGACAGCGTGGCGCAGCGCTGCCTGACGGTAGGCATCGGCGGCGACTTATCTGCCAACTTAGCGGCCGATGCGCCGGCCTGGCCCGACGCCTGGTTGGCGCCATTGTGGCTGCTGATGGCGCAGCAATATGCACTGCACCAGTCCGCGCTGCTGCAACTGCGCCCCGACAATCCATTCGCCGGCGGCATCGTCAACCGTGTCGTGCAGGGCGTCACCATCTATGGCCATGACCAATTCTAATCGCGCCGCCGGCTACCACGGCATCGACATCGGCGGCAGCAAGATGGAGCTGGTCGCCTTTGCCGACCGCGACGGCGCGCTGACGGAAGTGTTCCGCGAACGGGTGGCCACGCCGGGCGACGATTTTGCCGCCTTCGTGCAAGCCATCGTCGACCTGGTGGCGCGCGGCGACGCCGCCCTGGGCACGACGGCGCCCGTCGGCATCGGCTTGCCCGGCGTGATCGACAGCGCCAGCGGACGCCAGCTCAGTTCCAACGTGCCGGCCCTGAACGGCCGCCTGGTGGCGCAAACCCTGCAGCAAGCCTTGCAGCGCCCTGTCGCCATCGGCAACGATTGCCAGTGCTTCGCCCTGTCGGAAGCGCAGGGCGGCGCGGCCGACAATGCCGCCAGCATGTTCGGCGCCATCCTCGGCACGGGCGCCGGCGGCGGCTACTGCGTGGGCGGCCAGCTGCTGCGCGGCTTTAACGGCGTGGCCGGCGAATGGGGCCACTGGAGCCTGCCCGCCACCCTGCTGGCGCAGCACGACCTGGCCGAATACCCCTGCCCGTGCGGCAAGGCGGGCTGCCTGGAGCGCTATGTCTCCGGACCCGCCATGCGCAAGCTCCACGCGCACTTTGGCGGCGACGGCGCCGAACCGCTGGCCATCGTGGCGCGCGCCAACATGGGCGACGCCGTGGCCCAGCGCACGGTCGCCGTGCACCTCGATGTGCTGGGCCACGCGCTGGCCGGCCTGGTGCTGGCCTACGACCCGCACGTCATCGTGCTCGGCGGCGGCTTGTCCAAGCTGCCGCACCTGTACGACAAGCTGCCGGCCGCCGTCAAGCGCCACCTGTTCCCCGGCGTGCACGTGCCGCCTATCCTGCCGCCCCGCTTTGGCGACGCCGGCGGCGCGCGCGGCGCGGCCCTTTTGATACGACAACATACAAAGGCGTCAACATGATGAAGCAAGCGGAAAACCCGACTTTTACCCTGTCCCCGATCCAGCAAGTGATCAAGGCGCACCGCCGCGGCGAGCGCGTGGGGCTGTACGCCGTCTGCTGCAGCCACCCGAACGTGCTGCGCGCCGCCATGCGCGTGGCCAGCGAATACGACACCGTGCTGCTGGTCGAAGCGACCTCGAACCAGGTCGACCAGTTCGGCGGCTACACGGGCATGACGCCGGCCGTTTTCCGCGACACCATGCTGGCCCTGGCCCGCGAACAGGGCTTCCCCGCCAGCCGCCTGGTGCTGGGCGGTGACCATCTGGGTCCGAACGCCTGGCAGCACCTTGATGCGGCCACCGCCATGGACCATGCCGAAACCCTGATCGCCGCGTATGCGTCGGCCGGTTTCCATAAAA
The DNA here is from genome assembly GCF_023703445.1 of Janthinobacterium kumbetense. Classification (NCBI taxonomy): domain Bacteria; kingdom Pseudomonadati; phylum Pseudomonadota; class Betaproteobacteria; order Burkholderiales; family Oxalobacteraceae; genus Janthinobacterium; species Janthinobacterium kumbetense. The sequence continues at coordinate 1,370,111 of NZ_JAMQGR010000001.1, forward strand.
TCCACCTCGATTGCAGCATGCGCTGCGTGGATGACCCCTTGCAGCTCGACGATGAAACCGTGGCTGCCCGTTCCGCGCGCCTGTGCATCGTCGCCGAGGAAGCGGCGGCGGCCGCCGGCTTCGCGCCGCCCGTCTATGTGATCGGTACGGAAGTGCCGATTCCCGGCGGCGAAGCGTCGCTGGCGCAGGCCGGCGCCGTCACCAGCCCGCAAGCGGCGCGCCGCACCCTGGACGTGCACCGCCGCGCCTTCCTCGACAACGGCCTGCATGGCGCCTGGCGCCGCGTCATCGCCATGGTGGTGCAGCCGGGCGTCGATTTCGACCAGAGCAGCATCCAGCATTACGACGCCGATGCCGCCGCCGAGCTGTCGGCCTTTGTCGCCGAGCAGCCTGGCCTCGTGTTCGAAGCCCATTCCACCGACTACCAGCGCGAAACGGCGCTGCACGCCATGGTGCGCGACCATTTCGCCATCCTGAAAGTGGGCCCGGCCGCCACCTTCGCCCTGCGCGAGGCGCTGTTCGCCCTGTGCCAGATCGAGGAAGAACTGCTGCCGGCGCACGCCACCTCGCAGCTGATGCAAGTGCTCGACGACGTGATGGTGGCCAAGCCGAAGAACTGGATCAAGCATTACCTGGGTACGCCGGAAGAGCAGCGATTGATGCGCCGCTACGGCTTGAGCGACCGTTGCCGCTATTACTGGGGCGAGCCGGAAGTGGCGGCCGCCGTCGGCAAGCTGCTGGCCAACCTGGACGCCGTGGCCATTCCGCTGCCGCTGCTGAGCCAGCATTTGCCGGAACAGTACCTGGCCGTGGTGCAGGGCAGCCTGCAAGCGCAGGCGCCGGCCTTGATCGAGCACAAGATCGGCAGCTTGCTGGCGCAATATGCGCGCGCCTGCAACCGCAATGCGGCAGTCCCCGTCATTGCCGAAGCGGCAATCTGTTAAGCTCGGTATTTTCATTTTTTACTGAGCCCGCCACCATGCGAAATACCAGCCAACGCCGTGAATCCATCCTCCAAATGCTTGCCCAGCAGGGCTCGGTGCAGGTGACCGATCTGGTGGAAAAGCTCGGCGTGTCCGCGGTCACCATCCGCAGCGACTTGAATGCGCTGGAAGCGCAAGGCATGGCCACGCGCAGCCACGGCGGCGCGACCCTGACGCGCACGCCGCCGCCCGAGCACACGATACGCCAGAAGGATGCCATCAACCATGAGCAGAAGGAGCGCATCGGCGCCTTTGCGGCGCGGCTGGTGGAACCGGGCGACAACATCATCATCGACTCGGGCACCACCACCATCTCGCTGGCGCGCCATCTGCGCGATGCGACGGGCGTGACGGTGGCGACGAATGGCCTGAACATCGCATGGGAACTGGCCGATGCGCCCGGCGTGGATCTGATCCTCACGGGCGGCCTGCTGCGCAAGCAGTCGCTGTCGATCCAGGGAAGCCAGGCCGAAACCTGCCTGCAGGCGTACAGCTTCGACAAGCTGTTCCTGGGCGTGGACGGCTTCGACCTGCAGTTTGGCGTGACTACCCACCACGAAGCGGAAGCAAGCCTGAACCACAAGATGGTGGAACGGGCAAAGAAAATCATCGTCCTCACGGACGCCTCGAAGTTCGGCCGCGTCAGCCTGCACCGCATCGTGCAGCTGGACCGCGTCGATACCGTCATCACCGATGCCAGCATCAGCCAGGAGTACCGCGAAGGGCTGCAAAAGCTGGGCATCGAACTTTTTATAGCGGAATAACACATGCTGAGCGGCAGAATCCTTACCCCATCTGGCTGGATCACGGGCACCATCACCTTTGACCAGCGCATCGTCCAGATACAAGAAGACCCTGCCGCCGACAGCGCGCTGACCATTCTGCCCGGCTTCATCGACCTGCACGTGCACGGCGCGGCCGGCGTCGACATCATGGAAGGCGGCGACGCGGGCGCCACCGTGGCGCAAGTGCATGCGCGCCACGGCACCACGGCCCTGCTGGGCACCACCCTGACGGCGAAGGAGCCGTCGATCCTGCGCGCCCTGCAAGGCCTGGCCGGCGTCATCGCCGAGCGCCCCGCCAACGGCGCGCGCATGCTGGGCGTGCACCTGGAAGGCCCGTTCCTGAATTTGCACCGCCTGGGCGCGCAGCCGCCCGACGTGGTACAGGCGAGCCTGGCGCTGGTGCAGCGCTTCCACGCCATCGCCCCCATCAAGGTGCTGACCATGGCGCCGGAAATCCCCGGCCACCTGGAACTGATCCCGCAACTGGCGGCGATGGGCATCCGCGTGCAGATCGGCCACAGCGCCGGCACGTATGACGAAGGCGTGGCGGCGCTGGAAGCCGGCGTCTCCGGCTTTACCCACCTGTACAACGGCATGACGGGCATGACGCATTACGATCCGGGCATGGTGGGCGCCGCGCTGGCGCATGCCGAGTACGCAGAAATCATCCCCGACCTGCAGCACGTGGCCAAGGGCGCCCTGCGCGCGGCCCTGCGCGCCATCCCCCGCCTGTACGGCGTGACGGACGCCACCTCGGCCACCGGCATGCCCGATGGCGAATACGGCCTGGGCACGCAGCGCGTCTACAAATGCCTGGGCTGCGTGCGCCTGGCCACGGGTTCGCTGGCCGGCAGCGTGCTGACCATGGACCAGGCCCTGCGCAATTTCGTCGACCTGGGCCTGGACCTGGCCGACGCCTCGAACCGCTTGTCGCTGTACCCGGCCGACTACCTGGGCGAATCCGAACGGGGCCGCCTGGCGCCCGGCGCCTGGGCCGATATCGTCGTCCTCGATTCCACATTACAGCCAGTGTCCGTCTTCGTCGAAGGCGCGGCCATCGATCTTTCCACCCGCTAGATTCAGTCTCTAGACCCAGCCCCCAACCTCAACCCCGTCCCGGAGTTTTCATGCACGACACGTCACACAAGGCCCCCGTGTGGGCCATGCGCTACCTGCTATTTATTGCCGGCATGGGGGGATTGCTGTACGGCATAGACATCGGCATCATCGCCGGCGCCCTGCCCTACCTGGAATCGACGGCGTCCGTGGCCTGGAAACTGACGGCCCAGCAGCTGAGCTTTATCGTTGCCGCCGTGCTGTTGGGCTCCGTCCTCTCCTCGCTGTTCGCCGGCGCCCTGGCCGATATCCTCGGCCGGCGCTGGGTGATGTTCCTGGCCGGCGCCCTGTTCAGCGCCAGCATCCCGCTGATCGCGCTGGCCGACGGCTACATGCCGCTGCTGCTGGGCCGTCTGCTGCAAGGCATCAGCGGCGGCTTGATCGGCGTCGTCGTGCCCCTGTACCTGGCCGAATGCCTGCCCGCGCAGCAGCGCGGACGGGGCGCGGCCCTGTTCCAGCTGCTGCTGACCATCGGCCTGGTGGCCGCCGCCCTGATCGGCCTGCTGCAAGCGCAGACGGTGGAAACGGCCACGCAGGCGGCGCAAGCGCTGCCGGAAGCGGGCCGCATCGCCGCCATTTTTGCCGCCAAGGACCACGCCTGGCGCAGCATCTTCTGGGTCTGTCTGACGCCCGGCCTGGTGTTTACCATCGGCGCGCTGCTGCTGGCCGAATCGCCGCGCTGGCTGGCGCAACGGGGCCGCATCGAACAGGCGCGCCAGTCGCTGCTGCGCACGCGCCTGCCCGCCGACGCCGACATCGAACTGCGCGAGATGCAGGATACGCCGGAAAATACGGCCAAGGCCGGCGGCAAGGCCAGGGATCCGCTGCTGAGCCGCCGCTACGTGCTGCCCTTCCTGCTCGCTTGCCTGATCCTCGCCTGCACCCAGGCGACGGGCATCAATTCCATCCTCGCCTACGTCGTCAATATCTTGAACCAGGCAGGCCTGTCCGGCGCCTCCGCCAACATGGCGGACGTGTTGTTGAAGGTGCTGAACGCCGTGATGACGGTGGTGGCCGTGCTGCTGGTGGACCGCAAGGGCCGCAAGTTCCTGCTGATGCTGGGCACGGGCGGCATCGTCGTCTCGCTGCTGGCGGCCGGCCTGCTGTTCCGCGGCGCCGAAGCGCACCTGGCCGACGTGCGCCCTGCCATCGCCGCGCAGGTGCAAGCGGACAGCCTGGCCTTGCACCTCGATGCGGCCACCTTGGCGGCGCTGGGCGCGGCAACCGACGGCACGCCGCAGCAGTTGACCATCGCCTACGCCTACGGCCCGTTCACCAACGTGAAAAGCCTGCGCAGCGACGATCCCGTGCTGCGCCAGGTGACGATCGCCCGCGCGGACGCCGTGCAGGCCGACAGCGTGATCGGCGTGTTCTTCCGCAAGCTGCACCTGAACCCCTTCGCCGACCCGGCCGCCGGGCGCGAGGCGCCGCTGCGCATCGAGAAGGCCAGCCTGGGCCCCGTGCCCTCGTCCACGCACGGCTGGCTGGTGGCGATTGCCATCTGCGTGTTCGTTTCCAGCTTTGCCGTGGGACCGGGCGTGTGCGTGTGGCTGGCCCTGTCCGAGCTGATGCCGACCCGCATCCGCTCGAACGGCATGAGCATCGCCCTGCTGGTGAACCAATTCGTCTCGACGGTGATCGCCGCCATCTTCCTGCCGACCGTGGGCTTGCACGGTTATTCGACGCTGTTCTTCTTTGGCGCCGGCTGCACCGTGCTGTACTTCCTGGCGGCGGCCTTCCTGCTGCCGGAGACCAAAGGCAAGACACTGGAAGAGATCGAGGCGCACTTTTCAAAGTAAGCCAAAGTAACCATTTGTAGCAGTCTCCTTTCCAGCCCCGGCCGCTTCCGGGGCTGTTTTTTTGCCCGCAAGACAAGCTTCCGGGCTGGTGCGCACGCCAAAGTACGGTTTTCCTTCTGGAATCTTGGCCGCCTGGGCTAGAATCTGGCTGCGTCGTGCTACTCACGAGGCGGCAATGGCGCCATGACAAAAACCACCAGGAGACACAGTGAGCTTATTTAGAACCAAGAATTTGGATGACATGATTGCCCACAGCAAGAAGCCAGGAGGTCTGGCCAAGGTGCTGGGGCCCTTCGACCTTGTCCTCATGGGCATCGGCGCCATCGTCGGCACGGGCATTTTCGTGCTCACCGGCACGGGCGCGCTGACGGCCGGCCCCGCCCTGTCGCTGTCGTTTGTCGTGGCGGCCGTCGCCTGCTGCTTCGCCGCCCTGTGCTACGCGGAATTTGCCTCCACCGTACCGGTGGCCGGCTCCATCTACACCTACAGCTACGCCACCCTGGGCGAGCTGGCCGCCTGGATGATAGGCTGGGACTTGCTGCTCGAATACGGCCTGGCCGCTGCCGCCGTCTCCGTCGGCTGGTCCGGCTACTTCCAGTCGCTGCTGTCGGGCTTCGGCATCGCCCTGCCCGTCGCGCTCACCGCCGCCCCCGGCGCGCTGCCCGGCGTGACCACCTTCATCAACCTGCCGGCCCTCGTCATCATGCTGGCCCTGACGGCCATGCTGGGCTGGGGCGTGCGCGAATCGGCGCGCCTGAACAACATCATGGTCGCCATCAAGGTGGGCGTGGTGCTGCTGTTTATCATCTTCGGCGCGCGCCACGTGCAGCCGGCCAACTGGCAGCCCTACATGCCGTTCGGCTACCACGGCATGCTGAGCGCCGCCGCCCTCGTCTTCTTCGCCTTCATCGGCTTTGACGCCGTCACCTCGGCCGCAGAGGAAGTCAAGAAACCGTCGCGCGACCTGCCGATCGGCATCATCGGCTCGCTGGCCGTGTGCGCCGTGCTGTACGTGGTGGTGTCAGCCATCATGACGGGCATCGTGCCGTACCAGAAATTCCTCGGCGTCGACCATCCCGTCTCGCTGGCCCTGCAGTATGCGGGCGAAAACTGGATCGCCGGCTTCGTCGACCTGGGCGCCATCCTCGGCATGACCACCGTGATCCTCGTGATGGCATTTGGCCAGACGCGCATCATCTTCGCCATGTCGCGCGACGGCTTGCTGCCCAAGCGCCTGTCGACCGTGCACCCGCGCTTCCACACGCCGTTCTTCGCCACCTGGCTGGTCGGCATCGTCTTCGGCCTGATCGCCGCCGTGATCCCGCTCAACATCCTCGCCGAGCTGATCAACATTGGCACCTTGGCCGCCTTCACCATGGTGTCGGTTGCCGTGGTGGTGCTGCGCAAGAAGCGTCCCGACCTGCCGCGCGCCTTCCGCTGCCCCGGCGTGCCGTACGTGCCGGCGCTGGCCGTGATCCTGTGCGTGGGCCTGATGAGCTTCCTCAGCTGGGTCACCTGGGTGGCCTTCACCATCTGGCTGGTGATCGGCCTGGTCATCTACTTCGGCTACGCGCGTCGCCGTTCGCTGCTGCACCCGCCGCAGTAAAAAATCCCCTGCAGCGACATATCCTGTCGCTGCCCCAGTTAAGATGGCGGTCTCGCAACCACCGCAGGCCGCCATCCATGCAACGTTCCCCCGACCTCATCGCACAGCTGGACCAGAGCACGGACCAGCTCAAACGCGCGCGCCTGCGCAACATGCAGTGGCTGGCCGTCGGCTTGCTGCTGCTGGCCGCGCTGGTCTTCGCCGTGGCCCGTTCGCAGCGGGACGGCCATCCCGCCTGGGGCTACGTGGAAGCGTTCGCCGAAGCGGCCATGGTGGGCGCGATCGCCGACTGGTTCGCCGTCGTCGCCCTGTTCCGCCACCCGCTGGGCATCCCCCTGTGGCATACGGCCATCATCCCGAACAGCAAGGCGGACATCGGCCGCAGCCTGGGCGCCTTCGTGGAAAACCATTTCATTACCGAGCAAGGCATCGCCGAGCGCATCGTGCAAGCCGACCCCGCCGCGCGCCTGGGCGCCTGGCTCGGCGACGAGACCCACGCGCGGCAGCTGGGCATGGCCGGCGCCGGTGTCGCCAGACAGCTGCTGGCGATGGCCGACCACGACAAACTGGGGCGTCTGTTGCGCGAGCAGGTCAGCGGCTACCTGGGCCAATTGAATGTGTCGGACGTGGCGGCCGACTGCATCGATGCGCTGATCGCCGACGGCAAGCCGCAGGAATTGCTGGACTTCCTGCTCGACCGCAGCGCCGCCTACCTGGACGATGAGCACCACCACGCCGCCATCGGCGACTTCGTGCTGGGCGCCTTCCAGATCGAGAACGCGCTGGTGAAAAAAGCCGTGAAAGCGTATGAGCCGCGCATGATCGCCTCGCTGCAGAAATTCGCCCTCGCCGTGCGCGTCGATCCGGCCCACCCGCTGCGCCAGCGCATCGCCGGCTGGATCGCCGACAGCGCGCTGCACCTGAAGGCCGACCCGCAGTGGCAAGCCACGGTGCGCCGCTACCAGCTGCAGCTGATCGCCAGCGACACGGTGCAAGCCATGCTGGGCGACGTCTGGAACCACCTCCGCGCGCGCCTGCTGGCCGACCTGCACGCCGACCAGCCCGTGCTGGCGCAAGCCATCGCCAGCCTGGCGCGCAACACGGGCACGGTGCTGGGCGCGGACCAGGCCGCGCGGGCATGGCTGAACGACGCCATCGTCGCCGGCAGCGGCGCGCTGGTGCGCCGCTACCGGGGCGAGGTGGGCGCCTTCATCGCCGCCCGCCTGGACCTGTGGAGCAAGGACGAGATGAGCGAGCGCATCGAACTGGCCATCGGGCGCGACCTGCAATTCATCCGCATCAACGGCACCGTCGTGGGCGGCCTGGCCGGTTTGCTGATTTATACGGCTACCCAGCTGTTCTAGGCCGCCTTCACCAGCGCGGCACGGCCTTGGCCGGCGCCGCATGCGAGGGAAAATGCGGCAGCACTTCCTGCGCCAGTTCCTGCAGCACCTCCGCGGCCGGGCGCTGGCCATGCTGGATGCCCAGCGCCGCATGGTTGACGCCAGCGTCCCGCCATTCACCGAGCAAGTCGATCAAGCCCTTGCGTCCCGTGCGCAGCACATAGCCGCTGCGCACGGGCGTGCGCGGATAATCGGGGTCGTCCACCAGGTCCAGCCACTCGTTGCACATGTGCGGGCGAAAGCCGCCATCGGGTATGCAGGCGCGCCAGGCGCGGATCTTGTCCGCCAGCCGGCGCGGCCCGTCCGGCGTATCCGTCGCTTCCGGATACGTCAGCCATCCATCGGCGTGGCGCCCGATCCACTCCAGCGGCTGGCCCGAGGAACTGGTGACGACGAGGGGAATGGCGCCCGCCACGGGCTTGGGCAGCAGTTCGAGGCCCGCCAGGCTGCCCAGCGGGCCGTCGATGCTGGCGGGACCTGCCCGCAGCAGCTGGCGGAACATGTGCACGGCCTGCGCATAGCGCGCGCCGCGCGTGGCATACGGCACGCCATACGCGGGAAATTCGCTGGCCCGGTCGCCCGACGCCGTGCCCAGCACCAGGCGTCCGCCCGACAACTGGTCGATGCTGGCGGCCGCCTTGGCCAGGTCGATGGGATGGCGCAGGGTGAAAATGGCGCTGCCCGTGGCCAGGGCCAGCGAGTCCGTGCGCGCCGCCAGATACGCCAGATAGGTCCACGGGTCGAACAGCTGGCCCGCGTCGCCGAAGCGCGGGTCGAACAGGGGAATGTCGCGCACCCAGGCGGCGGCAAAGCCTTGCCGGTCCATGGCGGCGACCAGGTCCGCCTGGCCGGCCAGCGCCTGCATGTCGCCCTGGTAAAAGCGCAGCGGCAGATAAATGCCGAGGGTGAGCGCGCCGGGCGCGAACATGCGGCGGTAGCCTGCATGGTGGGCAAACGCGTGCGAGGACGCGCCGCCGGTATCGATCGTCATATTGTTCCTTGATGTAGGTCAAGCACCCGTGGCGGGCGCGGGAAGCGTGATGCCCAGCTGCACGGCCGGACGGGCCGCCACGCGGGCGTACCAGGCGGCCACGTGCGGCCAGTCATCGAGCTTGAAGCCGACTAGGTCGGCGATGTGCAGCCAGCCGAAGCTGGCGATGTCGGCGATGGAATAGTCGTCGCCGGCCAGGTAGACGTGATCCGCCAGGCGGCCATCCATGGTGGCCAGCGCGGCGTCGCACAAGTGGCGGAAGTGCGCCGTGGCGGCGACATTCGCGCCGCCGTCGGCCAGTTCAAAATGCACGCGCTGGCCCAGCATCGGCCCCATGCTGGCCGCGTGAAATTGCAGCCAGGTGATGGCGGCCCAGCGCTGCCGTGGCTGCGCCGGCAGCAAACGCCCCGTCTTTTCCGCCAGGTACCGCAGGATGGCGGCCGACTCGAACACGGTGATGCCCGTGTCGTGGTCGACCAGCACGGGAATGCGCCCGTGCGGATTGAGGGCCAGGAAGGCGGGCAAGCGGTGCTCGCCCTGTTCGATGCGCACATGGCGCAATCGATAGGGCAAGCCCAGTTCGGCCAGCGCGATGGTGGCCTTGAAACCGTTGGGCGAGCTGTCGGTATAGAGCTCCATCATGGCGCCGCCTCCTGGCGCGCGGCCTTGCCGGGCAGGATGACGATGGCGCAGGCCAGGCCCGCCGCCACCAGGCAGGCGGAAACGAGGATGGCGCCGCTGTAGCCTTGTGCGGCCGTGCCGCCGCCGGCCAGCACGGCGATACTGACCGCCACGCCCACGGCCAGGCCGACGGCCGAGCCGACTTCCTGCGTGGTCGTCAGCATGCCGCCCGCCAGGCCATGGTCCGCTTCCGGCACGCCATCGATGCCGGCCACCGTCCAGGCGGGAAACGCCAGGCCATAGCCGATGCCGGCCAGTACGGTGCCTGGCAGGATGGATGCGGCCCACGACGCCAGCGTGGCCAGCGACGCGCCCAGCATGGCCAGGCCGCCGATGAACAGCAGCATGCCGCCGACGATGACGGGCTTGGTGCCGCAGCGGGCGATCAGCGCCGGTCCGGCCCACGCGCTGGCCAGGGTAAAGGCGACGGCCATCGGCAGCAAGCCCAGTCCCGTGCGCGTGGCGGAAAACCCCAGCACTTCCTGCATGGCCAGCGCCACGACGACAAAGGTGGGGCCGAGGGCCGTATTGGCCAGCAGGGAGACGATATTCGCGCCGCCCGTCGAGCGGCGCAGGAAGACGGCCAGCGGCATCAGCGGCGCGGCCACGCGCCCCTCCACCCAGACGAACAGCGCCAGCAAGGCCAGCGCCAGCGCGACCAGGGCAAACGTGAGCGGATGGGCCAGTCCCACATGCTCGCTATTGGCAAAGGCAAACACCAGCGTCGCCGCGCCCGACGCCACCAGCAGCGCGCCCCACACGTCGAGCGAGCCGCCAGCCGCAGCGGCATCGGGCCGGCCCTGGGGCAAGGCAGGCGACAGGGCCAGCACCAGCAAGCCGACGGGCACATTGATCCACAGCACCCAGCGCCAGCCCAGCAAGTCCGTGATAAAGCCGCCCAGTATCAGTCCCGCGACAAAGCCGCTGGCCGCCACGGCCGTCCAGGCGCCGAGCGCCCGGTTGCGCTGCGCCGGCTCGGGAAACACGGCCAGCAGCAGCGAAAACGCGGCCGGCGAAAACATGGCGGCGCCGAAGCCCTGCAGCGCGCGCGTGGCCACCAGCATGGCCGGGCTGTGCGAAAAGCCGCCCAGCAGGGAGGCGGCCGTGAACAGCAACAGCCCCGCGATGAAGACGCGGCGGCGGCCAAACAGGTCGGCCGCGCGCCCGCCCAGCAGCAGGAAGCCGGCGATGGCCACGCCATACGCATTGATCACCCATTGCAGCCCGCCGGGCGTGAAGCCCAGGCTGTGCTGGATTTGCGGCAAGGGGATCATGGTGATGGAAAAATCGAGCAAGGCAACGAATTGCGTGGTGCACAGCAAAAGCAGGCAAAGCTGCCGATGTGAAAGTAACATGGAGATCCTATCGATATAGTTTTACTCGACGTCAAAAGAACGCCGCATTCCCCTATAATGCGTTTTCCTAGAGCGAAACAGAAACGATGTTTTTTCGCGCCTGACTTGAGAAAAACTATATCGATGACCTATCCTTTACCGCTCCAGGCGTTGCGCGCCTTTGTCGAAGTGGGCCAGCGCGGCAGCATCAAGGCGGCCGCCGAAGCGCTGCACGTGACGTCGGGCGCCGTCAGCCAGCAAATCCGCCTGCTGGAAGAGCGGGTCGGCATGCCCCTGTTTACGCGCGAACGCCAGGGCTTGCGCCTGACCGAGGCGGGCGTCAGGGTCCACCCCGCCCTGCTGGGCGCCTTCGCGCAGATCGCCAGCGCCAGCCAGGCGCTGGAAGACATGGGCGCGCGCCAGACGCTCACCGTCAGCACGGTCGCCACCTTTGCCGCCGCGTGGCTGGTGCCGCGCCTGGGCCGCTTCAACCAGCGCCATCCCCATATCGAGGTGCGCGTGGAAGCGACATCCGCGCTGGTCGACCTGCGCCGCGACCGGGTCGACGTGGCCTTGCGCCACGGCCTGGGCGACTATCCGGGCTTGCAGGTGACGCGTTTGATGGCGCCCGTGCTGGTGCCCGTCGCCAGTCCATCCCTGATTGCGGGCCAGCCGCCCATCGCCACGCCGGCCGATTGCCTGCACTACCCGCTGCTGCACGACACGGACCGCGCCGACTGGCCCCTATGGCTGGCCGCGCATGGCGCGCCGGACGGCAGCGAGGATGCGGCACGGGCGCTGCGCGGCTCGGCCTTCGAAGATGATTTTCTGTTGATACGCGCGGCCGAGGCGGGCCAGGGCCTGGCCCTGGTGCCGCAGCTGTATGCGCAGGAAGAAATCGCCGCCGGGCGCCTGGTGCAAGTGCTGGACTTGCCGTGGCCCGCGCGCTTTGCCTACTACCTGGTGACGCGGCCCGACGCAGCCGCGCGCCCCGCCGTGCAGGCATTCATGACATGGATTTGCGAGGAAGCGCAGGCCACGCGCTAGAACACATCGCCCCCGGCCGCACACGACACCACGCCGCACGCGGTGCTGAACAGCACCGGTACGCCGGCGCGTCCCATGGCAATGCAGCTTGCGGCGGGCAGCACGGCCAACAGCAGCGCCAGGTAGGCGAGCACCTGCAGGCGGCTCAGGGCCGGTCGCACAGCGCCCGCGGTATCGCGCGCCATGCCGCGCCTGAACGCCGTATTGCCCCTGCAGGCATCTGCCCTGCCGCTTGTCATCCTGTTCGTAAGCATGTCCCTCTCCTCGATTCCGGTTACCGGCCTGTCCCGCCGGCTTGAACGGCCTGCGCGCCTGCTGCTCAGGCTGCAATGGCATTTTGCTGCATAAATTTACCAAATACAATAAATAAATCCAAAAAGAAACAAATTTTGTTGTTTGCCAGCATGCATCGTGGCGCAAAGAAATCCGCCTTGACAGAGTGTAAAATGGGGCACTGGAGGCTGGCGCCGCCATCGAATCCGGGTATCGGCGCATGAAAAATTCACTTTTAATCATTGCAATCAGTAAATTCGTTGGAATGCATTTCGTTTATGCAACAAACGGACTTGGCCATCCCGGCGGCAGGTTGCCGGCCGCAGGCATCCCGCCAAACTTGATGTAGATCATAATTTTTTGAACAAGCTCTTGCTATCCTGTAAAAAAATGACGGGAGCCCCGGATGAACAAGACGCAGTCGAGCAATGCGGAGCAAAAGTTTGCACATGAGCGCCTGGGCAGCGCCTGGCAAGGCGTGCCGGTTCCCGGCTATCCGGAAAGCGCGCCGGAAGGCGCCACGCTCGACCTGCTGCTGAACGCCTGGCTGGGCAAATTTACGGGAGGCATTTCGCCAGCCGCGCTGGGCAACGCGTATGCCGACTGGCTCAGCCACCTCGCGCTGGCGCCGTCGAAGCAGCAAACGCTGCTGCAGGAAGCGTGGAAGAAGATCGGCCGCTGGCAGCAATATGCCTGGCAATCGGCCCTGACCGGCGGCGCCGCCGAGCCGCCGTGCATCGCGCCGCTGCCGCAGGACCGGCGCTTCGACGACCCGGCCTGGCAACGCTGGCCCTACAATCTCGTCTACCAGGGTTTCCTGCTGCAGCAGCAGTGGTGGCACCGCGCCACCACGGGCGTGCGCGGCGTCTCGCCGCACCACGAGGATGTCGTCACGTTCACCGTGCGCCAGTGGCTCGACATGCTGGCGCCGTCGAACTTCCTGCTGACCAACCCCGTGGTGCAGCAAGCTACCCTCGCGAGCGGCGGCGCCAGCCTGGCGCGCGGCATGGTCCACGCGGCCGACGACTGGCGGCGCGCCGCCATGGGCGCCGGCGCGGCCGGCGAAGCCACGTTCAAGGTGGGCGGAAACGTGGCCGTCACGCCGGGCAAGGTGGTCTACCGCAATGACTTGATCGAATTGATACAGTACGCGCCCGCGACAAAGAGCGTGCATGCCACGCCGCTGCTGTTCGTGCCCGCCTGGATCATGAAGTTCTATATTCTCGACCTGTCGCCGCACAATTCGCTGGTGCGCTACCTGGTGGGCCAGGGCCACACGGTGTTCATGATTTCCTGGAAAAACCCGCAGGAAGAAGACCGCGAACTGTCGCTGGAAGACTACCGCCAGCTGGGCGTGATGGATGCGCTCGACGCCGTTGCCCGCATCACGGGCGCGCCGCAGGTGCACGCGGCCGGCTACTGCCTGGGCGGCACCCTGCTGGCGATCGCCGCCGCGACGATGGCGCGCGACGGCGATGCGCGCCTGGCCAGCCTCACCATGCTGGCCTCGCAGGTGGACTTCAAGGAGCCGGGCGAACTGTCGCTGTTCATCGACGACAGCCAGGTCAGTTTCCTGGAAGCGGCCATGTGGAAGCAGGGTTACCTCGATACGAAGCAGATGGCGGGCGCCTTCCAGTTGCTGCGCTCGAACGATCTGATCTGGTCGCGCCGCTTGAACCACTACCTGCTGGGACAAGATGAACAGGACAGCGACCTGATGGCCTGGAACGGGGACGCCACGCGCATGCCCTGCCGCATGCATTCGGAATACCTGCGCCGCCTGTTCCTGCACAACGACCTGGCCGAAGGCCGCTACCGCACGGCAGGCCGCCACATCGCCCTGCCCGACATCGATGCGCCCATCTTTGCCGTCGGCACCCTGACGGACCACGTGGCGCCGTGGCGCTCCGTCTACAAACTGCAGCTGCTGACCGACACGGACGTCACCTTCCTGCTCACCTCGGGCGGCCACAATGCGGGCGTCGTCTCGCCGCCGGGCCAGCCGCGCCGCAGCTACCAGCTGGCCACGCACCGCCACGACGCGCCCTATGTCGACGCGGACAGCTGGCAGCGCGACGTGCCGCACCATGACGGTTCCTGGTGGCCCGCCTGGCAAGCCTGGCTGGCGCAGCAAGCGGGCGCGCAAGTGGCGCCGCCGGCCATGGGCCCCGACCTGGGCGACGCGCCGGGCAGCTACGTGCTGCAGACCTGACAACTGACAACCGAGGAAACGCCATGCCCTACACCACCCTGCTGGTCCACGTCGACAATTCCCGCCACTGCGCCCAGCGCATCCGCCTGGCCGTGCGCCTGGCCATCGCCGAAGGGGCGCACCTGATCGGTTCGGCCATGAGCGGCATCTCGCGCTATGCATATGGCGGCGGCGTCAACGCGCTGCAGTTTGCGCCGGCGCAGATGCAGGCGCTGCGCACCCAGGCCAGCGAAGCCTTGCACGACTTCGAGCGCATCGCGCGCGAGGAAGGCCTGGGCGCCTACGAAACGCGCTTCGTCGACGACGACGCGCAAGGCGCGCTGCTGCTGCAGGCGCGCTATTGCGACTTGCTGATCCTGGGCCAGACGGATGCGCAGGATACGCCGTCGCGCGTCATCGCCGGCACGGCCGAATACCTGATGCTCCATTGCGGCCGGCCCGTGCTGATGGTGCCGCACGCGCCCTCCGCCGCGCCGGCGGGCGCCGCGCAGCATCCGCTGCTGGCCTGGAACGGCAGCGCCGAAGCGCTGCGCGCCATCACCGATGCGCTGCCGCTGCTGCAAAAGGCGCGGCAAGTCACCCTGGCCGTCGTCAATTCGCACGCCCAGCCGGCCGCGCACGGCGAGCAGCCGGGCGCCGACCTGGCCCTGTACCTGGCGCGCCATGGCGTCAACGTCGAGGTGCTGCAGCACGACACGCCGCCGGGCCAGGACGTGGGAACGGCCCTGCTGGCCATGGCCGCGCAGCGGCGCTGCGACCTGGTCGTGATGGGCTGCTACGGCCACATGCGCCTGCGCGAAGCGCTGCTGGGCGGCGTCACGCGCACGGTGCTGCAGGAGACGACCTTGCCGGTGCTGGTGTCGCACTAGCGCGGCCGGAGGACCTTCAGCCTTCCTTCACCCGCCCCTCATCCGCGCTTCATGCGCGGCGGCGACACTGCTCATGCCCTCACCCACACCAGGAGTACAGCATGAGCAAGACACACGGCGCCCCCGCGCATTTCCACGCCCGCAGACACTTTCTATCGGGGATGACGGCGCTGGCCAGCCTCGCCGCATGCGGCGGCAATTCGCTGCCGCGCGCATCCGGCGTGACGGACCGGCAGATCGGCGTCGCCCCCGGCGTCAGCCTGCACGTGCGCGACTGGCCATCGGCACGGGGCGACAGCGACGACGTGATCGTGCTGCTGGCCGGCCTGGGCGCCAATGCGCATGCGTTCGACAGCCTGGCGCCCGCGCTGGCGCGCCGCCACCGCGTGCTGGCCATCACGCGGCGCGGCTACGGTTCATCGAGCAAGCCAACGCCCGCCAGCGACGCCAGCTACTCTCCCGCCACCCTCGTGGCCGACCTGCTGGCCGTGCTGGACGCACTGAAGGTGCCGCGCATCATCCTGGCCGGGCACTCCATCGCCGGCAACGAGCTGACCCTGTTCGCGGGCAGCCACCCGCGGCGCGTGCGGGGCCTCGCCTACCTGGACACGACCTTCGATTACCTGGCCAGCGGCGGCTATGAAGAACCCGCACCGACGCCCTACGACGAACCGACGCCCGGCCCGGCCGACCTGGCATCGCTGGACGCCTCGATCGCCTATGCCAGGCGCATCAACAAGCAATGGTGGCCCGCGCTGGAAGCGAACTGGCGCGATGCGCTGGAAGTGCTGCCCGACGGTTCGGTGCGGCCGAACACGCCGCCCGCCATCGCCAGGGCCATGGACGTGGCCGCGCACAATTTTTCGCCCGACTACCGCCGCGTGCGCGCGCCGGCGCTGGTCGTCACCGTCGATCCCGGCACCTTGCGCAACCTGTTTCCATGGCTGTTGCAAGCCGATCCCGCCACGCGGGCCGCCGCGCAGGAAGTACTCGACTTTATCCGGCCCCTGCGCCTGGCTGACGGCGAGCGCCTGGCCGCCGCCCTGCCCGGCAGCAGCCACCTGGTGATGCGCAACGGCTTCCACAGCGATTTCTTCATCGAATACGAGAGCACGGTGGTCGACGCCATCGAGGCCATGCGCTGGGAAGGTCTACAATAGGCGTGCAGCCAGCCGCCGCGCAGTGCCGCCTCGCACACGGCGCGGTCTTCTCCGTTTCCCTTGTCCCAAGGAGTTCCGCATGAGCAAGCAAGCCACCATCGTCCTCGTCCACGGTTTCTGGGGCGGCGCCGCCCACTGGAGCCGCGTCATCGTCGAATTGCGGCGCCACGGCCACACGGCCATCCGCGCCGTCGAACTGCCCTTGACGTCGCTGGCCGACGACGCCGAGCGCACGCGCAAGATGGTGGCGCAGGTCGATGGCCCGGTGTTGCTGGTGGGACACTCCTACGGCGGCGCCGTCATCAGCGTGGCCGGCAATGCGCCGAATGTGGCGGGCCTCGTGTACATCGCCGCCTTTGCCCCCGACGCAGGCGAAAGCCCGGGCAGCATCACACAGGAACACCCGCCCCTGGGCGCGGCCAGCCTGGAAGGCGACAGCGACGGCTATCTGTGGGTCAAGCCCGAGCAATACCATGACAGCTTTTGCCAGGACCTCGACGCGGAAGAAGGCGCCGTGCTGGGCGTGGTGCAGAAAGCGCCGCTGGCCAGCACCTTCGGCGACACCGTCAGCGACCCGGCCTGGAAACATAAGCCCAGCTGGTACCAGGTGTCCAGTGCCGACCGCATGATTTCCCCCGTCAACCAGGAGCGCATGGCGGCGCGCCTGCAAGCGCGCAAAGTCATCACCCTGAACGCCAGCCACGCGTCGCTGGCCTCGCGCCCCGTGGAAGTGGCGGCGCTGATCCTGGAGGCGGCGGGCGCGGTGGCCGCAGCGTAAGCTTGCCGGCTACAGCCAGCCTTCGCGCTTCAGGCGGCGGTGCAGCCACCAGCAGCCGGCGATGATGACGACGATCACCGCCGGATAGCTGCCGCGCCACTTCAGCTCCGGCATGAATTCGAAGTTCATGCCGTACAGGCTGAAGACCATGGTGGGCACGGCCAGGATGGCGGCCCAGGCGGCCAGGCGCTTGACGACCTCGTTCTGGCGGATGGAAATCTGCCCCAGCGCCACCTGCATGGCCGAATTGACCAGCTCGCGCATCTGCCCCGCCGTGTGCGTGACCCGTTTGACGTGGTCGAGAATGTCGCGGTAATAGATGCGGTTTTCCTTGGGCACGATATCGCCATGGAAACGGATCAGCTGGGTGCAGATGTCATGCAGGGGGTTGACGGCCGCGTCGAGCTTCAGCAGCTCCGTCTTGAGCTGGTAGAAATCCTGCAGCTTGTCTTCGCTCAAGCTGGGCTTGAACAGCTGCAGCTCATGGTGCTGGAAGCGGGCCTGCAAATGGTCGATGCACGGCTGGTACTGGTCGACGATGAAATCGATGATGGAATACAGCACGTAACCGGGACCGCTGGCCAGCTTCTCGGGCATGCTTTCCTTGCGTTCGCGCAACTTCGCATAGCCGGCCGAAGCGCCGTGGCGCACCGTGATGATGAAGCGGGGGCCGAGAAAGACGTGGGTTTCGCCGTAGACGATGGCCTCGCCGTCCAGCGTGGCCGTGTGCATCACCATGAACAGGGTGTCGCCGTACTCTTCCAGCTTGGGGCGCTCGTGCGCGCCCTGCGCATCCTCGACAGCCAGTTCGTGCAGGCCGAAGGCCGCTTGCAACGCCTGCATGGCCGTGACGTCGGGGCTGGCCAGGCCGATCCACACGAAACAATCGGGGTCGCCGAGGAAGTCGCCCACCTTGTCGATATCAAAGTGCGCGATCTTCTTGCCGTCGCGATACGCTTCGCAATTGACGACGGCGGCGTGGGTACTCAGGTCCATGGTGATTTTCTAGGAATGGCGGCAATATCGGGGGGGCCAGTATAGCGGAAAGGCCATGCTTGCCCCGCCAATGGCGCTGGCGCATTGACATTCAGGCACGCCAATGTAAAATGAGAACCATTCGCATTCAAGAAGAACCTGCACTTGCCGGCGGCCTGGGGGAACTTCAGCGCCAACCTGGAGTGTATCGTGACGTCTGCCGTATCGCCCGCCGCCGATCCTGTCGCACTGCTGTATGGCCAGCACCATCCGTGGCTGTTGCGCTGGCTGCGCGGCAAATTGTCCTGCACGGACCACGCGGCCGACCTGGCGCAGGATACCTTCATCAAGCTGCTGGCCACGCCCGGCGAGCGCGCCGTCAGCCTGCGCGAGCCGCGCGCCTACCTGACCACCGTGGCGCGCCGCCTGCTGATCGACCATTACCGCCGCCAGTCGCTGGAGCAGGCCTGGCTGGCCACCCTGGCGCAGCTGCCCGCCCCCGTCACGCCGTCGGCGGAAGACCGCTTGCTGATCCTGGAAACCCTGCACCAGATCGACGCCATGCTCGACGGCCTGGGGGCAAAGGTGCGCACGGCCTTCCTGCTGTCGCAGCTGGAAGGCATGGCGTATGCGGACATCGCCGCGCGCCTGAAGGTGAGCGAGCGCACCGTCAAGCGCTACATGGTGCAGGCGTTCGAACAATGCATATTGCTGCTGGCCTGACATGAGCGCGGCCCTCGATGCACGCGCCGCGCGCGAAGCGGCGCACTGGATGATGCGCCTGCAAGGCGGCGAACTCGACGCTGCCGCGCAACAGGGGCTGGCCCGCTGGCGCGCCGCCCACCCCGACCATGAAACGGCGTGGCAGCGGGCCGAGCAAGTGTGCCGCACCTTCGGCATGCTGCCTCCGCCGCTGGCCATGCCCTTGTCCAGGCAAGTGCTGGACCGACCGGCCCGCGCGCAGCGCCGCGCCATCCTGAAGACCCTGGCCGTGCTGATCGTCGCCGGCCCAGCCGGCTGGGCCATGCTGCGCGTGGCGCCATGGCAGGCATGGACGGCCGACCTGCGCACGGCGACAGGCGAAATCCGCCACCTCACCTTGGCCGACGGCAGCGGCCTGAGCCTGAATACGGCCAGCGCCGCCGATGTCGCCTTCGGCGCATCCCTGCGCCTGGTACAGCTGCGCGGCGGAGAGATACACGTGGCGACCAGCCCCGATCCCCTCGGGCGCCCCTTCATCGTGCGCACCAGCAACGGCAGCATCCGCGCCCTGGGCACGCGCTTCACGGTGCGCCAGGACGACAGCCTGCTGGGCGCGCGCACCCACGTGGCCGTCTCGCAGGGCGCCGTGGAAGTGCGGCCCGCCGAAGGCCGGCCCGTCACCGTGCGGGCGGGCTGGCAAGCCAGTTTCGATGAAACGGCCGCCGGCGCTCCGCAGCCGCTGGCGCCGCACGCAGCCGCCTGGCTCAAGGGCTTGCTGTACGCGGACGACACGCCGCTGGAGCAGGTGCTGGCGCAGCTGGCCCGCTACCGCCACGGCGTGGTGCGCTGCGATCCGGCCGTGGCGCGGCTGCGCGTGTCGGGCGTGTACCAGCTGCGCGACACGGACGCCCTGCTGGCCCTGCTGCAAGCGTCGCTGCCCATCCGCGTGCGGCGCCACGGCCGTTGGTGGATTTCTGTCGAGCCCGCATAAAAATTTTTGAGAACAATGTCCCTTTCCGTCATGTGCCCCGTCAATCCACACAGGACCAACACATGAACGAAGGGAAACAAGCAATGAAGCACTACCGCCACACCAGCATCACCCTGGCCCTGCTGGGCAGCCTGGCCTTGACCGCGCCCGCATCCGCCCAGCAGCAACCGCAGCAGGCGCCCGCGCGCCACTACCAGGTGGCCGCCGGCCCCCTCGGTGCCGTCCTGTCCGCGTTTGCGGCCGACGCCGGGGTCAGCATTTCCGGCGCCGCCGGCCTGTATGCGGGCTTGAACAGCCGCGGCTTGAACGGCAACTACCAGGTGGCCGACGGTTTCGCCCGCCTGCTCGATGGCAGCGGCTTATACGCTGTCGACCAGGGCGGCGGCCACTACGCCGTGCGCAAGCTGCCTTCGGCGGCCGACGCTGCCACCCTGCCCGGCATCGCCGTGCGCGCCACGGCCGAGCGCAGCACGAGCACGGAAGGCACGGGCTCGTACACGACGCCGGCCACGGCCAGCGCCACGGGCCTGGTGCTGTCGCTGCGCGAGACGCCGCAATCGGTCAGCGTCATCACGCGCCAGCGCATGGACGACCAGGACTTGCTGACGGTGCGCGACGTGCTGCGCAATACGCCCGGCATCGCCGTCAACCAGTTCGACACGGAACGCAGCACCTTTTCCGCGCGCGGCTTCGACGTCGACAATTTCCAGTACGACGGCGTGCCCACCACCTATAAAGTGCAGTATTCGGGCGGCGAATCGGAAATGGATTCGCTCATCTACGACCGCGTGGAAGTGACGCGGGGCGCCACGGGCTTGCTGACGGGCGCCGGCTATCCATCCGCCTCGATCAACCTGGTGCGCAAGCGGGCCATCGCCAGGCAATTCGAAGGGCAATGGTCGCTGGCTGCCGGCTCGTGGAGCGATTACCGGGGCACGCTCGACCTGGCCACGCCGTTGAATGCCGACGGCTCCGTGCGCGGCCGCGTGGCCGGCGCCTGGCAAGACCGCAAGTCGTTTACCAATGGCTATTCGAACCAGCGCCAGCTCGTCTACGCCACCGTCGAGGCGGACCTGGCGCCCGGCACCGTGGCCATGCTGGGCGCCAGCTACCAGAAGAACGACCCGAAAGGCAGCAACTGGGGTGGCTTCCCCCTGTGGTACAGCGACGGCACGCGCACCAATTTCGACCGATCCGTCACGACGGCGCCCCGCTGGGCCGCCTGGGCCACGGAACAGACGAATGTGCACGCCACCGTCGAACATGCGCTGGGCCAGGGCTGGAAAGCGCAGGCGCAAGCCATGTACAGCAAGCACACGGAAGACACGCCGCTGGTATTCCTGGCGGAGCGGCCCGATAGAATCACGGGCCTGGGCATGCTCGGCTATCCGAACCGCTACATCGGCGCGCGCGACCAGAGCAGCGCCGACATGAAGCTGTCCGGCCCGTTTACCCTGGGCGGACGCCAGCATGAAGTCATCGTCGGGGCCAATTACACGGTGCAGCACGCCGAGTTCAGCGTCAAGGAAGCGCTCGACCCTGAACCGATCGGCAATTTCCTCGCCTGGGATGGCAGCTACCCGCAGCCGGCCTGGGGCGAACTCGTGCTGTCGGAAAAATACACGACCAAGCAATATGGCGCGTATGGCGCGGCGCGCCTGAACCTTGCCGACAACACCAAATTGATACTCGGCGGGCGCTTGAGCCGCTGGGACAAGGACCGCATCGGCTTTGACGGCAGCGCCCGCTTTGCCTTCGCCAAGAGCAAGTTCGTGCCGTATGCGGGCGTGGTGGTGGATCTGAACGACACCTATTCGATGTATGCCAGCTACACGGACATCTTCCGCCCGCAGGAAAACCAGGACCGCACGGGCGCCTGGCTGGACCCGCTGACGGGGCAAAGCATGGAAGTGGGCTTGAAGGGAGAACTGGCCGGGGGCCGGGCCAACGGTTCCATCGGCATCTTTGAAATCAAACAGGATAAGCTGGCCCAGCCGGACGGCGCGCATAGGATTCCCGGCACCACCACGCAGGCGTACTACGCGGCGCGCGGCGCCACCAGCCGCGGCATCGAGGGGGAATTGTCTGGCCGCTTGGCGCCGGACTGGAACGTGACGGCCAGCGCCAGCCACTTCCGCGCCAGGGACCGCGAGCAACAGGATATCAACACCCTGTCGCCCCGCTCGACGGCGCGCCTGTTCACCACCTGGAAGGTAAAGCCCAACCTCACGGTGGGCGGCGGCGTCAACTGGCAAAGCAAGTTCTACTTTGACGACGAAGGCCCGAACGGCAAGGAAAGAGTGACGCAGGAAGCCTACAGCACAGTCAGCCTGATGGCCACGTACCAGCTGTCGCGCCAGTTGACGGCCCAGCTGAACGTGGAAAACACGCTGGACAAGAAGTACATCAACATCAACACCTACGCGCAAGGCACGTATGGCGTCCCGCGCAGCGTGCGGGGGACGTTGACGTACCGGTTTTAACGTAGCAGCCAGTATTTAGCGTACACGCAGGACGGGCACTGGTAGCAACACGATTCATGCCTATCTAAGCTCGTCCGTGTGCGCGGTCGCGTATTTCACGTGCAATTCAACATGAAAATTCGGAGCATCGCATGGTTTCCAATCAAATGAACTCGTTCGGACATCGGGTGTGCATGACCCAGCCAAGACCCGATCAGGCTCAACTCCAGCAATCAACCCTGCTTCCGACACAATCTTGATATTGTCGTCATTCATTACCTTCCTGATTGCATTGGCAACTACCCGGGCACGTAACTGCGACTGCTGAAAATACTTATTGCCATCTTTATCGTTGGGAAGTAGTACATTCTGATTCTGGCGAACGCCTTGCACAAGGACCAAAATGCTGCGCGGAACACCCGCGCCACGAACTGTCAAGAGTACGTCGTGCAGCCGCTCCAGAATGTCAGCGTTCAACTCCTCGCCACGCGATTCAAGTCCAAGGTCATGCGTAAGATCGAAACAAATATCCATCGCAGGACTGCTGGTAATGACACGCAATGAAACCGAGTCGAATCGAAGGGAAATTTTTCTTCGCACCACCTGCTCGGTACCGAAGATAGTGGAGCGATCCGGCCCTCGCAGGCTGAAGCTCACAAGAGAGATAGCGCCTATGCCTGTCCACATTACATCAGCGCCATGCAATAGCAATCGCCCCTCTGCAGTTCTACGACAGTCCAGAATAGGTCTGCCTATAAATTCGGTGGCGCGTTCAATCGTACCCAATTCCGCCTCAGCTACCTCAATACTTACATTCGAGCTTCGAATACCCATGGCATTGAAAGCCATCTGCGGCAATGTCATGGGTCCGGAGTAAAAAAGCACAAAGGCAAGTGGCAAAAAAAAGAAAAAAGCATATTGCCACCAAACGACTGAACGTATGGATTGGCGCGTAACCGCGTCTGGCTGCTCGCTTGACGTCACCGCAATCAGCATCAGCAAGGTGAAAAATCCAGCCAGGAAGCAGCCGATTAATAAGAAGGTAAAAACCATCAAGCCTTTGACGAGAACCAGACTCAACATCACGATGAACACGACGAGGGAAAATAATACTGAAAAAAAGCCGCGCAGCGGACTTGGCAGCTTATTGAGTGGAGTCCTGCTATTTCTCGTCGCCCCCTTGCGAAACTGACGTATTTTCTTTGGAATCCAACGCAAACGGGGCCACCAGCGAGAAGTCGGAAGGGCCGCTATTTCCTGGATATATCGCAATGGACGAAATGGCGATAATTTCTTACGCCTGAACCGGCACTTGTATCTTATGTAATTGACAATCTGCAGTAACCATAAAGCAGAAAAAGTTCCATAAATCCAGAGTATTCCATATATAAAACTGAAGGCCAACGCAATAAATACAAACAAAATTATCTCGCCTGGCGCCAAGGCGGAAGGGAAAAATTTAATTGAAAATAAATATGAAAATACGACGATAGCGCCAATAGCAATGGCAATTTTGTATGCCAATGATGCGAGGTGATTGACGTTTTCTATGCGTTTGGTATTGGCATCGTTTCTTTCTAGCACCTCAGTTGGCATTGGCGCGTCTGTCGATGGGGTATATTGATTTCCGGATGACATACCCCCCTCCGTTGACAATAGTAATTAATCATGGCACCCAACATATGGGTGTCGTACAGACATATATAGACCTAAAATAAGACCTCTCCCTTACGGAATAATTCGCTCCTCGCCCAAAAAAACCAGTACATTGCGGCGGCAGCGGCAGGGTCTCAATGTCCGCACGCTCGAGGTCACGGCGCCGCCATTGCAGCAGCAGGATGCTCTCAGCCATCATACTCAGATAGGATCGCGGATGGCTACCAGCTGTCCCGTGTGCAGAATGCGCACGACTGTTTCGGAAGCCACGTCTTGCGCTTCTGTTTTGTTGAGCAGCCGTAACAGCAGGCGTTGCAGCACCCATCCCCTTGTATCCCGTAAAACAGGCGGGCCGCCAGCGATTGCTCATGCGGCAAGAGAGATAGTACGGAGACTCATCTATCAGACTCACGAATGATAATGATTCTGATTGTATTTTTACATCGGACCGCCGGCACGGCCCTACCCCGTCGAAATGACCATGTTCAAGGCGCGCCGCAATTCCTTCAGCCGGGGCGGCTTGCCCAGCACGCAGTTGACGTGTTCCGGGTAGTCGCTGTCGGCCGCCAGGCGCTGGCCCCAGCCCGTGAGCATGATGATGGGCGTGGCCGGCGAATGCTGGCGCACGGCGCTGGCCACCTTGCGCCCGTCCACGTGGGGCATGCCCAGGTCCGTGATGACCACCGCGAAATGCTCGCCCCTGTCGCAAGCGGCCAGGAAACAGTCGATGCCGGCCTGGCCGCCATCGGCGGACACCACGTCGTGGCCGTCGATTTCCAGGATGTCGCGCAGGGACTTGAGCACCATCGGGTCGTCGTCCACCACGAGGATGCGCAGGCGCGGCGGCACGGCGTGGGCCGTGTCGGGCACCTCCGCACCCTCGCCTTCCGCGCAGGCGGGAAACGCCAGGCGCACCGCCGTGCCCTGCCCCGGCGCCGTGACGATGTCGATGCCGGCCCCATGGCGCTCCATCATGCCGTACACCATGGCCAGACCCAGGCCCGTGCCCCGCTCGCCCTTGGTGGTAAAAAACGGTTCCAGGCAGCGGCGGCGGGTATTCTCATCCATGCCGATGCCCGTGTCGCCCACTTCGACCTGCACTTGCCGTACCCCGGCCTGGCCCGGCCCGGCGATGCAGGCCGTGCGCACGGTCAGGGTGCCGCCTTCCGGCATGGCGTCGACGGCGTTGAAGACCAGGTTCGTCAGCGCTTCGCGGATTTCGCCCACGCTGCCGGGCAGCATGGGCAACCCGTCCGCCAGCTCCATGCGCAGGGCGATGACGATGCCGCGCTGCTGCGGCATGTCGCTCCAGCGCGCGCGCGTCAAGTCCAGCACCTGCTGCACCACCAGGTTGACATTGATGGGCGACAGCGCCAGTTGCGGTTCGCGCTGGCGGTAGAATTCGCGCATGCGCGCCACGGTGGCGGCCACGTCGTCGATGGCCCGTTCGATGACTTCCAGGCAATGCCGGCCCTGCGGACTGAGATTGGTTTCCGTCTCCAGCAAGGACTCCGTGTACAGGGCCACGGGGGAAATGGCGTTATTGATATCGTGCGCGATGCCGCTGGCCATCTGCCCCAGCGCGCGCAGGCGCTCCTGCTGCATCACCGACTGCTGGGTCTGGCGCAAATCGTCATACGCGCGTTGCAGCGCGCCGTAGAGCTGCGCCTGGTTGGCGGCCAGCGCCACATGCTCGCTCAGCTGACTGAGGAATTCGCATTCGCCGCTGGTGAAGCTGTGCGCGGCGCGGCGCGCCACGATCAGGATGCCGAAGACCGTGTTTTCGGCCAGCAGCGGCGCCATGACGAGGGCGCGCAGCCCCCCTTGGGCCAGCCGCTGCGGAAACGGAAACGCCACATCGGCGATGTCGGCTTCATACACGAGCTTGCCGCGCACGCAGCTCGACAGGCCATTTTCATCGATGGGAATGTGCGCGTGTTCGCTCATCATGAACGACTGCGCCAGCGCCTCGCTGCGCACGCCCACGCACGTCACCTGCAGCGCGTGCTGCGACGGCTCATACAGGCAGATGCAGCTGAAATCGATGGGCAGCTGCTCTTCCAGGCTGCGCACCACCACCTGGAAGATGCTGCGCAAGTCCTGCCGCTCGCCGATCGAGCGCGTGATCTGCTGCAGCAGGTTCAGGCGCTCGAGCTGTTCATGCACCTTGCGCTCGGCCAGCTGGCGTTCGGCGATCTGCGTTTCCAGCGCGGCATTCGTGTGCGCCAGCTCGTCGCGCGAAACGGTGGTGCGGCGCAGCTTTTCCGTCATGCCGTCGAAGGCGCGCGCCAGGTCGCCGATTTCATTCTTGGTGTGCACGCCGAGCGCAAAATCGAGCTTGCCGGCGCCGACGATCAGGGTACCCTGGCGCAGCTTTTCCAGCGGTCCCGTGACGCTGGTCATGGTGAAGTAGATCAAGCCGGCCACCAGCGCGATGATCATGCCGCCAAACAGCATCACGGCCACGTTGGCCTGCTGCTGCGCCTCCAGCACGCCTTGCCGGCTCAATTCGGACAGCCGCATCGCATCCGAAATCATGCCCTGCACCTTGCCCATGATCTGGCCCGACAGGCGCGCTTCCAGCTCGCCCAGCACCTCGCGCCGCTGCGGATCCTGCCCCAGCTCGCGGTGATTCGCGACAAACAGCTCGAACAGGCCGCCCACGCCGGCCAGGTCGCCCTGCAATTCGCGCAGCAGCTTGCGCTCCTCGTCGCCGTTGAAGGCGGGCGTGGCCAGCAGCCCCGTGGACAGCGACTCGCTGCGCAGCTGCCACTGGGCGCGCGTGCGCGCACCGTGGTGCAGCGCATACTCGATCGACAGGTAGCGCAGCGACGTGACGGCTTGCAGGATATCGGCCGCCGCCTTGTTCTTCGCCAGTTCGCGCTGCATCGCCATGGTGGTGGAGAACAACACGGCGACGATGATGGCCACCAGCACCACGCAAAACAATTGGGCCAGCTTGAAGCGCGTGACGATTTTCACGGTGGCCCTCTCAATGAATGACCGTCACGGCCGATGGCGCCACGGCTTCCAGGCCATCCAGGTAGACGGCGTCGAGGAAATTCGGCATGTCGCCGCGCTCGCCCAGGCGGTTCTTGATGGCCCAGCGCGCCTCGTCTTCCAGCGCCAGCAGCAAGCCCTGGTCGAGCACGACGCCAAACTGATAGCCGTGCCAGGCCGCCTGCATGCGCGCCGCCTCGCTGGCCGACGCCCTGGCAAACAGGGCGCGCGCGGCGTCGGGCTCGTCCTGGCAAAAGCGCGCGCCGGCGATCAGCGCGCGCAGCACCCTGCGCATCGTCGCCGGGTGCGCGCGCACGTAATCGCCCGCGCCGGCCACGTTGAACAGGCCCGCGTACACGTCCTCGCCATAGAAGATGGCCGCCTTGCCCGCGATGGCGTGCGTCATGGCCGTCAGGAACGGTTCCCAGCCGGCCGCCGCATCGACCTCGCCGCGGGCCAGCGCAGCGGCCAGCTGGTCCGGCGCGTAGTTGCGCAGGGTGACTTCGCCGGGCAGCAGCTTCTGGCGGTTCAGGAAGGCGTCCAGCGCGAACTGGCCGGAGGTGCCCTGGGTCACGCCGATGCGCTTGCCCTTCAGGCTGGCGGGCGTGGACACGCCGCGGTCCAGGCGCCCCACGATGCCGTGGTCGCGTTCGGCCTCGAAGATGCTGGCGATGATGACGACGGACTGATTCTTCAGGCTCGCCAGCACCACGGGAATATCGGACACGGTGCCCAGGTCGGCCTGGCCCTGCAACACGGCTTCCAGCGACGCCTTGCCCGACGAGTAGGATTGCAGCCGCGCGTGGATGCCTTCGCGCGCGAAATAGCCCTGCCCGTGCGCGGCCAGCACGGGGCAGCTGCCCACGTATTCCGCGTTCACGGCCAGGCGCAGCTCTTCCACGGGGACGGGCGGCGGCGCGGGACGGGCAAACAGCCGCCAGAGGGCGATGGCGGCCAGCACCGCCAGCAGCAGTGCGGCCGCCAGCCAGACCGTCCGCCGCGCTGGCGTCGGGCCGCTCATGCGCTGCACTGCGCCGTGGCCAACTCCAGCGCGCTGTTGACGGCCTCGGAAAACGCCACCACGTCGACCGGCTTGGTGAGATAGCGGTAAAAGCCGGCCGCCAGCCCCTGGCGGACATCGCCGGGCCCCGCCACGGCCGTCAGGGCGATGACGGGAATATGCGCCGTGCGGGCATCGGCGCGCAGCAGCTGCATGACTTGCGTACCGCTGATGTCGGGCAGGTCGATATCCATCAGTATCAGCTGCGGCAGGTGGCGGCGCGCCATCTCCAGGCCCGTTTGCCCGTCGCCGGCCGACAGCAGGTCGAGATCGGGGCGAAAATGGATCAGGCCCGCCACCAGGGTCACGTTCAGGGGATTGTCTTCCACATACAGCAGCGTCTTGCGTTCCGGCAACGTTATCGGCTCGGCGCGCCGGGCGATGGCGGGCAGGCGCGGGCTTTCCTGCAGCGGCTGGCGCGCCGGGCAGCTGGCGATGTCGAGCCAGAAGGTGCTGCCGCGTCCGGGGGTGCTGGCCACGCCCAGCCTGGCCTGCATGGCTTCGGCCAGGCGCTTGCTGACCACCAGTCCCAGGCCCGTGCCCTCCTCGTCGCGCGCATCGCGTCCCAGGCGGTTGAAGGGCTGGAACAGCGCCTCCAGCTGCGCGGCGCTCAGCCCGGCGCCCGTGTCGCGCACGGACAGGCGCAGCCGGTGCGCATCGACGGGCTGGCAATCGACGTGGATCTCGCCCTGTTCGCGGTTGTACTTGACGGCGTTCGACAGCAGGTTGATCAGCACCTGCTTGAGGCGCGTGCGGTCGGCCAGCACATGCAGGCCGACCGCTTCCACGAACGTCAGGGTGATGCCGCGCTTGTGCGCCAGCGGTTCCATCATTTGCCAGCATTCGTGGTAGATGCCGGCCAGGTCCACGGGCTCCATCGACAGCGACATATTGCCCGACTCGATCCTGGCGATGTCGAGGATATCGTTGATCAAGGTCAACAAATGCCGGCCGGCGCCGAATATGTGCGAGGCAAAGGTTTTCCTTTCCTGCGCCGTCGAGGGAATGGAATCGGACGTGAGCATCTGCGAAAAGCCCAGGATGGCGTTGAGCGGCGTGCGCAGCTCGTGGCTCATGCTGGACAGGAAATTGGTCTTTTCCTGGTTCGCCCGCTCGGCCACTTCGCGCGCCAGCTGCAAATCCTTGTTCATGGCGTCGAGTTCGGCCGTGTGCTGGCGCAGCAGCAATTCCAGGCGCGCATTGGCGATGCGCAACTGGCGCGTTTCCAGCGCCCGCGCCAGTATCAGCAGGATGCCCGACACCTTGAACGGCTTGACGACGTAATCGAGCGCACCCGCCTGCATGGCCTGCACGGCCGAAGCAATCGTGCCTTCGCCCGTCATGATGATGCAGGCCAGGTCGGGATCGATCTGCCGCGCCGCTTCCACCACGGCGATGCCGTTCATGCCCGGCATCATCAGGTCGACCAGCAGCAGGTCGAACGATTCGACGGCCAGCAGCGACAGCGCCGCCTCGCCCGAGGCGAGCCCCGTTGTGTCGTAAGCCTGGCCGCGCAAGGTGTCGCACAGCGCGCGCACATGCGCCAGCTCGTCATCGACGATCAGTATCCGCGGCGGCATTGGTGAACTGTTCATGCATTCTCCTGGCGGCATGGCCTTGCGGACCTGAAACCTGCCCCGCAAGATGCGTTCCGAGCATAGCACTTGAAAATTACCAAAAATACACGCTTTGTCACGCGCGCAGCGACGCCAGGACGCCAGGCCGAGGCTAGGTCATGACAGGCAGCCCCTGCAGCAGCTTGTCGAGGGTCAGCGGATAGCAGGCCCGAAGCAGCAGTCTGGTGAACGAACGTTCAGCCGCAGGCCGCGCCGGGTCGTGCCGACGCCCCCCTGCGCCGCGTAACCCGTGTGGCGCGCGCAATGGTCGAGCGCCTGGCGCAAGGCCGTATCGACGTTGCGCAGCGACATGTCGTGCCGCTCGGCCACTTCCTGGCGGGTCAGCTCGTCCACGCGCAGCGCTTCGAGCACTTGCCGGTGGCGCCGCGGCAGCAAGTCGACGGCCTGCGCCAGGCGCCGCACGTCCGCCTGCAGCTCGGCCAGGCGTTCCGGCCCGGCCGCCGTATCGGCCAGGAAATCGACCAGGCCGGCGGCGCCATCGTCACCGCCCTCGTCCGCATACAGCCAGGCGCGGTTGCGGCGCAGGCTGTCCATGGCCGCATTGCACGCCACGCGGAAGACATAGGCGACGGGGCTGTGCGCCAGCGCCGCACCGTCGCCGGCCGCCAGCGCACCCAGCCGCAGCCAGGCGTCGTGCAGGCTGTCGCTGGCCAGCTCGGCGCAGCCCAGGTGGCGCGCCAGGCGCCGGTGCAGTCCCGCGTAATTGCCTTCCAGCACCGCCTGCAGCCGGGCGCCCTGCGCCGGCGCCGGTATCGGCAGGGGCGCCACGTCGTTGGCCGCCTGCAGGCGGGGCCGGATGGCGGGCCGGCACCAGGCCATGCCGGCATGCCCCGCCGCGCGCAGGGGCAAGGCAGCAGCCACATTCGCCATGCCGGCCATCATGGCGACAACCTGCTGCGCTCTTGCGCCGTCAGCTGGCGCGTGGCCGATTCCGGCAAGGTGCCCAGTCCCAGCACGCGCACGGCGCTGCGCGGGTTGTAGTCGGCCGCCTCGATGCGCGCGCCCTCCTGCGGCGCCGCTTGCGCGCTGTCGGGCGGCGCCTCGCTGCCAAAGCCCAGCACGCGCACCGTGAACACGGATGGCTGCGCGGAACGGGTGGCGGCGCGTTCGCGCTGCACCACGTCCTGCGCCGCCGCCGTGGCCTGGGAAGCAGCCGCGCTGGCGTTCGTCATGGCCGCCACGTTGACGGACGCCGCCGTCGGCATGCCCTTCGCTTCGCCCTTGACCTGGATGTTCGCCGCATTCATCACTTTCAGCGCGGCCAGGTTGACGTTGCCCGAGACGCGGATGCCCGCCTCGCCCGCGTCGATGGTACCCAGCGGGGCCAGCAAGTCCACGTCGCCGGCCGGCACTTCCGCGATCGGCGCCAGGGTGGCGATGCCGGCGCCCGTGCTCGGCACGTCGGACGACAGGGTCACGTTGCCCCAGTTGTCATACACGCGCTTGGGCGGCGTGTAGACGATGGTCGACTTCGAACCGCGCCCCGCGTTGATGTCGCCTTCCGACGACCAGCCGAGGATATCGCCGCCAAACGTCGTCATGATGCGGCTCTGGCCCAGCAGGATGCTGCCGTGCGAAAACAGCTCGATATTGCCGCCGCCCTTGGTGATGACGCCCGAGGTCGCCGGCGGCGCCTCGCCTTCGATGCCGAACACCTGCCTGCCGCCTGGCGTCAGCAGCTGGATGTCGCCGCCGAAGTTCGTGTGCACGTAGCCGCTGCGGGGAAAGTAATCCCAGCGCTGCTCGCCGTCATTGCGCACCGCGTACAGGCCGCGGTACATGACGATGTCGCCCGCATAGGCAAGCGCCTTGCCGTTGGCGTCCGTGGCCGGCGCCAGGGCCGCGATGGCGTTGCGGCTACGCAGGAAACTGCCATAGCGCGAGCTGTCCCAGTCGTTGTATTCGCGCCCGCCCGCCTTCAGTTCCGCGAAATATACATTGCGGGCGAACACGCGCTGCTGCGGCTCGGGCAAGGCCAGGTAAAAGGCCAGAACCTCGGCGGCCGTGCCCTTGAAGGCATAGCGTTCGCCCAGCCACACCGCCAGTTCGCTGTCGTACGCTTTCACGACCTTGCCGGCCTGGTCCGCCAGCGGCACGCCCTTCTGCGCCACGTTCGCCGGGTCGAGATACGGCTTGACGAAGCGCAGGTAGTCGAGACCGGCCGCGCCCACGCCCGCCTGCATGGCGATGCCGGCGCCCGGACGCTTGTCGCCCGCCACCACGGGACCGAGGCTGACGACGCTGCCCTTGTCCTGCATCAATATGTTGCGCCCGGCGCTGATGTCCAGCGTGCCGGGACCGGCCACGTTGAAGGAACTGTTCAGGATATCGCGCCCGGCCGACACCACCGACACGTCATACACATTGTTATGCACGACCAGGTTGCTGATATTGCGGAAGCTCATGTCGCTGCCGCTGGTATTGCCGTTAATGGCTTCCAGCTGCGCCGTGCCGCTGCCGACGATATCGCGGCCCGCCTTCATCCACACGGGCTGACCGCCCTCGTACCAGGTGATGCCTGCACGCCTGACATTGGAAAATTCGAGGATGCGGCCGCTGTTCACGCCCACCAGGTCACCCGTGACGGCATAGATGCGGGCCGTCTGCGTGCCGCTGTTGGCGGGACCGGCCGAGGAGTTGGGACCGAAGGCGAACAGCGGGAAGTTCCATTTCGTCGCCGCCGTCCCCGTGCTCGAGATATTCGCCGCCAGGGGATCGGTCACATTAGGCTGGACATCCCAACCCGTGAAACCCGGCTTGAACGGCGTCGCCATGCTGTCGGCAGAGGCGCCGGACTGGCTGACGGAAAAACCGCCCGCATAAATGGAGTCGCTGGCCATCCATTGCAGCTGGGCGTTGGGCGACGGCGCCAGCAGCAGTGGGTGGTCATATTCGCGGATGGTATTCGGATTGCCGATCGCCTTGCCATAATACAAACTGCCATTCGCGGCCGCGGCCCGCACGATGGACGGATAGACGACGGCAAGGTCGGTGTCCGTGTCGATCGCCGCAGTCAGCGGGATCATGTTGCCACCGGCGGAGTACAGATCGAGCGCCGTGCGCGGCGTCCACAGGCTGAACCAGCTGTAGCCATACCCCTGCTCGCCCGCCGCGCCGGTGAACGGCGTGGCATTGAACGGGGTCACGCGGCCTGGGTCGGCCACATCCTGCAGCACCTGGTCGCCCAGGGTTGCCACGCTGAAGGTGGCGTCGCCGGGCACCAGGGTCATGGCGCCCCGGGGCGTGGCGCGCGTGGCGCGGAAGGCATCGTAGGCGCGCGATTCCAGCGGCACGTGATCGCCCCCCCAGGTGCCGTACTGCAGCGCCACGCTGCCCAGTTGCGTGGCCGACGCTTCCGCATGGCCCCGCAAATCGACCAGCGCGCCATTCAGGTGGCGGCCACCGGAGCCGCCGCCTGGGTTGAGGGCGCCGCCCACGCGCAAGTCCAGGTCGCCGCCGCCCGTCTGCAGCAGGCTGCCGTCGGCCTGCATGCGGCCCGTGCCGCCCACGGCCAGCAGCAAGCCCTGCGAACGGGGATTGATGCTGCCGTTATACGTGCTGCCGGTCAGCGGCGCCAGCACGCCGGCGGCGCCCGCCACCTCGGCGCGCACATTGCCGCCGCCCAGGGTGCCGAAACCCGTAAAGCCCAGCACCGTGTCGGCCAGGGTGGGGCGGCCCACGTAGCTGCCGAAATTGATCCACCACGCCACCGGCTGGGGTTGGCCACCCGTAGCCACGCCGCCGCTGCCCTGGCGCCACAGCCAGTTGCCTACTGTCACAGAATCGGCCATGCCATCCTTGCTGACCGGACGCTGGTTGGTTTCGCTGGACTTATCGACCAGCGAACCGCTCAAGTCGCCCCCCACCTTCAGCAGCAGGTTGCCGCCCTGCTCCGGATACCAGGCGCGGTAGATGCTGTCGGCGCCGCCGTCGACCAGGTGTTCATGCGCGCCGTCGGGGTTGCCCAGCACCTTGCCGTCGGCATTGCGCGAACGCGGCAGGTTGTACGGGTCGCCGGCCGCCGTCGGCGTGGTCGACATGCCGGCCGTGTACACGCCATACAGGCTGTCCATGCGCAGGCTGCCGCCGCTGACGAGGTCCAGGTCGCCCGTGCCCGTGCGCAGCACGCTGTAGCGCAGGCTGCTCGCCTTGTAGTCGAACGTGGGGTTCGATGTGCCGCACCAGGTGGGGTTTTCCTCGCAAATGGTGGGCCAGCCCAGCGCCACCGGATCGAGCAGGTCGCCCGCCTTGGTCTTGGGGTCGCCAAACTCTTCCGCGCCTTCCCTGGTCCATACATAGGCCACCTTCAGCAGGCACATGGTAGGGTCGTTGGCGCAAAACACCTCGACAGTCTGACCGAACTGGCTGGTAAATTCCTCGGTGATGGGTTCGCCCGCCACGATGCCGGGAATGCCTTCCCGCTCGCCCAGCTCCTGCGCTTCCTTGGTCCAGTACTGCACGCCCTTCGGCGGGACCAGGATGCCGTACATGCCGTAGTGGCTGTCGGCCAGGCGCAGGGTGCCGCGCGCGGGATGCGCCTGCACGCCGCGCGTATCGGCCCCGTCCAGGTCGGCGCCAGCCACCAGGCGCATGCCCCACGCTTGCGAGCCTTCGGCCAGCATGGGCGCGATGGCCCACAGCTTGCCCTGGCTGCCCGCCACTTCCGGACGCAGGCCGATTGAATCCACATTGGGCAACAGCTTGACGTCGGTGCCGGACGGGATCAGCGAGCCCACGGCCAGTGCCAGCTGGACGTTGAGCGCGAACACCGAGCGCTCGCCCGCCACGCCCGGCAGGGGCACGCCCTTGGGCCAGGTCATGGCGCGCAGCGTCACCGATTGTTTCAGTACGCTGCCCGCATCGAGGCGCATGCCGGCGGTCAAGGTCTGCTCCGTGGCCAGCAGTGTGCCCGCCGCGTGGACGATATTGCCGGCGCTGTCGCGCACGGCGGCCGCCAGCACCGTGCCTGGCGGCAAGGTGATCGCCTGGTCCAGGGTCACGGCCACGGGCAGGCGCGTGTCGGCGAGCAGATTGAAGCCCTTGACGGGCAAATCGTAATTGAGCGCGATGCCTCCCGGGAACAAGGTGCCGTCGGCCAGGGTCACGCCCTTGCCCGGCACGATGACGTCGCTGCCGTTGATGTCGCGCCCCGGCAACAGTTTCCAGCCGCTGTCGTCCTGGGTGGCGGACGGCGGCGCGAAGCCGTCATTGATGCTGCCATAGATGCTCAAATCGCCCCCGGCGCGCAGCAGCAGGCTGCCCACCTCGCCCGAGCCCCGCAAATTGCTTACTTGAAAGCGCGGATTGAGGCTGGCGTAGCGCATGCCCGACAGATCCAGGTCGCCCTGCACCACCAGGTCGCCGTCCGCCGTCTTGCTGACGATATCGACGCCGGGACGCAAATGCAGCGCGTCGGCATACGCGGCCGTGGCCAGGCCCGCCAGCTTGCCGTTGCGCAAGTTCGTATTGGCCAGCGCCGCATCGATGAAGGCCGTGCTGTCCCCATGCTTGCTGTCGAGGTAAGCCTGGTTGATCACCTGGTAAGGGCGGCCGCTGACCGAAAGGTCCGTGGCGTAGGCCGCGTCGTCGTAGCGCTGCATGGCGTTGACGGCGATGGATTTCGCGCCGCGGATGGTCAAGCCGCCGCCGGCGGCGATGGCGATGTCGCCAAAGGTGGCCGCGTCAAGGTCCGTGCGCGCACCGCCGCTGCCCAGGCGCGGCGCGCTCAGCTCCACCGTGCCGCGTGCCACGCCGTCGTGTTCGCCCTTGCCCTTGCCTGCCACGGCCGCCGTGCCGTGGCGCACGTCGATCTGCGCGCCGCCGGCCAGGTTCAATGCACCCTCGCCCGCATTCAGCTCCACCGTGGCGCGGTTCGGGCTGTCGATGATCTTGCCATAGCTGTCGACGCGCAGGACGGTACCGTGCGCGTCGAGCACGGCGTTGCCGGCCAGGGTCAATCCATGCTTGCCGGCCAGGCGGATGCTGCCCACGCGCTCGCCGCTGGCATCGATCACGCCAGCGACGGTGAGGCGGCCATTGTCGACGGCCACCTGCACCTCGCCCGCCTTGACCTCATTGCCGATCGTCAAGTCGCCCCGTTTCAGCTGGAAGCTGCGCGCGCCCGTCACGCCGCCGTCCGTCAGGCGCTTGTTCAGCGAGGCGAACTGGCTGTCCAGGGTGCCGCCGGCGCCCAGGGTCTGCGCGCGCACGTCCACGCTGCCCTTCTTGTACGGCACCATGGTGCCGCCCGCGTCGTAGCTGCCGCTGGCGCCGCCCAGTATCTTGCCCTGCAAATCCACCATGCCGGCCGCGCCATCGAGCGCCACGGCCTTCAGGCTGCCGGCGCGGTTGTTCTCTGCCGACAGGTCGATCACCGCGCCCGCAGCCTGGCGGATATCGCCGGCCCGGCTGTCCAGGGTCACGTCGCCGCCCCAGCTGTACTTGTCCACGTCAAAGAAGGTGGTCTTGCGGCCCGCCATGTCGATGCGCGCGCCGTCAGCCACGGTGATGTCGTGCAGGGCGTTGACGGTGAGTTTGCCGCTAGGCAACACCACGGCCGTCGCCACGCTGACGCTGTCGCCGTTCAAGGCCAGCTGGGCGCCCAGCGCGGCGCTATTTTTGGCGGGAGCCGCTGGCGCCGCGCCGGCCGGCGCCGCCACCTTCAGCGCGCCGCCCGCCGTGTAGCTGTGCGCCGAACCGGCGTCGCCCGTCAGCAGCGGCGTACTGATGTTCAGGTTGCCGCCGCTGTACTGGTAGCCCTTGCCCGTTTCATACCCGCCCTGCGACTGGTAGACGGACAGGCTGCCCTTGTGGTTGGCCGTGACTTGTCCCGACGCTTTCAGGTTGACCGTGCCAAAACCGAGCGCCAGGCGGTCGAACGAAGCGACGCTGGCCGGCTGCGTGAACGGGCCAAAGCCGAAATCGATGCGTTCCGCTTCCAGGTTCAGGGTGCCGCTGCCCGTGCCGGCGCCGTGCGCAATCACATTGCCGGCCGGCGAAAGGGCGCCGCCCCAGACCAGGTTGGCCGTGCGGATGGTGGCCACCGTGCCCGCATCGCCCTGGCCATACATGGCGGGCGTGGTCAGCACCAGGCGCTCCAAGGTGGATTTCCCCGTCGTCTTGTCGTAGGTGTCGAGCACCACGTCGCCATAGAAATTGACGCCGTCCGCCGCGCTCAGCACCAGCGCCTGCAGGGCCGGCGCGCCCGCGCTGGTGTCGCCGCGCAGCAGGCGGTCCAGCACGCCCTGGTTCATGGCCAGGCCGTTGGCGCGCGTGCCGTTGGCCTGGGCCGCCGCCAGCGCTTCGCTGCTGCCCATGTTGATGGCGCCCACGGCCAGGCCCAGGTTGCGCGTGCCGTAGCGGGCGGAATCGTCCAGCGCGAAGCTGCCATTGGTCGACAGCAGCAAGGTGCCTTCCGAGTACAGGCTGGCCGTGCCGATGCGGATGCCGCCGCGCGCCGTGCCACTGACCGGCGCCACATTGAGCAAACCGTTCGACGCGGCCAGCATGTGCACGTCCTCGCGGCCCTTCTTGTAGATGAAGCCGTCGTTGGCGTCATACGCGGCCTTGCCCTTGCCCAGGGTGCTGATGCCGGCGCCGGCCGCGATATCGATCAAGCCGTCGCCCAGCAGATAACTGCTGGGGTCCTGGGCGACGAGGAACACCTCGGGCGCCGACAGCACGGCCCCCGCGCGCAGGTAGATGGAGCGCGCCGAATTGGCGCCGAAACTCACGTAGTTGCCGGCCTGGCCATATTCCACCGACGGCGCATTGCCCACCAGGATACGGGCTGCGCCGATACTGTTCAGGCTCGAGGCGCGCACGCTGACCAGTCCGGCGTCGCGGGTGGCCGGCGCGCCGTCGGCAAGGATTTCAATGTCGCCCTTGGCGCTATTGCTCGGCATCACGATCACGGTGCCGCCATAGCCGCCCTCGGCGGCGCCGAACTTGCCGGTGCCCTTGAACTGGAAGGTGTCCAGGCCGCCGTCCTGCATCATGCTCAGCTTGAGCGTTTTCGCATCGGACGGCAGCAGCGCGCGGGGAATGCCCCGCGTTTGCGCGTCGGCCAGCGCGAATGCGGCATAGCCGGTCTCGTTGTACTGCGAATACGTGCGCAAGACCTTGGCCGGCGTGAGTATCAGCTGGCTGGCCAGCGGCGCGCGGATGTCCGTGCCCGCGATCGACAGGGTGCCGGGCGCGGCCCAGGAACCGTTGCGCAGCGGCTGCGCCACGCTGCCGGCGCCGCCCTGGCCCGCCAAACCGTTCAGTTCCACGCGGAAGGCGCCCGGCAACAGCGCATAGGTGGACGGCATCAGCGTGTAGGTGCCGGCCGCCAGGCCAGGCACGCCGCTGCCTATCGTCACCTGCCGGCCCACGGCCGGATCAGACGCCGCCTTTTCGCCGCCCGAAGGCGCTTGCGGCGCCTGCACGCCCGGCACGATGGCGTACACGGGGTTGGTGGCCAGGCCCGGCAACACAAAGCCGCCGTTCGCGCCCACCTGCGCCAGCGGATGGTAGCGCGCATCGGTGGAGCCGCCGCGGCCGGCGATGAAGCCGGCGCCCGTCAATTCGCCGCCGCCGGACAGGTCGAGCAGCGCGCCCGGCCGCACATCCACGGCCACGCCCGCCAATTCCACGCCGATGCGCAGGCCGCCCTGCGCATTGATGCCGCCCACGCCCATTAAGGTGACCGGCTTGCCGCTGACGTTCCAGGTCTGGCCATCGACGGTGCCGCCATACGGCATGACCAGGCCCGCGCCGCTGACGGAACTGATGCTGTTGGCCAGCAGATTCACGCTCAGGCTCTTGTCATTGTCATAGCGGGCCGCGCCGATCACCAGGCGCCCCAGCGGCGCGCGCACCACGCCGCCCTGCTCGATATGCGCCGCTTCCAGCTCCAGCGAGCCGAAAGCGGAATACGGCATGGCCGGCACGGCGTCGGTCGCGCGGCCGATGGTCAGGCTGCGCGCAGGATCGTAGCCGAACTTGCCGCCAACGGAACCATAGCCCACGCGCACGGCGGCGCCGGCGCCCGATTCCGGATACAGCTGGGCTGCAACGAGGGTCATGTCGCCCGGCGTGGACAACACCGTCGTCGCCTGGTTGCCGTCCCAGCCCAAGGGCGACAGCAGGAAGCGCAGGTCGCCGCGGCTGCTCAGGCGCACGTCGTCAGCCAGCATGTTCACCGTGCCGCGCACGTCGATCAGGTCGCCCGCAATGCTGATCTGGCTGGCGACCGGCGATGCCCCCGCGCTGCCCGGCGTCGTATAGAAATCGCGGCCGGCCGGCTTGATGCTGGCCAGGCGCACATACGGCGCCGCGATGCTGATGCGCGCGCCGGGCTGGCTGCCGGGCGTGAGCACGGGCGCGCCGTACAGCTGGAAGCTTTGCTGCAGCCGCAGCGCCACGTCGCCGTCGAACGAAGCGGCGCCCAGCAGCGCCAGGTTGGCGAAACCGCCCGCCTCCACCTGCTCCACGGAAAAACGGCCGTGGCCATACTGCAGCGTTGCCGCGGCGTCCTGCGCGCTCGCGTGCGCGGCCAGGTCGCTGGCGCCCTGGCGCTGCGTCATGGCCAGCTGGCGGCCCTGCAGCACCTGCGGCGTGGCCAGCACTTTCAGGTATTCGGGCGTGCCCGTGGCCACGGACAGGGTGCCGCCCGCCGCGCCCGCGCCGCCGGCCCTGGCCCGCAGCTGGCCATCGAGGTACAAGCCATTGTTCGACGCCAGCGCGATGCTGCCGCCCGCGCTGGCCACGTCGATGGCGTCGCCATTGACGTCGAGCACGGCGTGCGCGCCGGACGCGTCGAGCACGGCGCCGTCGCGCACGACGACGAACAGGCTGGCCGCCGAAGTGCCGCCCTGCGCATGGTCGATCTCGCCGCCGACGACGATGCTGCCGCCATCGACCACCTTGCCGTAGCGCCGGCCCTGCGCGTCCGTGGCGCTGACGGCGCGCGACGCGACGTCGAGCACGGCGTTCTCGCCGATCCAGATGGAGCGGCCATGGCCGGCCGCCTCCACCGCTTCGGAAACCGTCCGGTCGACGCCCACGCCGCCCAGGCTGATCTTGCCGCCCCACGCGTTCAGGCGCCCTTCCACCGTCAGCTGGCCCACGCTGGACAGCTTGATGGACTGGCCCGCATCGACGCTCACCACGGCATTCTTGCTCACCAGCAATTCGGCGATGGCCATGTCGGCCGCGCCGGACTGGATATCGCCCACCTGCAGGGCCAGGCTGGCGCCCTTGCGCTGCGTCAAGGTTCCCTTCAGCGGATTTTCCGTGACCTGTTCCGGCATCCACAGGACCAGTTTTTCATTGTCCGCCACGCGCAATACCGGCATGCGCACGTCCACCTGCGTGCCGTCCGCTACCGTGACGCCCTGCTTGCCGACCAGGCTGTAGCTGGAAAACCCCTTGTCGAAGAAGCCGCCGTCCAGCTGCAGGGTGCCGGCCTCGGGTTTTTCAACGTGGCCGATCATGATCTTGTTGGCCTGTAATTCCAGCTTGCCGCCGCCCGCCACGCCATGGCCGCGCACTTGCGCGCCCTTGCCCAGCACCAGGTCGGCCTTCGGTCCGTAGCTGGCCAGGGTCACGTTGCCGCCCTTGCCGCCCTGCTGTTTCGCCTGCGCCAGGATGGCCGCGCCGGAACCGACGTCGACCAGGCTGCCATTGCCGATGCGCACGTCACCATACGTTCGCAACGATACGCTGCCGCCGTTCATATAAGGCAGGCCGGCGGCGGCCAGCGGGTCGCGCAGCACGTTACTGAGCAGGCCGCTGGCATCGAGGCTGACGCCGTCAGCCAGCACCAGCGTGCCCGGAGGCACGCCAGGATTGACGAAGGTATCGAGCATGCCCAGCGAACCGATCTGGTTCAGCACGTTGCCGGCCGCGATGCTGCCGCCGCGGCTGCGCAGGCTGGCATTGATGGCCACGTCCTTGCCGAACAGGGTGATATTGCCGCCATCGGCCACCTGCAGCGCGCTGTCGACGGTGATCGCGCCCTTGGCGGCGATGCGCAGGGCGCCCAATTGCTGATTGTTCAGCAAGGTGGTGTCGAGCAGCAGCTTGCCCTCGCGCTCAGTGGACAGCAAGCCTGTCACGTCGAGGCCGGCGGCGATGCCGTCCTGCACGCGCGTCAGGCGCACCTCGTCCATGACGGCGGACAGCGCATGCTGCAGCACGCCCGTGCGCTTGTCGAACATCGGCACGTACTGGCCCACGATCAGCTGCCCCCGCTGCGCGGCCGCCAGCTGCGACTGCTGGTAACCGTCGAGCAGCGCTTGCGGCGCCTGCGCCTGGCGCTCGCCCTGGAAAACGTCGCCCGCGATGCCCCCTTCCAGCACGGCCGACCCCGTGGCCACCACCAGCTTGCCCGCGTCGCGGCCCACCGTGTAGCCGTTTTCCAGGCGCTTTTGCGCGGCGATCAAAGGATTGGCGTAGAAGGCGCTGGCATCCTTGCCCCAGCGCACATGTTCTTCCTCGTAACCCTTGTACACGCCCGCATACGGCAAGTCGGCGGGCGCGCTGCCCGCTTCGTACAACTTGCCGTCCGCGCCTTTCAGCCAGGTCTGGCGCAGCGCGCCCGTCTGCACGTCCAGGGTGCCGCCCGACAGGTTGATGCTGGAGCCAAGCTGCGTGACGACATCCTTGCCGCCGAAGCTGACCGTGCCGCCCTGCGCCATCCATTCGCTGACGGAGTGGCCCTGCGTGCCCAGGTAGCCGGCCACTTCCAGCAAGCCGCCCGCCGTGTACCAGCGGTCGCTGTCGTAGCCGTTCGTGCCTTTTGGCACGAACACGAGCTTGCGGCGGTCCACCCAGATATTGTTATTGATCAAAGCCTTGCCGTCGCGGTTGACGGGCGCATCGCGCTGCTCGTTGCCCTGCACGTTGATCTCGACATTGTTCGCTTCCATCGCCACCTTCACGCCCACGGCGCCGGAAACGTCGAGCTGGGCGCCGTCGCGCAGCAGGCTGCGGCTGGCCGCGTTGACGGCGATCTGGCCGCCCGTGGCCAGGGTCAGCGAGTCACCCATGAATTCCACCGTGCCGGCGCTGCCGATCTCGATGCGCGACTGGTCGCGGCGGTCGTTCACGGCGAGGATGTTTTCCGTGGACGTCACGGCCGGGCCGCGCATGGCGTCGCGCTGGCTGTCGAGCGCCGTCGTCTTGCCGTCATCCTCGACGAGGACGGCCGTGGTGGCGCCGCGGCCCACGGTGACGGCGGCGTCGCTGCCCAGGGCGTTGAGGTGGATGGTGCCGCGCGTGGCCGTGGTGGTGGTCGCCAGCAGCACGCCGTCCTGCCGCACATCGCGCCCGGCCAGGGTGACGTCGCCTTCGCGCGCCTGGATCAGGCCCGTGTTGACCACCTTGCCCGCCGTGCTGCCGGCCGCGAACTGCGGCGTGACTTCGCTGCCGCGCGTGGTCGACAGGGGGTTGCCATCCGTGCCCACGCCTTTTTTAATGGTAAAGCTGTCGCCGGCGGCCAGCAGGGCCTGGCCTTTCGGCG
Organism: Janthinobacterium kumbetense; assembly: GCF_023703445.1. Lineage (NCBI taxonomy): Bacteria > Pseudomonadati > Pseudomonadota > Betaproteobacteria > Burkholderiales > Oxalobacteraceae > Janthinobacterium > Janthinobacterium kumbetense. Next base: position 1,412,139 of record NZ_JAMQGR010000001.1, read on the forward strand.
TGCTGATCTCCCCCCCGTTGTGGACTTCCTTGCCCAGCAGCATCACATAGCCGCCGCCTTCCGTGCTGCCCTTGGGCGCATTGCTGGCGATGCGCGCCCCCGCCTGCACCTGCACCTTGCCGGCCGCGTCCGTGAACGTCGTGGCGCCGGCCGTGCCGGGGCTGTAGATGCCGTTTTTCTGGAATTGCGCATCGCTGATACGGGCCGCGGCCGCCACCAGGCTGCGCGTATCGACCTGGCTCGCGCCGTTGAAGACGATGCCGTTGCGGTTGACGAGCAGCAGCGTGCCGTCGGCCTTGATCTGGCCCTGGATCTGGCTGGGACGGGCTTGCGGATCGTTGACCCGGTTCAGCACGGCCCAATCCTTTTGTTGCTGGAACGTCAAGGTCGTGTCCTTGCCGACGTTAAACGTTTCCCAGTTCAGGATGGCCTTGTCCGCCGTCTGCTGCACCACCACGGCCGTCTTGCCGTTCGCCACCGTCTGCACGGGCGCCTGGGCGTTGAGCCAGCCGGCCGTCAGGCTGTTGGTGTCGACCTGCAAGCCGCATTTCACGAGGCCATCGGGTGCTCCGGGCACGCCGGCCGCCGCCTGGCGCGCCTGCGCCTGGGCCGCTTGCTGCGCGGCGATGGCGCGCGCGGCCAGGTTCAGGTTGTTGAGCGAGCGCTGCAACTGCTGGTTCGCCTGCTGTTGCTGACCCTCGGGCCGGCTGCCCAGCGGCAGCGGCTGGCCATTCGGCAAGCGGCCCGAAGTGGCCGCCGTATTTTGCGCCGCGCCCTTTGCCGCGAACCAGCCGCCGCTGAACGCCTGCTGCGCGCGGGCCGGCGTGGCAAAGGCGCCCGCCATCAGCATGGTGGTCAGTGCGTAGGCGAGCGGCGTGAGCCGCAAGCGGCTGCCCAGCGTGGAGGTACGCTGCGCGTCCATGTCGACGTTCGGGACTGGGCGCTGGGCAGTGTGAAACTTGGTCATGGCAATGGTTTCCTGGCTAGAGAGAAGGGAACGGAGCCTGGCGGTAGCGCAAGCGTCCATGCCTCCATGACGTAGCCGGATGGCGGAAGGGATAATGTTTTTTGAAAAATATTTTTAAATATTTTCAAATAAGCCTGCCAAAGGGAAACCTGGAATCAGCGGAAATCAACTGAGCAGCACGATGCCGCCCGGCAAACTGGTCATTTGCGCGCCGTACAGGTCGCGTATCATCGCCAGCGCGCCATCGGTTTGCCCGATGGAAAAACGCATGCGCACGAGGCGGCGCCCCAGCTCGGCATTGCGCAGCACCACCCGGCCCGGCCGGTAGCGGTTGATTTCATCGACGACTTCGGCCAGCGGCTTGCCGACGAACGACAGCGCGCCCGTGCGCCACGCGCTGGCCTCCTCCGCTGGCGCGGCCGTGGCCGCCTGCACGCCCCGGTCGTCGTAGACCAGTTGCTGCCCCGCATCGAGGGTCTGGCGCCGCTGCTGCCAGACCACGTCCACGGCGCCCGCCAGGCAGGTGACGCAGACGGCGTCATCCGTGTGGCGCACGTTGAAGCGGGCCGACTGCGCCAGCAAGCGCCCCGCGCCCGCCACCACCGTGACGGGCTGGCGCGCGCCGCTGGCGAGGATTTCCGCTTCGCCGCCGAGCAATTCGATGGCTTCCGGCGCCCGCACATCGATGCGCGTCTGCGTATTCATCTGTACCGTCATCTGCTGCGACACGGCCACCTGCCGCTGCTCGCCCGTGCCCGTGCGGTAGTCGGCGCTCCATTCCTGCAGCGACGGCCAGGCGCCCAGCGGCGGGCGCAAGGCCAGCACGGCCACGCCGGCCGCCAGCGCGCCGCCCAGGAAAGCCCGGCGCCCGGGGCGCGCCGGGAACGCCAGCACGTTCGCCCGCTGCGGCGCGGCATCGGCAGCGCGGTCCAACGCGGGGGCCAGCGCCTGCCACACTTGCTGGAGTTCGCGCCAGGCGCGCGCATGCGCGGGGCTGCGCGCGCACCAGGCGCGCAAGGCGTCGGCGTCCGCCTGCGTGAAATCGTCGCCGCGCAGCCGCGCCCACCAGGCAGCGGCTTGCCGGCCGATGTCAGCGTCGCTGTCGGCGGTATGGGAAGGGGCGCGTGGATCGCGGTCAGGAGCAGTCATGAGATTCATCAATATTTACGGCGGCCCGACACATCGCTACGCTGGGCGGCGTCGGCGTCGGCCATGCACGTTTTACAGTGTTGCATGGCGGCCTGCAATTCTTTCTTCACCATCGCCACGGAAATGCCGAAGCGCTCGGCAATGTCCGCATTGAGCAAACCATCGACCCTGGCGGCCGCCAGGATGGCGCGGCGGCGCGGCGACAGACCCGCCAGCGCCGCGTCGAGCGCCTGCACGTCGAGCCGCGCCGAGACGATGCGGGCCGGGTCGCTGATGTCGTCGCCCACCTCGTCGGCCATGTGCATCAGTTCTTCGCGCTCGCGCTCGGTGACGATGATGCGGTCGCGGCGGTAGGCATCGGTAGCGATATTGGCCGCCATGCGCAGCAGATAGGCGTCCGGGTTGTGGACGGGCGCGGCGGCGGGACCGGGCGCCACCATCACTTCGAGGCGCAGCCACGTTTCCTGCAGCGCATCGGCCGCATGGTGCTTGCAGCCGACCACGCGCTCCAGGCGCCCGCGCAGCACGGCGTAGCGCGAACTGAGGTGGCGTTTCAGCTTGGTGCGCAGGTCGGGCATGCTCATGGCGCGAGCCTTCCCATTGTTCCGGGGGCGCAATCGACTTCGCTGCCCGGCCCTTGCGGCAGCAGCAGGATGGAAACGGGTTGCGGCATCGACGGCTGCGGCGCCGCGCCCACGCGCATGCCCAGCACCAGGCGCGCAATGGCCGTGTCGCGCGCGCGCAAGCCTGTGCTGTCGAGCAGGTGCACGCGGTCCACCACGCCGGCGCGGTTCAGATACAGTTGCAGCGCAAGCCGGTAGCCGCCGGGACGCGTCTGCGCCGCGCGGCACAGCAAGCCCAGCAGCACGTGCTGCAAGCGGCTCACATAGGCCGCATGGTCGCCGCCGCCCTGCGTGGCGCCCGGGATGTCAGCGGCAGCCACGACGGCGGCCTGCGGCAGCTCCTCCGCGGCGGCAGCGCCGGCCGGGGCGTACACGATGACGGCTTGTGCGTCGGACAGGCGCGATTGCAGGCCCGTGCCTTCCAGCAAGGCTTGCAGGGCCGCGCCGGCCGCATGGGCGCCGCGCACGGCCCCCGACTGGCGCTGCGCGTAGCGCTGGTCCATCAGCACGGCGATGCCCGTGCGGCGGCTGTACAGGTCCAGCGCGTCGCCCAGGTTTTGCGCGGCGATATCGAACTGCAGCACGGGGCCGTCGGCCGGCTGCGCCCGCACGGGCCCCACCGCGGCCAGGAAACCCAGCAAAACCAGGTATCCTGCCAGCGCAAGCACATGGACGGATGCCGGGCTGCCTGTCATATCGCTATCGAGTCGCTATCGTGTGAGGGGGGAATTGCGTGGAAACAAGGCATTGCCAAGTAACAACTCTTGCATCAACTGCAATAGCCTACACAGAAAAAATGACAGCTTCGTGACATCGTCAGCGTGCATAAATTTCGCCATGCGGGACGTCCGGCGCGCCACCTATTTCGGCTACACTGGCTGTCACTTTCCCTTTCAGACGCCTGATGATCGAAAAGAATCTGCCCGAGCTGGTCATGCTGAAGCGCCTCATCGACGAGGGCGGCAGCCACCTGGAAGTGGCCGCGCCCTGCAGCATCGCCATGGATGGGCGCGAGTTTCCCGTGTACTCCATCGCGCTGGGCAATCCGAGCCCAGACGTGCCCGTGCTGGGCTTTTTCGGCGGCATCCACGGCCTCGAGCGCATCGGCACGCAAGTCATCCTGTCTTTCCTGGAAAGCCTGGTCGCGCGCCTGCGCTGGGATGCCACCCTGCACCAGCAGCTGGAAAGCATGCGCCTCGTGTTCATGCCGCTGGTCAATCCGGGCGGCATGTGGCAAGCCACGCGCTGCAATCCGCGCGGCGTGGACCTGATGCGCAACGCGCCGCTGAGCGCGCGCGAAAAAGTGCCGTTCATGCTGGGCGGACAGCGCTACAGCGCCCGCCTGCCCTGGTACCGGGGCGCGGCCGGGGGGCCGATGGAGCTGGAAAGCGCCGCCGTGTGCGACCTCGTCGAGCGCGAACTGCTGTCGCGCCAGTTCAGCATTGCCCTCGATTGCCATTCCGGCTTCGGCTTGCGCGACCGCATCTGGTTTCCCCACGCGCATACCAAGGTGCCCATCGAACACCTGGCCGAAATCGGCGCGCTGGAAGAGCTGTTCAGCCAGAGCTACCCCAACCACAACTATGTATTCGAGCCGCAAAGCCGGCAATACCGCACGCATGGCGACCTGTGGGATTATCTGTACCTGAACGGCACCAGCTATACCGGGCGCGTGTTCCTGCCGCTGACCCTGGAAATGGGTTCCTGGCTGTGGGTCAAGAAAAACCCGCGCCAGCTGTTCAACCGGGTCAGCATCTTCAACCCCACGGCCGCGCACCGCCTGCAGCGCGTGCTGCGCCGGCACCTGGTGTGGTTCGATTTCCTCATGCGCGCCGCCAGCAGCCACGGCCGCTGGATGCCGGAAGGCTTGCTGCGCAAGGCACAGCGCCGGCGCGCCCTGGCGCAATGGTATGAATCATGACGCAGATCAACACGCACGATAACTGGGTCTTGCTGCGCGGCCTGATGCGCGAACAGCGCCACTGGGGCAGCTTCCCCGCCACCCTCGCGCGCGCCCTGCCCGGCGCCCGCATCGTCACGCCCGACTTGCCCGGCAACGGCACGCGCCACGCGCAGGACAGCGCCACCCGCGTGGCCGACATGGTGGAAGACTGCCGCCGGGGGTTGCTGGCGCGGGGCATCCCGGCACCCTACCACTTGCTGGCCCTGTCCCTGGGCGGCATGGTGGCCGTGGAATGGGCCAGCCGCTACCCACAGGAAATCGCCCGCTGCGTGCTCATCAACACCAGCATGCGGCCGTTCAATCCCTTCCATCAACGCCTGCGCTGGCAAAACTATGGCGCCCTGCTGCGCCAGCTGCTGCTGGGCGATGCCGCCAGCCAGGAAGCATTGATCTTGCGCCTGACGAGCCGCCGGCATGCTGGCGGCCACCCTGCGCTGCTGGCCGACTGGTTGACTTATCAGCAGGAATACCCGGTCAGCCGCCGCAACGCGCTGCGCCAGCTGCTGTCTGCTGCCCGCTACCGCGCGCCCCTCGTCCGCCCCGCCATGCCCGTGCTGGTGATGGCCGGCGCGCAAGACCAGCTGGTCGACCACCGCTGTTCGCAACGCCTGGCCCGCGCCTGGCAAGCCGATTGCCTGATCCACGGCGACGCCGGGCACGACTTGCCGCTCGACGAGGGGGAATGGCTGGCGCAGTCGGTGGCGCGCTGGCTGGGGGTGGCAGCGGCAGGCGATGAGCAGACCAACACGGCACAATCATCATGCCGATAGCCTATCGCACGGAGCAACTGACGGCGCTGGCAGAGGCCGGCGTGCACGAACACATTTTTCCAGGCGCGGCGTGGGCCGTCGGCACCGTCGACCACGGCGTGGCGGGCGCGGCCGGGCGGCTCACGCCGGAGCCCGCCAGCGCCGCCATGCAGGTCGATACCCTGTTCGATATCGCTTCGCTGACCAAGATCGTCAGCGTCTGGTCGCTGACGGGTTGGCTGGTGCGCCGCAACCGCCTGCGCCTGGACGACCGGCTGGCCGACCTGCTGCCCGGCACGGCGGGCTACGCGCTAGCGCCCATCACGATTTTCCAGCTGCTCACGCATACGGCCGGCTTGCCGCTGCGCGCCCGCCTGCGCGCCAGCTATGGCGAGGTGTACGACGATATCGTGCGCGGCGTGCTGCGCGAGCCGCTGGAAGGCACGCCGGGCCAGGCTGTCGAATACACGGACCGCGCCGCCCTGATCCTCGGCTTTGTCATCGAGCGCCTGCTGGGCCAGCCGCTGGAACAGGCGCTTGCAGAGCATGTGCTGCAGCCGCTGGGCATGGCCGCCACGGGCTACGGCCCGCTGGCGCCACGCCACGGCCAGTTAGTGGCGCCGACCGAGTATTGCGAACAGGCGGGCGCCCACCTTGCCGGCGTGGTGCATGATTTTTCGGCCCGGCTGCTGGGCGGCGTGTGCGGTATTTCCGGGCTGTTTTCCAACGTGCCCGACTTGCAGCGCTTCCTGCGGGCCATGCTGGCGTCGGGCCTGCATGGCGCAGGCCAGGTGTTTGACGCCGGCTGGGTGCGCGCCTCGCTGACGGTGCAGACGGGTTCGTTAAATCCCTCGCGCGGCCTGTTCTGGCATCCGGCGGCAGGCACCGGGCCGGAAGACGACGTCTGGTGCCACCAGGGGTTCACCGGCACGGCCATGTGGCTCAGCCCACGGCGCGGCCGCTATGCCGTGCTGCTGACGAACAAGCTGTACTACACGCGCGATTCCGCCCGGGTCAACGCGCTGCGGGGCGACTTCATGCGCTGCGCATTCGGCCTCTGAGGTTTACAGGCGCAAGCTCACCGCGATGGCCAGCAGCAGCGCGCCGGCCGCCGCCAGTAGTGCACCGTTGAAATTGTGCGACTGCGCATACAGGCTGCCGGCCAGCACGGGGCCGATGATCTGTCCGATGCCATATACCACCGTCATGATGGCCATCATGCTGGCGCCCGCCTTGACGGCTGCCCGCTGCGCAGCCGGCATCGCGATGGTCACCGTGCCGACGAACGTGCCGCCGACGAGGATGGCGCTGAGCAGATAGCCGGCGGCCGAGGGCGCCAGCACGGGCAAGGCCACGCCCAGCGCCTGCAGCAGCAAGTTCAGCCGCAGCGCCTGGCGCGTGCCCAGGCGCTCGTGCAGCCGGTGCCACAGGAAACACGAAGGCGCCGCGCCCAGGCCGAACACGGCCCACACGTGGGCGGAATTGAGATTCGGCAAGGCTACGCCCACCAGCACGGGCAGATAGGTGGCCGTGACGATGTAGCCGAGTCCCGCCAGTCCATAGATCAGCACCAGCGGCCAGGGCGACACGGGCGCCAGCGCCGGTGCGGCGGCTGGCGGCGGCGCATCCGGGGTCGCCTGGCCGCTCACGGCAAGCGCGGGCGCGGCCGCCAGCCCCGCCAGCACGGTGACCCCGGCCAGCAGCAGCCACATACCGGCGCTGCGCCAGCCCAGGTGCGACGCCAGCACCAGCAATTCGGCCGAGACGGCGATGCCGGCGCCCACGCCCGCGTACAGCAACGGCGCGCCGCGCGCCTGCCCGCGCTGCACCAGCAGCCACAGCGACGCCGCCACCATGGCCAGGGCGCTGAAGACGCCCGCCACGCCGCGCACCGCCACGATAAGCCAGACGGGCATCGGCCAGGCCAGCACGCCCAGGCACAGGGCCGTGCCGGCCACCGACCATAAACACAGCCGGTGCGCGCTGTGCGCCCGCGCGCGCATGGCCAGGATGGCGCCCAGCAAGTAACCGGCATAGTTGGCCGAGGCGGCCAGGCTGCCGTCGCGCAAGGTCAAGACGCCTTCCTCGAGCATGTGCGGGTAGATGGCCGTGAAGGCGAAGCGGCCGAAGCCCATGCCGATGGCGAGGATGACGGCCGCGGCGATGGCCGCGCGCAGCCTGGCCGCCCCGCTCACGCCGCCTCGCCGAGCTGCGTCAGCAAGTGCTGGAACGCGGGCACGTCGAATCCCGCGCGCCACACCAGCACGGTGTCAATTTGCCCAGCGGAAATAGTCGCCAGGGTGGCCGGCGCGCCGGACAGCGCCAGCACACTGGCAGGCAGCAGGGTCACGCAGGCGCCGGCCGCCACGCAGGCGATCATGCAGTGATACGAACTCATTTCCTGCACCCGCCACTGCGTGCTGCCGGCCACGCCCAGCACCTCTTCCGCGATGCCGCGGTAGGTGCAGCCCTGCGGAAACGCCGCCAGCGAACGCGTGCGTACATCCATGGCGCGGCGCGCCTGCGCTTCGCTGGCCGGCAGCAGCAGGCACAGTTCCTCGCGCCACACGGGCCTCGATGCCAGGCCCAGCTCCGCCAGCGCGGCGGCGCCGCCGAATGCCGGCGGCAAGGCCACGAAAGCGCAGTCGAGCAAGCCCGTGCGCACTTGCTCGATCAGGGGCCGCGACGGCCCCGTGCCCAGCGCCAGGCGCGTCGCCGGATTGCGCGCGTGATACGCGGCCAGCAAGGCCGGCAAGCGGCTGGCCGCCGTGCTTTCCATGCTGCCGACGCGCAAGGTGCCGCCCTCGCGCCCGCCCGTGACGACATGCCGCGCCTCTTCCGCCAGCGCCAGCAGGCGCTGCGCATACTCGAGAAAGCGCTCGCCCGCCGCCGTCAGGGCCATGCGTTTATTGGTGCGCACGAACAGTTCCGCGCCGATATCGGCTTCCAGCTGCTGGATGCGCGTGGTGACGCTGGACGGCGCGCGGCCCAGCCGCGCGGCGGCCTGGGTGACGCTCAGTTCACTGGCGACCGAGCAAAAAATCCGCAATGATTCCGAATCCATCGTATTCTCTTTTTGAAAATGATTATGATATTATATTCTTAAAATACGAATTAAATACAGCATCCTCAACCTCATGAAGGAATCATCATGACGTCAATCCAGCGTTTCCTCGACCGTCTCGGCTTGCAATCGCCCATCATCCAGGCGCCGATGGCGGGCGTTTCCACACCGCGCCTGGCCGCCGCCGTCTCGAGCGCGGGCGGCCTCGGTTCGCTGGGCATCGGCGCCGGCACCGTGGCGCAGGCGCGCCAGATGATCGCCGACACCCGCGCGCTGACGGACAAGCCCTTCAATATCAATGTGTTCTGCCATGCGCCGGCCGTCAGGGATGCGCGGCGCGAAGCGGCTTGGCTGGCCCATCTGGCGCCCCTGTTTGCGGAGCTGGGTGCAACCGTACCAGAGGCGCTCGACGAGATCTATAAAACGTTCATCGGCGACGAGGCGGCGTTTGCCCTGTTGCTGGAACAGCGTCCCGCCGTCGTCAGCTTCCATTTCGGCTTGCCGACGCAGCAGCAGATCGCCGCCCTGCGCCAGGCCGGCATCTACACGATGGCCACGGCCACCAATGTGCACGAGGCAGCACTGATCGAACAGGCGGGTGTCGACGCCATCGTGGCGCAAGGCGTGGAAGCGGGCGGGCATCGCGGCGTCTTCGACCCGCAAGCGCCGGACGAACGCCACAGCACCACCGTGCTGCTGCGCCTGCTGGCGGGCCGCACCACTCTCCCCCTCATCGCCGCCGGCGGCATCATGGATGGACAGGGCATCCGTGCCGCGCTGGACCTGGGCGCGGCTGCCGCCCAGCTGGGCACGGCATTCGTGCTGTGCCCGGAATCGTCGGCCAATGCAGGCTACCGGGCCAACCTGAAAAGCGCGCGGGCGGCATCCACCCGGCTGACCAGCGTGCTGTCGGGCCGCCTGGCGCGCGGCATGGTGAACCGCCTGATCGAACATGGTGAAGCGCCGGGCAGCCCGCCGCCGGCCGACTATCCCGTCGCCTACGATGCCGCCAAGCAATTGAACGCGCTAGCCAGCCAGCGCGGCGACAGCGAATTTGCCGCGCAGTGGGCCGGCCAGGGCGCCCCGCTGGCGCGGGAAATGGGGGCGGAGGAATTGGTGGCCACCCTGGCGCGGGAAATGGCCCGCTGATTCCAGGATGGCGTTGAGGTGACGTACTACAAGGACAGCCTGTGGGCTTGCCTCGCACGGCTGGCAGTGGACGGATGACTGCCCCGTGTCTTATTTTTTATACCGCGTCGCCAGCAAATAAACGCCAGCAGCCAAGCAGACCATGCCGACCAGGCTCAATCCCGCTTGCGACAAGCCGGACCAGAATAATGAGCTGGCCAGGGCGGCAGTCATCACCGGCTGCAATTTAAAGGCACACATGCCGATACCCAAAAAAAGCAGTCCGCGGACGGTGCGAGGAGACCAACTATTCATTTTCTTCCCATTCTTGTAAGCGCATGCGCGCGGCTGGCAAATCTTACACGAGGCGCGCGTCAGGAAAGCAGCGAATTTCCCTCAGCTATCAGCGCCTACGCCGGCTGCTGCTGCGTGGTGCAGTGGATGCCGCCGCCACCGGCCGCGATGGCGTCGATGTTCAGCTGCACGATGTCGCGGCCGGGGAATTGCTCGCGCAGGATGGCCTTGGTAGTGCGGTCGGCTGCCGCATCGCCAAATTCCGGGCACAGCACGGCGCCGTTGCAGACATAGAAATTGATGTAGCCGGCGGCGAAGTCCTTGTTTTCATAGCGCGGACGGACTGACCCAGGGCCCGGCAAGACCACCACCTGCAGCGCACGGCCGCGCGCATCCGTGGCCTTGCGCAGGATGTCGAGGTGGCGCTGGGTGACGGCGCGCTCGGGCGACGCCGGGTCGCTGTCGAAACCGGCCGCCACGACGCCGGGAGCGCAGAAGCGGGCATAGAAATCCGTGTGGCCATCGGTGATGTCCTGGCCGGCGATGCCGGGCAGCCAGATGACTTTCTCGATGCCCAGCAGCCGGCGCAATTCGCGTTCGCATGCTGCCTTGCCGACGCCGGGATTGCGGTTGGCGTTCAGCACGCAGCTTTCCGTGATGATGGCCGTGCCCTGGCCATCGACTTCGATGCCGCCCCCTTCCAGCACCAGGCTGCTTTCCAGCACGGCCACGCCGGCGCGTCCGGCCACGAAAGGGGCCACCCGCGCATCGTCGTCATAGTCCTGCTTCTCTCCCCATCCATTGAAATTGAAATTCACGCCGGCCAGCGCCCCGCCCGCCTTTTTCACGAAGACGGGGCCCGTGTCGCGCATCCACAGGTCGTCGATGGGCTGCACCAGCAGCTTGACCTTATTGCCGCACAGGCGAGCCGCCACGTCGTAATCTTCCTCGTTGACCAGCATGTGCACGGGTTCGACGCTGGCGATCGCTTGCGCGATGCGCGCCAGATCCGCCTGCGCGCCCGCCTTCAGGCGCTTGCCCCAGACGTCGTCATTCGCGCCGAAGGCCATCCACGTCGCGGCGTGGCGCTCGCCTTCGTCGGGCATGCGCCAGCCGGCGCCGGCCGCCAGCGCGGACAAGGCCGGCAAACCGGCTGCGGCGCTGGCCGCCAGGCCCATGGCGCTGGTCAGAAAATGTCGTCGTTGCATGCTGTTCTCCTGTGCGGCGCGCTTACGCCGGTTCCTGTTGCGTGGTGCAATGGATGCCGCCGCCACCGGCCGCGATGGGGTCGATATTGATCTGGATCACGGCGCGTCCCGGATACAGCTGCGCATACTGCGCCCTGGCGCTGGCGTCCGCTTGCGCATCGCCAAATTCTGGCAGGAAAATGGCGCTGCTGGTGGCATAGTAATTGATGTAGCCGGCGGCGAAGGTGTTCGGGTTGTTTCCGGGACGAATTTTCTCGGGGCCATCGATGACGACGATCTGCAGTGACTGGCCATCCGCATCGGTGGCGCCGCGCAGAATCTCCAGGTGGCGCCGGGTCAGCGCGTAATCGTACGATGCCGGATCCATCTCGCGGTGCGCCGCCACCACGCCGGGGCGCACGAAGCGGGCGTAAAAGTCCGTGTGGGCATCCGTGATGTCCTGGTTCTTGATGCCTGGCAGCCAGATCACCTTGCGGATGCCGAGCAGCCGGCCCAATTCCGCTTCGCAATCGGCCTTGCTCCAGCCCGGATTGCGGTTGCTGTTCAGCACGCAGCTTTCCGTGATGATGGCCGTGCCCTTGCCATCGACTTCCAGCGCCCCGCCTTCCAGCACCAGGCGCGTGGCCAGCAGCGGCACCCGGGCCTGGGCCGCGACCACGTCGGCCACCTGGCCATCCTTGCCGGACTGCTGCTTGTTGCCCCAGCCATTGAAGTTGAACTTCACGCCGGCCCGCTCGCCATTCGGCTTGCGCACGAAGACGGGCCCCGTGTCGCGCATCCAGACATCGTCCATCTCGGCGGAAATCAGGTTCACGCGGGCGTCGAGCAACTGCCGCGCACTGGCCAGCTCGGCGGGACGCACCAGCATGTTGACGGGTTCGTAGGCGGCGATCGCGTTGGCGATGCGCACCAGCGCCAGCTGCACTTGCGGCACTTGCGCGCGCGTCCAGACGGCGTTCGAGGCGCCATACGCCATCCACGTCGCCTTGTGGGCTTCGGCCTCGTCGGGCATGCGCCAGCCGTCGGTCTGGTTGACGCCACCGCCGCTATTGATCGGAGGCAATGGCGCCACCGGGCCAGCTTCCGGCGTGCCGCCGCCGCAGCCGGCCAGCATGCCGCCCATGGCCAGCGCGCTGCCGCCCAGCATGCAATGGCGCAAGAAATATCGACGTGTATTCATATCCATCCTTGATTAGTTAGTCAGAGTGCCGCGCAGTCGATGCGTTGGCATGGACGGCATTGTGGAGCGATCAAGATATGAAAACAAATGATATGATTTACCAAAATTCATTAGGTTTTCTCATATGTCAGAACATCGCATTCCCTCGCTGAAGTATTTGATGGGCTTTGAAGCGGCCGCCCGCCACGGCAATTTCTCGCGCGCGGCCGACGAGCTGCACGTGACGCAATCGGCCATCAGCCACCAGGTGCAATTATTGGAAGAACAAGTCAAGCAGCCGCTGTTCCGCCGCGCGGGACGGGGCGTGGAACTGACGGTGGCGGGCGAAGTGCTGCTGCGCAGCGTGCAGCGCTCGATGACCGTGCTGCGCAGCGGCCTGGGGCGCATCGCCACCTATCTCGATCCGGGATTGGTCGTGCTGGTGTGTCCGGCACCCCTGCTGCACGGCTGGCTGCAGCCCCGGCTGCGGGAACTGGAAACGCGGCTGCCCGAACTGTGCTTGCTGCTGTCGGTCGACGAGAGCGCCCGCTTCGTCGATGAAATCGACGTCGATATCGCCATCGGCGAGCGCCCCATCCTGCAGCCGGACTTGCAGGAAATCCCCCTGCTGCGCGATGAATGGGTGATGGTCGCCAACAGCGAGCTGGCGGCGCGGCTGGCCGGCGTGCCGCAGGATGCGCATCACCTGCACGCGGATCTGGTGTGCCTGGAAGAAAGCTTGACGGGCGACACTACGGCGCCATTGTTCCTGGGGCCGCTGGCGCGCTTTCGCAAGCGGGCCATCTACGACGATGCGCGCCTGTTGCTGGACGCCACGCTCGACGGACGCGGCATCGCCTGCCTGCCGCGCCTGCTGGTCGATGCCAGCCTGGCGCGCGGCTTGCTGCACGTGTTGCCCGCTTATCCCAGGGTGCCGGGCGCCACCTGGTGGCTGTCGGGCGTGGCGGAACATCCCCGTTCGGCCATCGTCGGGCAAGTGTTCGACTGGCTGCGCGCGCAAGGTGCGGCGCAGGGGCAATGATCAGGGCTGCGGCGCGCGCGCATAGTCGACGCCGCTGGCCCAGCGGTTTTCCCAGTGCGCCAGATACGACTGCGCCAGGCGCTCGCTGTGCCACACGACGAGCACGTTTTCGCTGTTGGCGGTGGCCGCATCGGCCGTGTAATTGAAGCTGCCGTTTTGCACGGTCACGCCATCTGCCACGATATACTTGTCGTGATGCAAGGCATAGCGGGAAATCAGGCGCGTGGGAATGCCCGCGCCGACGAGCCGGTCCAGCGCGGCCCGGCTGTTCTTGCGCGCGTTGCGCCGCGTATCGGCCAGCACCCTGACATCCACGCCCCGCTGCCGCGCCCGCAGCAAGGCCTCGACCACATGGGGCGAACTGAACGAATAGGCGGCCAGCCGGATGCTCGACGCAGCGCTATCGATGACCTTGAGCACCAGCGCCTCCGCCCCGCCATCGGGGGAAAACGCGTTCTCGATGGTGACCACAGGCGCGGCGTCGGCGGCAAGCGCCGCTGACGGCGCACCAGTAGCAAAACACAGCGCAACGGCAAGCAGGATATTCTTCATCGCTGGCATTTTCCTGTTTCAATAATCGAGTGTGGACGAACAAAAAATGTGGACACAGCCTGCAGGCAGACTCGTCGCCTGGGCGAGCGTCCGCTGTCGCCCCGAAGCGGACCTCCACGCGTTCGCAAATACCCTGCATCGGCACCTGCTGTAGCCAGGAGTTACGATAAGGTATGAGCTTCTACGCCTTCTGCTTCGCACCGCAGATTATGTAGTCTCTGAACAAGAGGATGTTCGGTAATTGGATTCAACATGGCCAGCCGACGCTTGCCGTAACGAGCGTCGATGATCGCTAAACCCCTAACGACTGGATTGTTGTGATCCAACATTTCCTCAACCGTCAGGCTAAGACTGCAGAACAAATCCTTGTTCATCTGCTCCAGAAGAAACAGCCCGCTAGCGTCCATGACAGGCCAAGCCAGCTCGTATGCCTGTGCGGGCGTTGACCCATCGGCGCGATTCTTCGCAGTCAAGGCTGCAAGCGATGACAAATAGCTTAGCGACCCAGTGCTAAAGATTCGGCTACCGTGAAAACTTATCCAGAACTCTCCTTCTTCGTCATGAGAATAGCGATATCGTGTCTGGTTGAGATCAATGCTCGCCACAACGCTCTTCGCGATGCGATCGTGTAGCTGCTTCTTAAGTTGCGACCATCGCATGCTGTCTCGATTCTTTCATTATTACACCGTGATTCATGTACTACGAATGCCCGCTCTTGGCCTATTTCAGCCAACCACTCCACCTTCAAAACGAACCGGAACCCCACGACGTCGTGCATCACTGCTACGTCTCTCTACATACTCTGGGAGCCTGGCATACCGCATCAGTTCATTTTTTCGACTTCTGACCACTTGAATACACCAGCACACCTTGCTCGTTGAACTGCTGGGTACTCAGCAGCACGCCCTTATCACTGTAAACCTGACGAATGCTTACCTTACCGTTGAGATGGTAACTATTTTGCACACCCACGGGCTGGCCATCGCGCCATTGCCCCTGCGACTCCAGCTTGTCATGACTAAAATACGTAGTTGCTACGCCGTGTTGGCGGCCATGCTCATCTAGCTCTACCTGCGATTTGATATTGCCATCTCGATCATAATAGCGGTAACCGCCAACCATCTTGCCAGAAACAAAATCGGCTGCATTGGTCTGTCCGGAGATTCGTACCAGATCGCTCTTGATGGTATCGAAAATCTCCACCTTCCAAGTGCCGGGCAACGCTGCTTTTGGTAAGGGCAGCACCAGCACATAAGGCGAGCGATGCTTGACCTGCGGCATCAGCTGTTCGTCCAGGTAGAGGCGCGCCTTGCCGTCGGGACAGGAGTCCGGGCCACAGTCGGTCATCATGCGCGCAAACGGAATGGCCTCATCGCCGGCTTTCCCGACAGGGCAGCCAAACAAGGTCACGACCATTGCTGTCTTGTCACGGATGCGCTCGGCGAGTGCGGGTCTGAGGCTCGCATACTCATCTTTGTTTTCCAGCATCCCCTCTTTTATGCGCAGCTGATTGCCGCCGCAGGCCGTAGATTCCGCCACGGTCAGCACATCGGCGCCTTTGCTATCTTTCTCGTTAGAAATAGCCGTAAACACGTGTCGCTGAATAATATCGGCCTGCGCCACTACTGGCCACAACAGCATCGCACCTAGCGCCACGCATATCATTTTCTGATTTTTTTTCAAGTACATCTCTAATCAAGTGCATCTGTAATATTGACTGGGTTAGCGGAAAAGTGCTTTCCCATGGCCGCTTGTGGCTGCTGTCATTGGCAGGTTCCGCCCCATTGTGCCGCCCGAAATCACATTCAACGTCAAAGTGATCGCTGCGCTTCAGTCCGTCAAATGCAGCATGGTGTTATCCATCTGCTTCAACTTTGCTTCGATCTGATCCAAAGCATGTAGCTTTTCTTCGCGATGAGACCAGTCCCCCGCAGCCAGCGCCTGGGCTCTTTGCTGCCCGATAGCGTCCAATGCCAGTTGTCGCGCCTGTTGGTTGCATGCCGCTCTTAACTTTATATCCGCAAATGCGAGAGCAATCGACGCTTCGCAGCGCACGTCATCGTCCATGGCGTGTATGTCGGCGTATCCCCATTGCTTTGCCAGTTTCTCGAGGAATCGAATTGGCGTGACCTCCTTGTGCGTCTTGTGCCAATCGAGATAGCTCTCCAGAAGATCAGCGCCAGTATCATTGCCGTTCGGCGAGAAATCATCCGTGCAATTCCAAAAAAATGGATCATCCAATATCTCGCGTGCCTTGGGATGAAAGTCTTCCCAGTCGATTCCCAACTGCTCCCAGGCCGACATTCCATCACGCTTGGCTTGTGCCGCTGCCTCCAGCCCGGATGCCAGGAGTTGCAGGGCTTCCTCGGAATCCGGGACGCGTTTTCTGGCAGCTTCACAGTGATCCAGAAATTTCTCCAGGCTAAAATCATCAGTGCGCTTCAATCGCTTGCTCAATAGCCCTAATGCATGGATGACTTCATCCACACCTGCTTTAAAAAGTGGCAAAGACAATATTGAAGAACGCGTCCAGTCCCGGCCTTCCATCAATTCGCTGGCGATGTCGATCTCGACCTTGCCCTTTGCTCTTCGATAAGTGATCTTCGGTAGCGTTGCGCGGAAATTATTGTGCGCCTCCAACAGAGATTCCAGCGTCTTCTTTGCCGGACCAGAGTCCCTGAAGTGAAGCGTGACCGCAATTTCCTGGATCGCGTCGCCAAAACTGCCGCTGCCCGCGAGAAGAAAATCCCCGATCGGAGACAACGTTGTGTGACCACCGTAGCAATTATAGGAATTTGCGACTACATGGAAATCCATTGAATACTGCCTTTCATCCGAAATTTCAATTGTTCTGAATGTCGATATATATTGCTTGTTCACCTCAGGCCAGCCATGCCGTGGCTACGGCAGCCGGTGCCGGAAGGTCGGTTCGATGTTGCGCGCATGCAGCCAGCGCACGATGTCTTCCAGGGTGGCGTCCTGCAACAGCAAGCCTGGCGCGGTGGCGGAAGATGCAACAGGCGATGCGGCCACGGGAACAGGCGCTGGCGAAGACTCCGAAAGGCCCGCATGTCCCTGTAATTTCGCCAGCGCCTGCGCGAACTGGGCCGGATTGATGCTGCGCAAGCTTTCCAGGAAGCCCAGTTGGGCGGCGGGCGGCGGCGGCATGTCCAGGCCCGGTTCGTCGACGAAGGCGGCGCCCATGCTGGGGTGGATGAAGGCGGCCCACTTGCCGGACGGCTGCAGGCCTGGCGGCAGCGCCACCTGTTCCACGTCGGCGGGCGGCGCGGCGGCGAGGATGTCGGTCGAGGCAGGCAAAAAGGTCGAGCGCAGCAGTTGCACGAACTGGCGCGCCTGAGCGACGGGCACGGGCGTGGCCAGCGACAGCCATAACTGGAACGCCGTGCCCGAGATGCTGACGGCGGGCGCCGGCAAGTCCAGCTCGTGCTGCACGGCATTGGCGATCGTGCACAGCGCGCTCCAGTGCGCCTCGCCGCCGCCCTTGCCGCCAAACTCCAGCACCAGCGCGCGCGTCAGGCCGCTCCCGGTCACGAGTTGCACCGCTACCGTCTGCTCGCCCGACAGATGGCGCGCCAGCACGGCCGGCGTCAGCGGCTGCACGCCGCCCTCGCCATCGACATAGTGCTGCTGTTCATCGAACAGGTACAGGCGGGTGAGTTCGGAAATCAGTTTATGCATGGACGGCCTCGTAATGACGTTGAGCAACACTTGTCAACGTGCCCAGATTATAGCCTCCCAAGCCTTGGCGCACCCGCACGTCCGACGCCAAACACGAGCCAGCTGGCCACGGCGAACAGGCAGGCGGCAACGCCGCCGTACAGCATCACGGCGCCAAAACCTTGTGCCAGCGCAAGCTTCGCCACGCCGGCCGGCAGCGCGCCGCCCTTGCCTGCCGACACTGCCTCCGCCAACGCCCGCAATGCCGCCCCGTCAATCCCGGCAGGCACATGCCGGCGCAAGGCGGACTGGATGGCTGCAACGAGGATAAAACCCATCAGCGCGATATTGATGGACAGGCTGACCATGCGCGCGCTGATGTCGATGCTGGACGCCATGCCCGCCCGCTCGCCGGGCACGGCAGCCGTCGTCGTGTTGGTGACGGGCGTGTTGGTCAATCCCAGGCCCGTGCCCGCCAGCAGGCAGCCGGGCAAGATCGTCAGCCAGCTGGCGGCGTCCGCGCGGCTGCCCCAGCACATCAGCAGCAAACCCGTGCCGATGGCCAGCAAGCCGGCAGGAATCACCGCATCGGCCCGGTAGCGCAGCGCCAACCGCTCGGCCAGCGGCGGCACGAGCAAGGTGGGCAAGGTATAGGCCAGCAAGGTCAGGCCCGTGTCCAGGCTGCTGTAGCCGAGGCCATATTGCACGTACAGGGGCAGATAAATCATGAACGGCCAGAAACTGCAATTCATGCCCGCCGAACCGAGCAGCGCGCCCGAGAAGCGGCGGATGCGGAATACGGAAAAGTCGATCATCGGTTCCGCCTGACGCCGTTCGATGACGGCAAACGCGGCAAAACCGGCCAGCGCCACGGCCAGGCTGGCCAGCGCACGGGGATCATCGAAACCCAGCGCCGGCCCCTGCGTGAGGCACCACGCCAGGCTGAACACGGCCAGCGACAGCGTGGCGATGCCGGCCACGTCCAGCTTGCGCCGCTGCGGGTCGCGCGATTCATTCACGCCCAGGGCCGCCAGCAGCAGCGCGACGACGGCGAGCGGTCCGTGCACGAGGAATACCCACTGCCAATTCGACAGCGCGACGATGGCCGCGCCGATGATAGGGCCGAAGCCCAGGCCCAGGCCAAACACGATGCCCCAGGCGCCGAACGCCCGGCCCCGCGCGGCGCCGGCCGGGAACTGCTGCGACAGCACGGCCACCTGGCAAATCAGCATGGCGCCGCCGGCCATGCCCTGCAGCGCGCGCGCCGCGATCAGCACGCCCATGCCGCCGGCCCAGCCGCAGGCCAGCGAACTGAGGCCGAACAGCGCCAGGCTGGCGAGCAGCAGGCGCTTGCGGCCATAGCGGTCGGCCAGGGTGCCCGTGGCCATCAGCACGGTGGTGCAAGCCAGGGTGTAGGCATTCATGATCCATTGCAAGTCCTTGAAGTCGCCATGCAGCACGGTTTCCAGGGTGGGCAGGATGACGGGCACGCTGGAAATTTCCAGGCCAAACATGAGCGAGGCCAGGCAGACGGCGGCCAGGGTCAGTGCGTTTTGTTGCGAAGTAGTCGGTAGCATCGAAGCCTTGATGTCGGTAGTCATGGAGGGGCGCGTAGAGGCGGCGCACCGGGAGCCCGCATTCTAGAAAACCTCGACTCATGATGGAAATGATAAAATTTTGTACAATTCATTCATTTTCATCATGAATCACAGGAACCTCCATGGACTTCGATACCGCCCTGCTGCGCGCCTTGGTCGCCGTCGCGGACACGGGCGGCTTTACGCGCGCCGCCGAACGGCTGCACCTGAGCCAGTCCGCCATCAGCCACCAGATCCGCCGCCTGGAAGAGCAAGCGGGCACGCCCTTGCTGGTGCGCACGACGCGCAGCCTGCGCCTGACGGAAGATGGCGAGGATTTCCTGCGCCACGCGCGGCAGGTGCTGGCGGCCCAGGAGGCGCTGTCGCGCCGCTTCCAGCGTTCCTCGCTTGCCGGCGCCGTGCGCTTTGGCGTGCCGGAAAATTTCATGGGCGCACGCCTGCCGGCCCTGCTGGCGCAGTTCGCCCACCTGTTTCCCGCCGTGCGCCTTGATGTGACGGTCGGCACCTATCTTGACTTGCAAAAACTGGTCGCCGCCGATGCGCTGGACCTGGCCGTCGTCATGACCCTGGCGGACGGGCAAGATGAAGCGGCCGTGCTGCGCCGCACGCGCTTCGTCTGGGCGGGCGCGCAGGATTTCCGGCACGATGGCGCACTGCCCCTGCCGCTGGCGTTTTCACCGGCGCCCTGCATGCACCGGCAAGTGGGCGTCGGCGCCCTCGAGGGCGCCGGAATCGACTGGCGCGTGGCATTTACTTCGCCCAGCCAGCAGGGCTTGCGCGCCGCCGTGCTGGCGGGCCTGGCCATCACGGCCCTGCCGCAAGGCGACCTGGAGCCCGGCATGGTGGTCATCGATGGCCAGCATGGCTTGCCCGCCCTGCCCGCCGCCCGCTTCCAGCTGCTGTGGCGCGCCGCCGGCAGCACGGCGGCGGCCGAAGCGTTCAGACAGTTGCTGCGCGAGTGGTCAGCCGCCGCGGCGGCTTGACAGCACCAGCAGCAAGGCCAGCGCCAGCATGGCGCTCGCACCGCCCAGGGCCACCGTCACGCGGTGCGCCAGCAGCGCCGCGCCGACGCGCTGGTGTGCGCCAAAGGACGAGATCGCCACCAGCGCCGCCAGCCCCAACGAATTGCCCAGCTGGTGCGCCACGTTGACGATGCCCGCGGCGGCGCCCGCATCCTGCGCGGGCACGCCCGCCACGCCGGCCGCCGTCAGCGGACTCAAGGCCATGCCCTGCCCCGCGCCGATCAGCACCATGGGCAGGGCCACGCCCAGCCAGTACGCCGTGTTCGCATCGATACGGCTCAGCCATGCCATGCCCAGCAAGGTTGTCGCCAATCCCATGGCCAGCAGGCGCGCATTGCCCAGGCGACGCGTCAAACGCGGCACGCACAGGGCCATGCCGAAGTTGACCAGGGTCATGGGCAGGAAAGCCAGGCCCGTCAGCGATGGCGGATAGCGCAGCACCACTTGCAGAAATTGCGTGGTGAAAAAGAAGAAACCGATCATGGCGCCCAGGAACAGCACCCTGGCCCCGTACGCGGCATTGCGCTGCGCATCGGCGAACAGGCGCAGCGGCAGGATCGGCTGCGCGGCGCGCCGTTCGATGGCAATGAAAGCGGCCAGCAGCAGCACGCCCGCCGCCAGCGCACCTTGCGTCAAGGAATCGCCCCAGCCGGCGCCGGCCGAGCGGATCAAGCCATACACGAGGGCCGACATGCCGAGGGTGGAACTGGCCGCGCCAGCCACGTCAAAGCGGCCCCGGCTGCGCGAGCTTTCCGCGATGAAACGGCGCGCGGCCAGCAGCATGGCGGCGCCGATGGGCAGGTTGATGAAGAAGCCCACGCGCCACGACAGCCACTCGGCCAGCACGCCGCCCAGCACCAGCCCCACGCTGGCGGCGATGCCCGCCACGGCGCTGTACAGGGCGATGGCCCGCGTGCGTTCGCGTCCTTCCGCAAACGTGGTTTGCAGCAAGGCCAGGGTGGATGGCGCCAGGATGGCCGCGCCCACGCCCTGGATGGCGCGCGCGGCGATCATCATGGCCGGCGAGCGCGCCAGGCCGATGGCCAGCGACGCGAGCGTGAACAGCGCCAGGCCCAGCTGCAGCAGGCGGCGCCGGCCAACCACGTCGCCGGCGCGCGCGGCCAGCAGCAGCAAGCCGCCAAACGTCAGCGTATACGCGCTTTGCACCCAGGCCAGGCCCGTATCCGTAAAGCCCAGTTCCTGGTGGATGTTCGGCAAGCCCGTCAGCACGATGGACGTGTCGAGCACGATCATCACGTAACTGACGAGAATGATGGCGAGGATGGCCGCCTTGGGCGGCGCGGCAGAGGGAGTAGCAACTGGCGGATTGTTCATGCCATCACTGTAAGCCGTATGCATTACCATGAATAGATGGTAAAGTCTGCATGAACTTATTAGCGCAACTAATGAATTGAAAAGACATCCGCCATGGCACAAACCAACTTCAACGACATACTCGCCTTCGTGGCCGTGGCCCGCGAAGGCAGTTTTACCCGGGCGGCGGCCAAGCTGGGCGTGTCGCAGTCGGCGCTGAGCCAGACCGTGCGCGCGCTGGAGGAACGGCTCGACTTGCGCCTGCTGGTGCGCACCACGCGCAGCGTCTCGCCCACGGAGGCGGGCGAACAGCTGCTGCGCACGGTGGCGCCCCGCTTCGACGAAATCGAGGCGGAACTGGCCCTGCTCAGCGCACGGCGCGACAAGCCGGCCGGCAACATCCGCATCAGCGCGGGCGAGCATTCGGCGCTGACGGTGCTGCAGCCGGCCATCGCCCGTTTGCTGCCCCACTACCCGGACATCCACATCGAAGTCATCGTCGACAATGGCATGACCGACATCGTGGCCGCGCGCTGCGACGCGGGCGTGCGCCTGGGCGAGCAGGTGGCCAAGGACATGATCGCCATGCCCATCGGTCCCGATTTCCGCATGGCCATCGTTGCCTCGCCCGCCTATTTCAGCCGGAATCCGCCGCCCGTCACGCCGCAGGACTTGATGGCGCACAACTGCATCAACATGCGCCTGCCCACCCTGGGCGGCCTGTTTGCCTGGGAATTTTCCAAGGATGGGCAGGAACTGAAGGTGCGCGTGGAAGGTCAGATGATCTACAACAACATGGCCATGCGCCTGCATTCGGCGCTCGATGGCCTGGGCCTGGCCTGCATGCCGGAAGACGTGGTCCTGCCCTACGTGGCCGATGGCCGCCTGGTCCGCGTGCTGGACGACTGGTGCCCCGCGTACGCGGGCTACAAGCTGTATTACCCGAGCCGGCGCCACCCGTCGCCCGCGTTTACCTTGCTGCTCGACACCTTGCGCTATCCCCGCGTTTGAGCCAGCGCAATCGTCCACCGGGCGTGGACAGTCGCCAAACGAACATGCGTTTACCGTGCGGCGGCGCAGGACTATAGTGGCTACTTTCCCACCTGTTCAAGGATCGCCATGAAACTCTTTTATTCGCCGGGCGCCTGCTCGCAGGCGCCGCACATCATCCTGCGCGAAACGGGCACGCCATTCACTCTGGTCAAGGTCGACCTGGGCCAGCACCGGACGCAGGAAGGCGGCAATTACTACGAACTCAACCCGAAAGGCCAGGTGCCGCTGCTGGCGCTCGCCGATGGAACGACCTTGAGCGAAGGCCCCGTCATCGCCCAGTACATCGCGGAACAGGCTGGCCGGCAGGATTTGCTGCCGTCCGTGGGCAGTTTTGCCCGCTACAAGGTGCTGGAATGGCAAAACTACATCACGTCCGAGCTGCATAAATCGTTCAGTCCCCTGTTCGATCCGCGCATCGACGCGGCCGCCAAGGCCTTGTTCGTCCAGCAACTGGGCAAGAAATACAAATGGGTGGACAGCCGCCTGGAAGGCCGGGCCTACCTGACGGGCGACACGTTCACGGTCGCCGACGCCTATCTGTTCGTCATCACGGGCTGGGCGCCAGGCGTGGGCGTGGACTTGTCCGCGCTGGCGCATGTGCAAGCCTTCCTGGCCCGCGTAGCCCAGCGCGACAGCGTCAAGGCGGCTTTGGAAGCGGAAGGACTGGCCAAGGCGGCTTGAGCGCCATCGCCCGGTGCACGGCTCACGTCTTTTCCGACTTGCCGTGCATCACCATGATGGTTTGCTGCATCAGCGCGCACAGGGTTTCCTTGCCATCGCGCACGGCGAACACTTCGGCTTGCGTGACGATCAGGGTGCGCCCCGGGCGCACCACCTTGCCGCGCGCAATCAATTTCTCGCCATCGGCGGGCGCCAGCAAATTCATCTTGTATTCCACCGTCAGCACGGACGCGCCGTCGGCCACCATGGTCATGGCCGCGTAGCCGGCGGCCGAGTCCGCGATCATGCCCACCACGCCGCCATGCACGAAACCGTGCTGCTGCTCGATGCCGCGCCAGTGCGGCACGTGAATTTCCGTGCTGCCGTGACTGACCACGGGCAGGCTGGCCTGGATCAGGGTCATGGCGTTTTGCAGATCGAAACTGGCGCGGACTTTCTCGGCGAAGTGCGGGTCGGGCCGACGGGACGTGCTCATGGGCTGTGCGCTTTCAAGGGGAGAACGCCTTACTGTACCCGCTTATGCCCGTTCGCACCATGTCGCAGCGCCCGCCGGCTTGCACGGCGGATGCGGTAGTATCGCCATGTCGACACATGATCCCTCCTCCTGCCCCCGCGAAAGGTCCGCCATGGAAGAAGAATACGAAGTACCCAGCCCCCATGAGCACGCCGTGGAAGAGGCGACGGAGAAGGAGCGCGATGGCCTGACGCAGAAAATCGCCCTGATGACGGCCATCCTCGCCACCATCGGCGCCCTGATCAGCTACCAGAGCGGCAATGCGCAGAACGAGGCCATGTTCCTGAAGAACGAGAGCATCCTGAAACAGGCACAGGCGAGCGACCAGTGGGCCTTGTACCAGGCGAAGTCGACGAAGGGCCATATCGCCGAAGCGACGGCCGCTCTGGCCAGCGTACCCGAGGTACGGGCCCGCTTCCTGGCGGAACAGGCCAGGCAGGAACGGGAAAAGCCCCTGGTGCAGGCGCAGGCGCGCCAGCTGGAAGAGCAGTCGAGAAAGCTGGGCGAGGCGTCGGAAGCCAAGCTGCGCCCGCACGAACGGCTGGCCATGGCCCTGACCTTCATCCAGATCGCCGTAGCGCTGGCCGCCATCACCGTGCTGACGCGGCGCCGCTGGCTGCTGTGGGGCTCGGTGGGCGCGGCGGCGGCCGGCATACTGGCGGCCGGCAGCGCCTTCCTGCTGTAGCGGCAGGCGGTTCAGGCGGGCGGCACGATGCCGCTCCAGCCCGGCAAATAGCGCGCCTGCTGGCTGCGCGCCAGCTTCATGGCCTGTGCCAGTGCCTTGGGGAAATTTTTCTGCAGGCTGGCGGGCGCGATGCGGCTGCGCAAGAAATCGGCCCACAGGAATTCGCTGAACGGCGTCACGTCCTTGGCGTAGCCGCCCGCGCTGCGCAATTCGCCGGCCAGGCTGCGGTAGGGATCGTCGTGCAAGCCGCTCAGGTGCCGGGGGATGGCGGAAAAATCGCGGCGCAAGCCTTCGCTGTCGTACGGGTGCACCCACTGGTGGTGGTCCATCACATGCCAGAAGTGCAGCGGTTCCAGCCAGGACAGATCCTTGAGTATCATCAAACTGACGCTTTTCACGCCTTCCTGGTGCAGCGCCAGGCCGAAATGGTGGTGGTCGACGATGTAGTGGCGCCCTTCCGGACCGATGATGCTGGGAAACCAGTGGTCGGCCAGCGCCGCCGCCCGCGCTTTCCGGCCCAGGCTGGCCCAATGCGCGCGCTTGAGCGCCACCTCGGCCATGCCCACCGTGATTTGCGTGGGCAGCAGCTTGTTCAGCCGTCCCTTGACCAGTTGCGGTTTCGCGCTTGTCATACCGTCTCCCAGATGCATGGCCTGGCCGCCAGCGTAGCATAGTCGCCGCTACTTTTCAGGCGTGGCGCAGCCCAGCAGGCGCACGGCCTCGGCCACGCTCAATTCGCTGAGCAGCAGCGCCGGCCCCGCCTGGGCGGCCAGCATGTCGCGCAGCGCCAGTTGCAGCACGGCGCACGCCGGCTCCTTCAGCCGCGCCAGCGCCAGGGCCAGCCCCCGCTGGCGCGCAAACGCGGCAAAGTCGCGCAAGGCTTCGACGCTGCTGCCATCGAGGTCGGGCGACTCTTCCAGGCTGAGGATCACCTTGCGCAGCGGACCGGCCCGCTCTTCCAGCATGGCGCGCGCCAGGTGCAGGCTGCGCTCGGCATTGACGAAGAACAAGGGTTCATCGAGGCGCAGGATCAACGTGTCGGGCTGCGCGCGGGCCGCCGGGTACAACGCCAGTTTCACGTAATCGTGGCTGTCGCCCAGCCGGCCCAGCACGGACAGGCCCGGCCGCGACAGGCGGCGCAGCATCAGCAGCAGGCTCATGGCGATGGCTGCCAGCAAGCCGTCGAGTACGCCGAACAGCAGCACGCCGGCAATGGCCGCCAGCACCAGCAGGCGGTCGCGGCGCCAGGTGAAATAAGGCCGCAAGGAAACAGGGTTCAGGGTATGGCTGACGGCATGGATGACCACGGCAGCCAGCACGGGCACGGGAATCAGGGCCACCAGCGGCAGCAGGGTCAGCACGATGACGCCCACGACGGCGGCCGCCACCAGCCCCGCCAGGCGCGAGGTGGCGCCGGCCGCCTCGTTGGCGGAGGTGGCCGAATAGCCGGCGCCCACCGGCATGGCCTGGAACAGGCCCGCCACCACGTTCGCCGCGCCCAGCGCCAGCAAGTCGCGCTCGGGCGCCACGGCGTCGCCATGCTTCAAGGCAAAACTGCGGATGGCGCCATACGATTCCGCATACAGGATCAGCGCCAGCGCAAACGCCAGCTCGGCCAGGCGCGTCCATTCCTCCTGCGTCAGGCGCGGCAGGACAGGCATGGCCAGGCGCACATCGATGGCGCCCACCAGGGCCACGCCATGGCGCGGCAAGTCCAGCCATTGCCCGGCGGCGATGCCCAGCGCGATGACGATCAGGCCGGCAGGCCAGCGCTGCAGCCGCCGCAGCAGGAACAGCGACAGCAGCGCCGCCGCGCACAGGCCGGCGCCGCTCCCGTTCCACTGCCCTTCGCCTGCCAGCAGGCCCGCCAGCAGATGCGGCACGTCGCCGTGCGCCGGCTGCACGCCCAGTACGCCGGGCAACTGTTTCACGATGATCACGATGGCCAGGCCGAAGGAAAAGCCCCGCAGCACGGGCTTGGCGATGAATTCCGTGATGCTGCCCAGCCTGGCCAGCCAGGCCAGCAGGAAAAATGCCCCCGTCAATATCACCAGTCCCGCCATCAGCATCAGCCGGTGCCCCGCCGTGCCGCCCGGCATGGATGCCATGGCGGCGGCCAGCACGGCGGCCGAGGACGACGTGGCCGAGACGATGGCAAAGCGGCTCGTGCCCAGCACGCCGTAGCACAGCAAGCCCGCAAACAGGGCCAGGATGCCCGCCTGGGGCGCCATGTTGCCGATGCTGGCATACGCCACCGCTTCCGGCAGCAGCAGGCCGGCAATCGACAGGCCGGCGCTGGCATCTTGCCAGCGGTTCATTTGCGTCGCAGCCGATGCGCTCATGGAAGCTCCTGGTGGGTGGCGCTAGTCCGCTCCATGATGCGGCAAGAACGGTGTTTCCGGCCACATTTGCTTACATTTTATACATAAAAACTGTCTACCGGCGGCCCCGGCAGCGCGTTCAGGCAGTGTGACATCCCTGATCGACCACCTGGAGACTACAATGAAAACCACCGTCCTGTCCGCCATCACCGTGATCGTGCTTGCCTCGGCTGCCGCCAGCAGCTTTGCCGCAGAAACGACCTGGCAGAAAAACCATCCCCGCCGCGAACAGGTGAACAACCGCCTCGCGCATCAGAACGCGCGCATCCATAAGGAAGTCAAGGAAGGCGAGATCAGCAAGGGACAGGCGGCCGCCCTGCACCGCGAGGACCGCAGCATCCGCCGCGAAGAGCGCAGCATGGCCAAGCTCGATAACGGCCATATCACCAAGGCGGACCAGCGCGCGCTGAACCAGCAGGAAAATGTGGTCAGCAAACAGATCGGAAAGTGATTTGACGCAAGGGGCGGCGTTGCACGGTGCAACGCGCTCGCGCCGCCCACGGCATGCAGCTCTGTGCGAAAATGCCCGCCTTCGCCATTGCCGGATTCTGCCCATGCCGCACGCTGCCCTCGCTACCCCAGCTACCCTTTCCGAGCGCGACGCGCGCCGCATCGCGCGCCATGCGCCAGCCGCCGACGCCGCCCGCTTCCTGCATCCGGCCCAGCAAGCGCTGCTGCACCGGCGCGGCTGGCTGACGATGCTGGCGCCGCGCGGCGCGGGCGGGGCCGAGCTGCCCTTGCCGCAGGTGGTGCGCCTGGAGGAAGCCGTGGCCGCCGTCGACGGCAGCATGGGCTGGGTGCTGACCCTGTGCGCGGGCGCGGGATGGTTTGCGGGCTTCCTGGCGCCCGACATGGCGCGGACCATCATCGGCACGCCCCGCGTCTGCCTGGGCGGCAGCGGCGCGGCCACCGGTGAAGCGGAAGAGGAAGGCGACGGCTACCGCATCACGGGCAGCTGGGACTACGCCAGCGGCGCGCCGATGGCGACCCACTTCACGCTGAACGCCCGGCTGCGGCGCGATGGACAGCCCCTGCTCGATGCGGAAGGCAAGCCGCGCATCCGCGCCTTCCTCGTCCCCGCCGCCCTGGTGCAGCTGGTGCCCTCGTGGAACAGCATCGGCATGCGCGCCAGCGCCTCGCACAGCTACCGCATCGACGGTCAATGGGTAGCCAAGGAACACGGCTTCGCCATCGATGCGAGCGCCGCGACGGCCGACGGCCCCCTGTACCGCTACCCGTTCTATTCGCTGGCCTACGTGACCCTGGCCGCCAACGTGGCCGGCATGGCCAGCCATTTCATGCAACTCGCCGAAGAAGGCATGCGCCACCGCCGCCATGCGCGCGCCGGCTTGCCGCTGCTGGACGTGCCGGAAGTGGCCGCCATGCTGCAAGCCAGGAAACAAGCGTTCGCGGCCGCCCGCACCCGCTTCTATGCCGTGCTGGACGACAGCTGGGCGCAGGTGGCGGGCGGCGCGGCGCTCGGCGCGGATGCCATGCAAGCCGTGCAGGACCGTTCGCTGGACCTGGTCGCCGCATGCCGCGCGGCCGTCGGTGATGTGTATCCGTATTGCGGCCTGTACGCGGCCCGCGAAGACAGCACCATCAACCGCGTGTGGCGCGATTTCCACACGGCCAGCCAGCATGCGCTGCTGCTGCCGTAATCTGCCTGAACGCCCGGCGCGGCATCGTCATTGAGCGCCTTGGCGCGGATAGCCGTCATCCGCCACCTGTTCCAGCCACGTCACCGCCGTGCCATCTTGCGCCTCGGCAATAGCGACGTGCTGCATGGCGGACGTGGCCGTCGCGCCATGCCAGTGCTTGACGCCGGGCGGTATCCACGCCACGTCGCCCACGGCCAGCGCCTGCAGCGGGCCCTGCCAGTGCTGCACCCAGCCCTGGCCTTGCGTGACGATCAGGGTCTGGCCCAGCGGATGCGTATGCCACGCCGTGCGGGCGCCGGGCGCGAAGGTGACGATGGCGCCGCCCACGCGGGCCGGCGCCAGGCGCTGGAACCTGGCGTCGACTGCGACTTTCCCCGTGAAATAGGCGGCGTCGCCGATGCTGCTGGGCAAAGCGGCGGCGCGCGTGACGGTGACGGCCGCTGGCGCGGCAGCCGGCTCGGCGGAGACGGCCCCGGCGGGCAGGCAAAGCGGCAAGAGTGCCGCGGCGTATCGGTGCATATGGATATCCTTTCTTGCCGCGCGGGGCGGCGGTCGTTATTTGCGGAAGACTTCTTTCGCCACGGCCAGCGCCGAGACGGCGTTCGGCCAGCCCGCATAGAAGGCCAGGTGGGTGATCGCCTCGACCAGCTCGTCCTCCGTCAAGCCGTTCTGGCGCGCCAGCAACA
Organism: Janthinobacterium kumbetense; assembly: GCF_023703445.1. Lineage (NCBI taxonomy): Bacteria > Pseudomonadati > Pseudomonadota > Betaproteobacteria > Burkholderiales > Oxalobacteraceae > Janthinobacterium > Janthinobacterium kumbetense. The sequence continues at coordinate 1,441,310 of NZ_JAMQGR010000001.1, forward strand.
GGTGCGATTTCAGCTGCTCGGGACGGTGCATGGCCACCAGCGCGCTGACGGTCACCAGGCTGCGGTCGCGTTTGGACAGCTGGGGACGCTCCCAGATGTCGCCGTACAGCACCTTGTCCGTGAGGTCGGCCATCTTCGGCGCAAGGTCCCCCATCAATTGTTGCGCGCGCGAGGGCGGCTTGCTCTGCGCATCCAGCGTTTGCGCTGGCGCAAAGACGGGCAGCGCCAGGCAGGCCGCCAGGAAGCCCGCTTTCATGCTGTTCGAAAAAACGCCCATCACGCCCCCAGGTGCTGGCGAAAGAAGGCGTCCAGCCTGGCCAGCGACTGCGCGATGTAAGGCGGCCGGTCGTACAGGTCCACGTGCGAGGCGCCCGGCACGACGAACAGCTCTTTCGGCTGCGCCGCCCTGGCGTACGCATCCTCGCTGAAGTAGGCCGACGGGGCGCGCTCGCCGACGATCATCAGCAACGGGCGCGGCGCGATCGTCTCGATCTGCGCGAACGGGAAGAAATTCATCATCGGCGCCAGGCTCGTCAAGGCGTACAGGCTGGTCGAGTGCGGGTGCTGGCCTCGGGGCGTGGCGTAGTAGTCGAGGAATTCGCGCACGATTTCCGGCGCGTCCGGCCCGGCCGACTCGGGCAGCGCGCGGATGTCGCGCCGCGGCTCGCCGCGCGCCTCGCGCGTGCGCTGCTCGCCGACCTCGTCCAAGGTCTTCATGCGCTGCTCGTAGGTGAGCGTGTCGCCCAGCCCCTGGCGGCGCGCGCGGCCCATGTCGTACATGCTGACGGTGGCGATGGCCTGGATGCGGTGGTCGACCTGCGCCGCGCTGACGGCATAGCCGCCGCCACCGCAAATGCCCAGCACGCCGATGCGCGCCGGGTCCACGGCCGGATGATTGCTGAAGAAATCCACGCAGGCGCTGTAATCGCCCACGCGCGTGCCCGGCACTTCCGTGTAGCGGGGCAAGCCGCTGCTGTCGCCGTAATGCGAAGCGTCGAACGCCAGGGTCACATAGCCCAGCTCCGCCAGTTTTTGCGCGTGCAAGCCGGCCGTCTGTTCCTTCACGCCGCCGAACGGGTGGCCGATGACGATGGCGGGATATTTTTTGGCCGCATCGAAGCGCGCCGGCGTGAACAGGTTGGCCGCGATGACCGTCTGCGCGCTGGTGTTGGGGAACGCGACGCGTTCGATAGCGACGCCGTTGCGCCGGGGATGGCCCACGACCATGGGCCGGGTGGGCGCGGACGCCGGTGCTTGCGCCTGGGCCGCGCCTGCCAGGGCCATGCCGGCGCCGCCGGCCACCATGGCCAGCGAGGTGTTCAGGAACGTGCGCCGCTGCGGCTGGGGGAGTTCATCACGCATCTGTATTTTCCTTGTAAACATTGATATGGAACAAGCCGCGTACGAGGCACGCTTGTGGCAGATCAAGCGTACCCGCCCTCGCCCACCATGAATAGACAGGCAAATCCACTAAAGTCTATAAGTACAGCTTATGAATGGCACCATCGGCCAGCCGTGCCTGACAGCAAAGGCAGCCGGGCGCCATGCGGCCTGGATTGCCTGATAAGATGGGGACATTGCTACTTCCCGCTCCCCTATCCATGCACGTCAACACGCTCAGCAGCCTGGCGCAACTTTTGGCCAGCGCCGAAACGGAAACCCTGGCTTTTCCCACCAGCATCAATACGGCCCTGCTCCTGCAAAAGGAACTGGCCAACCCGGATTGCCACTCGGCCGACATCAGCCGCTTGCTGCTGTGCGAACCGACCTTGTCGGCGCGCGCCGTGGCGCTGGCCAATTCGGCCCTGTTCTCGCCCGGCCAGGCGCCCGCCATCACCAGCGTGCGCGCCGCCGTCGAGCGGCTGGGCCACCGCAACCTGTATGCGCTGGCGACGGCGGCCGTCATCCGCCAGCTGAACGCGGGCATCCGCGACGAAGCCTTGCGCGCCCGCGCCACCCAGCTGTGGGCGCACACCGTGCATGTGGCGGCGCTGGCGCACGGGCTGGCCACCACCGTCACGCAGACGGATGCCGATACGGCGCTGTTCGCCGGCATCGTGCATGAAGTGGCCGGCTTTTATTTGCTGGCCCAGGCCGACAAGACTCCGGGCCTGTACGCCCAGCTGGAAACGCAGATGGCGTCCACGCTGGAAGTGATCGGCCGCGCGCTGATGCGCCAGCTGGGCGTGCCGCTGCCGGTGGCCGACGCCGTCAACGCCTTGCCCGGCTCCACCATCATGCTGCCGCCCGAGGGCTTGCGCGACACCCTGCTGCTGGCCAAGGCGCTCTCTCCCGTCCCTTCGCCGCTGCCGCAGGCCAGCGTCACCGTCAGCGAGGCGCTGCAAGCCTATCTGGAGCATGATCCCGTGCTGCAGGCGCTGCGCACGCAGCCGTCGGCCGAAGCGAAGGGCCTGATCGAGGTACTGCTCAGCTGATGGCCGATCTGCTATGATGGCGCGAGCCGGGATGGACCCGGTCCGCTTTCATTGATGCTCACTGGAAAACTGCCTTGACTACCTCCTTACGCATGCTCGGCCTGGCCGCAGCTCTGACCATGGCGTGCAACGCCAACGCCGACAGCTTCGTTTCCTCGGCCTCCAGCGCCGGTTCCCAGTCGAGCGGCAGCATTTCCGATTCGCTCAACGGTTCGAGCAACAGCTCTTCGCGCGACAACAAGGTGGCCAATGGCCCCTACCGCATCATCGACGTGGCCGCCGTGCCGGGCCGCGCCGGCATGACGCGTTTGACCATGCAGGCCGACGCCACGGCCACGCCATTGGTGCTGGACTTGCCGCAAGCGGCTCTCGACAAGCAGCAGCTTGCGCAGGGCGACGTGGTGCATGCGCAAAACCGCGCCTACGGCATCGAATTCTCGCGCAACGACACGCGCGCCGCCTTCTTCCTCGTGCTGGCCGACGACTGGTACGGCGAAATGGCCACGCGTCCCGTCAGCCTTTGATCTTGCGCAAACTGGCGCCGCTGCTGGCCGGCTGCGCCGCGCTCGTCCTGGCTGGCGCCGCCCAGGCAGGCACCTCAATGTCCTCCTCGCGCTTTTGCGACCGCGCCCAGGAACTCACGGCCACGGAACAGGACCGGCTCTTGCGCTTTGCCGCCGTCGTGCGCGAGGAACTGGCCGCCAGCGAAGGCAGCGTGGCCCTGATCAGCCGCTCCGGCCTGGACCTGGCCCGCTTCGGCATCCGCTATTCGCACGCCGCGCTGGCCTGGCGCCACGACAATGACAGCGGCTGGTCCGCGCGCCAGTTGTACTACGCCTGCGACGAAGGGCGCCCGCGCATCTTCGACCAGGGCACGGCCGGTTTTGCCATGGGCACGGAAAACCCGGCGCTCGGCTACATCTCGCTCGTGAAATTGCCGGCCGAAACCGTGCCGCCCCTGCGCCGCGCCCTGCTCGACCCCGTGCGCGTGCAGCAGTTGCTGGCGGGCCGCTACAGCGCCAACGCGTATGCTTTCAATTTGACATACCAGAATTGCAATCAGTGGGTGGTGGAAATGCTGGCCTCGGCCTGGGGCGAACTGGCGGCAGGCGGCGACTTGCGCGCCCGCGCCCAGGACTGGCTGCGCGCCGCACCATATGCGCCCGCCCCCGTCGACGTGGGTGCGCGCTGGCTGATGCTCGGCTCCATCTTCGTGCCCCTCGTGCACATGGATGACCACCCGCCTGAGGCAATTCGCTCGATGCGGCTGGCGGTGAGCCTGCCGGCCAGCCTGGAAGCGTTCGCGCGCCAGCGCCTGCCCGCCAGCGAACGCGTGGAAATCTGCCACGACGGCAAGCAGGTGGTGGTGCACCGGGGTTGGGAACCGATCGCCGACGGCTGCGTGCCCGGCGCAAACGACCGGGTCATCGCCCTCGACGATACCTGGCTTCCCTAGGCAGACTACTCGGCCAGGGCCGCTTCGACGTGATCCAGCAGGCGCGCTGATTCGAGCCCCTGGCCCATCCGGCGGGCCAGCTCGCAGCACGCCAGCCTGACTTCGGGCGCGGCCAGCAGGCGCGCCAGCTGCCGCTGCATGCGCCCGGCAGACAAGCGCTTGGCCAGCAAGACTTCCCCCACACCGAGCCGTTTGGCGCGCCAGCCATTGTCGAACTGGTCGTACGCGAACGGCACGATCAGCTGCGGGATGCCCGCGCGGAAGGCGTCCGCGCTGGTGCCGATGCCGCCGTGGTGCACCACGGCCGCCACGCGCGGCAACAGCGCCGCGAACGGCGCGTGCGCCTGCCACAGCACGCCAGCCGGCAAGTGCTGCGGCACTTGCGCCGCATGGGGCGTGAGGAACAGACCGCGCCGCCCCAGCCGCCGCAAGACGTCCAGCGCGATACTGAAATAGCGTTGCGCGTGCTGGTGGCCGGTACCGGGCGTAAACACGATGGGCGGCTCGCCCTCGCCCAGGAAACGTTCGAGTTCCGGCGGCAGCGCTGCGGCGCCAGGCATGGCGGCGGCGGTGAAATCGGCTTGCGCGAAGTGCGGCGGCCAATCCGCCTGCGGCGCGGCGAACCAGGCGGGAAACAGTCCCAGCGAAGCGTCCGGCACGGCCAGCATGTGTCCAAAAAAATGCGCTTCCGGCGGCAAGCCGTGCTGCGCGCGCGCGCCGTTCAGTCCAGGCAGCAGCACCGGGTCGATCATGGCGCGGTGGATCATCCGCCACAGGGCCTGGCGCCAGGCCAGCGGCACCCACGCGGGAATGCGCAGCGAACCGGCCGTCAGGAAATCATGGCTGCTGCACAGGTTCGATGGCGCGAGATACGCCGCGACGATGCGCAAGTCCGGGCGCACGGACCGCGCCAGGGCCGCCATCGGCACGAGGATGGGATGGCACAGCACCACGCAAGCCTCATCGGCCGGCAAGCCTTGCACGATGTCGCGCACGGCGCCCAGGTGCGGCACGAGGCCGTTCCACACCACGCCCCAGCCCTTGCGTTCATCCCACAGGCCGGGGTTGCCCAGCATGGCCTGCCCTTCTTCCGCGCTGCCGAAGGTGCGATACGGCAACTTTGACGCCTGCGCGGCCGCTTCCTGCCAGCCCGGCACCAGCAGCAGCACGCGCCGGCCCCGTTGCTGCAAGCCCTGCGCCAGCGCGATAAACGGCTGCATGTCGCCGCCGGTGCCGCTGCTGGCGATGATGACGAGCGGGGATGGGTCAGCCATGCAGCCATCCTTGCCTGGCGGCAATCTTCAGCGGAAAATCAAGCAAGAACGAGGGGTGCATGGGCATCTTTCCTAGTTGAAACACCCAGCGATAGTAAGCGATTAACGTTAGCATTTCAATCAATTATTGAGCGCGGCACGGCGCCATGCCTGCCGCCGCTACACCGGCAGTTGCAGCACCATGTCCCATTGATCGATGCCCGGCCCGAAGCCGTCCGGCGTCACGTTGACCGTCACGAAACCGTAGCCCGCATAAAAGCCTTGCGTGTGCTGGCTGGTATTCATGCGCACGCTGGCGATGCCCGGCACGGCGCGGATGGCGTCCAGGCGCGCCTGCGTCAGCGCCCGGCCCAGTCCCTGGCCATGCGCATCCTGCGCCACCATGCCCCAGCACAGGCTGGCGACGCTGCCGCCCGCCTCGATGGCATGGCCGCCGCAGGCGACGATGCGGCCATCGCGCAGAATGACCAGGTAGGGATGCGTCGAGGTATCGAGCCAGGCGGCAAAGTCCGCGCGCTCGGACGGGTCGAAAAAGCGCGGTGTATTGCCGTCGAACAGGGCCAGGCAGGCGTCGCGGTCGCCGGCCTGGTAAGGGCGTACAATCTGCATGTGTTGTACCTTCAGTAACAGGAACGCAGATTATACGGGCGCGCACTCACAGCAGCTGCTCCGACGTCACCACGTGCACGCCCGGCGCGGCGGCCAGCGCCGCTTCCAGCAAGGCGCTGGCGATGCGCGGCGCGGGATTGATGCGCCAGCGGCGCGGCAGCACGGGACCGAGCACGCGCAGGATGCGCAAGGCGGCGCCCTCGCCCGCCCGCGCCACGGCGCGCTCGCCGCCGATCAGCCCCGGGCGCACGTGCGTGAGCGAACGAAAACCCAGCGCTTGCAGGTCGCGTTCCAGCTCGCCCTTGACGCGGTTATAGAAGATGCGCGAAGCAGCGTTGGCGCCGGCCGCGGAATTGAGCACGTACGTGCGCGTGCCGGCCGCCAGCGCCAGCCGCGCCACGGCCAGCGGATAGTCGTGGTCCACGCGCGAAAATATTTGCCGGGTGCCGGCCACCTTCATCGTCGTGCCCAGGGTGCAGATGACGGCGTCCGCCTGCCACCAGGATGCGTCCAGCGGCAATTGATCGAAATCAATGACAGGCGCGGCCAGCTTGGGATGCGACGGCAAAGGCTTGCGCACGGGCGCCACGATGGCCGTGATCCGCGCATCCATCAGCGCCAGGCGCAGCACTTCGCTGCCGACGAGACCGGTAGCGCCTACGAGCAGTAATTTCATTGCATCCCAGTATAAAGTTGCTCACAGCCACCACCATACACGGAACTCAGGACAGGCGCAGCGCCAGCGCGGCCAGGGTCACCAGCAGCACGGGCACGGTCAGCACGATGCCGACGCGGAAATAGTATCCCCAGGAAATGTGGATGTTCTTGCTGTCGAGCACGTGCAGCCACAGTAAGGTGGCCAGGCTGCCGATCGGCGTGATCTTCGGCCCCAGGTCGCTGCCGATGACGTTCGCGTAGATCATCGCTTCGCGCACGGCCCCCTGCGCCGTCGTCGGGTCGATGGCCAGCGCGCCGACGAGCACCGTCGGCAGATTGTTCATCACGGACGACAGTAACGCCGTCAGCACGCCCGTGCCCATGGCCGCGCCCCACACGCCGTACTGCGCAAAGTGGTTCAGCATGCCCGTCAGGTAAGCCGTCAAGCCCGCATTGCGCAAGCCGTACACGACCAGGTACATGCCCAGCGAAAAGACAACGATGTGCCATGGCGCATGGCGCAGCACGTAGCGCGTGGAAATCACGTGGCCCTTGCCGGCCACGCCCAGCAGCAGCGCGGCGCCCACGGCGGCGATCAGGCTGATGGGCACGCCCAGGCTTTCTTGCGAGAAGAATCCCACCAGCAGCAGCGCCAGCACCAGCCAGCCGGCGCGGAAGGTGGCCAGGTCGCGGATGGCGGCGTCCGGACGTTTCAGCTGCGCCACTGCATAATCGCGGGGAATATCCTGGCGGAAAAAGAGCAGCAAGGCCGCCAAGGTGGCCAGCACGGCGACGACGTTGACGGGCACCATCACGGCCGCATACTCGGCAAAGCCGATCTTGAAGAAATCGGCCGAAACGATATTCACCAGATTCGACACCACCAGCGGCAGGCTGGCCGTGTCGGCGATGAAGCCGGCCGCCATCACGTAGGCCAGGGTGGCCTTGGCGGAAAACTTCAGCGCCCGCAGCATGGCGATGACGATGGGCGTGAGGATAAGCGCGGCGCCGTCGTTGGCGAACACGGCGGAAACCAGGGCGCCCAGCAAGACCAGCAGCACGAACAGTTTTCTGCCGCTGCCGCCGCCCCAGCGCGCCACGTGCAAGGCGGCCCACTCGAAGAAACCGGCCGCGTCCAGCAGCAGGCTGATGATGATCACGGCGATGAAGGTGCCGGTGGCGTTCCACACGATGTGCCAGACGACGGGGATGTCGCCCCAGTGGATGACGCCCGCCAGCAAGGCGACACAGGCGCCGATGACGGCGCTCCAGCCGATGCCCAGGCCACGCGGCTGCCAGATGACGAGGATGAGGGTGGCGAGGAAGATCAGGAAAGCGGTCAGCATGCGGTAATGGTCCCGTGCAATGCGGCGTCGCGGGCACCATGCGCCGCAGCCTGTGAAATAAAACAATACTTCTATATTACTGGAATTATTGAATCAACGCAAAACCGCAGTGCTTGCGCCTCACTGCAGCGCCATGCCAGCCGGGAGGCCGGCGGCGCAAAAAAAAGTGGGCGCCACCATTTATGATTGTCTTTAAGCAATTTAATCGGTGTATAGTCGCAGCACCGTTGACACCAGGATCGAACAAGGAAGCATACATGGCGCGCATTTACCAGACCAACAATATGGGCGAAGCGGACGTGCGCGTGGCCATCGTGCAGCGCGGCAACGCCGACTTGCTGGTGCAGCGGGTGAGCAGCTGGGGCCTGGCGCATGGCGACGCCCATTGGTTCCTCACCCGTGAGCGGCAGGACGCCTCGGCCAGCGTGTATTTCACTTCGCAAGGCTTCGCGCAACTGACCATCTGCTTTGTCGACCACCCGGGCGAGGCAGGCTGGGCCCGGCCACACCGATTTAAAGGTTGCCTGTCGCACGGCGGCACCTGACCATCAAGCGGAGGAATTCGTCATGGATTTGATCTTACTGGAACCCGGCGACGGGGAACTCGTGTTCGGCAAGGCGCAGGTCGGTGAAAGCAAGAGCGGCGGTATCGACGCCATCTGGCGCGACGCCGCCGCGCTGCGGGGCATGGGCCGGTGCATTGAGCTGGTGTCATTACATCAAGGCATGAAGCAGCAAATAACGACCGACGTCAGCAACTCTGCGCGCACGTCCGGCCGGCCCGTCATCACCGAATTTACCTGCGTCAAGTATGTCGATGCGACCTCGGTCAGGCTGTACGATCTGTGCCTGCGGGCGAAGCCGCTGGGCAGCGGCCCGGACCAGCCGACCAGGCTGTACATCACCCGCCAGACGGGCGACAAGACGGCCAACCTCATCACCATCGCCCTGCACGACGCCCTGATCAGCGAAATCCAGCTGCAAACCCATCCCGACGACATGCCCACCGAGCAGTTCAAGCTGAACTTTACGGAAATCCTCTGGACGTACAGCGTGCAGCAGGCCGACGGCCAGCCCGGCGACCAGCAGACGACGGGCTGGAGCCTGGCGCGCAACCGCCCGATCGGGGCATTTACAGGATAAGCACATGAACGACGCTGTACACGCGACTGACATCGCCGACATCGGCAACGCCGGCCTGGCGCTGCTCCACCCGTTCCTGCCCACAATGTTCCAGCGGCTGGACTTGCTCGCCACTGGCGGCGATGGCAGGCCGCAGCTGCGCGGCGAACACGGCGCACGCGCCGTTCACTTGCTGCAATACCTGGTCGATGGCAGGAGCGTCGCGCCGGAGCAGCAATTGCTGCTGAACAAGCTGCTGTGCGGCCTGGAACCGGACTTCCCTGCTCCACCCGTCGACCTCGGCGAAGAAGAACGGGCCCTGTGCGAACAAGTGCTGGCCGCCGTGATGCGCCATTGGCCTGCGGTGGGACAAACCTCGCCCGAGGGATTGCGCCAGGTCTTTCTGCAGCGCGAAGGCCGACTGCAAAAAGGCGACGGGAAATGCACGCTGGCTGTCGCGCGCAATCCCTTCGATGTACTGCTGAGCCGCTTGCCGTGGAACCTGGCTGCCATCCGGCACCCGTGGATGCCGCAACCGCTGTTGATCGACTGGCCCGGCGCGTAGCCTGGCAAGCCCACGCCCCGCTGGCCGCCCTCCGCAAAGCGGGCTACTCTTCCAGCCCGCCCCCCAGCGCCTTGTACAGGGCCACGGCCGACTTGAACTGGTCGCGCCGCGCGTCGAGCAAGGCTTGCTGCGCCGCATACGACTGACGCTGCGCGTCGAGCAATTCCAGCCGGCTGTCCTGGCCCGCGTCGTAGCGCAGCTGCGACAGGCGCTGGCGCTGCTGCGCCGCCGTCACCACGCGTTCCTGCGCGGCGATCTGCTGCGCATACGTGGCGCTGCCCGCCAGGCCGTCGCGCACGTCGCGAAACGCCGCCTGGATCGCTTGCTCGTATTGCAGCACGGCCACGTCCTTGCGCAGGCGCGACAGCTGCAGCTCCGCGCGCAGCTGGCCGCCCTGGAACAGCGGCTGCGTCACTTGCGGCGCGAAAGACCAGCTGCGCGCGCCGCCGCGGAACAAATCGCCCAGTTCCGGGCTGGCCAGTCCCAGCTGCGCCGTCAGCGACAGGCGCGGGAAGAAGGCGGCGCGCGCGGCGCCGATTTCCGCATTCGCCGCCACCAGCGCGTATTCCGCTTGCAGGATGTCGGGACGGCGCGCCAGCAAGTCCGACGGCAGGCCGGGCGGCAGCTGCGTCAGCACGGGCTGGCCGTCGAGCGGCCGGCCCGCCGGCAAGTCGGCGGGCAACGGCGCGCCCAGCAGCAATTCCAGGTTGTTGCGCGCCAGGGCAGTCGCCCGCTCGCGGGCCTGCACGTCCGCTTCCGCCGTGGCCGCCTGTCCTTCGGCTTGCGCTACATCAAGACCGCTGCCCTGCTGCGCGCCGTGCAGGCGCTGCGTCAAGACGAGGGCCTGGCGCCAATCGAGCAGGGTTTGCCGGGCCAGCGCCAGCTGCTCCTCGGCCAGCCGCAGTTCCAGGTAGGCGTCGGCCACGGCACCGATCAGGGCCATGTGGGCGGCCCGCTGGCCCTGCTGCGTGGCCAGGTAGCGCGCAAAGGCGGCCTCCGACAGCGAGCGCAGGCGGCCGAACAGGTCGATTTCGAACGCGCTCATGGCGATGCCGGCCGTGAACTGGTTTTGCACCGTGGGATTTTGTCCCGTGGCATCGGCAGCGCGCTGGCGCGTGCCGCCGCCGTTGAGACCAATCGCCGGATAGCGGCCCGCATCCTGGATCTGGTACTGGGCCCGCACGGCTTCCACGTTGAGGGACGCCACGCGCAGGTCGCGGTTGTTTTCCAGCGCGATGTCGACCAGGCGCTGCAGGCGCGCATCGAGCAGCATCTGGCGCCAGCCCAGGTTGGCCGCCGTGTCGGCCGTGCCTGGCGCGGCGGCCTCGGCATACGCGGCGGGAATCGGCGGCGCCGGCTTGACCAGCGGCGGCGTCAATGAACAGGCCGACAAGGCCAGCGCGGCCAGCGGTGTGATAAAAATCAAACGCATTACAACTCTCCTTCCACTGCCTTGACGGCGATGCGATTACTGCGTTTGTTGAAATAACGGTCCATCTTGTCGACGGCGCCCAGCACCACGACAAAGAACACGGGCACGAAAAACACGGCCAGCACGGTGGCGGTGATCATGCCGCCGAACACGCCCGTGCCGATCGCGTGCTGCGTCTCGGCGCTGGCGCCCGTGGCCAGCATCAGCGGCACCACGCCCAGCGCGAACGCCAGCGACGTCATCAAAATCGGGCGCAAGCGCAACCTGGCCGCTTCCACCGTCGCCTCGACCAATCCCTTGCCCTGCGCCTGCAGCTGGCGCGCATATTCGACGATCAGGATGGCGTTCTTCGCGGACAGGCCGATGATGGTGATCATGCCCACCTTGAAGAACACATCGTTCGGCATGCCGCGCAACATCACGGCCAGCACGGCGCCCAGCAAGCCCAGCGGCACCACCAGCATGACGGAGACGGGAATGCTCCAGCTTTCATACAGGGCCGCCAGCACGAGGAAGACCACCAGCATCGACAGCGCCATCAGCATGGGCGCTTGCGAGGCCGATTCCTTCTCTTGCAGCGACTGCCCCGTCCACGCCAGCGCGAAACCGGGCGGCAATTGCTTCACCAGGCGCTCCATTTCCAGCATGGCGTCGCCGCTGGACACGCCGGGCGCCGCGCTGCCCGAAATGCGCGCCGCCGGATAACCCTGGTAGCGCACCAGTTGCAGCGGCGACTCGCTCCACACGGGGCGCACCAGCTCGCCCAGGGCCACCATGCCGCCCGCGTTATTGCGGATGCGCAAGGCCAGCACGTCGTTCAGCTGCATGCGCGACGGCGCATCGGCCTGGATGATCACCTGCTGCATGCGGCCGGCATTCGGAAAATCGTTGACATAGGTCGAGCCCATCGCCGCCGTCAGCATGTCGGCGATGGCCGTAAACGACACACCCAGCGCTTCCGCCTTGGTGCGGTCGATATCGAGGCGCACGCTGGCGCCCGGCGGCAAGCCGTCCGGATACACGCCCGCCACCTTGCTGCTTTGCGCGGCCAGGCCCAGCAGCTGGTTCTGCGCCGCCTGCAGGGCAGCGATACCCTGGTTGGCGCGGTCTTGCAGGCGCATGGAAAAGCCGGACGAGTTGCCCAGTTCATCGATGGCGGGCGGCATCAGGCTCATGATCACGCCCTCCTTCGCCTGCGACATGGCGGCCTGCGCCAGCGCCACTTCTTCCTGCGCCGTGGCGCCGTTGCGCTGTTTCCAGTCCTTCAGCATGGTGAACGCCAGGCCCGCATTCGGCCCCGCGCCGGAAAAGCTGAAGCCAAGGATCGATTGATTTACCTCAATGCCGGGCCGCGTGGCCACGTGCTGCTCGTACCGCTTGACAACATCGAGCGTGCGCTCCATGGTGGCGTCGGACGGCAGCTGGATCGAAGTAATGAAATAGCCCTGGTCTTCTTCCGGCAGGAAGGCCGACGGCAGCTGCATGAAGGCCACACCGAGCGCCGCGACGATGGCGCCGTACAGCACCATCGAGCGCCCAGCGCGTTTCAGCATCGCCACCACCCCCTTTTCATAGCGCGCCGTCATGCGCTCGAACTGGCGGTCGAACCACAGGAAGAATCCCTTCTTGTCATGGTCATGCGGGCCGATGGGTTTGAGCATCGTGGCGCACAGGGCCGGCGTCAGGGTCAGCGCCAAAAACGCCGAGAACAGGATCGACACGGCCATGGCCAGGGTGAACTGGCGGTAGATGGCGCCCACGGAACCGCTGGCCAGCGCCATCGGGATGAACACGGCCGTCAGCACCAGCGTGATGCCCACCACGGCGCCCGTGATTTCGCGCATGGCCTTGGAAGTCGCTTCCTTCGGCGACAAACCTTCCGTCGCCATCAGGCGCTCGACGGCTTCCACCACCACGATGGCGTCATCGACGATGATGCCGATGGCCAGCACCATGCCGAACATGGTCAGCACGTTGACGGAATAGCCGGCCAGCAGCATCACCGTAAACGTCCCCATCAGGGCGATGGGCGCGACGATAGCGGGAATCAGGGTGTAGCGTATCTTTTGCAGGAACAGGTACATGACGAGGAACACCAGCACCATCGCCTCCAGCAGCGTGACGATGACCTTTTCGATCGAGATCTTCACGAACGGCGCCGTATCGAACGGCACCGAATACTTGATCCCGGCCGGCATGGTGTGCGCCAGTTCGGCCATGCGCGCGCGCACGGCGGCCGCCGTCTGCACGGCGTTGGCGCCCGGCGACAGCATGATGGCGGCGCCCGACGCGGCTTGCCCGTTTTCGCGGATGCTGAAATTGAAGCTTTGCGCGCCCAGCGACACTTTCGCCACGTCGCCGATGGTCACTTTCGAGCCGTCGGGATTCGCGCGCAGCACGATGGCGGCAAATTCGGCCGGCGTTTGCAGCTGGCCCTGCACCGTCAGCGGGATGGTCACGCGCTGGCCGTGCACGGCGGGCGAGTCGCCCAGGCGGCCCGGCGCGATCTGCGCATTCTGCTGCGCGATGGCGGCCGTCAGCTCGCCCATGGCGATGTTGTACGACACCAGCTTGGCCGGATCGACCCAGATGCGCATGGCCCGCTCGGAGCCGAACAGCTGCACCTTGCCCACGCCGGGAATGCGGCGCAGTTCTTCCGTCACGTTGCGCGCCAGGTAGTCGCCCAGCGCCACTTCATCGTGCTGACCATTGTCCGAGATCAAACTGACGATCATCAAAAAGCCGGACGACGCCGATTCCACCGTCAAGCCGTTTTGCCGCACGGCTTGCGGCAGGCGCGGCTCGATGGCTTTCAGGCGGTTTTGCACGTCCACCTGCGCCATTTCCGGATTCGTGCCCGGCTGGAAGGTGACGGTGATCGAGGCCGAGCCCGAGGTATCGGTGGACGACTCGAAATACAGCAGGTGCTTGACGCCCGACAGTTCGCGTTCGATCAAGCCCACCACGGAATCGTTCATGGTTTGCGGCGTGGCGCCGGGATAATTGGCGCTGATGCTGACGCTGGGCGGCGCCACCGAGGGGAAGCGCGCAATCGGCAATTGCGGTATGGCGATCAGTCCGAACAGGACGATGAAGACCGCCACCACCCACGCGAAGACGGGGCGGTTGATGAAAAATTGAGGCATGTCATTAGGCTTTCATTGTATTCATATGGTGCATCAACGCGCCTTGGCGGCAGCCGCCGTTGCCACGACGGCTGGTTTCCACGGTTGCGGCGCGGCCGTGGCGCCCGGCTGCAGGCGCTCCTGGCCTTCGATGACGACGGTTTCACCGGCCTTCAAGCCGCCATTGACCACGTACTGGTGCTCGATCACGTCGCCCACGCTGATGGGTTTAAGACTTGCTTTGTTCGTGCCGTCGAGCACCCAGGCCTGCGCCTGGCCGCCGCTGCTGTGCAGGACGGCTTGCTGCGGCAGCAGCACGCCATTCGCCTGCACGGCGCGGGCGATGCGGGCGCGTACGAACATGCCCGGCAGCAACTGGCGCTGCGGATTGTCGACCAGCACGCGGATGACGGCGTCGCCCGTGCCCGCATCGACGCTGATGCCCGAGAACAGGATGCGCCCCGTGACGGGATGCGGCTGGCCATCGGCGCCCAGGATGGTCACGGGCAGCTTGTCCGCGCCGCCCGTTCCCGACGCTTGCAATGCCGCCAGCGCGGCGGCCGGCTGGCGCACGTCCACATACACCTTGTCGATCTGCTGGATGCGCGCCATCGGCGTGGCATCGGCCAGGCCCACCAGCGCGCCTTCCGTCACCAGTTCCGAGCCGATGCGCCCGGCAATGGGCGCCTCGATGCTGGCGAAGGCCAGGTCCAGGCGGCGGCGCGCCAGGGCGGCGCGCGCCTGCGCCACGGTGGCCACAGCTTGCTCGCGCTGGGCCACGGCGTCGTCATACGCCTGGCGGCTGATGGCGTCCGCCTCCACCAGCGGTTTCAACCTGTCGGCCTGGCTGCTGGCGCGGTTCGCCGTGGCCACCGCATGCTGCAGGGCGGCGGCGGCCGAATCGACGTCCGCCTGGAACGGCGCAGGGTTCAGCTGGAACAACTTCTGTCCCGCCTTTACTTCGGCGCCCTGTTCGAACTGGCGGCGCAGCACGATGCCGCCCACTTGCGGGCGGATGTCAGCCGTGCGGAAGGCGGCCACCCTGCCCGGCAATTCATCGCTGAGGACGACGGGCGCCGCCTGCAGCTTGAGTACCGTCACGGCGGCGGGCGGCGCCGCGCCTTCTTCCGGCGCGGGTTTGGAACAGGCGGCAAGGCTGAGCAGTGCCGCGGCGATCAACATGTTTTTCTTGGTGAGGTGGCTCGGATGCATGGTCTTTCTCTATGGCAGATCCCAACCGGCGGTCCGGTCGACAGATAACAAGAGCATAGAAGGCCAACATGGATGTTCCGTCAAAGAAATGTGGAGATTCGATGGAGACGGCGAAGAATGCTAGACTATTTATATGAACTATCATCACAGCGCCAGCCAGCCCTCCTTCCTTGCCACCACGCCCCCTTCCGCCCTCGTCCTGATCGCCGAAGATGAACCGCAAATCGCCCGCATCCTCGCCGGTTACCTGGAGCGCGACGGCTATCGCACGGCCTTCGCGCACGATGGCCAGGAAGCGCTGCAGCAGCACCTGGCGCTGGCGCCGGACCTGCTGCTGCTCGACGTGCAAATGCCCAGGGTCGATGGCTGGGGCGTGCTGGCGGAAGTGCGGCGGCGCGGCGAAACGCCCGTCATCATGCTGACGGCGCGCGACCAGGATGCCGACAAACTGGCCGCCCTGCGCGTGGGCGCCGACGACTACATCATCAAGCCCTTCAATCCGGCCGAGGTGGTGGCGCGCGTGGCGGCCGTGCTGCGCCGCTCGCGCGTGCGCCACCACCCGGTGGGCGGCCAGCGCCTGCGCTGCGGCCCCATCGAGATCGACCAGGAAACGTACGTGGCCAGCGTGCTGCGCGACGGCGCGCCCGTGCCCTTGAGCCTGACCCTGACGGAATTCCGCCTGCTGGCCCACCTGGCGCGCACGCCGCGCCGCGTCTGCAGCCGCCTGGAATTGCTGGAGTCATGCATGCCCGAGAGCAATTCCATGGAACGCACGGTGGACAGCCACGTCAGCAAGCTGCGCAAGAAACTGGAAGAAGCGGGCGTGATGAACATGCCGGCCAGCCTGCGCGGCGTGGGCTACCGCCTGGAAAGCGACCTCTGATGCGCTTCACGGGCCTGAACCGGCAGATCGTGCTGTCGATGTCCGTGCTGATGGTCAGCGGCATCCTGATCATCTGGATCGGTTCCTGGACCTTCTTCGCCATCGCCTTCAAGATCGACCCCGGCATGCTGTCCGAGCCGGACGACTGGTCGCCGACGACGGCCGAATGGCTGTGGATCTTCGCCATCACCATCTTCGGCCTGGGACTAGCGGCGTTTTTCGCCATCAAGCTCGCTTCGCGCATTCTCAAGCCGATCAATTCCGTGATGGACAGCGTGCGCCGCGTGGCGCATGGCGACCTGTCCGCGCGCGCCTTCGCGGGCGACCGCAGCCTGGGCGAGACGGCCATGCTGGTCGACGATTTCAACAGCATGGCCGAGCGCCTGCAGCGGGCGGCCAAGGAAAGCGAGACGTGGAATGCGGCCATCGCGCACGAATTGCGCACGCCCGTGACGATACTGCGCGGCACCTTGCAAGGCGTCGTCGACGGCGTCTTCAAGCCCGAGGAAGTGCCGTTTTCCAGCCTGCTGGCGCAAGTCGAGGACCTGGGCCGCCTGATCGAGGACTTGCGCACCCTGAGCCTGGCCGACAGCGGCCACATGCAGCTGCGCATGGCGTGGACGGACCTGACCCTGGAAATCGGGGAAGTGCGCCGCCTGCTGGCGCAGGAGATGGAAGCGGCCGGTTTTACGCTGCAACTGCACCTGTCCGACCATCCCGTCTGCTGCGACGCGGCGCGCATCCGGCAAATCGTGCTGGCCCTGCTCGACAACGCGCGCCGCTACGCGCATCCGGGCTTGCTGCGCGTGCGCACCCGCGTGCAGGCCGGCCAGTACTACCTGAGCGTCGAAGATGCGGGTCCCGGCATTGCCGACGACCTGGCGCCGCACGTGTTCGAAGCGTTCCGCCGCGGCGACAGCGCCAGGGTCGACCTGAACGCGGGCAGCGGCCTGGGCCTGGCCGTGGTGGAAGCCATCGCGCGCGCCCACGGCGGCAGCGCCGTCTGCACGCGTGGCAAGGCGGGCGGCAGCCTGTTTACCATCAAGTGGCCGGTCGAGCATGGCGCCCCGCCGCCCGCCGGCTGACTACACGGGCGGGGCGCGCAGCATGTCGACGAAGGCGCGCAGCACGGGCGGCATCTGCCGCCGGCCCGGGTAGTACAGGAAATACCTGGGCGGCGGCGGCAGGCAGCGCTCCAGCACGCACGCCAGGCGCCCCGCCGCGAGATCGGCGCGCGCATCGGCCTCGTACACATACGCCAGTCCCGCGCCATCGCGGGCCGCGCGCAGCATCAATTCATCGTCGTCGAACACCAGCGGGCCGCCGACGGCGATGCTGACGGCTTCCCCTTCCAGCTCGAACTCCCACGCATACTGGCGCCCGCTGGGGAAACGCCGGCCGATGCAGGCATGGTCCAGCAAGTCGCGCGGCGTGCTTGGCGCCCCATGCGCCGCCAGGTAGGCGGGCGACGCCACCACGACGAACGGTTGCGGCGCGCCCACGGGCACGGCGATCATGTCGGCCGCCACCTGCTCGCCAAAGCGGATGCCCGCATCAAAACCGTCGCGCACGATATCGATCATGCCGTCATCCGTCACCACTTCCACCTGCACGCGCGGATAGCGGGCGACGAAGCTGGCCAGCATGGGCGCGAGCAGCAGCCGCGCGGCCGGACGGGGCACGTTCAGGCGCAGCTTGCCTGCGGGCACATCCTGCAAGGCGCTCAGGTCCAGCAAGGCATCATCGATTTCCCGCATGGCCGGCGCCAGCCGCGCCAATAGCTGCTGCCCCGCCTCCGTCGGCGTGACGCTGCGCGTGGTGCGGTTCAGCAGGCGCACGCCCAGGCGCTCTTCCAGCGTCCGCAGCGCATGGCTGAGGGCGGACGCGGAGACGCCCCGTTCGAGGGCCGCCTTGCGAAAGCTGCGCAGGCGGGCGACGGCGGCAAAGGCCGTCAATTCGTTGAGGTCAGTCATTATTCAGGAAGCAATTCATGAGCAATATTCAGCAATACATGCAGGATTAGACATCTTATCGCATGCTGTTGCTTCATCCATACTCCTTGCATCTTTTTTTGAAGAGGAATGAAAAATGGAACACAGAACACTGGGCAACTCCGGCTTGCGCGTCGCCCCCATCGGCCTGGGCTGCATGGGCATGAGCTTTGCCTACGGCGGCGCGGACGAAGCCGCCTCGCTGCGCGTGCTGCACCGGGCCGTGGAACTGGGCGTGACCCTGATCGATACGGCGGAAGTCTACGGCCCCTACGCCAACGAGGACTTGGTAGGCCGCGCCGTGAAGGAGCTGCGCGGCAAGGTCAGCATCGCCACCAAGTTCGGCTTCAAGATCTTGTCTGAAGGAAAAGGCTTGGCACGCATGGCGGGCGTCGACAGCCGCCCCGAACATATCGTCCAGGCGGTGGAGGGTTCGCTGTCCCGGCTGGGCATCGAATGCATCGACCTGCTGTACCAGCACCGCGTGGACCCCGCCGTGCCCATCGAAGACGTCGTCGGCGTCATGGCCGATCTGGTGCGCGCAGGCAAGGTGCGCCACCTGGGGCTGTCGGAAGTGTCGGCCGCCACCCTGCGCCGCGCGCATGCCGTGCATCCGATCGCGGCCGTGCAGTCCGAATACTCGCTGTGGAGCCGCGACGTGGAAGCGGAAGTGCTGCCCGTCTGCCGTGAACTGGGCATCGGCTTCGTTCCCTACAGCCCGCTGGGCCGGGGCTTCCTGACGGGCCAGCTCACGTCCAGCGCGATGCTGGCGCCCGACGATTATCGCCACAGCCTGCCCCGCTTCCAGCCGCAGGCGATGGCGGCCAACGCGCACCTGGTGGCAGAATTGCAGCGCCTGGCGGCGGCGCGCGGCGTCACGGCGGCCCAGCTGGCCCTGGCCTGGCTGCTGGCGCAAGGCGACGACATCGTGCCGATACCCGGCGCCCGCAGCCTGGCGCACCTGGAAGAAAACGTGGCCGCCGCGCGTATCCCCCTGGGCGACAGCGAGCTGGCCGCCATCGGCGCCGCCATCGCGCCCGCCAGTGTGCAAGGCGCGCGCTATCCGGACGTGGAACTTGCCATGCTTGGCCTGTAGACAAGCGTACTCGAGTACGCTAATTTGAGTACGCAATA
Source organism: Janthinobacterium kumbetense (assembly GCF_023703445.1). Lineage (NCBI taxonomy): Bacteria > Pseudomonadati > Pseudomonadota > Betaproteobacteria > Burkholderiales > Oxalobacteraceae > Janthinobacterium > Janthinobacterium kumbetense. The sequence continues at coordinate 1,460,551 of NZ_JAMQGR010000001.1, forward strand.
TCGCTTCTTTTTGCCCGCCGCACTTGAAATGCCTGAATCCGCTATCATTTCCAGTCTGAACTATTCATTATGAAAGGGATTTACATGTCCGCACTGCTCGAAACACTGCAATGGCGCTACGCCACCAAGAAAATGGACCCGACGAAAACGGTGCCGCAAGACAAGGTCGAGCGCATCCTGGAAGCCGTGCGCCTGACGGCCAGCTCCAGCGGACTGCATCCTTATGAAGTCTTCGTCGTGACGAATCCGGCCCTGCGCGAGCAGATCAAGCCGCATGCATGGAACCAGGGCCAGGTGACGGATTCCTCGCACCTGCTGGTGTTTGCCGCCTGGGACAATTACACGGTGGAACGCATCAACGCGCGTTTCGACCTGGTCAACGAGGTGCGCGGCTTCAAGAATGAAGGCTGGGAAGCGTACCGCCAGCAAATCCTGGCCACGTATCCGCAGCGCGATGCGGAAACCAACTACCAGCACGCGGCACGCCAGGCCTACATCGGCGTGGGCACGGCCCTGATCGCCGCGGCGCAGGAACAAGTCGATTCGACGCCGATGGAAGGTTTTGATCCGGCCAAGGTCGATGAAATCCTGAACCTGCGCGAAAAAGGCCTGCGTTCCGTCGTCATGCTGCCGCTGGGCTACCGCGCCGACGAAGGCGACTGGCTGGTGGACTTGAAAAAAGTGCGCCCTGCGCGCGAGCAATTCATCACCGAGCTGGTGTAAGCGCCCCGAGCGTGACTGAAAAGCGGATGCCCTCACCGGCATCCGCTTTTTTCATGGCGACTCACCCGCACCCTTGATTAACTTGGCCATGCAGCGCGGACAAGTCGCTGTAAGAACACTCTAACGGAACCGAATCTCATTGAAGTGAGATTTGGTGAGTAATTGTCTCTTTCCATGTGTTAATGTCGTTCGATGAATATCTCTATAGCAAATTAATTTGCAAAAATAGACACAAAATTCATTGAATTCATTAACGGGGAAGTAAGTGGAACAAGTAGAAGACCTGGCGGAACAGCCCGTCAAAGCTGCACCTGAGTACGCAATTCGCATCTCAAATGCCAGCAAGCTGAACCTAGCAGACTTCCAGAACTCCATTCCTCTGCTACGTGAACTGGCCATTATCAATGACGGTAATGGAGAGATCACCGACTTGCGGTTGCGCCTAGAATCATTTCCTCCGTTTTTGAAATCGAAGACCTGGTTGATAGATGCCTGTCAGGCGAAGTCCAACTATGACATCAGGGACTGCGATGTTCAGCTGGATGGCATCGTACTGGGCAAATTGACCGAAGCTGAGACCTCGACAATTACATTGACACTGGTTGGCAAGGCCGGCTCGTCCCCGGAGCGTGTGCTAGCGACAGAAGAGCGCAAGGTTGAGCTGTTGCCGCGTAACCAGTGGGGAGGACTATCCCACCTCCCCGACCTTGTAGCGGCATTCGTGCAACCAAATGAGCCGGCAATCGACCGGTTGCTCAAGCAAGTCGCCGAGGTATTGCGACAGGCGGGAAAAAGCCCGGCGCTGGATGGCTATCAGGGGGGTGCAAAACGAGCATGGGAGCTGACCTCGGCTCTGTGGACAGCCGTGGCAGGGCTGGGATTGGACTACGCACTGCCGCCAGCCAGTTTCGAGCACCGAGGCCAGAAGGTACGCAGTGCGGCGCAGGTGATGGACGCCCGCATTGCCACCTGCCTCGACCTGACGCTGATGTTTTGCTCTGCGCTGGAGCAGGCGGGCTTGAATCCTATTGTCGTATTCACGAAGGGTCACGCGTTCGCTGGCGTATGGCTACGCCAGGAAGAATTTTCCACAGTAGTTGTCGATGACGTGACGGCCATCCGCAAACGCATCCGGTTGAAAGAACTGATCCTGTTCGAAACAACACTGATTACCTCGCGGCCGGCGCCATCCTTTACGTATGCAACCGATCTGGCAGCCAATCAGATCGCCGAACAGGTCGAAGAACAATTCGAGCTGGTGGTTGATATACGGCGTGCCCGCATGCAACGAATCAAACCGCTTGCCAGCGGTGCAAGCCCGGTCATCCTTCCACCCACCGATAGTGCGATGAAAGCAACCGCAACCACGTTTGACGATGGTGCACCTGATTTGCCGGACTACGGGGTGACGACCGAGCCCTCAGGATTCGATCCGAACGACAGGTTGGCCCGATGGCAACGCAAATTGCTTGACCTATCGCTACGGAACAATCTTCTCAATTTCAAAACCGGTAAAAAATCCCTCAGGATCGACGCACCGGAACCAGGCGTGCTGGAGGATGTGCTGTCCAACGGTGCGCCGATACGCTTGCTACCAAGACCGGACCTTATGGATGGGCAAGATCCACGTAACCAGGCAGTACACGAACAGCGCGCACGTGAAGATGTACGTCGCGAGCACGCCCTCGATGCACTGAAACGGCGCGAAGTATTCGTCAACGTGAACGAGCCGGAACTGGAGACCCGACTCGTCGATCTCTATCGTAGTGCTCGCACGGTATTGCAAGAGGGGGGAGCCAACACGCTGTTCCTAGCACTGGGCTTTTTGAACTGGACGCGCGATGACAAAGCGGGACAGAAGTGCAAGGCGCCGTTGATTCTTATTCCAGTGTCGCTGCAGCGCAAGAGCGCGCGCTCCGGCTTTACCTTATGCCTGCATGAAGACGAACCGCGCTTTAATCCGACGCTGATCGAGATGCTGCGGCAAGACTTCCATCTCAACCTGGGTGTCATGGATGGCAAGTTGCCGCAGGATGCCGCTGGACTTGATGTCGCGCTGATCTGGCGTACCGTTTCTCATGCCGTGCGAGACATCAAGGGCTGGGAAGTGTCAGACGAAGTGGTACTAGCGTCGTTCTCGTTCGCCAAATATCTGATGTGGGTTGACCTGACCCAGCGAACGGATCAATTGCGCCAGAACCCGGTCGTACGCCACTTGATCGACAGTCCGCGCGACCCCTATCCGTCCACGGTAGCGTTTCCGCCGCCGAAAGAACTCGATGCGCAATTTTCTCCTGATAAGACATTCTGTCCACTTCCTGCCGACTCGTCACAGCTCTCTGCAGTCATGGCTGGGGCCAAGGGCAAAAATTTTGTACTGATCGGGCCACCTGGTACAGGCAAGAGCCAGACCATTGCCAACCTGATCGCCCAGTGTCTGGCCGAGGGAAAGCGAGTGTTGTTTGTATCGGAGAAGATCGCAGCGCTTGACGTCGTGTACCGGCGCTTGCGCGAAGTGGGTTTGGGCGAGTTTTGTCTAGAACTGCACTCGAACAAGGCACGCAAGCTCGATGTGATCACCCAGCTGCAAAAAGCTTGGGAGGCTCAAGGCGAAGTCAATCCCGAAGAATGGAACGCTCAGGCGGTCAAGTTGAAGCGACTGCGCGATGAATTGAACCAATATGTCGCTCGACTGCACCATCGACATCCCAATGGCCTGACAATTTACAAGGCGATCGGCATAGTGGTCGATGGCGAAGATGTACCTAAACTCGATCTTTCCTGGGCCGATGCCAATGCGCATGACCATACCCAGCTTGAGGCGATGCGCGATTTGAGTGTCCGCCTGGAGGTCAATGCCGAGGCGGTTGGCTCCAGCGAATTACTCAAGGGACCGCTGATGGCAGTCAGGCAAGCGGAGTGGACACCTTCCTGGCAACAGGCATTCATCAGCGCAACCAGAGCGGTGGCGCCAGCAGCTGAAGAACTACAATTGGCCATCACGAATTTTGAAAATGCAACTAGTCTTGCGGGCTTGCCGACTGGCCGTCGCGCGCGCCTGGCAGTAGCAGATCTGTCGCAGGCGCTGCCTGATGCCTTTGGCCGTCAATGGGGCTTCGTGTTTCGGCCTGAGGCGCGCGAGCTTCTGGCTGATCTACGTGAAGGGCACCAACTGCTGCTTCAGCATCGTGAACTGAATGCGCGCATCTGTCCTGCATGGAACGAGTCCGTCGTCGCCCGATGCAAAAAAGCGCTGGCGCTGCTCGACGAGCGTGACCGCGTGATGTCACTACTGGGCCAACCGTGGTCTGACGATATTCAGACCGAGTTAGAGAAAGGATTGAAACTGCTCGACGATCTGGCCGCGAGTACAAGCAGCCTTTCCGTGCAGTATGGCGAACAGGTGGACGCACTAAATGTGCACCAGCTTCAACGTGGGTGGGTCGAAGCAGAACGCAGTACATGGCCCTTGTCGTGGATACGCAAGCGCCAGATCACCAAAGTACTGACCGACTGCGTGACCGGCGACGGCAATACCGATGTCACACGCGACCTGCCTTTGCTGGTACGTATCCGCGAATTGCGGTCCGCAATCGACAAGGTAGAAATGGGGCCGGTAAGCGAAGGTGTCTGGGCGGGCTTGAAGACGCGCCCTGAATTTGTTCAGGCAGCGCTTTACTTGCAGCATGTGCTGGGGCAGGCGCGCCGACAGGAAGCCTGGGATGACCAGGGATTTGACATCATCGAGAACGGGCGATGTGGCAAGTTGCTTGCTCTGGAGTTAGAGCGCTTGCGGCAACTGCGCGCGCTCAATACCGAGATCGCCGACATGCAGCCACTGAACGCAGAGACAGGTGGACTGTGGAATGGCCAGGTGACACATCCACATCTGCTGGCAGCAGCCATGCGCTTCGCGCTTGCCTTGCGCGCTGTGCAGGACGCTGGCGCACTGCAAGGCGAGCACGCGGAGGTCGCGACGTCAGACTGTGGCCCGGCGCTGGCGACTGATTACCAACATGTGCGCCAGCGCGCCATCCTTGAAGAAAAGCTGCGCGCCTTTGATTATCTGCGCGCCTCAACTGGCGGCACTTGGGCTGGCCTGCAAACACGCGCAGACGACATCGACAGCGTAGCAGCCTTTTATTCGGTACTTACAGTGGCAATTGCTAACCTGGCCGAGACAATCGAAGACGCTGGCGTGCTACGTCAGGCATTTGAACAATTGGTGGTTGAAGGCAACGCACTACTTGCACCGTCCGGTGTACTAGCCAGTGCTGGCGCTCAGTATCGCGCCGCGCATAACGCCCTGCAGCCCGTACTCGCCAATCTTGCCGCCGTCGGCACATTCAGCGAAGGCGTAGCCATGCAGTTCAACGAGCTGCCATTAAACGAGCTGATCACCTGCTGCAAACAGATCGTTGCCGGAGAACCACGCCTGAAAGCATGGTGCGCGTGGCGCAAGGTGCGCACAGAAGCGCTGTCCTTGTCGTTGGCATCGCTGGTCGACGCAATGGAGACCGGCACGGTGAAACCGGCGGAAGCACTGCGCGCATTTGAAACCAATTACAGCCGCTGGTGGCTCAATCAGGCTGTCGACAACGAAACCGTCATACGCAACTTCGTTTCTGTCGAACATGAAAAGCGAATCGGGGACTTCCGCGCACTTGACCGACAATTTACGGACGTCACGCGCGCATGGGTGCGCGCCTCGCTGTGCGCCGGCATGCCGCGCTCCGAGGAAGTTGCGCGCCAATCGGAATGGGGCGATTTGCGTCATGAAATCAACAAAAAGAAGCAGCACATGCCATTGCGCGAGCTGATACAAAAGATTCCCTCGGTACTGGGCAAGCTGGCGCCATGTCTGTTAATGAGTCCGCTATCGATTGCCCAGTATCTGGCAACTGATGCCAGTGCATTTGATCTGGTGGTGTTCGACGAAGCATCGCAGATTCCAGTATGGGATGCGATAGGCGCCATGGCGCGCGGCAAGCAGGTAGTGATGGTGGGTGATCCCAAACAGTTGCCACCGACCGCGTTTTTTGATCGCGCCGAATCGTCGGACCATGACGCAGATGTCGAAGGCGATCTGGAAAGTATTCTCGACGAATGCATGGGGGCGAACCTGCCGACAATGAATCTGGCCTGGCACTATCGCAGCCGCCACGAATCCCTGATCGCATTTTCCAACCATCGTTACTATGGCGGTGGCCTGGTAACATTCCCATCGCCGGTCGCCGACGACCGTGCCGTCAGCTTCCATCACATAGATGGCGTGTACGAGAAAGGTGGCGCGCGCATCAACAAACGCGAAGCGAAGGAACTGGTGGCCGATATCGTTGCAAAGCTGCGCGCGCCAAACTTCCAGGAATCGAAACTGACAATCGGTGTTGTCACCTTCAATACCGAACAGATGAACCTGATCGAAGACTTGCTTGACGAAGAACGCCGGAAGGACCCAGCTCTGGAACCATATTTTTCGGAGACGGAACTCGAACCGCTGTTTATCAAGAACCTGGAATCGGTGCAGGGTGACGAGCGCGATATCATTTATTTCTCGATTACCTATGGTCCAGACCTGGCGGGCGCTGTCTCGATGAACTTTGGCCCGATGAACCGCGATGGCGGCGAGCGTCGGCTGAATGTCGCGATCACGCGCGCGCGCCAGGAGTTGAGAGTATTTTCTAGTCTGAAGCCGGAGCAGTTCGACCTGTCTCGCACGCAGGCCGCAGGAGTGCGAGACCTCAAACACTTTCTGGAGTTTGCCGAACGTGGCCCCCGCGCACTGGCCGAGGTGACCAAAGGTAGCCTGGGTGGCTTCGACAGTCCATTTGAAGAAGCAGTCGCCACAGCACTTGCCTCTCGCGGCTGGCAGGTGCATACCCAAATCGGTGCCTCGTCTTTCCGGGTGGACTTGGGCGTGGTGCATCCCGATGCGCCTGGCATCTACCTGTGCGGAGTCGAGTGCGACGGCGCCACCTACCACCGCTCGGCAACGGCGCGCGACCGGGACATGTTACGTGAGCAGGTATTGCGCGGCTTAGGGTGGGAAATAGTGCGTATCTGGTCTACTGACTGGTGGATAGACCGGGCAGGTACACTTGAAAAGACGCATGCTGCATTGGAGCGCTTGCTGGAGTTCAGCCGGCAAAGGCGCAGCAAGGTGGCGGAGCGCGAGGCGGCCGAGGCTGAGGCAAAGGAAATCCTAACCAAGACACAAGCAGAAACGATGGCACCTACAGAAATGATCGAATTAACAAGACCTGCTCTTGATATCCAATACGCCTCACGCTTTGTCGTCGGTCAGGATATTGACTCACCGATCACCCAGCAATTTGAAATGACTGACCCTGCAGTGGTAGGCGGCGTGAACGCCGACGCCTTTTTTGAAGCATCCTACGATGGCCATCTTCGAGAGATGATTGAGCAGATCATTGATTTCGATGGGCCATCACGCGACACCGTACTGGCACGCAGGATCGCACGGGCGCACGGTTGGCAGCGTACCGGGGCGCGCATTCAGGAGCGCGTCTCCTCGATAGCGCTTTCGTGTCTGAAATTCACAGAGGAAGACGTCGGCATATTCTTCTGGGCACGGGACCGAGAACCTGAGCGTCCTATTATATTCAGCCACAACGGGAACGGCGGACGCAGCGTGGACGAAATTTGCATGGCGGAACTGATCTCCCTCGCCCAACTGATTACCGGCGAAGGTTGCTCTGGCGACAATGCTGTGATGGCGATGGCCAAGCGACTTGGTATGCATCACGTTCGAGCCAGTAGCCGCAAAAGGCTAGAGACCGCACTGGACAATGCTATGGGCTAGAGCAGGTACTTCATTTTTAGCGTGTTGAGCAGTGATGTCATACTGATCGACATCTATTTTTTGACCGTTCAGGCCGCCTGCGGAAAACGCACCGTCACCTGCAATCCCCGCCCCGCCTCGCCGTCGGCCAGCGCGATATCGGCCTGGTGGTGCTCGGCGATGTGGCGCACGATGGACAGGCCCAGGCCGCAGCCCCAGGCGTCGTTGCCGTCGGGACGGAAGAAGCGGTCGAACAGGCGCGCATGGTGCTGGCGCGGCACGCCGGGGCCGTTGTCGGACACGCGCAGCAAGGGCCTGCCCTCTTCCACGGCCGCCTGCAAATCGACCCGGCCGCCCTGCTGCGTGTAGCGCAAGGCGTTGTCGATCAAGTTGTTCAGCAATACTTGCAAGCCGTCGGGATCGGCCTGCACCAGCACCCTGGCGGGCAGCGCTTCCACCACGCCCAGGTCGATCGCGCGGCTGTCGGCCAGTGCGCTATGGTCGCCCACGGCCGCTTCCAGCAATTGTCCCAGGTCCACCGTGTGCAGCTGGCTGGCCGTGAGCGCCGTTTCATGGCGCGCCAGGCTCAGCAACTGGCGCACCAGGTGCGTGCTGCGGTCCAGCCGTTCGTGCAGCCGCGCCAGCGCCACGCGGCGTTCTTCCTCGCTGCCGGCCCGTTCGGCCACCTGCAGCTGCAGTTTCAATGCCGTCAGCGGCGAACGCAATTCATGCGCGGCATCGGCGACAAAGGTGCGCTGCGCCGTCAGCGCCGCCTCGAACTGCCCCATCAGGCTATTCAACGCCAGCGCCACGGGCCGCAGTTCGGGCGGCATGTCGTCGGCCGCCAGAGGCATCAGGGCGTCCGGCGAACGGCCCGCCACGGACTCGGCCAGCCGGTGCAGGGGCGCCAGCGCGCGTCCCACGACGGCGACGATCAGCAGCGCCAGGATCAGCGCGAACACCAGCAGGGGCGCGCCGGCCCGCATCGTCATCCGCCAGGCCAGCTGGTCGCGCACGGCCTGCGCCTGTGCCACCTGCACGTAGCGGCCGCGCCGCGTTTCGCCGTACAGGCGCCAATCCTCGCCGTGCAGCTCGACATCGGCGAAACCGGCCAGCGCATAGCGCGGCAGTGCCGGCTGCTCCTGCAGGACGGGCAAGGGCTGGCCATCCTCGTCCCACGCCTGCAGCACGAACGCTTCTTCCGGCTCTTGCGCGGCGGCCAGTCCCTCCTGCGGCTCGAACTCGTCGGGCAAGGCCACGGCCAGCTGGCGCAGCTGCAAGTCGGCCAGCTCATTGGTTTCTTCCAGCAGCGAACGGAACAGGGAAATGCCGGCGCCCAGCACGCACAGCAGGGTGGCGGCCAGCAAACCGAGCAGCAATTGGCGGCGGATGGTCAGCATGGCGTCAGCCGCATCTTGTAACCCACGCCGCGCACGGTCTGGATGCAATCCGCACCGAGCTTCTTGCGCAGCTGGTACACATACACGTCGACGGTATTACTTTCCACTTCGCTATCCCAGCCGTACAGCTTTTCGCTCAGCTGGCGCTTCGACACCACCTTGCCCGGATGGTCGAGCAAGGCGCGCAGCACGGAAAATTCGCGCGGCGGCAGCTTGATCAGCTCCCCCTCGAACGTGACGTCGTGGCTGGCCAGGTCGAGGATCAGCGCGCCATGCTCGATGACGGAGCGCGAACGGCTGACGCGGCGGCGCAGCAGCGCACGGATGCGCGCCAGCAGCTCGTCGAGGTCGAACGGCTTGACCAGGTAATCGTCGGCGCCGCTGTCGAGCCCTTCCACGCGGGCCGGCGTGCCGTCGCGCGCCGTGATGATCAGCACGGGCAACTCGGCACCCCGCGCGCGCATGGCACGCAGCACGTCCATGCCCTCCTTGCCGGGCAAGCCCAGGTCCAGCAGCATCAAATCGTAGGCGAAGCCGGCCAGCGCCAGCTCCGCATCGTGGCCATCGCGCACCCAGTCCACGGCATAGCACTCGCCGCGCAAGCCCTCGACCAGGCTTTCCCCGATCATCGGATCGTCTTCCACCAGCAACACGCGCACGCGGGCCTCTCAAAGTCTTGAAAAAGCCACCATCTTACCTTGACTGGCGCCGCGCCGCAGGGGCTGCCGCGGTAGCCTTACCTGGACCCGGACCCGCGGAACGGCGGGATATTGCCTTCTTGCGGATACAGCGCCACGCCTTTCGCAAGCGGTGCCGCCGCAGCGAGCGCCTCGCCGGGCTGGGCCGCTTGCGATACGGGCAGAACGGCCAGCAGGGATACCGCGCCAACACAGAAAATAGCCTTGATTTTCATATCATTCCTTCAAAGTTTGCATAGAAAAATATCGGATCAATACATTATTTCGTATATTGATAAACAGGCAATGCCAGTCCAAGATAGCTACATGCCGGCAACAAGTCAATCTCCGCAGCAACTGAATTGCCCCCGTGTCCGCCCATGCCATGCATGGCGTGAATTCGCGATACCGTGACTATGTGCGCATTTGGCGCGTTTTTTATGCGGTATATTTTCCTTCCCTCCACGCATCTGGAAAGGCATGCCATGTCCAGTTCCACCCAAGATACCGTCATCGTCAAGGCGGCGATTTATCCGCCCATCGGCATTGCCCGCGTGGGCAACAGCCCCAGCGAATACTTTATGGGACCGGAGGTGCCGGAACCGGCGCCGCGGCCGGCCGGCTATTACCGCGATGCGTCCGGGGCCATCAAGCGCCAGGCGGCGGGCTTTCGCATCTACGGCTTGAACGCCGCCGGCGTGGCGGTGGCCGAGTTGAACGCCAGCAATGCCGACATCGAATGGTCCGTCACGCTGGCCAACACCAAGGCGGCGTGGTACCAGTTCCAGATCGCGCTCGACATTCCCGAGGCGAATGCCACCCAGCCCTCGTTCCTGCGCAACATGGCCGTCACCGACCGCGCGCAACTGTCCATCACGCCGGGCGAGCGCAAGATCGGCGGCAGCGAACAGCCGGCCGTCGCCTTCGACAGCGGCCGCTTCATGGGCACGCCCGTCTACCTGGGCGAGTTGCGCACGGACGCCATGGGACGGCTGATCGTGCTGGGCGGCCATGGCAAGTCCGCCTCGTGGAATGGCGCGCGCGCCATCACCTTCGCCAACAACGAAGGCTGGCATGACGACACGGCCGACGGCCCCGTCTGCGCCACGGTGCACTACCAGGGCCAGGCCTTGCCCGTCGACATGGCCTGGGTGGTCGTCGCGCCGCCCGACTACGCGCCGCAGCAAAAGTCGGTGCGCACCATGTGGGACTTGATGCGCGACCTGTTTGTTTCCGAAAACAAAATTACCGCGCCTGCCGTTCCCTCGTTCCAGGACGACATCCGTCCCATTTTCGAGCGCCTGTCCAACCTGCAATGGGTCAACGCCGGCTTCGCGGCCGCCTTCGGCTGGGATGGCAGCACGCCATTCAGCCGCGACGAATGGATGGCGCGCCTAGCCAGCCCGTCCGAAAACCGCAAGGAGTGGCGCAACGTCATCTATAACCAGTTCCGCCAGTTCGAGCGCGACGCCTGGGCGCCATCGCCGTGGCCATGGCTGTATGGCGATGCGATGGCCATCCCGCCGGCAGACACGCCGCGCCAGAACTGCGCGCTGAGCAATTTGCAGTTGCGCTTCCTCAAGCAATGGGCCGACGGCAAGTTCACGGACGACTATGCGCCCGGCAAGACGCCGCCGCAAAGCCTGGCCGACGTGGAAGTGGCGCAGCAACCGGACACCCTGCTGCGCGCGGCCATGGAATTCTGCCTGGCCGACGCTTTCCACCCTGGCTGCGAAATGACCTGGCCCATGCGCCAGGCCAGCATGTACAGCGCGCCATTCCGCCTGGCGCACCGGCCGCCCGGCTGGGTGGAGCCGGATTACGGTGCCGTATTGACGCCGGACAATATCGGCAGCCCCTGCTCGGCGCAGATCGCCGGCGGCGTCACGCGCTGGATGGCCGTGCCTTGGCAAACGGACACGGCCAGCTGCCGCTCCGGCTACCAATCCGACTACGATCCCTATGTGCCGACCTTCTGGCCCGCGCGCGTGCCGAACCAGGTGATGAGCAAGCTCGCCTACGACACGGTGATGAACCGGGAAGCCCCCACCGACGACCGCCTGGCCGCCTTCGCCCGGCGCGCCGCGTGGATACGTCCGCTGGGCAACATCAGCTATGAAGAGCAAATCAACAACATGATCGCCGACCTGGCGCAAGTGGGCGTGGTCGAGGTGCGCCCCGGCCCCACGGACGTGAGCGGCTTCCCCGCCTTCCTGCAGGTGGAAAACCTGCCGCAAGCGATCGCCGGCAAGCATACATTGCGTGCCGCGGCGCCCATACCGGACGAGTTTGTCGACGTCGACCTGGAAGGCACGGAAAAAGCGCGGCATCTGCAGCGGCACCGCTCGTGACGGTGCTGCAGGCCGACGTGCTCGTCGTCGGCGCCGGTCCGGCCGGTGCCACGGCCGCCCTGAACCTGGCGGGGCGGCACCGGGTCTTGCTGGTCGACCGGCTGGCCGCGCCGCTGGCGCGCATCGGTGAATCGCTGCCGCCCGCCGCCGCGCGCCTGCTGCAAGACATGGGCTTGCTCGACGCCTTCCTGCGCCAGGGCCATGCGCCCTACCACGGCAACCGCGCGTGGTGGAACGGCGCCTGGGCGGAACACCACTTCCTCAGCGACCCCGATGGCCACGGCTGGCACCTGGCGCGCGGCACATTCGACCTGTGGCTGCGCGACGAAGCGCGCCAACGCGGCGCCGCCCTGCTGGCCTCGGCCAGGGTCGCGGACATCGCGCCGGACGATGGCGGCTGGAGAGTACGGCTGGAAACGCGGCACGGCACCTGCGACGCGGCGGCGCGCATCGTCATCGACGCCACGGGACGCAGCGCCCGGCTGGCCCGCAAAGCGGGCGCGCAGCGCCGGCACAGCGACCGGCTGATATCTATATGGCAATACGGACATGAACGCACGCCCTCCGCGCGGGGCTTTGCCCACATCGAGGCGTGCGAATACGGCTGGTGGTACAGCGCGCCCCTGCCCGGCCAGCGCCGCGTGCTGGCCCTGCATACGGATGCGGACTTGCTCGGCAACACCTCCCTGCGCGATGCCGGCTGGCTGGAAGCGGCGGCACGGCGCTTGCCGGCCACGCGGGAATTGCTGGAGCAGCAAGGTTACGGGGCCGATACACCGGCCCTGGCCACGCCCGCCCATACGGCCGCCCTGGACGCCGCCGCCGGACCGGGCTGGTTCGCCGCCGGCGACGCGGCCCTGAGCTTCGATCCGCTGTCGTCGCAAGGCATCTTCAACGCCCTGTACACGGGCCTGGCCGCCGCCGAAGCGGCCGACCGCACGCTGCAGGGCGACACCACGGCTTGCCAGCAATACAACGCGGAACTGGCGGCCATCGGCGCGGCATACGGACGCCACCTGGCATACTGTTACGGCCAAGAAACACGCTGGCCGTCGGCGCCATTCTGGAGCCGGCGCCGGCCGCTCGCGGCCCGCTGACCCGCCGGCCCGCAAAAAAATCGCTGCGCCGCCGTGCTGCCACGCGCTGCCGCTATGGCTGCATGGCAAGCGCCCCGATCACCAGCGCGCGCATGCCCAGCTCGAACTCGGCCTCGATGAGCGCATCGTCCTCTGCTTCCCAGGCGTCGCGGGCCGGCGCATACACGGTGTCGGCCAGGGCCACGCAGTGGAAGGCCACGGTCGACAGCAGCCAGCGGGCGCGCTCCCTGGGCAGCCGGTAGCTGTCCGCCACTTGCGCCTGGTGGGCGTCGATCCGGGCCAGCATGGCCGGCGTCGTCGCTTTTCTGCGCAGCAAGTACGGCGCCAGCCCCGGATGCGACTTGACCAGCGCGCGCAGCGAGGCGCTGAAACGCAGCAGGTAGCCCTCCAGGTCGTCGTTGCCCGTCGCCGGAAGTTTCCATCGAACAAAAATTTCCTCTGCCACCAGCAGCTTGAGCGCCGCCAGGTTCGCCACATGCTTGTACAACGCCACATGGCTAACGCCGAGCAAGGTGGCGACACCGGTAAACGTCATGGCGGGCAGGCCCAGCGCCATGCCGGCGTCGGCGATGCGTTCGCGCGTGATGCTGGGGGGACGCCCGGGGCGGGGCGAAGTGCTTGCAATAGTCATCGTCATGGTCCGTGGCGGCAGCTGCGTTGTCGGTTTCAGTTAATTAGTTTAGCATGATGAAACTAATTACCCAATACCAAGGAGTACTTACCATGGCAACACCAGTAGAACAGCAATCCAACGGTCCCTTGCGCAACGCCGAGCATGACCGCAGCCTGCATGACGTCACGGCCGCCGTCGTCGCCATCGCCCGTCCCGTTCCCAGCGTGTTGCGCGTCACGGCCCGCCTGGACCGTTCCGGCGACGATCCCCAATGGGCGTTGCCCAACGTGGCTTTCCGCATCCACCTCGATGGCGGCGCGTCGCGCATCTACACCGTGCGCAGCTTTGACGCGCGGGCAGGCGCGTTTACCTTCGATATCGTGCGGCATGCACACGCGAGTCCGATGATGCACTGGGGTAACAACCTGCGCGTGGGCGAGGTCTTCCGCCTGACGGGGCCGCGCCCGCAGTTCATCGTTCCTGCTGGTGCCGAAAAGAAAATCGCCCTCTTCCTCGACGAAACGGGCATACCCGCGCTGTATGCCATGCTGCAGCAGTGGCCCGCCGGCGCGAGCGGCATCGGCTGGGTGGTGACGGATGATGCGGCCTCCTTTGCCGAGCTGCCCACCGTGCCGGGCCTGGCATTGCAACGCCTCGGCACGGCCCACGTGGCGCCGGACGGGCCGCTGGCGGCCCAGGCCAGGGCCTTGCAAGATCCGCACGATTACGCGATCTGGGGCGCCGGCGAGCGCGATGAAATGCGCGCCATCCGCCAGCATTTTCGCGTCGACGCGGGCCTGTCCAAGGAACAGGTGCTGGTGGCGGGCTACTGGAAACGGGGAGTCAGCAACACGGACATCGATCTGCGCCGCCGGCAAAGCTTCGAGCAGCTGATCGCCAATGGCGGCACCCTGGCCGATTTCGACGACCTGGCCGTCGAAGTGTGAGCAGCGCCGGTCGCGGCGCGCTAGCGGGCGGCGAAGTCGAAGCGCCACGCGTCCTGGCTGCGGTGCAAGGTAACGTCCACTTCGGTAGCCGAGACCGGCATCGCATACTGCGTCATGTCCTGGAAACTCTCCAGGCTGTAGGTCTGGCCCGCCGCCGGCCGCATGGCCACCACAAAATACAGGCTGGGCAGGTATTCGAAACCGACCGTCATGTTGGCATCGACATCGGGCATGGTCGCGACCGGCCGGTCGTTCACGTACCAGTTGCAGCTGAATGGGATGAATGGGCTGGTCTCGTTCATGACGCCGCATTGTGCCGGCGTCAGCTTCGATTGCGCCAGCGAGGCGGCGGCCGGCTGCAGCAGCGGCGACAAGCCATGCGGGCTCACGGCCGACAGCAGCTGGCCCGGCGCGATGACCTGGCGGCCCGAGACGATCTTGTTCCCGGTGATGCCGAAACTGTTCACGTCAGTCGAGATCCTGTCCTCGTAGTGGAACGATTCGGTGGCGCCGGCCGACCCCGTCAACACCTGCCAGGCATGGCTGCGGTAATGGCCCTGCGGGTTCTGCAGCTTCAGGAAGACCAGCACGGAGTTGCCTTGCAAATCGTCTGTTTCCACGTTGTAACGGACGTTGAATTGAATGCCCATCGCTTGCTCCCTGCCTGGAATCTGCACGAACTCAGGAAAGACAGCGCCGGAGGACGAGTCCACGATTTCCTCCGGCGCCGGTTGTCACTGCCCCTGCCGTGCCTGATGCAGGGCGTGAGCACGCTACTCGCGAACGTTTACTGCGCCAGATAGCGTTCCGAACGGGGACCGTACAGCAAGCCATTCGGCACGCCGGCCGACAGCATGCGCGCATTTGCCGTGCCGGCGAGCGGATGGCTGGCATCGGTGCTGGTATTGATGATCTGCTTGACGGCCGCCGTCACCAGCATGCCGACCAGGCCGCCGCCACCGCTGTTGTTGCCTTCGTTGCTGGACGCGCTGGCCGCGCCCTGCCACAGCAAGGCGCCCGTCTTCAGGTCCACCAGCTTGGCATCGACCGACACCACCGTCACGCTGTCGATCACGGCATAGGTCGTGCCGTACTTGGAAATCGTCACGTACAGGCCCGCATCGGCGCCAAAGATCTCGTTGAGCTTTTTCGCATCGACGCCGTGGATATCGGCGGCGTTCGTCAAGCCGTTCTGCTTGAAGGTTTCACCGACCACGGCCACCGGCAGCACATAGTATCCCGCTTCGGCCAGCGGATACGTCACTTGCGCGTAGACGCTGTTGCCGGCATTGACTTCCGGCGAGTTGTTCAACGGCGGCAAGACCACGATGGAGCGGGGCTTGGCTGCCTTGAAGGCCGTGTAATCGTAGGCCGCCTGCTTGGTGGCGCAACCGACCATGAAGATGGCGGGACCCAGGCACAAGGCCATTTTCAACATGCGCGACATCATAATTTCTCGCCTTTTTTCATTTTACCCAACAGGAAGTCCATGTACGGCGTCGATTCCGGGAACAGTTTTTTCTCGTCTTCGAACTGCGCTTCGACTTGCTCCGGCTTGCCCGCGATCGAGTACAGCATGCCCAGGTGGGCATGGAAACCCGGCGGCGCGTGGTTGCCCTTCGCGCCGATCACTTGCAAGTCTTTTTCCATGGCGGCGATCTGCTGTTCCGGGCTTTCACCCTTCAGGTATTCGTACACTTGCGGCTCGTAGCCTTCCCATTGGTACAGGGTCTTCGATTGCGTGGCGCAACCGGTCAGGGCGGCACAGGCGAGCAGCGCCAGCAGGGCTGCGCCCTTGTTCATCATTGTTTTCATGGGATACCTTATTGTTTGCGCATTGCGCCCGCTTCGACACCAGCCACCAGGCGCTCGACCGCTTCGCGCATGGCCAGGTCCAGCACCTTGCCGTTGAGGGTCGCGTCATAGCTGGCCGTACCGCCAAAACCCAACACTTCGCGGTTCGACAGGCTGTATTCACCGGCGCCGGCGGCCGAAAACACGACTTCCGAGGTAGCGATGTTGACGACGTTCAAGGTGACCTTGGCATATGCCACTTGCGTCTTGCCGCGGCCCATGATGCCGAACAATTGCTTGTCGCCAACTTCCTTGCGGCCGAATTCGGTCACGTCGCCCGTGACGACGAAATCCGCGCCCTTGATATTCTGGCCCTGCTTCTTGAACTCGGCTTCCTGCTTGAGTTCCGCCATGTTGTCGCGGTCGAGCACATTGAAACGGTTGGACGTTTGCAGGTGCGCGATCAGGATCGTTTTCGACTGGCTGCCCAGGCGGTCGACGCCATCGGAAAAGATGCCGCGCATGAAGTTCGAGCGGTTGTCGAATTTGCCGACAGCGATCAGGGTGCGTGGACCAACGTAGGGACGGGCTGCGCTGGCAACCGTGGGGACAGCCAAAGCTTGCGAGGATTCGGAAGCGCAACCAGCCAACGCCGCGCCAATCAGCGCTGCAATCAACAACGCGCCGGGTTTATTCTTGTTCATAGTGCCCTTATGATATGGAGGATCAGGAGCAACCTGCGAAATTGATTTTTGGCAAGTTAATTTCCTAATGGCAATTATATGGTATTGCATGTCTCACAATTCTCTCCAAAAGTAACGATGGCAAGGATTGCATGATTGCCGGCGCTACTCAGGCGCGGCCCTGCTTGACTTCCCCGGGCCGATTCATTAACTTAGTAGTAAAAAAGCGCGCCGTCAGCGCCCTGTGCCACCGTCCTTCACGGACTTCGCCCGCCGGCCCGCCCCACTCCGGCGCCAACTCCACGCTTTCCACCTGGACGGGTCTCCTGGCCATGCCGATACACGATCATTCCCCGGCCCATCCGCTGGCCACGGCGCTGGCGCTCTCGCTGGGCGCGGCCGTCGCCCTGGGCCTGTCGCGCTTTTCCTATGGCTTGCTGCTGCCGCCCATGCGCGCCGACCTGGGCTGGTCCTACCTGCTGGCAGGGGCCATGAACACCTTCAATGCGCTCGGCTATTTTCTCGGCGCCCTGGCCACGCCGGCCCTGATGCGCCGCCTGGGCGTGTGGCGCTTGCTGATCGTCGGTTCCGTGCTGGCCAGCATCTTCATGCTGATGTCGGGCCTCGTCAGCGATACGGCCGCCCTGTTCCTGCAGCGCGTGTGCGCGGGCGTGGCCAGCGCCTTCATGTTCATCGCCGGCGGCGTGCTGGCGGCGCGGCTCGGTTCCATGCACAGCCAGCGCGCCGGCTTCTACATCGGCCTGTACTATGGCGGCACGGGCTTTGGCATTGCCTTGTCTGCCCTGCTGGTGCCGGCCGCGTTGGCGTCCGCCCAGGAACACGGCGCCGCGCATGCGTGGCAATGGCCCTGGCTGGCACTGGGCATTGCCTGCCTGCTGGCCACCACCATCATGGCCTTGCCGGCGAAAGCGATCGGCGAAGCGCCGCGCACCGTCGACACGCCGCGGCGCTTCGCCTGGCGCGACTTTTCCCCCAGCCTGGCCGGCTACTTCATGTTCGGCGTCGGCTACATCGGCTACATGACCTTCGTCATCGCCCTGCTCAAGCAGCAAGGCATGCCGCCCACCTTGATCACGGTGTTCTACACGGTATTGGGCCTGGCGGTGGTGGCGTCGTCGCGCATCTGGGCACGCATGCTGGACCGCTACAAGGGCGGCGAATCGCTGGCGATATTGAATGGCGTGCTGGGCGCGGCGACCATCCTGCCCGCGCTGACGAGCTTTGTCCCCGTCGTGTTCCTTTCCGGCCTCGTCTTCGGCGCCGTGTTCCTGTCGGTGGTGGCGTCGACCACGGCCCTGGTGCGGCATAACCTGCCGCAGCAATCCTGGACGGCAGGCATCAGCGCCTACACGACGGTATTCGCCTTGGGCCAGATCGTCGGCCCCATCGTTGTCGGCTGGATCGCCGACGGCCCTGCCGGCCTGGAACGGGGCTTGATCGCCTCAGCCATCGCCCTCTTCATCGGCGCGGCGCTGGCCGCGCGGCAAAAGGCGCTGGCGGCGGGCGCGTAAGCGACTGTCTCGCACATGCATTGGCCCCGCTTATTGCGGTTTGGCATACTTTGCGACGCCTGTTACATCGAACAGTACACAACGCTGGTTTCCAACCACCCAGGCGTCGTGCCCTGGTGGCATATAGAAGACGTCACCCGGGCCATATTCCATTTCGGCGCCATCATTCATCCTTACCACCATCCGTCCCTCAAGGACCATGCCGGTATGAGCTGCCTGGCACGAATCGGTTCCTGCAATCGGTTTTACGTGCAGACTCCAACGCCAGCCAGGCTCAAATTCGCCGCGCCCCATGGTCTGTTCGCCAAGCGTAAAGACAGCCATCCGGCCGGCTCCGTCCTTGAATGGTCGGACTTCGTCCGGCTTATCCAAGGATTTCTTTTCTAACATCGCACTCATGACCCGCCCCTCCTTTGGAATTTCTGGAAGTATTAAATTTCCGAATTGGAATAACTGACACAATATAAAAATCACATCATTTTCCAATATAGTTTAATAATGGAAATTTACAAGCAGAGCACCTGCCGCACTTACCTCAAATGCGGAGACGGATCGTACAATTGAAACTTCCGGGCCAATGCTTCAACATCCATTTACACTGCAGGCATAGCCCACCTTCGCGGAAAGAAAACGATGAACACCGATGCACGAAAAATCCCGGCAACGATGGATGCGGAAACGCTGGAATTCATCCAGGGCCTGTTCGCCCTGGTGCGCGAAGGCGATACGCAGCAACTGGGCGCCATGGTGGCTCAGGGCGTGCCAGTGAACTTCCGCAACGAAAAAGGCGACAGCCTGATCATGCTGGCCAGCTACCACGGCCACCTGGAAACGTCGCGCCTGCTGCTCGAAGCGGGCGCCGACGCCAACGTCCCCAACGACCAGGGCCAGACGCCGCTGGCCGGCGTGGCCTACAAGGGTTACCTGGACATCGCCGAACTGCTGCTCCGGCACGGCGCCAAGGTGGAAGGCAGCAGTCCGGATGGCAAGACCCCCTTGATGATGGCCGCCATGTTCAACCGCCTGGCCATCCTCGACCTGCTGCTGCAACACGGCGCCCGCATCGATGCCGTGGACAGCCGCGGCATGACTGCCGTTTCACTGGCCAAGAGCATGAATGCGCAGGAAACCCTGGCGCGCCTGGCCAGCTTGGGGCAGACGGCATAGCTGACGCTGCCGAATGAGTGACTATTCCCATTCGATAGTCAATGAGATGGCTAAGCGCTTGATTTTTCAGTGTCTTCCAAACCATTCAGTTACCGATACCCTCAAAAATACCCTCACCAGCAAAATCCGCTATTGCCGGTTTGTCGCGACAACGCCTTCATCTCAGCACAGCAGCAATCAAAGCGCGCGATAAATTTAAGGATACGCCGATCTTCAGCGCCGCGCTGTCACCCTGTCATTAACGCCATATCAAGCCCGCTATAGCGACAGAGACGAGACAATGGGACGAGCTTATCTGTCTGCCGCTTTTACCCTGTCCCACACTACCGCCGCTTTTCACGTCTCAAGCAAGACAGTCAGTCGGGCCGTATCGGCAATTAATAAAGCGCAACTTGCCGCAAATAGAGATGACTAAAGCGGAGATCATGTACAAATGGCGGACCTGACCCTGGCCCTGTGTGCTTAAAAACCCCATAAATACATGACTTACAAGACAGTTTGAGGACATCTATACTTAACTTGGGTGGATTGGTATCTGATCCCACCCCTTGTACCGATTACGTTTCTAAATATCGCCTTCCCTAATTTTCAAAACAAAAGAATGTAGCAACTCATATTCATCATCCGTTTTTGCATAACGTTCCAAAGCAGGAATTAGGTAATACAACAACAATTCAATATTTTCTCCTTTAATAGGAAGCTTCTCCTCCATGACCTTTATAAAGACCTTAAATGACATAATAGACAAGAAAATATCATAAACTTTCCCATTAGCAAAAGGAATTTTTTTTAGATAATGTTTTGCCAAACGAATCTGATCCCCCCTGCGCCATGACAAATGCGGAATTATTTGCAAGGCCTTCCAATAATCCGGATTCTCCACAGAATAATTCAACAACAACCAATCTACCGCCTCGTCAGTTGGAATTTTTCTAAGATTGGCAATTTCATTTTTCACATCATTACCCATTTTTACCTTCCCCCTTTGGAGTTAAATACATTTTTTGGCAATCCAGCATTATCAATCAACGTAGCTGGAGGTTTATAATGACCAGATCTGTCTGTCCAGTTGCTAATTGCACCTCGATTAGGCCCCATATTATTAAAGAACCGAATGGATCCAGCAAAATTAACCTCACCTCCACCACTTAAACCAAGGTGCGTGGAGAAATCGGGATTGCTATTTGGCCTTGTCACTTTAATTTCACCATTCGGCAAAGTAACAAAATCATACGATCCAGATGGTGTTATTTTTTTACCTTCAGGACTTTTCAACCAATAACGTCCACTTTCGTCTTGCAATAAATTCCTCACAGGAAATTGAGCTACTACTGCATGATCTGGATATAAATTCAACAACGTCCCACGATCTGTTATGTTTTGCCCGCTTGAAATATCTATACTTGGCCGACTCTGCACCACCGATACTGGATGGGCCATTCCTCCATCTGAAATTCCTTTAGCACCAGCATAAGGCTCATCTCCCACTGGAACATGAGGTCGGACTCCAACGGTTGCAGGTTTCGTCTCTAATACAGCTTCGGCCTGAAATACCTCCCTGCCCTGCCCCGGCTTCGTGCCACGATTATTACTCGCAATAGCTTTTCCACCTGCGATTGGTGCAATGACATCAATAATTATTGTTTCCGCAATTGCTTTCTTATCCCCCTCTGCTGCTTTTGCATAACGTTCAAGTTGTGTAGCGACAGCGGCATATTCAGGGCGAGGATCATTAATCAATGCAATTAAAAAAGGTAATTTTACCTCACTCATTTCACGATAACTTGTGGCTTTTATTCTATATGTATCGGAAATATTCTTTCCAAATAATTCTGCCTTCGCATTTTTTTTCTCCTGCAAATATACGCTATCACGATACCCACCACCTAGCCTGTCGATTTCATCAACAGCCAAACGAAGCTCCGTTCTGAGTGCCTGACATTGGGCACTTGTATCTGACTTACAACTCTCCAGCTTCGCATCCCGCTCAGCACTGCTTGCTTGCAACTGCTTTTCTCTTTCTTTATCACAGCCACTCCCTTTCGGATCCTTGGAACATGCTTTTGATATGGCGCTAAGTTCGAGAATTTCTTTGTGTTTCAGATAATTATTCGCCACCTCATTTGCCGCGGTCGCCGCTCCCGTCGCCCCACCAGCAGCGGCGCCCACCGCAGCGCCCGCCGCCAGCGTCAACGCATCACGCAGCGTTTCAGGCATATCAAGTTGCTTCAGCTGCTTGGCGATGCTATCAGTCGACAACGCCGCCGCGCCTGCGCCCAAAGCACCATTGGCGCCACCGGCAAGCCCGCCAATTGCCGTGTGCAAGGCAACACGCGCGAGTCCATCCTCTTTCCAATTCTCTGTTAACTCAACACTTTGACGCGTTAACTCTGCGCTTCTTTCAGGATCGGTTTCTCGAAGCTTATATGCTTCATCTGCCAATGCAGTCGCTTCTTTCAGCTTATCGGAAGCATAGGTCCCCAGCTTCTCTGCAGCAGCTGCCGCAAACGCCGCCGTCACATCCATCGTCGCCTGCAGCGCTGCCTTGTCAAAATTATTGCCAATCTTACCGCTGGAATCCACTCCAGTCGTTACATCGCGGTTCAGATCGGAGATAGCTTCATCCGCTCCCTTGCCCGTCGCTGCACGCTGAGCCGCATCATCGGTGATGACCAGAGTGCCGCCACTGATGCCGCTACGCGTAGTACTACTAGCGTTCTCGCTGAGCGCGACAATGGCAGGCAGGCCTGCGGTGGTGCCGCCTTTACCGCCAACATTGGTCAAATTCTTATTCTCTTCGGTCTCCTTGCCCGCTACCGAAAAACCGCCCGAAACACCCACACTGCTACCCTTCGATATCGCATGGTTGGCAATGTCGCTATGCGTCAGGGTCGCGGTCGTCAAACTGCTGTTCAGCTTGCCCGCCTCCGTGGCACTGATGACGGCTCCCTTCAAGTCCGTATTGCCGCCCACCTTGATCTGGAAGCCGCCGTTGCCTGCCCTGATGCCGCTTTGCTCCTGCACGCTGGCATAGTCGTTGTGCATCTTGCTCTGGCTATAGCTGCCGCTGAAGCTGGCGCCAATGCCCACCGTACCGCTGGCGGAAATGCTCTGGCTCTTGCTGTCGAACTTGGCCAGGTCTTGCAAGCTTTCCAGGTTCAGATTGCCCTTGATGTCGGCAATCACCTGGTTGGCGCTGGCCACGGCGCCCTTGATGTTGGTGTCGCCACCACTTGTGATAACCAGCTTGTCGCCTGCATTCACATGGGTATTGAGCTGCGT
The DNA here is from genome assembly GCF_023703445.1 of Janthinobacterium kumbetense. Classification (NCBI taxonomy): domain Bacteria; kingdom Pseudomonadati; phylum Pseudomonadota; class Betaproteobacteria; order Burkholderiales; family Oxalobacteraceae; genus Janthinobacterium; species Janthinobacterium kumbetense. The sequence continues at coordinate 1,483,619 of NZ_JAMQGR010000001.1, forward strand.
CGTGCCATCGCCATCCTCATGCCCCTTGCTGCCGCTGACGCTGGCCGTGAAGCCGAACGAGGTGCCCTGTGTGCTGACGATCGCCTTCACGCCCACGGAGGCGCTCAGGCTCGAGCTCTTGCTGTGCTGGCTTTCCGTGTCCTGCGCGGCCAGCAGATTGACGTTATTGTCGGCATGCAGGCGGATATCGTTCTTCGCGTTCAGGTCGCTGCCCAGGATATTGATGTTGCTATCCTTGCCGCCACCCAGGGCCGTGATGTTGATATTGTTGCCTGTCAATACGCTGCCGCTATGGGTGGTGCTGGCCGTGTTTTGCGTCTGGATGCTTTCCGAATGGCCCGCCGTCAGGCTGATGCTGATGCTTGGACCGCCTTCCTTCATCATGTCCTTGGCAGCGTCCTTGGCGGCCATGGCCGCCGTGGCCGCCGCCATCGCTGTGACACGGCCGTCCTTGGCCGTGCTGGCCGCCGAACTCATGGTTTGCAAGGTCTGGATGGCGCTGATCACGCTGCCGCCCAAAGCCAGGGTCAAGCCATCCTGCGTCGTCTTGACTTCAAATTTCCCCTTCTCATTGTCCTGGCCCGGCTTGATGGTGACGCTCTTGCCGATGATATCGAGATCCGTCGCGGCAAGAATATCGCTGCCGCCTATCGTCACGTTATTGCCGGCAACCATCGTCAATGCACCGCCTGTGGCGCCGATCGAACTGCGCGCCTCGCCGCTTTGCAAGGTGGCGTCCCGTTCCTGGTCTACGGTCGTGGTCTTGGTGCCATAGCTGAAGCCGATGCCGCCACTGCTCATGAAGCCGCTTTTCTTGGTACTCGTGTGATGCAGTTCGTATACCGTATTGGTGGCCGCGTCGATCGTGATGTTGTTGCCCGCGAGTAATCGCGTCGCGTCGTCGCTCAAGATGCTCGAACCAGTAACTTGCAAATCATGCCCGGCCTGCACCGTCACGCTGCTACCGCCAAGCGAGGTGCCGATGGCCGTGGTGGTATCGACCACATCGTGCTTGGTCGTCGTGGTCTTGTTCCAGAAACCCTTCTTCGTCGATTTGCTGGCAACATCAGTCACTTCGTTCTGGAAACCATTCACCAGGCTGATGTCATTGCCCGCCACCAGGCCCAAGGTACCGCGCGCCTGCACGTCCGCCGCGCGCGCCGTCAGATCATGGCCCGCCTGCAAATTGACGTTGCCGGCGCCCATGATCTGGCTGCCCACTTCACCTGTCTTGCTTTCTTTGCGGTAATTGTCCGCATTGCGCACTTGGTCGTGCGTCGAGGCGACGGCGACGGTATTGAGAGTCAGGTTATTACCTGCGACCAGGCTGGTCTGGCCATTCACGCCGGCATTGGCGATGACGCCTCCGGTCAGCGTCATATCACGGCCCGCCTGGGCGACCAGCGTATTGCCTTCACCCGTGCCGGTCACATACAGGCCTGCCACCTTGTCGACGACGGTGCTGGTTTCGCTATTGCCCATCCCTTTCTTGCTGGCATTGCTGACAGTGGTCGTGACGATGTTGATGTCTCGTCCGGCGCTTGCGATGAGCTTGTCTGTCGCGATCACCTGGCCGCCAGTATTATTAATATCATTGCCGGCCAGCATGACGATCTGCTTGCCGCCCAGCTCGCTGCCTTGGCTAGTGCCTTTGGTCGAGCTGTTGCCATACCAGCTTTGACGCGTTTCTGTATCCCGTGCCGTAGAAATGTCGATATTGCGTTCCGCAGACAGCTGCAGCGTTTCCGCTGCCTGGACATTTGCCGCTTTCAGCTGGATATTGTCACCGGCACTCAGGCGAATATCGCCGGCAGATGCAATCGTGCTGGCGGTTTCTTTGCTGGACGTATCGGTCATATGCCGCTGCCCAGGACCTGCCAACGTGAACTCACTACCGCTGTTCACTGTCGTGACGGCAATATCACGGCCAGCTGCGATGCCAATGCCGCCACCGGCATCCGTATTCACGACGGATGCACCCGCGATAGTCACGTCGCGCCCCGCAGATACCAGCAAATTACCGCTGCCGGCCGTGCCATTGCCTGTGACATACAGGCCCGCCAGATTATCCAGGGTGGTACGACTGAAGCTGTTTTTGCCATCGCCGCCGCTGGACGTCAGCGTGGACGTCTTCACGTTGATATCCCTTCCCGCACTGACTTGCAGCTCGCTATTGGCAGAAATGGTGCCGCTGATGTTGTTCAGGTCATTCCTGGCATGGGCCGAAATGGCGTCGCCAGTAATGCGCCCGCCCAGGTTGTCGATATTTTCCGCATTCAGCTTGACGATCGTGCGTCCGGCGATCGTACCGCTATTGGTCAAATCGCCTTCGAGATTCAGATTGACTTCCTTGCCGGCCAACAATCCGCCCTGGCCATCGATATCGCCCTCACGCACGCGCACATACACTTGCGGCGCCAGCACTTTTTGCGTGCTGCCGTCGGCCAGCACGACGTCCTGTTCCACCAGCCAGACGATATCGCTGGTCAGCCCCGCCATTTGCTCCGCTGTCAGCGCAATACCGGGACGAAGGTCCCATTGCTTGGCAAACGCGACACCTTGATCCATCAGTGCCTTGTACTGCTGTTCGTCACTGGTGTAATCGCCGACGAAACGCTGCCCCGTCAGCTCTGCGACTTGCTCGCGCACCAGGCGTTGCTCGTAGAAACCGTCGCCCAGGCGCTTTTGCGTCACGGAGGGATCGTTTTTCACCTGCTTGAGCAGATAATCGGAACCCGTCCACTCCCGATAACTGGCAAAGCGCGGATCCGTTTCCACCAGATAGCGGGATGATGGCGCAGAGCTCACTTTATACAGGCTGGCGTTCGGAATCTGCAGCGATGAACCCGTGGTCCGCACCACTTGTGCGCGCGTGGATGGATTGCCCAGTTTCACCTGGGTAATGCCATTCATGCGCACCTGCCCTATTCCACCGACAGCACCTGCGTATGCCGCGCTGCCTGTCGAGGCTGCAATAGCCACGTCTTTCAGCGGGTTTAATCCGGTTCCGGCGCTTGCTTGCGCGCCGTTGACACCCGCCAGCGCAGTCGACGCCAGCGTTGCAATTTCGCCGGCCCGGCCAAGCTTGGCGGCATCGGCAATACCGCCTGGTCCGCCCTTGCCCTGCACTTGATCTGCCGCAATGCCGGCCCCGGCTACGGGACCAAGGCCTGTATGCGAGCTGGCGTGGCTGCCGGCAATGCCACTCAACTGGGCAGCATTCACCGCCCCAAGCTCTCCAGCTTGGCCAAGGACGCCACCATGGGCCGCGCCGCCCGGCCCCTTGCCGCCCGACACGGCCGTGACCGCCCCCACAGACGAGCGAGACAGCAAGGCCGCATCAACGCCTGCGCCATGCTGGCCAGCGCCGCTGGCCGCATCAACGTGCGCGCCGGAAACCGTGTCAACGGCAACAGTACGGGCCGCATCGCCCGTACGCGTGCTGCCCGTCGCACCGTGAGCGCCCGACACCGTGGCGGCGCCCTGTGCGGCAACGCTACCTGCCGCGCCTGTCGACACGTGGTTCAGTGATGTCCCTGTATCTGCAGCGATGCCTGTCGCGCCATCAAGCTTGCTGCCTGGCGTGACGCCAACAGCCGCATCGGTGACGGGATTGCCAGCACGGTCAGTCTTTTGGACAACACTGCCGCCATCGACACGATTAGTTTCTTGACCGCTGACATCGGCTTTCCGGATTTCTGTTGCCTCCGTAGAAAAAGCCGAAGTGCGCACCTGCGTTTCCGCACCGCCTATGCGTTCCGCCGCACCACCAACGCCGTTTTTGACGGCACTGCCTGGTTTTGTGCCCTGGCCGCCGGTATTGGCATTTCCTTCATTGCGCGACGTACTGACAGAACTGGCTGGAATAGTCCTGGTCATGTCAACGGGCCGGATGCTTATCCCCGTCTGAAGCAAACCAGGGTTATTATTCACACGGTAGCGGGTTATTTTTCCTTTTTCATGTACAACTTTCTCCCCCTTGGTTGTCTTATTATTAAGAATCGCCCGATCTATATCCAATGTCCCACCGGCAATAATATGACTATTGTCATTTACAATCGAACCTGAGCTAATTTTTAAATTATTGCTTGCAATAATTCTCCCTGGATCGGAACTAACGACAACGCTCTCATAGGTTGTACGAATTACTTCACGCTTGATAAAATTTTGATGATAGATATCACCAGGTGTCACCAACGATATAGAAAGGTCGCTGGGATCGTTGTAACCAATACGATCCAGAATCACGCCTGGAGTACCCTCTGCATACGTGATATCGCTCCCATCTGGTTGATACTCAGATATATTCTCCGTCGTCATCCGCCCTTCCTCAAAAACCAGATGGTTATTGAGCACATTCACCTGACTCGCGCCCAGGTTCAAGCTCCCCAACGCCTCGATCGTCGCGCTGGCATTCGTCACCGCTCCCGCCCAGCCTGTGGCGATACGGTTGCCGTCCAGGTAGCCGCCGATGGCCATGTCGCCACCGCTGAAGATCAGGCCGTGTTCGCGGTTGTTGAGTGTCGTCACGCCGATATCGAGCCGCTCGCGTGCGGCGATGGTGGCCGCCACGCCGCCTCCCACGTCATTGTTGACGGTGCCGCCGGCTATGCTCAGATGGTCGCCATAGATGCGGCCCGTGCCGACGTTGTTCAGCGTGCCGACGTTCAGTTGTGTGCTGATGCCATCGATCACGCCGCGATTGTTCAGTACGCCGCCGACGTTGACGCGCGTTGTGCCCGCGTTGATGTCGCCCGTGACTGTGTTATCGAAATTCGCAGCGCCCAGGGTCAGCATGCTGAGCGCCTGGATTTTCCCGGCATTGGCCAGCTGTCCGCCGATGGTGATATCCGCATTACCGTTGGCCATGATCTCGGCGCCCGCGTTCAGCGTAAAGTTACCGGCCAGGTCCAGCGCCATATCTTTCTGTGACAACACCTTGCCGTCGCCGCTCAAGCTGCCCGCGCGGATGTCGGTGCGCTGGCCGCCGATGATGGTGCCGCCCGAGTTGGTGACGGCCAGTCCCCGGCCGGGGCCCGTGTCCTGCAGTGCCAGCGCGCCGCCGGCGCTGAGCATGCCCAGTGTGTTGTTGATAATGCCTGCACTGTTGATCGCCAGGTTGCCATCGGCGCGCACCGCGCCCTGCACATTGCTGACATTGGCACTGTTCAGGGTCACATGGATGCCTTCGACGCCCTGGTTCGCACCCAGCGTGCTGGCATTGTCAATGGTGCCGCCCGTCACCGTGACGGCCGCGCCGGAGCGGATCAAGCCTTGCTGGTTATTAATACTGCCGCCACCCGCGTTCAGGCCGATATTGCCCAGCACCTGGATTTGCCCGCCCTGGTTCTGCAAGCCGCTCAGGGTCAGGTCCAGCGCCGACTTGCCGACGATCTGGCCACCACGGTTATCCAGCTGGCCCACGCTGCCCGTGATGTTGCCGGCCGCGCCCAGATAGCCGCCCGCATTGTTCCAGCTGCCCGTTTGCAGGGTCAATCCTGCGCCGCTGCTGATGCCGCCCGCGCTGCCCGGATGGCGCACGGCATACGCGCCCGCATTGGTGTTGAGTAAAGCGTTGCCGTGCGTGTCGATGGTCATGGCGCCGCCCGACTGCAGCAAGCCGCCATCGTTGTCCAGGATGCCCGTCTGCAAGTTGACGGTGCCTGCGCCCGCCAGCGTGCCCTGCGTATTGTTGAAAACCTGGCCGTGCGTGTCGAGCGTGACATTCGCGCCCGCAATGGTGCCCTGCCCGTTCCACAGACCGCCATTGCGCAGGATGATATCGCCGCCCGCTTGCAGAGTGCCGCCATTGTTGACGGTGGCGCCCGTGGACGTGACCGCCAACAGGCCTTGTACCGAGGCCAACTTACCCCCGGCGCTGTTGTCGACGCTGGCCGCGTTCACGGTCATATTGCCCGTGGCGGCCAGCAAGCCGCCCGCATTGTTCAATGCCTGCACCACATTTGCCGTCAGCTGCCCGCCCGCCGTGGCGCTGCCGCCTTGGTTCAGCAGATTTCCGGCACCCAGCACGACATTGCCGCCGCCGGCGATGACGCCGCCATGGCGGTTGTCGAGCACGTTGTTTGCCGTCAGCGTCAGGTTGGCCGTGCCGGCCGCCTGCAGCTTGCCGCCCTGATTGTTGAGGGTCGGTGCAACAATCGTCGTGTTGCCGTTGCTGGCAATCGTGCCGCCGCGGTTGTCCAGGCTGGTCGTCAATTGAATGCTGGTATCGCCCTTGCCCAGCTGCGTCAGGTTGCCGCCCGCATTGTCCAGGATCGTGCCCGTCACGCTCACTTGCTGCGCGATGGTGCTGGCGTTGCGGTGGTCGATGGCGCCGGCCGTGACGACCAGCGCGCCATTGCCCGTGATCTGTCCGCGCTGGTCGTTCAACTGCGCGGCCTGCAGACTCAAGGTGCCGCTGCCCGCATGTTCGATCTTGCCATCCGTATTCGTCAGCGTACCCGCTTTCAGGCCCAGGTTGGCGCTGTTGACGGCGATGCGCCCGCCCGTGTTGTCCAGCACGCCTGCTGGCGATGTCAAGTCGATGGCCGTATTGCCGGCACCCGTCTGTACGATGCTGCCTTGCTGGTTGTTCAGGTTGCCGGCTGTGACGGCAAGTTGGCCGGCGCTGATGTCGCCGCGCTGGTTGTTCCAGCTTGCCTGTCCAGATGTAATCGTCAAGGCGCCGGGCGTAGTGACCACGGCGCCACTGGTGCTGACATCACCGCTTGTCGCCGTCAGGCTGATATTGCCAGCGCTGCTGCGGCTGCCGCCGAGGTCGACGCTGCCGCCGCGCAGGACGGCATTGCCTGCCGCCAACACTTGCCCATGCGCTCCCAATGCCTGCTGCGCCGTGATTTGCAGATTGCCGCTCGTCTGCAGGCTGCCATCGGCTTTCACACCCGCGCCGATCAGGCTGGCCGCGCCGCTGTTGACGCTGTTGGCACTGATCGTGTTGTTGCCCTGGGCCAGGATCACGCCGGCATTTTCCAGCGCGCCCGTCACGGTGAGCGTTTGTTCTGTGCCGGCAAACAGGCTGCCGCTGTTGCGCACGCTGCCCGCCGTCGTCGTCAGATTGCCGCTGGCAACGAGGCTGCCTTGCGCATTGAGCAGCTCGTCCATCGTCAATTGCGCATTGCCGCCTGCCGCCTGCAACTGGCCCAGGGTATTGTCTACCTTGCCGCCAGCCAGCGTCAGGTCGCGCCCGGCAATGATCACGCCGCTAGTATTGTCCAGCTTGCCCGTTGCTGCCACATTGACATCTTGTGCAGAAGCAATACGGCCATGCTCATTGAGCAACTCGCCCGTTTCCACGCGCACATTGCCATTCGCCTCGATCTTGCCGCCGCTATTGTCCAGGCGCGTACTGGCCAGCACTGTCGCCGCGCTCGTGCCCAGCTGCGTGATCTGCCCCTGGCGATTATCGAGGATGCCGGCGGAGACGTTCACCTGCTGCGCCAGCAGGCTCGCATTGCGGTGATCGAGGTAATTGGCCGCCACCTGCAGCGCGCCATTGCCCGTCAGCTGGCCCCGCTGGCCATACAAATTGGTGGCGCGGATATCCAGCACGCCCTTGCCGGCATGCTCGATCTTGCCGTCGATATTCGTCAAGTCGCCCGCCTGCAGGCGCAGGTTGGCGCTGTTGACGGCGATGCGCCCGCCCGTATTGTCCAGCTTGCCTGTTTCGATGACCGTGTCGCCAGCACCCGTCTGTATCAAGATGCCTTTGGCGTTGTCCAGGTTGGCCATGCGCAGGGACAGTTGCCCCGCACTCAGACTTCCGCCCTGGTTGATCAATGCCTGCCCATTGGCCGCATTCGCCGTGATAGCCAGCAAACCATTCGTCGACACGACCGCCTTGCTGCTCGTCACATTGCCCGTCAAGGCCGTCAAGCCGATATTCGCCGCGCTGATCTGGCTGCCGCCCGCGTCGATCGATGCGCCCGTCAGCTGCAGCTGGCCGGCCGCCATGTTCTGGCCACCAGCCTGCAAGGCGCCACGGGCCGTCACGGTCAGGTCACCGGCCGCGGCAAAGCTGCCATCGGCGCGCATGCCTGCCGCCAGCAATCCATTACCGCTCAGACTGCCCGCCGTGATCGTCGTATTGCCGAGGGCTGCCAGCGAGCCTGTATTGCTGAGCAAGCCGCCGATATCCAGAGTCTGGTTGCGCCCCGCATACAACACGCCAGCGTTCAGCACATCACCGACGACTTTGGCGGTGATATCCGTGGCCGCGCTGAGCGTGCCCTGCGCATTGCGCAGGCTGGCCGCATCCAGGCGCAAGGCGCCGGTCCCCGCCTGCAGCAAGCCGCGCGTATTGTCGATGGCGCCGCCCAAGTGCAAATCGGTTGCCGCCGCGATCACGCCATCGGTATTGACGAGCGCGCCAGTGCTGGCGATGTCGGCGGACGTGGCCGAGGTGATCTTGCCCTTGCTGTTGTCCAGGCTGCCGGTCTGCACCGACAAGGTGCCGTTGCCAACGATTTCGCCATTTGAATTGTCCAGTTGGCCGGTGACGGCCACCGTCATGCCGCCCGCGCCCGTCTGCAGCAGATGGCCGCCCCGGTTGCTCAGGCTCTCGGCCTGCACGTTCAGGGACCGTCCCGTGGTGGTGGCGTTGGCGTGGTCGAACAAGCCTGCCTTCAGATCGACGGCGCCATTGCCGATGATACTGCCGCCGGCCCCCTGCAAGTTTGCTGCCGTGATGGCCAGGGTGCCAGCACCCGCATGCTCGATCTTACCGCCCGCATTCGTCAAGGTGGCCGCGCCCAGGGCCAGATTGGCGCTATTGACGGCGATGCGCCCCGCGCTGTTGTCGAGATTGCCCGTCTGAATAACGGTATCGCCCGTGCCCGTCTGGATGACGCTGCCCTTGGTGTTGTCCAAGTTGCCCACATGCAAGTCGAGCTGGCCCGCCTGCAATGTGCCTTCCGCGTTGTGCAGGTTGGCGCTCGTCGTGATGTTGAGCGCGCCTGGTGTCGACACCACCGCCTTGTTCGTGCTGACATCGCCCGTTGTTGCCGTCAGGCCGATGTTCGTCGCGCTGGTCTGGCTGCCGCCGATGTCGATGCTGGCACCTGTCAGATTGGCATAGCCCGCCGCCAGGTTCTGGCCGTGCGCGGCCAGCGTTTGTGTTGTGCTGATCGTCAAGTCGCCAGCCGTGCCCAGCTTGCCATCGGCCTGCATACCGGCGCCGATCAGGCTACTTGCGCTGCTATCGAGGCTTTTCGCCGTGAGGCTGTTGTTGCCTTGCGCCGCGATCACGCCCGTGTTCACGATGGCGCCGCTGGCGGTCAAGGTTTGATTGCCGGCCGCATACAGGCTGCCGCTGTTGTTCAAGGTGTCGAGCGTAGCGTTCAGGTTGCCGCCGGCAAACACGCTGCCCGCGTTGTTGTTCAGCTTGCCAACCTTCAAGGTCGCATCGCCCGCCACGGCCTGCAACTGACCCTTGGTATTGTCGATATCGCCACCGGTCAATGCCAGATTGCGCCCCGCCGCCACCGTGCCTTCCGTGTTATCCAGGCTACCGATGTTCAACTTGGCATCCTGTGCCGCCACGATGCGGCCCTTGTTGTTCAACAACGTACCTGCTTTCACCAGAGCATCGCCATTGCCTTCGATATTGCCGCCCGTGTTGTCCAGCAAACCAGTCGCATTGACATTCATCAAACCTGTACCCGCTTGCGCCAGGCTGCCGGCACGGTTGTCCAGGCTGCCCGCGTTCACCGTCAGCTGATTGGCCACGGTGGTGGCATTGCGGTGGTCCAAGGTCGCAGCGGTGAGGTCCACTTTGCCGTTGCCCGTAATCTTGCCGAACTGGTTGTTGAACTGGCCCGCGTTGATAGCCAGGATGCCCGCGCCCGCGTGTTCCAGCTTGCCATTGATATTGGTCAAGACGGAGGCGTTCAAGGCCAGGTTCGCGCTGTTGACGGCGATGCGGCCTGCCGTATTGTCCAGCTTGCCGGTGGTGATGACGGTGTCGCCCGTGCCCGTCTGCACGATCTCCCCGCTGGCGTTGTTCAGGTTGACCACGTTCAGTTGCAACTGGCCGGCCACCAGCTGGCCCTGCGTATTTACCAGTGACTGCGCGTTATGCGCGTTGCCCGTGATGGCCAGCACGTTGCTGGCGGAAATCACCGCCTTGTTCGTCACGACATCGCCAGTAGTTGCCGTGATGGCGATATTCGCTGCGCCAGTCTGGCTACCCGACAAATCGACCGATGCACCTTTCAACTGAGCGCTGCCCGCTGCCAGGTTCTGCCCGCTCGCTTGCAACACGCCATCGGCATGGATGGTCAAGTCGCCTGCCGTGCCCAGGCTGCCGTCCGCTTTCACGCCGGCACCCAGCAAGCCGCTGCTGGTCATTTTGCCAGCGGTAATCGTCGTGTTATTCACAGAGGCAATCGACCCGCTGTTGTTCAGCAAGCCACCCACCGTCAATTGCTGGTTGCGGCCCGCGTACAGCAGGCCAGCGTTATTCAAATCACCACTCACTTTCGCCGTCAGGTCCATGCCAGCGCTCACTGTCCCCTGCTGGTTCAGCAAGGTCGCCGCCTCAAGATGTAAATTGTCCGCCTGCAATACGCCGCGCGTGTTGTCCAGTGCAGTGCCGCCAACCTGCAGATTGGTGGTGGCGGCGATCACGCCATCCGTATTGTTCAGCACACTGTTGCTGATGACAGAAGCTGCTGCCGCCGACGTGATGCGGCCCTTGTTGTTGTCCAGCACACCCGCCTGCACATTCAGCGTCCCCATGCCCGCATGCTCGATTTTGCCATCCTGGTTCGTGACCTTGACGGCATAGATACTCAAGTTCGTGCTGTTGACGGCGATGCGGCCAGCCGTGTTGTCAAGATTGCCCGTCTGGATGACGGTATCGCCCGTGCCCGTTTGCAAGAGAGTGCCCTTGGCGTTGTCCAGATTGCCCACATGCAAGTCGAATTGACCCGCCTGCAAGGTGCCTTCCGTGTTGTGCAGGGCGGCATTGCTCGTGATGTTCAATGTGCCTGGCGTCATCACCACGGCCTTGTTCGTGGCAACATCGCCCTGAGTGGCCGTCAGGCCGATGTTCGTCGCGCTGGTCTGGCTGCCGCCGATGTCGATGCTGGCGCCTGTCAGGGTCGCCTTGCCCGCCGCCAGATTCTGGCCGTGTGCAGCCAGCGTTTGCGCGGTGTTGATGGTCAAGTCACCAGCCGTACCCAGCTTGCCATCGGCCTGCATGCCGGCGCCGATGAGGCTGCTTGCGCTGCTGTCGAGGATCTTTGCCGTGAGGCTGGTGTTGCCTTGTGCCGCGATCACGCCCGTGTTAATGATGGTGCCGCTGGCGGTCAAGGTCTGGTTACCAGCCGCATACAGGCTTCCGCTGTTATTCAAGGTATCGAGCGTAGCGCTGAGGTTACCGCCAGCGAACACGCTGCCTGTCGTATTATTCAAGGTCGCAACATTCAAGGTCGCATCGCCCGCCACGGCCTGTAACTGGCCCTTGGTATTGTCGATGTCAGCACCGCTCAATGCCAGGTTGCGGCCTGCAGCCACGATCCCTTCCGTATTGTCCAGACGATCTACATTCAACGCGGCATCCTGCGCCGCCACGATGCGGCCCTTGTTGTTCAGCAAGGTAGTGGCCTTTACCAGCGCATCGCCATTGCCTTCGATCTTGCCGCCCGTATTGTCCAACAAACCAGTCGCATTGACGTTCATCAAACCTGTACCCGTTTGCGCCAGGCTGCCGCTGCGGTTGTCCAGCGTGCCCGCATTGACCGTCAGCTGGTTCGCGATGGTCGTGGCATTGCGGTGATCCAAGCTAGTCGCCGTGATGTCGAGCTTGCCATTACCCGTAATCTTGCTGAACTGATTGTTGAACTGGCCCGCGTTGATGGCCAGGATGCCGGCGCCTGCGTGCTCCAGCTTGCCATTGATGTTCGTCAATACCGTGGCGTTCAAAGCCAGGTTCGCGCTGTTGACGGCGATACGACCCGCCGTGTTGTCGAGTTTTCCTGTGGTAATGGTTGTATCGCCGGTGCCCGTTTGCACGATGTCGCCGCTGGCGTTGTTCAGGTTGGCCACGTTCAGTTGCAACTGGCCGGCCACCAGCTGGCCCTGCGTATTTACCAGTGACTGCGCGTTATGCGCGTTGGCCGTGATGGCCAGCACGTTGCTGGCGGAAATCACCGCCTTGTTCGTCACTACATCGCCAATATTTACCATGATGGCGATATTCACCGCGCCAGTCTGGCTACCCGACAAATCGACCGATCCACCTTTCAACTGAGCGCTGCCCGCCGCCAGGTTCTGCCCGCTCGCTTGCAACACGCCATCGGCATGGATGGTCAGATCGCCTGCCGTGCCCAAGCTACCGTCCGCCTTGATGCCAGCACCCAGCAAGCCGCTGCTGGTCACTTTGCCAGCGGTAATATGGGTGTTGTTGACGGAGGCGATCGACCCCGTGTTATTCAGCACGCCGCCCACCGTCCATTGCTGGTTGCGGCCCGCGTACAGCAGGCCAGCGTTGTTCAGGTCACCGCTCACTTTCGCCGTCAAGTCCGTGCCGGCGCTGAGCGTGCCTTGCTGGTTCAGCAAGGCCGCCGCATCAAGGTGCAAATTGTCCGCCTGCAATACACCGCGCGTGTTGTCCAGTGCAGTGCCGCCAACCTGCAGATTGGTGGTGGCGGCGATCACGCCATCCGTATTGTTCAGCACACCTTTGCTGATGACAGAAGCTGCTGCCGCCGACGTGATGCGGCCCTTGTTGTTGTCCAGCACGCCCGCCTGCACGGACAGGATGCCGGTTCCCGCATGCTCGATCTTGCCATCGCGGTTCGTCAGCGTAGTCGCATCGAGGGCCAACTTGTTGCTGTTGACGGCGATGCGGCCAGCCGTGTTGTCCAGATTGCCGGTCTGGATGACGGCGTTACCCGTACCCGTTTGCAGCAACGTACCTTTGGCGTTGTCCAGGTTTGCCACATGCAGGTCGAGCTGGGCCGCCTGCAAAGTACCGTCCGTGTTGTGCAACGTGGCGCTGGTCGTCACGTTCAACGTGCCCGGCGTCGTCACCACGGCCTTGTTCGTGCTGACCTCGCCCTGGGTTGCCGTCAGGCCGATGTTGGCCGCGCTGGCCTGACTGCCACTGATGTCGAGCGTGGCACCTGTCAGATTGGCATTGCCGGCCGCCAAAATCTGGCCGTGTGCATTCAGTGCTTGCGCGGTGCCGATCGCCAGGTCGCCAGACGTGCCCAGCTTGCCATCGGCCTGGATACCGGCGCCAATGAGACTGCTTGCACTGCTATCGAGGCGATTGGCCGTGATGCTGGTATCTCCCTGCGCCGCGATGACGCCCGTGTTGACGATGGCGCCTGTTGCGTTCAGGGATTGATTCCCGGCCGCATACAGGCTGCCTGTATTATTCAGGCTGGCCAGTGTCGCGTTCAGGTTGGCGCCGGCAAACACGTTGCCTGCCGCATTGTTCAAGTTCGCGACGTTCAAGGTGGCGTTGCCGGCCACGGCTTGCAACTGGCCCTTGGTATTGTTGATGTCAGCACCGCTCAATGCCAGGTTGCGCCCTGCGGCCACGATCCCTTCCGTATTGTCCAGGCTACCCACATTCAATTCGGCATCCTGCGCCGCCACGAAGCGGCCCGTGCTGTTCAGCAAGGTTGCTGCCTTCACAAGCACATCGCCATTGCCCTCGATCTTGCCGCCCGTGTTGTTCAGCGAGCCGCCGGCATTGAGGCTCATCAAACCTGTACCCGTTTGCGCCAGGCTGCCGGCGCGGTTGTCCAGGCTGCCGGCGTTGACGATCAGCTGATTCGCCACCGTCGTCGCATTGCGGTGGTCGATGGCGGCGGCAGTGATGTCAAGCTTGCCATTGCCCGTGATCTTGCCGTACTGGTTGTTGAACTGACCTGCGTTAATGGCCAGAACGCCTGCACCCGCGTGTTCCAGTTTGCCATTGATGTTCGTCAACACCGTCGCGTTCAACGCCAGGTTCGCGCTGTTGGCGGCGATACGGCCGGCCGTGTTGTCCAGCTTGTCCGTCCTGATGACGGTATCCCCACTCCCTGTCTGCACTATCTCGCCGCTGGCGTTGTTCACATTCACCACGTTCAGCTGCAACTGCCCACCCACCAGTTGCCCTTGGCTATTCACCAGCGATTGTCCATTGTTCGCATTGGCGGTAATAGCCAGCAGATTGCTGGCGGAAATCACGGCCTTGTTCGTCAATACGTCGCCGCTGCGCGCGGTGATGGCGATGTTGCTTGCCCCCGTCTGGCTGCCCGACAAGTCCACATTGTCGCCCGCCAGCACGGCGCTGCCCGCCGCCAGGTTCTGGCCACTCGCTTGCAAGACGCCATCGGCGTTGATGCTGAGATCACCTGCCACGCCCAAGCTGCCGTCCGCTTTCACGCCGGCGCCGAGCAAGCCGCTGCTGGTCACTTTATTAGCGGAAATATTGGTGTTGCCAACGGAGGCGATGGAACCGCTGTTGTTCAGCACACCGCCCACCGTCAGTTGCTGGTTGCGGCCCGCGTACAGCAGACCGGTGTTGCTCAAGTCTGCGCTGAGGCGCGCCCTCAGGTCCGAACCGGCGCTGAGCGTGCCCTGCTGGTTCAGCAAGGTCGCCGCACCCAGACGTAAATTGTCCGCCTGCAATACGCCATGCGTGTTGTCAATATTTACACCTGCCACATGCAAGTCGGCAGTCGCAGCAATCACGCCGTCCGTATTGGTCAGCGCGCCCTTGCTGGTGATATCTGCCGAGGCAGCGGACGTGATACGGCCCTTGCTGTTGTCCACCACAGCAGCCTGCACTTGCACGCCGCCATTGCCGGCAATGTTGCCGCGCGTATTGTCCAGGGTCTGCGCCACGTCCACGCGCATCTGTCCTGGTCCCGTCTGCTGCAGGGTACCGTCGCGGTTGTCCAGATTGTCGGCCTGCACTGTTACCTGCTGCCCGGTCGTGACGGCATGGCGGTGATCAATTGTTTCCGCCTGGATATCAACCAGGCCATTGCCCGTCACCTTGCCGCGCTCGTCATCGAAACGCACCGCGTCGATGCTCAGGCTGCCCGTGCCCGCGTGCTCGATGCTGCCGTCGCGATTAGTCACCTGTTCCGCAGTCAGCGCCAGCTTGGCGCTGTTGACGGCGATGCGTCCGCCCGTGTTGTCCAGGGTGCTGCCTGTCAATACCGTGTCGCCAGCGCTCGTCTGGATCAAGGTGCCGCCGCGGTTGTCGAGCGATCCCGTTGTGATATCCAACTGGCCCGCGCTCAGGGTGCCGCGCACGTTCGACAGGGCCTGGCCGCTGCCGGCCGTCGTCACGGACAGCAGGCCCGTGGTCGTCACCAGTGCGCCATCGGTGACGACGTTGCCGGCGCTGGCGTTCAGGCTAATCGCCGCGCCGCCCGTCTGGCTGCCGCTCAGGTCGATGGCCGCTGCGTGCATGCTAGTCTTGCCGGCGGCCAGGTTCTGACCGTGCGCACTGATCGCTTGCGCAGTCGTCAGTTGCAACTGGCCGTTGCCGGCCAGGCTGCCGTCGGCGCGGATGCCGGCGCCCAGCAGGCTGCCAGTAGCGCTGTCGATGCGGCTGGCGTCGACGCGGTTATCGCCTTGCGCGGCAATGACGCCGCTGTTGCTGACGGCGCCGCTGACCTGCAGCGCCTGGCTGCCGGCCGCATACAGGTTGCCGCTATTGAGCACTTCGTTGGCCCGGGTGGCAAGGTTGCCACCGGCAAACACGCTGCCGGCCGTATTGTTCAGCTTTGCCACCGTCAGGGCCGCATCGCCCGCCAGCGCCTGGATCTGGCCGCGCGTATTGTCGACGTCGCCGCTGTCGAGGCGCAACTTGCCGCCCGCCGCCAGGGTCGCCTCGGTATTGTCCAGCGCACCTGTCGACAGCGCCACATCCGTGCCCGAGACGATACGGCCCTTCTGATTTTGTACATTCCCCGCCTGCACGCTCAAAGCGCCATTGCTTTCCAGCGCGCCACCGCGATTGTCCAACCCGCCGCGCACGTGCACGCCGGTAGCGCCCTGGCCGCTCTGCGCCAGGCTGCCGCCCCGGTTGTCCAGGGTTGCGGCGTCGATGCTGAGCTGCCCCGCCACCGTGCGCGCAGCGCGGTGGTCGATGTGCTCGCCCGTGAGCGCCATGGCGCCATTACTGAGGATGCTGCCGCGCTGCAAGTTGACTTGCGCTGCGCCGATCTCCAGCGCGCCCGTACCCGCATGCTGGATTTGCCCATCCTGATTGCTCAGGCTGGCAGCATGCAGACGCAAAGCCTGGCTATTCGTGGCGATGACGCCGCGCGTATTGTCCAGTGCACCCGGCAAGCGGATGGCCAGATCACCGTTGCCCAGTTGCATGATCTGGCCGCCCACGTTCGACAAGTCGTGCGCGTTCACGCCCAATTGCTGACCCACCAGTTGCGCCGCATCGCTGCGCACGGTGTGCGCCGCGTCCAGTTGCAGGCGGTCGCGGGCGGTGACCTGCGCGCGGCTGGCATCGAGGTCGCCAGCGCTGGCGCCCAGGCTGACATTCCCGCCCGAAACTTGCGCCCCAGCAAGGTCCAGCTGGCGCGCCGCCAGGCTGCTGTCGCCGCCAGCCACGGCCGTGCCGTGCACGGCAATGGTGTCGCCAGCAGAAACGCTCAGCTTGCCGCTGGCAGCCAAGGTATTGTCCAGATTCAAGCCAGCCGCCAGCACCGAGCCAGCAGTGGCATCGATGCGCGCCGCCGCCCCCGTGGCATGCACCTTGGCATTGCCCTGGGCCGCGATCACGCCGCTGTTGGCAATGTTGCCCTGCGCCTGCACCTGGCTGTCGCCGCCCGCATACACGGTGCCGCTATTGGCTACGTCGCCCGTCACGGCAATGCTGGTCTGGCTGCCCGCGCCGGCGGACTGGATATTGCCGCTGTTGCTCAGCCAGCCATTCGATTGCAGCACCAGATTACCCGCCGTGGCCGCCAAGACGCCCGCATTGCGCACGCCCAGGCCCGCTTCCGTGCCGATCAGGGTGATCTTGCCCGCGTACATGCCGCCCAGCTGTGCCACGTCCAGCGCGTAGGCCGGGGCCGGCCCCACGCCAGCAATACCGCCCGCCACGCCATGCGCCGCATCGATCTGGTTCGCCCCCGTCACCACTTTCAATTCCTGCGCCCAGATGCCGACATTGATCTGTGCGGCGCGCGCCAGGATGGCCGTGTAGTCGCTCAGCGACGTGTCCAGGCCACGCCCGTTGATGCTGACCACGCCGCGCTGCACCATGTAGCCGTCCAGGTTGCCGCCGTTGAGGATAGGCGTGCCCGTCGTCAGCGTGACCCGACTGGCATTGATGAAACCGCCGCCGTCGATGGCCACGCCGGCCGGATTGGCGATGACGACTTCGGCCCGCAGGCCCGCCACCTCGACATAGCCGCGCAGCTGGCTCGGGTTGGCTGAGTTGACTTCGTTGAGGATCACGCGCGCACTGCCGCCCGCCAGCCATGGGTTGCCTTGCACCCAGCCGCCCGTCTGCGTCTGCACATTGCCGCGGCTATTGTTCAGGATGGCGCCATTCGCCGTCACGTCGAACTGGCTGTAGGTATTGCGCGACACGCCCGCCGCGCTCGGCGTCTGGATGTTGACCTGTGTCACGCCGTTCGCGCTTTGCACCACGGTCGGACGCTGGCGGCCCGGCGCGTTCGGATCGGCCACGATCTGTCCCATGGCCGGCCCGGCGACAAAACTCACCATGCCCAGCGCGCCAAATATCGCCAAGGCCAGGGGCCGCAATTTGGCATTGACCCCGCCACCGCCATCACCGCCAAACACGCCGCTGTCCAGGCCTCCCTCCCCCTTGGCAGCCTTGCCTTGCGACGAAGCATTTTCGGCGACGACCATCAATTGGCCACGGCGTTTGTTGAAGATGATGCGGTACAGGTTCTTGTTCATGAAAGTCCTAATAGCGGCCAAATACAGGGAAAGGAAAACGTCTGGCGGATGGCTGCGTTTAGTGACTTAATTCTTTAAAACTACGTAACTACATTGCTAAATATCAATAACTGGCGTTCAGGCTGAAACCGGCCGTATGGCTGGCCGTGCGGAAGAGTTCAGGCTTGTGCACGGGCCAGCCGACAAAAGCGTCGTACTGCACGCCCAGCCATTGCCCCCGCAAGCCGACGAAGCCGCCCGTCAGGCGCCGTGCGATCAGCCATTCCGCGGACGGCCCGGATACCTCGCCATGATCGAGTCCCGCATACGCTTGCTGGCCGCTGCTACCCAGCGGCACGCCGACTTCGTTGCGCAGCAGCCAGCCACGCTCGGCCGACAGGCTGCTTTCGCCGTCATAGCCGCGCACCGTGTAGCGCCCGCCGATGGCGAAGCGGTCTTGCGGCACCAGCGGCGTACGGTTGTGCTGCGTGCGCCAGCTACCCGTGTAGTGCAACGGCTGGCCAGCCAGCATGAACGGCGCCGACACGGCCGCGTCGGCCAGCAGCAAGCGCATGCGCGAGGTACCCTCGCCAAACGCTTCCTCGGGAGCGGCCAGCGCCTCCATCGCGCCCGTGCCGCGCCGGTATTGCAGGTTCACGTCCAGGGTCGCCTGGCCCATGAATTCGCGGTGGCCGATACCGATTTCCCAGCCGGCCATGCGGCGGCGCTGCACTTCCACTTCCGTGTCGTCGATGAAGTTTTGCGCGGAACGTTGCCAGCCCCGTAGCGACACCGTCGTCTTGCGCGAGGCGTCGCGGTACACCAGGCGCGACAACTTGACTTCGCGATTCTGGCTGGCGCCGCTGTAGTTGTAGTCCTGGCTGATGCCGGCCACGGACTGGTGGTAATGGCTGTCGCTGACCGTGAAGGCCAGCAGCCAGTAGGCGTAGGGAATCGAATAGTGGGCCACCATGCCGGCCGTGCCGCGCGGGCCGTCGCGGTCACCGTCGACGTTCTGGTTCAGGCTCAGGTAAAACAGGTCGTTCAGGGTCAGCCAATGGTCATACGACAGGGTCACGCTGCCCTGCAGCTTGCCCGTCGAGCGCGAACCGCCATCGTCGAGGCCCAGCGCCAGGCGGAATGGCAAGCCCTGCTTCCACTGGATCTGCAGGTCGCTCTCGCCCGGCTTCGCATTGCCGCCCTCGGCCGGCATGATCTGGATATCGGCTTCGGCCGTCGGCACGCGCTTGAAGTTTTCCAGCGCCTGTTCCGTATCGCGCACATTGAGCAAGTCGCCAGGGCGCGCCGGCACGGCATTCCACCACGTGGCGCGGGGATTCGTGCCGGGCGCAAAGCCGATCTGGCGGATGCGCCCCGGTATCAAGGTCAAGGCCAGCGTCCCCTTGCTCAAGTCCTGCGGTTCGGCCAGCACGCGCGTGGTGACATAGCCGCGCGCGATGATGGCGTTCTGCAGCCGCCCCATCAGCACATTGATGGCCTGCGTGCCCAGGCAGCGTCCCAGCGCAGAGTCCGGCGCACCCAGGTCGTCGCGCCCGGCGGCAGCCAGCGCCCACTGGAATTGCGCGGCGCCCTCGCCTCGCAACACCAACTGGTCAATCGTAAAGCATGGCGATTCGCCCGCAGGCAGGCGGTTGGCGGACGCGGCCGCGGGTGCATCGAGCAGGCGCACGTCGGGAGTGCGTTCCTGCTGCTGGCGCAGGAGGCGCTCACGTTCTTGCTGGCGGATAAGTTCTTGGCTGGCATCGTCGCGCTGGCTGGCGCCAGGCGGATTGGGAAGGGGCGGTGCAATTTCAGGACGGGTCTGCGCGGACACGGCGGCGCACAAGGTGCCGCTAAACAAAAATACACCGCACCATGGCGTCAAGCGCAGGTGCATATGTTGCCTTACGTAAATATTTTCTTAAGTAGATTATAAAATAATTATTTCCGCATGGCAATTTTATTTATTTCTTGAGAACTTTACCTCTTTGGTAACCACCTTTCAACTATCCAATTACCACTAGCAAAACAGGTGAGTAGGAGATGGTGCATCGACATGAGCCCATAAAAGAGCCCTGTCAAACAGGTCTTCAGCTTGCTCAGTCATTCCGATACACAAAGTTTCCCACAAAAAACTTACTCCAACTCGATGCTCAATGGGATAGCTAAGCCATGGGCTGTTCTACATTTTCAAACCACTAAACTGCTGCTACCCTCGCAAATACTCTCACCGGATATATCCATCCTGTCCGATTTGTCGCGGACTGGAGGGCAGAGGCAAGCCCGTTCGCTCATACCGGTCACCATATCTTGCGCTTTTCACTGCGCGAGTAAGACAGTCAGTCGAACCGTATACACATTTGAGAAACTGATGCGTACCCTATGGGCTGAGATCGGGTAAGAATACCCCCGGCCTCCCCATCGCCTTGATCGGCAAGCTGCGCACCCTGCGCATGCAGCGGGACGAGGCCAAGGTCGTGTAAGATTTACAAAGCTGACCACGCTCCACTTTCGCCAGTCGGGCCATCCACCTTGCCACCATCCTGATGGGCCCATCGGCATGGGCTATCAACCGGCGACGTATGGCTGGCAGCAAGGATTGCTTAGGCCACGCGCAGGAGTCGGGCGGCACTGTCAGCGTCACGTTAAAACTTGCCGGGATTCTCCCTGGCTTCAACCAAGGTAACAATGCAAGATGATCAGCACCCAACATCAGCCATCCCTGAACGTCAGATCAGGGCCACCTACGACGAATCGACCATCCGTGTCTATCAGGCCTATTCGGATGTGATCGCAGATGACGCATTAACGAACGGCACATTTACTTCGCCCCCATTCAAAATGGAACGCATGACGTGGATTAAACCGTCTTTCTTATGGATGATGTATCGCGCCGGCTGGGGATTCAAAGATGCTGGTCAGCAACGCATACTGGCGATCGATATCAGTCGAGCGGGATTTGAATGGGCACTGGAGCACGGCTGCCTGAGCCACCCGGATACGTCTATGAGCAAGGACGAATGGTCGGCGAAAAAAGAGGCATCGCCCGTGCGCATCCAATGGGATCCAGAACGGGATCTGCTGTTGCGGCCGCAAGCTCACAGAGCCATTCAGATCGGCCTGAGCAAAAAGGCGGTAGAACTTTACGTACATCAATGGATAACCAGGGTGGCGGATGTGACGCCGCTGGCCCATGCAATCCATGCGTTGCTCGCCCAAGAGAAATTTGAGGAAGCAAAGCACATGCTCCCGCAAGAAAAACCGTATTCGTCAGTATTTCATCCATCCTGAGCCCTGACATCCAGGACCTGAGAGCGAGGTCAAGCAAGGTAGCTCATGCAACGCAGGCCACCTCTTAGCAAGCTCAACTGCGTCCAGCTCCCTCCCCTGCGCGGAGCGGGGTCAGATCCGGCATCCGTACACGATCTCAACATTGACCATGCCCACCGGAAGAAATACGAAACAAGGGATGCCGCCATGCCGCTCCCGGGCGGTAAAATCATTGCTGTTGACCAAGCTGTGGCTGGCAGAACGCTCTTGCTCCTGTCATCACCGTGGAGACAGCTGCACCACAGCCGGTCATTCACGAACTTCGTATATTGAAAGGCAATATGTATGTCTGGCAACACCCATGTTTCTGAGCGCCTCAAAAGCTGCCGCGAGAATCTTCGTATCTCACAAGTGCTGCTTGCCGAACAGGCGGGCATCAATCCCACGCAACTGTATCGCTATGAATCAGGCAAAGCCAAACTGCTTATGGACGCGGCAGAGAAGATTGCCGCTGCCCTCGACGTCAGCACCGCCTGGTTAATGCATGGGACGTTGCCCATCGCCAGAGGGACGCAAATCGACCCGCCAGTAGCGGCCGGAGGGGCGCTGATCCTGCATTTTCTGGAACTTCCCCCCATGCTTGCCTCCGCCGTGAAGCGCCTGTCCATGCAAAATGGCTGCACCGTAGAAATAGCGCTGCTGGACCTCGCGCATCAAGGCCTCGAAGCCATCCCCAAAAAAGCCTTGGATTGCGCCGAGTCCGCAAGCAAGAGCGAGAAATAACCGGATCACTACCTTGCCGAGAAGTCGCGGCAGATGGAGTGGTGCGGCTCACGGGGAAGTACGCGCAGCGTGATCCATGCGCTGACCTGTGTAGGTAAAAAACTGCCTGATGACTGGCTGGATTCATTGACCTGGGATCGCAGTGGAGACGTCAATGCACGCATTTCCTTGGCGCGACGGATCAACCGCACGCACATCAAAAAAATGGCCGTTGATAATTCTTTTTGAATTATCAACGGCCATCAATTTTTCACTTTAAAATCAAACAGTTAAAGCGAGCTCATCACTCCCATTCGATGGTCGCCGGCGGCTTGCCCGAAATATCGTAGACGACGCGGTTGATGCCGCGCACTTCATTGATGATGCGGTTGGAGACCTTGCCCAGCAAGCTGTGCGGCAGATGCGCCCAGTGGGCCGTCATGAAGTCCTGCGTTTGCACGGCGCGCAGGGCCACCACGTATTCGTAGGTACGGCCATCGCCCATCACGCCCACCGATTTGACTGGCAGGAAGACGGCGAACGCCTGGCTGGTCGCTTCGTACCAGTTCGCTGGCAGCGCATCCGGGTCGACGGCCTGGCCGGCGACGAACTCGTACGGCGTGTTGCGCAGCTCTTCGATGAAGATGGCATCGGCGCGGCGCAGCAGATCGGCATAGTCTTTCTTGACTTCGCCGAGGATGCGCACGCCCAGGCCCGGGCCCGGGAATGGGTGGCGGTAGACCATGTCATGCGGCAAGCCGAGCGCGACGCCCAGTTTGCGCACTTCATCCTTAAACAGTTCGCGCAAGGGTTCGAGCAATTTGAGCTTCATGGTGTCCGGCAAGCCGCCCACGTTGTGGTGGCTCTTGATGGTCTGGCCTTTCTTGCCCTTACCTGCCGATTCGATGACGTCCGGGTAGATCGTGCCTTGCGCCAGCCATTTGGCGTTGACCAGCTTGCCCGATTCGACCTGGAAGACTTCGACGAATTCGCGGCCGATGATCTTGCGCTTTTGCTCGGGGTCGGTGACGCCGGCCAAATGGCCCATGAACTGGTCTTCCGCATCGACGCGGATGACTTTCACGCCCAGGTTCTTGGCGAACATGTCCATCACCATCTTGCCTTCGTCCAGGCGCAGCAGGCCGTGGTCGACGAAGACGCAGGTCAGCTGGTCGCCGATGGCGCGGTGGATCAGGGCAGCCGCGACGGACGAATCGACGCCGCCGGACAGGCCCAGGATGACGTCATCCGTACCGACTTGGGCGCGGATCTTTTCCACCGCTTCGCTGATGTAATCGGGCATGTTCCAGTCCGACTTGCAGCCGCAGATTTCATGCACGAAGCGGCCGATCATGGCCTTGCCCTGCACCGTGTGCGTCACTTCCGGGTGGAATTGCACGCCGTAGAACTGGCGCTCTTCGTCGGCCATGGCGGCGATCGGGCAGCTCGGAGTGTTGCCCATCAGCTTGAAACCTGGCGGCATTTCCAGCACCTTGTCGCCGTGGCTCATCCACACTTTCAGCATGCCGTGGCCTTCGTCGGTGACGAAGTCGGCAATGCCGTTGAGCAACTTGGTATGGCTGCGGGCGCGCACTTCGGCGTAGCCGAATTCGCGCACCAGGCCGTTCTCCACCTTGCCGCCCAGCTGGGCTGCCATGGTTTGCATGCCGTAGCAGATGCCCAGCACGGGCACGCCCAGCTCGAACACGGCTTGCGGCGCGCGCGGCGAATCGCCGTCCAGCGTGGAATTGTGGCTGCCCGACAGGATCACGCCGGCGGCGCCATAGTTGCGCACGAATTCATCGCTGACGTCATACGGGAAGACTTCGGAAAACACGCCGGAATCGCGCACGCGGCGGGCGATCAACTGGGTGACTTGGGAACCGAAATCGAGAATGAGGATTTTAGAGTGCATGGTCGGAGCTTTATTCAGGGTCAATTGCAAAACCGGCGCACTGGGCGCCGGTCTGGACTTTCGCTACCACAATAGCGTAGCTGGAAAACTGTTCAGGGCAAGGCGCAGTGCCGAAGACAGTACGAACAGTACGGCGAGGCACTGGAACGCAGCCATGGACAGTTTCTCCAGTACGCTTACTCGGAGCGGTAGTTAGGCGCTTCTTTCGTGATCTGCACATCATGGACATGCGACTCGCGCATGCCGGCCGAGGTGATTTCCACGAATTCCGCTTTTTCGCGCAGTTCGTCGATGGTGGCGCAACCGCAGTAACCCATCGATTGACGCACGCCGCCCACCAGCTGGAAGATGATCGCCAGCACGCTGCCCTTGTAGGCCACGCGGCCTTCGATACCTTCAGGCACGAACTTGTCGGCCTTCATGGTGGCGTCCTGGAAATAACGGTCAGCCGAACCATCGGACATGGCGCCCAGCGAACCCATGCCGCGGTACGATTTGTAGCTGCGGCCCTGGTACAGGATCACTTCGCCCGGTGCTTCTTCCGTACCGGCAAACATGGACCCCATCATGACGGTCGAAGCGCCAGCGGCCAGCGCTTTCGAGATATCGCCCGAGAAACGGATACCGCCGTCGGCGATACATGGCACGCCCGTGCCTTCCAGCGCTTCGGCCACGTTCGAGATGGCCGTGATTTGCGGCACGCCCACACCGGCGACGATACGCGTGGTGCAAATCGAGCCAGGACCGATGCCGACCTTGACCGCATCGGCGCCGTATTCGACCAGCGCCTTGGCGGCGGCGGCGGTAGCGATATTGCCGCCAATCACTTCGACTTGCGGGTACTTGGTCTTGATCCAGCGTACGCGGTCGAGGATGCCTTGCGAGTGGCCGTGGGCCGTATCGACCACCAGCACGTCGACGCCGGCAGCGACCAGCAGGTCGATGCGCTCTTCATCCTTGGCGCCCACGCCGACGGCAGCGCCGACCAGCAGCTTGCCCTGGCTGTCTTTCGACGCGAACGGGTGGGAAGTCGACTTCTGGATATCCTTGACGGTGATCAGACCGCGCAGCTCGAACGCGTCGTTGACGACCAGCACGCGCTCCAGGCGGTGCTTGTTCATCAGGCGCTTGGCTTCGGCCGTATCGGCGTCTTCCTTGACGACCACGAGTTTTTCGCGCGGGGTCATCTTGGCGGAAGCTTCCGCGTCGAGTTCCTGCTCAAAGCGCAAATCGCGGTTGGTGATGATGCCGACGACTTCCTTGCCTTTGACAACAGGGAAACCGCTGATGCCGTATTGTTCCGTCAGGGCGATCACGTCGCGGATTTTCATTTCCGGCGGAATCGTGATCGGGTCGCGCAGCACGCCGGCTTCGAAACGCTTCACGCGGGCCACTTCACGTGCCTGGTCTTTCGGATTCAAATTCTTGTGAATGATGCCGATGCCGCCTTCCTGGGCCATCGCGATCGCGAGGCGGGCTTCCGTCACCGTATCCATGGCTGCGGACAGCAAGGGAATATTCAGGGTGATATTGCGGGTCAGGCGAGTTTTGAGGGACGTATCGGCGGGCAGAACGTTGGAGTAGGCTGGGACGAGCAGCACGTCATCGAATGTGAGTGCTTTTTGAAGTAGACGCATAGCATTTCCTATTGGCGCAAAAGCAGATTATACAGAAAAAAGCGCCCTCCGTCCTTGCAGCATAGAAAAGATATTTGGAAATAGCAAAAAAATGTCCCGCCAGGGCCAGCCGCCAGCCGCAGCCCTGCCCCCTTCCAGACCCGTCAGGTCTTGGCGGGCTTGCCGCTGGCACGCCGGCGGCGCGCTTCTTTCGGGTCCGCCTGCAGCGGACGGTACACCTCGATCCGGTCATGCTCGCGCAAGACGGTGTCCAATGGCTTCTTCTTGCCATAGATGCCGACCATATTCACGGCCAGGTCGATGCCGGGGACTTCCTGCAGCAAGCCGCTCTGCTCCACCGCCTGCCCGATGGTGGCGCCTGCAGCCACCGTCAAGGTGCGCAGGAAGCTGCTATCCGGCAAAGCATGGCAGACTTGCACCTGGATGCTCACTTCAGCCATACACCGTCTCCGCGCGCTTGCAGAAGGAATCGACCATGCTGTTGGCGATCATGCCGAAGACGGGGCCGATGATCTGCTCGAGCACGCGGCTGGAAAACTCGTAGTGCAGGTCCAGTTCGATCTTGCACGCATCGTCACGCAGGGCCTTGAAGGTCCACACGCCGTCGAGGGTCTTGAAAGGACCGTCCACCAGCTTCATCTTGATGGAGCTCGGCGGCACGTTCTCGTTGGACGTGGTGAAGCTTTGGCGCACGCCGTGGTAATGTATGCCCACGCTGGCGACGACCGTGTTCTCGCCCCGCTCGCGAATCTCGACCGCACCGCACCAGGGCAGGAATTTGGGATAATCCTCCACCGCCGCCACCAGCGCGAACATTTGTTCGGCGCTATAGCCGAGAAAAACTGATTTATGTACTACTGCCATTGAAGAACCATTTGCTATGATGTTGGATACATTTGATTTTATCGCGCTTGCGCGAGACAGTAGTTTAACCGACCCGCGCACATTTACCATCTCATGACCATAGCAGACAACAGAAAAGCCTTCCACGACTACTTTATCGAGGATCGCTACGAAGCCGGCATCGTGCTGGAAGGCTGGGAAGTCAAAGCCATCCGCGACGCCCGCGTACAAATCAAGGAAGCCTACGTTGTCGTCCGCGGCGATGAACTCTTCCTGTTCGGCGCGCATATCAGCGCCCTGCCGACCGCCTCTACCCACATCCACCCGGAAGCCGTACGCACGCGCAAGCTGCTGCTGCACCGCACGGAAATGGATAAACTGATCGGCAAGGTGGAACGCTCCGGCTATACGCTGGTGCCGCTCAACCTGCACTACAAGGGCGGCCGCGTCAAATGCGAAATCGGCCTGGCAAAAGGCAAGAAACAGCACGACAAGCGGGCAGCGGAACGCGACCGCGACGGCGCGCGCGAAGTGCAGGCGGCAATGAAGTCGCACCGCCGCTGATCCGGCACCACGCGCAGCGATCTGCGCCAATACCACCAAGCCCGGCTATATGCCGGGTTTTATTTTGCCGGTACCTGCGGCAAACGGAAATGCACAGCGCAATGGGATGAAAACAGGAAAAGGAAGAAATACTGCGGGAATAAGACAGATATTATCGAAAATACCATGGAGATAAGCGAATGAATCAGCTTTGCCTGCCTGGCCAAAGACGATTAATCAGGAAAGTTCCGGATGCTTGCATGCTGCCTTGTACTACACCTGTACTACTCCACAGGACAAGCATCCGAATGAACGGTTTGTTAAACCTTCAGGATCAAACCTTCAGCAGATCGCGCGACTTGCCCGAATCGGTCCACTCTTTGACCCATTTCGGTTGACGGCCACGGCCAGTCCATTGCTGCGTCGCATCATCCGGATTGCGATAGCGTACTGCGACCGTGCCGGTTTTAGCGCGGATACCGGTACCAACCAGATCTTTTACGGAAACGCCAACGCTCTGGGCGATTGCCAGGATTTGTTCACGCGCTTTGGACAGATCGTCCTGTTCGCGTTTCTTCATTTGCTTCTTGATGTCGTCCTGCAAGGTGCGCAGTTCGGACAGGGATAAGCTGGACAGATCCATGATATTTCCTTGTGTGAGTTGAAAAATATAACTGAACAGTTAAATTCTATCCAATTGTAACGCGACTGAGGTGATTTTTCTTGAGATTTGATTGTTTTTTACAATTCTCTTACCAAAAACCCGACTTCCCCGACCTTCAGATGATGTAAGTCTTCAATCCAGGGAGCGGACATCGCGCCGGACCGACTGTCTGCGCCGACTTCCCTTCCTTGTGCGATCGCGATTCAATGCAGCACCATCGACAGTATTTATTTTGCAGCACTTTCTACCTCATTGCAATTTATAGTAATCATAAATTGCAATTCAAAATATACATGGGAGCAATACTATCGCCAATGATGCATCGGCTCCCAAACACTACCCAAGTATCCGCCGCGGATATCGGTTGAATCATCGCAATGCATGAGCAGCAGATTCTACTTCAATCAAAAAGATAAGCGTCGCACGGCAGCATATAATCCCGAAAGTGCGCATAGCATAGCATAAAGAAAATATTTTCAACATTGCCATTTAGAACGCAGATACTCGAGCCTTGTTGCCAGCATATATTCCAGCAGCGCAAATGAAAACTGCCCGCGATATGGCGGGCAGTTTTGACGACTAACTTGCTACGAGTTTGCTATTCACCAGGCAATCAGGGAATCGCCACGCCGCTTTTCGGCTTTTGCGTTTTCACCACCTGCATCGCCGTGGCGATCAAACCGCTCATATCGCCCAGATTGGCCGGCACGATAATCGAGTTATTTGTTTTCGCCAATTGCGCGAACGCGCCCACATACTGCTCGGCCACTTTCAGGTTGACGGCATCTTCGCCGCCCGGCTCGCGGATGGCGGCGCCCACCTGGCGCAGCGCCTCGGCACTGGCTTGCGCCAGCGCGACGATGGCCGTGGCCTGGCCTTCGGCACGGTTGATCGACGCCTGCTTTTCGCCTTCCGAGCGGGCAATCGCCGCTTCGCGCTCGCCGCTGGCGATATTGATCTGCTCCTGCTTGCGCCCTTCCGAGGCGGCAATCAGCGCGCGCTTTTCGCGTTCAGCCGTAATCTGCGCCTGCATCGCATGCAGGATTTCCTTGGGCGGCGTCAAATCCTTGATTTCATAGCGCAATACCTTGACGCCCCAATTCGCCGCCGATTCATCGATGGCATTCACGATGGCCGTATTGATATGGTCGCGTTCTTCAAATGTCTTGTCGAGTTCCATTTTACCGATCACCGAACGCAAGGTCGTTTGCGCCAGTTGCGTAATGGCGGCGATATAATTCGACGAGCCATACGAAGCACGCATGGCGTCGGTAATCTGGAAATACAGAATGCCATCGACCTGCAATTGCGTATTGTCGCGCGTAATACATACCTGCGGCGGCACGTCGAGCGGAATTTCCTTGAGCACGTGCTTGTAGGCGATACGGTCGACAAAAGGCACGACGATATTCAAGCCAGGGCCCAATACCGCATGGAACTTGCCCAGGCGCTCCACCACCCAGGCATGCTGCTGCGGTACCACATTGACCGTCTTGAAGACAAATACCAATGCCAGCAATAACAAGATCAACGACATGCTTCCGATGCTTACTTCCATAATCTACTCTCCAGGTTATCCAACAATCAAACGGCTGCCACGCACGGCGCGTATGGTGTAATGGCCGGCTTGCGTATCGCTGCCGGGAATCAGTTCCACATCCCACAAGGCGCCGCGGTACATGACGCGCGCCGCGCCATCGACCCAATGCGCGACCGCCACGCTTTGGCCGATATCGAGATTGACATTCGGATCCTGCGCCGCATCGCGCCGCGCCGCCTTGCCAAAACGGCTGCGCCGCAATAACAGGGTGGCCGCCACGCCGACAATGGCAACCGTCAGGGCTTGCCAGCCGCCATTGCCGCCCGCCAGCGCCACCAGTCCTCCGGCACTGATACCGATGGCGATCATCAGCAAATAAAACGTGCCAGTAAACAGCTCCAGGATCAATACCGCGCCAGCCGCCACAAACCAGCCTACCCATTCAGCCATGATGCCTCCATCTTTGCGAATCCGAAAATAAAAAACCCCGCAGCCTATATAAGCGACGGGGTTTAATGCGTATTACTGCCTGATATTATTCTTGCCAAACACCTATATACAAGCAGTCTAACGCAATTCCTGATGGCGTCAATAGGCAGGGGCGAATTAGCGCCGCAGGCCCGGCAATTACTCTTCCAGCAGGCTGCGCAGCATCCACGCCGTCTTTTCATGCAAATCGAGGCGCTGCGTGATCAGGTCGGCCGTCGGCTGGTCATTGGCTTTTTCCAGCAGCGGGAACAGGCGGCGCGCCGTGCGCGCGGTCGCTTCCTGTGCCGATACCAGGTGGCTGACCATATCCAGCGCCGGCGGCACACCGTCGATTTCCTTGATCGAGGCCAGCTTGACGAATTCCTTGTAGGTGCCGGGCGCAGGATAGCCGAGGGCGCGGATGCGCTCGGCTATCAGGTCCAGCGCGGCCCACTGCTCCGTGTATTGCGTCATGAACATCAGGTGCAGGGTGTTGAACATCGGCCCCTTGACGTTCCAGTGAAAATTATGGGTCATCAGGTACAAGGTGTAGCTGTCGGCCAGCAGGCCGGACAGGCCTTCCGCAATCTTCGCGCGGTCCGCCTCGGAAATGCCGATGTCGATCTTTGCCACTTTGCTCGGTTTCTTGCTTGCCATGAGAACTCCCGTTTCAATGTATTGGTGGAATCATTTTAGCTGATCTGGCGCAATGCCATCGAATACAGGCGTGCGCCGCATGACAGGCATAAAAAAACCCGCTGCCGGGTGAGCGGCAGCGGGTTTTCAGAAGGCGGACAAGACGCTTACGCTTTCAGCGCAGCGAGCTTTTGCCAGGTATCGATCACCGAGTCCGGGTTCAGCGACATCGATTCGATGCCCTGTTCCATCAGCCAGACGGCGAAGTCCGGATGGTCGGAAGGCCCCTGGCCGCAAATGCCGATGTACTTGCCGCGTGCCAGGCAAGCCTTGATGGCCAGGGCCAGCAGGGCTTTCACGGCAGGATCGCGCTCGTCGAAGTCGGCGGCCAGCAATTCCATGCCGGAATCGCGGTCCAGGCCCAGGGTCAGCTGGGTCAGATCGTTCGAACCGATCGAGAAGCCGTCGAAATGGTCGAGGAACTGGTCGGCCAGGATGGCGTTCGACGGCACTTCGCACATCATGATGACGCGCAAGTCGTTCTCGCCGCGCTTCAAGCCATTCTTCGCCAGCAGGTCGATGACTTTCTCGGCCTGGCCCAGGGTGCGCACGAATGGCACCATGATTTCCACGTTCGTCAGGCCCATGTCGTTGCGCACGCGCTTCATCGCTTCGCATTCCATGTTGAACGCTTCGGAGAAGTCGGCCGACAGGTAGCGCGCCGCGCCGCGGAAGCCCAGCATCGGGTTTTCTTCGTCCGGCTCGTAGCGCGAACCGCCGATCAGCTTCTTGTACTCGTTCGACTTGAAGTCGGACAGGCGCACGATGACTTTTTTCGGCCAGAACGCGGCGGCGATGGTGGCGATGCCTTCGGCCAGCTTGTCGATATAGAACGCTTTTGGCGAAGCATGGCCGCGCGCCACCGATTCCACGGCCTTTTTCAGGTCGGCATCGATGTTCGGGTATTCCAGGATCGCGCGCGGGTGCACACCAATATTGTTATTGATGATGAATTCCAGGCGCGCCAGGCCCACGCCCGCATTCGGCACGGACTGGAAGTCGAACGCCAGCTGCGGATTGCCCACGTTGAGCATGATCTTGGTGTCGAGCTTCGGCAATTCGCCGCGCGACACTTCCGACACTTCCGTTTCCAGCAAGCCATCGTAGATCTTGCCTTCGTCGCCTTCGGAGCACACCACGGTGACGAAGGTGCCGTCTTTCAGCACGTCGGTGGCGTTGCCGCAGCCGACCACGGCAGGCACGCCCAGCTCACGCGCGATAATTGCCGCGTGGCAAGTACGGCCGCCGCGGTTGGTGACGATGGCCGAAGCGCGCTTCATGACCGGTTCCCAGTTCGGGTCCGTCATGTCGGCAACGAGCACGTCGCCTGGCTGCACGCGTTCCATGTCGGCCGGGTCGTGGATCACGCGCACGGGGCCGGCGCCGATCTTCTGGCCGATGGCGCGGCCGGAGGTCAGCACGGTGCCGGTGCTTTTCAGCTTGAAGCGCTCTTGCACGTCGGTCGCCTTTTGCTGCGACTTGACGGTTTCAGGACGCGCCTGCAGGATGTACAGCTTGCCGTCGCGGCCATCCTTGCCCCACTCGATGTCCATCGGACGGCCGTAGTGGTTTTCGATGATGACGGCGTATTTGGCCAGCTCCACCACTTCGCTGTCGTTCAGCGAGTAGCGGTTGCGCATTTCGACGGGCACGTCGACGGTTTTCACGGAACGGCCGGCTTTCGCTTCATTCGTGAATTCCATCTTCAGCAGTTTCGAGCCGATATTGCGGCGGATCACAGGCGACTTGCCTTTTTCCAGCATCGGCTTGTGCACATAGAATTCGTCGGGATTGACGGCACCCTGCACCACGGTTTCGCCCAGGCCGTAGCTGGAAGTGACGAAGACCACGTCCTTGAAGCCCGATTCAGTGTCGATGGTAAACATCACGCCGGCCGCGCCCAGGTCGGAGCGCACCATGCGCTGCACGCCGGCCGACAGGGCCACTTCAGCGTGCGTAAAGCCCTTGTGCACGCGGTACGAGATGGCGCGGTCGTTGTACAGCGACGCGAACACCTGCTTCATGGCTTCGAGCACGTTGTCGATGCCGACCACGTTCAGGAAGGTTTCTTGCTGACCAGCAAAGGACGCGTCCGGCAAGTCTTCCGCCGTGGCCGAGGAACGCACGGCAAACGACATTTCGGTGTCGGAATCGGCCACCAGCTTGGCGTAGAACTGATCGATTTCGGCGGCCAGGCGTGGCTGGAATGGCGTTTCCACGATCCATTGACGGATCTCGGCGCCGGCTTGCGCCAGCGAGCGCACGTCATCGATGTTCAGCCCTTCGAGGCGCTGGGCGATGCGTTCGGCCAGCGGCAAGCCGCCGTTGGCGCTATATGACAGGAAATCGCGGAATGCCTGCGCCGTGGTGGCAAAGCCACCGGGCACGCGCACGCCGGCTTCCGCCAGTTGGCTGATCATTTCGCCCAGGGAGGCGTTCTTGCCGCCGACGGATTCGACATCCGTCATGCGCAAATGCTCGAACGAGGCAACATACACCGCGTCCTTGTCTTCCTGCTGTTGCGATACTGCGTTGGTCATAATGACACCCTTACTGATGATAGAAATCTTTACGCGCGGCGCACAGACAGTCTTCTTGTTATTCTTGGCGTCGTGCAGCACAATCATACCGTTGCAGCCATTTTACCTTGTGCGGCGCAAATTGACGACGCACAATCTTGATCCGAAAACCCATGACACAAGAACCACGCCCTCCTCTGCCCTCCGCGGCCCGCACCGTCTTCTTCGTTTCCGACGGCACCGGCATCACCGCCGAGACGTTCGGCCACTCGGTGCTGACGCAGTTCGATCTGCGCTTCCGCCAGATCCGCCTGCCCTTCATCGATACCATGGACAAGGCCTACGAGGCGGCGCGCAAGATCAACGAAGCCTTCGCCACCGATGGGCAGCGCCCGATCATTTTCTCGACCCTGGTGAAGAACGACCTGTCGGCCGTGATCCGCAAGTCCAGCGGCATGCACATGGACCTGATCCAGACCTTTGTCGCCCCGCTGGAGCAGGAACTGGGCGTGATGTCGACCCATACCATCGGGCGCTCGCACAACATTGTCGACAGCGAGGAATACAAGAACCGCATCGAGGCGATCAACTATTCGCTGGCGCACGACGATGGCCAGTCGCACAAGAACCTGTCCTCGGCCGATGTCATTCTGGTGGGTGTTTCGCGCTCTGGCAAGACCCCGACCAGCCTGTACCTGGCCATGCAGTACGGCATCAAGGCGGCCAATTATCCGCTGATTCCCGACGATTTCGAGCGCGACAAGCTGCCATCGGCCTTGCTGGAATTTAAGAATAAAATTTTCGGATTAAGCATTACGCCCGAACGTTTGTCGGAAATACGCAACGAAAGACGCGCTGGAAGCAAGTATGCGGCCATCGAAAACTGCCGTTACGAGGTCAACGAGGCGGAAAAAATGATGAAACGCGAGGGTATCCGCTGGCTGTCGTCGACCACCAAGTCGATCGAAGAGATCTCCACGACGATCCTGCAAGAGATCAAGCCGAACCGCCGCGAGTACTAGAACGCTTGACCAAACCTGCTGCGCGTCGGTATAGGCGGCTTGCGATGCTCACCGGCTCGGCGCCCCCGTACCAAGTACGGTTGCGCTTCTCGGCCACCTCTCCCTTCCGCTCGCTACGGTTTTGTCAGGCGTTCGTTTCGCTCGAAAGCACTGTCAGCGCGGCGGCCAGTTGATCGAGTTCGCTGGTCTGCGTCGTGATAGCCACCGTGGCGCGCACGATGTCGGTATCGCCGATATTGCGCTCCACCGTGAAGATGCCAAAGCGTTGCAGCAAGGCTTGCTGCAACTGGCGCGCGCTCATGCCGTCGACGGCAAAGGCCACCAGCGCCGTGCCCCGTTTCGCATCTAGCGGCGACAAGATGCGCACGCCGGGCAGTTGCGCGGCGCGGCTGACCCAGTAATCGCGCAGCCAGGCCAGGCGCTCCATCTTGGCCGGCGTACCGCCCAGGCACGCATGAAAATCCAATGCGGCAGGCGCGGCCAGGATGGCGCCGATCGGCGGCATGCCCATGTGCAGCCGGCCGCGGATATCGTCGGGCGGATAATCCTCGTCGCCAAAATGCGGCTCGATCTTGTGCAGCTGCGAGGCGCGGATATACACGACACCCAGTCCCGCCGGCGCCCCCAGCCATTTGTGCAGATTGAAACCGGCGAAATCGACGCCCATGGCCTGCACGTCCACGTCGACCTGCCCCAGCGCATGGGCGCTGTCGAGCAGCACGTCGATGCCGTGTTCGCCCGCCAGCGCCATGATGGCCTGCACCGGCAGTTGCTGGCCGTTGGCCGGCGTCACCTGCGACAGCAGCAGCAATCTGGGCTTGACGGCCTGGCGCATGGCTTGCGCGTAACTGGCGACGATCTCGTCATCGCTGATGGGCAAGCGCAATGTGACTTGCGTGCTGGTGACGCCACGGCGCTGCGCCAGCCAGCGCATGGCCGTGCGCATGGCCGGATAGTCGAGATTACTCCACAGCACCGTATCGCCGGGCGCCAGGCCGTGGTATTGCGTGATCAGCACCTGCATGGACTCGGTGCCGCTGCGGGTCAGCAGGATTTCGTGCGGTTCCGCATGGATCAGTTCAGCGACACGCCGGCGCAGGATAGCCACATGCGTGCGCGTGAATTCGCCGCGCACGAAAGGACTCAGTTGCTCATTGGTGTAGCGCACCGCCTGCTCGAAGGCCGCTTGCACGGGCGCGGCCATGGCGCCGAAATAGCCGTGTTCGAGATTGACGATGGCGTCCGGCGGCGCAGGATACAAGGCGGCCACCTGGCGCCACCAAGCCTCGTCACGTGCGGCACCGTCGGCAAGCAGGGGGAAGGACATGGCTACCCTGTTCAGGCCTGGCCCTGGCGCAGCTGCTCGAAGAAGCAGACGGCGGCGCAGGCGGCCACGTTCAGCGATTCGATCTGGCCCAGGTGGGGAATGACCACCTGGTGCGTCGCCATCGACAATAAATCATCGGCGACGCCCTGCCCTTCATGGCCGAAGAGCCAGGCGACCGGTTGGCGCAGGTCGACGTCGTACAATCGCTGCGTGGCATAGCCGCTGGTGGCGAGCGTCGCCACCTTGGCGCCGGAAACGAGCGCTGCCAGGTCGACGTTTTCAAAGATGTCGAGCACGAAGTGTGCGCCCATCGCCGCGCGCAGCACCTTCGGCGACCAGCAGAAGGCCGTGCCGGCGCTGCAATACACCTGCGTGATACCGGCGGCCGCCGCGCTGCGCAGGATGGAACCCACGTTGCCCGGGTCTTGCAGGTTATCGAGCAGCACGGCCGACACGCTCAGCGGCTGCGTGACGGCCCGTTCCGGCGTCTCGATGAGGAACATCACGCCCACGCCGTGCTCTACCTGGCTCACGGCGTGATACAGCGCGTCGGGCAAGCCCAGAACGTGCGCGCGCTGGCTTTCCAGCTGGCCGACGATGTCCGCCACTTCCGGGTTCTGCAAGGCGCTTTCGCTGACGATGCACTGCTCCGGCATGCCGCGCAGCTGCAGGTAGGACTGGCACAGGTGCACGCCGTCGAGCAGGGTGCGGCCCGACTTGCGGCGCGCCTGCGAACTGCCCGCCAGTTTCAGCAAATCCTTGTATTGCGCATTGTCGCGCGAGGTAATCGTCTTCATGCCACCACCTCCTGTCCGCCAAACAAGGCGATCACGTTGCGCACGGGCGCGAACGAGCGGCGGTGCACGGGCGAGGCGCCGTGCAGGTGCAGGCGCTCGAGGTGCAGCTTGGTGCCGTAGCCCTTGTGCTGGTCGAAGCAGTATTCGGGATAGGCCGCATGCAGGTGTACCAGGGCCGCGTCGCGTGCCGTCTTGGCCAGGATCGAGGCGGCGGAGATCGAATCGACCTTGTCGTCGCCACCAATGATGGCCATGCCGCGTATCGGCATCACGGGGCAGCGGTTGCCGTCGATCAGGGCCAGGGTCGGCACGGTAGCCAACGCTTCGACGGCGCGGCGCATGGCCAGCATCGACGCCTGCAAAATGTTCAGGCGGTCGATTTCCTCTTCCGACGCTTCGGCGATGGCCCAGGCCAGGGCCTTGGCCTTGATCTGCGGCGCCAGCAGGTCGCGCTTGGTTTCGCTGAGTTTTTTCGAGTCGCGCAAGCCGTCGATAGGCTGGTTCGGGTCGAGGATCACGGCGGCGGCGAACACGGGGCCGGCCAGCGGACCGCGTCCTGCCTCGTCGACGCCGCAGACGATTTCATCGAGCGAGAATGGCAAGTCGTCAAACAGGCCGGGATAGATATTTTTCACGTTGAATCTTTGGTTGGTACTGCGGTTGAAGCGGTGATCGGGGCTTACTTGCGGTTGGCGGCGATGACTTGCATGACGGCGTTGGCGCTCTCTCGCGCGCTGTCGCGCAGCAGGCTGTGGTGCATGTCCGTGAAGCGCTGCACCAGGCGCAGGCGGCCCGGCACGTCGCTCAGCTGCTGCCACATGGCCTCGGCCAGCGCTTCCGGGCTGGCCGCGTTTTGCAGCAGCTCGGGCACCAGGTAGTCGCGCGCCAGGATGTTGGGCAAACCGATCCACGGCTGGTAACCCATGTGGCGCATGATTTCCCACGAGGCGCGCATCATCTTGTAGGCGATGACCATGGGTTTCTTGTACAACGCTACTTCCAGCGAGGCCGTGCCGGACGCCACCAGCACCGCATCGGCGGCGCAGATGGCCGTATGCGAGCCGCCATCCGTCAGCAGTATCTCGACGTCCTGCAGGCCCGCTTCGCGGATCAGCTGCAAAAAGTACTGGCGCTGTTTTTCACCGGCCATGGGCGCGACGAAACGCAGGGAGCGGTCGCGCGCCAGCAGTAGCTTGCAGGCGGCCACGAACGCCACCGTATTGTATTTGAGCTCGCCCATGCGGCTGCCCGGCATCAGGGTCACGACGTTCGCATCGTCCGGCAAGCCCAGGGTGCGGCGCGCGGCCGCTTCGTCGGGCTGCAAGGGGATCATTTCGGCCAGCGGATGGCCGACATAGGTGACGGGCACGCCCGCCTTGCGGTAGATCTCTTCCTCGAACGGGAAGATCACCAGCATGTGCGAGACGGCCTTGATGATTTTCTTGATGCGCCCGCCGCGCCAGGCCCAGATCTGCGGCCCGATGTAGTGCACGGTGGGGATGCCGCCTTCCTTGAGCTGCTGTTCCAGGCCCAGGTTGAAGCCGGGATAGTCGGCGCCGATGAAGACGGCGGGACGCTCGGCCAGCAACTGGTCGCGCAGCGCGTTCTGGATGCCCTTGATTTCGCGGTAGCGGGGAATGATTTCGAACAGGCCCCGTACCGTCAGCTTGTCGAGCGGCCAGTCGGAAATAAAGCCCTGCCTGGCCATGTGCTCGCCGCCGATACCGTGGAAGCGCGTGCCGGGCAGCTGCGGCACGAGGCCGGACAGCAGCCGGCTGGCCAGCAGGTCACCCGACACCTCGCCGGCGACGATGGCGACGTTGGCGACGCCGAGGCCGCTGGCCTGGTCAGCGGACGATGCCACGCGAGGCCACGCCAAGGAATTCGCGCATGGCGCGAATGTGTTGCGCCACCTCGGGCGACGACGCCGCTTCTTCTTCGAACAGGGCTGCCTTCGATTCTTCCAGGGTCAGTCCCGAGCGGTAAATGAGTTTATACGCGGTGCGGATGCCGTTGATCTGCTCGCGCGTAAAGCCGCGGCGTTTCAAGCCCTCGATATTGACGCCATGCGCCTGCGCCGGATTGCCGTTCAACAACACAAAGGGTGGCACGTCCTGCGTCAGGCTGGTGCTCATGCCGACAAAGGCGTGCGCGCCGATCTTGCAAAACTGGTGCACATTGGCGAAGCCGCTCATGATGACAAAGTCGCCGATCTCCACGTGGCCCGCCAGCTGGGCGTTGTTCGAAAAAATCGTGTTAT
The DNA here is from genome assembly GCF_023703445.1 of Janthinobacterium kumbetense. Taxonomy (NCBI): domain Bacteria; kingdom Pseudomonadati; phylum Pseudomonadota; class Betaproteobacteria; order Burkholderiales; family Oxalobacteraceae; genus Janthinobacterium; species Janthinobacterium kumbetense. Next base: position 1,521,786 of record NZ_JAMQGR010000001.1, read on the forward strand.
TGCCCACCAGGCAATCGTGCGCCAGGTGCACGTATGCCGAAATCCAGTTGTCGTTGCCCAGGCGCGTCACGCCGCCGCCCTGCACGGTACCCGTGTTGAAGGTGCAGAATTCGCGGATGGTGTTGTGGTCGCCGATTTCCAGGCGCGTCGCCTCTCCTGCCCATTTTTTATCCTGCGGCTGCGCGCCGATGGAAGAAAACTGGAACAGGTGGTTGTCGCTGCCAATCGTCGTGTGGCCGTCGATGACCACGTGCGGGCCGACCTTGGTGCCGGCGCCGATGCGCACGTGCGGACCGATGATGGTGTACGGGCCCACCTCGACCGAGCTGTCGAGCTCGGCCTTCGGATCGATGACTGCCGTGGAGTGGATGGCCGCCATCTTACTGCCCCGCTGGCTGGCTCGCAGACTGGCTCGCATCCTGCGCGCTGCGGATGGTGCACATCAGTTCCGCTTCCAACGCCACTTTGCCGTCGACGGAACCGACTGCCTTGTATTTCCAGATGCCGCGCGAGACGCGCAGGATTTCCACATCCATCTTCAGCTGGTCGCCCGGTTCGACAGGACGCTTGAAGCGCGCATTGTCGATGCCGACAAAGTACACCACCGAATTTTCGTCCGGTTTCACGCCCATCGACAGGAACGACAGCAAGGCCGCCGTTTGCGCCAGCGCTTCGATCATCAGCACGCCGGGCATGACCGGCTTGTGCGGGAAATGGCCCTGGAAGAACTCTTCGTTGACCGTCACGTTCTTGATGGCGGTGATGGTTTTGTTCGCTTCCCAGTCCAGCACGCGGTCAACCAGCAGCAGCGGATAGCGGTGCGGCAGCAGCGATTTGATGGCCAGGATGTCGAGGGTCTTTTTTTCAGTAGTCATTTTTCGTCTTGCGTGGTCAGTGTTTTAATTGTTTTTTCAAGCGCGCGGATCTTCTCGCGCATGCTTGACAGGTTGCGCACGATGGCGGCGCTCTTTTCCCAGTCGGCGTTCTTGGCCAGCGGATAAAAACCCGTGTACTGCCCCGGCTCCGCGATCGAACGCGAGACCATGCTGCCCGAGCCCACGTGGACGCGGTCGGCAATGGTCAGGTGGCCCAGCACCATGGCGGCGCCGCCAAAGGTGCAGTACTTGCCGATGATGGCGCTGCCGGCCACGCCGACGCAGCCGGCCATGGCCGTGTGCGCGCCGATGCGGCAGTTGTGGCCGATCTGGATCTGGTTATCGAGCTTGACGCCATCTTCGATGATGGTGTCGGCCAGTGCACCGCGGTCGATGGTGGTGTTGGCGCCGATATCGACATCGTCACCGATCACCACCCTGCCCGTCTGCGGAATCTTGATATACACGCCGCCTTCGTTGGCGAAGCCGAATCCGTCGGTGCCGATCACGGCACCCGAATGGATGATGCCGCGCTGGCCGATCACGCAGCGCGCATGGAAGGTCACGTTGGCCAGCAGCTGCGTGCCCGCGCCGATGACGGCGTCGCGCCCCACCACGCAGCCAGGCCCGATGACGCAGCCGGCACCGATCACGGCGCCCGCTTCGATCACCGCATGCGCGCCGACGGAGGCGCTGGCGTCAACCTGCGCGCTGGCGTCGACAAAGGCGCCCGGGTGGATGCCGACCGGGGCCTTGATCTCGTGCAAGGCGGCGAAATACTGCGCCGCACGCGCGAAATACACATAGGGATTCGGTGTGACGATGCGCGCGCCCGCGTACTCGTCGCCGATCAGCGCGTCGTCGGCCGGCGTGAGGATCAGCGCGGCGGCGCCGCTCTGGGCCGCCTGCGCGCGGAATTTGGTATTGCTGAGAAAGCTGATGTGCGAAGCGCCGGCGTCGGCCAGCGGTGCGATGCCTGTGACTTCCAGGTTCGGATCGCCCGCCAATTGCCCGCCGAAGCGTTCGACCAATTCTCCTAGTCGAGTGCCCATCTGATTACCTTTATAAATACGCCTGCCAGTGCACGCAGAGCATGCACTGGCAGGCTTGAAACCGTTTCGATTACTTGTCCAGCGCCTTCAAGACCTTGTCGGTGATGTCGATGCGCGGGCTGGCCCACAGGGCTTCCTGCAGCACGATGTCATATCCTTCGATATGCGCCATCTGCTGGATGATGGTGTTGGCTTTTTCCGCGATGGCGCTGCGCTCTTCGTTCGTGCGCTGGCTCAGGTCTTCGCGGAACTCGCGCTGGCGGCGCTGCAGTTCCTTGTCCAGCTCGAAAAACTCGCGCTGGCGCTTGGCGCGCTCCGCCTCGCTCAGGGTCGGCATGTCCTTTTCCAGGGCTTCGTTGGCGACCTTGAAGCGGGCCGCCAGTTCCTGCACGGCTTTTTCACGCGAGCGGAACTCTTCGGCCAGCTTGGCGCTGGCCAGCTTGGCCAGCCTCGATTCGTTATAAATACGTTCGCTGCTGATCCAGGCGATCTTCGACTCCTGAGCCTGCGCCTGCACCGGCAACAGCGAACTCCAGCACAATGCAATCATGGCAAGGGACTTGGGCAGGGTGGCGGATGCGGTGTTCATGATACTCCATGGTCAAAAAGTAAAAGCTGTCGCCCCGTTTCAGATGGCCGGTTAGAAACCGGTGCCCATCTGGAACTGGAAGCGCTCCAGGCGGTCCGTCGGCTTGGCGTTCAGCGGCTTGGCATAGCTCAGCTTGAGCGGGCCCACCGGTGAAATCCAGCTGATGCCCAAGCCAGCAGAATAGCGCAATTGCGAAATCCGCATTTTTTCGCCTTCCTGGTAGACCTGGCCGCCGTCAAGGAAACCGAACCAGCGCAGGCTGCGGTCATTGCCCGAACCGGGGAATGGCATTTGCAGTTCCGCGTTACCGATCAAGCGCGAAGCGCCACCCAGGGCATCGTTGGTGCTCGGTTCAACCGCGCCCAGCGAGGAACTCAGATAGCCGCGCACCGAACCGATGCCGCCGCCGTAGAAGTTCTTGAAGACCGGATACACGTGCTTGCCGATACCGTGGCCGTAATCGATCTCGCCCTTCAGCGCCAGGGTGACCTTGCTGAACAGCGGACGGAAGTACTGGTGCTCATAGATGGCACGGAAGTACTTCTGGTCGCCGATCAGGTCAGCCTCCAGGTTGACGCGCTGGTAGCGGCCGATCGATGGCGTCAGGGCGCTGTCGCGGCTGTCGCGCTGCCATGCCGCCGTCAGCGGGATGGAATTGGTGGTGGCCGAACCGATACCGTCGGACGGGCCGCCATTGTCCACCACGTACTGCTTGAAGCGGATCGGGCTGGTGACGTCGGTCTCGATGCGCGAGCGCTCGCCGCCGATACCGAAGAAGACGGTGTCGACTTCCGAGAACGGCACGCCGAAACTGACGCGGCCACCGGTTTGCTTGATCTTGTAGCTGCCGATGTTCAGCGCTGGCGGTTCCGTCGTCCGCAGGTAGACTTCAAAGCTGCGCGAAATGCCGTCGTCCGTGAAGTACGGATTGGTTTGCGAAAACGCAATCGTGCGGCTGTAATGGCTGGTATTGAGTTCAATGCCGACCGTGTTGCCGCTACCGGCAAAGTTGGCCTGCGAAATCGACGCCGACAGGGTGAATTTCTCCGATTGCGAGAAAGCGCCGCCGATCAGGAAGTTACCCGTTGGTTTTTCCACCACCGTCACGTTGACGTCGACCTGGTCGGTCGTGCCCTGCGCTTCCGGCGTGTCGATGGTCACGTCCTTGAAGTAGCCCAGACGGTCGACACGGTCGCGCGACAGCTTGATCTTGTTGCTGTCATACCAGGACGATTCGAACTGGCGGAATTCGCGGCGGATGACTTCATCGCGCGTGGTGGTATTGCCGGCGATATTCATGTGGCGCACGTAGACGCGCTTGCCCGGATCGATGAAGAAGGTGAAACCGACTTCATGCTTTTCACGGTTGATTTCCGGATTGGCGTTGACGTTGGCAAACGCGTAGCCGAACGTGGCCAGGCGGTCCTGGATGCGCTTGTTCGTCGCCGTCAGGCGCGCGCCCGAATAGATTTCGCCTTCGCGCATCAGGTTCAGGGCTTTCAGCTCTTCTTCGCGGCCAAACATCTCGCCTTCGAACTTGGTGCCGGCGATCTTGTACTTTTCACCTTCGGTGATATTGATCGTCAGGTAAATGTCTTTTTTATCGGGCGTGATCGACACTTGCGTCGAATCGACCTGCATCTCGATATAGCCGCGGTCCAGGTAGTAGGACTTCAGCGACTCGATGTCGCCCGTCAGCTTGGTTTTCGAATATTGATCGGCCTTGGTGTACCAGCTGAACCAGCCGCCCGTGTTCAGGGCCAACTGCTCGCGCAGTTCCTTGTCGGTGAAGGCCTTGTTGCCAACGATGTTGATCTGCTTGATGCGGGCCACGTCGCCCTCGTCGACGGCGAACACCACGTTGACGCGGTTGCGCTCGATCGGCGTGACGGTGGTGGTGATCTTCACGCCGTACAGGCCATGCGACAGGTACTGGCGCTTGAGTTCCTGTTCCGCGCGGTCAACGGATGCCTTGTCGAAAATCTTGGCTTCGCCCACGCCGATTTCCTTCAATGCCTTGACCAGCACATCCTTTTCAAATTCCTTGGTACCCGTAAATGCCACGGAAGCGATGGCCGGACGTTCCTCGACCAGCACCACCAGCACGTCGCCCTCGGCTTCCAGGCGCACATCCTTGAACATGCCCGTCGCATACAGGGCCTTGATGGCGGCAACGCTCTTCTCGTCGGAGAACGTTTCGCCGACCCGCACCGGCAGGTAGGCAAAGACGGTGCCCGCTTCGGTACGCTGGATCCCTTCGACCCGGATGTCCTTGACAGTAAATGGCTGGACGGCCAGCGCGTGGCCGGAACAGATGGCCATGACGGCGGCGCCGATCAGGCTGCGACGAAAGGAAGGCAAGGCAAAACGAGCAGAATGTAATTTCATTGGGGTTATTCAATGGTAAATCAATGGACAACATACACAAAAGATTGCTTGTGCGACTCACGCAATGGCATCAACCACCGCCCTAATTCAGCAATCGCAACACGTCATTAAAGACGGCAAGCACCATCAAGGTCAGCAACAAACCGATCCCCAGGCGCTGGGCAATCTCGCCTACGCGCTCCGGCAAGGGGCGTCCGGTCAAAACTTCCAGCGAATAATACAGCAAATGCCCGCCATCCAGAACAGGAATGGGTAGCAAATTCATCACGCCCAGACTGATACTGATGAAGGCAATGAAGCTCAGGTAGCTTACCAGGCCGATGCGCGCCGTCTGGCCCGCGTAATCGGCGATGGTAATGGGACCCGTCACATTCTTCAGCGAGACCTGGCCGGTGATCATTTTGCCCAGCATTTTCAGGCTCATGACACTGGTATCCCAGACCTTGGCGGACGCCTTGCCCACGGCAGAGAACGGTCCGGAGGCCACGGTGATCATATCCGGCACCTGTCCCAGCTTTGCCTGTATCTTACCAACTGTTACAGCTCCCTCTGCCCCGGCGCCCGGTACGGCGTCCGGCGTAATGGACAGGGTCAGGTCCTGACCCTGGCGCAAGAGCTGCAATTGCAAGGTCCGGCCCGGCGCCTGGCTCAGGGTGGCGATGACGGCCGCCACGTCGTGCACGGGCTGTTCGTCGATGGCCAGGATCTGGTCGTTTTTCTGCAGGCCGGCGCGCGCGGCGGCGCCATCGGGCATGATTTCCATCAAGGTGGGCGCGGAACGGGCCAGGGTCAGGCCCAGCTTGCCCAGCACGTCGCCTTCCAGGTCCGCTTCCGTCAGGCTGGCTGTCGGCAAGGTCGCTTCCTGCTGGCCACGGTCGGGACGGCGCACTTCGATGCGCGCCGGCTGCTTGTCGAGGGTGGCCTGGATCAGTTCCCAGCGCAGCTCGGACCAGCTGGCCACGGCCTTGCCATTCACCGCTTCGACCGTATCGCCGCTGCGCAAGCCGGCCGCATAGGCGGCGGTCTGCTCGGCTACGGGGCCGAGCTTGCTCGACGGCTCTTCGATGCCATGCATGAACAGGCCCGCATACAGCACGATGGCGACGAGGAAGTTGGCCAGCGGGCCGGCAGCCACGATGGCGATGCGGCGCCAGACGCTCTGGCGCGTGAATTCGCGGCGCAATTCGTTTTCCGGCAAATCGCTGAGGTCTTGCGCGCGGCTGTCGAGCATGCTGACATAGCCGCCCAGCGGCAGCGCGGAAATCGCCCATTCCGTCTGGTCCTTGCCAAACTTGCGCGAATACACCACTTTTCCCATGCCGATCGAGAAACGCAGCACCTTCACGCCGCACCAGCGCGCCACCAGGTAGTGGCCCAGCTCGTGCAGGGTGATCAGCGAGCCCAGCGCAACGATGAACGCCAGCAAGGTGGTAATCAGGGTCATGCGGCCAGCCTGTGGGCGATGTACGCGTGCGCGGCCGCTCTGGCGAGGCGGTCCTGCTCCATCACAGCCTCGATGCTCGAAGCGGCGCCGTGCGGCACCGTCTCGATCACGTGCGCGATGACCCGGTCGATCTGGCGGAAGCCGATCTGTTCGTCGAGGAAGGCTTGCACCGCCACTTCATTGGCCGCGTTCAGCAAGGCCGGCGCCGTGCCGCCCGCGCGCAGAGCGTCAAAGGCCAGCGCCAGGCAGGGGAAGCGGCGGAAATCGGGACGTTCGAACTGCAAGGTGGCCACTTGCGCCAGGTCAAGCTGCGCCACGCCAGAGTTGATACGCTGTGGATATGCCAGCGCATGCGCGATCGGCGTGCGCATGTCCGGATTGCCCAGCTGGGCCAGCACGGAACCGTCGATGTACGAGACCATCGAATGGATCACGCTTTGCGGGTGGATCAGCACTTCGATCTGCTCCGCCGGCGCGCCGAACAGCCAGTGCGCCTCGATCACTTCCAGGCCCTTGTTCATCATGGTGGCCGAATCGACGGAAATCTTGCGCCCCATGGCCCAGGTCGGATGCTTGCAAGCCTGGTCCGGCGTGACCGTGTCGAGCGTCTCGACGTCGCGCGTGAGGAAGGGGCCGCCTGACGCCGTCAGCACGATTTTCGCGACGCCCGCAGCGCCGGGCGCGCGGCCATGGGCATGCGGCATGCATTGGAAGATGGCGTTATGTTCGCTGTCGATCGGCAGCAGTACGGCGCCGTTGTCATGCACGGCATCGATGAACAGCTGGCCGGACATGACCAGCGCTTCCTTGTTGGCCAGCAATACTTTCTTGCCAGCACGGGCCGCAGCCAGGGTCGGCGCCAGGCCGGCCGCGCCGACGATGGCCGCCATCACGCCCGTCACTTGCGGCGCGCTGGCGATGGCGCACAGTGCCTCCACGCCGTACTCGACTTGCGTATCGACGCCCTGCCCGCGCAGCAAACGCGTCAGCTCAAGGGCGGCGTCAGCCGTGCCGACGACGGCGCGCTGGGGACGGAATTGCAGGCACTGGGCGGCCAGTTCGGCGACACGGCTGTGCGCGCTCAACGCGTACACGCTGTATTGCTCCGGGTGACGCGCGAGCACGTCCAGGGTGGACACGCCGATCGAACCGGTCGCGCCAAGGATGGTGATGTATTGCATGAGTTTCCTTAAAGCCAGCTGGCCACGAGGGCGGCAAATGGCAGGACCGGGATCAACGCGTCGATGCGGTCGAGTACACCGCCATGGCCGGGCAGCAGGTTGCTGCTGTCCTTGATGCCGGCGCGGCGCTTCAATTGGGATTCAAACAGGTCGCCGACGATGCTGGCGGCGACGATCAGCAGCAGCACCAGCAGGGCTACCAGCCAGCCGCGGCGCAATTGCAGCTGCACGGCAAAGGTGTCTTGCAAGACCGGCAGTGCTGGCGCGGCGAAAATCGTGATGGCGGCGATGACGAGCACGGCGATGCCGCCGCCGATGGCGCCTTCCCAAGATTTACCTGGGGAAATACTTGGCGCCAGCTTGCGCTTGCCGAAAGCCTTGCCCGAGAAGTAGGCGCCGATATCGGCGATCCACACGAGGGCCATCACTGACAGCAGGTACAAAGGGCTATGCAGGAACAAGGCGATGATGGCGACGAAGCAGCCGACGATGGTCACCGGATATACCAGGCTGAGCAAGGTATTGCCCAGGCCTTCGGTGGGCGGCAAGCCCGTCGCCAGCGAAGGCACGAAGCGGATCAGCCAGATGGCCACGCACAGGGCGAACCAGAAATTGAGCTGCGCCATGCCGTTGCCGACAAAAAACGTATAAGCGAAGGCGGCAGTCCAGATGGCGGCAATCAGGAGCGCCTGGCGATTTTTGAAAATGCGGAAGCTTTCCCAGATGGCGGCGCCGAAGAACGCCGTGGCGATCACGGCGAAGGCGGGGAAGTAATTCAGATACAGAACCGGCAGCAAGACCGCCAACAAGACCAGGGCGGTGATTATCCGTGTTTTCAGCATCAGTTTGTCTTTTCAGTTAATTGCGCGCTGGTACGGCCAAAGCGCCGTTCGCGCTGCTGGTAAGACGCGATTGCCGCGTCGAGGCACTCGTCATTGAAGTCGGGCCAGAAAGTCTCGGTGAAAAACAACTCAGTGTACGCCAGTTGCCACAGGAGGAAATTGGAAATGCGCTGCTCGCCGCCCGTGCGGATGAACAGATCGGGCTCGGGCGCGTAAGCCATGGCCAGGTGCGGCGCCAATTGCTCTTCCGTGTAGGCGTGCCCGGCGCTCTGGCCGTTGGCTGCCGCCTCGGCCGTCATTTTGTTGACTGCCTGCATGATATCCCAGCGGCCGCCGTAATTGGCGCAGATGGACACCGTCAGGCGCGTGTTGTTCGCCGTCTTGCGTTCCGCATTGGCGATCAGGGTTTGCAACTGCTCATTGAAGCGCGACAGGTCGCCCACGACCTTCAGGCGGATATCATTGGCGTGCATCTTGACCACTTCGCGTTCCAGCATCGTGACGAACAGGCGCATCAGCATCGACACCTCTTCTTCCGGGCGGCGCCAGTTTTCCGAACTGAAGGCAAACAGGGTCAGGTACTCGACACCGCGATCGAGGCAAGTCTCGACGATGCCGCGCACGGCGTCGGCGCCCTTGACGTGGCCAGCCACGCGGGGCAGGAAGCGCTTGGTTGCCCAGCGGCCATTGCCATCCATAATGATTGCCACATGGCGCGGCACCGTGCCCACCTCAGGTACTGCCGTTGTCGAACTCGAATAGATCATGAAAACACGAATACCAAAAATAAAAGATAGCTATTATGCGCCAAATAGCACTGCCCGGAAAAGCCATGCTTTTCCGGGCAGTGTCAAAAGAACTGAAAACTAGACCGTCAGCACTTCTTTTTCTTTGTCGACCACCATCTTGTCGATGTCGGCAATAAACTTGTCCGTCAGCTTCTGCACTTCTTCCGACGAGCGGCGCTCATCGTCCTCGGAGCAGGCTTTTTCCTTGACCAGTTTCTTCAGCGACTCGTTCGCATCGCGGCGAATGTTACGCACGGCAATCTTCGCGTCTTCCGCTTCGCTCTTGACCAGCTTGACCATTTCCTTGCGGCGCTCTTCCGTCAGCGGCGGCGTCGGAACGCGGATCAGGTCGCCCTGTGCCGACGGGTTCAAACCCAGGTCGGCGTCGCGGATGGCTTTTTCGATGGTGTTGGCCATCTTCTTTTCGTACGGCTGCACACCGATGGTGCGCGCGTCGATCAGGGTCACGTTGGCGACCTGGGTCAGCGCCGTCGGCGAACCGTAGTAATCGACCATCACGTGGTCCAGGATACCCGTATGGGCGCGGCCGGTACGCACTTTGGCCAAGTCGGCCCGCAGTGTTTCCAGCGACTTCGTCATGCGTTCCTGGGTGTTCTTTTTAACGTCAGCTAAGGACATGCTGCTCTCCAATCTTGATAACAATGAATATTCTACTTTGCCGGATTCAGCAAACAAACCCGCGCAGTCGGGAGTGCCGAAAACCGTTCAGGGCAAGGCGCAGCGCCGAAGACAGTACTTAATGTACGGCGAGGCGCTGCAACGCAGCCATGGACGGCTTCTCGGCGCTCCTTATTTCTATACGTGGACCAGCGTGCCTTCGTCTTCGCCCATGATGACGCGCATCAGCGCGCCCGGCTTGGTGATCGAAAACACTTTGATTGGCAGTTTCTGGTCGCGGCACAGGGCGAATGCGGTGGCATCCATCACTTGCAGGTGCTTGGCGATGGCGTCGTCGAACGTAATCGTGTGGAACAGGGTGGCATTCGGATCCTTCTTCGGATCGGCCGTGTAGACGCCGTCGACCTTGGTGGCCTTCAGGACGATCTCGGCGCTGATCTCGGAACCGCGCAGGGCGGCTGCCGTGTCGGTGGTGAAGAACGGATTGCCGGTACCGGCGGCGAAGACGACCACTTTACCTTCTTCCAGGTATTGCAGGGCTTTCGGGCGGACGTACGGCTCGACCACTTGCTCGATGCCGATGGCCGACATGACGCGCGCGGTGATGCCGACGTGGCGCATGGCATCGGCCAGGGCCAGGGCATTCATCACCGTGGCAAGCATGCCCATGTAGTCGGCGGTGGCGCGGTCCATGCCTTGCGCACCAGGCGCGACGCCGCGGAAGATATTGCCGCCGCCAATCACGATTGCCAGTTCCACACCCAACTTTGCCACCTCGGCCACATCGGCCACCATGCGCTCGATCGTGGCGCGGTTGATGCCGTAGGGATCATCACCCATCAGGGCTTCGCCGGACAACTTGAGGAGGACGCGCTTGTAGGCTGGTTTTGACATGAGCTGGGGCTCCATAAATGAGGTTATTCGAGTATGACATGGCGCAGCGCCTTGCAGCGCCGGATAGGCGGGAGGAAGCTGCCCATGCCGCCGCCCGGCACGACAGGTGCGGGCGGGCCAAAAAAACGGGCCTCTCGGCCCGCTTTACTTACGCTCCCTGGGAGGCAGCCATCTGTGCTGCGACTTCTGCTGCGAAGTCGTCTTGCTTCTTCTCGATGCCCTCGCCCACTACGTACATGGCGAAACCTTTGACGCTGGTGTTAGCCGCCTTCAGCATTTGCTCAACCGACAGCTTGTCGTTTTTCACGAAAGCTTGGTTCAGCAGGGAAACTTCTTTCAAGAACTTCTGTACGGAACCTTCCAGGCGCTTGGCCAGGATTTCCGGCGATTGCGCTGGCTTGCCTTCGGCGGCCGCTTTGGCTGCGTCTTCTTCGGCTTTCAGTTGTGCAACCGAACGCTCTTTTTCGATCAGTTCCGCAGGAACTTCGTTCGACGACAGCGACACTGGCTTCATGGCAGCGATGTGCATGGCCACGTCTTTGCCGACTTGCTCATCGGCGCCGTCGAATTCGACGATCACGCCGATGCGCGAACCGTGCAGGTACGAAGCCAGCTTGGCGCTGGTTTCGAAACGCTGGAAGCGGCGGATGGTCATGTTTTCGCCGATTTTGCCGATCAGGGCAGCGCGCACGTCTTCCAGGGTCTTGCCATCGAGTGGCAGGGCCAGCAGGGCAGCGACGTCAGCCGGGTTGTGTTCTGCTACCAGACGGGCAGCGTTGTTGGCCAGTGCCAGGAAATCGTCGTTTTTCGCAACAAAGTCGGTTTCCGAGTTCACTTCGACCAAGGCGCCTACGCCATTGGCGATGTAAGTTGCCACGACGCCTTCAGCGGTAATGCGTGCCGATGCTTTCGATGCCTTGCCGCCCAGTTTGACGCGCAGGATCTCTTCCGCACGAGCCATGTCGCCTTCGGCTTCGGTCAGTGCTTTTTTGCATTCCATCATTGGTGCGTCGGTTTTGCCGCGCAATTCGCCTACCATCGCTGCTGTAATCGCTGCCATGTGTTTCTCCTGATTCGGTGAGTCGATAGTCGCGGCCGGGCATGCATGCCTCGCCAGCGGTCACTATCGTTTTTTTGTTAAAAAAAAGGGGGAGCTGCTGCCACCCCTTTTCCCTTACTGCTGTGCTTACAAACGGCTATCCTGCGATAGCCTGGCCATTAAGCCTGTTCGTTTACTTCGACGAATTCGTCGCCAGCGGCTGCTTTAACCATTTCAACAACTTCGTTACCGGCAGCTGCACGGCCTTCGATGATTGCATCAGCAACACCGCGAGCGTACAACATGATGGCTTTCGAGGAGTCATCGTTACCTGGGATCACGAAGTTCACGCCTTCTGGGGAGTGGTTGGTATCGACAACGCCGATGACCGGGATACCCAGTTTAGCTGCTTCGGTGATCGCACCTTTGTGGTAGCCGACGTCGACGACGAAGATTGCGTCAGGAATGCCGCCCATGTCCTTGATGCCGCCGATCGATTTTTGCAGCTTGATCATTTCGCGGGAGAACATCAGCGCTTCTTTTTTCGACAGCTTCTCGATCGAACCGTCTTCGATCATCACTTCCATGTCTTTCAGACGCTTGATCGAGGTTTTGATCGTTTTGAAGTTGGTCAGCATGCCGCCCAACCAACGTTGATCAACGAAAGGCACGCCAGCGCGTTGTGCTTCAGCAGCGATGATTTCGCGAGCTTGACGCTTGGTGCCAACCATCAGGATGGTGCCACGGTTTGCAGCCAGTTGACGCACGTGCTTCATTGCGTCCTGGTACATCGCCATGGTTTTTTCCAGGTTGATGATGTGGATCTTGTTGCGATGGCCGAAGATGAACGGTGCCATTTTTGGATTCCAAAAACGGGTTTGGTGACCAAAGTGGACACCGGCTTCCAGCATTTCGCGCATTGTTACGGACATTATTAACTCCAGGGTTGGGTCTGGAATCCGATCAGTCACCATACAGGCACCCTTGTCGACCGGATTCGCGTGTTTATATAAATTAAAGACACTGTTTTACTACATTGCTTAAAAGAGAATTCAAGCAACCCGGGATTCTACACCGAAATGCCCATTTCATCAAGCCCACGGCGCAAATCGCGCGCGCAGCGACGGCAAGCGTTGCACCACGCTGGTGCAAGGCGTATCCGCCATGGCCATTCCCGCAAAAAACGCCTGCCCGCCCTAGGATGGAGGCGGCGGATACAGGGCGCCTCGTTTATAATTTCGACATATTTGCAGACTTTTCCTCCTACGCTGAGATTCGTCTGTGCTTTTCACCCGAACAACTTGCAGATTGCGAATTACATCATGTCCACCATCCGTATCAATACCGCCGCCGACATCGAAGGCATGCGCGTTGCCGGCAAACTCGGCGCCGAAGTGCTCGACTACATCACTCCCTTCGTCAAGGTCGGCGTCACGACCGGCGAACTGGACCGCCTGTGCCACGAATACATGGTCAACGTGCAAGGCACCATCCCTGCCCCGCTGAACTATTGCCCGCCCGGCTACACGCCCTACCCGAAAGCCATCTGCACCTCCGTCAACGACGTCATCTGCCATGGCATCCCCGGCGACAAGGTCTTGAAAAGCGGCGACTCCGTCAACCTCGACATCACCGTCATCAAGGATGGCTACCACGGCGACAACAGCCGCATGTTCCTCGTCGGCACGCCCACCATCCTGGCCAAGCGCCTGTCGGAAATCACCTATGAATGCATGTGGCTGGGCATAGCCCAGATCAAGCCCGGCGCACACCTGGGCGATATCGGCCACGCCATCCAGCAGCACGCGGAAAAGGCCGGCTACAGCGTGGTGCGCGAATTCTGCGGCCACGGCATCGGCAAGGTCTTCCATGAAGAACCGCAAGTGTTGCATTACGGCAAGCCAGGCACCCTGGAACGCCTCGAAGCGGGCATGATTTTCACCGTCGAACCGATGATCAACTCGGGCCGCCGCGAAATCCGCGAAATGAACGATGGCTGGACCATCAAAACCAAGGACCGCAGCCTGTCGGCGCAATGGGAACACACGGTGCTGGTGACGGAAACGGGCTATGAAGTGCTGACCGTCTCGCCCGGCATGCCACCGCCACCGGCCTTGATCCTGAACAAAGCCTGATTCTCCACCCCACGCACCGCCACCCAGGGCCCAGATGAAAAAGCAAGTTCGGGAACAGCTGAAACAGCAACTGAAAGCCGACCGCCAGGTCGTCATTGCGGCCTTCCAGGCCGACGGCAAGCCTGAAAAACTGCTGCGCAGCCTGCGCCACAGCGTCGACGGCGTGCTGGCGCGCGCCTGGCAGGAAGCGGGCTTGCCACCAGGCACTTCCCTGGTGGGCGTGGGCGGCTATGGCCGCGGCGAACTGTTTCCGTATTCCGACGTCGACCTGCTGATCCTGCTGCAACAACCGCCCGATGGGGCCACGCAGGAAAAGCTCGAGGAACTGGTGCAGCTGCTGTGGGATCTGGGCCTGGAAATCGGCCACAGCATCCGCACGGTCGATGAATGCCTGGTCGAATCGAAGGCTGACATCACCGTGCAAACGAGCTTGCTCGAAGCGCGCCTCGTGTGCGGCAACGCGGACTTGTTCGCGCAATTGCAGCAACGCTATGACGCAGCCATGGACCCGCAGGCGTTTTTCCAGGCGAAAACGGCGGAAATGCGCCAGCGCCATGCCAAATACGAAGACACGGCCTTCAGCCTGGAACCGAATTGCAAGGAAAGCCCGGGCGGCTTGCGCGACTTGCAGGTGATCCTGTGGGTAGCCAAGGCGGCGGGCCTGGCGAACTCGTGGCGCACCCTGGCCACGGGCGGCCTGATCACCCTGACGGAAGCGCGCCAGCTGATGGAAAAGGAGCGCGCCTTCAAGGATATCCGCGTGCGCCTGCACCTGCATGCCGGGCGGCGCGAAGACCGCCTCGTGTTCGACGTGCAGACGGCGATCGCCGAATCGCTGGGCTTGCAGGCGACGGGCAGCGGGCCGCACATGCGCCGCGCCAGCGAATTCCTCATGCAGCGCTACTACTGGGCCGCCAAGACGGTGACCCAGCTCAACACGATTTTGCTGCAAAACATCGAAGCGCGATTGTTTCCACAAGACAATGTGGCCGTGCCCATCAACGCACGCTTCAATGAAGTCAACAGCCTGATCGACATCAGCGCCGACGATACCTTCGAGCAATACCCATCGGCCATGCTGGAAGTCTTCGTGCTGATGACGGAACGCCCCGCCCTGAAGGGCATGACCTCGCGCGCCACGCGGGCCCTGTGGCACGCGCGCTTCAAGATCGACGCCGCCTTCCGCCAGGACCCCGTCAACCGCGCCCTCTTCCTGCGCATCATGCAAGCGCCGGTCGGCATCATCCATGCGCTGCGGCGCATGAACGAGATGAGCATCCTGGGACGCTACCTGCCGAATTTCCGCCGCATCGTGGGCCAGATGCAGCACGACCTGTTCCACGTGTACACGGTCGACCAGCACATTTTGATGGTAGTGCGCAACATGCGCCGCTTCACCATGAGCGAACACGCGCACGAATACCCGTTCTGCAGCCAGCTGATGGCCGATTTCTCGCAATCGTGGCTGCTGTACGTGGCGGCCCTGTTCCACGACATCGCCAAGGGCCGCGGCGGCGACCATTCGAAGCTGGGCGTGGCCGACGCCACCCAGTTCTGCCAGGAGCACGGCCTGTCGGAAGAAGACACGGAACTGGTGGCTTTCTTGGTGGAAAATCACCTGACCATGTCGCAAGTGGCGCAAAAGCAGGATTTGTCCGATCCCGACGTCATCGCCGCCTTTGCAAAGGTGGTCAAGGACGAGCGCCACCTGACGGGCCTGTACCTGCTGACGGTGGCCGACATCCGCGGCACCAGCCCGAAAGTGTGGAATGCCTGGAAGGGCAAGCTGCTGGAAGACCTGTACAAGATCACCTTGCGCGTGCTGGGCGGCGAGCCGCACACGGCCGACCGCGAGCTGAAGAACCGCCAGCAGGAAGCGCTGGCCACCCTGCGCCTGTACGGCTTGCCGCCGGACGCGCATCTGAAACTGTGGCAGCAGCTGGACGTGGCGTATTTTCTGCGCCACGACGCGTCCGACATCGCCTGGCAGACGCGCTCGCTGTATGACAAGCTCGACAGCAAGTTGCCGGTGGTAAAATGCCGGCTGGCGCCCATCGGCGAAGGCTTGCAGGTGGCCGTGTACATTCCCGACCAGCCCGACCTGTTCGCGCGCATCTGCAGCTATTTCGACCGCAAGAACTTCAGCATTCTCGACGCGAAGATCCACACGACCAAGAATGGCTATGCGCTCGACACGTTCCTTGTCACGGAGCAAAACTTCGCCAAGAGCTACCGCGACATCATCAGCCTGATCGAGCATGAGCTGGGCGAGCTGCTGCAGTCGCAAACGCCGCTGCCGCCGCCGGGCAAGGGACGGCTGTCGCGCCTGTCGCGCACCTTCCCCTTCCAGCCGACCGTGGATTTGCGGCCCGATGAAAAGGGCCAATACTATTTGCTGTCGGTAGCGGCCAACGACCGCACGGGGCTGCTGTATGCGATCGCCAACGTGCTGACCAAGTATCGCATCAACTTGCACACAGCCAAGATCATGACCCTGGGCGAGCGGGTCGAAGACGTTTTCCTCGTCGACGGTCCCGCGCTCAACAATGCCCGCAACCAGATATTGCTGGAAACCGACTTACTCGATGCACTGAAAGTGTAGACTTTCCGCGCAGCGCCTACCTTACTGAAACTGAAACAACATGACCGAAGAATTATTACGCTTGTCCAAACGCATGTCCGAACTGGGCCTGTGCTCCCGCCGTGAAGCCGATGAATGGATCGCACGCGGCTGGGTCCGTGTGGATGGCAAGGTGGTGTCCGAGCTGGGCAGCAAGGTCTACCCGAGCCAGCGGGTCACCGTGGAACGCCAGGCGGCGGCCGAGCAATCGAAGCGGGTCACCGTGCTGATCAACAAACCCGTCGGCTATGTCAGCGGCCAGGCCGAAGACGGCTACACGCCGGCCGTGGCCCTGATCAAGGCGGAAAACCGCTGGGCGGAAGACCGCAGCCCGGAACAGTTCCACCCCACCCAGCTGCGCAGCCTGGTGGCGGCCGGCCGCCTGGACATCGATTCCGTCGGCTTGCTCGTCCTGACGCAAGACGGCCGCGTGGCCAAGCAACTGATCGGCCACGATACCGATATCGACAAGGAATACCTGGTGCGCGTGAGCTACACCAAGGGCGGCACCCTGCCCGACAGCGAACTGAAAAAGCTCAACCACGGCCTGTGGCTCGACGGCAAGCCGCTGCTGCCGGCCAAGGTGCGCTGGCAAAATGAAGACCAGCTGAGCTTTACCTTGCGCGAAGGCAAGAAACGCCAGATCCGCCGCATGTGCGAAGCCGTCGGCCTGAAAGTGCTGGGCCTGAAACGCGTGCGCATCGGCAAGGTCAAACTGGGCGACTTGCCGACGGGCCAATGGCGTTACCTGAGCGCGGACGAACAGTTTTAAGCGACGGTATCAAAGTGGCATGCCGCAGGGCATGCCAAGCCATATAAGCAACAGGAATATAGTGATATAAAAACAATTATTGTGATTTACTTAGTAAATATTGCTTTAAACCTATACACTATTCCCCATCAGAACAAAAGAGATACGCTGTCGTGAACGATCCCATCCCCAATCCCCTGCGCAAAGGCGCGCCCAGCCTGGCTGACGTGGCCGAGCCGATGGCGCCAGGCACCAAGCCGCACCATATGAGCGATCCGTGGGATATCGGCGAAACCCTGTGCAGCCTGGCAGACAACGGCGACGCCATTTCCATCTACCCGGCGGGCGGCGAAGACGTCATCATGGCGCGCATCCTGTCCGTCGACGACGACTTGCCGCAATTCGTGCTGGAACTGAATGAAGGCGCCACCCTGCCCGAAGGCGGCGCCACGTTTGTGTCGTGGGTGCAAAGCGCCAAGTTGCAATTTACCATCAATGGCGAATGGGAAGCGTATCCCGAGCGGCCAAACGTGTATCTGACCAACTTCCCCAGCCATTGTCTGGTGCTGGAACGACGGGAATCGGCACGCCTGGAAACGCCGCTGGGCGTGTACTACCTGGCCGCATTCGTGCTCGAGGGGCGTCCGTATGAATTGCAACTATATGATTTCTCGGCCGGCGGCATCGGCATGCGCGCCCATCCGCGCGACACGGTAGGCCTGTACGTGGGGCGCAAGCTGTCGCGCGTGCGCCTGGAGCTGGGACCGAACAAGGTCATGATCGCCGACCTGGAAATCCGCCTGTCGCGCACCTTCCGCTCCTTCCTGCTGGGCGAGCAGGTGCAGATCGGCTGCCGCTTCCTGAACCTGACGGATGCCATGCAGGATGAGTTGAAGATGCTGCTCGACAACCTGGGCAGCAGCCGCAAGGTGCGCTAGCTTCGCTTCACGCATGGAAAATGGCCGCCCAGCTGATGCTGCGCGGCCATTTTTTGTTCATTAACCATTACCACCGGCAACGTTTGGGATCTGCCCCGGCGGGTCTGATCCCAGATTAAGCGGCAATTAATCGTCGTCGTTTGGATCTAAATCCGGAAACATCACTTCCGTGTAGCCGAATTGCGTAAAATCAACGATACGCATCGGATACAAAATGCCGTGCAAGTGGTCTACTTCATGCTGCACCACGCGCGCATGGAAACCGTCACAGTCGCGGCTGATGGGCTGGCCGAACTGGTCCACGCCTTCGTAGTGCAGCTCGCTCCAGCGCGGCACGCTGCCGCGCAGGCCGGGCACGGACAGGCAGCCCTCGAAACCCTCTTCCTTGCGTTCCGACAAAGGCGTCAGCACAGGGTTGATCAGCACGGTTTCCGGCACTTGCGGCGCATCGGGGTAGCGCAGGTTCTGCTTGAAGCCGTAGATCACCAGCTGCAGGTTGACGCCGATCTGCGGCGCCGCCAGGCCCGCGCCATTGGCCGCATGCATGGTGTCGAACATGTCGGCGATCAAGGCATGCAGTTCGGGCGTATCGAATTCACGCACGGGCTCGGCCATGCGCAGCAGGCGCGGATCGCCCATCTTGAGGATGTCACGTACCGTCATTTTGTTTCCAGTGTCGCTTGCAGTTGTTGCAGATAGCTACGGAAGGCGGCGCCCGTTTCCGGATGTTTCATGCCCATCGCCGTCGTTGCCTTCAGGTAACCAAGCTTGGAGCCGCAATCATAACGCTGCCCCTGGTAGCGGTAAGCCAGCACGCGCTCTTCGCGCATCAGGGCGGCGATGCCGTCCGTCAACTGGATTTCGCCGCCGGCGCCCGTGCCGATATTTTCCAGATGGTTAAAGATACGGCTGGTCAGCACATAACGGCCCACCACGGCCAGGGTTGACGGCGCCTCTTCGGGCGCGGGCTTTTCCACGATGGCCGAGACCAGCTCCAGGTCGGGCTGATAATTCTTTGCCGACACAATACCGTACTGCTTGGTTTCCGCGCGCGGCACGTCCTGCACGGCCAGCAGCGAGCAATTTTCATACTGGAAGACATCGGTCATCTGCGCCAGCACGGGGCGCACGCCTTCTTGCACATCCATGAAATCGTCGGCCAGCAAGACGGCAAACGGCTCGTCGCCGATCACGGGACGGGCGCACAGCACGGCATGCCCCAGGCCCAGCGGCGCCGACTGGCGGATATAAATGCAATTGATATGCTTGGGAATGACGTTTTGCACCATGTCGAGCAACTGGCGCTTGCCGGCCGCTTCCAGCTCCGATTCCAGCTCGTAAGCCGTATCGAAATGGTCTTCGATGGCGCGCTTGTTGCGTCCCGTGATGAAGATCATTTCCGTGATACCGGCCGCCACCGCTTCTTCCACCGCGTACTGGATCAGCGGTTTATCGACGATAGGCAACATTTCCTTCGGTTGTGCCTTGGTCGCTGGCAAGAAGCGGCTGCCCAGGCCGGCGACGGGAAAGACTGCTTTTCTGATTTTTTTCATGGGTCTTCTGTAATATTTTAAGAATTAATCCTGCGCGAGCAAAGCCAGCAAGCCAGCCTCGTCGAGGATGGCCACGCCCAGTTCCTGGGCCTTGGCCAGCTTGCTGCCGGCATCCGAGCCGGCCACGACATATCCTGTCTTCTTCGAAACAGAACCGCTGACCTTGCCACCGGCCGCTTCGATCAGCTCCGCCGCCTCGTCGCGGCTCATGTTGGGCAAGGTACCCGTCAGGACGAAAGTCTTGCCGTCCAGCTTGCCGCCAGCGGCTGGCATTTCAGGCAATTGTGACAGTAATTCATGACGCAGGGCGTCCAGTTGACCAAGCAGCTTGACATTGCCCTCATCGGCCAGCCATTGCGCCAGCGACTCGGCCACGGCGGCAGGCAAGCCCGCATGGAAGCTGGCGCCCTGCGCGGCCAGGCTGGCCAGGGTCACGCCCCGCTCCACCAGCTGCTTGCTGCGCGGCTCCGTCAGCTTCGGGATGCCGATGGCGGCAAGCAAGGTGGTTTGTTCGAGCTGCGTGCGCAGCTTGGCGCTGGGCGCATGTTCGCCTTGCGGCGCGACACCGGCGTCCAGCAACGCCTGCAGCGCCTGCTGGTTCTTTTCTTCGGCAAAGAAATCGGCAATCGACTCGGCGACCGTGCCGCCGATATCGGGCAGCACGCGCAGCAAGGCTGCTGGCGCTTGCCGCACATACGCCAGGCTGCCGAGCCACTCGGCCAGGGTCTTGGCCGTCGATTCGCCCACGTGGCGGATGCCCAGCGCGAACAGGAAACGCTCAAGCGGCGGGCGCTTGCTCGCTTCTATACCGGCCAGCAAGTTTTCCGCCCACTTGGTGGGAATCTTGCCTTGTTGCACTGTTTCTGGCGTCGAACCGTCGCGCTCGTCGGCGCGCACTTTCATTTCCAGCAATTTATCCAGGGTCAGGCTGTACAAGTCGGCCAGGCCATGCACGTATTCCAGTTCGACCAGGGTATCGATATAACGTTCGCCCAGGCCTTCGATATCCATCATGCGCCGGCCCGCGAAATGACGGAACGCTTCCTTGCGCTGCGCCGAGCAGAACAGACCGCCCGAGCAGCGGGCAATCGCCTCGCCCTCTTCGCGCACCACGTGCGAGCCGCACACGGGGCACGTTTCCCGCATCTTGAACGGCGGCGGCGCCGGTTCCGGCCGTTTTTCCAGCACCACGGACAGCACTTCCGGAATCACGTCGCCCGCGCGGCGCACGACGACCGTATCGCCCACGCGCACATCCTTGCGCCGCACTTCATCTTCATTGTGCAAGGTGGCGTTGGTGACCGTCACGCCGCCCACGGAGACGGGCGCCAGGCGCGCCACGGGCGTCATGGCGCCAGTGCGGCCCACCTGGATATCGATATCCAGCACCTGCGTCAGCGCCTCTTCGGCGGGAAACTTGTGCGCCAGCGCAAAACGCGGCGCGCGCGAGACAAAGCCCAGCTCCTGCTGGTCTTCCGTCGCGTTCACCTTGTAGACGACGCCGTCGATTTCATACGGCAAGGCGGGACGGCGCGCGCCGATGTCCGCGTAGTAATCGAGCAAGCCTTGCGCGCCCTGCACCACACGGCGCTCCTTCGATACGGGAATGCCCAGGGTGTCGTACCAGTCCAGCAAGGCAGAATGCGACGCCGGCATGGCGGCGCCATCGAGGGCGCCGATGCCATACGCATAGAAACGCAGCTTGCGCTGGGCCGTGATGCGCGAATCGAGCTGGCGCAGGCTGCCGGCCGCCGCATTGCGGGGGTTGGCGAATTCCTTCTGCCCCGCTTCGCGCTGGCGTTCGTTCAGGCGGGCAAAATCGGCCTTGAACATCATGACTTCGCCACGCACGTCGAGCACGGCAGGAATCCGGTCGCCATGCAGGCGCAACGGGATGCCGGAAATGGTGCGGATATTCGCCGTCACATCCTCGCCCGTGGCGCCATCGCCGCGCGTGGCCGCCTGCACGAACAGGCCGTTTTCATAGCGCAGGTTGATGGCCAGGCCGTCGAATTTCACTTCGGCAGCGTAATCGACTTCGGCACCGTCAAGGTCCAGGCCTTCGCGCACGCGGCGGTCGAAGTTGACGATATCGTCATCGGTGAAACCATTGTTCAACGACAACATCGACACCGTGTGCGTGACTTGCTCGAATTGCGGCAAGGGCGCCGCGCCCACGCGCAAGGTGGGCGAATCGGGCGTGCGCAAGTCGGGATGGGCCGCTTCCAGCGCCTGCAGTTCGACGAACAGCTTGTCGTACTCGGCGTCGGGGATGGTGGGATTGTCGAGCACGTGGTAGGCGTGCAGATGCCGATTGAGTTCGGCCGTGAGTGCCAGGACGCGCTGAGCGGCATTCCGCTGGGCGGCGTCCTGGTTGATCGGATCAGTCATTGTTGCGGGATTCTTCAGCTAAATAAACGCAGGGCGCGGGTGGAACCGGCCGGAATGTCGGCCGCGTCCATTTCCTGGTAAAACTCTTGCACCTGGCCCGCGATCTCGGCCAGCGCCGCATCGGACAAGGCCTGGTTGTAATCGTCGACGATGGTGGCGTCCAGGCGGCCCACCAGTGCCTTGGCGCAAGCGACCATGGCGCCGAAGCCGTCGCGCGCGGGCGCCACGCATGGCACGTCCAGCAGCAGGGTCAGGCGCGGCGTCGTTTCCTCGGCCAGGGTGACATTCGTCGACAGCGAGAACAGATAGCCGCCTTCGCCGTCGGGCATGACGAAACGGCCGTCCGGACGCACGTCGAAGCCCTGCTTTTCCAGCGCGAACAGCAAGGTGGAAATAGCCCATGGCGCGCCATTCGTGTGCAGGTTGACGCCCAGCTGGGCATCGTGACCGGCCACGAAGCGGTGCAGATTGCGCGCTTCGGCCATCACTTCCATCATGTCGGGCACTTCCGGCTCGGCGCCGATCTCGTCAGCCACGCCGCGCAGGCGCGTGACCAGTTCCGAGTATTCCAGTTCATTCAGAGCCGTGCTGCGGCTGGCCAGCTGCACGCCGCCCTGCATCTTGGTGTAGACACCGCCATGCGTGATCGGTTCCCAGTCGCCATTCACGTGCAAACCGATGAAGTGGACGGGCTTGTTGCCCACCAGGCGCAGGGTTTGCAGCACGGGCAGGATCTTGTCGCCACGCACGGGCGCTTCCAGCGACAAAGGCAGCAGGCAATCGATCAGCGGGTCGACCAGGCTGGTCGCCTGTTCGCTGGCGGCGCTGACTTCCGGCTGCGCCGGCGCGGCAGGAGCGGCGGGTGCAGGGTCGGCATCGGCCAGCGACGGTTCCGCATGCACGGGCGCGTCCGGCACCACGGCCGCTGGCGGCGCACCGAACGACGGTTCGGCCTTGGCGGCGGGCGCGGCGTCGAAGCGCGGTTCCTGGCGCAGCACGGGTTCCTGGGCTTCCACGGCAGGAGCGTCGCCCTCGCGCATCAGCACGTCGTCGTGGTCGGTGGAAAAAGCCCGTTCCACGCTTTTCTTGGCCTTGTATTCCTGCCATTTGTTGTACGAGAAAACACCGACGATAAAGACGCCGCCGGCGCCGAACAAGGTAATTTGAAGGTCTGTCATGCTGCTTGTGCCTCGGTTGCAAAATTTGCGGCGGACTCCATGTCCACCGCCACGATGCGCGATACGCCCTGCTCCTGCATCGTCACACCGATCAATTGATGGGCCATTTCCATCGCAATCTTGTTATGCGAAATGAAAAGGAATTGGGTCTGGTCGGACATGCGCTTGACCATGCGGCAGAAGCGTTCCGTGTTCGAATCGTCCAGCGGTGCATCGACTTCGTCGAGCAGGCAGAACGGCGCCGGATTCAGGCGGAACATGGAAAACACCAATGCGGTCGCGGTCAGCGCCTTCTCTCCACCCGATAACAGGTGGATGGTGGCATTTTTCTTGCCGGGAGGCTGCGCCATGACTTGTACACCGGAATCGAGAATCTCGTCGCCCGTCATGGTCAGCCTGGCCTGGCCGCCGCCGAACAGAATCGGGAACAGCTCGGAAAAGTGATGGTTGACCTTGTCGAACGTGTCTTGCAGCAAGTCGCGCGTTTCCTTGTCGATCTTGTGGATCGCGTCTTCCAGGGTATTGATCGCTTCCGTCAGGTCGGCATTCTGGGCGTCGAGGAAATTCTTGCGCTCGGATGCCTGCGCCAGCTCGTCCAGCGCGGCCAAGTTGACGGCGCCCAGGCCCGTGATGGCGTTCGTCAGGCGCGTCACTTCGCCCTGCAGATACGATGGACGCATGTCCGGGTGCAATTTCTCCGTCAGCGCGACCTCGTCGGCGCCCGCTTCCAGCAATTGCTGGGCGAATTGCTCCTGGTTCAGGCGCGCGGCCTGTTCCTTGAGCTGCATTTCCATGATCTTGTCGCGCTGCGGCTGCAAGCTGCGTTCCGATTGCGTGCGCGCATCTTCGGACAGGCGCAGCTGCTGCGTAATCTGATCGAGTTCGTGGCGCGCGTCCGCCAGCGCCCGCTCCTGCGTCGTGCGGCGTTCGAGCAAGTCCTGCAAGCCGTCGGCGGCCGCGCCGCTTTCCAGGTTGGCCAATTCCAGTTCGCCCGCCTGCAGGCTTTCCGTCACTTGCTGCGCCTGCGTGCTGGCCGTGGCGATGTTGCGGCGCAATTCCTCGATCTTCGCGCGGTGGGCTTTTTCCGCGTATTCCGTATCCTTGGCGGCCCGTTCCAGGTCGCGCAAGGCTTCGCGCGCCTCGGCCAGACGCTGTTCCTTCTGCAGGAAATCCGTGTGGCCGTCTTCGTGCGCTTCCTGCAAGTTGCCCAACTCCATGTCCAGCTGTTCGAATTTTTCTTCCGATTCCAGCTTGGTCTGCATCTGCTCCGCTTCCTGCGCGGCGATCTCGGCCAGGTCGGCGCCGATCTGCGTGCTGCGCTGGTTGAAACGCGCTTCCACTTCCGACAGTTTCACCACGTCCAGTTGCAGAGTATGCACGGAAGACGTCAGTTGCTGTATGCGCAAGCGCAAGTCGGACAGATTGCGCGTCAGGGTGGCGACGGCCGCATCGGCCCGCACGGAACGGGCGCGCGCCTCTTCGGCCAGCAATTGCTGGGCACGCAACTGCTTGCCGATATTGTCGATTTCCTGCTGGCGGCCCAGCATGCCTTCCTGCTCCGAATCGGCCGCATAGAAGCGCACGCTGGTGGCCGTCACGACGTGACCGGCGCGCGTGACGAAATAGCCGCCCGGCGGCAATTTAGCGCGTTCGGCCAGCGCTTCGGCCGCGTCTTCCACGGCATAGGCGTTGTACAGCCAATCCTGCAGCAAGCCGCGCAAGCCCGGATCGTTGAGTTTCAACAAGTTCAGGAAGGGTTTCAGGCCGGCGATTTCCGGCAGCGACAGGGGCGCCACCGTGGATGGCGCGTACAGGGCCAGCTTGGCCGGCGGCGCGTCGGCAAAGAAGGCCTTGGCCCAGTCGATATTCGACAGTTGCAAGGCCGACGTGCGCTCGCGCAAGATCGATTCCATGGCCGCTTCCCAGCCCGCTTCGATCTGCAACTTTTGCCACAGACGCGGCAAGGTGTCGAGCTCGTGCTTTTTCAGCCAGGGCTGGACCTTGCCCTGCGTCTGCACCCGTTCCTGCAATTGTTTCAAAGCGGAAAGACGCGCTTCCAGCTGGGCATTCGCCGCCGTCTCGGCATTGACTTGCGCCTGCGCCTCGGCCCGTTCCTGTTCCAGCTTGGGTTGCTGCTCCAAAGCTTCTTCCAGGTAGAAACCCTGTTCTTCCAGGGTTTGCTGCTTTTCTTCCAATTGGAGCTTCAGGTTTTCCAGGTGGCTGCTGTCGGGCAGACTGAGGCTGTTCTTTTCCTGCTGCAGGCGCTCGCGGCGGCTCAAGAGGCTGGCCAGGATGTTCGAGGCGTTGCGCTGGTGCGCCGATTCCAGCTCCAGCTGCTGCTGGGCCTGCATGATGCGGGCGCGCGATTCCGTGCTCTTGTTTTGCGCGGCGCGCCAGGCGGCGTCCAGCTCGGGCAATTGCTCGCCCTTCTGTTCCGCCATCATTTGCGACTGTTCCACCTTCGCAGCCAGCTCTTCGAGGTGGAATTCCGCCTCTTCGATCTGTTCCTGGTATTCGCCGCCCTGGCTCGTCCACTGGTCGCGCTGGGCCGTCAGGGTGGCCAGCTGCGCCTGCAGGCGGGCGCGCGATTCGATGACGAACTTGATCTGCGCTTCCAGGCTGCCGATTTCCGCATTCGTCTGGTACAGATGGCCTTGCGCCGTATGCAAACGGTCGCCCACGGCAAAGTGCGCCTGGCGCATCTGCTCGAGGGTCAGTTCCACGTTGCGCAGCTTGGCCGTCTGCTCTTCCAGGTCCGTCTGCGCCTGTTCCACTTCGCGGAAATAGCGCGTCTGCTCGTTTTGCGCCTCGTTCTTGCGCAGCAGCCACAACAGCTTCTGTTTTTCTTCCTGGTCCGCCTGCAAGGCGTGGAAACGGGTGGCGACAGCGGCCTGCGCTTCCAGCTTTTCCAGGTTGGCATTGAGTTCGCGCAAGATATCTTCCACCCGCAACAGGTTTTCGCGCGTGTCCTGCAAGCGGTTTTCCGTCTCGCGGCGGCGTTCCTTGTATTTCGATACGCCGGCCGCTTCTTCGAGGAAGACGCGCAATTCTTCCGGGCGCGATTCGATGATGCGCGAAATCATGCCCTGGCCGATGATGGCGTAGGCGCGCGGGCCGAGGCCCGTGCCAAGGAAGATGTCCTGGATGTCGCGCCGGCGCACGGGCTGGCCATTGATGTAATAGGTGGAGGTGCCGTCGCGCGTCAGGGTGCGCTTGACGGCGATCTCGGCGTACTGGCCCCACTGGCCGGACGCCTTGCCATCGTTATTGTCGAACACCAATTCCACGGAAGCGCGCCCGGCCGGTTTGCGGTGGGTGGAGCCATTGAAAATGACGTCCTGCATCGATTCGCCGCGCAATTCCGACGCTTTCGATTCGCCCAGCACCCAGCGCACGGCGTCGATGATGTTCGACTTGCCGCAGCCATTCGGCCCGACCACGCCCACGAGCTGGCCTGGCACCTGGAAATTGGTGGGATCGACGAAAGACTTAAATCCCGACAACTTGATGGAAGAGAGACGCACGTGTTTTAGAGTTCCTGGCCTATGCTGGCGGTTATATTTGGGTGAACCCGGTTCATATTCAGTTCATGGCCACCTTGGCCACCCTTGCGGCAACAGTCCGGCCACTCACCGCAGGGAGTGGTTCATCATACCATTTCCTGATGCTTTTCTGGCCAAAAAACCGCAGCGCCAGGCGCCGGCGTGCCCCGCCTTACGGGGCTGGGCGGCCATCCTGCGCCAGTTTCCAGTCTTCGCGGGAAAAAACACGCTCATGGCCGGACAGTACCAGGGCCAGTTTTTGCAGCCATTGCTCGGTCGGCATGGGCTCCGCCTTGAAGCTGAGCCCCACCATCAGCACGAGGCTGGCCAGGGCCAGCGCATGGCTGACGGCGATATTCACGGCGCCGCGGGCGCTCCACATGAAGCCCAGCGCCAGCGCCAGGCCCAGCACGCAGCCGCTGACTGCCTCCGACACGCTGTGCGCATGCACGACCACGCGCGAAATGGCCACCAGCACGGCAAAGGCCACGCCGACGAGCACGCCGGCATGGCGCCAGCGCGGTGCGGCCCGCTGCAGCAGCACATACATCAGCACGGGAAACACGGCGCCGGCGCGCATGGCGTGGCCGCTGAAGCCCGTAAAATCGAGCGCGCTGCTGCCCACGCCCCAGCTCATGAAAGCCAGCTTCGACAGCACCACGAGGGCCAGGCCGCCGCCGTACCACAGGCTCCAGCTGAGCACCAGGCGCCATTGGCGCGAGACGAGCAGCCACAGGGCAATCGCCACGCCAGCCGGCCCCATCACGGACATATCGGCCGCAAAAGAAATCCCATTCCACCAAGTCATCGCGCCTGCACTTATTTCATGATCAGCTTGCACTATGCCACGACTCTGCCCTGTTCCGCGCGGCTTTTGCTGTGCTGCAGCGAAGAATTACATTCGATTACAAACTTTCCACGCTGAAACCATCGGCCCGGCATGGCATAGCGCGGCAGGCGTCAGATATTCGTCAGGCGCTTGCCCTTGGGCGGCGCAAAGTCGCGGATCGATTCGATCATGCCCACTTCCAGCGCCTGGTCGGCCGTCAGGTGCAGGTCGGAATACGCGTGCACCTGCCACTGCTCTTCCGTCAGGCTGACGTGGCCGCGCAGGATGCGCTCGGTACGCATGTCGTCGGCGCGCAAGCCCTCGACGATGATGCTGAGCGCGTCGGGGCGGGAACCGGGCGAGGCCGTCGCATGCGACTTGTGCACCATGAAGCGGGCCGTGTCGCTGGCATGGCGGTGCCGCCCCGCCAGGAACAGGGTGACGGCGATGGAGGCCACGGCGCCCGCGTTGTAGGTGATGATGTCGAGCGGCAACTTGCTGAGGAAGTTGTACAGACAGATGCCGTCGCTGACATAGCCGCCGTTCGACTGGATCAGGATGTGCGCGGTGGTGAGCTTGTCTTCCGTGATGTCGGCCGCGGCGTTGAAGACGCGCCGCACCATATCGCTGTTGACGTCGCCCGAGAGGGTAAAGTAACCGTGCTGCTCGGTGTTGTTTTGCGTCTCGCTTTGTGTAGTGTTCATGGCAGGCACCCGCAAGAAAGCCAGAATTTCATCATAGCGCATTCCCGCGCGGCCGGGCGCCCTTTTGCGGCGCCGCCAGCCCCCTGACAGCCCCGCAAACCGGGGCTTTTGCTGCAATTTGGCAACGTCTTTTCAGATTGACAGAAACACCCTGCTGGCATATATTCCTCCCACTTGATCGGGAGAGGGCAAACCAGCGTTGCCGCCGAAGGGGCACTACCCAAAAACTCTCAGGCAAAAGGACCGATCAGGCGGACTGAAGCTGTTGCTTTGGCGACACGTTTCAGCTCAACTCTGGAGAGCGGCCGCGGCTATTGCCGGCGGCCCACCGAAGGGGCGCACGGGGCAAGCCCCCGTAATCTCTCAGGTACAAAGGACAGGGGGGTCAGTGATCACGCTGGAAAGCCGTGTTTGGCTATTCTATGTTTTGTTAACTCCCCTTTTACCTTCGTCCCGAGGAATCCATGACGCTCAAAGCGACCCCACTCAATAACGCCCACCGTGCCCTCGGCGCCCGCATGGTCGATTTCGGCGGCTGGGACATGCCCGTCAACTACGGCTCGCAAATCGAAGAACACAACGCCGTGCGCGGCGATGCCGGCATGTTCGACGTGTCCCATATGTGCGTGGTCGATATCGAAGGTCCGAACGTGCGCGCCTTCCTGCGCGGCTTGCTGGCCAACAACGTTGACAAGCTGCAAGTGTCGGGCAAGGCGCTGTACTCGTGCATGCTCAATGCCGAAGGCACCGTCATCGATGACCTGATCGTCTACTTCTTCAACGAAAACTGGTTCCGCCTCGTCGTCAACGCGGGCACGGCTGAAAAAGACGTGGCGTGGATGCAGCAGCAAAACACCAACACCAACAGCGGCCTGACGATCACCGAGCGCCGCAATGCCAACAATCCGATGGCCCTGGTGGCCGTGCAAGGCCCGAACGCGCGCGCCAAGGTGTGGCAAGTGCTGCCGGAAACGCAAGCCGCGTCCGAAGCCATCAAGCCGTTCAACGTCGTCATCGTCAAGGACACGGCCTTCGGCGAAGTCATGCTGGCGCGCACCGGCTACACGGGCGAAGACGGCTTTGAAATCGGCGTGGCCGCGACCCAGGTGGAAGCGCTGTGGAACGCCCTGGCGGCGGCCGGCGTCAAGCCGGCCGGCCTGGGCGCGCGCGACACCCTGCGCCTGGAAGCGGGTATGAATCTGTACGGCCAGGACATGGATGAAACCGTCAACCCGCTCGACGCGGGCCTGGCGTGGACCATCGACCTGGTCAGCGAGCGTGACTTCATCGGCAAGGCGGCCCTGCTGGCCAAGGGCCAGAATGCGCAATTCGTCGGTTTGATCCTGCGCGAAAAAGGCGGCGTGCTGCGCGCCCACCAGAAAGTCATCATCGCCGGCAGCGAAGCCACGGGCGAAATCACCAGCGGCACCTTCAGCCCGACGATGCAGGAAGCGATCGCGCTGGCGCGCGTGCCGAACGGCGTCGCCGTGGGCGACACCGTGCACGTGGAAATCCGCGGCAAGCAGCTGGCCGCTTCCGTCGTCAAGCTGCCTTTCGTGCGTAACGGTAAAATCCTGGCTGCGTAAGGTTTTATAGAGCCGCCCGCAAGACCGTACAACCATAATCAATAACGAACACTTACCATCTGGAGCCACACATGAACATTCCTGCAGACCTGAAGTACACCGCTTCCCACGAATGGGTACGCCTTGAAGGCGACGGCACGATCACCGTCGGCATCACCGAGTACGCGCAGGACGCCCTGGGCGACATCGTCTTCGTCGAACTGCCAACCGTGGGCAACACCTACGGCGCCGGCGACGACGCCGCCGTGGTGGAATCGGTCAAGGCAGCGAGCGACATCTACGCGCCGATCGCCGGCGAAGTCGTGGCCGTCAACGACGACGTGGTCAACTCGCCCGAGTCGATCAATGCCGACGCCTACGCCAACTGGCTGTTCAAGATCAAGCCAGCCGACGTGTCGGCCCTGGACGGCTTGCTCGACGCTGCCGCCTATGGCGCCACCACCGGCGCCTAATCGCGTTTGACTCACGGGCCGCAATCGCGGCCCGTTTGCATTTTTTCTGCGCTGCGCCCGCGCGCCGCATCCCGGTTTTTCAGTCTTTTTTGGCCTCTATATCATGACCCGCACCAGCCTGACCCAACTCGAAGCACGCGATGCCTTCATCGCCCGCCACATCGGCCCTTCCCACACCGAACAAGCAGCCATGCTGGCGACCCTCGGCTATCCATCGCGCGCCGCGCTGATCGACGCCCTGGTACCGGCCAACATCCGCAACAAGGGCGCCCTGCCCCTGGGCGCCTATTCGCAGCCGATGCCGGAACAGGAAGCCCTGTCGCGCCTGAAAGCCATCGCCGGCAAGAACCAGGTTCTCAAATCCCTGATCGGCCAAGGCTACTACAACACATTCACGCCCGGTGTCGTTTTGCGCAACATCTTTGAAAATCCGGCCTGGTACACGGCGTACACGCCTTACCAGCCTGAGATTTCGCAAGGCCGCCTGGAAGCGATCCTGAACTTCCAGCAAGTGATCACCGATCTGACCGGCATGGGCATCTCGAACGCCTCGATGCTGGACGAAGGCACGGCCGCCGCCGAAGCGATGACCCTGATCCAGCGCGTGGGCAAGTCGAAGTCGAACGTGCTGTATGTGGCCAATGACGTGCTGCCGCAAACGCTGGAAGTGGTGCAGACGCGCGCCCAGCCGATCGGCATCGAAGTGCGCACGTTCGATCCGGCGGAAATCGAATCGCTGGACGCCTGCTTCGGCGTGCTGCTGCAATACCCTGGCGTCAACGGCGTCGTGCGCGATTACCGCGCCGGCGTGGAAAAACTGCACGCGAACGGCGCCATGGTCATCGTCGCGGCCGACCTGCTGGCCCTGACCATGCTCACGCCTCCGGGCGAATGGGGCGCCGACGTCGTCGTCGGCAACAGCCAGCGCTTCGGCGTGCCGCTCGGCTTCGGCGGCCCGCACGCGGGCTATCTGTCCACGCGCGATGAATTCAAGCGCAATATGTCGGGCCGCCTGGTGGGCGTGACCGTCGATGCGCAAGGCAACAAGGCGTACCGCCTGGCCCTGCAAACGCGCGAACAGCATATTCGCCGCGAAAAAGCGACCTCGAACATCTGCACGGCGCAAGTGCTGCTGGCCGTGATGGCTTCGATGTACGCCGTCTACCACGGCCCGGCCGGCCTGCTGCAGATCGCCCGCCGCGTGCACCGCTTTACGGGCGTGCTGGCCGCCAACCTGAAGACCCTCGGCTATGGCGTCGTCAATGCGAGCTACTTCGACACCCTGACCATCAACGTCGTCGATGCGGCGCAGCTGCACGCGACGGCCATGCACCACGGCGTCAACCTGCGCAAGATCGACAACACCCACGTGGGCGTGTCGCTCGATGAAACCACCACGCGCGACGATATCGCGCTGCTGTGGAAGGTGTTCGCGCACGGCCTGGCCAACGCGCCTGCCGCGCCGGACCTGGACAGCGTGGAAGCGGGCGTGACCAGCGCCCTGCCGGCGCAACTGGCGCGCGAAAGCGCCTACCTGACCCACCCCGTCTTCAACAGCTACCATTCGGAACACGAAATGCTGCGCTACCTGCGCAGCCTGGCCGACAAGGACCTGGCGCTGGACCGCACCATGATCCCGCTCGGTTCGTGCACCATGAAGCTGAACGCGACGAGCGAAATGATCCCCGTCACCTGGCCGGAATTTTCGAACATCCACCCGTTCGCGCCGGACGCGCAAACGGTCGGCTACCGCGAGATGATTTCGCAGCTGGAAGAGATGCTGTGCGCCTTGACGGGCTACGCGGCCGTCTCGCTGCAGCCGAACGCCGGCTCGCAGGGCGAATACGCGGGTCTGCTGGTGATCAAGGCCTACCATGAATCGCGCGGCGAAGGCCACCGCAACATCTGCCTGATCCCGTCGTCGGCGCACGGCACCAACCCCGCCTCGGCCAACATGGTCGGCATGCAGGTGGTCGTCACCAGCTGCGACGCCAACGGCAACGTGGACCTGGCCGACCTGAAGGCGAAGGCGGAAAAGCACAGCGCCAACCTGGCCTGCGTAATGGTCACCTACCCGTCCACCCACGGCGTGTTTGAAGAAGGCATCCAGGAACTGTGCGAAATCATCCACGCGCACGGCGGCCAGGTCTACATCGACGGCGCCAACATGAACGCGCTGGTCGGCGTGGCCGCTCCCGGCTCGTTTGGCGGCGACGTATCCCACCTGAACCTGCATAAAACCTTCTGCATCCCGCACGGCGGCGGCGGACCAGGCGTCGGCCCGATCGGCGTCGGCGCCCACCTGGCGAAATTCCTGCCGAACCAGCGTTCCTCGGGCTACCAGCGCGACGCCGCCGGCATCGGCGCCGTCAGCGCCGCGCCGTTCGGCTCGGCCAGCATCCTGCCGATTTCGTGGATGTACATCGCCATGATGGGCGCGGAAGGCTTGACGGCCGCCACCGAGACGGCGATCCTGGCGGCGAACTACATCGCACGCCGCCTGGCGCCGCACTACCCGGTGCTGTACTCGGGCCACGACGGCCTGGTCGCCCACGAGTGCATCCTGGACCTGCGCCCGATCACGGACGCCACCGGCATCAGCAACGAAGACGTGGCCAAGCGCTTGATGGACTTCGGTTTCCATGCGCCGACCATGAGCTTCCCCGTGCCGGGCACCCTGATGATCGAGCCGACGGAAAGCGAATCGAAAGTGGAGATCGACCGCTTCATCGACGCCATGATCGCCATCCGCGCGGAAATCGCCAAGGTCGCCAGCGGTGAATTCGACCACGACGACAACCCGCTGAAAAACGCGCCGCACACGGCACAGGTATTGATGTCGGACAACTGGGAACGCAAGTACAGCCGCGAAATCGCCGCCTACCCCGTCGCTTCCTTGCGCCAGCGCAAATACTGGCCGCCGGTCGGCCGCGCCGACAACGTGTACGGCGACCGCAACCTGTTCTGCGGTTGCGCACCGATCAGCTCCTACGAAGAGGAATAACGCCAGACCAAACCTACTGCGCGTCGCGCTTTGCGGCCGGCGATGCTCACCGTACTGAAGTACGGTTGCGCTTCTCGACCACAAATCGCTGACGCTCGCTACGGTTTTGTCAGGCGTCGATACTCAGTAATCAGGAATTAAAATCCCGGCGAAAACCGGGAACATTAAACCAGAACGGCAGGCCGCAAGGTCTGCCGTTTTTTTATGCGCCGCGTTACAGCGCCAGCAAGGCCGCGCCCGGCAATCCCAGGGCGGTGCCCAGCATCGTCAGCAGCACGACATCGCGCCGCTCGCAGCGGGCACGGTGCGAACTCCAGGCGGCAAACAGCAAGGCCACGGCCACGCCGCTGAGCGAAATACCCACTTCCGTCATGTCCGCTCTCCCCGCAGATGCGGCGCAGCCGCCATTGTTACATTCATCATCGTCGTCATCCTTTGCCTTTATTGAGTTGGCTACCTATCGGTAGGTAGTCAGTGTACAATAAAAAAGACGGCAATGTCCATGCCGTGTTTTTTGACGATACAAAGGAAGCGCAATGCAGCAGCAAACCACTCTCCCCGCCGCCAGTCTCGGGCTGGCGGCTTCCCTGGCCCTGGTGGCCGTGCTCGGCCCAGCCGGCATCGACATGTACCTGGCCTCGATGCCCGCCATGGCGCGCGAGCTGCACACCTCGTATGCGAACGTGCAGCTGAGCCTGACGGTTTTCCTGCTCGCCCTGGGCGGCGGGCAATTGCTGTGCGGGCCGCTGACCGACATGCTGGGCCGGCGCCGTCCGCTGCTGGCCGGCATCGCCGTGTACATTCTTGCCGCCGTGTGGGCGTCGCAGGCGGATCAATTGAGCACCCTGCTGCTGGCGCGCTTGCTGCAAGGCATGGGCGCCGCGCTGACCCTGGTCGTGGTGATGAGCATGGTGCGCGACGTGGCCGATGGCGTCAAAGCGGCGCAGCTGTTTGCCCTCTTGATGACCATCGTCGGCCTGGCGCCCGTGCTGGCGCCCGCCGTGGGCGGCTTGCTCGACGCCCACTACGGCTGGCGCGCCGTGATGCTGGCCCTGGCCGCGCTGGGTGTCTTGACCTTGCTCAATAGCGCGCTGTTCCTGCCAGAAACCCTGCCAGCGGCCCGGCGCGTCGCGCCGCGCGGCATGCACCGCACGTATGCGCGCATCGCGCTGGACCGCGCCTTCCTGCTGCCCGCGCTGGCCCTGTCGGCCACTTTCTTTTTCCTGTTTGCCTATATCGGCGGCGCATCGCTCGTGTATCAGCGCGATTTCGGCCTGTCCGCGGGCAGCTTCGGCCTCGTCTTCGGCGCCACGGGCGTGGCCGTGCTGCTGGGCGCCATGGCCAGCGGCCGCCTGGTGGAAAAGCACGGCGTGGCGCGCCTTTGCGTGGCGGGCAGCGTGGCCATGCTGGGCGGCGCGGGGCTGGCCCTGCTCGGCGCCTGGGCGGGAGCAGGCATTGCAGCCGTCGTGCCCGGCATGTTCGTGGCCCTGTTTGGCCTGGGCATCGCGGAAGCGGCGCTGATGGCCATGGCCATGGGTTCCCAGCAGCGCGCGCTCGGTTCCACGGCCGCCCTGCTGGGCGCCATCCAGATGACCTTGTCGTCGCTGGCCACGCCGCTGGCGGCCAGCCTGTCCGAATGGGGGCCGCTGCCGTGGCTGCTGTTCTTGACCGTGGCCGGCCTGCTGGTATCATGGCTGACCCTGGCCACTGCGCGCGTCCATCCGGTCCATGCCAGCAGCCTGGGAGCGCACTGACGCCTCACCCCATATCACCCCCATGATGAAAAAACGCTCGGCCTCGGCCGATAACATCTGTGCCGTCGCCGTCGTCCACTTTTCGGAACACGGCTACGACGCTTCGTCCCTCAGCGACATCGCCGCGCAGGCGGGCATGCGCAAGGCGTCGCTGTATTCGCACTTCGCCGGCAAGGACGCCCTCTTCCTCGACGTGTTTGCCGACGCCCTGGCCGAAGAGCAAGCCTTCATGGACAGCTGCTTCGCCGACGAAGCGGCGCTGGCGGCGCCCGGCGGCCAGCAAGCCGGCGCCCTGTACTGCGACCGCATGGCGCAGCGCTATGCGGACTCGGCCCATTTGCGCTTTCTGCTGCGCACGGCGTATTTGCCGCCCGCGCCCCTGCGCGTGGAAGTGGGCACGGGCTACGAAGCCTTGCTGGCGCAGCTGCAGCGGTATTACGTGCAGAGCCTGGCCCGTCTCGCGCCCACGTTATCGCCGCAGCGCATCGACCTGTATGCGCAAGCCTACCTGGGCATCGTCGACAGCCTGCACGTAGAGCTGATCTACGCGGGCGGCGCCGCGCTGCAGCAGCGCCACGCGGCGCTGTGGCAGATATTGTCCGATTCGCTGGCGATGGCGGCGCAACATGGCTGAGCATGCGGCCTGCCACAGTCACATTACACTTTGGAAACCTAAGATTTCTTCAGTTGACACTCTTGCAGCATGTGCATAAGATGCCCCCATTATTCATTTACGGAGTCCCACGTGGGTACTTGTTCTAGTGACAGTAGCCGATCTTGTATCGGCGATTGCCTCGGCAGCTAAACAGCAAGCAACGCGGAATTCCGTTTCCTCCGTGCCTTGCTGAGCAAGGTGCGGTGTCTCGCGCGGCCAGTCCGGCCGCGCGCCTCTCCCCCCTCTTTCCGATCGCGACCGGCTACTGACCCGGATTGCCCGCCAGCACTATCGTGCTTTGGCGGCACGCAAGTCTTGCCTGCGGCTGCGCCGCCCGTCAACACCTCGTCGTGAAAGGAAGAGCAATGAATCTCTTCACCCGCTTATTCGAATCGTTCCTGCGCAAGCGCCATACGGCAGGCAACTTCCGCCGCCGCGCCATGCCGCTGGAAAACAGCACGGCCCGCCCCGTGCCCGACCACCTGGCGCGCCAGCTGCTGGCCGCCGCCCACGAAGACCTCGATAGCGCCCTGAACCGCCTGCACACGCGCCTGGAAGGCTTGCGCGATGCCGAAGCGCAAGTGATCGGCGCGCAAACGGGTCCGAACGAGGTCGAGCATGAAAAACCGCTGGCCTGGTACCAGCACCTGTGGCTATGTTACAAGAATCCGTTCAACCTGCTGCTCACCGTGCTGGCCATCGTGTCCTACCTGACGGAAGACCCGAAGGCGACCATCGTCATCGGCACCATGGTGATCCTGTCGACCTTGCTGCGTTTCGTGCAGGAAGGCCGCTCGAACCGCGCCGCCGAGCGCCTGAAAGCCATGGTCAGCAATACAGCCACCGTGCTGCGCAATGGCCAGCAAGTCGAACTGCCGATCCGCCAGCTGGTGCAGGGCGACCTCATCGTGCTGTCGGCCGGCGACATGATCCCCGCCGATTGCCGTTTGCTGTCCGCGAAAGACCTGTTCGTCAGCCAGGCCGCCATGACGGGCGAATCCTTGCCGGTGGAAAAGATGGCCGAGCTGGCCGACAGCGCTGGCCGCGACCCCATGGAGCTGGCCAATCTGCTGTTCATGGGCACGAATGTGATCTCGGGCGCCGCCACGGCGCTGGTGCTGGCCACGGGCAACCGCACCTACTTCGGCACCATCGCCACGCGCGTGACGGCCACCGAGCGCACGCCGACGGCGTTCGAAGCGGGCGTGAACAGCGTCAGCTGGCTATTGATCCGCTTCGCCCTCGTGATGGCGCCGCTCGTGTTCCTCATCAATGGCTGGACCAAGGGCGACTGGATGGAAGCGTTCCTGTTCGCCCTGTCCGTCGCCGTGGGCCTGACGCCGGAAATGCTGCCCATGATCGTCACCAGCACCCTGGCCAAGGGCGCCGTGAAACTGTCGAAAAAGAAAGTCGTCGTCAAGCGCCTGGACGCCATCCAGAACTTCGGCGCCATGGACGTGCTGTGCACGGACAAGACGGGTACCTTGACGCAGGACAAGATCGTGCTCGAGCGCCACACCGACGTGTTCGGCCAGCAATCCGATGAAGTGCTGCAATTCGCCTATTTGAACAGCCACTACCAGACGGGCCTCAAAAACCTGCTGGACCGCGCCGTGCTCGACCACGTGGAATTGCAGACGGAAATGCAGCTGGCGCGCGACTATGTAAAAGTCGATGAAATCCCCTTCGATTTCGTGCGCCGCCGCATGTCCGTCGTCGTTTCCGAAAAGAATGATCACCATGAACTGATCTGCAAGGGCGCCGTCGAGGAAATCCTCGCCGCCTGCAGCCATTTGCGCCTGGGCGGCGTGAATATTCCCCTCGATGCGGCTCTGCTGGACAAGGTGCTGGAAACCACGCATGGCCTGAACGCGGAAGGTTTGCGCGTGGTGGCCGTGGCCGTCAAGGAAGTGCCGCCCCATAAAACCGTGTACGGCGTGGCCGATGAAACGGCGCTCACGCTGATCGGCTATGTCGCCTTCCTCGATCCGCCGAAGGAATCGACGGCGCCCGCCCTGCGCGCGCTGGCGGAACACGGCGTGACCGTGAAAGTGTTGACGGGCGACAACCACCTCGTGACGGCGAAGATTTGCCGCGAAGTGGGCCTGGCCGTGCATGGCGTGCTGCAAGGTCCGCAACTGGACGACATGGATGACGCCACCCTGGCCAAGGCGGCCGAGGACAACACGGTATTTGCCAAGCTCAGCCCGCTGCACAAGGAGCGCCTCGTGCGCGCCCTGCGCGGCAATGGCCACATCGTCGGCTTCATGGGCGACGGCATCAACGACGCGCCCGCCCTGCGCGCGGCCGATATCGGCATTTCCGTCGATTCCGCCGTCGATATCGCCAAGGAAGCGGCCGACATCATCCTGCTGGAAAAGAGCCTGATGGTGCTGGAAGAAGGCGTGCTGGAAGGCCGCCGCACCTTCAGCAACATGCTCAAATACATTCGCATGACGGCCAGCTCGAACTTCGGCAATGTGTTTTCCGTGCTGGTGGCCAGCGCCTTTCTGCCGTTCCTGCCCATGCTGCCGCTGCACTTGCTGGTGCAAAACCTGCTGTACGACGTGTCGCAGATCGCCATCCCGTTCGACAATGTCGACGCCGAACTGATCCAGCAGCCGCTGAGCTGGAACCCGCGCGACATCGGCCGCTTCATGGTGTTTTTCGGCCCCATCAGCTCGATCTTCGACATCAGCACGTTTATCCTGATGTGGCATGTATTTGGCGCGAATACCCCGGAACAGCAAACCCTGTTCCAGTCCGGCTGGTTCGTCGTGGGCTTGCTGACGCAGACGCTGATCGTGCACCTGATCCGCACGCCGAAGCTGCCCTTCATCGACAGCATCGCTTCCGTGCCCCTGCTGGTGGCCACGACCCTGATCATGGCCGTGGGCGTCTTCCTGCCGATGGGTCCGCTGGCGACTTACTTCAAGCTGCAAGCCTTGCCATTGGGCTACTTCCCATGGCTGCTGGGCATCCTCGTCTGCTACACCCTGCTGACGACGTTCATGAAACGCGTGTACCTGCGCAAATTCGGCTGGCAATAGTATGATGGGCCGCTCTTACCCCTACACAAGGCACGCATGAGCGGCTCCCCCTCACCTTCATCCCTATCCAAACGCACGCAGGCCCTGCTGCTGTCGGGCCTCGTGTTTCCCGGCAGCGGGCATTTCTTATTAAAGCGCAAGGCGCGCGGCTGCCTGTTCATTGTGCCCGCGCTGGTCGCGCTGGTGCTCGTATTGCGCCAGATCATGGCACGATTGGATCAAGTTATGGCGCAGATCGACAGCGGCGCCCTGCCCCTCGACGTGCAACT
Organism: Janthinobacterium kumbetense; assembly: GCF_023703445.1. Classification (NCBI taxonomy): domain Bacteria; kingdom Pseudomonadati; phylum Pseudomonadota; class Betaproteobacteria; order Burkholderiales; family Oxalobacteraceae; genus Janthinobacterium; species Janthinobacterium kumbetense. The sequence goes on from NZ_JAMQGR010000001.1 coordinate 1,560,928, forward strand.
GATCGCGGAAAAAGTCGATGCGCTGTCGGCCCATGACGGCCCCGCCATGACGGTGGCCGTGGGTGTGCTGGTGGCATGCTGGATCGGCAGCCTCGTCGATACCATGCTATTGAAACCCTAAGGTCGCTGGCGTCAGACGGCATCACCCTTGACGCGGCGCGGCTTCGGTCCGCGTACGGCAGCGATGCGCGCCTCGCTGCGCACCTGCACGCGGTCGCTGAACCAGCCCTGCAAATCCTCGCCAAAGCCGGCCGGCGCCGCACTGCCCACGCCTTGCGCCAGGTCGGCCAGGGTCGTCTTGGCCAGCTCGGCGCGCATGCTTTTCTCGGCGCGCAGCATCAAGGCATGGATGCCGCACACGCCGCTGGTCATCCAGCCGGGCGGCTCGCCTTCATACAGGGTGCAGCGGCTGCGGATCTGCTGGCAATCGAACAGCGGTTTCGGCCCCTCGATGGCGTCCACCACGTCGAGCACGCTGATCTCGGCAGCCGGACGCGCCAGCTGGTAGCCGCCGCGTATGCCTTCCGACGCCGTCACGATGCCCGCCTTCTCCAGCTTGGGGAAGATTTTTGCCAGGAAAGAGACGGAAATGCCCTGCAATTCCGCCAGGTCGCGGCTGCTGGCAGGCTCGGCAAGCGGCTGCGCCAGATACAGCAGGCAATGCAAGCCATACTCGGTGCCGCTTCCATAATGTGCCATGATGCCATTCCTCCGTTGCAAAACGGGGACTGTAGCACTCCCCGTTTGCAGCCGCAAGGCTACAGCGACAGCTCGAACGCGGGATCGGCGGCCGCCAGCGCCGCCGCGCTGTCGGCGGGCGGATAAATCACGCGGCCATTGATGGCCACCTTCAAGGCCTTGCCTTCGCTGCCCGTCATCCACACCTTGCGCTCCCAGCCCTGCGTGACGACCGCGCCCCACGCCCCCAGGTCCAGGCACGTCACATAATACGGCTGGCGGTAGGGCCGCGTGGCCAGGCCCAGCAGGTCGGCCACGGCATTATCGCCCGAGGAACGTCCAAGGAACATGGCGTGCTGGCAACTCATCAGCGTGTGATTGCCAGCGTCGTCCGTGGCCGCGACGGCCGCGTCGCCCGTGGCAAACACCTTGCCCGCGCCAGGCACGCGCAAGTCGTTCGCCACCCGCAGGCGGCCCGCCGCGTCCTTGTCACCGGGAATCTGCGCCGTCAGCGCGCTGGCCCGCACGCCCGCCGTCCACACCACGGTGGCCGCCTCGATGCGCTCGCCATCGGCCGTCGTCAAGCCGTCCCCGTCGATGGCGGCGACGGCCGAACCGAGCCGGCATTCCACGCCCAGCTCCGCCAGCGCCTGCTCGATCACGGGACGCGGTCCCGGTCCCAGGTCGGGGCCGATGTCGGGCGCCCGCTCGACGATGATCACCTTGATCTCGGCATCCTGCCCCAGGATGGCGCGCAGGCGGGCCGGCAGCTCGGCCGCCAGCTCGATGCCCGTGAAGCCGCCACCGGCCACGATGACCGTATTGCGCGCGGCCGATGCGGGCCGGGCAGCCAGACCATGCAGGTGCGCATCGAGCGCCACCGCGTCGTCGCGCTGGTCGGTGCTGAAGGCAAATTCTTGCAAGCCAGGAATATCCGGCCGGAACAGGCTGCTGCCCGCCGCCAGCACCAGGCGGTCATAGGCCAGGGTCGAACGGCTGCCGTCGGCGGCCACGATGTCGACCTCGTCGCTGGCGCTGCGGATGGCCTCGACCTTGCCCGCGATGAAGCGCACGCCCGTGTCGTCAAACAGTTGCTGCAACGGCACCACCATGCCGGCAGGCGCCGGCTCGTACAGGCGCGGGCGCATCGTCAGCACGGCTTCCGGCGCCACCAGCGCCACTTCGATGTCGCCTGCCGCAACGTTTTCCAGCCGCAGGCGGCGCACGGCGGCCAGGGCACTCCACAAGCCGGCAAAGCCGGCACCAATGATCAATACGCGCTGTGTCATGTTTTTTCTCCTTGATTTGATAACGCAGACTATATCACTCCGCGTTATGCGACGCAAGCGGACATGCTGAAAAAGGCGCAGCCTGTCTTGCGGTCCGCGCCGCACTCGCGTAGATTCGCGGCACAACGAACAGGGAAAGTCCCATGCAAGAGGAATTGGAAACATTGCTGGCAGCAGCGTTCAAGAGCGAGCGGATACAGGCGCGCCGGCTGGCGGCGCTGGAAGGCATCGCCGGCGACGCGGCGCTGCAGCGCATACTGGAACAGGCGGCAGGCACGCAGGGCCTTGCCGCCCTGCTGGCGACACGGACGCAGGCGCGCGCGGCCGACGCGCAGCGCAAGGCGCAAAAGATCAGCGACCGCCAGCAGGCGCAAGCGGCCAGGCGCCTGCCGGCTGGCCCCGCTTCGGCCTGGCGCGGCTGGTTCGACGGCTCCGCCCACCCGAATCCGGGCAAGCTGGGCATCGGCGCCCTGCTGCTGGGGCCGAACGGCGAACGTATCGAAGTGAGCGAGGCGGCCGGTTATGGCAGCAGCAGCGACGCGGAATACGCGGCCCTGACGGCCGTGCTGCAGGCGGCACTCGGCGTGCGCCCGCCGCCCGCGCAACTGCTGCTGTACGGCGACAGCCAGGTGGTGATCAACGATGTATTGGGAACGGCGGCGGCAGGCGCCAAGGGACTGGAAATACACAGGGCCACCGTAGTGGCCCTGCTGGAACAATTACACGATGTAACGCTGCGCTGGCTGCCGCGCCACCGCAATGGCGAGGCGGACCGGCTGTCGCAGCTGGCGATCGCCGGCTGGGTGGAGGAAGACCCTCCACCCCTTGCCGTTTAGGCGGCGCGGCCGATCTGCAATGCCTCTTGCGGCGCCTTGGCCGCCGGGCGCTTGCCGCCGCCCACGGCCTTCAAGCCGCCGGCGCCGGCCTGCTGGCCATTCAATTTAAAGACGCTGACCACTTGCGCCAGGTTGTGCGCCTGGTGCTGCATCGATTCGGCGGCGGCCGCCGACTCTTCCACCAGGGCCGCATTTTGTTGCGTCACGGCATCCATCTGGCCGATGGCCCGGTTGATCTCGTCGATGCCCACGCTTTGCTCGCTGCTGGCCGCCGTGATTTCCGTGATGATGTCGCTCACGCGCTGCACGCTGTCGACGATGTCGTTCATGGTCGAACCGGCTTGCGCCACCAGCATGCTGCCCGCGTTGACTTGCTCCACGGAAGCGCCGATCAGGGTCTTGATCTCTTTCGCCGCCGACGCCGAACGCTGGGCCAGGTTGCGCACTTCGGACGCCACGACGGCAAAGCCGCGGCCCTGCTCGCCTGCGCGCGCCGCTTCCACGGCCGCGTTCAAGGCCAGGATATTCGTCTGGAAGGCGATGCCGTCGATGACGGAAATGATGTCGACGATCTTGTTCGAGGAAGCGTTGATCGATTCCATCGTGCCCACCACCTGCGCCACGACTGCGCCGCCCTTGACGGCCACTTGCGCCGCCGAGGCCGCCAACTGGTTCGCCTGGCGCGCATTGTCCGCATTCTGTTTCACGGTGCTGGTCAGTTCTTCCATCGACGATGCCGTTTCTTCCAGGGAACCGGCCTGCTCTTCCGTGCGGGAAGACAGGTCCTGGTTGCCGGCGGCAATTTCCGTCGACGACGTCGCGATGCTGTCCGTACCTGCGCGCACTTCGCTGACGATGTTGAGCAAGCTCGTGTTCATGTCCTTCAGGGCCAGCAAAAGTTGCCCGGTTTCATCTTTGGCGCTGGCGTCGATCTGCGCCGTCAAGTCGCCATCAGCTACCTTGCGGGCGATTTCCACGGCCGTGCGCAGGGGGCGCACGATGCCCGTCGTCAACAGCCAGGCGCAGACGACGCCAAAGCCCAGCGCCAGCACGGCCAGGGTCAGCAGCAAGTTACGGCTCGTCTTGGCGACCTCGTCGATCTCGCGCGCCGTCGTGTCGATGCTGGCGCGCTGGTGCTGCAGCATGTCGTTGACCACTTTCAGGTATTTCGTCGAACCGGGCACGAAGATGCCCTGGAACGCCTTTTCTGCCTCGGCTTCCTGTCCATCCGCCTTCAGCTTCGACACTTGCGCGCGCGAATCGAGGTAGACCTTGCGCTGTTCGCTCACCAGGCGGAACAGTTCCTTTTCTTCCGGGCTGGAAATCAAGGCTTCGATTTTCTTTTGCAATTCGCCCGACACGACGGACGATTGCTTGGCCTCTTCCGCAAAATACGCGCCCAGTGACGTGTCGCTGCTGCGCGCGATAGCCGTGGTGCGGCGCACGCCGCTATCGATCTTTGCATACCAGTCGGAAATATAGCGTTCCTTCGCCAGCGGCAGCTCCATCATGGTGCGCGTGGCCATGGCCACGTCGTGCAAGCGCCACACGCTGATGCCCGTAATGAGCATGGAAAACAGCAAAATCACGGCAAAACCCAGGCCGAGGCGCACACCAATACTGACGTTTCTTAACAAATTCATGTGAATATCCTAAAAAAGCGGAACCAGACTATATAAAAGGGGTTGCGGCTGCCCGGGGCAGCCGCGGCGGCATCAGCGCGTGCCGATGCGCAAAGTGGTTTGCGGCGCTGCCGGGCGTTTCTGCGCGTGCTGCACACCCTTCACGCCGCCGGCGCCGGCCTGCTGGCCATTGAGTTTAAAGACGCTGACCACTTGCGCCAGGTTGTGCGCCTGGTGCTGCATCGATTCGGCGGCGGCCGCCGATTCTTCCACCAGGGCCGCATTTTGTTGCGTCACGGCATCCATCTGGCCGATGGCCCGATTGATCTCGTCGATGCCCACGCTTTGCTCGCTGCTGGCCGCCGTGATTTCCGTGATGATGTCGCTCACGCGTTGCACGCTGTCGACGATATCGTTCATGGTCGAACCGGCTTGCGCCACCAGCATGCTGCCCGCGTTGACTTGCTCCACGGAAGCGCCGATCAGGGTCTTGATCTCTTTCGCCGCCGATGCGGAACGCTGGGCCAGGTTGCGTACTTCGGACGCCACGACGGCAAAGCCGCGGCCCTGCTCGCCCGCGCGCGCCGCTTCCACGGCCGCGTTCAGGGCCAAAATGTTCGTCTGGAAGGCGATGCCGTCGATGACGGAAATAATGTCGACAATCTTGTTCGACGAAGCATTGATCGATTCCATCGTGCCCACCACCTGCGCCACGACTGCGCCGCCCTTGACGGCCACTTGCGCCGCCGAGGCCGCTAACTGGTTCGCCTGGCGCGCATTGTCCGCATTCTGTTTCACGGTGCTGGTCAGCTCTTCCATCGACGAGGCTGTTTCTTCCAGGGAACCGGCCTGCTCTTCCGTGCGGGAAGACAGGTCCTGGTTGCCGGCGGCGATTTGCGTCGACGACGTCGCGATGCTGTCCGTGCCGCTGCGCACTTCGCCCACGATATTGAGCAAGCTCGTGTTCATGTCCTTCAGGGCCAGCAACAGTTGCCCGGTTTCATCTTTGGCGCTGGCGTCGATCTGCGCCGTCAAGTCGCCATCGGCCACCTTGCGGGCGATGTCCACGGCCGTGCGCAGGGGGCGCACGATGCCCATCGTCAAGACCCAGGCGCACACGACGCCGAAAGCCAGCGCCAGCGCGGCCAGCACCAGCATCAGGTTGCGGCTGGTATTGGCAACGGCGTCGATCTCGCGCGCGGTGGCGTCGATCGTGGCGCGCTGGTGTTCCAACAAGTCCGACACCATCTTCTGGTATTTGGCGGCAGCCGGCACGAACGTCTTTTCAAACACGTCGTTGGCGGCATCGACCTGCGCTTCGCCCTTCAGCTTATAGACCTGGTCGCGCGAACCGATGTACACCTTGCGCTGTTCCAGCAAGCCCGCGAACATGGCTTTTTCCTCCGGCTTGTCGATCAGCGCCTCGATTTTCTTTTGCAGCTCGGCCGAGCTGGACGACGAGACTTTCGATTCTTCGGCGAAATAGCCGCTCAGCGAGGTATCGCTGCTGCGGGCAATGGCGATGGTGCGGCGCACGGCGCTGTCGATGCGGCCATACCAGTCGGAAATATAGCGTTCCTTCGCCAGCGGCTGCTCCATCATGACGCGCGTGGCGCTGGCCACATCGTGCAAGCGCCAGACGCTGATGCCCGTAATGAGCATGGAAAACAGCAAAATCACGGCAAAACCGAGTCCCAGACGGACACCGATGCTGACGTTGCGTAATAAATTCATGTGACTGTCCTAAAGAGCCCTGATGCCATGGCTGGCAGTTTCGCGCTGCTGCGGGCTGGCTGCCATGGCGAAACGGGTGTAAAAAGTGAAACTCAAGTGAAACTGGCGCACGGTTCGGCTGAACCGTGCGCCAGGAAATGCGCTAGCGTGCGCCTTGCAGAAAAAGCAAACAATGCTTGGGGTCAATTGTTTCTAAAAAACCCTCTCGCACTAGGGTGTCAGGAAATGTTCAGGGCAAGGCGCGTTGCCGAAGACAGTACGAATGTACGGCGAGGCAATGCAACGCCGTCCTGGACTTTTCCTGGCGGCCTAGGCTGCCAATTTTTCGATCAAGCCCATATCGGCGCTGGACATCAACTGGTCGATATCGACCAGGATCAGCATGCGCTCGTCGATGGTGCCCAGGCCGATCACGTATTCCGTGTTGATCGAACGGCCCATGTCCGGCGCCGGCTTGATCTGTTCCGGCATCAGGGTGGTGACGTCGGAAACGCGGTCGACGACCATGCCGACGACGCGGTTGCCGATATTGAGGATGATGACGACGGTGAACTGGTCATAGCTGGGCGTGCCCAGGTTGAACTTGATGCGCATGTCGACGATCGGCACGATGATGCCGCGCAGGTTGACCACGCCCTTGACGAACTCGGGCGCGTTGGCGATGCGGGTCGGCGTTTCATAGCTGCGGATTTCGCTGACTTTCTGGATGTCGATGCCATATTCTTCCTGGCCCAGGGTAAAGGCCAGGTATTCGGCAGCCTTGGCAACGGTTGCGCCGGTGTCGCTGGAATTGGTGTTCATGATAATCCTTTAGTTAACTCGCCTGGGGCGCAGGCCAAGCATGCACGATGACATGGCAGCCACTTGTATGTTTTTGCAAATACTTTCTCGCAATTAGCTTATGCCTCTAATTTCCGTGCGGCAATGTTACCCCATGTAAATTTTACATGCACTAAAAAAGAGCGATCACCTGATCAAATCTTTTCACAAATGCAAGTTATGTGGTGAATACGGCACGCAGCAGTGCCAGGCTTGCCACCGCACGCGGCGGTGTTTTATGCCACACTGGCGGCCCCTGCTTTTTATGACCTTGAACCATGCATTCTTTGCTTTCCCAATGGCAACCACGCCTGCTGGCGCTGGCTACGGCCGGCCTGGGCGATGACGGCGCCCACGACCTCAACCACCTGCACCGCGTCTGGCGCAATGCCAGTGTCCTGCTGCAAGAACATGCGGACGCGGACGCCCTCACCGTGATGGCCGCCTGCTACCTGCACGACCTGGTCAACCTGCCAAAGAACCACCCCGAGCGCCACCTGGCCTCGCGCCAGGCCGCAACGCTGGCTTGCCGCCAGCTGGCGGAACTGGATTTCCCATCAGAAAAATTGGCCGGCGTGGCTCACGCCATCGAGACGCACAGTTTTTCCGCCAACTTGCCGCCGCACACGCTCGAAGCCCAAATCGTGCAGGATGCCGACCGCATCGATGCGCTGGGCGCCGTGGGACTGGCGCGGTTGTTCTATACGGCGGCGCGCATGGATAGCGCGCTGGCGCACGGCACGGACCCGCTGGCACAGCAGCGTCCGCTCGACGACAAGGCTTACGCGCTCGACCATATCGTCACCAAGCTCGACAAGCTGCCCGGCAAGATGCAGACGGCGGCGGGCCGCGCGCTGGCCGAACAGCGGCTGACCGTGCTGACGGATTTCCGCGCCGCCTTTGCCGACGAATGGGGAATTGCTCTCTAGCATGGGTGGCGATAGCCAGCATGGCCCACGCTGTCTATAATGCAAGGCTCAGCTATCGCGCCGCGCGCCAGCAGGAAGCTGCCACGCGCCGGCGCCACGCCAACAACTGAACTCCGCACGCCGCACGGCGGCGCGGGGTGCGCGCCGAAAGCATGCATGTCCGATAAAACCAGCCCCGACAGCCATTCACCGTCATCGCCCGCCGCGCCCGCGCGCGCCGGCAACCTCAATTTCATCCTCGTCTGCGTCTTCATCGACATGCTGGGCATCGGCCTGGTGGTGCCCGTGCTGCCCATCCTGATCGGCGACTTTGTCAACGGCAAGGATGAGCAAGCATTCTGGTACGGCATCATGGCGGCCGTCTTCGGCTTGCTGCAATTCATCTTCATGCCCATGCTGGGCGCCATCAGCGACCGCGTGGGACGCCGTCCCGTGCTGCTGTATTCGATGGCTGGCATGGGCATCAACTTTCTCGCCACGGGCTGGGCGCCGAACCTGGCCTGCCTGTTCATCGGCCGCATCATCGGCGGCGTCTCGTCGGCCAGCATGTCGGTCGCGTCCGCCTACGCGTCCGACGTCTCCACGCACGACAACCGCGCCAAGAGCTTCGGCAAGATCGGCGCCGCCTTCGGCCTGGGCTTCATTTGCGGCCCCATGCTGGGCGGCCTGCTGGGCGAGATCAACCTGCACCTGCCGTTTTACGTGGCGGCGGGCCTGTCGGCGGCCAATTTCATCTACGGCTATTTCTGCGTGCCCGAATCGCTGCAGCCGGGTCCGCGCGCACCGTTCACCCTGGCGCGCATCAACCCGTTTGCCGCCCTGCTCAAGCTGGTGCGCCGCGTGGAGATCCGCGGCCTGGTGCTGGCCTTCGGCCTGATGACGTTTGCGCAAATGATGCTCAACACCACCTGGGTGCTGTACACGCACTTCCGCTTCGACTGGACACCGCGCCAGAACGGCATCGCCCTGTTCTGCGTGGGCCTGTGCGCGGCCGTCGTGCAGGCGGGCTTGCTGGGCATCCTCATCAAGCGTTTCGGCGAAGTGCGCCTGTCCCTGCTGGGCATGGCCTCGGGCGCCCTCACCTACCTGCTGTACGGCCTGGCGACGCAGGGCTGGATGATGTATGCGTTGATCCTGTGCAACCTGCTGGCCTTTGCCGCCGGACCGGCGCTGCAAGGCATCATCTCGAAGTCGTCCAACGCCAGCGAACAGGGAGAGCTGATGGGCTCCTTGCAATCGATCAGCAGCCTGGGCATCATCTTCATGCCTTTGCTCGGCAGCATGATCCTCGGCGAAGTGAGCCACTTGCCGCCGCAAGACTGGCGCATCGGCAGCACCTTCTACCTGTGCGCCATCATGCAAACCCTGGGCATCCTGGTGGCCTGGCGCTACTTCAAGGCGCAACGCCAGGCAAGACTTATGGTTTCCACCACAAAGTAGTCGGCGGGATAATATTGTATTTGGGAAATAAATAGGCGAGAATGGGATAATCAAGCGGGCGTTGCCGACGCCGGCGATACGATGGTGAGCAAGGATGGGTATGACTGACTTTTATTCCAGCGCCTGGCGCCGAACCGTGGCCATGCTGGCGCTGGCGCTGCCATCGCTGGCGGGCGCGCAATGCTCGCGCGACATCCAGGTGCCCGTCTCGGCCATCGGCGCCAGCGTGGTGGTGAATGGCGCCACCATCAGCGGCATCTATCCCGACTTGCTGCGCGGCATGGGTGCCAAGCTCGGCTGCAATTTCATCTTCACGGCCGTGCCCCGCGCGCGCCTGGAAGCGATGTTCGAGGCGGGCAAGGCCGACTTGCTGATCCCGGCCAGCAGCACCTTGCGGCGCGACCAGCATGGCCTGTTCATCCCCATGCTGGGCAGCCGCCCCCTGCTGATCTCGCTCCAGGGCGCGCGACCGCCCATCAACACCATGCAGGAACTGATCGAGCGGCGCGAATTGCGCGTGGCGCTCGTGCGCGGCTACGACTATGGCGCACCGTACCAGGCGCTGGCGAAGGAGCTGAGCAGCCAGGGCCGCCTGTTCTACGAAGTCGACGCCCTGTCCGTGGCGCGCCTGATGCAAAGCGGCTTCATCGACGCCACCATCATGGCGCCCACCATCCTCGCCGGCGTGGCGCAAAACGATGCGCGCGTATATGGCCTGGCCGACCGCCTGCGCCTGGAAGCGCTGCCGGAATTGCCGTGGGGCATGAGCGGCGTCTACCTGTCGCGCAAGTCGCTGACGGCGGAAGACCAGGCGACCCTGCGCGAACTGCTCGACAGGGCGGGCCGCTCCGGCGCCGTGATGGACGGCTTCCAGCGCCATCACCGCCAGGAACTGTTGTCGCTGAGCATACGCCCCCGCTAAGGCCTGCATGTCCGGTCTGGTCGTCGCCGTCGTCCTGTTTGCCGCCCTGCTGCACGCCAGCTGGAACGCCATCGTCAAGTCGGGCAAGGATACCTTCCTCAGCACGGTGCTCGTTTCCGTGGGCGCGGCCCTGATTTCGCTGGCCGTCTTGCCCTTCGTCAACACTCCCGCACCCGCCAGCTGGCCCTACCTGGCCGCCTCGGCCGTGGCGCAGCTGGCCTATTACTCGCTGCTGGCGGCTGCCTACAGGGCGGGCGACATGAGCCATGCCTACCCCCTGATGCGCGGCAGCGCGCCATTGCTCGTGGCGCTGGCCAGCTGGCCGCTGATCGGCGAACGGCTTTCTTCCATGCAAATGGGCGCCGTCGCCTGCATCTGCGCGGGCATCCTCGGCCTGTATGTGGCCGCACGCACGGGCGCCATCGGCAGGATGCCGAAAAACACGGGCCGCGCCACCGCCTTTGCGCTCGGCAACGCCTGCGTCATCGCCAGCTATACCTTGATCGACGGCATCGGCGTGCGCCTGTCCGGCGCGCCGGCCGCCTACACCATGTGGATTTTTGTCTTGAACGGCGCAGGACTACTGCTGTGGACGGCGTTGCGCCGTCCCGCCGACTTGCTTGCGTATGCGCAAACGCAATGGCGCCTGGCCACCGTTGGCGGCTTCGGCACCCTCGCTTCGTATGGCCTGGCCCTGTGGGCCATGACGCAGGCGCCCGTGGCCGCCATCGCGGCACTGCGCGAGACGTCGATCCTGTTCGCCATCGCCATCGCTGCCCTGTTCCTGCGCGAAAAAATCAGCCCCCGCCGCTACCTGGCCATCGGCCTGATCGCGGCGGGCGCCATCCTGATGCGAATCGCTTAGCGGGCGTCGAGCGGCGCAATCGGCAACTCGATCGCGCTGGCCGCCCCTGTCGCGTGGTACACGCGCTGCGTCGCCTTTCTATAATGGCCCGGGTCGGCCAGGAAGATGTTCGGCACGTAGTTTTGCGGGTTGCGGTCGTACAGGGGGAACCAGCTCGACTGTACTTGCACGGCGATGCGGTGGCCGGGCAGGAAGACGTGATTCGCGTTCGGCAAAGCGAAGCGGTAGCGTTCCACCTTGCCCGCCGGTATCGGCGTCGGGTGCTCGAAGCTGTCGCGGTAGCGCCCGCGGAAGATATCCATCGCCACGCCCAGCTGGTAGCCGCCCATGGCCGGCTGCGACGGCACTTCGTCCGGATACACGTCGATCAGTTTTACCACCCAATCGGCATCCGTGCCGCTGGTGGCGGCAAACAGGTTCACCATCGGCGCACCGGCGATGCGCACGGCCGTCTTCAACGGTTCGGACACATAGCTGAGCACGTCCGTGCGGTCGGCATAGCCGCGCTGGTCGCTGACCAGCCATGGCTTCCACACGTCGGGGTCCATGAGGCGCACGGGACGGGGCACGAAAGGCACGGGCTTGGCGGGATCGGCCACGTATTCATCGAAAGCGCCTTCAGCCGCATCCGCAGCGCCCGATGGCGCCGCAAAACCCAGCCTGGAACCGTCCTGCAGGTAGATCGGCGTCAGCTTGGTGTCGCAGGTCTCGCAGGCCAGCGGCCACTGCTGCAGGCGCTGCCACTGGTTGGTGCCGGTCTGGTACGACACCACGGGCGCCGTGTTCGCCTCCGGCGCGCCATCCTTCAGGTATTGATTGAGGAATGGCTGCATGACTTTTTCGCGGAACTGGCGCGCCGTGTCGCCGTCAAACTTCAGGGCGCCCAGGCTGGAGCCGTCATAGTTGACGCCGCTATGGCGCCACGGGCCGATGGCCAGGTAATTGAGGTTGTTGCGCTTGTCGCGTCCCTCCATCGCCGTGTAGGTGGCGTACGGACCATAGATGTCTTCCTGGTCCCACTGCCCCACCACGTGCATGGTGGGCACGATCAGCGGGCGCTTGGCGAGGATCTTGTCGAGCGCCTGTTCCTGCCAGTAACTGTCATAGGCCGGGTGCTCGAACAGCTTTTTCGTGTAGGTCAGCTTGTCGATGCCGAACTTCTTCGCGTAATCGCCGGCCGAGCCGATGCGCAGATACGCATCGTATTCGTCATACACACCCAGCGCCGGCGCCTCGCTACTGCCGCGCGCGCTCGTCTGCCACGCCAGGTAGGACAGGCTCGGCATGCGGAAGGCGCCGTTGTGGAACCAGTCGTCGCCGCGCCAGCCATCGACCATGGCGCTCATGGGAATGGCCACCTTCAGCGCCGGATGCGGGTCAACCAGGGCCATCAGCACCGTGTGGCCCTCGTACGAGGAACCCAGCATGCCCACCTTGCCATTCGTTTCCGGCACGTTTTTGACGAGCCAGTCGATGGTGTCCCACGCATCGGTCACGTTATCGACCTTGGTATGGTTCAGCGGCCCGCGCACAGGGCGCGTCATGACGTAATCGCCTTCCGAGCCATGCTTGCCGCGCACGTCCTGGAATACGCGGATGTAGCCGTTTTCCACCAGGGTATCGTCACCCTGCGGCAAGGCGGCCAGCATGCTGGGGCTGGCAGCGCGCTGGGCGCGGCGGGCCGCATTGTACGGCGTACGCGTGAGCATGATCGGCGCTTTCTGGGCGCCTTTCGGCACGACGATCACCGTGTACAGCTTGACGCCGTCGCGCATGGGGATCATCACCACGCGCTTGACGTAATCATTCAGGTCGGGCATGGCCAGCTTGGCGCCGATATCGGGCGTCATGGGCGGCGTTTGCGCCATCGCGGGTGCTGCAAACAAGGAACTGATAACAAGAGCCAGGCCGGTGAGCCGGACGGGGGACGACATGCGCATACTGTTCTCCAATGATTCATGCCACGCAAAAGTGGCCGAACGGCAATAGTACTCGGAAAGCAAGTTTTACATAAGGCAAGCCTCTGACGCGGCGCAGCAGATAAATCCGGGCGCAAACTTGACAGAACGCGCCCGAACTGCAACCATAACGCCATGAAATTTATCCCTTCACAACACGCCTGCTTAAATTGGTGGTCCCGCTCACTTTCGCGCGGCCACTGCATAGTGATGTGAATTTGATCCACGCCGCCTCGATCGGTGGCGTAACAGGCTCAGCCTGGATCATCCCCGATGCAGGCGGCTCAAAAGGAAACTTGATGAGCTTGCCTAATACGCCCGATACCCCCGACACCCAGGACCAGAACGACGCCGCGCCGCTGTCCGCCGCCGCCATCGCTTCGCAATCCGTGATCCTGACGGGTGACCGCCCGACCGGCCCCTTGCACCTGGGCCACTACGTGGGCAGCCTGCGCGACCGCGTGCGCTACCAGAACAGCTACAAGCAATTCATCATGCTGGCCGACGCGCAAGCGCTGACGGACAATATGGACGACATCGACAAGGTGCACCGCAATGTCGTCGAAGTGGCGCTCGATTACCTGGCCGTCGGCATCGACCCGACGAAAACCACCGTGTTCATCCAGTCGCAGATTCCGGAACTGGCCGAACTGACCTTTTACTACCTGAACATCGTCACCGTGGCGCGCCTCGAGCGCAACCCCACCGTCAAGGAAGAAATCCGCCTGCGCGGCTTCGAGCGCGACATTCCGGCCGGCTTCTTGACCTACCCGGCCAGCCAGGCGGCCGACATCACGGCCTTCAAGGCGGGCGTGGTGCCCGTGGGCGAAGACCAGATCCCGATGATCGAGCAAACGAATGAAATCGTGCGCCGCTTCAACCGCATGTATAACCGCGAAGTATTGATGGAATGCAAGGCGCTGGTGCCGGACATCGGCCGCCTGCCCGGCATCGACGGCAAGGCGAAGATGAGCAAGTCGCTGGGCAACACCATCAACCTGGGCGCGACCCCGGCCGAAATCACGGCTGCCGTGAAAAAAGTCTATACCGACCCGCTGCACCTGCGCGTGGAAGATCCGGGCCACCTGGAAGGCAATATCGCCTTTACGTACCTGGATGCGTTTGACCCGGAAAAAGCGGCGTTGGCCGACATGAAAGCCCATTACGTGCGCGGCGGCCTGGGCGACAGCATCGTCAAGAAGCGCCTGGACCTGGTCTTGCAGGAAATGCTGGCGCCGATCCGCGCCCGCCGCGAAGAGTTCGCCAAGGACAAGGGACAAGTCATCCAGATGCTGAAAGAAGGCACCTTCAAGGCACGCGAAGTGGCGGCCCGCACGGCCGATGAAGTCAAGTCGGCGCTGGGCCTGAACTACTTCTGATCAGCAGCAATAGCAAACTGACATAGCAAACTGATGCGCTCAGGCGGAGTCGGGTAAAATCCCGCTTCCGCCTGGGCGCAATTCGTTTGTCACCGTGGCACCAGCAATCCGTAGAGAAAACAACGCGCCATGACCGATACCCCTGTCGAACAGCTGCTGCAGCAGCATTTTTCCATCGATGCATTGCGGCAGGCGCCCGCGCCCCTGCGGCAGGCGCTGGGCATGCTGGGCGGCTGGCTGGCCGCCGAGCGCGACACGGCCTATCCGCACACGCCGTATGCGGAGCTGCTGACGCAGCTGTCCGACACCAGCCTGCCCGCGCACGGCATGCCCGTGGCGGATTTCCTGCAAGAACTCGACACCACCGTGCTGGCCAATACGGCCCAGCTGAATCACCCGCAATACATCGGCCACATGACCCAGGCCTTGCCGTGGATCAGCGTGCTGGCCGAAGCGTTTACGGCCACCCTGAACCAGAACCAGGTCAAGATCGAGACGGCGTACGTGTCGACCCTGATCGAAAAACAGATCCTGGGCTGGCTGCACCGCCAGGTGTACCAGCAGCCCGAACATGTCTACACGCAAGCGATGGCCGCCACCAGCGGCGCGCTGGGCAATGTCGTCAACGGCGGCACCATGGGCAACCTCACAGCCCTGGCCGTGGCGCTGGAACAGCAGCTGCCCGGCACGCGCAAGCGGGGGCTGTTTGCCGCCATGCAAGAATCCGGCTACGCGGGGCTGGCCGTGATCGGCTCGGCCCGCAGCCACTATTCCGTGAAGAAGGCGCTGGCGACCCTGGGCCTCGGTGAAAACGCCTTGCACCTGGTGGCCGTCGACCGCGACAACCGCATCGACGTCCAGGCGCTGGAAGCGACGATTGCCGACTTGAAATTGCGCAATATCAAGGTCGTCGCCATGATCGGCATCGCCGGCACGACGGAAACGGGCGCCATCGACCCGCTGGCCGCCATGGCAGCCATTGCCGCGCGGGAAAGCATCTGGTTCCATGTGGATGCGGCCTGGGGCGGCGCGCTGCTGATCGCGGAACAGTACCGCGCGCTCTACGACGGCATCGCCCTGGCCGACTCCGTCGTCATCGACGGGCATAAATTGCTGTGGGTGCCGATGGCGCAAAGCATGGTGCTGTTCAAGGATAGCGCCAGCCTGAACTTGCTGAAACACAACGCCAACTACATCTTGCGCGACAACTCGGGCGACCTGGGCCAGACTTCGCTGGAAGGCTCGCGCCGCTTCGATGCCTTGAAACTGTGGACCTCGTTCAAGGTGCTGGGCGTGTCCGGCTACACGACCTTGCTGCAGCAGGCGGCCACCCTGTCCGGCCAGTTGCAGGACTTGTTGGCAGACCAGCAGGATTTCGAACTCGTCACGCGCTCCGACACCTTCATCCTGACCTACCGCTACGTGCCCGCGCATTTGCGCCAGCGCATGGAGGCCTTGCTGGCCGGCGGCCAGGTGGACGCGGCGACCGAACTGAACAAGCAGCTGAACACCTTGAACGCCAAGCTGCAAAACCGGCAAAAGGCGCAAGGCCACAGCTTTGTGTCGCGCACGGTACTCGAATCGACGCGCTACCCCGGCCCGACCAATGTACTGCGCGTGGTCATGACGAATGTCAAGACGCGCCCCCACCACTTGCGCGCCATCCTGGCCGAACAGCGGGCCATCGGCCAGGCGCTTGTGGCGGAACTGGGATTGTAAGAACGTTCCACCCATCAACCTTGACTGGATGCCCGATGCACCGCCTCAGCGCCCTCACCGATCTGTTAAAGCATCTGTTGAAATGGCTGCTGCTGGCGAGCGTCGTGGCCGTGCTGGCAGGGTCGGCCTCGGCCGCTTTCCTGTTCGCCCTGGACTGGGCGACACGCACGCGCCTGGCGCACGCCTGGCTGATCTGGCTGCTGCCCGTGGCGGGCTTTGCCGTCGGCTGGCTGTATTTGCGCTACGGCAGCAGCGTCGAAGGCGGCGCGAATCTGCTCATCGATGAAATCCACGACCCGAAAAAAATCATCCCCTTGCGCATGGCGCCGCTGGTGCTGGGCGGCACCGTCGTCTCGCATTTGTTCGGCGCCTCGGTCGGACGCGAAGGCACGGCCGTGCAGATGGGCGGCGCCCTGGCCGACCAGCTGACCCGCATGTTTCGTTTGAACAATGAAGACCGCCGCATCATCCTGATGGCCGGCATCAGCGCCGGCTTTGCCTCCGTCTTCGGCACGCCGCTGGCGGGCGCCCTCTTCGGCCTGGAAGTGCTGGCCATCGGCCGCCTGCGCTATGAAGCCATGCTGCCTTGCCTGCTAGCTGCCGTCATCGCGGACCAGGTGGGCCTGCTGTGGGGCGTCCAGCATACGCATTACGCCGTACCGCTGATTCCCGCCTTTTCAACCTGGACCTTGTGCGCCATGGTCATCGCTGGCGTGCTGTTCGGCGTGACCGGCAAAGTGTTTGCGCAAGCCACGCACGGCTTGAGCGGCTGGATGAAACGCAAGATTGCCTACGCCCCGCTGCGCCCGCTGATAGGCGGCCTCGTCGTCGCGCTCGCCGTGTGGCTGCTGGGCACGGATCGCTATATCGGCCTGGGCATCCCCACCATCGTCGATGCGCTCAAGGAACCGCTGCCCGCCTGGGATTTCCTCGGCAAGATGGCGTTTACCATCGTCTCGCTGGGCACGGGTTTCAAGGGCGGCGAAGTGACGCCCTTGTTCTTCATCGGCGCGACCCTGGGCAATGCGCTGGGAGCACTGCTGCACCAGCCCGTCACCCTGCTGGCCGCCATCGGCTTCGTCGCCGTGTTTGCGGGCGCCGCCAACACGCCCATCGCCTCGACCCTGATGGCGATGGAACTGTTCGGTGCGGAGATCGGCGTGTACGCGGCCATCGCCTGCGTCGTGGCCTACCTGTTTTCCGGCCACGCGGGCATTTACCGGGCGCAGCGGGGCGGCCACGCCAAGCGCACGCCCCGCGAGGAACCCGAGCCATGACGCAGAATATCTACGACAGCGACGCCTTCTTCACGGCCTACAGCCAGTTGCCGCGCTCCGTCGGCGGACTCGACAGCGCCCCCGAATGGCCGGCCCTGCGCGCCATGCTGCCGGAGATGCAAGGAAAAAGCGTGCTGGACCTGGGTTGCGGCTATGGCTGGTTCTGCCGCTGGGCTGCCGAGGCCGGCGCGGCGCGGGTGCTGGGCGTGGACGTGTCGGAAAAGATGCTGGCGCAGGCAGCCGGCATGGGAGAGCATGCGGCCGTCAGCTATGCCCGGCTTGACCTGGAACAACTGGCCTTGCCGCCGGCCAGCTACGACCTCGTCTACAGTTCGCTGGCCTTCCACTACGTCGAAGGCTACGCCACCCTGCTGGCCGCCATCCGCCAGGGTTTACAGCCGGGCGGCAAGCTGGTGTTTTCCATCGAGCATCCGATCTTCATGGCGCCGCGCCAACCCGGCTGGCTGACGGATGCGCAAGGCCGCAAGCGCTGGCCCGTCGACAGTTACCAGCAACAAGGCCCGCGCGTGTCCGACTGGCTGGCACCCGGTGTGATCAAGCAGCACCGCACGCTGGGCACGACCATCAATGCGTTGCTGCAAGCGGGTTTCCAGCTGGAACACGTGGAAGAATGGGGTCCCAGCGAAGAGCAGGTCGCCCTGCAGCCGGCCCTGGCGGAAGAGCGCGAGCGGCCGATGCTCCTCCTCATCGGCTGCGGCCTGGGTAGTCCCCCTCAGCTGGCCACGTTGCGCGTAAAGCGCAAGGTGGATGAGCCAGCGTTGACATAGCTATACGCTTGCGCGCTGCTGAACACGAAGAAATCGCCCGTGCCCAGCGTTTTCGTCCCGGCCGCCAGCTCCAGCTGCAGCTCGCCTTCCAGCACGTACAGCATTTCGCTGAAGCCGGCCGGGTCAGGATCGGCATCGTAGCGCTCGCCCGGCGCCAGTATCCACGACCATAGCTCCACCTGGCGGCTGGCGGGCGCCGCCCCCAGCAGCACGGCCTGGCTCGCTTGCGATGCGCTTTGCCACATCAGCACGCGCAAGCTGTCGTGCGGCTGCCGCGGCGGCTGGACCAGGTCGACGAAGGCCACGTTCAAGGCGGCGGCCACGTGGTCGAGGTTGGCCAGGCTGATGTTGGTGCCGCCCGCCTCGACGCCGTTGACCATGCGCCGGCTCAGGCCCGACTTGCGCGCCAGCTCGTCCTGGCTGAGGCCGGCGGCCAGGCGCAAGCGCCGCAGATTTTTGGCCAGGTGTTCCAGCACGCCACCGGCCTCGGCTTGACTGCGCAATATATTGCTCCTATCATGATGGGAAATATTTTGCTCATAGCATAGCTCCCCATGAAAACACACGCAAGTCCCCCGCCCGCCCTCGGCATGCCCGAACTGGCCCTGATCGCCATCACCTTCATCTGGGGCGGCACTTTTCTCGTGGTGCAACATGCCATGACGGTCAGCGGGCCGCTGGCCTTTGTCGCCGCCCGCTTTGCCGTGGCCGCCAGCATCGGCGCCCTGATTTGCCGGGGCCAGCTGCGCCAGCTGACGAAGGCGGAGTTGCTGACGGGCATGGCCATTGGCGTGAGCATCTTTGGCGGCTATGCGCTGCAAACCTATGGCTTGATGTATATCACGAGCAGCAAGTCCGCTTTCATCACGGCCTTTTATGTGCCCATCGTGCCGCTGGTGCAATGGCTGGCCTTCAAGCAGCGGCCCCACCCTGCCGTGTGGGCGGCCGTCGTGCTGGCCTTCATCGGCTTGCTGTTATTGACGGGCACGGATGGCTTGAGCATGGGTTTTGGCACGGGTGAGCTGATCACTGCCGTGGGCGCCATCGCGATCGCCCTGGAAATCATCCTCATCAGCCGCGTCTCGCCGCAATTGAACATCCTGCGCGTGACCATCGTGCAACTGGCGACGGCGTCCCTGATCGCCCTGCTGCTGATGCCCGTCATGGGCGAAGCGCCGCCCGTCCTCAGCAAGACCTTCATCTTCAGCGTGCTGGCACTGGGCTGCGCCAGCGCGCTGATCCAGTATGTGATGAACTGGGCGCAAAAGCGCATTTCCGCCACCAAGGCCACCTTGATCTATGCGGGCGAACCGGTCTGGGCCGGCGTGATCGGACGCATCGCCGGCGAGCGCCTGCCGGCCCTGGCCATCGTGGGCGCGATTCTGATCATTTGTGCGGGCATCCTCAGCGAATGGCGGCCGAAGCGGGGCCGCGGCGCGGCCAAGGCCGTGCAGCCATAAGCTTCAGTCCCCGCGCCGCCGCAGCGCCGCATCGCCATGCAAGGCCAGCGGCACGGCCCTGGCCCAGCGGTTCGAGGACAGGGAAAACGTCAGCGCCCGCACCTGGTGGTACCAGCCGGCAGGCACGTACAGCATGTCGCCCGGCTCGACGAGGCATTCGATCATGGCAGCCTGGCGCGCGAGGGGAAAACGCTCGAAGTCGGGCGCTTCCGGGTCGAAGGGCGAGCCGAACAGGATGGCGTTCGCTTCGCTCGGATACAGGAAGACATCGTGGTGCGGCGGCGATAACATGATGCGCTTGCGGCCCCACACTTGCGCGAAGATATTGTCGTCGTAATCGCAATGCAGGGGCGTGACCGTGCCGGCCGGCCCCCCCCAGAAGCGCGGCGGGCCCATCTTGTCGAAATACGTGGGCCAGTGGCACAAACGGTTCAGTTCGCGCAATTCCAGGTTGCCCAGGTAAGGCGGCAACGCGTGCCTGCCCTCTGCCACCAGGTCCAGGTATTGCCCCATCGACATATCCTGCATGGCGCGGTCGGCCGCAAAAGCCGTGTTGATGTAGTCGCCCACGCGCGCCCGCACGGGCACGTGGCTGAACTGCTCGCGCAAGACGTCGGAACCCATGGCCGACAGGGGCCAGCGCTGCACCAGCCCGCGCATCAGGAAAGGCAGGCCCAGCGCGGCCCGCGCGCGGAAGGCGGCGGCGTCCAGCATGGCCAGGCGCGGCACCTCGGTGATGCTGGGCAAGTCGCGCGCCGCCTGCTTGATGGCCTCGCGCATGGCGTCGATCGAGGTGACGCCGCGCACCTGCGCATCCTTGGCTTCGCGCGCTTGCTTATGCGCAAGGGCTGTTGCGGCAGAACTGAATTCTGCCGGCGGCCTGGGCGGCAGTGCGCGCGTCGATATGGGGGCTGCTGCAAGCGGGAGCGGCTCTTTTTTTTCTGCAGACATAAATCTTCTTTGCGATCAGGCGTCGCGCGGCATGGCGCGACAGTGCGCTATTTTAAGCCAGCAAGGTCCGTTTCAGCACATCGGCCTGCTCGCCCGCCTGGCGCGCCTTGGCGGCATATTCGCTGGCCGTGCCCGGATGCAGCCAGGCCTGGGCCTTGGCGGCCAGGTTCAGGTACAGCCGTTCTTTTTCCTGCAGTGCCCTGACGGCCGCCCAGATGGCGTCTTCCGCCTTGTCATGCTGCAACTCGCCCAGCATTTGCGCCGTGAAACTGTGGCCCGTATGGCAGCGAAAACGCTGCGGCTGCTGGCCGTGCAGCTCCCACAGCGTGCCCTGGCATTCGGGACAGGTGAAAGTCGATGGCGTGGAAATTTTTTCCAGTTGGTCCATATTTCCCACTCCCCGGGCAAAACGGTTTTCCACGGCGATCCATGGGGGCGCGGGCGGCAAGGGTTGCGCGACGCGGGCCGGCGTGCCGCTGGCCAGCGCCAGCAGCGCCGAACCGATCTCGGCGGCCGGCAAGCGCCAGTCCACCCCCGCATGCTCGATCGCGCTTTGCGGCATCGACGGCGCCACCGCGTCCTGCGGCTCCTGCACCAGCGCCTTGCCGCCGCAAGCCTTGATGGCTTGCAAGCCCGCCGTGCCATCGTCGAGATAGCCGCTGAGAATCACGCCCACCACCTTCGGCCCGAAAGCGGCGGCGGCACTGCGGAACAGCGGGTCGATGGCGGGACGCGTATGGTTTTCCTTGGGGCCCCGGCTCAGCCCGACCGTCGCCTGGCCAGCCAGGTTGGCAACGAGCATGTGCCGGTCCGGCGGCGCCAGCAGGATGCGCCCCGCGCGCACGGGTTCGCGCTCTTCGGCAAAGCGCACGGGCAAGGCGGAGGTTTTAGCGAGAATCTCGGGCAAGACGCTGCTGCGCCGCCCCACATGCGCGACCACCAGCACGGGCGCCGGCATATTGGCAGGCAAGGCGGAAAAGATGGCGGACAGCGCTTCCACGCCGCCCACCGAGGCGCCCATGACGATCAGCGTTTCCATGCCGGCCCCTTTCGCGCTCAGGTCCAGCAGTTATTCTGCGGCGCCTTGCATCGCGATTCCGTGCGCCGCCTAACACAGGGCCGCATGACGCCATGTCACCCTGGGATGCATCGGGGCCAGGCGCCCTCAGACGGGCGTCTTGAAAATCGGATCGACGATGAACTGCTGCGCCTTGATGCGCAAGGTGCGCTCTTCATCGAGCTCGGCGCGCGTTTCGCCCAGCTCTTCGCGTTCCGCTTCCAGTTCCAGGCGCGCGGCCGCCAGTTCCGTTTCCACGCGCGTCAGGCTTTCCAGCTTCAGCTGGGCCTGGATCAGTTCGGCGCGTGCCGCTTCGGCAGCCTCTTCCAGGCGCGGGATGCCTTCGAGCTTGAATTGCGCCTTGGCCAGGTCCATGCGCGCCTGCTCGGCCGCCTCTTCCAGGCGCGGCAAGCCTTCCAGGCGCAGTTGCGCCTTGGCCAGGTCCGTGCGGGCCTGGTTCGCCACTTGCCGCTCCCGTTCCAGCTCCTCGCGCAAGGTTTCCAGCTCGCCGGCCTGCAAGTCGAGCAACTCTTGCTGGCGCTCGTTCTCGCTGGCCAGGTCCATCAATTCCTGTTGATTGTCGTTCATCTCGGCTTCATGCGCGCTGTGGCTGGCGCTTAATTCCTGTCCTACATAATCGAGGATGGCTTGCTGCAGCACGGGCGACAGTTCCGCGGCGGCAGCGATCTGGCGCTGCGCACCGGCCTTGCGGCGCTGCAAGAGCTTGCTGATGGTGCCCAGGCAGGCGCCGTTGCCCAGCCGTTCGCGCAAGGCGCGCACCGTGATGGCCTGGCCTTCGCCCGCCATCGCTTCCATTGCCGCATTGATCTGTTCCGCGCTTACTTTTGCCATGTCGTTTACTCTTGAATATTGCTCAGGGCAATCTTGCCCAGGGGCATTATCTTATGCCAGCGGCGGCAAAGCGTAAAGTATTTCTCAATAGAAATTGCAATTGCACAA
This sequence comes from Janthinobacterium kumbetense, assembly GCF_023703445.1. Lineage (NCBI taxonomy): Bacteria > Pseudomonadati > Pseudomonadota > Betaproteobacteria > Burkholderiales > Oxalobacteraceae > Janthinobacterium > Janthinobacterium kumbetense. The sequence goes on from NZ_JAMQGR010000001.1 coordinate 1,583,611, forward strand.
CGGAAGCGTGTGCAAACATGCGGCTTCGGCTGATTTATTCTTCCAGCAAGCCATTTTCCGTCAGCATATCCTGCACCAGTTCCAGGCGCAGCACGGGATTGTCCTGGCTGAGCAAAAGCTGCTTCTGCATGGCGTTCAGCGACAGCAGCTCGCACCAGCGGTTCGCCACCCAGCCGCATTCGTCGAGCCGGTATGGCGGCTGCAGGGGCATTTGCTCAGGCGGGATCTTTTGCTCCTGCAAGGTGCGGATCAGGGCGCCGAGCGCGTCGGCCACGTTTTGCTGCTCTTGCGGGATGGGGATGGTCTTGTCGGGCGCCAGAGTTTCGATCCGCGCCACCCACAAGCCGTGCTTCAGCTGCTCGCTGGACACGATGTGAAAGCGCTGCATGCCCATGCATTTGATTTGCAGCAAACCCGACAGGGGCGCAGCCCAGTCGACGATGCGCGCCAAGGTGCCCACGGGCGCCAGGGTTTCCTGCTGGCCCGGCTTGCGCACTTCCGCGCCGTCCAGCAGCTGCACCACGCCGAACGGCTGCTCGCCCATGATGCACTGACGTATAATGTCCAGGTAGCGTACCTCGAAGATCTGCAGGGGCAGATAGCCATCGGGATACAGCACCGTATTGAGCGGGAACAAAGGTATCGAGGTCATAGGCGCATGATGGCACGAATGGCATATCCGTGCTGCGCGCCTTGCCCTGCCCGGCCAACTTCCCCGCTTACTTGTAGAAGCGGCGTTTTTTCGCCCGCTCCGCCGCCTTCGGCGCCAGCACCTTGACGACCTTCTTCTGGATCGTGCCGCCGGCGGACGTGCCCGGCACGCGGTGCTCGGCCTCGAAGCCCGGTTCTTCGCCGCGCTTGAGGGTTTGCCGGGTCAGCGCTTCCACGGCCGACAGCAATTCCACCTCGTAGGCGCAAACGAGCGAGACCGCTTCGCCCGAGGCGCCCGCGCGGCCCGTGCGGCCGATGCGGTGAATATAATCTTCCGCCACGGTGGGCAAGTCGAAATTGACGACGACGGGCAATTGATCGATATCGAGGCCACGGGCAGCCACGTCGGTGGCTACCAGTACTTGCACCTCGGCAGATTTGAAGCGGGCCAGCGCGCGCAGGCGGTTCGGCTGCGTCTTGTCGCCGTGAATCGAATCGGCGCGCACGCCCTGCTCCAGCAAGGTGTTCACCAGCAGCTCGACACCCTTGCGCGTCTTGACGAAGACCAATACCTGGCCCCAGCGCTTTTTCTTCAGCAAGTGCAAAAACAGTTCCGGCTTGCGTTTCTTGTCGCACACGATCACCGACTGTTTCACGGCCTTGACCGTGCTGTTGCGCGCGCTGACCTCCACCGAGACGGGATCCTTCAGCATGGTTTTCGCCATGGCGCGGATGGCGTCCGAGAAGGTGGCCGAGAACAGCAGCGTCTGGCGCTGCTTGGGCATGGTCATCAGCAATATATCGAGTTCGCGCTCGAAGCCCAGGTCCAGCATGCGGTCCGCCTCGTCCAGCACCAGGGTTTGCACCTGCTCGAACTTGACGGCGCCCTGCGTCTGCAAGTCGAGCAAACGGCCCGGCGTGGCCACCAGCACGTCGAGGCCCTTGCGCAGCTTGCTGATCTGCGGCTCGATGGGCACGCCGCCATACGCGACAAAGCTGCGCAGCGGCAAGTTGCCGCCATAGCTGCGGAAGCTCGCATACACTTGCTCGGCCAGTTCGCGCGTGGGCACCAGCACCAGCACGCGCACGCACTGGGGCGCCACCACGCCTTCCAGGGTCAGGCGCTGCAGCAGCGGTACGGCAAAGCCGGCCGTCTTGCCCGTGCCCGTCTGGGCGGCGGCCATCAGGTCGCGTCCGGCCAGCACGGCAGGAATCGCTTGCGCCTGCACGGGCGTGGGCTTGGCATAGCCGAGCTCGTCAAGTTTACGGACCAGGGGATCGATCAGGCCGAGGGAGGAAAACGTCATGGGAAAAGCAATCTTGGCAAAGGAAAAGGTGGCGCGCACGGACGGGCCGTGCGCGCGATTGCCGAGATTATAGGCCAGCGGGGATGCCGGCCGGGGTTTCACGACTAAAACATCGCCATCAGAACTTCATTTCCAGGGTGGCGCGCGCCTGCGGCGAACTCGGTGAAATGTTGTTGCGCACGATCGTGCCGCTGGCGTCCGCATACGTGGTGGTGCTTTCAAAATCCTGCGCCAGCAAATTCGACACGGCCAGGCGCAGCTGGTTCTTCGCATCGAATTTCCACAGCGCATAAATGTCGAGGTCGCGCCGCGGCGACGTGTAGGCGCTCTGGCGCTCCGTGATGCGCACGGGGCCGCCATTGCGGAAATTGAAACTGCCGCCCGTGGTCAGCATGCCATCGGGCGTCTTGTAGTCGAGACCAAAGTTGCCGCTGACGGGGGTTTGCTGGTCGAGCCGGTTGTCCGGTCCCGGCACGTGCTCCACCTGCGACCAGTTGCGGCTGACGCTGGCGCGCAGGTCGATGGCCGGCACGGGCGCGGCCAGCACGGCGCGCAGCGGGAACTTCGCTTCCAGTTCCAGTGTCTGCGTATTCGCGCGGCCATCGTTGACGGGCGTCGATACCCAGCGCTCATTGATATATAACAAACCCTGGCGCGTGTAGCCATCGATGCGGCGGGCCGAGGCGCGCGCGCTGAGCAAGGCGCCTTCGGCCCAGTAATGTTCGTAGGAAGCGTCGATGCCCAGCGCCAGCTCCGGCTTCAGGTTCGGATTGCCTTCGCGGTCAGGCTCGGTCTGGCTATTGTTCGTCGACATCATACGGCGTGGAATCAGGCTGGAAGTGGCCGGCGCCTTGTAGGTGCGCGTCAAGGCCAGGCGCACCTGGTCGCCCTTGGTATCAGGCAATTTCCACAAGGTTTGCAGCAGCGGGCTCCAGACGCTGCTGCGCTGCTGTACCTCGTCATAGGTGTTGCCGATACTGCGCGTATCGATGCCTTCCCAGCGCACGCCCGCATACATGGACCAGCGCGGCGTGATCTCCCACTCGTCCTGCGCATACAGCGCCAGGCGCTTGATGTCGGCATTGAAGTCTTCATCGACGTTGAATGGAGGGCGCCCGCCCGGCAAGGCCAGCTCGCGCTGCCAGCGCTCTTCGTCCCGCTTGCCGTAGCTGCCATCCCAGCCCATCGACAAGGCATGGCCCGGGATGAGCGGCGAAGAATACTTGCCGGTGGACGACACGCTCTTTTCCGACGCATCCACGCGCGCGCTGCGGTCCAGCGCCAGTCCCACGCCATCGATATGGCCGAGCGGATGGTTATCGGAGGAATTATTGCTCAGGCCTACGCGCAGTCCCAGTTCCAGCCTGGCGCCGCCATCGAGCTTGCGTACCCAGGTCAGGTCCGTACGGCCAAAGACATAATGGTTGCCGCCGTCGCTGTCATTCGTATCGTAGTCCGGCCGCAAGCCCATGAGCGTGTCGGTACGGCTGTGCGTACGGCTTTCGTTGCGTCCCACATTCAGGAAAAATTGCGCCGTCAGATTGTCGCCGCCGGGAAAAGCCCAGTTCAGGCGCGGCGACATATTGATGCCTTCCGAACGGCCATCGCCCGTGCCTTTGCTGCTGCGCAGCAGATTTTGCTGGCCTTCCGGCGCATAGCCCAGGTCCCGTGCCGGGTTTGCATAGTGATAGTCGTAGCGATAAAAGGAGGCCGCCAGCGAATAGGAAAAAATGCCATCCTTGTCCGACAATTGCAGGTTGCCATTGCTGGAAAACGCATCGCGCCCGCCCCCCACGCCCAGCTTGACGTCGCGCTGCGCCGTCTTGACGGCCTTTTTCAGCACCACGTTGATGGTGCCGGCGATCGACTGCGTGCTGTATTCGGCGCTGGCCGCATGCAAGATCTCGATGCGCTCGATCACGTCGGGCGACAGGGTGTCGAGCGAAAAGCCGGCCGGCGCCCGCTCGCCGTTGAGCAATATCTGCGTGTAGCCGCTGCCCAGTCCGCGCATGCGGATTTCGCCGCCCGAGCGTCCGGCCGCGCCGGAAACGGTAATGCCGGGCAAGCGCTTGAGCACATCGGTGACATTCGTGTCGCCATATTTGAGGATTTCCTCGCTGCCCACGATCATCTTGCTGGCCGTATCGTCGCGGCGCGGATCGTAGCCGCTGCCCTTCACTTCGACGGTCTGCATGGCGGGAGCGGCGGATTTATCGGCCTTATCGGCCTTCAGCGGCGCAGCGGCGGCATCCGCGGCTGGCGTTTCGGATTGCTGGGCCTGGACATTCCAGGCAAGTAACACGGAGGAACAAAGGACGGTAAGGCGAAGGCAACGGCGTGGCATCATGACCTGGCTAAAAAAGTTGGCTGAATAAAAATGGCTAAAAGCTAAAAAACAGGCCGCTGTATTGTGCTGTAATTTTTTCCGCGTGGCACAGTTTCCTGAAAATATTTCCTATGGCAAATTAAATTCGGCGGCCGGCTGCGCTACACCCCCTTGCATACGGTACATATCATTGCGCGCCACATCGCCGCTATAATGCGTTTTCATCATTGTTCCCATCACCCCGTCAAAGGCTTCCCATCGTGTCTGACCGTCTTGCCGTTTTGCCTCAATATCTGCTGCCCAAGGGAGCGTTGACCAATTTTGCCGGCCGGATCGCCGGTGCCAAGGGCGGCGCCATGACGACGCGCCTGATCCGCTGGTTCGTCGGCCGCTACAACGTCAACATGGATGAGGCGCTGGACCCGGACATCACGCACTACGCGAGCTTCAACGACTTTTTCACGCGCGCGCTGCGCCCGGACGCGCGTCCGCTGGCGCAAGCGGACTACGTCTGCCCCGTCGATGGCCGCATCAGCCAGTTCGGCACGATCGACAAGGACCAGATCTTCCAGGCCAAGGGCCACCATTTCAGCACGACGGCCCTGGTCGGCGGCGATGCGGCCCTGGCAGCCCAGTTCGAACACGGCAGCTTCGCCAATCTGTACCTGAGCCCGCGCGACTACCACCGCATCCACATGCCCTGCGATGGCCGCTTGACGCGCATGATTTATGTTCCCGGTGAACTGTTTTCCGTCAACCCGACGACGGCGCGCGGCATTCCCGGCCTGTTCGCCCGCAACGAGCGCGTCGTCTGCGTGTTCGACACGGCCAACGGCCCCTTCGTCATGACCCTGGTGGGCGCCACCATCGTCGGCAGCATGGCCACCGTCTGGCACGGCGTCGTCAACCCGCCCCGCACGGGTGAAATTCGCGACTGGAGCTATGCGAACGACAATGTCGTGCTGAAACAAGGCGACGAGCTGGGCCGCTTCCTGCTTGGTTCCACCGTCGTCATGCTGTTCCCGAAAAACACGGTCGATTTCAATGCCAGCTGGCAGCCGGCCGGCCCCGTGCAGCTGGGCGAAGTCATGGGCAAGCTGCCCAAGTAAGGCAGCAAGACGCGCGCCTACACGGGCGCGTCGGTCCGGTACATTTCCTCCATCAAGTCCAGAAATGCGCGTGTCTTGGCCGGCATCAAGCGCCGGCCGGGAAACACGGCCCAGCCCGTGACGAGCGGAAAGCTCCATTCCGGCAATACCCGCACCAGCTCCCCCGTCGCCACATACGCCTTGGCAAAGCGGTCCGTGCTGGCCGCGATGCCCACGCCCGTGCACGCCATGCGCACCAGTAGTTCCGGCGAATTCGCCAGCAGGCGCACGGGCAAGTCCCGTTCCCACGTCGTCTTGCCGCGGATCAAAGTCCAGTGCACGAGGCCATGCACGGCGCGTGGCAAGCTCAATAAATCGTGGCCATACAGATCGTCGGGATGCTCGGGCAAGCCGTGCACGCTCGTGTATTGCGGCGAGGCATACAGGGCCAGGGTGCTGAAGGCCACGCGGCGCGCGGCCAGGCTGGCATCGTCGGGCAAGTTGCCCATGCGGATGGCCAGGTCGAAGTTCTCTTCCAGCAAATCCACGCGGCGCGCCGACAAGTCCAGTTCCAGCGAAATGGCCGGATAGCGGCGCACGAACTCGGCCAGCACCTGGCGCATCAGCGTGTCGCCAAAATCGGCCGGCATGGAAATGCGCAGCAAGCCGCTAGGGCCTGCCTGGCGGTGCTGGGCCAGCGCGCCGGCCGCCTCCGTTTCTTCCACCACCTTGCGCGCATGCTCGAGCAGGCTGGCGCCGAATTCCGTCAGCGCCAGCTTGCGCGTGGTGCGCAGCAGCAGCCGTTCGCCCAATTTCGCTTCCAGCAGCGAGATGCGCCGCGACAGGGTCGACTTGGGCAAGTCCACGCGCACGGCGGCGCGCGAGAAACTGCCGCATTCGACGACGCGGGCGAACAGCAGCAAATCTCCGGGATCGATATCCATCACTGACCTTTACGTTCGATTGTTCCACTAATGGATTAATGTTATCCATTTTAACGGCTTCCGCATCAATTTTGGAATTGCTATAGTTCATCCATCGCAAGACACCTCACAACGGAGAAACAAGATGAACATCCTGCAAATCAATTCCAGCGCCCGCAGCACCGGTTCCGCCTCGACCCGCCTGGCTGACGCCATCGTTACCCGCGTACAAGCGGCCAACCCCGGCGCCGCCCTGGTGCGCCGCGACCTGGCTGCCGCACCGCATCCCGTGCTCGACGAGCCGACCCTGCAGGCGCTGTTCACGCCAGCGGACAAGCGTACGCCGGAGCAGGCGGCCCGCATCGCCCTGGACGACGCTCTGATTGCGCAAGTGCAAGCGGCGGACGTAATCGTCATCGGCGCGCCCATGTACAACTTCGGCATCACCGTGCAACTGAAAAGCTGGTTCGACGCGATTGCCCGCGCCAACGTCACCTTCAAGTACACGGAAAACGGCCCCGTGGGCCTGCTGACCGGCAAGAAAGTCTACGTGGGCCTGTCCCGCGGCGGCTTGCACCGCGACAGCGCCAACGATAGCCAGGTGCCTTACCTGAACACCATGTTCGGCTTCCTGGGCCTGACCGACGTGCAATACGTGTATTCGGAAGGCATGGGCATGGGCCCGGAAGCCGTGGCCAAGGCGCAAGCCCAGGCGGACGCCGAGATCAACGCGATCCTGGTGTAATTCCCAGCAGTGAAAGGGGCGGCGCACTGGCGCCGTCCTGGCCTAGAGGAGAGAACAATGAGCGATACCACCACCGTCAACAAGCCACGCGCCGTCGAGCGCGTGATCGCCGGCCAGGCCGTCATGGATGGCGCCGGCGTGAAGATCAACCGCGTGCTGACGCAGCAGCTGCAGCGCCGCCTCGACCCGTTCTTGATGCTCGATAATTTCGCCAGCGACAAGCCGAACGACTATATCGCCGGCTTCCCCGAGCATCCGCACCGCGGCTTCGAGACCGTGTCGTACATGATCACGGGGCGCATGCGCCACAAGGACAGCGCGGGCCACGAAGGCTTGCTGACCTCGGGCGGCGTGCAATGGATGACGGCCGGCAGCGGCGTGATCCACTCGGAAATGCCGGAACAGGAAGAAGGCGTGATGGAAGGTTTTCAGCTGTGGCTGAACCTGCCCGCGCGCGACAAGATGCGCACGCCGTGGTACCGCGACTTCGACAGCAGCGAAATCCCCCGCTACACGACGGATGCGGGCGTGACCGTGCAAGTGATCGCCGGCGCCAGCCATGGCGTGACGGGCGCCGTGCAGCGCGAGCTGACGGAACCGCTGTACCTCGACATCGACTTGCCGGCTGGCGCCAGCTTCGAGCAGCCCTTGCCGCCAGGCCATAACGCCTTCCTGTACACCTTCCGTGGCGAAGTGCAAGTCGATGGCAAGGCCGTGCCCGCCCTGCGCATGGCGATCTTCGCCAACACGCCAGGGTCCGACGGCGTGCGCATCGAAGCGCCGCAAGGCGGCCGCGTGATCCTCGTCGCCGGCCAGCCCTTGAACGAACCGATCGCGCAATATGGCCCGTTTGTCATGAATACCCAGGCGGAAGTGTTCCAGGCCGTGCAGGATTTCCGTGAAGGGAAGTTTGGCGAGACGGCGGCGCAATAAAATTGCCTGTTCCATCAAAAACCTGCAGTCCTCCGGGCCTGCAGGTTTTTTTTCGTGCCGACTATATTGTTGCTTTTCAATTACACTGGCGGCAACATCATTCCACAAAGCATTCCATGCAGCCGACGCACACCGAACACGACGCCACCCATTTGCACGCCCACCTGAAGGGCGACGCCAAACACACCCACTCGTTCGAGGGGCGCAGCCAGAGTATCCTCGCTTGGGCGCTGGGCTTGACCCTGTCATTTGCCGGCATCGAGGTGGCGGCCGGCTTCCTGTCCAATTCGCTGGCCCTGATTTCCGACGCGGGCCACATGGTCACGGACGCGGCCGCGCTGGGCCTGGCCCTGCTGGCGCAACTGATCGCGCGCCGCCCTCCTTCGCCACGCCACTCGTTCGGCTTTGGCCGCGCCGAGGCGCTGGCCGCCTTCGTCAATGGCCTGGCCATGCTGTGCGTGGTGGGCTGGATCTGCTACGAAGCGGCGCTGCGCTTTTCCTCCCCGCAACCCGTGAAGGGCGGCATGGTCTTCATCGTCGCCTTCATCGGCCTGGCGATCAATATCGTCGTGGCGTGGGTATTGTCGAAAGACAAGCAAAGCGTGAACACGCGCGCCGCCCTCGTGCACGTGATGGGCGATTTGCTGGGCTCGGTCGCCGCCATCGTCGCCGGCGCCGTGATTTACTTTACGGGCTGGATGCAGATCGACCCGCTGCTGTCCGTGCTGGTGTCGCTGCTGATCTTAAAGTCGACATTCGGCGTGCTGCGCGAGTCCTACCACTTCCTGATGGAAGGCGTGCCCATGCATATCGACTACATCCAGGTGGGTGCGGACGTGGAGGAAGTGGACGGCGTGATTGCCGTGCACGACTTGCACGTGTGGGACATGTCGCCGGGCCAGCCGGCCCTGATCGGCCACGTGGAAATCGAGCACCTCGACCATTGGCCGAAGGTATTGCGGGCGATCAAGAAGATGTTACTCAGCAAGCATGGCATCGACCACATTACCCTGCAGCCGGAGACGGCCACGATGGCGGGGCTGCATGCGAGCGACAAGACGCATTAACACCAGGTTCAACAAGCGTCACAACGCTTGACAAAACCGTAGCGAGCGGAAGGTAGAGGTGGTCGAGAAGCGCAACCGTACTCTAGTACGGTGAGCATCGCAGGCCGCCTATACCGATGCGCAGTAGGTTTGGTCAGGCGTCAGCTACGACGTGCCTCAAGCACGCCACTGACATCCTTGATCACATTCAGCGCTTTTAATAACTGCGCCGTCGAGCTGATCTCGGCCGTAAACGTCATGCGGGCCTGGCCCTTGGCGCTTTGGGTGTTGACGCCGATCACGTTGATCTTTTCGCGCGAAAAGATTTCAGAGATGTCGCGCAGCAAGCCCTGGCGGTCGCCTGCCAGGATGAAGATGTCGACCGGGTAGACCGTATCGTGTCCGCCCGTGCTGCCCCACTCCGTGAAGATCACGCGCTCGGGCGATTTGGCGCGCATTTCCTCGAAGTTCTTGCACGTGGCGCGGTGAATCGAGACGCCCTTGCCGCGCGTCACGAAACCGACGATGCTGTCCGGCGGCGCCGGCTTGCAGCACTTGGCCAGCACCGTCATGAGGCCTTCCGTGCCCACCACCAGCACGCCGGACTTGGCGCCCTGCTCCACGCTGGACGCGCGGCTTTTGCCGACCAGCACGGCGTCTTCCGGCACCACCACTTCGCCATTGTCGTGCAGCGCGTGCTCCACGTGGCGCAGGCTGAATTCATCCTTGCCGACCGACAGGAACAGCTCGTCGACTTTCGCAAAGCCCAGCTTTTGCGCCAGCGCTTCGAGGTTGACGGCCGTCTTGCCTTCGCGCTGCAAGGACTTTTCCACCAGCGCGCGGCCGTGGGCCAGGGTTTCCTGCATGTCGATGGCGTGGAACCAGGCGCGGATCTTCGAGCGCGTGCGCGTGCTGACGGCGTAACCGGCGCTGAGCCAGTCGCGCGACGGCCCCGCCGTGCCCGGCGCGCCCTTGGCCGTGATGATTTCGCAGGTCTGGCCGTTCTTCAATTGCGTATTCAACGGCACCATGATGCCGTCGACCTTGGCGCCACGGCAGCGGTGGCCCACGTCCGTATGCAAGTGATACGCAAAATCGACGGGCGTGGCGCCCACGGGCAATTCCAGCACCCGCGCCTGCGGCGTCATGACGAAGATGCGGTCGTCCAGGGTGGCGGATTTGAGCTTTTCCACCCATTCGCGCTGGATTTCTTCCTGGCCCACGACGGCGTCGGCCACCTCGGTTTTCCACGCCAGCAACTGGCGCAGCCAGGCGATCTTTTCGTCGTATTTCTGGCCGGCAAAGTTCGAACCGCCCTCTTCCTTGTAGCGCCAGTGCGCGGCCACGCCGTATTCGGCAAAGCTGTGCATTTCATTCGTGCGGATTTGCACTTCCAGCGGACGGCCATCCTCGGCCGTCACCACCGTGTGCAGCGACTGGTAACCGTTGGGTTTCGGCCGCGAAATGTAATCGTCGAATTCTTTCGGGATGGGGGTCCAGATATTGTGGACCACGCCCAGCACCGTGTAGCAGGTTTTCACGTCGGCAACGATGACGCGGAAGGCGCGCACGTCGTACAGGGCCGTAAAGTCCAGCTCCTTGCCGCGCATCTTGTTCCAGATGCTGTAAATGTGTTTCGGGCGGCCAAACACTTCCGCCTGGATACCGGCCGAAGCCAGCTCCGTCTGCAGGCGCAGAATCGCCGAGGAAACAAAACCCTCGCGCATCATGCGCTTTTCTTCCAGCATCTTGGCGATGCGTTTATACGCTTCCGGCTCGATGAAGCGGAACGACAAATCTTCCAGTTCCCACTTCAGCTGCCAGATACCGAGGCGGTTGGCCAGCGGCGCGTACAGGTCCAGCGTTTCCTTGCCATACTCGCGCGTCATTTCATTGAACAGTTTTAGTTCAGCAAAATAACGCAAGGTGGTCACGCAGGCAGCCAGGCGCACCAGCACGACGCGCATGTCGGAAGCCATCGCCAGCAACATCTTGCGCAGGGTTTCCACCTGGGCCACGGCTTGCTGCGCCGCATTCTTGCCGCGCCCGCCAGCGCTGCCGTGCTGCGCCTGGGTCAGCGCGCGCAAGCGGATCAGCTGGCGCACGCCTGTCGCCAGGTCGCACACCTGCTTGCCGAAGCGCGGCTCGATGTCGGCCGCCGTGTCCGGTTCCAACAGGGTCAGCTCGAACATCAGGCCGGCGATACGCGTTTCCGCATCGCTGCGCAGGAACGCCAGGGTGGTGGCCACGCCGACGGCGAAGTCCAGCGCGGAGCGGCCGGCAAAGGTCAGCTTGTCGCCATACGCTTCGGTGGCATACGCGAGCGCGTCCAGCACGCGCGCGCTGTCCGGCGCACTCAAGCCCTCTACCAGTTGTTCCGAGGTGACGCTATTCGGGGCCGAGATGGAAACCATGTAATACCTTTAAACTTAATAACTCAACAACTGAATAACTTAACGCTCTGCAGCGATGATGACGATTTCCACCAGGCAAGCCGGATTGGCCAGCTTCGCTTCCACCGTGGCGCGCGGCGGCGTGTGGCCGGAAGCCACCCAGTCATCCCACACTTCATTCATGCCGGGAAAATCTTTCATGTCGGCGATGTAGATCTGGCACGACAGGATGCAAGTCTTGTCGCTGCCCGCTTCCATCAGCAGACGGTCGACGTGGCCGAGCACTTCGCGCGTCTGGCCGACGATGCCCTGCGTGGTGTCTTCCGCGATCTGGCCAGCCAGGTAGATGGTGTTGTTGTGTATGGCTACTTCGGAGAGGCGTTTGCCTACGTGCAGTCGTGTAATTTCCATGCTTCTTCTTTCGGTTGTTTCAAAATCTGTACAGCGGTACTACTTGCCCAGCAAAAACTTGCGGGCGATGGCGATCTGGTCGTCGTGCACGAACGTGGGCGCATGGCCGACGCCGGCGATTTCCACCAGTTCCGCCTTCGGGCCGCGGCCCAGCATGCGCGTGGCCGTCTCGTGCGACAGCAGATCGGATTCCGAGCCCCGCACCAGCAAGGTGGGGCAGCGCACGGCATCATACGCGGCCCACAGCATGGCTTCGTCGCTGGCCGCCGATTCCGGCGTGGCCGAGCGGAACGGCATGGCCAGTCCCATATCATAGTGGCGGCGCCAGTGGCCATCCTTATCCTGGCGCAACACATCCACCGCCAGTTTATGCCATTCCGCGTCCGTGTGCGGGCCGAAGCTGGCGGACACGTCGCGCACAAACTTGGCGCCTTGCTCGAATGTCTCGAAACGCAGGTCCTGGCCGATGTAGTCGCCGATGCGCTGCAAGGCTTCCGGCGCCAGGGTCGGGCCGATATCGTTCAAGACCAGCTTGCTGATCGGGCTGTCCGGCAACGATGCCAGGCCCAGGCCGATCAAGCCGCCCATCGAGGTGCCGAACCAGTCCACCGTCTGGCGCTCGCCATTGGCCAGCACGCGCGCCAACAGGGTCACCATGTCGCTCACATACTGCGGCACGCGGTAAAACTGCGGGTTGGCCAGCCAGCCCGAGCGCCCGCGTCCCACCACGTCGGGGCAGATCACGCGGTAATCGCTGGCCATGGCGCGCGCCAGGTTGTCGAAGTCGTCCGCCACGCGCGTCACGCCATGGGCGCAGACGAGCACGTTCGGATTGTCCGCCGCGCCCCACTCTTTATACGACATGGTGTGCAAGCCTGCGGGGGAGATACATTGCACTGACTTGATGCTCGCTTCGATCATGCGATTTCCTTATTCGATATAAAAAGAGCACCGCTTCCTGCCAGCCATGGGGTGTCCCGCGCGCGACGCTACGGCAGTGTAGCGCAGCGCGGGCAATGCTCCAAGCGCGCGCCTGAAATGCTGCGGCGCAGCACAGCACTGGCACCTTCGCCATGGCGCAATACCCGATATAGCGAAAATGCATATCTGCGGTTATCCACAATTGAGCCTGCCTGGCAATGGGCGGATGATCGCAGCATCAACCCGCAAGAGGAGACCACTCGTGAAAAAACCATTCTATAAAATCCTGTACGTACAGGTGCTGTTCGCCATCGTGGCTGGCGTGCTGCTGGGGGTGTTCTACCCATCGAACGCCGTCGACATGAAACCGCTGGGCGACGGCTTTATCAAACTGATCAAGATGATCATCGCCCCGGTGATCTTCTGTACCGTGGTCTCCGGCATTGCCGGCATGCAGGATGTGAAGAAAATCGGCCGCGTGGGCGGCAAGGCGCTGCTGTACTTCGAAGTGGTTTCCACCTTCGCGCTGGCCATCGGCTTGCTGGTTGCTAACATCCTCAAACCGGGCGCCGGCTTCAACGCCGATCCGGCCCACCTGGACGCCAAGTCGATCGCGCAATACACGCACGCCGAAGGCATGAGCACCGTCGACTTCCTGATGAACATCATCCCGAAGACCTTCGTCGACGCCTTCGCCAAGGGCGACATCCTGCAAGTGCTGCTGATCGCCATCCTGTTCGGCTTTTCGCTGTCCCTGCTGGGCGAGCGCGGCCGTCCGGTCACCAAGCTGATCGACGAGCTGTCGCATGCCATCTTCGGCATGGTCAACATCATCATGAAAGTCGCTCCCATCGGCGCATTCGGCGCGATGGCCTTTACCATCGGTAAATACGGCCTGGCTTCGCTGATCCCGCTGGCGAAACTGATGGGTTCCTTCTACCTGACCTGCTTCCTGTTCGTCTTCGTTGTGCTGGGCCTGATCGCCAAGTACACGGGCTTCTCCATCGGCCGCTTCTTGTTGTACATCAAGGAAGAACTGCTGATCGTGCTCGGTACCAGCTCGTCGGAATCGGCCCTGCCGGCCCTGATGAAAAAACTCGAACGCCTCGGTTGCTCCAAGCCAGTCGTCGGCCTGGTCGTGCCTACCGGCTACTCGTTCAACCTGGACGGCACCAATATCTACATGACCATGGCTGCCCTGTTCGTGGCGCAAGCTACCAACACGGAACTGACCATCTGGCAGGAACTGACCATCCTGGGCGTGGCGATGCTGACCTCGAAAGGCGCGTCCGGCATCACGGGCGCCGGCTTCATCACCCTGGCCGCCACCCTGGCCGTCGTGCCGACCATCCCCGTGGCCGGCATGGCGCTGATCCTGGGCATCGACCGCTTCATGAGCGAATGCCGCGCGCTGACGAACTTTGTCGGCAACGGCGTGGCCACAATCGTCGTGTCGAAATGGGAAAAAGAACTGGACATGGACAAGCTGCACAGCGAGCTGGCCCATCCAACCCACCCGACCGACGATGCGTATGTCGCCCCGACCGTGAATATCGTCAAGTAAGCCGTACGCTTCATTGAAAAGCCCCGCAGATCACTCTGCGGGGCTTTTTTCATGCGCGCAGGCTTTTGCCAGCATGATCAACAAACAGTAAATCATCCATCAATATTTTACTGAATGATCAATGAATGAAAAACTATTACAGTACTGTCACCTGTTCGCCACCTGGTTCCCGCATAATGACATTGCGTTAATGCAAGCCTGACACCGAACCATCCTCACCTTTGAATGGAGTACGTCATGTCCCTCTCGCCCGCCTTCTACGCCACCTGGAACCCACGCCTGCTGGGCCTGCTGCGTATCATCCTCGGCTTCCTCTTCCTGCAACACGGCACGGCCAAACTGTTCGGCGCGCCGCACGTGGCCATGTTCGACGGCTTGCAACTGTTGTCCGTGATGGGCGCGGCCGGCGTCATCGAGCTCGTCGGCGGCAGCTTGCTGCTGGTGGGCCTGTTCACGCGCCCCGTCGCCTTCATCCTGTCGGGCCAGATGGCGGCCGCCTACTTCATGGCGCATGCGCCTGCCGGCTTCCTGCCGATCCTGAACGGCGGCGAAATGGCCGTCATGTATTGCTTCACCTTCCTGTATTTCGCAGTGGCAGGCGCCGGCGCCTACAGCCTGGACGGCTTGCGCGGCAAGGCAAGCGCATAAAAAAAAGGGCGGACATCGCTGTCCGCCCTTTCATTGCCTGCAACGATCCGTTTATACGGCGGAAACGTCCAGTTCAGCGCCCGTGGCCGCCTGCACCTGTTCCTTGGTCACGCCCGGCGCCAGTTCCACCAGCTTCAGGCCGTTTTCCGTCACGTCGATCACGCCCAGGTCGCTGATGATGACGTCGACCACGCCCACGCCCGTCAGCGGCAGGTCACACTGTTTCAGCAGCTTGTGCGACGTCGTGCCATCCTTGGCCGTGGCCACGTGTTCCATCAGCACGACGACGCGCTTGACGCCGGCGACGAGGTCCATCGCGCCGCCCATGCCCTTGACCATCTTGCCTGGGATCATCCAGTTCGCCAGGTCGCCCTTTTCCGACACTTGCATGGCGCCCAGGATGGCCAGGTTGATCTTGCCGCCGCGGATCATGCCGAACGAGTCAGCCGAGCTGAAGTAGGCGGCGCCCGGCAAGGCCGTCACCGTCTGCTTGCCCGCGTTGATCAGGTCGGCATCGACTTCCTCGTCCGTGGGAAACGGGCCGATGCCCAGCAAGCCGTTTTCCGACTGCAGGAACACTTCGATATTTTCCGGCACATAGTTCGCCACCAAGGTCGGCAAGCCGATGCCCAGATTCACATAAAAGCCATCCTGCAATTCCTTTGCCGCGCGCGCGGCCATTTCGTCACGTGTCCAAGCCATTATCATCTCCCTCAATTTTCGTGGAACGCCTGTCCAAACCTACTGTGCGGCGCGCTTTGCGGCCTGCGATGCTCACCGTACTAAAGTACGGTTGCGCTTCTTAGCCACAAATCACTGCCGCTCGCTACGGTTTTGCCATGCGTAAATCTTCTATTTATTAGTCAGTGCGCACGGTGCGCTGCTCGATGCGTTTTTCCGGGTTCGCATTGACCACGATGCGGTGCACGAAGATGCTGGGGGTATGCACCTGGTCCGGGTCGATCTCGCCCACTTCGACCAGTTTTTCCACTTCGACGATGGTGATCTTGCCCGCCATGGCCACGTTCGGGTTGAAATTGCGCGCCGTCTTGCGGTAGACCAAATTGCCCGCGCGGTCGGCCATGTAGGCTTTCACCAGCGACACATCGGCCACGAGGCTGCGTTCCATCACGTATTGTTCGCCGTCGAATTCGCGCAGTTCCTTGCCGTCGGCGACGATGGTGCCCACGCCGGTTTTCGTGAAGAAGGCGGGAATGCCGGCGCCGCCGGCGCGCAGCTTCTCGGCCAGGGTGCCTTGCGGCGTGAATTCCAGTTCCAGTTCGCCGGCCAGGTACTGGCGCGCGAATTCCTTGTTTTCGCCCACATAGGAGGCGATCATTTTCTTGATCTGGCGCGTGGTCAGCAGCTGGCCCAGGCCGAAGCCGTCCACGCCCGCGTTGTTGGAAATGGCCGTCAGGCCCGTCACGCCCGAATCGCGCAAGGCGCCGATCAGGGCTTCGGGTATGCCGCACAGGCCGAAGCCGCCAACGGCGATGGTCTGGCCATCTTGGACGATACCGGCCAGCGCCGAGGCGGCGTCAGGATAAACTTTATTCATGGGTGTCCCTCTATCTTTTGTTAAGCTTTGGTCTTGAGTCCATGACTCAGGCAGCGACTCAGCATAAAATACGCGAGTGGAAAGTACAATACCGTAGAACTACCGGCGCCGTGCCGGCAATCCCCCTGTGAGAGTGATACGTATCAGATGAACGCCGCGTCAGCCATCGATTATGAAAGTATCTTCCTGCACGCGCCCGTGGGCATGTGCATGTCGGAAAACCGCATCATGCGCAGCTGCAACGAAGCGCTGGCGGCCATGTTCGGCTATGCGCGCGCCCAGCTGGACGACCAGTCATTCGAAGTACTCTACCCCACGCACGACGAATTCCTGCGCACGGGTGACCGCATCATCCCCATCATGAACGCCAAGGGCCGCTATTCGGACGAACGCATCATGCGCCGCAGTAATGGAGAATTGTTCTGGTGCCACGTCACGGGCCACGCCATGCTACCGCGGGAACCGCTGGGGCCGGGCATCTGGACGTTCGAGGATGTCAGCGAGAAACGTCCCGTGACGGCGGAACTGACGCCGCGCGAGCGCGAAATCGCCGCCCTGCTGGTGGAAGGCAAGACCAGCAAGGTCATCGCCCGCCAGATCGACCTCAGCCCCCGTACGGTGGAAATGCACCGCGCCAAGCTGATGCGCAAGTTCGCCGCCTCCACGTCGTCCGAGCTGGTGCACAAGCTGGTGGGCTTGCAGCTGCAGCGCTAAGGCTGCAGCCAAGGTGACTATCGTTTAACGCCAAGTAAAACCGTCGCGAGCGGCAGCGATTTGTGGCCGAGAAGCGCAACGCGCAGCAGGTTTTATGGCGTTAAAAGGTGCTCATGCCGCCATCGGCGGAAATGATGGCGCCATTGATGAAATGCGAATCCTCGCCCGCCAGCAACAGCAGCAGGCCGTCGAGGTCTTCCGGCTTGCCCGGACGTTTATTCGGCAGCATTTCGATCAATTTCTTGCCCTGTTCGGTGGCAAAGTAATCTTCGTTGATTTCCGTGGAAATGTAGCCGGGGCAGATGGCGTTCGTGTTGATGCCGTACTTGCCCCACTCCACGGCCATGGCGCGCGTCATGTGCACCATGCCCGCCTTGCTCATGCAGTACACGCCGATCTGCGGCAGCACCTGCAAGCCCGCCATCGAGGCGATATTGATGATGCGGTGCTGCTTCTTCGGGTCGCCCTTGGCGCGCGCGATCATGCGCTTGGCCGTTTGCTGGGCCACGAAGAACGATCCGCGCAGGTTGGTATCCATCACGAACGAGTAATCCTCGGGCGTGACGTCCACCAGGCGTTGCGTGGTGGAGACACCGGAATTGTTGACGAGAATATCGATGGGGCCCGCTTCCGTTTCCGCGTGCGCGATGGCCGACTTGATGCTGGCGAAGTCGGTCACGTCGAGCGACACCACGTGCGCGGCGCCGCCATCGGCTTCGATTTCGGCGCGCAATTCCTTCAGGCGTTCGGTGCGGCGCGACGCCAGCACGACCTGCGCGCCAGCCTGGGCCAGCACTTTCGCAAAGCGCGCGCCGAGGCCGCTCGATGCGCCGGTAATCAGGGCAATCTTGCCCTCGAAATTGACTTCTATGCCCACGAGCTACTCCTGTTTTATTTTAGATAACACTTTACGCCGTGCCGATGGCGCAGGGGCAAAATACCCTGCGTCGCACTTGAGCAAAGGTAAACGCCATCATTACACAAAATGGCCGGATTTAGATTGCGGCGAGGGGCAATGTCACGCAAAATGGCGCCAAAGTTGCAATCCTCGTCAAAAACAAGCACACTCGTGCTTAAATTTCCCCGATGATGCTTTATTCCCTATCCTTGCTACCTAATTGAGTGACTATAAATCGAGACCATGACACAGCCTAATAACTTAGTTGAACAGTACGGACCGCGCGAAACCATGGAGTATGACGTGGTGATCGTCGGCGGTGGCCCCGCAGGCTTGGCCGCGGCGATCCGCCTGAAGCAGCTGGCCGCTGAAAAGAGCCAGGAAGTGTCCGTCTGCGTGCTGGAAAAAGGCGGCGAACTGGGCGCGCACATCCTGTCGGGCGCCATCATGGACCCGAAAGCGCTGACCGAACTGATTCCGAACTGGAAAGAACTGGGCGCGCCCCTGAACACGGAAGTGACGGAAGACCGCATCCTGTTCCTGACCGAAACGAAAGCGTATAAGACGCCGGGCTTCGCCGTGCCGGCCTGCTTTGAAAACCACGGCAATTACATCGTCTCGCTGGGCAATGTGGTGCGCTGGATGGGCCAGCAGGCGGAAAACCTGGGCGTGGAAATCTTCCCCGGCTTCCCTGCCGCGGAAATCCTCTACAACGACGACGGTTCCGTCAAAGGCGTGGCGACCGGCAACATGGGCGTCAAGCGCGACGGCGAACCGGGCCCCGACTTCCAGCTGGGCATGGAATTGCACGCCAAGTACACCCTGTTCGCCGAAGGCGCGCGCGGCCACCTGGGCAAGCAATTGATGGCCAAGTATGACTTGAATGCCGGCAAGGACCCGCAGTCCTACGGCATCGGCATCAAGGAATTGTGGGAAATCGACCCCGCCCAGCACAAGCCGGGCCTGGTGATCCACTCGAGCGGCTGGCCGCTGGACACGAAAACCTACGGCGGCTCCTTCCTGTACCACCTGGAAAACAACCAGGTCATGGTGGGGTATGTGGTCGGCTTGAACTACGAAAACCCGTACCTGTCGCCGTACGAGGAATTCCAGCGCTACAAGACGCATCCGGAAATCCGCAAGTTCTTCGAAGGCGGCAAGCGCATTTCGTACGGCGCGCGGGCGATTGCGGCCGGCGGCCTGCAATCGTTGCCGAAACTGGTGTTCGCGGGCGGCGCGCTGATCGGCTGCGATGCGGGCTTCCTGAACATGAGCCGCATCAAGGGCAGCCACGCGGCCATCAAGAGCGGCATGCTGGCGGCGGACGCGGCCTTCGGCGCGCTGGGCGAACAGCGCCAGCACGACGAACTGACGAGCTACCCTGTCGCCTTCGAACAATCGTGGCTGCATGAAGAGCTGCACGTGGCGCGCAACGTCAAGCCATGGCTGTCGAAAGGCCTGTACCTGGGCAGCCTGATGACGGGCATCGACCAGCTGATCTTCCGCGGCAAGGCGCCGTGGACCCTGCACCACTCGCATGGCGACCACGAATGCCTGAAACCGGCCGCCCAGTCGAAGAAGATCGTGTATCCGAAACCCGATGGCAAGTTGACCTTCGACAAGATGTCGTCCGTGTTCATTTCGAACACGAACCACGCGGAAGACCAGCCGATCCACCTGACGCTGAAGAACGCCAGCGTGCCCGTCGACGTCAACCTGGCCACGTATGCGGGTCCGGAAGCCCGTTACTGTCCCGCCGGCGTGTACGAGTTCGTGAAGAACGACGACGGCGCCGAACGCCTGCAGATCAATGCACAGAACTGCGTGCACTGTAAAACCTGCGACATCAAGGATCCGACGCAAAACATCGTGTGGGTGACACCGGAAGGCGGCGGCGGGCCGAACTATCCGAATATGTAATCGCAAGGCTCCGCAGCAGCGGCTGACAATCGGCCAGAACAGCGCACTCCCATCCGGCAGTGCGCTGTTTTTTTGTCGGAAGGATCAGAATTGCCCGCACTTTGGACCAACTGCAACAGCAAGTGCGCATTCGCGCGGCGTACGTCAACAAATTCCCCTCGGAAAGTTTCTCACGGGCACTGTCACCAGTTACAATTCCCGTTGCTAAACATTTCTGCCAGCCTCAGCCCATGCACCCGACCCTCCCTCCCGCAGTCTCCCCCGACACCGAATTACAGCAAGCCATCGCTGAACACCAGGCAGGGCGTTTTGCCGAGGCGGAAGAGATTTACCTGTCGATCCTGCAGGCCCATCCCTACCATGCCATCGCCAACCACAACCTGGGCTTGCTGGCCGGACAAGTGGGCCAGCACGTGGCCGGCCTGCCGTATTTGCGCAAGGCGCTGTCCGTCGCCCCGGACGAAGGCCAGTTCTGGCTGTCCTATGCGCAGGGATTGCTGCAGGCGGGACAGCCCGACGAAGCGCTCGACATCGTCGACACCGCCATCGGCCGCGGACTGGACAACGATGCTTCGCAAGCGCTGCGCCGGCAGGCGCAGGAAGCCGTCGCGCTGGCGGCCCTGTCGCCGTCGCAGCCGGAAATGGACCACATCGTACAGCTGTACCAGGCAGGCCAGCATGCGCAGATGGAAGCGGCCTGCCGGCAATTGCTGGCAAGCTATCCCGACTCGCCATTCGGCTGGAGCGTGCTGGGCACGGCCCTGCAACTGCAAGGCAAGGATGCCCTCGCCACGCTGCAGCGGACGGTGGAACTGACGCCGCACGATGCGCAGGCGCATGGCCACCTGGGCAATGCCTGGCAAACGGCCGGCAAACTCGATGCAGCCCGCGACTGCTACCTGCGGGCGCTGGAAATCGAGCCTGCGTTCGCCGAGGCGCACTGCAACCTGGGCAACCTGCTCCAGGCGGAAAACCGGCTGGACGAGGCCGTGGCGAGCTATCGCCGCGCCCTTGCCTTAAAGCCGGACTACGCGCTGGCGGCATTTAACCTGGGCAATGCGCTGCTGCGCCAGAAACAGTTTGGCGCCGCTGCCGACAGCTTCCGCGCCGCCACCCTTGCATTGCCCGACGACGCCGAAGCGCACAACCGGCTCGGCCAGGCGCTGCACGAAAACAAAAATGTGCAGGACGCCGTGCGCAGCTTCCAGCGCGCGCTGCAGATCAAACCCGATTACCGGGCGGCACGGAACAATCTGGTCGCCGCCTACCTGGCGCTGAAACAGTATCAGGATGTATTGACGTGCCTCAACACGGCCATGGAATCCGAACCAGATGATGAAGAATTGCACTTTCATTTAGGTAATGTCATGCGCACCATGGGCAAAAGCAAGGAAGCGCTGGCCGCGTTCCAGCGCGCCCTGGAAATCAAGCCCGACTACGCAGCGGCGGAAATCAATCTGTGCTCGCTACTCCATGCCGAAGGCCACCTGGAGGAAGCCATCGCCAGCGGCTATCGCGCGCGGACGGTGGCGCCGCATATTCCGGAAAGCCACAGCGGTCTGCTGTTTTGCCTCAGCCATAGCATCGATATCGACGCCCAACGCCTGTTTGAGGAACATTGCCGCTTCGGCGACGCCTTCGACCACCCGTCCACGGCCGGGACGGCGGAAGGCCAAGGTTTCCACAACGACAACAATCCCGCGCGGCGCATCAGGGTCGGCTTTGTCTCGGGCGACTTCAATTCGCACGTGGTGTCCAATTTCGTCGTGCCCGTGATCGCGCACCTGAGCGCCAGCCCCGGCCTGAGCCTGTATGCCTATTACAACAATACGCTGGAAGACGCCGTCACGCAGCGCCTGCGCGGCTATTTCCCGCATTGGCAAAACATTATCGAAGTGAGTGACAGCAACTTGCAGGAAAAGGTCCGCGAAGACGGCATCGACATCCTGGTCGACCTGTCCAGCCATACGGCCTTCAACCGCCTGACGGCCTTTGGCCGCAAACTGGCGCCGATTCAGGTCAGCTGGATCGCCTATCCCGGCACAACTGGCCTGAAAACCATGGATTACTACCTGACGGACCCGCAATTCGACGTCGATGAAAAGTACTTCACGGAAAAAGTCGTGCTGCTGCCCGCCAGCGTGCCCTTCCTGCCATCGTCGGACTCCCCGGAACTGGTCCGCGCGCCCGCGCTGGGCAACGGCTACCTGACCTTCGGCAGCTTCAATCGGCTCAGCAAGCTCAATCCAGGCGTCATCGCCCGCTGGGCAAAGCTGCTGCGGGCCCTGCCCGAAGCGAAAATGCATCTGGCTGCCATGCAAAAGGACAGCGACATCGCCACCTTGCAAGCCTGGTTCGCGCAGGAAGGCATCGCCGCCGACCGCCTGACCTTCCACGGCCGCACCCACCTGGGCGGCTATCTGGCCCTGCACCAGCAAATCGACCTTTGCCTCGACACCTTCCCGTACACGGGCGGCACCACCACGCTGCACGCGCTGTGGATGGGCGTGCCCACGCTGACGCTCAAGGGTACAAGCGTACCGAGCCATGCCGGCGCCTGCATCTTGCAGCATGTGGGGCTCGACGCCTTCATCGCGACCGACGACGACGATTTCGTCCGGAAAGGAATATTCTTGTCTAACAACATCATGCAACTGGCCGTCCTGCGCGCAGACTTGCGCAACCGCATGCAAGAGTCGGCGCTGGCCGACTCCCGGGCGATTGCCCACAATATGGAACAGGCTTTCCGCACCATGTGGCAGCGCTGGTGCGGCGGCTTGCCGCCCGCATCGTTCGCCATTGCGCCCGACGACGCCAGCAAGCAGGCGGTGCAGTCATGAGCGACAAGAAGCCCATTTACGTCACGCAGCCGCTCATGCCGGATTTGCAAGATTTCCTGCCGTATCTGGAAGAAATCTGGGAAAACAAGATCCTCACCAACGGCGGCCCGTTCCACCAGCAACTGGAACAGGCGCTGTGCGACTATCTTGGCGTCAAGCACATCTGCCTGTTTACCAATGGCACGCTGGCGCTGATCACGGCCCTGCAGGCGCTGCGCATCACCGGCGAAGTGATCACCACGCCCTATTCCTTCGTCGCCACCGCCCATTCGCTGCTGTGGAATGGCATCAAGCCCATTTTTGTCGATATCGACCCGCTGAGCCTGAATATGGATCCCGCCAGGATCGAGGCAGCCATCACGCCGCACACGACCGCCATCATGCCGGTGCACTGCTATGGCCGTCCCTGCGACGTGGAACGCATCGAAAAGATCGCCGACAACTATGGCTTGAAAGTCATCTACGACGCGGCGCATGCGTTCGGCGTGCGGCACAAGGGCAGCAGCGTGCTCAATTGCGGCGACCTGTCCGTGCTGAGTTTTCACGCCACCAAGATTTTCAATACCTTTGAAGGGGGCGCGATCGTCTGCCCCGACGCCAAGACCAAGCAACGCATCGACCATCTGAAAAATTTCGGCTTCGTCGACGAAGTGACGGTGGTGGCGCCCGGCATCAACGGCAAGATGAGCGAGATCAACGCCGCATTCGGCCTCCTGCAATTGAAGGGCATCGACGCGGCTCGCCTGCAGCGGCGCGCCATCGATGGCCGCTACCGGGAACGGCTGGCGGCCATCGCCGGCATCGACTGCCTGCCGGCGGGAGAGGAAGAATCGGCCAACCATTCCTACTTCCCCATACTCGTCAAGGAAGCCTACGGCACCAGCCGCGACGCACTGTTCCAGCTGCTGCGGGACGAGAATATCTATGCGCGCCGCTATTTCTATCCGCTCATCAGCGACTTCCCCATGTACCGCAGCATGCCGACCGCCGCCCACAGCAATCTGCCGAACGCACTGCAGGCATCGCGGCAAATCATCTGCCTGCCCATCTATCCCGGCCTGGATCTCGATCAGGTCGATGCCATCTGCGCCATCGTCGAGCGTCACGCACAGGCCGGCCTGACTCCATGAATATTTCCACAGACACCGACTTTTTCGGCACCATCGACGACCATCGCTGGGCGGCACAATTTACCGTGCTGTCCTATAAAAGTGGCGGACAGACCCTGATACCGCATGGCTTTTTCCGTAACTGGCTGGGCAATGAGCCCGACTTCGGGCAATTTACCATTGGCCGCTGTTCCGGCATCGGCATCGGTTCGCAAGCCAAATACGATTCGACCGCGCAGCACCTGCAAATCGGGCGCTACGTTTCCGGCGGCGCGAATCTGCGCTTCATCCTCAACGGCCAGCACGACATGCGCACCATTTCCACGTATCTTCTGGCATTGGGCGGCATGGGCCTGGAAAACAGCCCGATTCCCCAATATGCCGATACGGTCATCAAGAACGATGTGTGGATCGGCGACGAGGCGATGATATTGGGCGGCGCGGTCATCGAGAATGGCTGCGTCATCGGTGCGCGCACGCTGGTGCCGCCCAATTTCCGCAGCGAACCCTACGGCATTTACGCCGGGACGCCGGCGCGGCTGCTGCGCTTCCGCTTCAGCGAGGAAGTGCGCGCAGCCCTGCTGGCGCTGGCCTGGTGGGAACTGCCGCTGAGCTGGATACGCGAGAATAATGCGCATTTCCTGCAAAACATGACGGCCGACGACGGCGAGGCGCTGCGCGTCATAGCAGAACTGGCGGAAAGCAAGCGCCGCCACCTGGAAGCCGGCGCCGGCGCCGCACACCCGCACAAGGATGACCATGTCTGAACTTTTCAATCCCGGCTATTACACCGAAGAAGACTTGCACGGCGCGGGGTTTCGCAGCCTCGGCCACAACGTGCGCATCGCCAGGAACTGCGTCATCATCGGCATCGACAATATCGCCATCGGCAACAACGTGCGCATCGATGGCTACAGCACGCTGGTGGCGGCGGGTGGCCATATCCGCATCGGCAGCTACGTTCACATTGGCGGCGGCTGCTTTCTCTCCGGCGGCGCAGGCATCACGCTGGAAGACTACGCCGGCTTGTCGCAAGGCGTGCGCCTGTACAGCAAGACCGATGACTACAGCGGAGCGAGCATGACCAACCCCACCGTGCCGGCGGAATTTACAAACTGCAAGAGCGGCGCCGTCCACCTGGGCAGGCACGTCATCATCGGCTCGGGCAGCGTGGTGCTGCCCGGCGCGCAGCTTGGCGAAGGCGTCGCCGTGGGCGCGCTCAGCCTGGTCACCAGGTCCCTGCCGGCGTGGGGAATCTATGCGGGCACACCGGCGAAGCGTATCAACAGCCGCGACCAGGGGCTGTTAATTGCGGAAGAGCAATTGCGCGCGCGGGATGCCGTGAAAAATAGTTAAAGATGCATTTTTAATCATAATTTCCATGGCAATAAAAATCATCGCAGGCCAGCGGCCAGCTAAAAAATATTTCCATGTAGCATTTAATACATAAGCAGAAATAGCCGCCTTGTGCTTGTGAGAGCAGAAAAATAGCGCGTCTCGCTGAATATATCCTACAGGAGCAATACAATGCTGAGCCTTCACACCAATAACGCATCGCTGTCCGCACAAAACTCGATCGCCAAGACCCAATCGCAACTGTCGACCTCGATGACCCGCCTGTCGACCGGCTACCGCATCAACTCGGCAATGGACGACGCTGCCGGCCTGCAGATCGCCACCCGCCTGAAAGCACAGACCAGCGGCATGACGGTCGCCATGAGCAACACGCAAAACAGCACCTCGATGCTGCAAACGGCTGAAGGCGCGTTCGGCGAAGTCACCAACATGCTGGTGCGCATGAAAGACCTGGCCACGCAAGCTGCCGATGCTTCGTCGAACACGGCCGACAAGGACGCCATGCAAGCCGAGTACGACGCACTGGGCCTGGAATTGTCCAACGTGATGAACAACACCACGTTCGGCGGCCAAGCTCTGCTGACCGGCGGCACCATCGCCAGCGCCATGACGTTCCAGATCGGCGCCGCGAAGTCGGAAACGATGACCATCAACCTGTCCACCTCGATGGGCAGCGTCGCCACCGCACTGGGTTCGGCCACCGCCAACTTCGCCGGTACCGCCGGCGGCACCGAACTGAAAACCCTGGCCAACACGGCCATCGGCAGCCTGGTTTCGGCCATCGACAGCATCGGCGTGGTACGTTCGGCACTGGGCGCCGCCGCCAACCGCCTCGACCACGTCAACAGCAACCTGTCGAACATCTCGACCAACACCAAGGCCGCTACCGGCCGCATCATGGACGTCGATTTCGCCACCGAAAGCTCGAACATGACCTCGTCGCAGATGCTGCTGCAAGCCGGCACCGCGATGCTGAAACAAAGCAACAGCATGTCCTCGATGGTCATGTCCTTGCTGCAATAATCACCGGCGCCTCGCGCCACATGAAAGCCCCGGCAAGCGATTGCCGGGGCTTTTTTTCATGGCGCCGCGCCAGATAAAAAATTTCCATGTGGAATTTAATGAAAGGCGCACCCCTGTCGCCTTGTAGGAGTGAGGGCAAGAAATTACCTGCCGCTCGACGAATTCACTTACCAGGAGCAATACAATGCTGAGCCTTCACACCAACAACGCATCGCTGTCCGCACAGAACTCGATCGCCAAGACCCAATCGCAACTGTCGACCTCGATGACCCGCCTGTCGACCGGCTACCGCATCAACTCGGCAATGGACGACGCTGCGGGCCTGCAGATCGCTACCCGCCTGAAAGCACAGACCAGCGGCATGACGGTCGCCATGAGCAACACGCAAAACAGCACCTCGATGCTGCAAACGGCTGAAGGCGCGTTCGGTGAAGTCACCAACATGCTGGTGCGCATGAAAGATCTGGCCACGCAAGCTGCCGATGCTTCGTCGAACACGTCCGACAAAGACGCCATGCAAGCCGAATACGACGCACTGGGCCTGGAATTGTCCAACGTGATGAAAAACACCACGTTCGGCGGCCAAGCTCTGCTGACCGGCGGCACCATCGCCAGCGCCATGACGTTCCAGATCGGCGCCGCGAAGTCGGAAACGATGACCATCAACCTGTCCACCTCGATGGGCAGCGTCGCCACCGCACTGGGTTCGGCCACCGCCAACTTCGCCGGTACCGCCGGCGGCACCGAACTGAAAACCCTGGCCAACACGGCCATCGGCAGCCTGGTTTCGGCCATCGACAGCATCGGCGTGGTACGTTCGGCACTGGGTGCCGCCGCCAACCGCCTCGACCACGTCAACAGCAACCTGTCGAACATCTCGACCAACACCAAGGCCGCTACCGGCCGCATCATGGACGTCGATTTCGCCACCGAAAGCTCGAACATGACCTCGTCGCAGATGCTGCTGCAAGCCGGCACCGCGATGCTGAAACAAAGCAACAGCATGTCCTCGATGGTCATGTCCTTGCTGCAATAATCACCGGCGCCTCGCGCTGTATGAAAGCCCCGGCAAGCGATTGCCGGGGCTTTTTTTCATGGCGGCGCGCCAGATAAAAAATTTCCATGTGGAATTTAATGAAAGACGCTCCCCTGTCGCCTTGTAGGGGTGAGGGCAAGAAATTACCTGCCGCTCGACGAATTCACTTACCAGGAGCAATACAATGCTGAGCCTTCACACCAACAACGCATCGCTGTCCGCACAGAACTCGATCGCCAAGACCCAATCGCAACTGTCGACCTCGATGACCCGCCTGTCGACCGGCTACCGCATCAACTCGGCAATGGACGACGCTGCCGGCCTGCAGATCGCTACCCGCCTGAAAGCACAGACCAGCGGCATGACGGTCGCCATGAGCAACACGCAAAACAGCACCTCGATGCTGCAAACGGCTGAAGGCGCGTTCGGTGAAGTCACCAACATGCTGGTGCGCATGAAAGATCTGGCCACGCAAGCTGCCGATGCTTCGTCGAACACGGCCGACAAGACCGCCATGCAAGCCGAATACGACGCACTGGGCCTGGAACTGTACAACGTGATGACCAATACCACGTTCGGCGGCCAGAATCTGCTGGGCGACGGCACGACCGGCAAGGGCACCCTGTCGGAAGCCAAGATGACCTTCCAGATCGGCGCCGCCAAGTCGGAAACCATGGATTTCACCGTGCAAGCAGGCATGGTCACGCTGGACGGCGCGCTGAAAGGCCTGTCCGCCAACAACTTCAAGGCAACCAGCGCCGGCGTCGGCACGGAACTGACCGGCACGGCAAACGCCACGATCGACCTGCTGAAAAATGCCATCGACAATGTCGGCACGATCCGCTCGTCCCTGGGCGCCGCCGCCAACCGCCTCGACCACGTCAACAGCAACCTGTCGAACATCGCCACCAACACCAAGGCCGCTACCGGCCGCATCATGGACGTTGACTTCGCCACCGAAAGCTCGAACATGACCTCGTCGCAAATGCTGCTGCAAGCCGGCACCGCGATGCTAAAACAAAGCAACAGCATGTCCTCGATGGTCATGTCCTTGCTGCAATAATCTTTGCCGGGCCGCTTGCGGCCAGCAACGCCAAGCCAGACTGCGGTCTGGCTTTTTTTATGCGCGAAACGTATTTATTTGACTATATTGCCTTTCGATTTAACAATGCGGACGGCGCAGTCGCCTATACAAGGTAGACCCGATTCACCCTCACCGCCCACCGGAGCCGCCTTGTGCTGAGCATTCACACCAATATCGCCGCAATGTACGCCCAAAGCGCCGCCGCCAGTGCGCAAAGCCGGCTGGCGACGTCGATGCAGCGCCTGTCCACCGGTTTTCGCATCAACTCGGCCATGGACGATGCCGCCGGCTTGCAGATCGCCACGCGCCTCAGTGCCCAGGTCAGCGGCATGACGGTGGCCATGCGCAACACGCAGAACAGCACCTCGATGCTGCAGACGGCCGAAGGCGCGTTTGGCGAAGTCACCGACATGCTGGTGCGCATGAAAGACCTGGCCACGCAGGCGGCCGACGCTTCGTCCAACCAGACCGACCGCGACGCCATGCAGTCCGAATACGATGCGCTGGGGCTCGAGCTGTACAACGTCATGACCAACACTTCCTACGGCGGCGGCTTGCTGCTGGGCAACGGCAGTGCCGGCAAGGGCACCTTGTCGGAGGCGATGACCTTCCAGATCGGCGCCAGCAGCAGTGAAACCATGCAGTTCGACGTGTCAGGCAAGATGGGCGGCCTGGACACCTTGCTGAAAGCCATTTCGGCCAACTTTGCCGCCAGCGGCACGGCCGGCAGCGAAATCGGCACGAATGGCAGCGCCAACAACATGATCGACCAGCTGGCGGCAGCGCTCGACCAGGTCGGCGGCGTGCGCTCGGCCTTGGGCGCGGCGGCCAACCGCCTCGACCACGTGCACAACAACCTGGCCAACATGGTCACCAATACCAAGGCCGCCATCGGCCGCATCATGGATGTCGATTACGCGGCGGAAAGCGCCAACATGGTGTCGGCACAAATGTTGCTGCAGGCGAGCACGGCGATGCTCAAGCAAAGCCAGAGCATGCAGAAAATGATACTGTCCCTGTTGCAGCCATGATGGCTGATACCGCCTGATTCACCGGCTCTTATAGACTTTCATCTGGACACAGTGACATGGCGATAGACCGCATTTCATCGGGCAACCCGGTTCCCCTGATTACCCAGCGCTTCGACGTCAGCCCCGCGACGCCGATGGTGCCGGGCGTGGTCCAGCCGCTGGTGCCCATCGGGCCCTACATGGCGCCCGCGCCCGACGCCGGCACCCTGCCCGCCCAGCTGCAACAGCAGGGACAGGACAGCCTGGCGTCCCTCATCAAGCCGAATGCCGACGGGACGGGCGGCGCCATGCCGCGCGACAGCAGCGCCATGCAAGTCAATCAACTGTTCTTCACGCGCCAGCTGGTCTGGCAGCCGCCCGACGCGGCGCAGCTGGCCGCCTCGTGGCGCGTGATGGTCAAGACGTATGGCGAACAATATGCGGCCTTGCAGGAACAGGCGCGCGGCCAGCACGTGCCGGGCAACCTGTTCATGGCCGAGCAGCAACCGGCCCTGCTGCGCGAAGGCGCCCGCCCGCCGTTGACGGTCGACAGCGAAGCGTGGCGCTTCGCCGTGTATGGCTGGGGCGGCCAGCGCCTGCTGCTGCGCGTGCTGGCCAGCGACGAGGAAGACGATGCAACGCCCAAGCGGCGCGGCAAGGTGGCGCTGCGCGTCGAACTGATCATCATCGGCATCGGCCGGGTCGTGATCCAGATGGAACCGTCCGGCGACGGCGTGCTGCTGGAGCTGGCCGCCGACGAGGAAGCCGCATTGCGCCATGTGCGCCTGGCCCTGCCCGAGATCGCCGACGCCGTGCGGCGCGCCGGCCTGCGCGTGGTGCGCTGCCGCCTGAACCGCCAGCTGCACGCGCAGCGCGTGCACGGCAATTACCCGATGCAGGCGGGCGCCGCCTCGCTGTCGCTGGCCCTGTTCCGCGCCATGGCCGAAGTGGCGCTGCTGCTGACGCAGCCGGAAGCGGAAGCGGCGGCCGATCCCGATGCGCCCGCAGCCCCCGCGGACGCGGCCGAAGAGGAAACCATCATCGTTTCGAAGGAAGTGGCGGCGCCGCTCGGTTACGACTATGGCGACGACGAAGAAGCGGCGCAAGGCCGCACCGTGCTGCTGCTGGCCGACGGCCAGGAGCACGACCTGCTGCCGCCCATCGACGAGCAGGATTGACGCAACAGAATTGATACAGCATAAAAAAACGGCGCCCGCAGCGCCGTTTTTCTTTTCATGCCAGCGTTTTATCCCACCGTGCCGATGATGCTCACTTCGCGGTTTTCCGGGATTTCGTTGTACGACAGCACATGCAGGCCCGGCGCGAACAGGCGCGCATAGCGGGCCAGCAGCGGACGGATCTGCGGCAGCACCAGCAACAACGGCGGCGTGGCCTGCTGCTTCATCTGCTCGCGCGCCACCGGCATGTTCACTTGCAGCTGCGACAGCAGGTGCGGATCGATCGGATAGTTATCCAAAGTCACCTTGCCCGCCTGGCGCGCCTGGTTCAGCGAACCGAGCAACATGTTTTCCAGTTCGCCGCCCAGGTTAAACGCCTGCATTTCCATCTTCTGGCCGAACAGGCCGCTGACGATCTGGCGTCGCAGCGCGCAGCGCACTTCGGCCGCCAGCAGGATCGGGTCCTTGGTCGTTTCCGAACTGTCGAGCAAGGTGGTAGCGATGGGCACGATATCCTTCAGTGACACATTTTCCGCCAGCAAGACGCGGAACACGCGCAGCAGCTGCGTGTGCGTGAGCGCCTTGTCCAGCGCGCCGGCGAGCTTGGGCGACAGGGCCGTCAGGCGTTCCATCATGTTCGAGACGTCTTCGTGGCGGAACAGTTCCGGCAAGTATTCGCGCACCATTTTCGACAAGTGCGTGGCGATCACGCTGGGCGCCTCGATGACCTGGTAGCCGAGACCCAGCGCATGCGCCTTCTCGCCCGGCTCGATCCACGTGACGGGCATGCCGTAGGCCGGCTCGATGCCGGGAATGCCGTCCAGCTGGCCATACACGTTCGGCGACGGGATCGCCATCAGGCGGTCGGCCTGCACTTCCGCCTGCGCCACCACGGTGCCCGACAGCACGATCGCGTATTGCGACGGCTTCAGGGCCAGGTCGTCGCGCACGCCGATATTCGGCAGCAGCAAGCCCATCGCTTCAGACAGGCTCTGGCGCACGCCCTTGACGCGCTTGTTCAACGGTTCGCCTTGCGTTTTATCAACCATGCCGACCAGTTTATAGCCTAGCATCACCATCAGCGGCTGCACGGCAGGCAGTTGCTGCCACTCCAGCTCGGCCGGGCGCTCCTCGCGCAAGGCTGCCTCGATGGCCGCCATGCCGGCCGCGTCCGGTCCCTTCACGCGCTTGGTCAAACGCCAGGCCACGAAGGCCAGCACGGCCGCAAAGGTCATGAACATGAACCACGGCATGCCCGGAATCAACGCCAGCGCCACCATCATGCCGGCCGCGCTGAAGATCACCGTCGGCGACGTCAGCACCTGGCCTGCCACTTGCTGTTCGAAGTCGCCCGAATCGCTGATGCGGGTGACCAGGATGGCGGCCGCAGCCGACAGCAGCAGCGCCGGAATCTGCGCCACCAGGCCATCGCCGATGGTCAGCAGTGCATACTGGCGGAAAGCGTCGCCGAACGACAGGTCGTGCATCAGCGAGCCGATGGCCACGCCGCCCACCATGTTGATGATCAAAATCAGGATACTGGCAACGGCGTCGCCGCGCACGAACTTCGACGCGCCGTCCATGGCGCCGTAAAAATCCGCTTCGGCGGCCACGTCCTTGCGGCGGATCTGGGCTTTTTCCTGGTTGATCAGGCCGGCGTTCAGGTCGGCATCGATGGCCATCTGCTTGCCCGGCAAGGCATCGAGGGTAAAGCGCGCGGACACTTCCGAGATACGCTCGGCGCCCTTGGTGACGACGGCGAAGTTGATAATCATCAAGATCACGAAGACCACGATACCGACGACGAAGTTGCCGCCGATCACGACGTTACCAAACGCCTCGATCACCTTACCGGCCGCATCCGCGCCCGTGTGGCCGTGCAGCAGCACCACGCGCGTGGACGCCACGTTCAGGGTCAGCCTGAGCATGGTGGTGGCCAGGATCACCGTCGGGAAGACGGAGAAATCGAGCGGCCGCTTGGCCGACACGCTGACGAGGATGACGATCAGTGCCAGCACGATATTGAAAGTGAACAAGATATCGAGCAGCACCGGCGGCAGCGGCAGGATGATCATTGCCAGGATCACCAGCAGGAACAGCGGCGTGGCGAACTTGTGGCGGCGCATTTCGGCAACCAACCGGTTCAGGAAATTCATGAAGGTACTACCTCGCTCAAATGAGATGGCACGACCACCTCGGTGGGAAATGGGGGCTGGGCAGCGCGCTGCCCAGAACGGAATGCTTTCAGCTGCAGGATGTAGTTGAGCACCTGCGACACGGCCTGGTACAACTGCACGGGAATCTGCTGCTGCACCTGGCTGGTGTTGTAGATGGCGCGCGCCAGCGGCGGCAACTCCAGCGTTTCAATATCGTGTTCCTTCGCCACTTGCCGGATATACAGCGCCATCTCGTCGACGCCCTTGGCAACGACAAACGGCGCCTCGGCGCGGTCCTGGTCATACTTCAATGCAACGGCGTAATGCTCGGGATTGACGATCACCACGTCGGCGTCGGGCACGGTCTTGCGCACGCTGCGCCGGCCGATCTGCTGCTGCAGCTGGCGGATGCGCTGGCGCACTTCGGGACGCCCTTCGCTGCTTTTATGTTCTTCCTTGACATCCTGCTTGCTCATGCGCTGGTTGCGGGCAAAGAAAAACGCCTGCGCCGGCACGTCGATGATGGCAAACAGGACAAAGACGGAAATGAGCGCCATCAAGCCGTCGAGCATCAGCGCCGAGCCGTCGAGCATGGCCTGCTGCAGGGGCCGGTGTTGCAAATCCACATACTGCGTCAGGCTGGAGCGGCTCACATGCACGAGCACCATGCCCAGCACGGCGGCCTTGGCGATGGACAGGCCGAATTCAAAAGCATGCTTGGGCGCAAACAGACGGCCCAGGTTCTTGGCCGGGCTCAGGCGCTCCATCTTCGGCATCCAGTTCTTCGTGCTGATGACCCAGCCGCCAGGGATCAAGGAGCCGAGCACGACGAACAGGGGCACGCAAAACAGCGGCACGATCATCTTGATCAGCAAGCCCACCGACGTCGTAAACGCCATCGACATGGCATTTTCCAGCGCGCCCTTGCTGTCGAGCGGCATGAAAGCCATAGCGAACAGCTCGCGAAAGCTCAGCAGATAGCTTGGCAGCAGGTAAATGAAGACCTTCATGCTGATCAGGATGCCCAGCGCCGTCGACAGGTCGCGCGAACGCACCACCTGCCCTTCCTGGCGCGATTTCTTCAGCTTTTGCTGTGACGCCTTTTCTGTCTTGTCGCCCGTGCTGCTATCCGCCATGCGCCACACCTTTCCGCACGTGCCCTGCAAGCGTAGCGAGCAAGTTCAATGCCGGGTTGAGTAGCGCAGCTGTACGGAGGTACGGCGAGCAACGGATGCCCGGAAGTGGACTGCGCAGCAGCTTGTCGGCACGTGCGCTATCCATGGGCCACCCGCATCTGTTCGGCGATCATTTCCAGCACGCGATTCGTCATGGCGATGTAGTGCTCGGGGATAAAGCGCACGATCTGCCCCAGCATCAGCAGGCCGAACACGGTGATCATGGAAAAACCCAGCGAAAACAGGTTCAGCGACGGCGCCACCCGGTTCAGGAAGCCAAAGCCCAGCTGCACCACCATGGTGGAAAAGACGATGGGCAAGGCCAGCAGCATGGCGGCGGCGAAAATCCACGCCACGTTATACGCCACCGTCTGCAGCAGCAGCGGTCCGTAGCCCTGCCCCACGGGCCAGGCCGTGAAACTGGCGCCGATCACGCCCGTCAGCACGAGGTGGCCGTCGATGGCGAAAAACACGATCATGCACATGATGGTGAGCATCCCCGTGATCACGTCCGACGAGGTGCCATTGAGCGGGTCGTTCATCACGGCCATGGAAAAGCCCACCTGGCTCGACACCAGGTAACCGAGCACCGACATGACGGACATGGCGAAGTGGAAGGCCAGGCCGAGGACGAAGCCGATGATGGCCTGCTCCAGGGTGGCGACGGCGGCGTGCAGGGAAAACGGATCGATCTTCAGCAAGTCCTGCGAGATGCCCGACGCCTGCATCACGGGCAGCATCAGGATCGCCAGCACCAGCGACAGCAGCACCCGCACGGGGACGGGCACCATGGCGTCGCCGATCACGGGCGAGGCGCTGAGCATGGCCAGGATGCGGCAGAACGGCCACCACACGGCCAGCAGAAACGGCAGCACCTGATTGAAAATCTGATCCATGGCGCGCGGCGCTATCCGACCAGGGTGGCGGCGCGCTGAAAAATGGACACGCAATAATCCATCAGGTAACCGGCCATCCAGCGGCCGGCCAGGATCAGGGCCAGCAGGGTGACCAGCAGGCGCGGCAGGAAACTCATGGTCTGTTCATTGATCGAGGTGGCCGCCTGCACCAGCGCGACCAGCAGGCCCATGAGCAATCCGGGCACGACCAGGATCACCACCAGCAGCATCACGACGTGCAGCGCTTCGATGATCAGGTCGACGGCGACTTCAGGGGTAAACATGGATCAATAGCCCTGTATGCTGGTAACGAGCGTGTTGACGGTCAGGGTCCAGCCGTCGACGAGCACGAACAGCAGCAGCTTGAACGGCAGCGAAATCACCAGCGGCGAGAGCATCATCATGCCCATGGCCATCAGCACGGACGCCACCACCAGATCGATGATGAGGAACGGTATGAACAGCATGCAGCCGATCTGAAACGCCGTCTTGAGTTCGGACAACACAAACGCGGCCAGCTTGACCGTGAAACTGTGGTCTTGCGGGCGCATGGTCGACGGTTCGCCGGCCAGGTGCGCGATCTGCGCCAGCGCGGCCTTGCTCGTCTGCGCCAGCATGAAGCGCGAAATCGGCACTTCGGCGATCTTCAGCGCTTCCTGCATGCCGATCTGGTCGCGGTCGTAAGGCACGAACGCTTCCTTCCACACCTGGTCGCCGATGGGGCGCATGACCAGCAGGGTGAGGATCAGGGCGATGCCCGTGACGATGCGGTTGGGCAAGCCCTGCTGCAGGCCCAGGGCCTGGCGCAGCAGGGACAGCACGATGACGAAGCGGGTAAAGCTGGTCATCATCATGACCATCACGGGCAGCAGCCCGAGCAGGGTCATGACGACGAGGATCTGCATCTTCACCGACAGGTCGGTCTTCGCGCCCGGCACCACGCCGGACAGCAGGTCCTGCGCGCCAGCGGCGTTGCAGCACAGCATCAGAACGGGAACAGCCAGCGCGGCAGCCAGCGCGCCGCGGCGCCGGCTCAAGCCGGGTACCGCCAGCTTCATGCTGTCATCAGGTCGAGATTGAGGCCGTCGAGGTCGATGACTTTCAGGCCATAGTTCTCGCCGGCCACCACCACTTCGGCACGGCCGATCGGCGTGCCGTTGACCTTGATCACCAGCGGTTCGCCGGCCAGCATGTCGAGTTCGATCACGCTTTCCGGGCCGATGGCCATCAATTCTTCCAGCGAAATGCGGGCCGAGCCCACTTCCAGGGTCAGGGTGACGGGAATCTTGCGCATCATCTGCGGAATGTCGCGCCGCGCGCGGCCGCTGGCCACGTCGGACACGTCGCCCTGGTCGATGATCATGTCATCGCCCAGGTCTTCCAGCAGGGTTTCGCTCTGGTTGGTATCGGTCATATTCATATTATTCGACATCTTCAAAGGAGGTTAAACAGAGCTTGCCCTTGTGTTCGGAAACAGCAGCTGTAAAGAGACGGGAGTCGTCGAGCATGACGTCGGTGCGGCTGAGGCTAACGGGAATCACGTCGCCCACGCGCAAGTCGAACAAGGCGCCCAGCTGCACCTGTTTGCTGACGAGCCGGCCTTCCAGGGTCACTTGCAGGCGCGACGCGAGCGGACGCACGCTGCCGCGCAAGGCTTTCTTCGCCTGCGCGCGCTCGGGCAGCAAGCCGCGCAGCACGTCGGCCATCAGGCGCTTGTCCAGCGAGAACCAGAACTGGCCGCTCTGCCCCGCCTCGACGTCGCTGAGCGCCACCGTGACGATCCAGCTGCCACGCACCGGATGCACGCCCGACTGCGCGGCGACCTCGGCACTGGTGTCGATGTCGCTGCTTTTGCCCAGGGTTTGCAGGTTCTTGTGCACGCGGGAGAACAAACTGTTCACCAACTGTTGTCCAAGCACCACAGCGAGACGCTCTTCCGTGGCCGTCACGCGCACCTGCGCCGGATCGGGCAGCGCGCCCTTGGCGCCGGCACTACCATAGCGATAGTTCAGCACGCTCAAGAGTATCTGCCGTTCGAGGGCAAAGCCCGTCTGGCTGGCCGGCGTGGAGAAACTCAGCCAGCGGTTCACGCTGTCCTCGTTTTCCACGCGCGACAAGGTCACGGCATCGATCTGGAAATTCCCCCAGTAGCGGCGACTCATCGGCTGGCGCAGGGCCACGGCCAGGTCGTCGCGCAGCTGGGCGCCGAATACATGCAGCAAATGGACAGGACGTCCAAGCAGACAGGAATCGAGGACTTGATGGCGCACAGTTTGATCTGTCTTGGTAAGGATTGTCATGTAGTGGTCATGTCGGTATTGCGGTGGCAGAACAAATTATACGGATCGCCCGAAATTAAATACAGCATCATCTTGACCTGGCGTACCGGTCTGCAAGCAAACGATTGCGCATCGTATCGCATGCTGGATGACTACGGTGCTGAACAATACATGAAAAAGCTAAATATTGCCATGTATCAATATTCCTTGAGGCAATCCTCTCTTTACTTTATAGTTGCCGCGAGGTAAGCTTATAGCGACAAAATATAGATTTGCAGTGCGCCATTCCGCTTACCTGATTCCGGTTTTTATGGCAGTTTCCAGTCCCGCTTATTGCCACCAGAAGAAACTTTTATCAGATAATTATTAGTTGTCATGGCCATGTGAATCACGTCGGCGCAGGTCTGCCGGGTTTGTTTGAATCTGCTTGAGCGGATGGTGTGGCAACTGATAAAACTGATGGGCCCTGTAAGCGGGCCGGGCAAGATGGCGCGGGATGTCATGCCTGCCGGAATGGCAACACCAGTAATTTCTGATTGATACGTCACCGCATATTGAAAGTAGAGGGCACGATGAGCAACGAACTCGCAGGTCTGATCAAGGCCGATCTGGCAGCACTGAGCAATGACGCGCGCGCCCTGGGCGCCAGCATCGCGCCCGCCGCCCAGTTCGGCGCGCCGGAACAATCCGGCTTCTCCTTTGCGCAAAGCATGAAAGACGCCATCGGCAAGGTCAACGGCGATGACCGCATGGCGGCGCAGAAAATGAGCGACGTCGACAGCGGCAAGAGCGACGACATGGTCGGCGCCATGCTGGCCAGCCAGGAAGCGAGCCTGTCCTTCTCCATGTTGATGCAAGTGCGCAACAAGGTCATGGGCGCCGTCGACGAACTCATCAAACTGCCTCTGTAATCTTCACGTCCTGATCCACGCCCAGCCTCCCAGCGAAAGTTACCCCAAGTGATTACCCCCATGAAGTCCGCATTTGCGCGCTGGCGCCTTGGTGCCCAGCCCGCCATCCCGCCCGCCCTGCTGAAAAACCTGGTTCCCATCGTCGTGCTAGCCATCGGCATCACCGCCATGGTGACCATGTATGCCTGGCGCGACCAGGCCAACTACAAGCCGGTGTTTGGCGCGCGCGAAAAAGTGGCCGTGACGGACATGATGGCCACGCTGGACGCCGAACACATCCCCTACCGCCTGCATCCGGACAGCGGCCAGGTGCTGGTGCCCGACGCCATGCTGGGCAAGGTGCGCATGCTGCTCGCCTCGAAGGGCGTGACGGCGCAACTGCCGGCCGGCCTGGAGCTGATGGACAAGAATGACCCGCTGGGCGTATCGCAATTCGTGCAGGACGTGCGCTTCCGCCGCGGCCTGGAAGGCGAACTGGCGCAAAGCATCATGACGATGGACGCAATCGCTTCGGCGCGCGTCCATCTGTCGATTGCGAAGTCGACATCGTTCGTCGCCAGCGACGGCGACAAATCGTCCGCCTCGATCGTCGTGGCGCTGAAACCGGGCCGCACCCTGGCGCCGGAACAGATCGCCGCCGTCATCAACATGGTGGCCGGCAGCGTCGCCAGCCTGGCTCCAACGCGCGTGAGCCTGGTCGACCAGGGCGGCAACCTGCTGTCTGCGCACGTCGACCTGACGGACGGCTTCGACGCCTCGGCCGCCGGCAATGAAGGCGCGAAACGTTTCCAGGATGAAATCCGCCGCAACGTCACGGGCTTGCTCGGTCCCGTCATCGGCGAAGACAACTTCAAGCTCAGCGTGACGGCCGCCGTGAACAACGACCGCGTGGACGAAACGCTGGAAAAATACGGCGAAGCCCCGAAAGTGACGAGCGAAGCGATGCGCGAAGAGCAGGAACGCAACCGCACCGTGGCCGGCATTCCCGGCAGTCTGTCGAACCGTCCGCCGGCGGCTGCCGTGCCGGCACCGGCCGACGCCGCCGGCGCCGCACCCGCCGACGGCGCGCCGAAACCGTCCGACGACGGCACGGCCCGCAAGAACGCCACCACGCGCCAGTACGCCTACGACCGCAGCATCACGCAGATCAAGCGCAGCCGTGGCCGCCTGGAAAAACTCAGCGTCGCCGTGGTCCTCAACAGCGCCGCCGCACCGAACCCGAAAACGGGCTGGACTCCTGCCGAACTGGGCAATATTGAAAAAATGCTCAACAGCGGCCTGGGCATCAACGCCCAGCGCGGCGACAGCCTGAGCCTGACGGCGCTGGCCTTCCCCGCCAAGCCGCCCGTGGCGCAGTGGTGGGAAGAGCGCGATACCGTCGTCGATTTCAGCAGCTGGCTGCTGTACGCACTGGGCGCCATCCTCGGCTACTTCCTGATCCTGCGTCCGCTGCTGCGCCTGCTGACCACGCGCCTGGCGCCGCCGGCACTGAAACAGCTCGACCCTGCCCTGGCGCTGGGCGGCAGCGCCGCCGCCGGCGCCAACGGCGCGGCCGTTGCCGGCGCGCCTGCCCTGGGCGTGAATGGCACACCGCTGGCGCTCGAAGGCGAAGCCGCCGGCGGCAGCATGCCGGTCGTGCCGCTGCTGGAAAACTATGACTTGCCGCCACCTGGCTCGGCGGTCGACGTGATGGTCGACCACCTGAAAGTGCTGGCTGAAAAAGAACCCGAGCGTGTCGCCGAAGTCGTCAAACAATGGATGCAGAAAAATGGCCGAACTCAACAACAATAATCCCTCCGACGGCGCCGAATACGAAAGCGCCAGCCTGAACCCCGTGGAACAGGCTGCCATCGTGCTGCTGAGCATAGGCGAAGAACAGGCGGCCAACGTGCTGCGCTGCCTGTCGCGCGAAGAATTGCTGGAAGTCACGCAAGTGATGTCGCGCATGAGCGGCATCAAGGTCGAATCCGTGAAAACGGCCATGCAGACCTTCTTCGACGACTACCGCCAGCAAAGCGGCGTGCACGGCGCCTCGCGCAGCTACCTGAAGCGTTCGCTGGACATGGCGCTGGGCAGCGATATCGCAAATAGCGTGCTGAACAACATTTACGGCGATGCGATCCGCCCCAAGATGGCGCGCCTGCAGTGGGCTTCGCCAAAATGGCTGGCCGAATACATCGTCAATGAACACGTGCAGATGCAAGCCGTGTTCCTGGCCTTCCTGCCGCCCGCGCTGGCCGGCCAGATCCTCGACGCCCTGCCCGTCGAAGGCCGCGATCTGGTCTTGCTGAACCTGGCGCGCCTGGACGAGATCGACCGCGACCTGCTGGTCGAGCTCGACGAACTGGTGGGCCGCTGCCTGGGCACGCTCGACACGCAAAGCACCAGCGTGGAAGGCATCCGCCAGGCGGCCGAGATTCTCAACCGCATGCCGGGCAACCGCGCCGCGCTGGTCGAACTGCTGCGCGCGCACGACCCGGAAGTGGTGTCGGAAATCGAACTGAGCATGTACGACTTCCTGATCCTGGCCACGCAGAGCGATGTCACGCTCACGCGCATCCTGGAAGACGTGCCGATGGAACAGTGGGCCATCGCGCTCAAGGGTGCGGAACCGTCGATCCGCGACGCCGTGCTGAAAACCATGCCGCGCCGCCAGGCGCAGAGCTTCGAAGACATGATGCGCCGTTCCGGCCCCGTGCCTTTGAGCCGTATCGAACAAACGCGCCAGGAAATCATGGCCACCGTCAAGGGCCTCGCCGATGCGGGCGAGATCGAAGTGCAACTGTTTGCCGAAGCGGTGATCGAATGAAACACTTCCGCTCGTATCGTTTCCCGCCCCTGTCGCAATTCATCGCCGCCGGCCAGCGTGCCTCCAACGAGGACACGGACGGCCAGTGGCAGGCGTCCGTCTCGGAAGGCTTCGAGCAGGGCCAGCGCGACGGCTACGAAGTGGGCCTGGTGCAAGGCCAGCAGGACGGCTACGACTCCGGACGCAGCGACGGCATGGCGCAGGGCCGCGAAGAAGGCCGCAATGAAACCCTGGTGGCGCTGGACCGCCTGGCGCGCCCCGTCGACGCCATCCTGCGCGACCTGAAAAAAGTGCGCGCCGATTACCGCGAAGCGCAGCGCAAGGAAGTGGTCGACCTGGTGGCCAAGGTGGCGCGCCAGGTGATCCGCGCGGAACTGGCGCTGCAGCCGGTGCAGTTGCTGGCCCTGGTCGACGAGACCCTGGCCTCGATGCCGCCCACGCGCGAGGAAATCGACGTGTTCCTCAATCCGGAAGAACTCAAACGCATCAGCGAACTCGATCCGAAGCGCGCCAAGCGCTGGAACCTGATCGCCGACGCGCGCCTCGACGCGGGCGAATGCCGCATCAAGGCGGGCGACAATGAAGTCGACGCGGGCTGCCATCAGCGCCTGTCGGCCTGCATGGAGCAAGTCAGCAGCCACCTGGCGCTGGCCGCCGAACACGCAGACCAGGGCGCGCCTGCATGATCGCCGACACGCTGCGCAGTTTCGAGATCGGAGATATCCCGGTCGCGACACCCACCGGCCGCCTGGTCGGCGCGTCCGGCCTGCTGCTGGAAAGCGCCGGCTGCCGCCTGCACACGGGCCAGCGTTGTCAAATTGAAACTGTGAGCGGCGAGTGGCTCGATGCGCAAGTCGTCGGTTTTCGCGAAAAACTGTCCTACCTGATGCCGTTCAAGAAGGCCACGGGCCTGACCACCGGCGCCAGGGTTCTGCCCTTGCCCGACAAGGCCAGCCTGCAGATCGGCCCGTCGTGGCTGGGCCGCATGGTGAATGGCCTGGGCGAGCCGATCGACGACCTGGGCCGCCTCGGTGGCGAACACATCCTGGAAGTCACGCCGCCGAAGATCAATCCCCTGAAGAAACAACCGGTGGTCGAACCGCTGGACGTGGGCGTGCGCGCCATCAACAGCATGCTGACCCTGGGCAAGGGCCAGCGCGTGGGCCTGATGGCCGGTTCCGGCGTGGGCAAGAGCGTGCTGCTGGGCCTGATCACGCGCCAGACGGTGGCCGATGTCGTCGTCGTCGGCCTGATCGGCGAACGGGGCCGCGAAGTGCGCGAATTCGTGGAAAAGTCGCTGGGCGCCGAAGGCTTGAAAAAAGCCGTGCTGGTGATCGCACCGGCCGATGAGTCGCCCCTGATGCGCATCATGGCCACCGAGCTGTGCCATTCGATCGCCGCCCATTACCGCGACC
This sequence comes from Janthinobacterium kumbetense, assembly GCF_023703445.1. Taxonomy (NCBI): domain Bacteria; kingdom Pseudomonadati; phylum Pseudomonadota; class Betaproteobacteria; order Burkholderiales; family Oxalobacteraceae; genus Janthinobacterium; species Janthinobacterium kumbetense. The sequence goes on from NZ_JAMQGR010000001.1 coordinate 1,625,934, forward strand.
AGGGCAAGCACGTGCTGCTGCTGGTCGATTCGCTGACGCGCTATGCGATGGCCTTGCGCGAAGTGGCGCTGGCCCTGGGCGAGCCGCCGGCCACGCGCGGCTACCCGCCGTCCGTCTTTTCGAACTTGCCGCAACTGGTGGAAAGCGCCGGCAACGGCGCCCACCCGGAAGGCAGCATGAGCGCCATCTACACGGTGCTGGCCGAAGGCGACGACCAGCAGGATCCCGTGGTCGACACGGCGCGCGCGATTCTCGACGGCCATATCGTGCTCACGCGCGAACTGGCCGAGCGGGGCCACTACCCCGCCATCGACATCGCCGCCTCGATCAGCCGCTGCATGGCGCAGGTGATCACGCCCAGCCACATGCAGGCGGCGCGCGCGCTGAAAGCGTCGATGGCGCGCCATGCGCGCGTGCGCGACCTGATCCCGCTGGGCGCCTACGTGCCCGGCGCCGACCCGATCACCGACCGCGCCGTCCAGCTGCACGCGCCCATCGAAGCCTTCCTGTGCCAGGGCACCAAGGAAGAGGCGCCGATGGGGCCGTGCATCGAACAACTTGAACAGATCATGGCCTAGGAGCATACGTGAGCGACGCGCATACCATCCGCAACCTGACCACCCTGGTCGGCCTGCGCAGCACCGAAGTGGAACGCCTGCAAGGCGAAATGGCGGCGCAGACGGCCGTGCGCGAGCGCTACCAGAAAAACCTGGAACGTCTGACGGGCCTGTACACGGATAGCGGCCCCAGCGGCGCCCTGCCCCTGGCCCTGTCCGTCAACTGCGGCAACTTCAAGCAAGCCGTCATGCAGATGGCCGACCAGCACCGTACCGATCTGCATTTGCACGAAGCCAACATGGCCGTTTCGCAACGCGCGCTCAATACGGCCTGGGCCAAGCGTGAAGTGCTGGACCAGGTCCTCACGCAGAAACAAAAGTATGTTGCAAACGAGCAACAACGTGTCGATGCCAAGCGGCAAGACGAGCTGGCGACGCAATTCTGGTTCCGCGGGCAGGTAAAATGAGGTTTGTGTAAGTTTCTTTCAGGAAAACTTCACAAAACGGGAATGGGGGTCGCCTTGTACCGGTATATCCCTTTATTCAGGAGTCTGGCATGGCAAGCGTAATTACTGCACCGCAATACGATCCGATCCCAACGGCCGAAAAACTGGCTACCAAGGCTATCGCCGCGCAAAAGGCCGCCCTGCAGGCGCAGAACACGCTGGCCAGCAACACCAGCACGGCGCTGGGCAACCTGAAGTCGGCCATCTCCGCCTTCCAGAGCGCCATGTCGTCCATGACCAGCAGCAAATCGGTGCTGAGCCAGTCCGCCACCTTCCCCGCCGCCGGTTACGGCACGGCCACGGCCGGCATCAATGCGACGCCGGGCACCTATTCCTTTTTTGTTGAAAAACTGGCCACGGCCAGCCAGATGTCGTATGGCGGCTTGAGCAACGTCAATACCGCCGATGGCACGGGTACGCTGAAAGTGAAAATCGGCGATGGCGTGGGCGACAACACGCTCAACATCGACCTGGCCGCCGCCGACAAGGATGGCAACGGCACACTGACACCGCAGGAAATCGCTGCCGCCATCAACGGCAACAGCAAGAACAATTCGCGCGTCACCGCCTCCATCGTGACCATCAATAACCAGGCGCAACTGGTACTGACGTCGAATGCGACGGGCATTGCCAACGCCGCCACGCTCGACGCCAGCGCTGTCGACAATATCGCGCTGAAAGGCGCGCTGATCGCTCCAGCCAACATCAAGGAAGTCGTCAAGGCTGACGACGCCATCGTCTGGCTGGGCGGCAAACCCGGCGGCACGGCCATCACGCAGGCATCGAATACATTCACCAACGTGCAGGACGTGAAAATCACGTTCACCCGCGCCATGAGTGCCGCCGAAGCGCCCGTCACACTGACCGTCGCCACCGACAACTCCGGCACCGCCGCCAACGTGCAGGCGTTCGTCGATGCCTACAACAAGCTGAAAACCCTGATGGATGGCCTGGCCAGCCCCGGCAATCCGGAAAAGAACATCGCCGCGGGCATCTTCGCCCATGATTCCGGTCTGAATGCCTTGCGCAGCAGCATGGGCGACGCCCTGCGCCTGAACATCAATGGCGTCTCGCTCGTGTCCTACGGCATTACGGCCCAGCGCGACGGCACCATCAGCCTCAACGCCGCCAAGCTGACGGCCAAGCTGGCCGACAACCCGACGGGCCTGGACAAGCTTTTTGGCAACAACAGCCTGTCCGCCCCGGCCGGCGTGCTCGGCAGCCTGGACAAGGTACTGGGCCAGTGGAGCAATGTCACCAAGGGCCAGATCACCCAGCGCCAGGCCGCCACGGACAAGCTGCAGAAAAGCCTGGTCAAGAGCGGCGAGCGCCTCACGGCCCAATATGACACGGCATACAAACGCTTCCTCGATCAATTTACGCGTCTGCAAGTATTGCAGGAGCAAATGAGCAAGACGTCCGATATGTTCGATGCCATGTTTAGCAACAATAAATCCTAAGGCGGATGCGCCTGCCGCGCCGCCACAGTTAACATAGCGAGAATACAATCATGTTAAACAATGAAGCTTACGGCAACTACCACGCCGTCAACCTGGATGCCCAGACCGCCCGCGCAACACCGGTCGAACTGGTACTGGTGCTGACGGACGGCCTGCTGGAAGAACTGGCGCGCGCGCGCGGGCATATCGTGGGCAAGCGCTACGAACAAAAGGCCATCAGCCTGGATAAATGCACGCAGATCATCAACGGTCTGTCGAGCTCGCTCGATTTCGACAATGGCGGCGAAGTGGTCGTCAACCTGGCGCGCCTGTACGACTATTGCGTGGCGCGCCTGTACACGGCCGGCATCAAGCTCGACCCAACCCTGATCGACGAAGTGACGACCTTGATGACCACCATCAAGCGCGGCTGGGTGGGCGTCCAGGCCAACAATGCCTAGGCGCGCCGCGCTGCAGCAGCTGAGCCGGCAATTGAGCGCGGCCATCGCGCAGCCGGACTGGGAGGCGATGGAAAAACTCTCGGCCAGCCTGGCGAAAAACATCCCGCTGCTGGCTGAACGGGGCGCATGGAATGCGCTGGAACAAACAGAATTGTTGCAATTGCGCAAAATTCACGCGCAAGCGGTTAAAATTTGCTCTGAGGAAAAAGAACGCCTGGGGTTACACCTGGGTGCATTACAGGCAAATAAGGAAGGTTGGGTCGCCTACGCCGCGCTCGGCGAATACGACTCGGACGGGAATCAAGCATGATCATGAACTTCAACACGGCGCCGGCCGCTCCGGCACCGGCGGCCTCCGCTGCATCCGCACCGGCGCCAGCGCCGGCACAGACCGCTGCCTTGCCCGGCACGCCAGGCTATGGCAGCACCGCAACGGCGCCCTCCGCCCTGCCCCTGTTTGCGCAGGTGCTCGATGTGACCGCCGTGGAAACGGCCGACGCCGGCACGCCCGCGCCTGCACCCGCCAAGGACGGTGACAGCGACACCCAGGCCGACAGCAGCCTGCCGGCCATGGCCGCCCCCGTCATCGGCTTGCCGGTGACGATGCTGCCGCCAACGGACGCGGCCGCAGCCGAGGCGCGCGCCGCAGCCCAGACACAAACACAGACACCGGTGCAGGCGAATGCGGCGCAAGCCAACCCTGCACTCAACATCAGCCTGCATCCCGCGGCCGTCACCCTCACCGCGTCCGCGCCGGCAATGGCGCCAGCGCCAGGGCGCGACACGCGCGAACCGCTGGCCGCCGCCAACCCGGCGACCGCCGCCAAGGGCAGCGCGCCGGCACAGCCATTCGAAGCGCTGCTGCAACAGGGCGCTCCCGTGACGGCCGCCGCCGCCCCTGCCGCGCGCGAGGGCGAACGCGGCGCCGCGACGCCGGCACCCGCCACGCCCAACCTGGGTTTGACGGGCGCGGTCGGCAATACGGCCCCGGCGGCTCCGTCCGGCGATACCATCAAGCTCAACGGCCCTGCCCAGCAATGGCAGGAACCGCTGCGCGAAGCGCTGGGCGAACGCCTGCAGACGCAGATCGGCCGCAACAGCGAACACGCGACAATCCGCCTCGACCCGCCCATGCTGGGCCGCATTGAAATTTCCATCCGCCACACGGCTGGCGCGCTGCAGGTGAACGTCACGGCGTCGAACTCGGAAGTGTTGCGCCAGCTGCAAGGCATCGGCGAAAACATGCGCAGCGACCTGGCGCAGCGCCAGTACACCGAGGTGGCCGTGAATATCAGCGCCACCCCGCGCAGCCCCGCCGCCCAGGCGTTTGCCGAAGGCGATGCGCGCGGCCAGCGTCAACCGGGCCGCCAGAACGACGACGCGGAACCGGGGCGCGCCCTGTCCGACGGCAGCCCTGCCGGTACCACTTACGCCATGCATGAGCGAGAGACTGCCTGATGAATATGAAAATGAAACTGATAGGCGGCTTTGTCGCCGTGGCCGTGCTGGCCGCCGGCGCCGCTGGCGGCGCCATGTGGTACCTGGCCAAGCCGGTTGCCGGCCATGCCGAGGTGGCCGAAGCCAAGACCCCGCCGCCGGCCACAGGCAAGAAGGCGCGCAAGTTCCTCACGCTGGACAAGGTCATCGTGATGCTGCGGCGCGGCCCCGGCGAAGGCGAAACGCATTACCTGTCGGCCGACCTGGTGATCGCCACCACCGAAGAAAAGGAAAAGCTGACCAAGGACCACTTGCCGCTGATGCGTTCGATCGCCGTCAGCACCCTGTCGAGTTTCCCGATGGACAAGGCACAGACGATGACGGTGGAGCAATTTGCCGAACAGATCAACAAGGCCTTCAATGTCAGCTATGAACGCGAACAGATGGAAAAACCGTTCACCGAAGTCATGGTCGGCAAGCTGATCATTGAATAAGCCAACACGCCAGCCGACCTAGTGGGAGATCCCTTGGCCTATGTAGAGCAATACCAGGAAGCGTATGGCGCCGGCGAATATGCCGCCGCCAGCGCTTGCGCGGCAGTGCTCAGTGTTGCCGAAGAACAACAACATCTGGTGGCGTACTCCCCTTTGGTGAAACGCATCGTGCGCCAGCTCAATTCGCAGGTGTCGGGCGCCATCGACCGCGACGACATGGAACAGATCGGCCTGATGGGCTTGCTCGAGGCCTTGCGCCGCTACGGCGTGCCGGACCAGTCGTTCGGCAGCTATGCCAGCCTGCGCATCCGCGGCGCCATCCTCGATGAATTGCGGCGCCAGGACTGGCGTCCGCGCGCCGTGCGCCAGGAAAGCCACCGCCTGCGCGACAGCGTGCGCGCCCTGACCCGGCGCCTGGGGCGCGAGCCGCTGGAAGCGGAAATCATGGCGGCCCTGAAGCTGACGCCGGAAGCCTTCCAGGAGTACCAGCTGGCGGAAAACGCCGAGCTGATCGCCAGTTTTGATGAAGTGCTGCAGGAAAGCCTGGGACAAGCCGACAGCGCACCGAGCCCGGAAGAGCAATTGATGGTGCGGCGCAGCCTGGAACAGGCGCTGCGCACGCTGGACGAACGGGAACAGCGCGTGATCCAGATGTATTACGAATTCGAACTGAGCTATAAAGAAATTGCCGCCGTGCTAGACCTGAGCGACGCCCGCGTCTGCCAGTTGAACAAGACGGCGCTGGGCAAGATGAAAACCATGCTGCAAGACGCATAAGTTTCAGCACTATCCATCAAATTGACGCAGCACAATGACGCAGAAAGGCAGTTGACATGGTAATTATCGGTATCTTAATCGTGATGGGGTGTGTATTCGGAGGCTTCGCCCTGATGGGCGGCACCGTCCACGCGATCTGGCAACCGGTCGAGCTGATCATCATCATCGGCGCCGCCGTCGGCGCCCTGGTGCTGGGCAACCCCAAGCATGTACTCGGTGAAATGCTGCACCAGATGCGTAAGATCGTCACGCACAAGAAGCAAGGCTCGGAATTCCAGCGCCAGTTGCTGCTGCTGATGTATGAACTGCTGCAAACGGCCGCCGGCGGCCTGAAGGCGCTCGACGCCCACGTCGAGGCGCCGCGCGAAAGCGCCCTGTTCCAGCGCTATCCGCTGGTGCTGGAAGAGCCGAAGCTGCTCGCCTTCATCGTCGACAACTTCCGTTTGATGGCGATGGGCAAGATCAACGCGCATGAGCTGGAAGGCGTGCTGGAGCAGGAACTGGAAGCCATCCACGACGAATTGCTGCAACCGTCGAAATCCTTGCACAAGATCGCCGAAGCCATGCCCGGTTTCGGTATCCTGGCCGCCGTTCTGGGCATCGTGATGGCCATGAATTCCGTGGCCGACGGCGCCGATGCGGCGGAAATCTCGGAAAAAGTGGGCGCCGCCATGGTCGGTACCTTCATCGGCATCTTCTTCTGCTACGGCGTGCTCGATCCGATGTGCAACATGATGAAACAGCTGGTGGGCGAGGAAGGCTCGACCATGGAATGCGTGAAGGTCGTGCTGGTCACGCACGTGGCGGGCAAACCGCCCCTGCTGGCCATCGATGCGGGCCGCCGCCTGGTGCAGCTGAACATCAAGCCTAGCTTCGCCCAGCTGGAAAGCTGGATCAATGCGCTGGAAGATGGCGGCGCCGAACAAGAGCAAGGCCAAGGCCGGGGAGGCCGCCGTGCTAAAGCCGCATGAGAAACATGAACAGGCCATCATCAAGCGTGCCGGCCGCAAGCACGACGACGATGGCCATGGCGGCGCCTGGAAAGTAGCGTTCGCCGACTTTTGCCTGGCCCTGCTGTCGCTCTTCCTCGTGCTGTGGCTGATGGCCGCGCGCGAGCAGCAGGCGATGAAGGAAATCATGATGGATGCGTCGGCAGGCAGCCGCCAGGGCGAAGGCCAGGGCGTCATGCCGGAACAGAAAGGCGGCCCGCGCGGCAGCCTGATCGAGCGCTTCCCCATGCCCCGCAAGGGCACGGGCGACACGCGCACGGAAGGCAAGCAGATGCAGGACGGCAAGGCTGGCGCCGCACCGCAAAACCAGACCAAGGTCAGCTACCAGTCGCCGGAAGACTTGCTGAGCCTGTCGCGCGCGCTCGATAAGCTCAGCGATGAAGCGGGATTGAAGAGCAATTTGCAATCCGTGATCACGCCGTACGGCTTGCGCGTCATGCTGCACGACACGGACAAGCAAGGCATGTTCGTGCGCGGCAGCGCCGTGCCGACCGACCGTTTCCGCAAGTTGCTGCGCCAGATGGGCCCCGTGTTTGCGCAAATGGATAACCAGATGCTGATCGTCGGCCACACCGACTCGATGCAATACGCCAATACCGGCTATGAAGGCTTTTCGAACTGGACCCTGTCGGCCAACCGCGCCATGTCGGCGCGCGCGCAATTGTTGATCGGCAGCATGAGTCCGGACAGCGTGCTGCAAGTGGTCGGCATGGCCGACCGCGCGCCGCTGGACGTAAAAAACGCCAGCGCCGGCATCAACCGCCGCATCGAACTGTTAATATTGACGCGTGGCCAGGCTGACAGCATCGCCGCCATGTTCGGCATGGCCGGACAAAAGCCGCAGGGCGAAGAATTGCAAGTGGGCGAACCGGACTCGGGCACCTTGCAGCGCCTGCGCGAGAAACTGGGCTTGCCCGCAAAGAAGGAGCGGGATGAGCATGCAAATTAAGGGCAAGGGACAACGTATGAAAATCTCCTCCGGCAATACCGGCGCTGCCGTACGCAGCAGCGCCGTCGCGCCGGCCGAGGCGATCGCCGAGAACGCGGGCGCCGCCGGCGCCATGGGCGGCTCGTCGGCCGGGGCGGAACTGCAATCGGCCGTGCTGCAACCGGCCATGGCCGCCCTGCGCGCCATGCCCGAAATCGACCATGAGCGCGTGGCCATGCTGCGCGATGCGCTGGCCAAGGGCGAATTGCCGTTCGATCCGTCGAAACTGGCAGGCTTGATCCAGCGTTTCCACGGCGGCGAATCGTGACCGCGCCGCGCAAGGGCATCACGCGCCAGGAAGCCATGCGCCGCGTGCTGCAAGGCATGAAAGACGACAGCATCGGCTATGCCGCCCTGCAAACCGTGTTGGAAGAGCAATTCCAGGCGACCTTGCACCATCAGAGCGCGCAATTGACGGCACTGGCTGACCAGGTCATCGCCGCCGTCGAGCCCCTCGATGCGCGCCGCCGCCAGCGGGTCAGCCTCGTCACGGCCCTGCTGGGCCCGCAAGGCGATATGCCGCAATTGTTTGCGTTATTGCAAGATGACGCGCGCACCACCGCCGAGCGCGACTGGGCTGCGCTCGAGCAGATGGTGCTCGAATGCAAGCGCCTGAATGCCCGCAACAGCGATTTATTAACAGAGCAGTACAGCATCATGCAGCGCGTGCTGCATGGCGAGGAAGATACGTATGCGCCAGGCTGATTTTTCACAGATGGGCGCCATGGCCGCCACGCCGTCGACGATGGCGACGAATGCCGTGCAAAGCAATATGCACGCAACCCCTGCCACGGCAGGCGCCGGCAGTTTCAGCAGCGTGTTCCGGCAAGTACAGGGCGAAGTGGCCCGCTTCATCGAACAGGGCGGCGGCAACGCCACCAGCCTGAACCCGCAAGGCCGCGCCTACCTGGAACAGAGCCAGCCCGTCAATGTGCTGGGCAGCATCAACCAGGGCGGCGAGATCGGCGAAACGCAGCAGCAATTCCTCGCCTCGATCAAGCCATGGACGCACGAAACGGGCGCGCGCCTGGGCGTGGCGCCGGAAATCGTCGCCGCCCACGCGGCGCTGGAATCGGGCTGGGGCCAGCGTCCGCTGCGCCAGGGCACGGGCGCGGACACAAATAATCTGTTCGGCATCAAGGCCGGCGGCAAATGGCAAGGCGACGTGGCCAGCAATGTCACCACCGAATACGAGGCGGGCAGCGGCACGGCCCTGAAGAAAACGGAACGTTTCCGCAGTTATCCGGACCAGGCCAGCGCCTTCCGCGACTATGCGCAAGTATTGCTCGACAATCCACGCTACCGCGCCGCCCTGAACACGGGTAGCGACGCGGGCGCTTTCGCGCAAGGCCTCGCGCGCGGCGGCTATGCCACCGACCCCAACTACGCCGCCAAGCTGACCCAGCTGGCGACGCGTCTGCAGCGCACGGCCGCCGCCGAGTAGTTTCCTTAACGGCCGGGAAGTTCGGCCGGTTCCACCACGCCCGCATCGACCACCCTGGCACGTATCACCGTGCCGCTGGTGGCGTTGCGCACGCGAATCACCTCGCCCAGCGCGCCCGGATCCAGCGCTTCGCCGGCCATGCTCACCTCCACCTGCTCCTTGCGGGCCACGATATTCACCGCACTGCCCCGCTTGATCAACACGGGCGACGCCAGTTGCCCTTGCCGCAACACTTCGCCGGCACGCAAGCTGCGCCGGCTCGACAGGCCAACGGCGCCGGGCAAGGAGGAAATACTGTCCGGCACCATCGTCACATCGCGCCGCGCCAGGGTCACGTCGCCCGCCTGCAACGGCGTATTCGCCGTCACGGGGGCGCTCATCACCGCGACCTGGGCCGTAATGCTGCCGCGCGCCAGCATTTCATAGCGCCAACCGTTGCTTCCAGGACACACTGCCACGAAGCGCATGCGCTGCGCCGAACGGCTGTCCGCCGTTTCCAGCGCGACGGGCGCCGCGCACGCCGGCACGGGGCGCGTGCTTTTGACCACGGCCACTTGAAACTGCGGTTCCAGCAGTCCCGCCGAGGCTGCTTGCTGCACCAATTGCTCGCGCGCCAATTGTTCCACACGCGAAAATATATTGTCGGCTGGCAATTCTGCGCATCCTGCACTACTATATAGGCTGGTCAGTAAAAAGAGGCCCGGAAGCAGTATGTGACGACATTGCGCCTTGTTCCACATCACGGAATAGTTCTCAAAGTAAATCATTGCTAACCTTAATCAAAGATACTGAAGCGGCATGACCTTACCATGCGTCAACATGACCAGGCTGGGATTTTACCTCTGCACCACCTATTTTCTGGCCCGAACCGCAAAAAGCACGATCGAATTCAACACAAAGGATGACCATGGGGATTAATTTCAAGGATGCGCTGGGCGTGCACGCCGATGCACTCGCGCTGCGTGCCGACCGTACACGCGTACTGGCCGCCAACATCGCCAATGAAAACACGCCCGGCTTCCAGGCCATGGACATGGATTTCGGCAGCGCCCTGCAGCAGTTGCAGGACAACGAGGCGGGCCTGCTGTCGACCGATGACGATGCCAGCGCCCTGTACCGCGTCCCCTACCACCCTAGCCGCGACGGCAACACCGTCGAAATCGGCGTCGAGCAGGCGGCGTTCTCGCAGAATGCCACCGACTTCCAGACCAGCCTCACTTTCGTCAACATGAAACTGAAGGGTCTGTCCAAGGCCATTTCCGGACAATAAGGATCAGCATGAGCTTCCAGGACATTTCCAAGATCGCCGGTTCGGCGATGGCGGCGCAAACCGTGCGCCTCAATACCATCGCCAGCAACCTGGCCAATGCCGATTCCGTTGCCGGTTCCGAAGGCGAAACCTACCGCGCGCGCAAGCCCGTGTTTGCGGCCGTGATGGACGGCCCGGGCGCCAGCGGCGCCGGTGGAAGAGTACAGGTACTCGACGTGGTGCAAAGCGATGAGCCGCTGCGCAAGGTCTATGAACCGGGCCACCCGATGGCCAATGCCGATGGCATGGTGTTCTATCCCAACGTCAATCAGGTTGCCGAGATGACCGACATGATGTCGGCGTCGCGCGCGTTTGAAACAAATGTCGAAGTTCTGGGCCGCATCAAGTCGATGCAGCAATCGCTCCTCAAATTAGGTGAAGCATAATCCATGGAAACCAACCTCTTTACAAATAATACCAGCGGCAGCAATAGCAACAGCAATGCCGTCAAGTCGCAAAGCAATGCCACCCAGGATATGTTCACCAAGTTGCTGGTCGCGCAGATCAAGAACCAGGATCCCCTCGCGCCGACCGATCCGAGCCAGTTCGTCAATCAATTGACGCAGCAGGCGCAGACGGAAGCGATGCAAAACCTGTCGGCGCTGACCAGCGCCAATGCCAGCGTGCTGCAATCGATGCAAGTGCTGGCCCTGGGCGCGCAAGTGGGTTCGGAAGTCATGGTCAACACTGAAACGGTCCAGCTCGACAAGAGCAAGGTCAGCGGCACCATCGCGCTGGCCGCCAGCACCACCAAGACCACCGTGACCCTGAAAGGGCTGGACGACAAGGAATACAAGATCGAACTGGGCGCCAAGGCGCCCGGCACGGTGCCGTTCACCATCGATCCCGTGGCCTTGGGCTTGCCTGCCGGCACCTACAGCATGACGGTCAGCACCAGCGGCGCCGAAAAACCAACGGTCGACATTGCAGGCAAGCTCAACAGCGTGCGCCTGTCGTCCAGCGGCAGCATGATTTTGAGCGTGTCGAACCTGGGCGAAGTCAACCCTGGCGCGATCACCGGCTTTAACGGCAAGACGGCCTGATCCGCTCGCCCCTTCGTTTCCTGCACACTAATCTCGTCCTTCACTAAAGGAAGTCAACATGAGTTTCGACATCGCCCTGTCCGGTATCCAGTCCATCAACCAACAGTTGAACAGCACCAGTAACAATATCGCCAATGCCGGCACCTACGGTTTCAAGAGCAGCCGCGCCAACTTTTCGGCCATGTACGCCGGTTCGCGCGCCACGGGCACGGAAGTGGGCTCGATCACGCAAAGCATGTCGCTCAATGGCGGCGTGCTGAACACGGGCCGCGCGCTCGACGCAGCCATCGATGGCCGCGGCTACTTCGTCACGCGCGATGCGCAAAACACCATGACCTACAGCCGCGTCGGCATCTTTTCGGCCAGCAATGAGGGCAAGCTGATCGACTCGAACGGCCGCCTGGTGCAGGGTTATGCCGCCGTCAAGGGCAGCACCACCCTGGGCACCATGGGCGACATGAACATTCCGACGGGCCAGATTCCTGCCGTGGCATCGACCAAGCTGGCGTATGCCGCCAACATGTCGTCCGAATGGACCATCAAGACCCCGGCTTTCGACAAGACCAATGAATTGAGCTACAACAGCGCCAAGTCCTCGATCGTCTACGATTCGCTGGGCGCCAAGCACTCGGTGGGCCAGTACTTCGTCAAGACGGCAACGGGCGTGGACGTGCACTACACCCTCGACAACGCCGATCTGGGGACGGTGACGAGCATGACCTTCAACACTTCCGGCAAGCTGAACCTGACCGCGCCGGTCAACCTGGCGCTGGGCACGCCGGCAGGCGCCGCGCCGCTGTCGATCGCCATCGACTACACGGGCACCACCCAGTTCGCCGGCGAAGCGACCACCTCGACCGACCGCGCCGACGGCTATGCCTCGGGCACCTACACGGGCGTGGAACTGGCCGATGACGGCTCCGTCGTGGCGAAATACACAAACGGCCAGAAGCAAAGCATCGGCGTGATCGCCCTGGCCACCTTCCCCGACGAAGGCGCATTGACGGCCGTCAACGATACCAGCTGGGTCGCCTCGACCACGTCCGGCACCGCCATGTATGACCGTCCGGGCGTCGGCATGGCCGGCAAACTGACGACGAGCTCGCTGGAACAGTCGAACGTCGACATCACCTCCGAACTGGTGGGCCTGATGACGTCGCAGCGTAACTACCAGGCGAACTCGAAGGTCATCTCGACCGAGAACGCCATGCTGCAATCGCTGATGCAAGCGCTGTAATCCACGATACGCAAAGGTAAAGAGCAATGGATGCGCTGATTTATACCGCCATGAGCGGGGCCGACCGTGCCCTGCGGGCACAGCAGGTACACGCCAACAACCTGGCCAACATCGAGACGGGCGGCTTTCGCGCCAACCTGGAAGTGTCCACTGCCCAGCCGTTGCAAAACGGCTATGGCTACGACGACCGCCACATGACGCAGACGCAGTCGAGCGCCGTCGGCACGCGCACGGGCGCCATCAAGGAAACGGGACGCGAACTCGACGTGGCCGTCACGGGCCCCGGCTTTCTTGCGGTGCAGTGGCAAAACGGCGAAGCCTACACGCGCGCCGGCGCCATGGATCTCGATGAAACGGGTGCGCTGACCATCAATGGCCGGCCCGTGCTGGGCGAAGGCGGCCCGATCACGATTCCCGAGCACACCAGCCTGTCGATCGGCAGCGATGGCACGATTTCCATCCAGGTGCCGGGCACCGCGCAAATGCAGACGGTCGACAAGCTCAAGCTGGTCAACGCCGAAGCGGGCGAGCTGACCAAGAACGAGGCGGGCCTGATCGTGGCGCGCAGCGGCGAAGACTTGCAGGCCGATCCGGCGGTACGCATCCGCGACCGCCACCTGGAAGGCAGCAACGTCTCGGCCGTCGAGGAAATGGTCGCCACCATGAGCCTGAACCGCAGTTTCGAGATGCAGATGAAAGTATTCAAGGCCAGCGATTCCATGACGGAATCGGGCAACCGCCTGCTGGGCGCTTGAGCCCCACGCCAATCTATTACTAGGAGCAACACATGAATCCAGCAATGTGGATCAGCAAGACCGGCGTGCAGGCACAAGATGCCAAACTGCAAGCCATCGCGAATAACCTGGCCAACGTCAACACCGTCGGTTTCAAGCGCGACCGCGTCGTCTTCGAAGACCTGTTTTACCAGGTCGAGCAGCAGCCGGGCACGCAGCGCGCCGACAACACCCTCTCGCCTTCGGGCGTACAGCTGGGTAACGGCACGCACATGGTCGGCACGCAAAAGGTGTTTACCACCGGCAGCCTGCAAACGACGAGCCGCGAATTCGACGTCGCCATCACCGGCAACGGCTTCCTGCAGGTGCTGCGCCCGAACGGCGAAGCGGCCTACACGCGCGCCGGCCAGCTGGGCATCAATGAAAACGGCGTGATGGTCAACGCCCAGGGCCTGCCCCTGGTGCCGCAGATCACCGTGCCGAACAACGCCACGGCCATCACCATCGGCGAAAACGGCATGGTCACGGCCACCGTCCCGGGCAATGTCAACGGCACCCAGCTGGGCCAGCTGAACCTTTCCAGCTTCGTCAACCCGACGGGCCTCTTGGCACTCGGTGAAAACCTGTTCCAGGAAACGGCATCGAGCGGCACGCCGACGGAGGGCCGTCCCGGCGAAGGCGCCCTGGGCAAGCTGAAGCAGTTCGCGCTGGAAGGCTCGAACGTGCAGGTGGTCGAAGAGATGGTCGACATGATCGCTGCCCAGCGCACCTATGAAATGAACACCAAGGTGCTGTCGGCCGCCGACAATATGCTGCAATACCTGGCGCAAGCGGCACGCTGATGACAGTCGCCATGAAAGCCACGGCAGCCATGCTGCTGGTATTGATGGCCGGTTGCGCCAGCCAGCCGGCCGCGCCGGTGGCACCGAGCTTTTCCGATACGCCGCTGCCCGTGGCGCCGCGCAGCGCTGCGCGCGGCGGCGTGGCCGGCGGCGTGTTCAATCCCGACGCAAGCCTGGACCTGATCTCGGACAGCCGCGCTTTCCGCGTCGGCGACGTCGTCACGGTGGCGCTGCAGGAAACCACGCAGGCCAGCAAGAAGGCGGGCACCTCGTTCAACAAGGGCTCGTCCGTCGGCGTGAAGGCGGCCAATATCCTCGGCAAGACCCTGCCCAAGACGGGCGTCGACCTGTCGGCCGACCGCAACTTCGCCGGCGACTCGACCAGTACGCAGCAAAATGCGCTGTCCGGCGCCATCACCGTGATCGTGCAGGAAGTCCTGCCGAACGGCTTGCTGCGCGTACAGGGCGAAAAAACCCTGACCCTGAACCAGGGCGAGGAATTCGTGCGCCTGCGCGGCTACCTGCGCGCGGCCGACATCGATTCCAGCAACCAGGTCTCGTCCTTGCGCATTGCCAATGCACAGATCGCCTATTCCGGCCAGGGCACCCTGGCCGAAGCCAATACACCAGGCTGGCTGACGCGCTTCTTCGTCGGCCCATGGATGCCGTTTTAAGGTGACCTCATGAAATTTCGTTCCGCCCTGCCCCTGGCAGCCATGCTGGCCGCGCTCTCCGGCTTTGCCCTGCCCGCCAGCGCCGCGCAAGTGCTGCGCAACCTGGTCAGTATCGAGGGCGTGCGCGACAACCCGCTGGTCGGCTACGGCCTCGTCGTGGGCCTGAACGGCAGCGGCGACACCACCCAGGTGAAGTTTTCCAGCCAGTCCGTGGTCAACATGCTCAAGCAGTTCGGCGTGAAGATGCCGGACGGCGCCGAAGCGAAAAGCAAGAACGTCGCCACCGTCATGGTCAGCGCCGTGTTTCCCCCAGGATACCGCCGTGGCCAGGCCATCGACGTCACCGTGTCGTCCTTGGGCGATGCGAAAAGCTTGCGCGGCGGCACCCTGCTCCTGACGCAATTGCGCGCGGCCGACAATGAAACGTATGCGCTGGCGCAAGGCAACGTCGTCGTCGGCGGCCTGAACGCCACCGGCAAGAGCGGCTCGTCCGTCACCGTCAACACGCCCACCTCGGGACGCATTCCCAACGGCGCCAACATCGAGCGCGAGATCCTCAGCGATTTCTCGACCAAGCCGACCGTCACCCTGAACTTGCGCCACCCGCATTTCGAGACGGCCATCAATATCGTCGAAGCCGTCAACCGCCGCTTTGGCGCCGTCGCCACCACGCGCGACGCCACCAGCGTGGAAGTGCTGGCGCCGGAAAACCCGACCCAGCGCGTGGCCTTCATGGCCAAGCTGGAAGCCTTGAGCGTCGACGTCGGCGTCGATACGCCGAAAGTGGTCTTCAATTCGCGCACGGGCACCGTCGTCATCGCCGAAGGCTTGCGCGTGAAGGCGGCCGCCGTCACGCACGGCTCGCTCAAGGTCGTCATTTCCGAAAGCTCGGCCGTCAGCCAGCCGGCGCCGTTCGGCCGCGGCCAGACCACCGTCACGCCGCAATCGAAGGTGTCCGTCGACCAGGGCAACGGCAATATGTTCAAATGGCCGGCCGGCGCCAAGCTGCAATCGATCATCGACGTGGTCAACAGCCTGGGTGCGTCGCCCGATGACATCATGGCAATTTTACAAGCCCTCGACCAGGCGGGAGCCATCGAAGGCGAACTGGTGGTCATATGATGAATATCAACGACAGCAGCAGCGCCCTGCCCTCGGCGCTCGACGACCGCTCCCCTGCGGCCGCCACGCCGGCCGACCCGCGCTATGCGGCCAAGGCCACCGAGGCGGCCGTCAAGTTCGAAGCGTTCTTCATCTCGCACATGCTGCGCCAGATGCGTTCGGGCACGCGCGAGATGGCGGGCGAAGACAGCGTCTTCAAGGACCCCATCAACAGCGACATGCTGGAAATGGCCGACAACCTGGTGGCCGACAAGATGGCCGGCCAGCGCGCCTTCGGCATCGCCGACGCCATCCTGCGCCAGCTGCTGCCGGCGGCCGGCGCCCCCGTGGCCGCCAAAAGCACTGTCAATACCGACAATATTGCGGCACCGCTTAATAAATCCGTCTGAAGCGTCGCCTGTACAAGGTAACAACGATTCAATGCTTGCCCACCCGCACGCGCCACACTCTTCACGAAAGAAACTTGCCCAATGAGCATCATCAGCAATGCATTGTCAGGCAGCATCGCCGCCCAGGCCGCACTCAATGCGGCCAGCCAGAACATCGCCAACCTGCAAACGGCGGGCTACACGCGCCAGGGTGTGTTGCTGTCATCGCTGGGCGCCACCGCCGGCGTACGCTCGGCCGGCAATGGCGTGGAAGTGTCCGCCTTGCTGCGCTTTGCCGATGCATATAAAAGCCAGCAAATGTGGCGCGCCGCGTCCGACCAGGGCGCCCGTTCGCAGACCCAGCCTTACCTGACCCAGCTCGAGCGCGTGATGGGCGACGATGCTTCCAGCATCAGCAACGGCATCGACGGCTTTTTCGCCGCCCTCAACGCCTCGGCCGTCGACCCGACGTCGACACCGCTGCGCCAGCAGATCATCACCTCCGCCGACTCCATGGCGCAGCGCTTCAACAGCATCAGCACCGTGATGGGCAACCAATTGCTGTCGTTGCAACAGCAACGCGCAGCGATCGTGCCGCAAGCCAATACCACCCTGGCCAATATCGCCGCGCTGAACCAGCGCATCAGCACCGCCACGGCCTCGGGCACAAACGTGTCCTCGCTGATGGATGCGCGCGACCAGCTGATCGACGGCCTGGCTTCGCAAATGGGCATCGACGTCCTCGACCAGCCGGACGGCTCGCGCAATATCGCGCTGAAGTCGGGCCAGCCGCTGGTCATCGGCAGCCTGGCCGGCACCTTGACCAGCAGCATGACGAACACGGGCGACCAGGTCCTGAGCCTCGATTTCGCCAAGTCGTCGTACAACCTCGATCTGGTGGCCATCGGCGGCCAGATGGGTGGCCTGGGCGAATTCGAGAAAAATACCCTGAAACCGCTGCAGCAATCGCTGCAAGACATGGCCACCCAGCTGACCAGCAAGGTCAACGCGCAACTGGCCCTGGGCAAGACCATGGCTGGCACATCCGGCGGTCCCCTGCTGGCCTACGCGAATGGCAAGCTGAGCATTACCCCCGGCTTCAACGCCAAGGACCTGGCCCTGTCGTTGACAGGTGCGGCCGGCGACAGCGGCAATTTGCAGGAATTGATCAATATCAAGAATCAACCGATCAGCGTCAGCTGGGTGGGTTCGGTCCTGATGAGCGATGCGGACACGCAGCTCGTCGGCAAGCTGGCCATCTACAGCCAGCAGAACCAGGCCCTGCTGAAGACTTCCAACACGGTGCGCGCGCAAGCCATCGACGACTGGAAGTCGACCAGCGGCGTGAACAAGGACGAGGAAGCGATGAACCTCGTCGAATTCCAGAATATGTACCAGGCAAACATGAAAGTCATTTCCGTGGCGAATACCTTGTTTGATGCCACTTTGCAAATGATGGGTTAAGGAGAAGATCATGCGTGTCGCCAGCAGCCAGTACCAATCACTGATTAATATTTCTCTTCAGCAAAATCAAGAGCGCATCAATTACCTGACCCAGCAGATGGCCTCGGGCTTGCGCATCCAGCTGCCATCGGACGATCCGATCGGCAACGTGCGCATTTCGCGCCTGACGCGCGAGCAAGCCATGGTCACGCAATACCAGGACAATATCGCCACGGTGAAAGTGCGCCTGCTGAAAAACGAAAACTATCTGACCAGCATGGTCACCGACATGGGCCAGGCGCGCGACCTGCTGGTATGGGCCGCCGACGGCGGCAATGCGCCGGACGACCTGAATGCGATGACGCAATCGCTGATCGCCATGCGCGACAGCGTGCTGTACACGGCCAACCTGAAGGACCAGGAAGGCCGCTACATGTTTTCCGGCACGGATACCGACAAGCCGGCCATCGCGTTCAATCCCGCTGCGGCTCCCGGCTTGCGCTACACGTACAACGGCAACACCGCCACGCAGACCGTGGTGGTGGGCAATGGCGTGACGCAGGCGGCCAACGTCGACGTGGACAAGCTGGAAGTGTGGCTGAACAAGATCGACCAGGCCATCGATACGCTGGGCAAGCCTGGCGTCAGCCCGAACGACCCGGCCGTGCGCAGCGTGGTGGGCGCGGCGCTCGATGGCACCGATGACGGCATGGATTTACTCTCTGGCAAGATCGCCATCTTTGGCGGCGCGCAAAACATCCTGACCACGCTCTCCGGCAACCTGGCCAACGTCTCGTTGTCGAACGACATGGCCTTGTCCGACTTGAAGAAGACCGACATGGGCGCGGCCGCCATCGAGCTGAACGGCTACCAGACGGCCCTGCAGGCAACATACAAGGCGTACGCCAAGGTTGGCACCCTTTCCCTGTTTGATCTTCTCTGACCATCATGCAAATCGTTCAGACTTCCTCCTCGTCCGGCGTCAATGCCAAAGGCGCCGGCACAGCCCGCGTCGTCGATGACGCGTCCGCCGCGGTCAAAAGCGGCGCCAGCGCGCGCAGCGAGGCGCCGGCGGCGAGGAGTTCGACGGCGAGCCTGCAGCGTGGCCTGAGCAACTGGGATCACCAGCTGCAGGGAGAAATTTCTAACGCGCAACAAACCCTCGACTACCTGGACCGCAGCAGCAGCCAGTTGCAAGCGCTGAAGAGCGAACTGGCGGCCAAGCTGGCCGCGCGCCAGGGCCGCGAAGGACAAGTCGAGGCCAGGGTACGCCAGTTCAGCAATACCTGGCGCCAGCGCGCCAGCGCCTCGGGCGGCACGCTCGACGCGCAGCTCAGCTATACCAGCCCGCAGGCGGCGCAACAGAACTTCAGCATCCGCGGCCTGACCATGGCCAGCCTGCAGGAAGGCCCGCAGGAAGTGCTGGCCTTTTCCGTCGGCGGCGCGAACCAGGCCTTGCGCTCGGTCAACATCGAACCTGGCTTGAGCCAGAGCGAAATCGTTTCCCGCTTCGACCGCGCACTGATGCCGTCCGGCATCGGCGTCAAGCTGGGCGAGAACGGCGAACTGGTGTTCAGCACCTCGGAAGCGGCCTGGGCCAACGTGCGCGACAGCCTGTCCGTGCGCGGCAGCGGCATCCGCTACCCGACCGGCCAGATGAGCCGCGTGCGCACGGATGCGGAACCGGCCGCCATCGCCCCGGAAGAATGGAATACCGGCGACACGGAAGCCCTTCGCGCTACCTTGCAGCAAGTGGTGCAGGCGCTGGCGCAGTTGCAGGCGGCCCGCAGCTCCGTCAGCCTGGCCCTGGCGCAAGCGACGGGACGGGTGGCCCGCGCGCAGCCGGTACAAGTGCACGTCAGCATGGATACCTTGGCGGAAAACTTCATGGAAAAGGCCCGCCAGCCCGGCTATGAATCGCTGCTGGCGATCAGCTCCGCGCTGGTCGGCATCAGCCGCGAACGCGTCGTCGCGCTGCTGGGCCTGGATTAAAAACGCCGGCCCGCGGCCAGCATTGCACTCAGCTGCTCCACAGGCACCGCGCCTGAAAATACATAACCCTGCGCATAATCGCAACCGGCGGCCCGCAGCAACTCACGCTGCGCGGCCGTTTCTACCCCTTCCGCCACCACTTTCAGGCCCAGCCCCTGCGCCAGGCTGATGATGGCCGCGCAGACGGCCGGCGCCGCGCCTCCCGCCCCCAGTTCCCGTACCAGCGAAGGGTCGAGCTTGAGTACCTCGAGATCGCCCCGCTTCAGGCAAGCCAGCGAAGTGTTGCCGGCGCCAAAGTCGTCGAGCGCCAGCGCCAGGCCCATGGCGCGGAACTGGCGCAGACGGTCGGCCACCGGGCGCGTCTCGTCGAGCAGCACGGCTTCCGTTGCCTCGATGATAATGGCGCCCGGCGCCAGGCCGGCCCGCGCCAGCGCATTGCCCCAGTCCTGGTAGAGCGCGGCATCGCAGCGAAATTCCACGGCCGACTTGTTGATACAGATCTGAAACACGGCGCCATGCGCTGCTTGCCACTGCCGCGCCTGGCTTACGACCTGGCGGAAGACCCACTCGCCGATATCGATGATCAGGCCGTTGGCCTCGGCAAAGGCGATGAAATCGGCGGGCAGCAGCAAGCCGCGCAGCGGATGGCGCCAGCGCAGCAGCGCCTCGGCCCGCTCGATGCTGCCATCGCACAGGCGGATGATGGGCTGGTAATGCACTTCGAACTGATCCTGCGCCAGCGCCAGGCGCATCTCGCGCACCGTCGCGCGGCGCAGGTCGGCCGCCTGCTGCAAGGCCGGCGTGAAGTAGCTGTAGCCGTTGCGCCCCGCGCTCTTGGCCGCATACATGGCCTGGTCGGCATGCCGCAGCAAGCTGTCCGTGGACTCCGCGTCGGCCGGATACAGCGCCACGCCCACACTGGCCGACACGTGCGCCGTGTCGCCATCGAGCACGAAAGGCAGGGCCAGCGCCGTCGTCAGCTCCTGCAGCACGCGCTCGATGCCGCCCAGCTGCCGCACGCCGGCCAGGATGACGGCAAATTCGTCGCCGCCCAGGCGCGCGACCGTATCGCTGGCGCGCACGCGCTCGCAGATGCGCAGCGCCGCCTGGCGCAGCAGCATGTCGCCCTTCTCCTGGCCGAGGCGGTCATTCACCAGCTTGAAATGGTCGAGGTCGATGAACAGCAAGGCCAGGCAACCGCCTTCGCGGCTGGCGTGGCGCACCTCGTGCTGCAAGCGGTCGAGCAACAGGTGGCGGTTCGGCAAGCCCGTCAAGGGGTCGAAATTGGCTTGCCGCCAGAGGCGCTCGGACGCCGTGCGCTGCAGCGTGATATCGCTGACCAGCGCCAGCGCGCCCAGGTAGGCGCCGCCGGAGTCGAAGATGGGATTGGTGGCCAGGGTGGCCCACAAGGTGCTGCCGTCACGCCGCAGGAACTTGAATTCGTGGCGCTCGACGATGCCATCCTGGCGCCGCGCAATGTTACGCTCCAGGATGGCGCGCCCCTCGTCATCCATGAAGGCGGCCAGCGGCTGGCCCAGCATATCCTCGATCTGGCAACCGAGCATCTGCGCCATCTTCGGATTGACAAAGCTGGTCAGCGCCTGCGCATCGATTTCCCAGATGCCCTCTTCGGCGCTGTGCACGATGCGCCGGAAACGCTCTTCGCTGCGTTCCAGCGCGGCCAGCTTGCCTTCGGCCTGCTCCAGCACCAGGCGCAGCGCCTGGCCGTTCGGATCGGCGCTGCCCAGCAGGCTGACGGGCAAGCCGGCCTCGCGCGCGCCGGGACGCCGCCGCACCTGCAACTGGATGCGTTCGGGCTCGCTGCTATTGAGCACGCGCTGCACGAATTGCTCGAAATCGTGGCGGAACGCCTCGTGCACATACGAACGGAACAGCACGTGGCCAAGGCGCTCGCGCACCAGGCCGAACAATTCGGCCGCCACCAGGTTGACTTGCACGATCACGCCATCGAGACCGAGCACGAAATAGGCGACGGGCGCCAGCAGGTATAAATCGTTGAAATAGGCTTGCTCGCGCTCGGCCTTCACCCGTTCCGGACTGAAGACGCCATCGTCAAGCAAGGGAGTGGCCGGCCACGACACGGGGTCCTGGCCATGCAGGGAGGAATCAGGAGCTGAGACCGCATGCGGTGTATTGTCCATGGCTATCCTTTGCACCACCGCCCAGGCGATCAGGCGGATGCTGTCCCGAGACTAGCATGCGCAAGGCTCAGTGTCGAGCGATGCATGGCGCCAGCCGGCGCGGCGGCCGCCAGGACGGCTAGGCGCGCGGCGACGCTGGGCGCGAGCGGGCGTGCGTGAGCGCGTGCATGCCTGTACGCAAGGCAAGCAGGCAGGCATCGCCGAATAGCGCCGCGCCGCCGTTGATGCGCCGGCGCAATATCCGTGCCGCCATCCGGTAGCGGCCGGAGCGGTACAGCTGCTTGATCAGCCCGCGCGCGGTTGGCGCATGCATTATGGCATCGTCGCACTTGCGCAGGTAATCGGTCAGTTCCGTGTCGTCCAGCACTTCGCCAAAGTTGAAAAAACCATGGAAACCGAACGTGGGACCGGCCGGCATGATGCCTTCGAAAGCAAAGCTGGAGGCCAGGCCCGCATCGGCGAAACGCACGCCGAACTCCTCGCGCAGCCGGTCGCCATGCAATTCGCAGATCGCATAATCCTCAGGATGGGGTTGCGTGATGGCCAGCTGCGGCAAGATGTCATACAGGCGCCGCGAACGCAGCGAGAAGCCGCCATTGCCGACGGCTACCGGGCGATGCGACCACGGTGCGCCGATATAATCGCAGTCGAGGAAAGCGCTCTGCCATTGACGCGCATCAACGATGAAACTGTCCCACTGCATGACGAGCGCATGCGTGCCGCTGAAATGGGCGCCCAGCTCATGCACCATGAATGCCGAATACGCTTCCACGCTCTCGATGGGGGCGATCAGCACCTGGCGTATGTGCGGGGGCAAGTCATGCAGGCGGGAAGTGAACAGCAGGCATTCCTTGAAATCGGCGCCGGCCAGGCAGCGCTCGATGGCAAAACTGGCCAGCTCGGGATAACGCGTTTCCACGCACACCAGGCTGATGTCGCGGAGGTCCAGCTTGTCTTTATGCATTACAGGCTTTTCATCGAATGTAGGCGGAAGGCATGCCAGGCGCGGGCATGGCATATTTTGCAACGCCCGCATGATACAGCGCAAACGGGAGCGGGACAAGAGGCATGGAGCATGGCCGCCCGGCCCCGGCGGCGCGCGAACGGCTCAGCGGCCCATGCCGCGCCGGCGCAAGCCGAAATCATGGCCCACCACCAGCAAGGTGCTGGCCACCAGGCTCGACAGCCCCACGATCAGCTGGATCAACTTATCGTCAGGCAAGATCCACAGCGCCCCATCCGGCGCCTCGCAACCCGTGGCTGCGCTGATCAGGGGAGAGACCCAGGCCGCGTCCGGCGTCACGTCGAGCACGACGGCGCCATCGGCGCTCGTCTGCATATAGATATCGCCCCCTTCGACCAGGGTAAAGCAAATGCCCACGCCCGTTTCCGTGGCGCGGATATTGTCCTGCATGCTGCGGTTATGTTCTTCGACCCACACTTCCACGTCGTACGGCGTTTCCAGGTGCTCCCACGGACGGGGGCGGAAACGGGGACGTTCGTCCGCGCCGGCGGGGGTATCGGCGGGGGTATCGGGGATATTGCTGTCTGCTGCGCCTTGCATGCTCGTTGACCTTTTCTGCGGTGATGCGGCGGGACCGGTTGCCTGCCAGCCGCCATTATCCACCGTTCGCGCCATGCACGGTATTCCCACAGCGAATCCATCAGAAAAACTGACAGCTATCGACTTCAAACATCAGCACACCTGACTTAAAATACGCGCCATCTCTTCTTTACAGGCTTTACATGCAAGGCATCAAACGCAAAATCGTCTACGTCACCGCCTTTGAAATCATCGGCATGGCCATTTCCACGGCCTGGCTGACCCTGCTTTCGGGCGAGTCGCCCACCAGCACGGGGCCCCTGGCGATCATGATCACCACCATCGCCGTGATCTGGAACCTGCTCTACAACACGGCCTTCGAATACTGGGAAATCCGCCAGGTGTCGCGCACGCGCACCGTCTGGCGCCGCATCCTGCACGCGATCGGCTTCCAGATCACCCTGGTCATCTACCTGATCCCGCTGATCGCCTGGTGGCTCGATATCAGCCTGTGGCAAGCGTTCGTGCTGGACTTCGCGCTGATGCTGATCATCCCGTGCTACAGCTTCATTTTCAATTACTTCTTCGACGGCCTGTTCGGCGTGCCCCTGTCGGCGCAGCAGCCGAAGGAAGAAGCCACTGACGTTCAGGCTGCTTCGCTGAGCAACTGAAGAAAGGACCGCGCCGCCATGCCCAGCGGCCGGTCCTTCATCCACACCAGGTGGATGGGCACGACCAGGCCATTGCCCGTATTCTTGAACGCCACGCAGCGCACCCGCCCCGCCGCCAGAGAATGCTGGATGGCCGAGGCGGCAAAGTTGCCCCATCCCAAGCCCGCTTCCACCATGGCCAGCGCCATCGGCAAGCTGTCCGTGCGCCAATAGGACAGCCCCACCACGGGGCGCGCATCGGCCAGGTCGAGTTCGCGGCTGGCGACGATGATCTGGCGCAAATTCACCAATTCCTCGATATACAGGGGCTGGCCCGCCGCGCTGGGCGGATGCTGGGTGGAAATAATCGCCAGCAAGGCATCGCTGCCCACCAGCTGGAACTGTTCCTCGTGATTGATGCGCCCGCCAGCGAAAGCCATGCAGGCGCTGATGCGGCCCCGGTGCAGCATGTCGAGCACATCGTCCTGCGGCGCCGTCAGCACTTCGATGTCGAGCAGCGGATGGCGCTGCGACAGCGCGCGCACGGCGGCCAGGAAAGGCGTATGGTCGAGCTCGGCCGCGATGCCCAGCGAAATGCGGCTTTCCAGCCCCTGCGACAATTCCTGCACGTGCAGGTGCAACTGCTTCAACTGCTCGGCGATCAGGCGCGCGTGGGGAAGCAGGGCCAGCGCGGCCGGCGTGGGCACGGCTTCGCGCGCGCCCCGGTCGAACAGGGTGATGCCCAGTTCCGCCTCGATGTTGGCCATCGCCATGCTGACGGCCGACGGCGCCCGCCGCAAGGCGCGCGCGGCGGCCGAGAACGAGCCGCCGTCGACGACGGCCAGGAACAGTTCGATGTTATGGCTGGAAAGTTTCATGGGAAGCTGGAAACGGGCGGCGCTTTTCCGCCGCTGGCGATAGAATGAAAGAAATGTCAACAGCAGGAGGAGCCATGACTCGTCCACTTCCCTACCGCCGCGGCGGCTATGTCTCGGAATTCACGCGCTTTATCGACGGCTATCTGCAAGCGCATCCCGAGGCGCAAGCCAGCCAGCGCCTGGGCTGGCGCATTTACTGGGAACGCCCCGTGAATTTCGACGCATGGCGGCGCGCCGGCAACGACAGCGTGCCGGAACCGCCGTATCACTATGACTAGCGTGACTAGCGCTCAGTGCTAACGCTTACCCCTTCCAGGTGCGCTGCAGGCCCGTATCCGCATGGATCCAGCCGCCACGGGGGCCGGAGCGGTAATAGAAGCCCACGCCGCCCTGCTTGAAGCTGCGCACGAGCGAACCGAGCACTTCCGCGTTCAAGTTCGCCACGCGGATGTCGGCGGCGCGGCCCGAGATGTGCAGCGACTGGCGCGCAGCCGGCACGCCCGCTTCGCGCAGGCGGCTGTTCGACTCGGCCGTGCGGTAGCCCGACAAGATTTCCAGCGGCTGCTCGATGCCGTAGCGGGCCACGAACGCCTGCGTGCCCCACAGGGTTTCCAGCAGTTTCGGGTCGATGGGCGCCGTCTTCTTGCCGTTCACGTCGCGCAGCAAGTGGCACAGTTCCTGGTAGGCGGAATCGATGACTTCGCCATCTTTCCAGTACAGCAGCCTGGCTTTTTCATTGCTGGCCGGGCGCACCACTTCCAGGGTGCGGGGCTTAAGCCAGAATTCCAGGTCCAGCGCCTGTGCGTCGAAGATGTCGGGAGGCGGTTCCATCTCGGTGATGGCCGGGCGCTGCTGCGAGGTGATCGAGCGGTCGATGCTGGCCAGTTGCGTCGGCTGGGGCGGCACGCCTGTGCGCGGCGCGCGCGGCTTGGCGCTGGCCGAAGCGGAGGCGGGAGCGGCCGTGCGCGAGGCGCAGCCGATGAGAGGAGTGGCAACCAGGCCCAACGCGGCCAGGCCCATACCATGGTGTAGAAAGTTTCTGCGCGATGCCATAGTCAGTCCAATATAACGATGGGAATACTATAGCGTATTGTGCTGCGAAGAAAAACCCTCATTTTCTATCGTCTCTGCCTGTTTCTCACGTATTTTCCGCTGAGCCTGCTTAAGCGGGAAACCGCTCACGCGGCGGCGCTGGCGGCCGCGTCCTGCTTTGCCTGCGCCAGCGCCGTCAATGGCTTGTCGAGCAGATAACCCTGGGCCACGATGGGCAAGCCCGTGATGGCGGCGACGCGCTGCAGCGCAGCCAGCGCGGCCGGCGTGTCGAGGCGCTTGAAGACGACGCGGATTTTCGCCGCATGGCACAGGGTGACGAAGCTGGCGACGGCCTGCTCGTCGCTGAGGTTGCCCGCATCGAGCTTGAACGCATGCGGGTGCAGGCGCTCCAGCATGCCCGTGGCCTCATGCACGCTGGCCACGTTGATGGCCAGGCGGAAACCATTGCGCCGGTAATTGTCGGCCACATAGTTGAGCAGCCAACCCTGATTCGGCGTCACCGTCGGCAATTGCAGCACGATGCGTTCGATGGGCAAGCCCAGCGCGTCGAGGATGCGCTGGAAGGCATGGCCGTGATTGCTGCTGACGGCGCTCAACAGGCGGTCATGCACGTTCAGGTACAGGTCGGCCTGCTCCGCTTCCGCCTGCCGGAAAAAATTAATGGCGTGCAACATGCGGCACAGCCGGTCCAGTTCCACGGATTCATCGTCGCTGGCCGCATGGTCGAGCAAACGCCACAGCGACAAGCCCTCGTCCGCCTTCGACACGCTGCGCGCCAGGCCCTCGAACGCCACCAGCTTGCCGCTTTCGAGTTCGCGCAGCGGCTGGAAGGCGCTGGTCATGGTGCAATTGAAAAAGCGCCCCAGCGCCCTGCCCTCCCCGTCGAGCCAGACGCTGGTGCCCGCCTGGGTTTGGTGCGACAAACGGGCCAGGTAGTTTTTCAGGACGGGAAATGGCATACGTGCTCCTTCATCGGGCTGCGCCAGCTGCCCTGATGGGGAAGGCGGCGCCAAAGTGTGCAGAGTAAGGCAGCGCCAACCAAAGGAGAACGAATGGTTTCGCCATTTGATATGCGTCCAGCATATATGGCCGCAACGACGGGCAGTGCATAACGATAGTCGGAAACATTCCTTCCAGCGGCCTGCCCCGGCCTTTACTGTGGGCGTGTACCGATACCATCAGGAAGGGCCGCCATGTGCCAGTTACTCGCAATGAACAGCAGCAAGCCAGCCGCGCTGGGATTTTCCTTTGCCGGCTTTGCCGAACGGGGCGGACGCACGGACGAGCACCGCGACGGCTGGGGCATCGCCTATCATTCCAGTAGCGGCTGCACCTTGCTGACGGATCACCTGGCGGCCATCGATTCGCCGCTGGCGGCCCGGGTGCAGCAGCATCCCGTGAAAGCGAAAAACATCGTCGCGCACATCCGCAAGGCCACGCAAGGCCGCATCGCGCCTGAAAACACGCACCCGTTCGCCCGCGACCTGTGGGGCAAGACCTGGTCCTTCGCCCACAATGGCGACTTGAAAACGTGGCGCGCGCCCGCCAATGCGCACTACCACGCCAGCGGCGACACGGACAGCGAACAAGCGTTCTGCCACTTGCTGGCCCGCTTGCGCACGCAGTTTCCCCTGGGCGAACCAGCGCGCGCCCACTTGCGCGCCGCCATCGGCGAAGTGGCGCGCGAGATTGCCGCGCACGGCACCTTCAATTTCATCCTGTCGGACGGCGAACTGCTGTTTGCCCACTGTTCCACGCATTTGCACTATGTGATCCGCGAATACCCGTTTTCCGTGGCGCAACTGATCGACTGCGAGCGCAGCATCGACTTTCGCCAGCATAATCACCTGGACGACCGCATCGCCGTCATCGCCACGCATCCATTGACACAAAACGAGGATTGGCTGGCGTTCGCGCCCGGCGAACTGAAACTGTTTGCCGGCGGCACCTTGCTGCCGGCAAACGATAGCGCGCAACAAGGCGTGTATATCCAGATCAGTTACTGAAGGGAAATATTCAAAGGGAGGAAATGGCCCGCCGCCGGATGGGCGGGCTGAGGGGCAAGACCGGCGTCAGGCCGAATTGCAGTTGCAAAAGCGCTTGCGCTTGGGGTCGCCGCTGGCGATGCCTGCGGGGTCAATCTGTTTCCAGCAAAAAATCGTTTCCACGCCATACGGCGAGCGCACATTGCCCGCCTCGACATACCCCTGCTTGACGAAAAAGGCCTGGCTGCTGGCCGTGCTGTGCAGTTGCAGGGCCTTGATGCCCCACTCGCGCGCCTGCGCTTCCAGTTGCTCCACCAGCGCCTTGCCGGCGCCGCGGCCTTGCGCCTCGGGCAGCAGGTAGCACAGGGCCAGCTTGCCGGCGCGCGTCAGCAAGCCGACGCCGACGACGGCGCCCGCCTCGACTGCGACCAGCGAAAAATTGGTGGGCGACGCGAACCAGCACGCCACCATCTGCGGTGTTTTATTACCCAGCCAGGCTTCCAGGATGGCCGGATCGTCCCGATGATCGAGGCTGCAGCATTCGACGATGGAGCGTCGTAATACGTTGCACGCCTCGAAAGCGTCGGTCGATGTTGCAATACGAATTTCAAGACTCATGTACGCTCACAAAATATTCCAGTTGCCGATGCAGGCGGTTTTACCCCTGTATCGTGCGATTCGACTATACACCAAGCGGCGCTTTCGGGTTTTTTGCCGCACGCCACGGACCGGTTTTGCCTATGGCGCCATGCGTGCAGACTAAGTGCTGATGCGCATCTTGCCCACGAATGTTTCCAGAAATCGATATATGTTTTTTAGCGCAAACGGGAATCGAATCTAAGAGCCTATCCCCGCAGGGAGCGTCTTCTGCTGGCAGCGCATCAGGAGCGCGGACAAGGCGTGAGGAGGACGCGTGGCGAGCCACGCGACGACGAGCAACGCAGTCCCCGCTTCTGAGGGGCGCCAGCAGGGGATGTATTCATCTGCTGGGATAGGCTCTAAGCATATTACGAAAAATTCGTTTCTTTTCCGGCCGGAATTTTAGACTATGTCTATCTATTCTCACAACAAGAGTTCAACATGACCCATTCCAACGCCGTATCGACTGCCGCAGCTACGCTCACCCAACGCTCGCGCCGCTGGTTCCTGGCCAGCGCCCTGGCCGCTTCCGCTGCCGCCATGAGCCTGCCGATGGCCGCCAGCGCCGCCGAACCGGTGGTCTTGCTGAACGCGTCCTACGACGTGATGCGCGAACTGTTCAAGGACGTGAATCCCGCATTTATTGCAGATTGGAAAGCCAAAACGGGCGAAACCATCACCATCAAGCAATCGCACGGCGGCTCCAGCAAGCAGGCGCGCTCCGTCGCCGATGGCCTGGAAGCATCCGTCGTGACCATGAACCAGGCCAATGACATCGACATCCTCGTCGACCGCGGCCTGGTGGTGGCCGACTGGGCCAAGAAATTCCCGAACAATGCGGCGCCGTTCTACTCGACCATGGTGTACCTGGTGCGCAAAGGCAACCCGAAACACATCAAGGATTGGGACGACCTGGCCAAGCCCGGCATCAAGGTCATCGTGCCGAACCCGAAAACCTCGGGCAATGGCCGCTACACCTACCTGGCGGCGTGGGGCTATGCCGTGAAAAAAGGCGGCAGCGAAGCGCAGGCGCGCGACCTCGTTACCAAGCTGTTCAAGAACGTGCCCGTGCTCGACGGCGGCGGCCGCGGCGCCACCACCACCTTCACGCAGCGCGAAATCGGCGACGTGCTGGTGACGTTTGAAAACGAAGTGCAATTGGTGCGCGCCGAATTCGGCGACAACTTCGAAGTCGTGTATCCAAGCATCTCCATCCTGGCCGAGTCGCCGGTGGCCGTCGTCGACAAGGTCGTCGACCGTCGCGGCATCCGCAAGGAAGCCACGGCCTACCTGCAATACCTGTACTCGGAACCGGGCCAGGAACTGGTCGCCAAGCACTATCTGCGCCCCCGTTCGGCGGCAGTGGCGAAGAAATACGCGGCCAGCTTCAAGCCGATCACCCTGTTCACCATCGATGACGTCTTTGGCGGCTGGAAACAAGCGCAAAAGAAACATTTTGACGATGGCGGCGAGTTCGACAAGATTTATCAGAA
Source organism: Janthinobacterium kumbetense (assembly GCF_023703445.1). NCBI lineage: Bacteria > Pseudomonadati > Pseudomonadota > Betaproteobacteria > Burkholderiales > Oxalobacteraceae > Janthinobacterium > Janthinobacterium kumbetense. Next base: position 1,656,214 of record NZ_JAMQGR010000001.1, read on the forward strand.
GTAAGCTTGCGCCACATCAATAAAAAAACCGGGACGAGTCCCGGTTTTTTTTATTGCCGCCGCCGCGTCACTGCTTTTTCAGCAGCAGCTTGAATTGCGGCAGCCAGCGCCCGTCCACCAGCATCTCGCTGGCCGCCTCATAGGCATCGCCCGACGGCGTCCAGCGCACGCGGTACGTCAGCGCCTTGCCGCTGGCGCCCACGTATTGCGTGGCAGGAAAGTCGAGGCCGCCGTCCGCCGGCAGCATCGTGCCGCGGCTGTAGCCGCCGCTGTTTTCCACATACAGAAAGGCCACCTTGCCTTCGGCGGCATCGTGGTAATACGTGGTTTCGCCCACATAATCGGGCTTGCCGGGGCTGCGCACCGTGTGCACGTCGCGCAGCATCCGGCCGCCATACAACCACTGGAAACAGTGCTCATCCGTCTGCCTGCCGCCAGGAAACTCTCCCTTCCAGCAATGCCCGGCCAGGAAAGCCATCGGCTGCAGGGCAGCGACCGGTTGCGCCAGCGCGGCAGAGGTGGGCAACAGCAGGGGCAACAACAGGAACGACAGCAAGCATGGACGCATGGCAAACCTCCGCGTGGATAGACGGACGAGTATAGGCGAATAATATGCTTGCGGCGGCATCCGCGCACCATTTCCGCATATCGATATGCGCATCGATTCGTGGTCAAAAGCGCGCGCGCGCCGTACTCTGGCCATGTCGCGCCGCACGGCGTATTACGGGTACAAAGGAAATATCATGGCTATCTCGGAAGTAAATGTACGCAACCAGTTTCGCGGCAAGATCAAGGAAATCATCTTTGGCCCCGTGGTGTCGGAAGTGGACGTGGAAACGCCGCACGGCATCGTCACGTCGGTGATCACCTCGCGCTCGATCAAGGACCTGGACTTGAAAGTGGGCAGCGAAGTCATCGCGCTGGTGAAATCGACGGAGGTGTCGATCGCCAAGATCCAGTAAGCATCGCCTGTCCATGCGCCGCGCCGTTGCCATCTGGCAACGGCGCGTGCATCAGGGCTTGATATACACATAGCCTTCCTGCGCCTGCAGGCGGCTCAGTTCGGCCACGCCCGACGGCACGATGACGGCTTCGGGCAGCACGCGCTGGCGGTCGATATTGCGTCCTTGCAAGGTGTTATTGCAGACACGAAAGCTCACGCCCCGCTTGACCAGCTCGCGCACCGCCACGTCATACGGAGTGCCCTGCTTGTCGATGGCGCCGTCGAGCAGGAAGTCGATGCCGGGACCGTGGGCGACCAGCACGATGGTCACCTGCGGGCTGGCATCGAGGTGGTTGCGGATATTCCTCAGCGCAGCCGTGGCATTGCTGGCGTCATTGACGTGATACACGACCTTTTCCTCCTTCTGCGCCCCGTGGGCGGCAGTACAGGAGAGCAAGGAAAGAAGGATGGCGGCGAACCAGCGGCGTAGAATTGTCATGAAAAGTCCATATGGTGGCAGATTAAAAACATTGCCATCATATCAATCCCTGAACAAATAGGTAAACGTGCGGCTGACGGGCAGCTTTTCCGTGCTGCCGCGCAGCAGCACCTGCATGCGCTCGGCGTCGATGCGCTCGGCCGCCTCGATGGCTTTCACGTTGACCATGGTGCCGCGGTGGATTTGCCAGAACTGTGCGGGATCCAGCCCGCCCAGCAAATCCTTCAGCGGCGTGCGCACCAGCGCTTCCGAGCCGGCCAGCACCACGCGCGTGTATTTGGTGTCGGCCTGGAAGAACAGCACGTCGTCGATGTCGATCAGGCGGATCTGCTTGCCCACGCTGGCCTTGATCCATTTCAGTTTTTCGCGCGGCGGCGCCGGCAGCGCGGCGCGCAGCGACTGCAGCAGATGAGCCATGTCGGCCGGCTGGGCGCCCAGCTTGTCGCGCAGCCGGGCCAGCGCCCGCTGCAAGCGCTCGGCCTGCACGGGTTTCAACAGATAATCGACGGCGCCCGCGTCGAAGGCGTCGACGGCATACTGGTCATACGCGGTGACAAATACCACGTGCGCCCGCGTGCCGATACGCTCGGCCACTTCCAGGCCAGACAGGCCCGGCATGCGGATGTCGAGGAAGACCACGTCCGGCTCATGCTCGAGGAAACCGTCCCAGGCATCGTTGCCGTTTTCCGCCACCAGCACGATGCGCGCCTCGGGCCAGGCCAGCGCCAGCATCGTTTGCAGGCGTTCGCGCATCAGGGGTTCGTCTTCGGCGATCAGGATGGTGGCATTCATGCGGCGGTTTCCTTCAAATCCATCGGCAACACGATTTCGGCGAGCACGCCCGCTTCCTCGCCATTTTGCACGTGCACGCAGGCAGCGGCCGCGGCCAGCTGCAGCCGGCGGCGCACATTTTCCAGGCCCAGGCCGCCTCCAGGCGCACTCGCGGCGCCCAGGCCCACGCCGCTATCCTGCACGCGCAAGCGCATGGCGCCGTCCCCGTCCAGCACGGCCGAGACGACGATCTCGCCGCCCCGCAGCGATGGCTCGATGCCATGCTTGATGGCGTTTTCCACCAGGGTCAGCAAGATCATGCTGGGCACTTGTATCTGCGCCAGGCCGGGCGGCAAGTCGAGGCGGAAGGACAGGCGCGCGCCCAGGCGTACCTGCATCACTTGCAGATAGGCTTGCACCACGTCGAATTCCGTTTGCAGGGGCACCTGGTCGGCGCGCATCTCGGCCAGGCTGGCGCGCAGGAAGGCGATCAGGTTGGCCGTCAGCGCGGCCGCCTGCGCCGCCCCGTGGGCGCCCTGCTCGGCCAGCTGCTGCACGGCGCCCAGGGTATTGAACAGGAAATGCGGTTCGATCTGCGCGCGCAGCAGGCGCAGCTGCGATTCGCTCAGTTCGCGCGCCAGGCGGTCGCGCTCGGCATCCTGCTGCAGCTGCAGGGCCAGCGCCTCGTACTGGCGGTTGCGCCAGAGCACGACGATAGTCATCGGCACCATATACACCAGCCCGGCCGTCAGCGCGGCCCAGCCGCCCACGCGCGCGCCCCGCTCGAGCGCCACGCCGATGGAAGCATGGCCTTCCAGCATGGCGCGCAGCACGCCGATCGCCACACCGGCCAGGGCCGGCACCAGCAGCAGCAACAGTACCTTGAGCTTGCGCTGCGCCAGCTTGCGGTAATTGAACCAGACCCCCAGCACGCCCCAGGCCATCGCCAGGCCCAGGACATTGCTGAACGCCACAGCCTTGGCCCAGCCGACCTTGTCAGGCAGCAGCAAATGCAGCACGACGCCGATGCAGCTGAACAGCAGCATCAGCCTGGCCGCCGCCAGGTAAAAGCCGGCGCCCCGGTACTTGAGCATGAAGGCGTGGAATTGCTGGCGCTCGATCGGCGTCAGGGTGATGAGCCGCAACGCCACCCAGCGCCGCCAGCCAGGCGGCAACTGGGCCGCCGTGTCCGGATGCGCAAGCACCCTGAGGGTTTCATCGTCGTAACAGCGATACCATCCGGCAAATTTTTCCCACATGCTGCGTTCTCCTTGTCGTGTCAATCAGGCATGAACGCAGTCTACGGCGCCCCTGTTGCAGGGCATAGCGTGGGGCGACGAAGCACGAAGCGGCAGGCATCAACGACGAAGCGCGCGGCGCCTGCCGGACCATGGCTGCCAATATTGCTGAAATAATACGAAGTTTCCAAGACGAAATCAATAATCGCGCAACAATTTTCACTACGGCAAGAATAGCCCCGTTTATTTGCCAAATTGGCCGCTACACAGCCTGTGGCGCCCTTATCCCGTAGACATCGCTTGATCTTTAATGGTATTGTTTAAGCTTGGCAAATATTGCCTCCGAGATACACGCCGCGTCCCCGCGCGGCCCGCTTCCGGATTTGCGCGCAGCGCCCACGATGGCGCCCCAAAACTGCTTTCCCACATACAATCCCATGCTCAAAAAAATGTTCGCCGCGGTGCTGATGACGCTTTCGACAGCGGCCATCGCCGTGCCCTTCGGTTCCCAGTCGATACTGGTGGTCGAAGACGGCACAGGCAAAGTCTTGCTTGAAAAAAATTCCAACGTGGTGGTCCCCATCGCCTCGCTGACCAAACTCATGACGGCCATGGTCGTGCTCGACTCCAAGGCGAATATGCAGGAAGAGATCAGCATCGACCGCGAGGATGTCGATACCCTCAAGCACAGCACCTCGCGCGTGCCCGTGGGCGCCACCCTGAGCCGTCACGACGTGCTGCAACTGGCGCTGATGTCGTCCGACAACCGCGCCGCCGCCTCGCTGGCGCGCACCTTCCCCGGTGGCCCGACGGCGTTTGCCGTGGCCGTCAACGCCAAGATCAAGGCCCTGGGCATGCGCCAGACCGTGATCGAGGAACCGACGGGCTTGTCGCCGAACAACCAGTCGACGGCGGCGGACCTCGTCAAGATGGCCGTGGCCGCCTCGCATTACCCGGAAATCAGCCGCATCACCACCGATTCGAAGGACGTGATCCAGATCAAGGGGCGCGACGTGGAATACCACAACACGAACCGCCTGGTGGGCGCCAAGGGCTGGGATATCGGCCTGTCGAAGACGGGCTACACGAATGAAGCGGGCCGCTGCCTGATCATGCGCATCAAGTCGGCCGGCAAGTTCGCCACCATGATTTTGCTCAACGCGCGCGCCAATTCCGTGCGCGCCATGGACGCCGTCAACATCCGCCGCATGCTGGCGGCCGAGAACGGCATCGAAGAACCGAAAGTGATGCGCGCCTCCGTCAGCCGGCACAAGAAGGCGCCGGCGAAGCCTGGTAAACGCCGCCGCGCAAAATAGTTATTTCGCTTGCCGGTTGGTCATCACCACACCGGCAATCGTCACCGCGCCGCCCACCAGCATCGAGACGAGCACGGGTTCGCCCAGCAGCCCCGCCGCCAGCACGATGCCGAACACGGGCACGAGGTTGTTGAACACGGCCGTGCGCGACGGTCCCAGCGCTTTCACGCCTTCGTAATACCAGACAAAGCCGATCACCGTGCCGAACACGCCCAGGTAGCCGATGGCGGCCCACACTTGCCAGCCGAAGCTGTGCCATGGCACGGTCGGGAATTCCACGGCCGCCCCCACCAGCAAAAAGGCCAGGCCCCACATCGATGCATATGTGGTGGCGGCAATCGGCGACAAGCCCTTGAGCGCCACGCGGCCGATCAGGGTGTAGGCGGCCCAGCTGGAAATGCCGCAGAACATGAATACTTCACCCATGCCGATGCCGCCGCCCGTCCCGTGCAGCACGCCGGCCAGATCGCCGCGCGTGATGACGATGGCCGTGCCGCAAAACGCCAGCATGATGCCCAGCCACTTGAAGGAACCGAGCCGTTCGCGGAACAGCATCGCCGAGGCCAGCGCCGTGACGATGGGATTCAGGGCCACGAACAGGGCCGTGCGTCCCGCCGGCATGCGCGACAGGGCCGCCAGGAAGCACAGGTTGTACAGGAAGATGCCCGTCAGGCCCAGGGCCGCCGTCGTCGCCAGCTGCTTGCGGTCCAGGCGCGGCAAGCCCCCTTCCAGCTTCCACGCCAGCACGAGCAGCAACAGCACGGCCACGCCGAAGCGGCCGCTGGCGGCCGTCATGGGCGGCATCTGCTGCGCCAGCACGCGCCCCGCGATAAAGGTGCCGCCCCAGAACAGGGCGACGAAGATCAGTTTGATGTAGACGAGCGGCGACTGCGCGGCGAGCAGCGGAGCCTGGGGTACGGCGGAAGAAGACATGGGATATCCTAGGGTGCATCCTGAAGGCCGCTTGTGTGGCGGGTGGTGTGCGTATATATTAATACTAATATCAACTCATGAAATAATGAGCAAATACTCATAACTCAACAAAACCACACCATGACCTTCACGCAACTGGAAATTTTTACCCTGGTGGCCGAACTGCACGGCTTTTCCGCCGCCGCCGCGCAGCTGGGCATCAGCCAGTCGGCCGTCTCGCATGCGTTAAAGGCGCTGGAAAAGGAGATGGGCGTCGATCTGATCGTGCGCCACCAGGCGTCGGCCGAGCTGACGGACGTGGGCCGCCAGCTGCTCGTGCGTGCGCGCGAAATCCTCGGCCTGTCGGAAGCCATGCGCCAGGAAGCGGCCGACGTGCTGGGCCAGCGCCAGGGCAGCCTGCGCATCGGCTCCTTCGGCCCGACGTCTTCCTTGAATCTGCTGCCGGCCATCACGGCGCAATTTCGCCTGCGCTATCCGGGCATCGACCTGCGCATCGACGAAGGGGCCGACCATGAGGTGGTGCAGTGGATACGCGAACGCCGGGTCGATGTCGGCTTCGTCGTGCTGCCCGACGAGCGTTTCGACACGGCGCCGCTGGTGGAAGACCAGATGATGGCGCTGGTGCCGCGCAGCCATGCGCTGGCAGGCGAAACCGCCATCACCCTGGCGCAGCTGTGCGAAGGGCCGTTCATCATGTCCGAGGCGGGCTGCGCCTGCCTGATCGAGCCGCTGTTCGCCAACGCGGGCTTGCAGCCGCATGTGCCCTACCGCATCAGCCAGGTGATCACCATCCTCGACATGGTCAGCCGCGGCGACGGCCTGTCCATCGTCGCCGAACTGGCCTTGCCGCAGCGCCTGCGCGAGCAGTATCCGGAGCTGGCCGCCCTGCCGCTCAATCCGCCCGTCAGCCGCAAGGTGGGCCTGGCCGTGCGCGACCGGCGCCAGAACACGCCGGCCACCAACGCCTTTTTCGAGGTGGCCAGGCAGATGGCGCCGACCCTGGCACCCCGGCGGGTCTGAACACGACTTAAAAAGTCTCCCACTCCTCGGACTGTTCCGTCTTGCGGGCAGCCGCCTTGGCGACAGGACGGCTGGCGATGCGCTGCACGACGGGTGGGCGCGCCACCGGTTTGACAGGCGCCGGCGCCTGCCCCTCATCGAGCTTGAACACGCCCACCACCTGCGCCAGGGTGCTGGCCTGGTCCTGCAGGCTTTCCGCCGCGGCGGCTGCCTCCTCCACCAGGGCCGCATTCTGCTGCGTCACCTGGTCCATTTGCGCGATCGCCTGGTTCACCTGCTCGATGCCGGAGCTTTGCTCGGCGCTGGCGGCCGTGATCTCGCCCATGATGTCCGTCACGCGGCGCACGCTGTCGACGATTTCCTGCATCGTCGCGCCCGCCTCGTCGACCAGGCGGGCGCCCGAATCGACCTTGCCCACCGAATCGTCGATCAGCAGCTTGATTTCCTTGGCCGCGCCGGCGGAGCGTTGCGCCAGGCTGCGCACTTCCGTGGCCACGACGGCAAAGCCCCGTCCCTGCTCGCCCGCGCGCGCCGCTTCCACGGCAGCATTGAGCGCGAGGATATTCGTCTGGAAGGCGATGCCGTCGATGACGCTGATGATGTCGACGATCTTCTTCGACGAATCGTTGATCGAGGCCATGGTATCGACCACCTGCGCCACCACTTGCCCGCCCTTGCTGGCCACGCCGGACGCCGATTGCGCCATCTGGTTGGCCTGGCGCGCATTGTCCGCATTCTGTTTCACGGTGCTGGTCAGCTCTTCCATCGAGGCGGCCGTCTCTTCCAGCGAGCTGGCTTGCTGTTCCGTGCGCGACGACAGGTCCTGGTTGCCGGCGGCGATTTCCGAGGACGACACCTTCACCGATTCGCTGGCCGTGCGGATTTTCACGAGCACGGCGGCGATCTTGTCGATGAAGCGGTTGAAGGCGCCGGCGATCTGCGCCAGTTCATCCACGCCGGAAGCGTCGAGGCGGCGCGTCAGGTCGCCTTCGCCCGAGGCGATATCGTCGAGCGCATCGCGCACCAGTTCCAGGCGTTTGAGCATTTTGAACACCAGCAGCGACAGCAGCAGCGCCGCCAGCCCCGTCAGCAGCGCGGCCGTGACGGTGGCCGTCGTCAGCATCGTCTGCAACGCTTGCATGGCTTCCTGCTGGTCCAGCACCACGGCCAGCAGCCAGTCGGTGCCGGCCACGCGCGTGACATACAGCTTGCCGTCGCGCTCATCGAGGCGCACGGCATCGCTCGTGCGCGTGCTTTCCAGGCGGTTGACCTGCGCGGCCGACAGCGCCGCATCGAGTTTCGCCACCGGCTGCAGGCTCAAGTCCTTGTTCGCATGGGCGATGATGGTGCCGCTCTGATCGACGAGGAAGGCAAAGCTGTGCGGCGTCGGCTTGATCGCCACCACGTTGGCGATCACCGTATCGAGCAGCACGTCCGCGCCGGCCACGCCGCTCAGCGCCTCTTTCGGCCCGACGGGTGCCGTAAACGACACCACCAGCTTGTGGCTGGCCGCGTCCACGTACGGCGGCGTGAGCATCGGCACGCCCGCCTTGACGGTGTCCGTGTACCAGGCGCGCGCGGTGGGATCGAAATCGGCCGGGCGGCCCGGATGGGTAAACACGGAGCGCTTGTCCGCGTAGCCGATGAACACTTCCGCAAAATCGCCGGCCTTTTCCGCGATCTGGAAGGCGCGCAGCGGATCGGGCGTCCCGGCCGACATGACGATGGATGCCATGACCTTTTTCTTGCCATCGACCCATTGCGCCAGCACGGCCGACTGGCTTTGCAGCAGTTGCTGCATCTGCTGGTCCGACGACGCCAGCATGCTGCTGCGCGTGGTGACGTAATTGGCGACCGACAAGGCCAGCATGGACAGCACGACGATGGCCACGCAAATGAGTACCAGCCGCGTGCGAAGGGAAGACAACATGATGGACTCCTGGTTTTGATGTTAATGGAATGACACAGCGTTTTCGCCCTGCCACCCTGCCTTTGCATTTTCACACAAAAATTGGAACGATATTATCCAATATTCGGAATAATAAACATTTATTACATCAAAGCAACACCATCCAACATTGACGTCCTATTATGATTGCCTTATAGTTAATTTTTAAAGGGAGCGTCCATGCGTTTGCACCAAGTCATCCTGGCCTGCGCCAGCTTCGCCGCCGCCGGCGCCTTCGCCTCGCCGCAAGCGCCCGTGCCGGGCGCCGATTATCTGGTGCTGGCCACGCCGCAACCGGCACAGGCGGCGCCTGGCAAGGTGGAAGTGATCGAATTTTTCATGTACCACTGCCCCGCCTGCAACGCGCTGGAGCCTAGCCTGGCCCGCTGGGTCAAGGAGAATGCCGCCAGCGTGTCTTTCCGCCGCATCCATTTGCCGCACACGCCGGCAAATGATCCGGAAGCGCATTTGTTCCTGACACTGGAAGCGCTGAAGAAGGAAGAGGCGCTGCACGCGCAAGTCATGCACACCTGGCACGTGGAACGCAAGCGCCTGGCCAGCGACAGCGACAACCTCGATTGGGCGCTGAAAAATGGCCTGGACAAGGCCGCCTTCGAAGGTGCCTACCAGTCGTTTGGCGTGCAGACCAAGCTGAAAAACCTGCCCCGCCTGGCCGCCAGCTACCAGGTCGACAGCACGCCCACCCTGATCGTGGGTGGACGCTACCTGACCAATCCATCGATGGTCGCCGGCGCCAACCCGGGCTTGCCGCGCCAGGGCGTGGAGCAGGCGACCCTGCAAGTGGTGCAGGCGCTGGTGGCGAAGGCGAAGCTGGCGAAGTAAATCAGCCGATCAAGCCCCGCAGCCCGCTGGCCCGCTGCGTGCGGCGCAAGATCGCGTCGAACAGCACGGCCTGCGTGGGCGAGACCAGCGTGAAAAAGTCGCGCGCGCGCGTGATGCCCGTGTAGACCAGTTCGCGCGCCAGCATGGCGCCGCCTTCCTGCGGCAGCACCAGCACCGTGTGGCGGAATTCCGAGCCCTGCGACTTGTGCACCGTCATGGCGAACGCCGTCTCAACGTGGCGCAAGCGCGTGGCCAGCACGCTGCGCACGTTCTCGCCTTCCAGGAAATACACGCGCAGCGAGCCGGGCCGCGCAGGGTCGCGCAGGGTCAGCCCGATGTCGCCATTGAACACGCCCGTGCCGTAATCGTTGCGCGTGACCATCACGGGACGGCCCACATACCATTCGCTGCGGCGTATCAGCCCTTCCTTTTCCAGCCGCAGCTCGATAGCCGTGTTCAGGCCCGCCACGCCCCATTCGCCCTCGCGCACGGCGCACAGGATGCGGAACGCTTCAAAAGCGTGCAGCACGGCGCGCACCCAGTCGTCGTGCTGCGCATAGCCCTCCTCGCCCGCATTCACCAGTTCCAGGTAGGGCTGGTAGCCGCCCGGCGCATCGCTCCTGCCGCGCAGGGCCAGGCGCAGCACCTCGTCCGGCTGCGCGGTCACGCTCCACGCCAGCTGGCCGCCGCTGTCGCCGGCGAAGCACGCCTTCGCCAGGTCCGGCCTGCCGCCATTCACGGCCAGCGCCAGTTCGCCAATCGGACCGCTGAAACGGTGGCTGTGACGCAGCATCACCGTTTGCTGCGCCAGCGCGCCCGCCGCTCCCGCAAAGGCAGGTGGAATGGCCACGCCGCTGGCCGCCTGCGCATACGCGATGGTGTCGGCCGTATAGCCGCCCGCCTGCGCGTCGTGGCACAAGTCGCCCAGCACGGCGCCCGCTTCCACGGACGCCAGTTGATCCTTGTCGCCCAGCAGGATCAGGATCGCCGTGGACGGCAAGGCGTCGAGCACGGACGCCATCATCTCCAGGTGCACCATCGACGCTTCATCGACGATCAGCACGTCGACCTCGAGCGGATTGCCCGCGTGGTGGGCAAAGGCGCGCGTATCGGGCCGCGCGCCCAGCAAGCTATGCAGGGTGCGCGCCGCGCCCATGCGCCGCGCCAGTTCCAGCAGAGGCAAGGCATCGCCCGCCTTCGCCGCCAAGCCTTCCAGCGCCTTGTCGATCGACTGCTTCAGCCGCGCGGCCGCCTTGCCCGTGGGCGCGGCCAGCGCGATGCGCAGCTGCTCCGGCTGCGGCGAGACGGCAAACAGCAAGGTCAACAAACTGGCTACCGTGTACGTCTTGCCCGTGCCAGGACCGCCCGTGATGATCGCCACCTTGCCGCGCAGAGCGACGGCGCACGCCACCTTTTGCCAGTCCGGGCCACCGTCCCGGGTCGGCTGGTCGAACAGGATGTCGAGCCATTGCCGCACCTGCGCCAGCGGCGGCGTGTTCAAATCCTGCGCGCGCAAGGCGATTTTCTCGCCCACCAGGGTTTCGTCGCGCCAGTAGCGGCGCAGGTACAGGCGGTCGCCATCGAGCACCAGCGGCTGGCGCACGTCGGCGGCGCCCACCAGCCACACCTGCGGCGCGCGGGCCAGCAGCGCGCGCCAGCCTGCGGCGCTGTCGGGCAGCGGGCCGGAAACGGCCAGCACGCCATGCCACAGCTCCTCGCTCCAGCCCAGCAGCTGCGACGGTTCGCCGGCCAGGTCAGCCAGCATCAAACAGCTGTGGCCCCGCCCTTCCAGCTCGGACAGCACCACGCACGCCACGGCCACGGCGGGCGCATCCGGCGCCTGCTCGTCCAGGCTGGCGATGAAGCGGGCAAAGGCGGCGCTCAGGCGGCGCAGATGGCCATCCTCGGCGACGCCGTCGACATGGGCAAACAAAGCGTTCATCTGTGCGTCATGCTGCATGGTGTTCCGTTTCTTCTAACAGTTGATCGAGGCCGTCCAGCAATTCCAGCTGCGGCGCCAGCCAGTAGCAGCCATGCGTATCCGCATTCGCGATGCCGCGCAGGAACAGGAAAATGGCGCCTCCCAGGTGTTCGGCCGGGTCGTACGCGTCGCCGAGGCGGCTTTTCAGCAGCCGGTGCAGGGCCAGCATGTAGATGGCGCCCTGGATATCGTAGCGGTGCTGCGCCATGCCGGCCGCCAGCGCGGCCGTGTGGTATGCGGCGTCGTTGGCGCCCAGCGCATTCGACTTGTAGTCGAGCACCCAGTAGCGGCCATCCCGTTCGATGACCAGGTCGGCAAAGCCTTTCAGCATGCCGTGCAGCTGGCGGCGCGGCAGCACGGGACGCGGCGCGCCGTCGAGCAGCAGGCGCGTGCACAGCTGGTCGAGCGCCCCCGTGGACAGATGCTCGCTGGGGAACCAGAACTCCATCTCGGACAGGGTACTACCCAACTGCGACAGCGACGCATCGAGCAGCGGCAGCGGCGTGAGCGCGATTTCCCTGAGCCAGGCGATGGCGTCTTCCTGGCGGTGTCCCCAGCCCGCCCGCTCGCAGCGCGCGGCCAGGCGCGTATCGAAGTGCGCCTCGTGGACGCTGTCAAAACCTTCACTGCCCATCCATTCGAGCTGCTCGTGCAGGAAATTGCCGGGCACGGAGCCGCGCGGGAAGCGGTGCCATGGCGCGTCGCCCGTCTGCAGTGGCGACACGGCGGGCACGCCCGTGCCATCTTCCAGCAGGGTCTCTTCCAGCGCCCGCTGCGGCACGTGCACGGCTGCCACGGCGCCGATCTGGCGCGTCAGCGATGTAAAGCTGCCCACCGACCAGTCGCGCTCGAATTCACCCGCGAACACGGGAGCGGGGCGCAATTCAGGACGCCGCTCGACCCGGTCCAGCACCGTGCAGGCGTCGGGCTGCGCCAGGGAAGTCACGTAGATGGCGTCGCAGTCGCCCGCCACCTGCTGCCAGCGCAACAGCAATTGCTCCGCCGGCAGCTTGTCGCCGCCCGTCAGCAGGTAGCCAAGCGCCGATTCGTGCAAGGTGTTCTCGCCCGCCTTGCGCGCCGCCTGGGCGGCCACCCCCAGCCACAGGAAGTGGCGCGCGCGCGTCAGCGCCACGTACAGCAGGCGCAAGTCTTCCTCGATGCGCGCTTCCTCGACCGCCGCCATGGCTTCGTCGGACAGCGACAAGTCGAGGCGGCGTTCGCCTTTCTCATCCGCATAGTCGAAGAAACTGCGGTTGCGCTTGTCCACCTTGCGCGCCGTGACGGCAAACGGCAGATACACGAGCGGGTATTCGAGGCCCTTGGATTTGTGCACGGTGATGACTTTCACCAGCTCCGCATCGCTTTCCAGGCGCAGCACGCGCTCGTCGCCGCCCTCGCCTTCGCCGGCGATCTGCTCGGCCAGCCAGCGTATCAGCGCCTGTTCGCCATCGAGCTGGCGGCTGGCCGATTGCAGCAGTTCGGCCAGGTGCAGCAGATTCGTCAGCCGCCGCTCGCCGCCCGTCTGCTGCAGCAGCATGGCGGGCAATTGCAGCTCGTGGATGAAGCGGCGCAGCATGGCCAGCACGCCCTGGCGCTGCCAGATCAGGTGCAAGGCCTTCAACTGCTCGACCCGGCGTTCCCATTCCAGTTCGTCGCTGGACAGGCGCGCCAGTTCGCCCAGCGACAGGCCGATGGTGCGCGTGGCAAACGCGGCGCGCGCCAGTCCCCCGTCGAGGGGATTGGCCAGCGCCGCCAGCCAGCGCAGCACGTCTTGCGCTTCCTCGCTGTCGACGACGGAATCCTTGTCGGACAGGTAGACGCTGGCCACCCGGCGGCGCGCCAGCGCGCGGCGGATGGCCGCCGCTTCCTTGCGGTCGCGCACGAGGATGGCGACGTCGGCCGGCTGCAGGCGCGTAAAACCATCGGGGCCATCGAAACCGGCTTGCGCATCGCCCAGCATGGCGACGATGTGCTCGGCGCAGTGCTGCGCGAAATACTCGCGGTAGCTGTCGCCGCGCAGCCCTTCATCGCTGGCGCAGGCGGCCAGCAGGGCCGGCAGCGGGCCGCCGGCGTTCACCAGGTGCTCGGCGCGGCCCTTGGCGTCGACGGCCTCGAACGGCAGCGGATTTTCATTCCCTTTGCGGTAGCGGAAGGCGCCAAGCGGTACTTCGTCGCGTTCGGCGTGCAGGAACAGCTGGTTGACGGCAGCGACCAGCGGCGCCGTCGAGCGGTAATTGGTGCCCAGCTGGTAGTGGCGTCCCGTCGTCGCGCGGCGCGCCGCCAGGTAGCTCTGGATGTCGGCGCCGCGAAAACCGTAGATCGACTGTTTCGGGTCGCCGATCAGGAACAGGCCCAGGGCCGGGTCGTTGTCGGCAATGCGGTACAGCAGATTGAAAATCTGGTACTGGGCGGGCGCCGTATCCTGGAATTCATCGACCATGGCCAGCGGATACTGGTCGATGATGCGCTGGCGCAGGGCCGTGCCATTCTCGCCGGCCAGCGCGTCGTGCAGGCGCTGCAGCATGTCGGAAAAGCCGAACTGGCGCGACTGGCGTTTTAGCTGATCCATGCGCCGCGCGATGGCCGCCGCCGCATGCAGGTGCAGCTTGTGCGCCAGCGGCGTGAGGCCCGCCAGGGCGATCCCCAGCCCTTCCGTATGTTCGAAGCACTCGGGCACCTGGGCCGTGAAACTCTTGGCAAACGCATCCTCGATGCCGAACGGCGTTAATCTCTCCCACGCCTTGGCCGTGATGGCCGGCTGCAGCAGCAGCGGGTCTTGCGCCCAGCGGCGCAAGCCATCGAACCACTTCGCCAGGTTCTCCGGCTTCATCTTGACGCCGTTAAAACACTTGGGATTGACGGCGCGGTGGTCGTTGATCCAGGCCGCCATCTGGTCGACGCGCTCGACCCAGCCCGCCTTCAGGCTGGCCAGCTGCGCGGCCAGTACCCGCTGTTCGCGCGAGATCAGGGCGGATAGCGGTTCTTCGTCCGCCATGCCCATGATGTCCGCGCGGCGCGCCAGCTCTCGCGCGCCCTTCTTCAGCGCCCCCACGTCGGGCCAGCAGGCCAGCAGCACGTCGAGCGCCTGCGGCGGCAAGGGATAGACTTGCTGGCGCCAGTAATCGTGGGCCGCATCCTCGAACAGGGCTTGCTCGTCGCTGACCAGCTCTTCGTCGAACAGGCTGCCGCTGTCGAACGCGTGCTCGCGCAGCATGCGCTGACACCAGGCGTCGATGGTGAAAATGGCCGCTTCATCCATCGTCTCGGCGGCCAGCATCAACCGGTGCGCGGCCTTTTGCCGTTCGCTTTCGTCCGGATAGGACTCCAGCAAGGCGTCGAGAAACGGGTCGCTGCCGCCGGATCCAATGCCAAATTCGTGGCGAAAATAGGCAGCCGCCTCGATCAGGCGCTCGCGCACGCGGTTCGACAATTCGCGCGTGGCGGCGCGGGTAAATGTCATCACGAGGATGTCGGCCGGCAGCAGGGGACGCGTGAAACGGCTGTCGTCGTCGCCATGCCCCAGCACGAGCCGCACGTACAGCGCGGCGATGGTCCAGGTCTTGCCCGTGCCGGCCGACGCTTCGATCAGGCGCGAGCCGTGCAGCGGGAACGCCAGGGGGTTGAGCAGATGGCTCGTCATTGTTCTTCTCCCGCGCCGTCATCGGGCGCGCTGATCGGGTCGAGGGTGATGTGTTCTTGCAGCCAGTCGGCCAGCGGGCCATACAGCTCCCGCGTGCAGTCCTGCCACGCTTCTTCGGCGGCCAGCGCGGAAAACTCGGGCCACAAGCGCGCCAGGCACAGTTCATCACGCTCGCCCGAGATATCGAAGCCGCCATCGTAGACGGCGCGCGGATCACCCTGCTGTACCAGCGCCAGCCCCGTCTTGCACGCCGTGGGCAGCGGATGGTTCATGCCTTCGCGCCACAGCGCCAGCAAGGTGGCCAGCGCTGCGCGCGAAGCGGCCGGATCGAGCGGCGCCATGCTGACGATGGCGTCGCGCGCCACCAGGTAGCCGGTGACGGAAAAGCCGAGGGCGGCGGCGGCCAGCTGGCGCAGCCACATCAGCATCAGCTTGTCGCCGCGCGCCAGGCCCGCCTTGTCCGTCACCTTCGAGGAAATCTGCATCAGCCAAGCCGTTTCCCGCCCGTTGCTGCACAATTTGTCGAGCCAGTCGTCGATCTGCACTTCGCCAAACGGCAAATTGATGGCGCGCTTGTCAGCCGCGTACGGGAACGAGGCACGCAAGGACAGCCACGCGCTGCGCACGGGCACCAGAGCCTCGACCAATTGCGCCTGCACTTGCTGGCCGATCAAGCCGATGGGCAGCACGCCTTCGCGCGCCAGCTTCGCTGCGCGCGCTTCCAGGCTGACGCGCACATCGTCCGCCGCTTCCAGGGCCCCGCCGTCGTCCAGCATGGTGTCTTCCAGCAGATAGCGCTCGAGCGCATTCAGGCCGAACGGCTCTTCATCCTCGCCCAGCATGGCCGCGGCGGCAAAATACACGCTGAGGCGGCGGCGGAAAAAGTATTTGACGGGCTGGCGCAAAAAGCTGGCCAGCTCGCCCAGCTTCAGGCGCGTGCCGGGATCGAGCTCGTAAGGGCCCAGCGGCAGCACGGCGGCCTGCGCATCCGCATCGGCATGCGCGACGCGCCATTCGCGCGCATAGGTCAGCAAGCCATCGGCCTCGAAATAGCGGCGGCTGAACGGCTGCAGCGCATGCTCGGTGGTCAACGATACCAGGTGCCGGTCCAGCGACCAGCCGGCGGCCAGGTAATCGCGCAGCTGCGATACCAGCACGGACGGCGGCTGCTCGGAATTGTCGCGTACATTGCGCCCCACCCAGCTCACGTACAATTTATCGCGCGCGGCCAGCAAGGCTTCGAGCATCAGATAGCGGTCGTCGTCGCGGCGCGAACGGTCGCCCGGGCGCGCCATGCCGGGCAGCGCCAGCAAGTCGAAATCGGCCTTTTGCGCGCGGCGCGGGAAATCGCCATCGTTCATGCCCAGCAGGCAGACCACGCGGAACGGCACGGCGCGCATCGGCATCAGGGTGCAGAAAGTCACGCCGCCGGAGACGAATTGATGGTTCAGGGTGGGCTCGTCCAGCGCGCCCAGCCACGCCACGCGCAGCACGGACAGCGGCACCGGCTCGACGAAGCCCGCGTGTTCGCAGGTTTCCAGCCAGCCCTGCAAGGCGCCTTCCAGCTGCGCCAGGGTCAAACGATCGCCCTCGTCGTCGGCGTCGAAAAAAGCGGCCAGCAGCGCGCGCGCCTGCACGCCCCACTCGGCTGGCGTGCAGGCGCCGTCCAGCACCGTGCGCCAGTGCAGCAGCGCCTCGACCAATTGCGCCAGCGAGCCCGCCAGCGCCGCATCGAGGCCGCCCACTTCCGCATACGGTTCGATGCCGCCAAAGCTGGCGCCACTGCCGCTGGCATAGCCGAGCAGCATGCGCCGCACGCCGAAGATCCACGCATTCTGTTCCCCGGCCGCACCCAGCCCCAGGCCGGCGCGGTGTTCCTGGTCCAGGCCCCAGCGCACGCCCGCCCCTTCGATCCAGGCGCCCAGCGTGGCCAGGTCGTCCGGCTGCAGGCCGAAACGTGCCGCCAGCGCCGGCACGTCGAGCAAGTCGCGCACCTCGCTCTGGCGGCAGCGCTGCTGCGGCAGCTGCAGCAGCCACTCGAGCGCGACGAGCAGCGGGTTGACGCTGCGGTCCTTCACGTCACCGATCTCGAACGGGATGAAACGCTCGTCATTGCGCCGGTACTGGCCGAAGACGGCGTGGATGGCAGCCGTAAAAGTGTCGATGTCGGGCACCATCACCACCACGTCGCGCGGACGCAGGCCCGTCTGGGCGCTGTGCGCGAACATGGCCAGCAACTGGTCATGCAGCACTTCCACTTCGCGCTGCACGCTGTGCGCCACGTGAAATTCGATCGAACGGTCGGCCGCATCGGGCGGCGTTTGCTCGTGTTCCGCCAGCGGGCGCAGTTCGCGGATGGCCACCTGCACCTGCTGCAGCAGGGTCTCGCCCGTTTCCTCGCCAAACAGGTCGATGCGCAGGCTGTCGTCGCGCCCCTCGGCTTGCGCGTGTTCGTCGAATTCGTCGAGCATGCGGATGAAATCACGCCCTTGCCTGCCCCAGCTGGCCAGCAGCGGATGGCTGTGCGCATGCAACGCTTCGAGCGGGATTTGCGCCAGGTCGGTGCCGTTGCGCTGCCGCTGGCGCTTGTTTTCCGCGCGCAGCAAGTCGCGCCCGTCGATGATGTCGCCCCAGTAGAACTGGCATGGATTCGGCACGGCCAGCACCACCTGCGTGTGGCGCGCCAGCGCGGCCAGCGCCTGCAAGGTCTGGTACGGCAAGGCCGACACGCCGAACAGCACGACGCGGCGCGGCAGCTTGCCGGCAGGCGCATCGCCGGCGGCAATCGCCGCCAGGAAGGCGTCGTGGATGTCGGCGCGGCCCGTGTCGCGCTCGAAAGCCTCGACGTCGGCAGCCACGGCGCGCCACAACTGCGCCTGCCAGCGCTGGTCTTCCTTCAGTGCGATGGTTTCATTGCGCGCCGTGCGCAGCTGGTCGCGCCCCGCCGCCCAGTCGGCCAGCCAGTCGGCGCGGTAGACCTGGTACTGGTCGAACAAGTCGGCCAGGCGTTCGGCCAGCTGCAGCCGGCGCTCGCTGTCGCCATCGGCAAGGAAGTAGCGCAGCGGCGCGAAGACCGGGTCGGCCAGCAAGGACGGCAACAGGCGCATCAAACGCCACGTCAGCGGGGATTTATCGAACGGCGACACGCGCGGGACGCGCTCGCGCCCCAGCATGCCCCGGTAGCTTTCCCACAGCAGGCGCGCCGGCAGCGCGATGCGCGTGGCGGCGCACACCCCCATCTCCTCGGCCAGGGCGATCTTCAGCCATTCGGCGACGCCGTTCGACTGCACCAGGAAGATATCCGTTTCCAGGGGGGCCAGCGGATGCTGGCGCAGCCACTGGAAGACGGCGGCGCGCAGCTGTTCCAGCTGGTTGCCATGCAGGATGAGGAGGCCGGGCGTGACGGGAGTATGCATGCTGATCCGATGGGTTGCCGCGTCTCCGGCCGGGTGGCCGGAGACGTCAAACGCGTATTATCGCCGCTGCCTGCGTCAGGGGGCGTCGCTGGCGGCAAATTCCACGGAAATTTGTTCCGCCACCTGCGCCAGGGCCGGCCCCAGGGCCGTCAGCAGGGCGCGCGCCTGTTGCAGGTCGCCGCCAAGGCGCAAGCCTTCGATCGACGCACACAGGCTGGCAAAGGCATGGGCGCCGACGGCCAGCGCCGACGATTTGCTGCGGTGTCCCAGGTCGGCCAGGCGCCCCAGGTCTTCCAGCGCCATGGCTTGCTCCATTTCGGCGATGCCGTCGCGCGCCGTATCGAGAAACAGCTGGGTGTACTTGCGCATCTTCACGGGGTCATTGCTGAACGTGAGCGCCAGGGTGGCCAGGTCGAGGATGGCCGTATCGCGCAAGTCCGGCGAGGCGGCCGATGGCGACGCTTTCGGCACCGCCACCAGCCTGTCGCCCACGCGCGCATGGCCGATGCCGCCAATCCCGCCACGCAGGCGAAACCATTTCGCCAGCAGGTGGAACAGCAGATTCGGGGCGATCGGCTTGGTCAAAAATTCGTCCATGCCGGCCGCCAGGCAGCGGGCGCGGTCTTCGCTGCCCGCATTGGCCGTCATGGCGATCACCAGCAGGCCGGCAAGCTGCGGGTCGGCGCGGATGCGGCGCGTCGCCTCGAAGCCGTCCATCTCCGGCATCTGCACGTCCATCAGCACGCAGTCGTAGCGCCGGTGGGCCAGCAATTCCAGCGCTTCGCGGCCATTGCAGGCGACGCAGACGGTGGCGCCTGCGTCTTCCAGCAATTCGCAGCCCACCTGCTGGCTGAAGACGTTATCTTCCACCAGCAGGATGGATGCGCCGCGGATGACCCCCAGCACTTCCGGTTCCACTTCGGCGATGCGCTCGTCGCTGGCCTGCGCGCTTTTCTCCAGGCGCGCCGTGAACCAGAACGTGCTGCCCAGGCCAGGCTGGCTGTACACGCCCACCTTGCCGCCCATGAGCTCCACCAGCTGCTTGCTGATCACCAGCCCCAGGCCGCTGCCGCCATACTTGCGCGTGGTCGACGGGTCGGCCTGGTGGAAGGAGCGGAACAGCTGCGCCACCTCTTCCTGATTCATGCCGATGCCGCGGTCCTGCACCTCGAAGCGCAGCATGCCGTGGCTGCCCCGCTCCTCGGACTGGCGCACGCGCACGAAGATGCTGCCATTGTCGGAAAACTTGATGGCGTTGCTGGTCAGGTTCAGCAAGACCTGCTCCAGCCGCAGCGGGTCGCCGCGCCAGCGCTGCGGCAGTTCCGGGGCAATATCGAACTGCAGCGCCAGGCCCTTGACGGCGGCCGCGTCGCCCAGCTGGCTGGCGATGTTCGCCAGCAGGGTATCGAGACGGAAGTCCAGCACTTCGAGTTCCAGCTTGCCCGCTTCGATCTTGGAAAAGTCGAGGATGTCGTTGATCAGGCCCAGCAAATGCTGGCCCGAATGGAAGATCTTCTGCAGATAGTCGCGCTGGCGCGCGTCGGCCACGGATTTCAGCGCCAGGTGCGCCATGCCGATGATGCTGTTCATCGGCGTGCGGATTTCATGGCTCATGTTCGACAGGAAGTCGCTCTTGGCCTGGCTGGCCGCGTCGGCCTGTTCCTTCAGGCGGTGCAGTTCCGTCACGTCGGTGGACAGGCCGATCAGGCCCGTGACGGGGCCGGGCAAGCCCAGCGGCACCTTCACGCTCCACAGGTGATGCACCTGGCCCTGCGCATCGACAAAGCGCTCCTCGCCGACGAACTTGGCGCCGCTGTCGAACACCTGGCGCTCCGTGCGCTGCACGGACGCCGCCGCATCGCCAAGCATCAATTCGCCATCCTGGCGGCCGATCAACTGCTCCACCGAGCGGCCCAGTATCTTCGCCGTGCGCGCATTCACGTAGCGGTAGCGCAGGTCGGCATCCTTCATGTAGACGTAGGCGTCGACGCTGTCGAGCACCGTATCGAGCAGGGTGCGTTGCGCCACCGCGTTGCGGCGCGAACGGTACAGGGTAAAGATGTAGCCATAAATGAGCAGGGTGCCGGCCACGCCGACGGCCAGCGCCAGCCACGGGAAATAGCGGTCGAAGGGGCTGTACAGCTCTGCCTTGCGCACGCGGAAATGGGCTTTCCACAGGCCGCCCTGGTACGCCACGGGCAGCACCTGGTCGAAATAGTCGGCATCGCTGCCCGGTTGCGGCGGCGTCGCCGCCAGGTCGCCGTCATCGTTGAACAGCAGGCGGTCCTGCGGCGTGATGCGCAGGGCGCCATCGGCGGGCGTCGCGTCGGCAGCGCTGTACAGGGTCAGGTGCAGCGGCTCCAGGGCGCTGCGTTCGAGCGCGCTGTGCACCAGCTGCGCCACGCCAAAGCCGATGCCGACGGAACCCTGATAGGCGGCGCGGCGCTCGGCCACGCTGCCTTGCGGCATGCCGTTGCGGTACACGGGCAGGCGCATGCCCAGGCCCACGTGCGCGGGCGGCCCCTTGATCATGATCACCTGGCCAGACGCGCTGACTTCGCCGCTGTCGCGCGCCTGCGCCAGGGACTGCGCCACCAGCGGGTTGGCGCCGATATCGACGCCCATGCGTTCGGCCAGCAGGGAATCGGGTTCCAGATAGGTGAGCACCGCGTATTCCGGCCGCTCCCCCGCGGGACGGATGGTGAAGGCGGGATAGCCGCGCGGCGCCAGGCTGGTGTCGCGGCGCACGGCCTCGATGAAGGCCGCGCGCTGCGCCGACGGGACGGCCACCGCGTAGTTGACCGATTCGATGGCCGGGAACTGGCGCGCGATATCGAGGCCGGCCACGTAATCGTGAAACTGCCGGCGCGTCAGCTGCTCGCTCGTGCGAAACAGGGCTTCGAGGCCGCGCAGCAGGTCGGAATAGCTTTTTACGCGCGTGATCAGGCTATGCTGGGCGCCATGCGTGAGGTTGTCGAAACGCTGTTCGGCATCGTCATCGACCGTGCGCGCCGCGCCCGCATACAGGGCGCCGCCCACCGCCAACGCCAGCAGCAAGCCCCCCGCCCATATCCTGATGCCTGATCCCGCCCCGCGCTTGCTCAAAGTGTGCATTGTCGATCGCTTATTCCGGTTTCCTTGAATGTGCGGCGCCCCGGCCGCCCAGCAAGTACGAGGATACTATCAAAGCCCCTGCGCGACGCACCTGTACATGAAAAAAAGCGCGTTCGATGGTTGCCCTGGAAAACACCTGGCGCCTAGGCACCCCGCAGCGCCCCGGCCAGGAAGTCGCAAAAGGCGCGCACTTTTTCCTGCACGTGGCGTCCGTCGGGCGTCAAGGCATACACGCCGCGCCTGGCCATGCCGTGCGACGGCAGCACGCGCACCAGGGCGCCGCTGGCCAGCAGCGGCGCGGCGACAAACGACGGCAGCGCGCCCACGCCGATGCCCGCCGCCAGCATGTCGGCCAGCAGCAGGCTGCTGTCGGCGGAAAAGCGCACGGGCAGGACGATGCTGCTGTTCCCTTCCGGGCCGTCCAGCTGCCAGACGCCGGGGCTGTCCGCCAGCCGGTAAGCCAGGCAATCGTGGCCGTGCAGGTCCTGCGCCAGCCGGGGCGTGCCGCGCCGCGCCAGATAGGCGGGCGATGCGCAAATCATTTGCTCGACGTCGCCCAGGCGGCGCGCCACCAGGGAGGAATCGGCCAGTGCGGCGCGGATGCGCAGCGACACGTCATAGCCCTCGCCCACCACGTCGCGCAGGCGGTCGTCCAGGGTCATCTCGATTCTCACTTCCGGATGGCGCGCCATGAACACCGGCAGCAGCGGCGACAGCACCTTCAAGCCAAACGACAGCGGCGCATTCACGCGCAAGCGCCCCGCCACCTTGCCGGTGCAGCCGCGCGTGGCCAGTTCCAGCGCGTCGATTTCATCGAGCAGGCGGCAGCATTCCAGATAGTAGGCGCGCCCGCCGTCCGACAAACTCATGCGCCGCGTCGTGCGCACCAGCAGCACCGTGCCCAGATGCGCCTCCAACTGGCGCACCTGCTTGCTGATGGCGGCTGCCGACTGGTTCAGGTCCAGCGCCGCCTTGCTGAAGCTGTCGCGCTCGACCACCTTGCGAAACACGCGCATGTGCGCCAGGACATCCATGATTCTTTCCTTGCAGTTGAATATCTTATTATTTTATCGCTGATTATCATTGGAATTGAAAATAATATGATGGCGGCTTCTTCATTCATGTCACGCAAGGAGTACCCCATGTTCAAACCATCCGCCACCCTGGCCACCCTGCTGCTGGCGCTGCTGGCCGGCGCAGTGCAAGCCGCCCCGGCCACCGCCCTGCCCGAAGTGGGCATCAGCCCCTGGGGCCCGAAAGACGAGATCGGCCGCCTGAACCTGATGACGGCCGCCTCGCGCGCCGCCATCCTGGCCCGCATCGACGGCGGCAAGAGCTACGACCTGGCCGTCGATTTCTACATCGGCATGCCCAGCTGGCAGGCGGCAGGCGACCCGCCCTACCAGATGTGGATGACGCACACGCCGAAGGGCAACGTGGTGGCCGACTCGATGAACGTGGGCGAACAGATGAACCGCCACGTCAGTTACACGGGCTCGGCCGTGTCCATGTATGCGCACATGGGCACGCATATCGACGCGCTCAACCACTTCGGCTTGAACGGCAAGATCTGGAACGGTTTTACGGAAGAGCAATACCTGGGCGACCGGGGCTGGACCGTGACGGGCGCGGAAAAACTGCCGCCCATCGTCGCGCGCGGCGTGCTGATCGACGTGGCCGTGGCCAAGGGATTACAGCAGCTGCCCGACAATTACCGCGTGACGCGGCAGGATTTGCGCGCGGCGCTGGCGCAACAGAAGGTGACGCTGGAAAAAGGCGACGTGGTGCTGATACGCACGGGCCGCATGCAGCACTATGAGCAGGCGCAAGCCTACATGGCGAACCCGCCCGGTCTGTCGCTGGACGCGGCGAAATTCCTCGTGGAAGATGGCGGCGCCATGGTGGTGGGCGCGGACAACCTCAGTTTCGAGGCGTTTCCCTCCGAAGTGGCCGGCAATTACCTGCCCGTGCACACGTATCTGCTGGCGCAGCAGGGCACGCCCATCCTGGAACTGGTCGACCTGGAAGGCTTGTCGCGCGACAAGGTCTACCAGTTCGCCTTCATCGGCGCCTCGCTGAAATTCCGCGGCGGCGACGCGGCGCCCATCCGCCCCGTGGCCCTGCCGATCCGCTAAGTCACACGACCGCGGCCAGCAAGGCGCCATGGTCACCCCAGGCATCGGCGCAGCGCACCACCTCGCCCACGACGATGATGCTGGGGCTGCCCAGGCCGCTGGCCAGCAAATCGTCCGGCAAGCGCTGCAAGGTGCTCAACAGTTGGCGTTGCGCCGGCAAGCTGGCCGATTGCACCACGGCCACGGCCGTGCCGGGCGCCATGCCGCCAGCCAGCAAGCCGGCCTGGATGGCCGCCACCCTGGCCACGCCCATGTAGATGACGAGCGTCAGGCCGCTTTGCGCCAGCGCAAGCCAGTTCGGTTCGGACGCGCTATCCTTGCCATGGCCCGTGACAAAAATGGCGCCCTGGCTCCAGCCGCGGTGCGTCAGCGGCACGCCGATGCTGGACGGCGCGGCCAGGCCGCTGCTGATGCCAGGGATCACCTCGACGGCCACGCCGTGGCTGCGCAGGTAGGCGCGCTCTTCGCCGCCGCGCCCGAACAGATAGGGGTCGCCCCCTTTCAGCCGTACCACGTGCAGGCCGGCGCGGGCTTCGGCCAGCATCAGGCGCTCGATGAAGGCTTGCGGCGTGGAAGCACAGCCGCCCCGCTTGCCCACCTCGACCACGCGCACGCCGGGCGCCGCATGCGCGAGGATGGCCGGATTGACGAGGTCGTCGATCAGCACCACGTCGGCCCGCGCGATGGCCTTCACGGCCTTGATGGTCAGCAAGTCCGGATCGCCGGGACCGGCGCCGACCAGGGTCACGCTTCCAAGTTGCGCCATGATGAACTCTCCAATCAGAAAAAATGGCCGATGGCAAACGATGCCGCGTACGCTTCCGGCGCGCTGCCGTCCCACACGACGCCGTCGCACAGGGTCGAGCTGCGCAGCGGTGACGACGGCAAGGGCGTGGCAGTCATTTCCGCCGCCTGACGGTACAGGTCGATGCGGTTGACTTGCCTAGCCACCGCCAGGTAATCGGGTTCGTCGCGCAGCAAGCCCCAGCGCCGGTGCTGGGTCATGAACCACATGCCATCCGACAGGTAGGGGAAATTGACGGCGCCGGCGCCGTAAAACTTCAAACCGTGCGCCTCATCCCACGTCTTGCCCAGGCCATCCTGATAATGACCGAGGATGCGCGGCGCCAGCGTTTCCTGCGGCGTATTCAGATAAGCAGGCTCGGCCAGGGTGGCCGCCATGGCCAGCCGGTTGGCATCGCTGGCGTCTATCCAGCGCCCCGCCTCAAGCACGGCGGCGATCAGGGCGCGGCAGCTGTTCGGATGCTGGTGGGCAAATGCGGCGCTGGTGCCCAGCACCTTGCCCGGATGGTCGGGCCAGATGGCGCCGCTGGTGGTGGCCGTCACGCCCACGCCATCGACGATGGCCTTGTAACCCCATGGTTCGCCCGCGCAAAAACCATCCATCTGCCCCGCGCGCAAGGCGGCCACCATCTGCGACGGCGGCACCGTCATCACGCGCGCGTCGCGCAGCGGATCGATGCCCTGCGCGGCCAGCCAGTATTGCAACAGCATCGCGTGGTTGCCGGTCGGGAAAGTATGCGCAAACGCAAAGGGCCGCGCCGCGGCGCGCAGGTGCCGCGCCAGTGTGGGGCCATCGTGGGCGCCCTCGCGCGCCAGCGCCGCCGACAGGGTGACGGCCTGGCCGCTGTGATTGAGATTCATCAATACGGCCATGTCGTGCCGCTGCCCGCCAATGCCCATCTGCACGCCATACACGAGACCGTACAACACGTGGGCAGCGTCGAGTTCGCCGCTATTCAATTTGTCGCGCACGCCGGCCCACGACATCTCCCGGCTCAGTTCGATCTTGATGCCATATTTTTCATCCAGGCCCAGCTTTGAAGCCATCACCAGCGAGGCGCAATCGGTCAGCGGCAGGTAGCCGATGCGTATCGTCTGTTTTTCCGGCTGCAGTGGGCGCGTCGGGTGGGCATTGGCGCCCGCTTGCTGTGTCATACCATTCCTTGCTGATAAATACTGTTTTGCCGTGCCGACATGGGCAAGGTCATGCCCATCCAGCAGCAAGGACCGTGCCTGTGCATGCCCTGTCCCAGGCAGCTGGAAGCGCACCGGAATGGTGCACTGCACCAACATATGCCAGGAAATGGACGATTCATCCCAGCAAGTCCTCCACGTCGAGGATGCGCTGGGCAATGTCGGCCAGCTTGAGTTTCTTGTTCATGGCCATGCTGCGCAAGCGCTGGTAAGCCTGGTCTTCCGTCAAGCCGTGATGCGTCATCAACAGGCCCTTGGCCCGTTCGATCACCTTGCGCTCAAACAACTTGTGCCGCGTGTCGAGCAATTCGGCGCGCAATTTTTCCTCCTGGCGAAAGCGCGCCAGCGCCACGTTCAGCACGGGCAAGATGCGCTCGGCATGCAAGCCGGCCACGATATAGGCGGACACGCCGGCCGCCATGGCCGCATCGATGCTGGCCGTGGCGCCGTCTTCCGTAAACAGCACGATGGGACGGCGCTCGTCGCGCGTGGCGATGACGATGTGCTCGAGCACGTCGCGCGCATCCGATTCGGCGTCGATGATGATGAGGTCAGGCTGCAGTTGCGCGATGCGCTCGGGGAGGTAAAGGTCGGCTGGCAGGGAGGCGACGATGTCGAAGCCAGATTCCAGCAAGCCGATGCGCAGGGCATTGCCGCGCTGCACCTGGGCAGCCAGGGCCGCATTCTCGTGCACGCCGTGCTCGACAATGGTGTTGACGACAACGATGCGCAAAGGCTGGGTACGGCTGGACGTCATGGGAGCGATCTGCAATGGCTAAACAATTAACCATTGCAGTAAGCAAGAAGCGAACCAGCCGGTTTTACAGCGGATTTTACTTCAAGGTCGGCATGGCGAATTCCGCCCCGGCCGCCGTCGAGGCCGGCCAGCGCTGCGTGACAGCCTTCTGTTTCGTGTAGAAACGCACCGATTCCGGGCCATGCGCGTGGTGGTCGCCGAACAGGCTGCGCTTCCAGCCGCCGAAGCTGTGGAAGGCCATCGGCACGGGGATCGGCACGTTGACGCCTACCATCCCGACTTGCACCCGGTGCGTGTACTCGCGCGCCGTATTGCCGTCGCGCGTATAAATGGCCGTGCCGTTGCCGTACTCGTGCGCGTTGACGAGGTCCAGCGCGGTGGCGAAATCGGGCACGCGCACGATGCACAGCACGGGACCGAAGATTTCCTCTTTATAGATCGTCATGTCCGGCGTCACATGGTCGAACAGGCTGCCGCCGAGGAAAAAGCCCTTTTCGTGGCCCGGCAAGACGAAGCCGCGCCCGTCGGCCACCAGCTTGGCGCCTTCCTTGACACCCTTCGCGATGTAGCCGGCAATTTTGTCCTTGTGCACTTGCGTCACCACCGGGCCCATTTCCGCCTGTAAATCCATGCCTTGCGTGATTTTCAGGGCCGCGATGCGCGGCACCAGCGCCTCGACCAGTTGGTCGGCCACATTGCCCACCGCCACGACGACGGAAATGGCCATGCAGCGCTCGCCCGCCGAACCGAACGCGGCCCCCATCAGGGCGTCGACCGTCTGCGGAATGTCCGCGTCCGGCATGACGACCATGTGGTTTTTCGCGCCGCCCAAGGCTTGCACGCGCTTGCCCTGGGCGCAACCAGTGGCATAGATATACTCGGCAATCGGCGTGGAACCGACGAAACTGACGGCGCGCACGTCCGGGTGGTGCAGCAAGCCATCCACGGCTTCTTTATCTCCCTGCACCACGTTGAAGACGCCGTCCGGCAAGCCCGCGTCCGTCAACAGCTGCGCCAGCAGCAGGCTGGCCGACGGGTCGCGCTCGGACGGTTTCAAGACGAAGGTATTGCCGCAGGCGATCGCCATCGGGAACATCCACATCGGCACCATCACGGGGAAATTGAACGGCGTGATGCCGACGCACACGCCCAATGCCTGGCGGATCGACCAGGCGTCGATGCCGCCGGCCACTTGCTCCGAATATTCTCCCTTCATCATTTGCGGGATGCCGCAGGCAAATTCCACCACTTCGATGCCGCGCGTCACTTCCCCTTTTGCATCCGTGAACACCTTGCCATGTTCGGCCGTGATCAGGGCCGCCAATTGATCCGCATGTTCTTCCAGCAACTCCTTGAACTTGAACATGACGCGGGCGCGGCGCAGGGGCGACGTTTGCGACCAGGCGGGAAAGGCCGCGTGAGCGGCAGCCACGGCCGCGTTCAGCTCGGAAGGCGTCGCCAGCGATACTTTCGCCGTGACGGCGCCCGTGGCGGGATTAAACACGTCGCTGGTGCGCTCGGAGCGCGAGGCCATGGGGTTGCCACCAATAAAGTGGCCAATCATCGGGGTAGTCATTGTCTTGTCCTTATTATTTCGTCATCAGCCAGTCATGGGCC